>CAZEJT010000006.1:0-50846 GCA_964512655.1 uncultured Chlorobiaceae bacterium | reverse complement strand
CCCTCCGCATCCAGACGGCGAAATAACGGGGTGTTGGGAAAGGGCACGAGGATCCCGATCGTCGCCGAGTCGACTGCGATCTCCCTGAAATAGTCGACCGTGTCCCGGAATATCGACCTGTCATCATGGTCGAATCCGAAGACCGTCCCAGCCTGCACCGCGATCCTGTGGGCGTGGAACCTGCGCATGACCTCGGTGTAGGCCGAGACGTTGTTATGCCGCTTGTTGGCGCCGTTCAAACTCTCCTGCGACACTGACTCAAGCCCGAGGAAGAGCGCTTTGCAGCCGCTCCGCGCGGCGAGGGCCAGAAACTCATCGTCGAAGGCGACGTCGTGCGTGGCCTGGCTTGTCCACCATCTCCCCAGCGGAGCGATTGCCTCGAACAGCTCCTTCGCGTACTGCCTGTTGGCGCCGATATTGTCATCCCAGAACACGAGCGCCCGCCCGGGCATCCTGCGCACCTCCTCCACGATTTCGGAGATCGGCCGGCGGCGCATGCGGCGCTGATACATTGCAGGTATCGAGCAGTAATCGCAATCGAACGGGCACCCGCGCGTCGCGATCGAGACTCCCTTTCCGTAGACGCGGCCTTTGATCAGATCCCAACGGGGCGGCGGCATCTTATGGAGATCGGGAAGCCTCTCGCTCCGGTACGTCCTTGCCAGTCTCCCTTTCTCGCAATCGCTCAGCACATGTGGCCAGACCAGCTCCCCTTCCCCCACGACCACCGCATCGGCATGCCCGGCAACCTCCTCGGGCATCAGGGTGGCATGGGGCCCTCCGATGACAACCGGGATGCCTATCTCGCGATACTTGGCCGCCATTTCGTAGGCATGAGGCGCCGCCGGTGTGTTTGCGGTAATTCCGACAAGCGAGAACGGCTTGTCAAACCTGGCTGTTTCAACGATCTCGTCGGTGTGCGTCACTTTCCAGTGTGGCGGCGTGTGCGCGGCGAGGAGGGGCATGGTGAGCTGTGGGAATCGGATGATCCTTCCGCGACGGACGTTGCGCGAGTCCTCCGATTCTGCGGTGATCAGCTCGACCCAATAAGTGTAGCCGGGAGGGACGCTAGTTGCAGTGTCCGGCGCCTTTAGCATTGCCGAGAGCCGAAGGATCTAAGAGGAGAGTCGCAGCGTCCTCAATTGTGTTCAAGGCAGTGCTCCCTGTCAATTCGAGCCGAAATTCCCCTTGCGCGATCGCAACAGGATGTGCGGTCAGGAGGACCGCCATAAGAAAATACTTTGATCCGCCTTTCATCGTATCACTGTCATGATTTTTGATTGAACATTGCTTCCTGCACTGAGTGTGTAGATATATGCACCGCTCGAGAGCATGGCAGCGTTGAATGGTTGAGTGTGCCGACCGGCGAATTCAGTTTCATCAACCAGCCTTGCGACCTCCTGACCAAGCATATCAAATACCATGAGTTTTACGTGGGTAGTTGAGGGCAGATCGTAAGTGATTACAGTTGAAGGGTTCAACGGATTGGGGTAATTCTGGTTCAACACGAATTTGGGGGGGATCCCGGTATCATCTTTCTTAACGATTGTCAGCCCATCGGTTGTGAAGCTGCTATCTTCCCCGTAGCAAGGTGATGAACAAGGTGAGCAACAATCGGAAAAATGCAAATAAGGGGCGATCCGGAAGTGATAGGTGGTGTTATGTTGCAGGCCGGTGATAGTGGCCGAAACTCGATACCCGGATCCCTGTACTCCGACGATCTCGTTACCGTACGCTGTAGTAGCGCCATATTCAAACGTCACCGAATCGAGCCAATAACAACCCGGTATCACGCTGCCATTGAGCGTCGCCGCACTTGAATCAATCTCGGTCGCAGAAAGCGTGTGAACTATCGGCGGATAATCACAAATGGACGAGCATGGCCGAACACCATAGATATAAATGAAGAATTTAAAGAGTGGGGCTGAGGGATTTGGACCTGTCGGATTGTAAACGCTATCGAGGATGATGCTTTCTGTCGAAAACATGTTAACCTTCTCTTTGATGATCGACTGGGAGGGATCGACTAAGAACATACTGTCACAGCGAGTGCCAAGATAATTCATGTCCGGCCATCTCAGCGTAGCGGTGGCCGATGGCAGTTGAGCGGCGCTGTCCAGATTCGCAATTCGGATCAGGAACGTATCCGTCCCCGACAGGTTATAGCCGCGAAGATCCTTCTTGATTAGCCCGAGGTTTGTGAAGCAATTTGCTCTCCCTGGAATGCTAAGGAAGACGGCGAAGAAACCGCTGGGAGGAAAAGGAGGAGAGTAATTCTCACCGAGGCCGGTATCGACGCAGTACGTCGCGAACGGATGATTTCCAAACGTCAGAGAATCGTATCCGCCAATGGAATCGTTGACCTTTATCCAGAAAAGGGTGGGATTCCCTTGTGCCAATGATCCCGGGGTAAGTAACACGAAAAGGGATCCTACAACGGCGCACCGCCATCCCATGGCAGTAGGTCTGGGTATTGTTGTCTCGATGTGTCCTCCGATGCTCAGAAACCTTCCCGGGATGAAATGTACCAACTAACCTTCTCAACAGCAATTGTTTGGCCGGAGTAGATTGAAAATGAGCTTACAAATTGTTACTTTTGTAGTGTCGCGGTTTATCCTGCCCCCTCCCCCGTGCGAAAACCAGTTCCTGACGCGTTTCTCCCTCAAGAAACTGCGAGGAAACTCTGAAATGGGGTGAGCCCCGTGACTGTTTCGAATTCACGCCCGGATGGCGGAATTGGCAGACGCGCTAGATTCAGGGTCTAGTGCCGGCAACGGCGTACAGGTTCAAGTCCTGCTCCGGGCACGTAGGTTGGGTAAAAGAGAGGTCCGCTTAGCGAACGGTGGGCGCTACTCCTTCGCCGAAGATTTGTACAACGCAAGAGTCGATAGTGCGGGTGAATTGTTGGCCTCCTCAATCACTACCTTCACCCTGTCGGCCCGGATGAGAGCGGTGCGCAGGATGCGTTTGTATCCTACAGTGGTCCCATGCGCGATCGCCTTCCACTCCCCGCTTGCGCGAGCCTGAATCTCGAAGCGCGAGATCCTCTGGCCCCACCAAATCGGTTCCTGCAAGACAATGCGATCGAATTCTTTCACACCCGGCAGCTGAATCTCTGCCGAGCATATTCGCTCGCGCCTCCCGGCCTTCCAAAAGGTGGTACTGTCTCCGTCCACGAGTTTGTAGGCACTGTGGGATACGTCGGAGCTCGAGGCAGTCGCGGCCGCCTGCAGAGCGAGGTTGTTCCCGAATGTCTCATTTAGGATCTGCCTGAACTCTCTCAGCGTCCGCGCATCGACATCAGAGATCCGCCCATCCGCATTCGGCGGGACATTCAACAGCAGGACGGCGTTCCTCCCGACGGATCTGTAATACAGATCCACCAGTTCCCGGGGTGATTTTACCAGAGTGTCCTGGCTCCGGTGATAGAACCACCCGGGCCTTATTGAGACATCGCAGATTCCCACAAGCCACGATTTCCCCTCAGGATCTCCCGTATTCAGGTAGCGCTGGTTCGATTCCCCGACTATGAGTTCGGATGTGTCGATGGTCGACCAGCATGTCTCCCCGGCGCTGCCGTCCTCGTTGCCGATCCAGCGGAGATCGGGTCCGGCATCGGAGAATATCGAGGCATGCGGCTGCAGTCGGTAGACGATGTCGGCGAATTCCTTCCACGGATAGTAGGTCTTGCTGTCGATTCTCCGGGTTTCTCTGGCGCCACCGTAGTATCCGTCGCCGCCGTTTGCGCCGTCGAACCATACCTCTGAAATTTCGCCATAGTGTGTGAGAAGTTCCCGAAGCTGATTTTTGTAATAGTCGATGTACGCGGGAGTGCCGTAGGCAGCGCTGTTCCTATCCCACGGAGAGAGATACAATCCCGCCTTGACGCCGGATCTGTGGCACGCATCTGTGAATTCACGGACGATGTCCCCCTTCCCCGCCCTGTAAGGACTCCTTCGAATCGAGTGTTTGGTGTATGCGGAAGGCCACAGGCAAAAACCGTCGTGATGCTTCGCCGTCAGGATTAATTCCTTCATCCCGGCTTCTCTTGCCACGCGCACCCACTGCTCTACATCGAGATTCTTCGGGTTGAACGACTTCGGATCCTCGTCTCCGTATCCCCATTCTTTATCGGTGAAGGTGTTCATGTTGAAATGGATGAAGCCCACGAGCTCCATTTTCTGATATTCGACCTGCTTGGGGGAAGGGAGTACTCTCCCGGAATCCTGAGAGGACACGTATTGGGCCGAGAAGAGGCAAAAGCCGGACAGTGCAAACGCAGCGATGATGATCCGATCGGCCGCAGGCATCTCAACGTGCGATGGCAAACTCAAACTCAGGCCGTGCGATCCCGGCCATTGGGACATCCCCTCGGTTAATCCCTGAACTCAAATTTGGCCGCCAGTGCCCCGTCAATCATCACCATGCACAGCAGGCCGCTCCCCGTCAACCCTGAGGTTCTTTGCAGGGTACAGAAGACCTTGCGACCTTTGTATTCCGCCTTCGCTTCGTCGGAACTCGTCATCGGTCCCACATCCACAATGCAGACCAGCGAATCGTTTATCGTCACGTCGATTCGGTCCCCGGAGTTACTCTTGTGTCCCGCTATCCGCCATGGCGCCTCGGTGCTGCCGGGTACCTGATACGTCGTGATTGTCGGGGGTGTGGCGCAACCGCCCAAAATGAGCAACGCGGTTAAGAGAAGGTATTTCATGTATCCTCCAGATTCGGTACACTCTCGGGATCCCGGATTGTTACTCCGGCGTAATCGCCGGGAATAGTAGGAAAACTTCGCCGTCGAGTCAAATCCGGAGAAACGGCAAGAGCACCATCGATTCCGGTAACAGTGTTCGCGTACGGTTTATCAGCCGGATTTTCCTATATTCCGGCGGTATACCAGAACACTCAAATACCAGAGCTTGTGCTTATGACAGAGAGGACACCTTTCATCGCGGGGGCGCTGTGCGTGCTCCTTTCGGCCGGCTCGCCTGTCGCACGCTGTCAGGTTGAGCTGAAAGCTCCGCCCGTCTTCACACATGCCGATACGCTCAGAGGAATGGACTCTCCCGAGCGGCGGTGTTATGACATCCGGTACTACCACCTCGATGTGAGAATCGACCCCACCGAGCAATCGATCAGCGGTTCGAACACCATTGTATTCACGGTCGACTCCGCCTTCGACCGGATGCAGCTCGACCTCTTCGCAAACATGCAGATTAACGGGATCATTCTCGACGGGAAAACAGAGATACCGTTCGACCGCGATTCGAACGCATTCTTCCTGAAACTCCCCCGGGTTCTCGAAAAGGGCACCAATCACCGGGTCGCCGTCTCATATTCAGGCAAGCCGGTCGTCGCCAAGAATCCCCCGTGGCAGGGCGGCTTCACCTGGAAAACTGATTCAGCAGGAGACCCGTGGGCCGTGGTCACCTGCCAGGGAACGGGGGCGAGCCTCTGGTGGCCGAACAAGGATCACCAGGCGGATGAGCCCGACAGCATGATGATCAGCATTACGGTTCCGCCCGGACTCGAAGACGTATCGAACGGCCGCCTCCGCGCCAAGACTCCCTCAACCGACGGGTGGACCCGCTATGATTGGTTTGTCAGTTATCCGATCAACAATTATAACGTCACCGTCAACGTCGGGAAATTCGCCCATTTCTCCGACGTGTACCGGAGTACCGGCGGCGTTTTGACCCTCGACTACTATGTCATGCCCTACCATCTCCCTGTGGCCCAGGAGCAGTTCGAGCAGGTCAAGGGGATGCTCAAGGCGTACGAACGTTTCTTTGGACCGTATCCTTTTATTCGGGACGGCTACAAACTCATCGAGTCGCCTCACAACGGCATGGAACATCAGAGCGCGATCGCATACGGAAACCGCTATCTGGGGGGATATGTTGGAAGGTCACAGTCGGAGATCGGCATGAAGTTCGATTTCATTATCGTCCATGAGAGCGCTCATGAATGGTGGGGCAACTCGGTCACCTCGAAGGACGTCGCCGACATGTGGATCCATGAGAGTTTCGGCGCGTACGCGGAAGCCCTGTTCGTGGAGGATCGATTCGGGCGGAATCAGTCACTCAACTACATCAATGCCAAAAAGGAACTTGTACTGAATGACGCACCGATCGTAGGAGTGTACAACGTCCAGCACGAGGGACCGGTCGACATGTATCACAAGGGGCAGCTGGTGCTGAACACGCTCAGGAGCGTGATCGACAACGATCAGCTGTGGATCTCGATTCTAAGGGGAATCCAGGAGACGTACCGGTACCGGACGATCACGTATGATACGGTCGTGCAGTACGTAAACAGGCGATGCGGGAAGGATCTCTCGTACTTCTTCGAACAATATCTGAAGTTTCCAAAGCCTCCGCGCCTTGAGGTCATCACCCGAAAGAAAGGTCCTACGATCACAGCGCGCTATCGCTGGTCAGCGGACGTGCCAGGCTTCAGGATGCCGATCAAGGCCACCATCAATGGGAAAGGGTTCGATTGGATTTCGCCGACGACGACGTGGCAGACAATCACGCTGAAAATCGACAGGCCTGAGGATTTCAAAATCGCCGACGATCTGTTCTATATCGAACTAAAGCTGAATTCCGGATACACCGATCCGAGGCTCAAGGAATAATCGGCTCGGCTCCCTCAGCTGTCGGGCTTTATCTGTTCCAGGTCGATTCCAAGCTTCGCAAACCCCGCCTTCCCTTTGCGCGTGATGTAGTAGTGCTTGTCGGCCGGCCTGGCTCTCGCAATCCACCCCTTCTTCACAAACACATCCCGCAAGAGTCCGCCCAGCAGCCCTCCGACGTGATCGTAGCACATCTTGGCTGGCAGTGTCGCTGTCTTCCTCACGATGTTGCGTCACTTCCCCCGCATCATGTCGAGATAACCAGGGTCGTTGCGTAGGGTGTCGAAATCCGAATCACGCTTGATCCATTCGTAATTCTGATAACCAGCGGTAATTGCACCCCGGAGCGACTCAACCGCGAGGCGGGACTCTCCGATCCGGGCATAGAAACATGCCCCGTTGTACATCATGAGGGGATCAGTAGGATTAAGTCTCAACGCCTTCCCCGCCTCCTCCTTGGCTTCCTCGTTCCTTCCCGCATACACCAGGAAAATGCCGTGGAGCATGTGGGCGCGCCCGTCATCCGGATGGCCCTGCAGATAGCGCGGAATGACCTGAAGCACATTCCGAAGGGCATCCGCCGCCTTCTCCGCCTCTCCCAATTTCTCATAGGAGGTGTAGAGGTCGGTGTGTGCCGAGTAGAAATCGGGGTTGAGATCGATGCACGTATTGTACACGTCGACCGCCAGGCGATCCTGGTCCGTGCTGTGATAAATCCTTCCCAGCACCCAGTAGGCAGTTGAATTATTCGGATCAAGTTCAATTGCCTTCCGGCCCGCGTCCTGCGCCTCCTGGAGCATTTTTTTATTGAAGTACGCTATTCCGAGTGCGGCGTACGCTTCCGAGAGAGTCGAATCATACATGAGGGCTTTGTGGCATGCCTCCACCGCCTTGTCAAGATAGGAATCATTCCTGTCAAGGTCCTGATAGAGCGTGGCGTACGCTTCTCCCAGACCGGCATACGCGGTCGAATAGCGCCGGTCAAGCTCTATCGCCCGGAGAAAGAGTTGGATCGCGGAGTTGATGTCGGTCTTAGTCCTCCGGTAGAGCGAGTTTCTGGCCCTCATGTACAGATCGAATGCTTCGGGATTCTCGGTCGAGCGCTTCGTGAGGACGACCTTCTCCGAGGGTGAGAGCTTCACCATGAGCGCATCGACAATCTGTTCGGCAACCTGTTCCTGAATGTCGAAGACATCGGCCAGTTTGCCCTTGTACTTCGCAGCCCAGAGCTGGGCGTCGCTCTCGACGTCGACGAGCTGCACGGTGATCCGGAGGTCCTCCTGAAACTTTCTGACGCTTCCTTCCAGGATGTATCGGGCCCCGAGCTCGCGTCCGATCGTTTTAATGTCTTTTTTGGTCCCCTTGTACTGCATGGTGCTCGTGCGCGAGACGACGCGCATGTTCTTGAGCTTGGAGAGGCTCAGAATGAGCTCCTCGGTCAGGCCGTCGCTGAAATAGTCGCTCTCTTTATCCGGGCTGATATTCTCGAACGGCAGGAGCGCGATCGCCTTCGCCTTGCCCGCCTGCCCTGCGCTTTCGATGTCGGCGAGAACTGATCGTGCCGATGTCAGCACTTCATCCATCGACTGGAATCGCTCCTCCCGGTCCCGCGCGAGCATCTTCATGACGAACCTCTCGACCGGCGGAGGGATCCGCCGATCGTGCGAGCTTGGCGTGAGAGGCGTCTCGTTCACAATCAGATACATCAGTGCCGCCTCATGCTCGGCTTTGAAGGGCAATTCGGCAGTGAGCATTTCATACAGAACGACCCCGAGCGACCATATGTCCGACCGCTGGTCTGCCGGGAGGCCCTGTGCCTGCTCGGGAGACATATACGAGAGAGTACCGAGCGATGTGCCGGTTTTCGTCATCCCCGTTCCCGACTTCAGCTTCGCGATCCCAAAGTCCATGATCTTCGGGTGGCCGTCTTTCGTGAGCATGATGTTTTCGGGCTTGATGTCCCGGTGCACGATGTTCTTCTCGTGCGCAGCCTTCAGTCCCTGGGCGACCTGCATAGCCCAATCGATCGCCTGGCGCACCGGCACTCCTTCCCCCGCTTTCAGGCTTGCGATGTGGGATTTGAGCGTCTTCCCCTCGATGTACTCCATCACGAAAAACATGCGGCCGTCCTGCTCGTCCACGTCGTACACGTTCAGGATATTGGCGTGGTTCAACGCGGCTGTCGCGCGTGCTTCCTGCATGAAGCGCGCCTTGTTATCCTGAGAGGCCGATAGGTGCGGGGGAAGGAACTTGATCGCCACAGGCCTGTCGAGTTTCGTGTCCTGTGCTTTATAGACGACGCCCATGCCTCCTTCGCCAAGCTTGGAGATTATATCATAATGCGAGACAGTTTGTCCAGTCATCAATACGGATTCCAGGATTTCAATGAGGTTGTTGAGTTACGAGCAAAAGGGGGTTTAAAGAAATGACGGTCCTAACATAGCAAGTTTTGAGGGGAGTTACAAACCTGTGAGGAGCGCTCGGCACCATGAGAGCCGGCCCCTGGAGCGTGGGCCGGCTCACAGAGTCGCCTTACGTAGTCTTACTTATGCCCGATGACCGAGCAACGATAGAGTTCGTCGGTGGTCGTCAGGCTGATTTCAGGGTTGGATCCGCCTGCGGCGGCGAGGATCTCGGTATCCGAGAAGAGCTGACGGGGAGTAAACCCGGAGTTAAACGTTATCTGGACTTCCCTCCAGAGAGGGTTAAATCCGTCCCCCTGAATCGCGTCCAGAACGCTGATGAACATCTTGCCCCCTGGGAGTCCCGGATCCGACATGTAGATCGTATTAATCGAACCATTGCGGGCGATGTTGACGCTCTCACCCCCCGGCGGCAGCTCCATGAAATTGATGTTAAAAAGCGCGCTGTCGTAAAACGCCGGCATGCTTCCGGCGATGCCGTTCATACTGCCCGATGATTGCGTTGTCGACGTTTGGGTTGCCTGCCGTTGAGCGAACGCTGCAGGAGCAGGCGCCCCTGTGTCGATTGACGTCGGGGAGGTGACATCCTTTTGGCAGGAAACAATTAGAAAGGAAGAGAGAACGAGGATACCGAGTGCGCGTTTCATAAGACCCTCCGGTTTAGTGAATGGATTACTGCGGTGGATTGCGCGCCCGGATGGTATATGGTAACGAAACCCGATGTCAATATCAATCGGGTGAGTAGCGTATTCTGCTGGTGGGGTTTTTACCGTAGGGAGAAGAGCGTCGAAATCGTGCGGGAAACCGGAATACCTGCATAAGCACCTGCCGAGTGCCTGGCCTCAATGGAGATTGTCGATCAGCATGAGTTTGCTCGCCCTTCTCGGATCGAGATAAGCAATAAAGCGCCCGTCCAAACTGATTGCGAACGAGCTCTGGACGCTGAAACCCGGGAGGTTCCCCGGCACGACCTGTTCCCCGCCGTCAGGGAGGCTTAGACGCCGCAGGTCGTTTTGGGGAGACGCGTAGTATACCGATTTGCTGGCCGCATCGTACGCATACGAGCCGACCGATTTAATCAACTGCCTCGGACTCACCGTTGAAGCCTGCGATCCGGGCACAGCTTCAAGCCATACGCCGGTCTTTCTCCCCTGAACGACATCCATGTATACAACGTACCTGCCGCCGAGCACGGGCTGGGCCGCGGTAGAATCGCGGAAGAACCGCTTTGGGGGCGCGCCGTCGATCGTGCAGGTCCAGGATCCCCCGCTGTTGTTCGTAACGAACGACCGGTCATCAATCCACTGTGCGGGCAAACCGATGCCGATCTGCCTGGGCGCCCCCGGATTCTCCGCGTCCAAAATATAGGCCTTCGCGGAATCGTGGGAGATCGTGTCGCGGTGCGCGGCGTACACGATCCACTTCCCGTCGGGTGACCAGAGGGGCGAATGTATGCTTCCCTCCTCGGAGATCAGCTGTCTCCGGTCTTTCCCGTCCCTCCTGATCACCTCGATCGTCGCGATGTTCTGTGACGGATCCAGGCCGTAGTTCACATAGAGGATCCTTTGGCCGTCGGGGGAAAAACACGGATCATTAAGCTGGGCTTCGTCGAATGTAATCTGCTGTGCCCCGGCCTGCTGGAGAGGCGCCAGCCAGAGATGCGCGGTCCCTTGCTGCTGCAGATAGATGAGCCGCTTCAAGTCTGCTGAGACTGCCGGCGCAAGATCGGGCCCGCCGCCGCGCGTAATCTGCACCGGCGTTCCGCCCGAGGCGGGTATCATCCAGAGGTTGAAGTTCCCCGTAACGTTGGATGAAAAGATAACCTGGTCGTTCTGGATCCAGCAGACATAGTCCGTCTGTTTTTTGAACGAAGTCAGCTGACGTTCCTTCCCGGTCTCGAGATCGTGCACATAGAGTTCAAAATAGCCGGCCGGCACTCTGCGGCACCAGCAGATCGACCTCCCATCGGGCGACCACGCGTACATGCCCGTCGCATTAAGGCTGTCCGTGAATTCCAGACGGTCATCCGTGCCGTTCGGTTTCACCGAACGGATCTCCGACTTCCCGAGGCCGCTCCCCCATTGGGGGGACCGGAAGTAGGCGATCCGCTGTCCATCCGGCCGCCACCTCGGGAAGAATCCTGAGCTGACAATCCGCTTGCTGACACCTCCCAGGGATGACACCGTGGCGACTTCGGGCTTGGTGAATCCCTTGTCAGACCTGTCATAGACTATTTGTCCTCCGTCGGGAGAGAAATCCACCGAAGCCATGAAGCCCGCCGAATCGTCTGTTATTTTCCTCGGCTCTCCGGAACTGGAGTTCATCAGGTACACGTCGTACGTTTTTTGGTCTCCCGCCGCCGGAAACGCAGCCCATCCCCCGTCGCGTGAGATGCTCGGATATCCTATCTCCCGGAATTGAGCCTGAAGGGGGCGGAAGGTCATGTTTGGATTGAGAGCGAAGCGCGAAGGCGGGCCGAGTACGAACAACCAGAGGGCTGCCGCGGCGATGATCGCTGCGGCGGCGGCCGCCCCGATCCAAAGCTTTCTCCTCCCCCATCCGGCTTCCGGGGCGCTTGCCGGGGGAGGGAATGGTGCGACGTATTCAACGGGGGCGCTCTGCGAAGGCATCGAAGGAAGGGATGTTCGCGATACCTTCGTCGATTGCTTCTGGAGCCGGCGAAGCTCGATGACCATCTCATTGATCGATTGGAAGCGCTCGTTGGGATTTTTCTCCAGAGCCCGCTGGATCATGTTCGTGAGAACGGGAGAAAGATCGCTCCGGAATTTCTGGATGGGCTCGGGATCGTCGTTCAGGATCGAATACATCAGGGCCGCCTCGTGCTCGCTCCGGAAGGGCAGACGCCCGGTGAGCATTTCGTAGAGGACGACGCCGTACGAGAAAATATCGCTGCGCGCATCGACTTCTCCCCCCTCAAGCTGTTCGGGGGCCATGTAGGCGAGCGTACCGACCGTGGAAGTCGCCTTGGTGAGCTTCAAGCTCCCCTTCAGTTTGGCGAGGCCGAAGTCCATGACCTTCACCTGATTCTTCGTCTTGACCATCAGGTTGTCGGCTTTGATGTCGCGGTGAACGATCCCCCGCTGGTGCGCCTCGTGTAACGCGTCGCCGATCTGCACGCCGTACGCGAGGGCTTCGGACATCGAGTGGATCGGGAGCTTTTGGCGAAGGGTTACGCCGTCGACAAACTCCATCTCGATGAATCTGTGCCCGCCCTCGTCGTGGATGCCGTAAATCGTGCAGACGTTCGGATGATTGAGCGCCGATGCCGCCTTGGCTTCCTGGAGAAAGCGCGCCACCTCCGTCTCATCGGAGGCAACATACTCAGGCATGAATTTTAGGGCTACGGTTCGATCAAGCTGCGTGTCGAGGGCTTTGTAGACAATGCCCATGCCTCCCTCGCCCAACTTCCCGAGGATCTTGTAGTGCGAGATCGTTTGGCCGATCATGGATTCCTGTTTTGAAGTGGGACAATCTAACAAGTTTCGGGGGGAGTTACAACCTGAGGATGTGGCGGAGGCGGCCGGAAAAGAAACGGGATGAGCTCTTGCTCACCCCGTTCGATCTGGAGGACTGCTGCCCTTCCGGAGATTACGGCACGGTCGTTGAGACGTCGTAGAACCGAAGCTGCAGGAGCTTCAGACCCGTGTTGTCGTACTGCCAGAAGTAGTTCACGAGCGATGAATCAAAGAGCGGCACGCGGTCGATGATCCCGTCGCCGTTGATGTCCGCATAGATGTAGAGGAGTTCTTTGCTGACGTTGGTGAACGTCTGCTTGCCTTTCGAGCGGACAAAGAACGCTGTATCGGTGGAGCAGAAGTTTACGCCCTGCGAATCGGTTCCGCAGGTGACGAGGAACGACTTCCCGCCCGGTTTTCCGAGCGCCCTGGCGTAGACGGAATACAGCGTTACGCCGGAATTCGCGGAATCCGGGTTCGGCAGCTGGAATGACGCGGGAGTATTGTCTGTGCCGTTAGCATCGAGGACCTGGAAAGGGCCCTCGGACAACAGGATCTTGACGTTCCCGTCCAGCGGCACGAAAATCCGGTGCCCGTTGTCTCCGGTCATATCGGCAGTTTTGTCCTTCGGGACCCCGATGATGTTCAGGTCATAATGGGGCCCGCTGGGAACGCCGTTGCCGTTACCCGATAGAAATGTCCCGGTATTCTCCGGGGTGGTCGTGGTGGAAACCGGATCCTGGGTCTTCATACAGCCGGAAACCAGAAGTCCTACGATCACCATCACGACTGCCACTCCGGCGATCAGGCCCGGAAGTGATGCAGAGACTCTCTTCATGAGGAAGCTCCTTTTATTAAGATGATTGGTGTATGTGGATCGAGAGCGCCTCTCCCTATCTACCGATTCCCCGCCTGTCCCTCAACAACCCCGGTGACGAATATCACGGGCAGCGGAGAACTGTTCTGCGATCAGACCCCATCAGGGGTCGTGATCACCAATCTACTTCATCAATCGAGCGCGGACAATAGGGAAAACCCCTAGATTTCTGATTGAATCTACTTAAGTAACCGTAATGGGTGGAAGGGCTTGCCCTATCTGCAAGAATCGTGAGGAGGTATGAGCGGATTAAAAAAACTTAACCTGAGGAGCTTCGCAACCGGAACCTGCGGGAAGCATTTTCCCGCTTGGAAGAAGAGTTAAGCGGGCTGCTTGGGCGCCTCGGGGGACGCGACGGCGTCTGTCTGCGACGGGGGTTGAGGGGTTTCCGCATGGGGTTCAGGGCCGAGAAGTACGAACAACCATCGGGTGCTCTCGCTCGATTCGCACGCGAACTTGAGGGTCATTGTGAGAGGAACGCAGAGGATCAGTCCCACTGGGCCCAGCACGCTTCCCCAGAAGACCAATGAAAGAAAGACGACGAGCGTGGAAAGCCCCAGCCGCTTTCCCATGAACCGGGGCTCCACAATGTTCCCAAGGATGAAGCTGATGACCACGTATCCGGAGGCGCTGAGGGCAGCGGCCCCAACTCCCAGCTGAACGAGAGCGAACAGAATTGCAGGAACAGCCGCGAACAGAAATCCCACATTCGGTACATAATGGAGGAGAAACGCCAGAAAACCCCAGAGGACGGGGAAATCGACTCCGAGGATGTAGAGCCATATCCCGACAAGCACTCCGGCCGCAACGCTGATCAGAGTCTTGATGAGGGTATAGCTTTTGATGTCTTCCACAAACCGCGAGTACTGGGAGAAGGTCCGCTCGGGATCCGAAAGGACTGCGCGGAGCTTTGCCGGAAAGCTGGATGCCTCAACCAGTATGAAAATGACGGTCAGGAGGATCAGGACGACGTTCGAGACGACGGAACCGAGCCCCGAAACAAGGCTTGTTGTCAGGGTTATGATGGTGCCGGGATTGGCATACTGGAGAAGCGCCTTGTCGGTCACGGAAATTCCCAGGCCCGCGAGCATCGTCTTGATGGTGAGGAGGTGCTCCCGGATGCGCGACTGGTACAAAGGCAGAGAATCCGAGAACCCGCTCACGGAAGTGCCCACGACGACGCCGATGAGCAGAAGCGCTACGACCATGGCGCCCACCACGAGCAATACGGCCAGCGCTCCGGGAAACCCTTTCTCCTTCAGCCACGAGGCGGGAGAGCTTGCAAGTATGGCCAGAAAGATGGAGACAATGACCAGCGCAAGGACCGATTGCGCCTGGTTGATGCCCCAAACGATGATGACGATGGCGGCGATCGCCATCAGGAGCCGTGTTCCCCCGAGCGCTCTCGCCTGCTCACCGACGGATCTAAGTCTGTTCTCCATCGTTCAGCAACATACGAAAAGATGAAGGGTGAATCAATTACACGGAGTGCGGAGAGGTGATCTCCTGGTCAGGGAGTGTCAGATTGGCGGATCTTGACGTGGGCGAGCCGCTGCGCGGCGGTGACGGGCGCCAGCACGGCAATTGCGATCAGGGAAAGTGTGAGCGGAATGGGAGGCGCCTCGCCCGGTACAGGGGGAATTGGTAACACCGAATCCAGCACGGGATGGAGCGATGCGCCGAGAAAGTTAAACGTGGCGCCGGCGGCGGGCTTTCCCTTCGGCTGCGTCCTACGTTAGAGCTCCTTGGGAGCCAAATAGTTTAATCCGGGCCCGGAATCTGATCGCTTTCGGCCGGGAATCCCCCGGATGCTGGATTTGACGCCGATCTGACAATCTTGTGACAAACCCCAGCGCGGGCTCTCCTATCTTCCCTTCAGAACATGAGCCTACAATAGATGAACTAATTGATATGCAGAGCAAGGTCATAGTAGTCACGGGGGCAACGGGGGGAATCGGGAGGCGGGTATGCGCACTTCTCGGGAGGGAAGGTGCCTCGATCGTCGCGGCAGGCCGTGATCCGGTACAACTCTCCCGCCTCAGAGACGAGTTGCACGACCAGAAGGGGCAGAATCTTTATCTCAGCGCAGATCTCAGAACCTACCAGGGGTGGTCTCACGTTGCGGCATCGGCAATCCGCAGGTACGGGCGCATCGATGTGCTTGTACACTGCGTGGGAGCCCTCATGCCGGGAGCATTCGATTCTCTCACACCCGAGGACGTGGAGGCCGTCGTCGATACAAACTTCCTCAGCATCCTCAACGGGACCCTCCGAATCCTCCCCTTCATGAAGGCCCGGCGGAGCGGACACCTCATCGCCGTCGCTTCGCTTGGAGGCATTGTTCCGATGCCGTTTGAATCCCTGTACTGTGCGACAAAGTTCGCGGTCCGGGGTTTCTTCCTCTCACTCCGTGAGGAACTGCGGCACTCGGGCGTTGCGGTCAGCCTGGTCTCTCCGGGACCGGTGGATACAGCGATGCTGAGTTCTGAAGCCCAGGACGACAAATCAACAATCTCCTTCGTCGAACGCCCCCTTACTCCCGATCAGGTGGCGAGTTCGATCATCAAGGTCATCAGGAAGAAGCAGGCGGAATCGGTTGTGCCGGCCAGGTCAAGGATTGCTGCAATCCTGATGGGTGCGTTCCCGGCCTTGTTCACTGCCCTCTATCCACTCCTCGACCGCATCGGGGGAATCAGGTTAAAGAATTTTCGTAACCGCGCTCCCCAATCGACCCGGGTCCAATTTCGGGAACCGCGGTATGAGTAACAGGGCCGGCCGCGTCACATACGGACTTTGGAGCGCCGAATTCGTCCGTGCGTACGTCCGCACAATGAGGCCGTACCTCCTCTTTGTCTCCGGTATTACCGGGCTTGCAGGTGCCGCATTCTCGGATACGATATCGCGCGGCGCGCTTGCCGCTGTCGGTTGTGCATCGTTCTTCTCCTACGGTTTTGGACAGGCGCTCACGGATTGTTTTCAAATCGACACGGACAGCATCTCCTCTCCTTACCGGCCCCTCACACAGGGACTCGTGTCGAAGCGGGCGGTGCTCCTTGTCAGCATCTGCGGCCTCGGGTCGTGCATCCTGGTGTTCGCCTCACTGAATTCTCGCACCCTCATTCTCGGAATCGCGGCCGGGATGGGGTTGCTCACATATACGTATTTCAAACGGCGGTGGTGGGGAGGACCCCTGTATAACGCGTGGATCGTCGCCTGCCTCTGCGCGATGGCATACAACTGTGGCGCTCCGGGCGGGACCCTTGCACCCCCCGACGGGCTCCTCCTTGCGGCCGTGCTGTTCGGCTACGCGAATTTTGTGCTGTCGGGATATTTCAAAGATATCGCGGCAGACCGGAAGACCGGCTATCGAACGATGCCAGTCGTATTCGGGCGGAACTGTTCGGCGCTGGTGAGCGACGGGCTTGCGATCCTGGCCTTCCTCGCCTCAGCTGCGATCGTCACGCGGGATGCACCGCACACGCTCGCCGGACTCCCCGTGGAGCTGGTGCTCCTGGCCGGCGCCGTCTCGACCATCCTTTCACAGATACTGCTGCACCGCGCAACGACTGACACCGAAGCACACATGCCGATCGCAATGGTGCTGCACAGCTATATCCTGTTGCTGTCCGCCGCGATCCTCTCGCACAGGCCCGGATGGTTCTTGCCCCTTGCGATGTTCTATGGGGCGTTCAACCTGGCACTTGGGGCAAGACCGGAGAGGTCTCAGATATAAGGGATCCCATGATCATTGCTATCAACGCCGCAGCAGCGGGAGGCTCGAGCCTTAGAAAATGGAGACGCATCGAAGAGGCCCTCCGCGCAACTGATCCCCCGCCGGAAATCTTTTTACTGAACGGCAGCACTTCGACTGCGGCCATGCTCCGGAGCGCCCTGGAACGGGGCGAAACGCGGTTCGTGGCGGCGGGGGGCGACGGAACGGTCAACGCACTTGTAAACTCCCTGCTTTCCGTCACGACGCCCTCGCAGCGCCGGAAGATTCAATTGGGTGCGATCGGCCTCGGATCGAGCAACGATTTCCACAAGCCGCTCGTGTCGGGAGGCATGATTGAAGGCGTGCCCACGCGGATCAATTTTCAGGACAGCCCCTCGCGGGACATCGGCACCGTGTCGTTCCAAACGATCGGGGGTTTCCAAACGCGCTATTTCATCGTGAATGCGAGCATCGGGATCACCGCCGAGGCGAACCTCCTCTTTAACCGGTCCGGACTATTGCTGGGAGTATTAAAACGCTCTTTCACCCCGGCGGCCATTCTCTATGCCGCGATCAAGACGATCTTCCCGTACCGGAATATCGGGGTCGGGCTCAGCCGGCCCGGGCAGAATAAGCGCAATCTGTCTCTGACTAATCTCGCGCTGCTCAAGAATCCGAACGTGTCGGGCTCGCTCCGGTACGACGCGGTCATCCCCCCGGATGACGGACTTCTGCATGCATACCTCTTCACGGGACTGAACAAGCCCGGGCTTCTCCGCCTCCTCCTCACCCTTTCAAAGGGTTGCACGTGCGTGGCGAAGAGGGATCCGCGGGTAGAATCATTCACGGAGTCTTCGATGATCGTCACCTCGGCACGGCCCTTTGCCCTCGAATTCGACGGCGAGGTTGTCGCTGCGCGAATCGCCCAATTTGGGATTCTTCCCCGGCATCTCCGCGTGTGCAGATCATGAACCCCGTGCTCGAAAACCGGATGATCGAGGAGCTCGTAGACTCGTTCGACCGCTCCCCGGCACAGCTCAACGGGCTGCACGAGGCCGATGCGGAGCTTGTGCTGCTCCCTTACTTCCCCGGAAGTGTTCTGGCTGCGACGACAGACAGCATCTCGGAAGAGCTTTCGACCGGTCTGTATGCCGATCCCTATCTGGCCGGCTGGATGAGCGTCATGGTGAGCATGAGCGACCTCGCCGCGGTCGGGGCGCGCCCTCTAGGTCTGCTGCTTTCGGAGATCCTGCCTGACGGATTCGATACAATCTCACTGCGGAGCCTCCAGAAGGGCGTGCGCGAAGCCTGCCGGGCGTGCGAAACCCATCTCCTCGGCGGAGACACGAATTCGGGAGCGCAGATGGTGCTCACCGGCACCGCGCTCGGCGTCTGTCGGGATGGGACCCCGCTTTCGCGCGTCGGATGCAAGCCCGGTGACCGTCTCTTCACAACGGGACCGCTCGGTACGGGCAACGCATTTGCGCTCCGGATATTCTCGCATCTCCTCGGACGGGCCGATTCCCGGCCTACCGGGGGCCGGCGGGTGAACGCCGTCGTAGGCGAAAACTCCGGCGGCAAGTACGTTGAGTACCGTCCTCAGGCGCGTCTTCGAGAGGGAGATTCGATACGGGGGATCGCCACTGCGTGCATGGATACGAGCGACGGCGTGCTGACGACGCTCGACCAGCTGATGCGGTTGAACGGCGTCGGGTTCGAGCTGAACGCCGGATGGGAGGACGTGTTGAGCCGCTGCGCGCTCGCTGAATTCAGGGCCCATGGCTTTCCAGCATGGTTCGCACTGGCGGGGCATCACGGCGAGTTCGAGCTCTTGTTTACCGTCCCCGAGAGCCGCCTCGACCGGCTTGTGGAATCAAGTGAGGAGTCGGGGTGGCGGCCTCGCGAGCTCGGGAGAGCAACGGTGTCGAAGGAAGTGACGCTTCCGTTATATGGCCGCGTAGCGGCTCTCGATACCGGATTCTTGCGGAATCTGTCTTTTCAGTGCGCGTCGAACCCGGGGGTGTACGTCGGGGCTCTCCTTGAGTACGACGCGACTATACGGAAAGGAGCAATAAACAATGTCAGCGCATGATCAATACTCCGGCGGCGAGAACTTCGACCTCCGGCAGGTGCTGCTCAAGGGGAGGGTTCTTTCGCTGGGGGACAAAGTGAAGTACTTCGATGCGTTCCTGAACGAACTTCATCGGCGGCGCCAGATGCTCTGCATGCGGGAGATTGTGAGCGCGGCCGATCGCGAGATCACAGTCATCGACCCGTACACTGGAGCTCCCGCGTTGATGCTGATGTTCGGCTCGAACAACTACCTGGGGCTCGCAACCCACCCTGTCGTGAAAGAACGCACCCTCCTTGCTCTCGAAAAGTACGGGGCCGGCATCGGCGGCCCGCCGCTTCTGAACGGCACCACGAAGCTTCACCGGGAGCTGGAGGAGCGACTTGCTGCCTTGAAGCGCTGCGAGGACTCGATGATCTTCTCCTGCGGGTACGCCGCAAACGTCGGCCTCGTCAGCGGCCTGCTGAACCCGAAGGATACGGTGTACTACGACGCTTACAGCCATGCCTCCTTTTGCGACGGCATAAGATTGGGAGAGGTGCAGTCGTACCGATTCCCCCACAACGACTGCGACCGCCTTGAAGCCATGCTCGCCGCACACGACGGGAAGGGAGACCGGTTTGTCGGTCTCGAGGGGGTCTACTCGATGGACGGCGATCTCGCCCCGCTCGACCGGATTGTGAAGATCTGCAGGCGGCAGGATGCCCTGATGATTGTGGACGACGCCCACGGCACGGGCGTTATGGGTCCGACGGGAGCGGGGACCCCCGAACATTTTGGATTGGAAGGCGCGATCGATATCGTCATGGGCACGTTCAGCAAGACATTCGCCGTAACGGGCGGTTTCGTCGCGGCCTCGAGATCGATTGTCAACTATCTGAGGTTCTTTGCCCGCTCGTACATGTTCTCGGCGTCACTCCCCCCCGCCGTGATCGCGACCGTAATCGCCGGCCTCGACGTCATTGAGCAGGAACCGGAGCTCCTCGCGCGCCTCCGCGAAAACGTACGGTATGCTGCCCGTGGCCTGCGGGCGCTCGGCTTCAACTCACATCCCGAGGCGGCGATCATTCCCCTGCGGGTTCCTGTAGGAATGAACATTCGGCAGGCGTCGGCCGAATTCCACAGGAGGGGCATGTTCGTCAACTCGGTGGAATACCCGGCGGTTCCCGTATCCCAGCAGCGGTTCCGGATCAGTCTCATGGCGACTCACAAGCGCGAAGACATCGACCGGCTTCTCACTGCTGTGGAGGAGGTGTGGAGTCTGTGCGGAACCGGGGTCGGGACGGAGGGGCGGAGGGAAGCCGGAGGCCTGCGATGAAAAAGCCAAAACTCCTCATCATTGTTCTCTTCCAGAACCTGCGGAATGCAGACCCGTACTATGCGCGAACTCCGGCGCCCCCCCTTCCGGGAATCCTCCTGGCGGGGATGGCCCCGCCGGACGTGGAGGTGGAGGTCCTCCATGAAATGGTGCGCCCGATAGAGTACGGGACGGACGCCTCAATCGTCGCGCTCAGCTTCCTGGACTACCTTGCACCCCACGCGTTCGAAGTCGCCGCCCGCTTCCGCGCGATGGGCAAGATCGTTCTGGGGGGAGGCAAATTCGCCTCCACATTTCCCGAGGAGGTCGCCCCCCATTTCGATTCCATCCTCGTCGGGGAGGCACAGGGCTTATTCCCGCGCATGGTCTCCGACGCGGTCAATGGCACGCTCGAACGGCGGTACGTTGCCGGACTCACCCCCTCTCTCGAGCGCATTCCTCCCCCCCGGTACGATCTTGTCGAGCCGGGGTACGCCGTTCCGATCGTGACCGAGGCGAGCCGCGGATGCCCGCACCCCTGCACGTACTGTGCTCTCAACATCAAACGGCTTCCGTTCAGAACGAGGCCCGTGCAAGACGTTGTCAACGATCTGAAAGCGACGAGGCGTCTCCCCTGGCACAAGCGGAAGATGGCGATGATCCTCGACAATAACCTGGGGGGCGACCTCGGATACGCGAAGGAGCTCCTGCGCGAAGTCGCGAAGCTCGACTTCTGGGCGGTCGGAACGCAGTTCAGCATCGAATGCCTCCGGGACGACGAATTCGTCGAGCTGCTGGCTGCCGCCCGCTGCAGGATGGCGTTCATCGGAATGGAATCGCTGAGCGAGCGGAGCCTCCTCGGCGTGCAGAAGCGCCAGAACAGGGTCTCCGAATACAAGGAGGCATTCGAGAAGCTTCACCGTCGGGGGATCCTGACCTTCACGGGGCTGATGTTTGCCCTCGATGAAGACACACGGGAGTACTACGAAACGCTCCCCGGGAGACTCGAGGAGGTCGGGAACGCGGTCATTCTTCCCTCAATCTCCATTCCGATCTACGGGACGCCCTTCTACGACACGGTCGTCTCGGAGGGAAGGCTGATCGACGAGGACCTTTCCCACTACGAAGGAGACCATCTGGTCTTCCGGCACAAGCATCTGACGCCTGATGAGATCTACGGGGCGTATGAGCGCGTGAACCGCATCTTTTATTCGTGGAAGAATATCGTCAGGCGGTGGGCGGGAATCATGCGGATGCAGTCGGTGCGTGAATCCCTTCCGCGGTTCGTGTTGAAGCTCGCTGTTCTGAGCTTCGTGTTCTTCAAGCTGTCAATCTTCCAGCGCCACCACGCCCAACAGCGGGTGTTTGCAAAGGCCGCGCCGCCGGAGGACCGCCCCGCCCCCGTTGAACCGCTGCGCGAGGTCGAACCGGTGTTGCAGGCATGAGGTCAGGAGGCGTTTTTCACGAACTTGTATCCGGCCTTGTGGACGGTCAGTAGATGAGAGGGCTGTGCGGGATCCGCCTCGATCTTCTTGCGGATCGAGAGGATATAGTTGTCGATCGTCCTCGTCGTCGGGATCGTCTCTTCGTCGCCGTATTTCCAGACATCGGTGAGCAGCATATCGCGGGTGACGACCTCTCCCTCGTGCACCGCGAAGTACTTGAGGATCTCGAACTCCTTCGTTGTCAGACTCACGGCGTGTTTGTTCTTCCGGGCCTCGAGCTTCTTGAAATCGAGCTCCACGTCTCCGAACGAGTACCCGTCGATGTCCCTGGCAACCGCAGCCTTGCGCCTGAGCAGTGCGTCGATTCTGGCGAGGAGGACCCTGATACTGAACGGTTTGATGACATAGTCGTCCGCCCCCAGGCCGAGACCGATGACCTGGTCGACTTCCTCCTTCTTGCTCGTGAGCATGAGTATGGGGGTGTCTACCCCGGATCGGCGGAGATCCCTGCAGATATCGAGCCCGTTTTTTTTCGGAAGCATGATATCGAGAACGATAAGCGCGATGTTCTCGCGCTTCGCCATCAGGGCTCCCTTCTCGCCGTCGGCCGCGGTCAGGACCTCGTAGTGCTCTTCCGAGAGCGAGTCGGAAAGTCCCCGGAGAATCGCCGGGTCGTCTTCGATGACCAGGATGCGTTTCATGCTCTGCCTCCTTCGTGCGAATCCTCTTGTGTGGGGAACAAGAGCGTGAACTCGCTCCCCTCGCCCGGAGAGCTCACCACGTCGATATGCCCCCGGTGAGCCTCCACGATGTGCTTGACAAGCGCGAGGCCGAGCCCTGTGCCGCCCGCGCCCGAGCTCTTGCCTCCGGCCGCCCGGTAAAAGGGTTCGAAGATATGGCCGATCTCTTCGACCGCAATTCCTATGCCGTGGTCTTTCACCCGGACGCCCACTCCGCCGTCCTTCCGGAATGTCGAAACGACAATCTCTCTGTTCTCCCCCGAGTATTTCATCGCGTTGCTCAGGAGGTTGATCACGGCCTCCGTCAGAGCATCGCGGTCGGCAAAGACAACGGCGTTTCCGGCGGAAAGCCGGGTCCTGACGGCGAAGTGTCCGATGCGGAGCTGGTACTCCAGCGTGCTCAGGACGTGCCCGACGAGCTCATCGACCGCTACATCTGAAAAATGGTACTCCTTGACGCCCCTCTCGACTCGCGCAAAATCGAGCACGTTGCCGATGAGCCGCGACAGCCGCTCGCTTTCCCCCTCGATGATCGACAGGTATTCCTCCACACGGGAGGCCGGCAGTTCCTTCTTCGTCCGCAGGAGCTCGGCAAACATCCTGATCGAGGTAAGCGGGGTCTTCAGATCGTGGGACACGCTCGAAACGAAATACGACTTCAACTGATTCAATTCCCTCAGCCGCTGGGCGGACTCCCGCTCGAGGAAGAGCTTATGCCGAAGCATGATACGCTGAATGGATAGGCCCGCCTGCAGCGCAACCGCCGTAAGGAGGTCGATGTCCTCGGCCGTGAACCGTACCTGCGACATCTTTGCTCCGAGCACAAGGAATCCGATGATCTCCCCCGACTCCGTCGTCATCGGAAAGACGAGCGCCATTCCCCAGCGGCGGAAGACCTCTGCGTCCGCCGACTCGTGCTGCGGTCCCGGCTCGATCTGATCGTCGAGGGCGACGGGCATGTTGAGCGTGCTCTTGAGCTTCTCGCTCTGAAAGCGCAGGCCGTGTTTTTCGAGCAGGTCAAAGCCTTCATGGGCCAGCAGACGCAACCGCTGGGTTCCCTCCTCGACGATGAAGAAGCCGATGCGCTCGACGGGAAGGAGCTCGTCGACTCTGCGGATGATGAGGGCCGACATCTCCTCCACATCGCCCGTTTCTTTCATCTCATCCAGGAATCGGCGAAGGGCCGTGCGGTAATTGTACTGCACCCTGAAGAACGCCCTGTCGACAAATCCCTGCGCCCACGTCCGCAGGGGGGTAAACAAGAGCGCGATGAGAATCGCTGCGGTGGCCGAGATCCACGGGGAGCTCACCGCCTGCGATCTGCCGATAAGGACCGCAGCCGATCCCACGAGGAGGGCATAGAGGAGAAGGAGGGTGCCGAGTACGAATCCGTAGACCACGCTCCGGTTGATGACCAGATCGACGTCCATGGCGCGATACCTCACGATCGAGATCGCGAACGTCACCGGCACCAGCAGGAGGAACAGTTTGAAGACATATTCCGGAACCAGTGGAAGCATCCCGAACGCATAGGGCAGGGCCCAGAAGAACATAAACGGGGCGGTGCCGATGGAGAGACCGTAGAGAATCCAGCGGATCTTCTTCCTCTCGGCGCTCTCCGCGGCCATCCGGTATGACAGAATGAAGTTCCCCACTCCTGCGAGCATAAGGACGAACACCGCCCCGTTCAGGATCATGGAGATGCCGACGGCTTCGTGAAACCCTTCCATAGAGCGGGCCTCAGCCGCGCGCAAGTAGGTCGCCCCGCCCCAGAGAGCGAGAAGCACGGCTGCTCCATACATCCACGGGAGCCAGACGCCGTAGCGCGTCCAACGCACCTTCGGGAACACAAACGTAAAATGAAGGAACAGAACCGGAATCGCCGTATAGGAGAGGAAGAAGAGCATGCACAGAATACGGCCGAGCCAGACGGGATGGATCGTGTAGAGCGTCTTCGTGCCGAGGAGCGCCGCGGCGAGTGTGGTTGCCGCCAGGTGGAATAGAAGCGCCGAGGAGTCTCCTCTGCACGAAAGGTAGACCACGACGCCCGGTACGAGAAGCATGAGCCCCGCCGCGATGTCCAGAAGCGTTTCGGGGAGAGCGTGGTAGGGGACAACGACGACAGAACTGCGGCCCTGATCGCCGGCCGGCGAGTCAATCACGACGCGGTCACCGACAGAGCGTGTGCTCACCAGGAACTCCGCTTCGTCCGGATCCGACACCGGGACGCCGTCGACCAGCACCGGATAGGCAAGGGTGAGCTCGCCGGGGAGCCCTGGTTTGACGAAACTGTGGTAAACCGCAAAACAGCCGAACACGACGAAGATCAGGTCGAAGAGAAGCACCCGGATGCGGCCGTTGCGATCGGCTTGCGGGGTGATAGGCCTCTCGGGTATGTGTGGCTCGGAATCCGTGTCTGCTAATCCGGAGATACTGGATGGTAGCAAATTGGACCGGCATACACAATCCGGACCTGAGAAGGGAGAATCAGCGGCATTTCACTACTGACACGCTCAGGTGCGTGGGGGAGCAGCGTGCCCGAGGAAGATTGATCGGTCTCTGGCGCTAGGGCGGGCGGAGGATGATGCCTTTTCCTTCGTGTCCGTTCATCCGGACCATCAACGGTGCTGAGAGCCGTATGTGGCGGGTGAAGTTCCCGGACTCGCGGGGCTCCTGAGCGGTTAGCCACCGCCAATCGATAAATCCCTGGTTCAGAGCGGGGTTGACGGTGAAGTACCCGACCATGAAGGCCGTGAGATTATGAAAGAAATGTGTTCCTTGCGAGGGAGCGACGACGATATCCTTGAAGCCGCTTTCGATGATCGCACGGGCTCCACCGACCTGGTCCCAGCGCGCCGGAATCCCCAGCCACGGGTCTGCTGTCCCCCACCGTCCCATCCCGATCAGGAGGTAGGGTCGTCTCTCCGAGAGTAGTTTCGCATTAAGACCCGCCACCTCGCGGGCCGCCTCCGAACTCTGCGACCGGTCGAACGTTTCGGGATCCACATAGACGATGTCGCAGATCGTATCAATCACGCCGTTCCCCAGCACTTTCTCACTCCGGCACAATACCCGCTCGGGCTCGACCGATACGGGATGCAATTCCTCGAATTCCCTGCTTACCACGAGGGGCCGGAGTTGAAGAAGGCCGAAATTCACCGGTTCACCCTTTGGCACATCGAGGTTCACCGCGAACTCCATCTCGACGGTCGTCCCGACGCTTGCCGTCGCCGCTGCAAGGATCCTGTTGAAGATTTCAGGGAACGGGAGCAGCCTGTTTTTAAGCACAGGCGCAAAAGTGACGAGCCGCGTCCCGCTTCTCGCGATGCCGTCATACAGCGCGTCGTTCTCCGCGGAGTAGGTCGATCCAACATATCCGAGGGTTCCGTCCTCTTCCGCAGCGGCGAGCGGAAACTTCCGTATCGAATGGTCCCAGGCCCCCCCTTCCTCCGGGATATCCTTCCTCGCGGCGTCCATGTCGAGTGCGAAGAACTCATGCTGAAAGTTCGCCTGCGATTCCTCCGAGAGAGAGAATGGCTGCAGGTGCTCGGGAAACTTCGGGCAGAACCTGACCGACGCCCCTCCCTCCACGACCATCTTGCCCAGGCCGAGCCCCACCGAGATGATTCCGTCGGCCGCCTTCTGGGGGGGCGTGGGGTAGAAATTGTGTGACCGTGCCACGCCCGCAAAATTGGGGTAGTATCTCGGTCCGTGCCTCGCTCCGACCATGTGCTGGATGATCACCGCCATCTTTTCTTCTTCGAGACGGTAGGAGGTGACCTTGATGTAGTCTTTGGCCCGCTGGGAAAATGTCGACGCGTACACGCTCTTGACCGCGGTCAGGAGTTCACTGAGACGCTCGGACGTATCGGGATGCGCATTCGGAATCATGTAGGTTTCGTAGACCCCGGCGAAGGGCTGGTATTGCGAGTCTTCGAGGAGGCTGGAGGACCGGATGGCCAGCGGCTCGCGAACGAGCTCGAGAAATTCCCGCAGCCGCCGCAGGATCGTGCGGGGGAATCTCCGCGCTCGTTGAAACATCGCGAAGACCTCCTGGTCGTTTCTCGATCCCATCGCGGGCGCGCGGAGATTGTTCTCGTCCATGAAGCGGTCGAACACATCGGTCCCGATCACGACCCCCGGGGGGATCATGACCTCGACGCCGCTGTAACAGTGCCGGAACCCCTGCTCTGTAAGAATCCTCCCGAGAAAACCGAGGCCGCGGGCCTTGCCCCCGAGGGATCCTCCCCCGATCCTCGCGAAGCTCGTTCCAGGATCGAATGTCTGTCGCTGAAAATCCGTCACAAGGCCGCTCTGCTGCCTTTTCCGGTACGCGCGCAGCGACGCCATAAGACTTTCGCGGAGCTCGCCGATGGAAGCGTAATCGGAAACCTTGCGGGGACGCAGCTGGTGGGCCAGGTAGAACTCGGTCCTTGCCTTCAGCCAGCGCGAGAAGTGATTTCGTTCGCCGTGATATCGGAGGCTCTCGTCCGGGACCGTTCGCAGCACCTCCTCGAGCGACTTGAGGTCGGAGGCCCTTCCCACTTCCTCCCCCGAAGGGGTGCGGAAAACGAAATCGCCGAAGCCGAAATACTCTTCGATGAAACTGCGCACCTCCTCGAGGAGGAGCGGCGATTCCTTGAGCACGAAGAGCGCTCCGGCTTCCTGAGCCTTCGATTCATTCGCGGCGAGGTTCGACTGCAGCAGCACCGGAATGTCGGCGAGTCTGCTCTTGACCCTGCGTGCAAATTCGTTCCCCGCCTCGGGGTCCTGCCTTCCGTTTCTCTGAAAATCGACGTCCGAGATCACGCCCAGAATGTGCTCCTCGAACTCCTCGAAGCATCTCCAGGCATCCTCGTAGTTCGTGCAGAGGATGATCTTGGGACGCGCACGCATCCTCAGGAACTTGTGCGAGGGGCTCACCCCTTCCGAGATCAGTCTCTGCGACTGCTTCAGGATCTCCGTGTACATTAGAGGAAGAAAGGATGAGTAAAACCGGATGCTGTCTTCGATGAGAATGATCGACTGCACGCCCGCGGCGCCGGTATCGTTCCGGAGGTTCATCCGGTCCTCCAGGCACTTGATGATCGCGGTCAGAAGGCGGAAATCCCCCAGCCATACGAAAATTCCGCTGAAGAGGGCGGCCTGGGGACGGGCAAGGATATCGGAAAGCTCGCGGTTGTCGAAGCCGAGCAGGACGATAGGAACCGCCGATCCCTGTGCCCGCGCTTTCTGCAGAAGCTGCAGGGGGTGGAGATCTTCGGTGTGCGGCGTGGTGATGACGAGGTCAAAGGCGCCCTCCCCCGCGAGGAGCGCAAGGGCCTCCGCACCGGTGGACACTCGTGTGAACTCGGGGGGGTTCGTGAGACTGAGGTCGCCGTATTCCGTGTGGATCAGCTCGTGCAGAGCTCCCCCTTCTTCGAAGATGAACGAATCGTACTGGCTCGACACGAGGAGGACGTCCCTGATGCGGCGGCGCATCAGCTCCTGAAAGGGCCGGAACTGAAGCTGAGGCGCGTCCACCGGAGAATCCCGGTTGGTTTCGTTTATGCGGGTCATAGAAGTTGGAGCCCCAAAAAAAGAGAATCGGGGCGGCAATCACCCCGATTCTCACCGTGCGGGCGAAGGACCCGTCTTATACCAGGCCCTGATCGATCATCGCATCAGCAACCTTCAGGAATCCGGCGATGTTGGCGCCGTTCACGTAATTGCCTGGCGTGCCGAACCGTTCCGCGGTCTCGAAGCAGTTGCGGTGGATGTTCTTCATGATTTCATGCAGGCGTTTGTCGACCTCTTCCCGCGACCACGACATCCGGGAGCTGTTCTGCGCCATCTCGAGCCCGGAAGTGGCCACACCTCCCGCGTTCGCCGCCTTCCCGGGGGCGTAGAGAATCTTCGCGTCGAGAAACGCATTCACTCCTTCGAGCGTCGTCGGCATGTTGGCCCCTTCGGCAACCACCGCGACTCCGTTCCGGAGCAAATTCACGGCATCATTCCCGTTGATCTCATTCTGCGTCGCGCTGGGAAATGCACAGTGAGCCTTGTGGTTCCACAGGGGATTGTATCCCGTCGTCCCGTTCAGAGGAGTATAGACCGAGCTCTTGAATGCGTCGGCATACTCCTTAATCCTCCCACGGCGCTCGTTTTTAAGCTCCATCAGAAAGGCGAGCTTCTTGCCATCGATTCCGGCCTCATCGAATATATAACCCCCGGAATCGGATACGGTCACGGCCTTGCCGCCCAGCTGGTTGATTTTCTCAATCGTAAACTGCGCGACATTGCCGCTTCCGGACACGAGGCACACCTTCCCTTCCATCGTGTCGCGGCGTGTGGAGAGCATCTCGGCGGCGAAGTAAACAGCTCCGTAGCCCGTCGCCTCAGGACGAATGAGCGATCCGCCCCAATTTAACCCCTTCCCCGTCAGCGTGCCCGTGAATTCATTCCTCAGCCGCTTGTACTGGCCGAACAGATAACCGATCTCACGGCCTCCGACCCCGATGTCACCCGCCGGAACGTCCGTATCCGGTCCGATGTGGCGAAAGAGCTCCGTCATGAAACTCTGGCAGAAGCGCATCACCTCATTGTCGCTCTTTCCCTTCGGATCGAAATCCGATCCCCCTTTGCCGCCGCCCATGGGGAGCGTCGTCAGGCTGTTCTTAAGCACTTGCTCGAACGCGAGGAATTTGAGGATACCAAGGTTGACGGAGGGATGAAATCTGAGGCCTCCCTTATAAGGCCCTATGGCGCTGTTCATCTCGATTCTGAAGCCCCGGTTAACCTCGACCCCCCCTCGGTCATTCATCCAAGGGACCCGAAACATGATCACCCGCTCCGGCTCAACCATGCGCTCCAGTATTTTTGATGCCCTGTATTCGGGATGCCGCTCGAGCACGAGGGCGAGCGACGCGATCACTTCCTCTACTGCCTGGTGGAACTCCGGCTCGCACGGGTTTTTGGCTTTTACGGACTGGATCAGGTCGTTTTCAAGGTCGGGCTGGAACATACGCTTTTCCTCAATTGATGAGAGTGAACGCCGGAATTGTACGACATCAGGACTTCAGAATCAATCTCCGGTCTGCACCCGGATTCAAACATCTGCAGTCAATCTACGTATGGTACAGGAGATGGAAAGCAAGCGTGGATCACATCAGGCCTAGTCGGGGAAAACCAGGTAGGCGGTAGGTAGCCGGAGCCTCATGAGGATTCTCTTCAGGTCCCTTAAAGCCTTCATCTACATGACGGGCTTCGCCTTGCTCTGGGGCTGGATAGCGCTGAGCGTGAGGCCGCTCGACGACCGGTTTAACCTTCTGCTCCCCGGCTGGGCAGAGCCGATCGGAGTCGCCCTGATGGTCGGGGGCGGGATCCTCGCGCTCATGTGCGTGGCGTTTTTCGTCGTGCGTGGAGGGGGAACTCAAGCTCCATTCGACCCACCGGTTGCGTTCGTGGCGGCCGGACCGTACCGGTATGTCCGCAACCCGATGTATATCGGCGTCTTGTTCGTTCTCATGGGCTTGGGGCTCTACGAGCACTCGATCTCCATGCTCATCTTCTCGCTCCCATGGCTTCTTCTCGCCCATCTCTTTGTGATTCTGGTTGAGGAACCCGGTCTTGAGAGACGTTTCGGCTCACCCTATTCTGAGTACAAACATTCGGTACGCCGTTGGCTGCCCGGGGCAGGGTGGAGGAACCCTCCTGATCATCGCAAGCCGTGAGTATCCCGAGTGAATGTTTTCCTCAGGAGCCGTCCCGGTTTCCTGGGGGGAGCTCGAGCAGCTTCACCTCGGGGAGGGCGGAGCCGATGATCCCCTGCAGGTCGCCGTACATTCCCGCAGTGCTCTTGATCACCCGCTCGATCTGCGCGTCGCGTTTGGCCCAGATCTTCTCCATCGAGCGCTTCTCTGCCTCGAGGTCGCTTTTCAAAGAAACGAACGACTCGACGATGGCCTCGACCCGCTGCTTGAACCCTGTCCCTGAGAGGTATGCATAGATCAATTCCATCTTGTCGTTCTTCCCCTGCAAGGAAGAGCTCGCCCGGGTTACCTCAATCAGATTGGCGCGGAGCGCCGTGGCAAGCCCGAGGGCCGACTCGAAATCGGCGACCCAGATACCTTCATAGTTCCCAAAACGGTTCACATCTTTCGGCAAAACCGCCGAGACGATCACCGCAAGCTCGGCCTTTGCCGCACGCTGGTCATCCTTAAGCTTCTGGACCCAGGCATCGCTCCATGCCTTCGTGCGCTTCGATTCCCAGATAATAGTTCCGCACTGACGTCCCGCCTCGTCCCTGACCCTCTGAACGATATCCGCTCCGCGAACGCCTTTTGCGACCGGTTCGATTCCGTCCGATCTGAAATTCTGAGCGAGAATCGTTTCGAGCTCGAGTTCGAGCACTTCGCCCTGCGCCTGCTGTGAAGTCAGCTCGGACTTGCGCTTCAATTCTTCGATCTGCCTGCGCATGTCGGATAGCTGCTTGTCTTTCTCGGCCTCCTTGAGCCTCTGATCCTCCGCGAGTTTGCGCCCCGCTTCCTCCCAGATCCGCTTTCGTTCTGCGTCCAGCTTTCTATCCAGTTCAAGGGTAATATTTCTTTCCCGCTCCTCAAGCTCCCGCTTCCCCTTCCGCAGATCCAGCTCCTGTTGCCGGGCCGATTCGAGCTGGCGCGACTTTTCTTCGAGCTGGTCCTTCATGTCCTTCAGCTCCACCGCCGATGCTTCCTCGGCGTGCCGCTTGGCCTGCTGTTCGAGCCTGGCCCTCTCACGGACGAGCGCTTCCTGGTGCTCCCGGTCTTTTTTCTTCATTTCGAGCTCGAGCTGAGCGTGGAGTTTTTCCTCGATCTCGTGGGTGAAAGCGTCGGATAGGGGGATTTTAGTGCCGCATTTGGGGCACGTTATGACTTGTTCCGGCATGTCGGAAAGATACTGAAATGAGGGTCTACAGTCAAAGGATAGCAACAATCGGGTGGAATTACGCCGCGGGATGCGGTATATTTCAACCGTATCAAGCGAACATGTTTCAGTGAAATCGGAGTTTCTCATGACAGGTACATATGACCGGATGGCGCGGCTGGGAGAGGATTATGATCGCGTTGAGCGTGCGCTGGGATTCATCGGCGACAACTTTCTCCGCCGGCCCGCGCTCGGCGAAATAGCGGGGAGCGTTCATCTGAGCGAGTTCCATTTCGAACGCCTCTTCAAGAGGTGGGCGGGAACGAGCCCCCAGCGCTTCGTCCATTTTCTCACGAAGGAACACGCGAAAAAGCTCCTCTTTGAATCGCGCGACCTGCTCGACGTCACCTACGCTTCCGGCCTCTCGAGCCCCGGACGACTCCACGATCTCTTCGTCACCTATGAAGCGGTTTCTCCCGGGGAGTTCAAGCGCGGGGGCGCGGGGATCTCGATCCGCGCCGGGTTCCATCCGAGTCCGTTCGGAGAATGTCTCATCGGCGTGACGGAGCGGGGCATCTGCGCGCTCGAATTCACGGCAGGCCGTTCGAGGGCCGAAGTCCTCAAGCATCTGCGGGCGCAGTGGAAGGGAGCGGAGATTATCGAGGATCCCTCCCGCACCGGACCGGTCGCTGCAAAGGTCTTTGCCGCGGGGAGCCGGAACGGCTCGAGGCCGCTCCACCTTCTTCTGCGGGGCACAAATTTTCAGATTAAGGTCTGGGAGGCCCTCCTGCGGATCCCTGGCGGACATCTGCTCTCGTACGGCGACGTGGCGCGGATCGCCGGCGACTCGAATGCCTCGCGCGCGGTGGGAAGCGCGCTTGCGGCGAACCCGATCGCCTTCCTGATTCCGTGCCACAGGGTCATCAGGAGCAGCGGAGCGTTCGGAGAGTACCGATGGGGCTCCGAAAGGAAGATGGCCATCCTCGGGTGGGAATCTTTTCATCACCGCGGGGGGGAAGCGGCGCTTGCGGCCGGCTAAAAAACCTGCCCCTTCCTGAATTGATACAGGCTGACGCTCGCGATCAGCGCCGAAATCCCGAGAAGCACCCCGAGGTTCGGCAGAATGTCAGCCAGCGGCGCCCCCCTCCAGAGAACTTGCAGAAATCCGTCCATCGCCCAGTACACGATCGTGAGTTTGCTCACCGCCTGGATAAATGCGGGCATGAACGACGTCGGGAACCACGCCCCTCCGATCGAGCTCATCGCGAGGATCAGAAAGGTCCCCAGGCCCCTCGCCTGAGCCTGGGTTTTGCACACCGAGGCAAGGAGCATGCCGAACGAGGTGCAGGCCGTCGCCGCGGCGACCACGACCAGAATCAGGTTTACCAGGTGGGACATGACATCGATGTTGAGAAGGAAGGATCCGAAGGCAAAAAGGACGATGAGCTGGATGAACCCGAGCGACATGTTGAACAGATACTTGCTCCAGAGAATGTGCGCCCGCGAGATGGGAGAGGCCAGCAGGCGCAGCACGACTCCGTTTTCCTTCTCCTCGAACAGTGAAGCGGCCGAGGCCGTGAGGGAGAAGAGCAGAAACATCATCGCCCAGCCACCCACGCTGCGGGTCGCCCAGGGGTTGGCGACTTCCTTCCCGACCACCTGCTCAGATTGGAGGTCGAGTATGTTTTTGAAAAAGTTTCTGCCGTTTCCGCCGCCGCCGGAGAACGCCCCGGCGGTATCGCTCATGAACGGCATGGAGAACTGCGCGGTGTCGATCCTGAAATAGCGCGTGACGACGGATCGGATTCCCAGGTTAAACGCCGTCCCCGAATCGGCGCCCAGAAATTGCACCGCTTTGCGCTTCAATGCCTCTAGCGCCGCGCCCGGGAGCTGGGACATGATGGTCTGGGTGAGGACGCCACGGATGATCTGCATCTCCATGTCGTTCTTCGGGTCGTAATAGAACTTCAGTTTCAGCCCGATCGAGGTGTCGGTGTAGGCATCCGGAGGGATGACAAGGGCGGCCGGCGCATTCCCCTTCCGCACGTACTCCTGGATCGACGAGGTGTCGAACGGGATCTCCTTCCCCCGGTCGTCCTGGTAGGATTTGACGAGCCGGAATGTCTTCGTGGTGTCGAGAACTCTTTCGATGTTTTTTCCGACGCGTGAGGAGCTTGCGTTCACAAAGGCCAGCCGGAGGTTCCGCGGACCGGAATCGGCGCCGCCGAAAATCGACCCCCAGATTGAGATGAGAAAGACCGGGATGAGAAAGGTCATGCCCACGGCGACCCGGTCGCTCCAGAACAAGCGGTATTCCTTGATGATGAGGGCCGCAACGGTCTTCAATCCCGCAGGCTCCTTCCCGTCAGATGGAGAAAGAGCGCCTCGAGCGTGGGCTTGCTCAGCACGATCGACCGCGGGCTGATCCCCTCCTGCTCCATCGCGGAGAAGAAGAGCGATAGGCGGAAATCCCCGTTCGGTTTCAGCACAAACCGGTCGCGTTCGTCAAGGACGGTCCCGAATCTCTGAAAGGCTCCCATCTTCTCCGACGTCGCGGCGTTCCGGACGATCGAGACGGTTTCCTCGAAGGCAAGCTTCTCCAGGAGCGTGTCAAGGGTTCCCTCAGCGATGATCGATCCCGAATCGATGATGGCGATCCGCGTGCAGAGCCGCTCCGCTTCCTCCATGTAGTGCGTGGTGTAGACGATCGTCTTTCCCTCCCGGTTCAGTTTCTCGAGATATTCGAAGATCGCGTTTCTGGACTGAGGGTCGACGCCGACCGTCGGCTCGTCGCACAGGAGGAGGGACGGGTCATGAAGAAGGCCTGCAATCAGGTTCAGCCTTCGCTTCATCCCCCCGGAATACGTCCTTACGTTGTCCTTGCGCCTGTCGTAAAGCTCGACAGCGCGGAGCCGCTCCCCGATCCGCTCGCGGAGGGTTTTCTTTTCGATATGATAGAAGCTCCCGAAGATCTCGAGGTTCTCGAGAGCGGAGATGTCGTCGTAGAGCGCAATCGACTGCGGGATAAGTCCGACCGCCCTCCGGGCGTCAAGGTTGTCGCGGGTGACGCGCTCATCCCCGACGAAGATCCCGCCATTGTCGGGGTCGAGGTATCCGATCAGGAGGCTCATGAGCGTGGATTTCCCCGCGCCGTTGGGACCGAGGAGGCCGAAGAATTCGCCGTCCCGGATCGTGAGGGAAACGTCCCTGAGGGCTGTTACGGTGGGAAAACTCTTGGTGACCGAATCGATCCGGATCAAGGGGTGGTCGGTGGGGGATTTTACTCTCTGTAAATCTTTACGACGGGTTTCCCATCGTCGTCGATGTAGGCGCGGTACATCCCGCTCGTGTTGAATGGCATTGCGATATTCCCCCGCTTGTCGATCGCTATGATCCCGCCGTCTCCGTGCATCTTCGGAAGTTTCTCCATCACGACGGCCTCGGCCGCATTCGCGAGAGGCATCCCTGCGTATTCCATCATCGCGGAGATGTCGTGAGCAACCACCGACCGGATAAAGTACTCTCCCGTCCCGGTGGCTGAAACGGCGCAGGTGGCGTTGTTGGCGTAGGTCCCGGCGCCGATGATCGGCGAATCGCCCACCCTGCCGAACCTCTTGTTCGTCGTGCCTCCTGTGGAGGTGCCGGCCGCGAGATTGCCCATCCTGTCGAGCGCCACGCATCCCACTGTTCCATGCTTCCGGTCCGAAGAGTCGGGCACGTACGGACGCCGGGTTCCTCCGGCAGAATCCTTTTCCTGGAGAAGCTCTTTCTGCAGCTGGTCCCATCGCTTCTTGGTAAAGAAGTACTCCTGCGGGACGAGCTCCATCCCCTGCGATGTTGCGAATGCTTCCGCGCCGTCTCCCACCATCATGACGTGCGGGGAGCGCTCCATGACCATCCGCGCGAGCCGGATCGGATTCTTGATGTGCTTGACTGCGGCAACCGCCCCCGCCTTCAGCGTTCTGCCGTCCATGATCGAGGCATCCAGCTCGTTGGTTCCCTGGTGAGTAAAAACGGAGCCCTTCCCCGCGTTGAACAGAGGATCGTCTTCCAGCATCATGATCACATGCTCCACGGCATCAAGGCTTGAGCCGTTTCTCCGGAGAATCTGATACCCCGTATCAAGCGCTTCAAGGAGCTTGTCCTTGTACTGTTTCTCCAGTTCGGGAGTCATCTGGCTCTTGAGGATCGTCCCCGCTCCGCCGTGAATGACGAGGCGGGATCTGATGGCCGGTCCGGCCTCCTGGGCAAATGCTCCGGTCGCAATCATAAGCATGCTCAGTGCGATGGTGCCGCCGGTCCTGTAGGCGCCGGCTTTAGCCGGCGTAACACTGTGGATCCGATTTCCATTGTCATTCATACGTACTATCGACTGGCTTCGTTACGCCTGAAACACCCCATCGTATGATCGTTCACCATCCCGACCGCCTGCATGAAGGCATAGCAGATCGTCGAGCCGACGAACGAAAAGCCCTTCGCCTTGAGGTCCTTGCTCATCGCATCCGACTCCGGCGATCGGGCGGGGATCTCCCTCAGGCCTTTCCAATTGTTTTTCTTCGGCTTCCCGTCCACGAAACTCCAGATGTATGTCTCGAAACTCCCCGCTTGTTTCCTGATCTCAAGAAACGCCTTCGCGTTTTGAATCGTTGCGGCGATCTTCAGGCGGTTTCTGATGATCCCTTCGTCCGAGAGGAGCTGCCTCACTTTGGGTTTTCCGTATCTCGCGACTTTTTCGGGATCGAATCCGTCCAGGGCCGCCCGGTAGTTCTCGCGCTTCTTGAGCACCGTGCTCCAGCTGAGTCCCGCCTGCGCGCCCTCGAGTATAAGCATCTCGAAGAGCTTCCTGTCATTGTGGACGGGTGTGCCCCACTCGCGGTCATGGTACTCGATCATGAGCGGATCCGATCCGGCCCAGTCGCATCGTTTCTTGCCGGCCATCGTCTACTTCATCATCCTTTTCAGCAGTTGAATCTGCCCCGCGTGATACACATCGTGGAACGCGGCTCCCCGGATCATGTAGCCGTTCGTCTGCCGGCTCCCGGCGGCTTTTCTCGGGAGATCAAATGCGCGGAGCCCGGCTACCGACCTGATGAGCTGGCGATGACACCGTTCGAGCAGGGCGATATCGTCCCGCCACGCTTTTTCAGAAACGACATCGGGACGCTTGAACCAGTTGCTCCCCTTGATGGGAAAGGATCCCTCCCGTTCCCCGAGGATTCTCCCCCGGACGATGTATTTCCAGTATGCCGCGTGAACGACAATCTCCCAGATGTTGTGGCGATTCGGGCCGGGCCTCCATGCCGCCTCGCGGTGATCAACGCCCCTGATCGAGCCGCGGAGATTCGGCCCATGCCATGCAGCCTTGCGGTACCCTTCCTCGAGAAGGTTCAGCAGGAGGGCGATTTCGGAATCGGATTTCTTCATTTCTTTGCCGACGTCCGGCCCTTGATTTTTTCGATGCTGGCCTTTGCAGTTCCTGACGCCTGATCGTCTTTATCTGACGCGATCTTCTCGAGCCCCGGAATGGTTGTCTCGTCTCCAAAATCTCCGAGAGCGCTGACAGCCCTGAATCTGATCCCCTGGTCTTTGTCGTTGACAAGTGCCCGATAGACGTCTCTCACTTCGGGTGTACGGCGGGCAAATTTTCGAAGGATGTTCAGCGCCGCGAAACGGGTAGTGAGTTGATTGCCGTATTTCACGTCGGCAAGGGCAAGCGAGAGCCCCTTTGCAGAATCGATCCGGGTCACGGCATGGAGCGCCGCGTTGGCAATAGTATTTCTGTATGACGGCTTATCCAGATACTCGCTGACAAGCGGGAGGGCGCCCGTCGATTCCGCCTCCGCGAACGCTCCGATTGCGCTCGCGACGACGGAATAGCTCGAGTCCGAAAGTCCCTTCGTAAGCGCCTCAAGCACTTTCCCGCCGTGGTATTTTCCAAGCTGCGAGAGGGCGGAGCTTCTGACCGACGACTTCGGGTCCGAGGAGGCGGCGACCAGAGTGTAAGCGATTCCGGCTTTCAATGTGTCGGATGGCGACTTGACCCTGCCGAGCGCGGCGAGCGCCTCCTTCCTTACGTTCCAGAACGGATCCTTTACAGCCAGGCGTGAAAACAGAGGGACGTACGCTTCATTGTGCGGCATCGCCGAGAGCGCCCGGACGGCGAGCATCCTGTCGACGCAGCTCGCATCGAACTCGGCCTGATACACCCACTCTTCCGCGGACTTGTCGAACTTCAGTTCTTTGAGAATCCATCCGTCCGGATCGAATGCTACGAGGAGAGGCCTGGCATCCGAGGGGAGACTGAAGGTGGTGTCGGAGGAAAGGATCGCCACGCTGTGACGCGTCTTCCCCGCGGGAGTGGTTATCTCGACGTCCAGGGGAGTCCGGAATGTCCCGGTGAGGCTGTCCGTTTTCTGGACCTGGCGGACGGTGAGAAAGACCGATTTCGCCGTATCGCTCCAGCGGTACGAGACCCCGAAGAGAGGGTGTCCGGCCTTGTAGACCCACTGATCGAAGAACCAGAAGAGATTTTTGCCTGTGGCTTCCTCGATCGCAAGTTTCAGGTCGTTCGTTTCGACGGGTGTGAACTGGTGTTTCGTGATGTAATGATTGAGCGCCTTCCAGAAGAGCTGGTCTCCAAGGACGTAACGAAGCATGTGGAGAACTGCCGAACCACGGGGGTAGATGTTCAGGCCGTAGGTTCCGATGCTCACGATGGGCTTTCGCCCGATGGAGGTGTCGGAAAAGACACCCGACTGCTGGTTGTTGTACATGTCCTGACGGAATTCATCTTCGCCGAGGGCGTGCTCCGTGTAGAGCGGATCGAAGTAACTCGCAAAGCTCTCGTTCAGCCAGAGGTGCCTCCAGTCCTTGCACGTCACAACGTCGCCCCACCACTGGTGGGCCAGTTCGTGGGCGATCAGGCTCGTCGGAAGGTTGTCGAGCCGCTCCCGCGCGTCGTAGACCGAAATGTAATCGAGGAGCGAGGTAGCGCTCGTGTTCTCCATACCGCCCTCTATGAAATCGGCGATCACCACCTGCGCGTATTTCTCCCACGCGTACGGAAAGCCGATTTTCTCATTGAAGAATTTTATCATGTCGGGTGTCTGTCCGAAGCAGACTCTTGCATCGGCGGTGTCGCCCGGATAGACGTAATACTGCAACGGGAGATTGCCCGCCCGGTCGCGGAGAACGGCGTACTTGCCGGCAGCGAGCGTGATCAGGTAAGATGAATGGGGTTTGTTCTCGCGCCAGTGGAATGTTTTTGTGCCTTCTTTCTTGTGTTGCGTCACGCCGACCAGCTCGCCGTTCGAGAGAGCGGTGTATGCGGCGGGAACCGTTGCAATCATTTCAGACGTCGCTTTGTCGTTCGGGAAGTCGTAGCAGGGAAACCAGTTGTGATTGTCCATGTCCTCACCCTGCGACCAGATTTGCGCGGGTTTGTCGGGGTACCCCGAGTCGGGTTGTGTGAAATAGAGCCCCCTCTTCGGAGTGCACGTATAATCCACCGCGACGACGATCGTGTCTCCCGCGGCGTAGGTTCTGTCGAGCGGAATCACGAGCTTCTTCGGCTCGATGCTGAACCGGAGCTCCTTGCCCGAGGCGAGAGCCACGCGCTGGATCTCCATCTTCACGGCGTCGAACTCGATGTACTTGAATTCGGGGAGGAACGGAACGAGCGTCGTCGTGACTTTCCCTTTGACGCCCTTTTTCTGTTCGTCGAACGACACCTCGATCCTGTAGTGAACCACGTGATACGAGCGGTCGGGAGCTTCGCCCTCTCCGCGCACCGGGAACACCGGCTGGGCTGAGGCAAGGCGCGGAAGCGCCAGAAAAAGGATACAGAAAACCTTGCGATTCATGAGCGTGTAGTAGGTAGTGGAGGGTCGGGCGGTGAAATGTAGCAAGAACACTCTCCCGAAGCAAGAAAAATTCCGTCAGCGCCCTTGACTTTCCATGCGTGGTTCGCTATGTTACCTCTCACACACCCCCGCATTGCGCGGCGCTGTCCGCCGCTCGAATCATTCCCGGCAAACAATCAGGCCTTGACAAACGCGCAGGCGGTCTCCGTCAAACGCTCCTTCAGGCTTGCAGCCGTGTTTGGCCTTCTTGCGGCCATCCTTGTTCACGACGGCCGGTCCTTCCGCGATTCTCTTGCCACCGCCGCGGCTCTTGGAGGCCGGAGGCCTCCCTTCTACCCGCGAAAAAATGCCGGGAGAAACGAGGAACGGTCGAAGGAGAAACTGATCGCCCTTCGCTCGCGATACCATCCTCAGGGCGCGATGGCCCTCCCGGCTACCGCGGAACCCGCTCCGTTCAGACCGCTCCGGAGATCCGACGTATTAAGACCCGCCGGGGAAACAATGCCCCGGCCCGCGCCGTCAAAGGGATTCGCCCAGGGTATCCCCTCGGGAATCAATGACACAGTCCAGCAGCAGTGGCTGGCGTCCTACGCCGCGGGGTCGGCTGCATCCGATGACGAAGCGGTCTCGATCGCGCGGGATGGAACGGGGAACCTCTACGTGACGGGGTTCTCGGATTCCTCGGGGACGGGCGACGACATTCTCACGATCAAATACAGCAGCGGCGGAACCCAGTTATGGAGCGCGAGGTACGACGGTCCAGCGCACGGAGACGATCGCCCGGCGAAGATCGTCGTCGACAGTTCCGGGAATGCGTACGTAACGGGTCGAAGCGCGGGAGCGGGATCGGGTTACGATTTTGTCACGATAAAGTACTCATCCGGCGGAGCGCAGCTGTGGAGCGCGCGGTATAACGGTCCCGCCAACGGAGACGACGCCGCCACGGGCGCCGCGCTCGACGGCCTCGGATCGGTGTACGTAACGGGATACAGCCTCGGGTCGGGGAGCGGATACGACTACGCCACGGTGCAATACAGTTCATCTGGAGCCCAGCAGAAGGTCTTCCGGTACAACGGAGCGGGAAACGGAAACGATGTGCCCGCGGCGATCGCGGCGGACAAGGCCAACGCGGTCTATGTGACGGGATACACTGCCACTGCCGGCTCGGGGAAAGACATCACGACGGTAAAATACGATGCGAACGGGAATCAGCGATGGGCGGTCTCGTTCAACGGGACCGGGAACGGCGACGACTATCCCGCGGGCCTCGCAATTGACAACGGAGCGAACGTCTACGTCACGGGCACAACGGCGGGATCCGGGTCGGGGGACGATTTTGCCACCATGAAGTACGATTCGGCGGGCGCTCAGAAATGGGTCCTGACCTATAACGGTCCGGGGAACGACGTCGACCGCCCCTCAGCGATCGTCGTCGATGCGTCGGGAAACCCCGTCGTGGCGGGGTCGAGCCGGGGCGCAGGCACCGGTTTCGATTACGCCGTGATCAAGTACACCGCAGCCGGAACCCTGTCGTGGCTGGAGCGCTACGACGGGGTGTTCGGCGGGGACGATTTCGCATCGGCCGTCGCCGTCGATCCCTCGGGGTTCGTCTACGTCACCGGCTCGAGCTCGGATGCCACGACGGTGCTGTTCAACGAGGTGACCGTTATGTATAATTCCTCCGGGTTCCAGCAGTGGTCGTCGCGCTACAAAGCCTCGCAGTCGAACGACAGCTACCCGACGGCAATCGTCAACGATGGCTCGGGGGGCGTCACGGTGGCGGGGTACAGCGACCTCGAGGGGGGCGCCGGTTTTGATTACTCGACTGTCACATACGCCTTTACAGGGAGCCAGGTCTGGGAAAAGAGGTACGACGGCCCCGGCATCAGCGATGACGCGGCGACCGCGGTGGCGTCGGATAAATCCGGAAACATCTATGTGGCGGGATACAGCAGAAGTTCGGTGACAGGTTACGATTTCCTCACCGTGAAGTACGACGCCTCCGGGGTGCTTCAGTGGGCCTCCCGATACGACGGTCCTTCGAGCGGCGACGACATCGTATCGGCCCTTGCGACCGACGCCGCCGGGAATGTCTTCGTCACGGGATACAGCTACGACAGCTCGGGGTCGACCTCTGAGTATGCCACGGTAAAATACAATGCGGCGGGCGCGCAGATATGGGTGGCCCGGAATTCGGGCCTCCTCGAGAGCTACAATTTTGCGTTCGACCTCGCCGTGTCGAATACGGGGGATGTCTTCGTCACGGGAACCGCGGGCGACAGCTCCGGCTCGGCATACGACTATTTGACGCTGAAGTACAACGCAGGCGGCTCCGAGCAATGGAGCGCGCGCTACAGCGGATCCGGAAACGGGGGCGATTTTGCCAACGCGATCGCGGTCGATTCATCAGGCAACGTCTACGTCACCGGCGCCAGCGACGAGAGCTCGGCCCGGGGGTACGACTACGGCACGGTCAAATACAGCGCAGGCGGGGGGAAACTGTGGACGGCAAAGTACAACGGGACGGGGAGCGACGACGATGACGCGATCGGGATCGCCGTCGACGGGACCGGAAATGTCGTCGTTACTGGCTCGAGCATCGGCCCGATCACGTCGTACGATTATGCGACCGTGCGGTACAACAGCGCCGGGTCGCAGCTGTGGGCGAAGCGTTTCAACGGCACGGCGAACGACGACGATACCCCATCGTCGATGGCTCTCGACGCCTCGGGAAACGTCTACGTCACCGGCTACACGACCAGTATGGGAACCGGAACAGATTACGCGACCCTCAGGTACAGCGCAGGGGGCGTTCAGCAGTGGGCTTCACTCTACAACGGACCCGTCTCCGGAGCCGATCAGGCAACCGGCATTGCCGTCGATCTGTCGGGCAACGCCGTCGTGACCGGCTTCAGCGGCGGGACCGGGACGATGCACGACTTCGCGACCGTCAAGTACGATTCTCTCGGGAATCAGAAATGGTCTGCGCGCTTCGACGGGAGCGCATCGGGACAGGATGAGGCGACGGGCATAGTTCTGGAGCCCGGCGGAGATGCCGTGGTGGGCGGGTATTCCGGTTTCGGTCTTTCGGGCGATCCGAGCAGCGGCAACGTCTTCGTCGCGATCAGGTACCACTCCCTTTCAGGAGCGGTCTTGACGATCTCGATCTCGCCGGGCACGGGCTGGCAGCTCATTTCCCTCCCCGTACGCACGGCGTCTCCCTACGTTCTCGATCACCTCTTCGCCTATGAGGGGGGGTACGTTACGCACGATACGATGGTCAACGGGAAGGGATACTGGAAGAAACTGACCGACCCGAACCTGAGCTTCACCGGGCTCGCGATCGACGCCGACACTCTGGAAGTTTCGGCGCAGTGGAATATCATCGGATCTGTTTCGGGGCCCGTACCGGTGCACTCGATCACGTCGAGCCCTCCGGGAATCATCGCCTCCCCCTTCTTCGGGTATAACGGCTCGTACTTCGTCGCAGATACTATCGCCCCCGGCCATGCGTACTGGGTGCGCACGTCAGGCCCCGGAGGCCTTTATCTCCAGTCGCCTCAGGCAGTGCCCGGCGTGGAGATCGGGCGTTAGTGGCGCGTCAATTCATCTCCGGCCGATCGACCACTTCTTTGTCGTCGTGGTCCTGGTCGGGATGGCGATTGTCGCTGTGCCGCTTGTGGTGCGAAAACCGGGTCCTCGACCGGCGCTCGGAGATGCCCATGCCGAGCTTGTAGAGAAGTGGCACCCTGAACTTCCTGCTTGAATCGACGTTCTGCCCCAGCGGCTGCAGCAGTCCGGCGTCGTACACGGCCCGGATCGCGTCGTCCCCCTTCGGGTTGAGCGGCTCGAAGAGCATGTAGAGCTCCTCGCGGTGGAACGTCGTGCTGTCGCTTCCGCGGAACACATCGAAGTGCTTTGAGAGATGCGGGAATTCCGAGTAGAGATACGTGTCGCATCGGTAGACTGAGATCGCTTCGAACGCTTCCTTCAGAGCGCGGGGGCTGATGAGATGGGTCGAGCTGTGCTTCCCTTCCATTCTGTTGATCTCACGCTGCCGCTCGACTGATTTGTTCGCAAGATGGATCAGCTCGCGGGGAAACGCGTTTCCCATGCCGTCGACGAGACGCTTGAGGATCCACTGATCCGTCACCGGAGCGTTCTCCGCGCCGAGGGCGCTCGCCATCGTCGGCTCGAAGATGGTGTTGAACACCTTCTTCACGAAATCGTCGGACCCGAGGATGACGGCGCTGACGTCCGCCTGTTCTCCGAGCACCGCCTCGCAATACTCCTTTACGAAGGGATCCACCACCGCGCGCGCCACGACCAGTTTCAGGAGGAGCGGGCCGCGCCACCGCATCTCCGTCGAGTAGCTGACAAGGTGCGATTTGTTCACGATGTGGAGCTGGCGGAAAATGTCGTTCCGCAGAAAGATCTTCAGGTGCACGTTCTTGAACTGGTTGCCGTACTGGACAAGAAGCTGGACAAGTCCGGTGATGGCGGCCCGCAGCTTCTCGATATCCTCGACGTAGAGGAGGTCGAGCTTGTCGAGCATGATCCAGACCAGGGAGTTCGTCTCCTGAAGGAGGACGTCCACGTTCTCCATCAGCGCCATGATGCTGATGCCCGTCCTCTGCTTGAAATCGATTCCGAAGGGCCGGTCCGAACCTTCGTCGCGCGATGAGCTCTGGCGGGGCGACGGCCTTGTGCGGAGTCCGAGCTTTTTCTTCAGCGTGCTCACAAGCCCCGTCTTCTGAGTCAGCCCAACATCCTTCAGGATCCGGTCAAGATTCGTATACGCGGTTTTGAGCCGCTCACTTTTGTTGTTCGCAATCATCACCTTCATCTTCTCGTCCTGGAGAAGCGTCGATGCGACCTTGAGCCCGAGATACAGGAGCCAGAAGAAGCGGAAGTCGTCCACGGATTTCGGCTTGAGCTCAACGATGTCTCCGGTCGGGAGGAACTCCTCGCTCTGGAGCCCGTAGGCTGGCACGCAGTAGATCTCTTTGTAATTCTTGGGGAGGAGCGGTCGGACCTTCTGGAGGTCGTCGCAAAGGAGGCGGCACATCGCGCTTTTCCCGGACCCCTTGTTCCCGATAATAAGAGAGTGCTGGGGGAGCAAGACCTGGCGCAGCATCTCCGTTCCGATAAAGCAGTTCTCGAAACGGTTGTCGGTCTCGCCGTCGACGCGACCGAAATTCAAACGTGTCAGTACCTGTTGTGGATCCATGGACCTCTCCTGATTCCTGATTCCCTCTTCACAATCGCCGGCGAACGATTCATCCGCCCTATTGCGCGATTTACCTCTTTTAATGTAGGTGGATCAGAAGACCCGAAATGTGGCAGGAATCACAAATCCCCCCGGTCGTTGCAATCGTCACAACCCGCTTGCCTTCGTCCGCCTGCAAAGGGGTAATGCGCATTGCGGCATTCGGCCGGAAAGGCGCGTTGCACGCCAAATCCTTGATAGGGATGGTGAAAATCGCTACTATGAAGGGTTACAAACCCGCGGGGAGCCAGACATAATATATTGTGGTCGATCCAGGAAGTCAATATCGTTACTACCTCAGCCTCGACAAGACCGTCAAATTCGGCTCCGCGCTCTATCTTCTCCTCCTCATCGGGGGAACCGCGGGGATCTTCATCGGGATTCAACGGCTCGCGTATGATCTGGGCGCAGACCGCCTCGAGGCCCCCCTCCTCTTCGCAGGCGGGCTTGTGGCGGTCTTCATCGGATCTCTGTTCATCGTCGGGAAGATTTCCTGGATCGCCGACGCGCACGCATTTCTCGACGGCAATTTCTTCCGGCTCCTGGAAAAATCGAACATCATTCTCTTCCACGGGCTGGTCGTCACGCTCGAGTGGCAGGAGCGAGACCATGTGGCGGAGCTCGAGCCGGCCCAGAAGGGCGCGCTCGCGGGCATCGTGTTTAACGGGCTGGCCAGGAACAACTCTCTTTTTACACATCTCCTCCGGACCGGGATTTTCCGGCTCTGGATCTGGTACTGGATCGCGCTCTACGGGACGTTCGTGTTCACTATTCTGACCGTCGAATCGTTCTCTCTCGTCCTCAAAGGAGTCGACCAGTACGCCAAGACCGTCTTCACCGTCAGCTGGGTACTCGCCCTCGCCCACCTCCTGATCGGAATCCTCCTCGCGTCGCGCCTTCTGGGGATGATGAGCGACGTCGCGGGCCTTCTCGTGCGGGCCCACCGCGCCGAGATTGCGTCGCTTCTCAGGAAGAACATGGGCGGAAAAAGCGAAGCCGCAGGACCGGGCCGCCCCCGCGGCTGAAATCCTCGCATCATCGATCCCGAACGGAAGGAGCATTCATGGAAGAGACGAAGAGAATTGCGCTCGTCGCTCACGACAACTGCAAGAAAGATCTTACCGAATGGACTGACTGGAACTGGAGCGTCCTCCTGGGCCACAAACTGATCTGCACAGGGACGACGGGTAGGCTGGTGGAAGAGGCGCTTCTCAAGCGGGTCGATGCCGAACACCCGCTCAAGCACAAAATCGTGAAGCTCAAATCAGGCCCCTTCGGAGGCGATCAGCAGCTGGGCGCGATGATCGCCGACGGGAAGATAGACATACTGATCTTTTTCTGGGATCCGATGGAACCCCATCCCCACGACGTCGACGTCAAGGCCCTCCTGCGGATCTCGGTCCTGTACAATATCCCGACGGCCTGCAACAGGTCTACTGCCGATTTTCTGATTTCCTCCCGCCTGATCAGCGACAAGTACGAACTGGTGACGAGGGATTTCTCCTCGTACCTCTCACGGGAAGTGGGGTGAACGGACGATTGGTCGAATTCTGGTAGGATTCTTTCGCGACGTGTAGCGAGGCCGGTAGGCGCAGGCTTTAGCCTGCGCTCCTCAGTTACTCTTTCTTCGGAGGGGGATTGGCTGTACGGTAGGCCTCGATAAACCTGCTGACGAGCGCCCCCATCTCATTTCTGATCGCAGTCGCGGCGCCGGCTGCTCCTGCGGCCCCGATCGAGGAGGACGACCATGTCACGGCGAGAGTCTGCCGGGCGGCTTTCGTCTGCAGGGAGACCTTCTGAATCACGCCGACCTCTAAGGCAAACGAGAATTGATTTCCCCCGCTCCGCAAGACACTCGCCTCCATATAGAGCTGCGCCGACCCCGCGCTGTCAAGCCAGGCTGTTGCGGGAACGATTGCGATTCCTGCTGCCCCCAACTTCGCCGCCGCGTCCGACTTCAGCTGCTCTCCCGTGAGCCCTCCGGACTGAGCCTCAGCATTTAGCTCTCCGACCGAAATGCTGAATCCCGTGAGTCCCGAAAGCGATGCCATCCCGACCGCATCGGAGACCTGGGCCCGTGAATCCGTGATAGACAGGAGTATAAGGATTAGCCCAAGAGCCAGGATATACTTTCTGGCGCAGTTTGTTGCCACCCAATCTCCCTTTCTTTTTCGTTCCGCCGCTCCGCGGCGGAACGCATTTCTGGGGCGCTCTGCGCCCCCACAAAAAACACCGGGGGCGCGTGGCGCCCTACGCCACACGCCCCTGGGACTATCTGCTTACTTCACCAGAACCATCTTTTTCACGCTGACGAAATTGCCGGCATGGATTCGATAGAAATAGACGCCGGTCGTCAGCCGTGAAGCATTGAATCGGGCAGATTGGCGGCCCGCCTCGAACGGCACTCCGTCAAGCACCGTTGCTACCTGCTGGCCCAGAACGTTGTAGACCTTCAACGTCACGTTCGCAGGAACAGGAAGATCAAATGCGATCGTCGTCGAAGGATTGAACGGGTTCGGGTAGTTCTGGTACAGCCCGAATGCCCTGGGGACCTCGAGCGGTTGAACGCCCAGCGTCAGCCGGGTCAGTGCGGAACTCACCCTCGCGCTTCCCGTGCCGCTCATCGCGATCGAAACAGATCCGCTGCCGTCGTTGAGCGAGTACTTTGCGTCGGACGTTCGGATCGACCACCGGAGGGTCAGCGGTTGCGCTACCCCCTGAAGGGCGATCAAATACTCCGATCCGCGGTACGCCGCCCCCGAATACTCCTCCACCAGCCGCTGTGAGGCGAAGCGCACGTCGAACGCTTCGGCTGGCGGCAGAGGCGGGAGCTGGTAGGCGCTCTGATCGATTCCCTTGGCTACGGGGCCGAAATAAAGGCTCTGCGAATTGCCGGCCGCATCGGTGATCGTGAGTGAGTTCAGGTCCGCAAGGGCCGACGTCGCCGCGGGAGCTCCCTTCGGGAAAGCGCCTCCGGCATTGAGCGTCAAGGATCCGCTCGACTTTGCCTTGACCCAGTAGCCTTTCCCCGGATCTATGGCCGAAGCCGTAGTGTATCCGCCTGCATACGTAAAGTAGTGGCCGGGAATGATTCCCGCAGGGCTCGTCGTGATCGCGGTCGTAGATACGGATCCCGAGAGAGACCCGATCAGGTTCCAACCCGCGCTCAACGCGATGGTCTGAGACGTCCGCGGGGTCCCCGCGATAGCAAGAACCTGAGAGGCCCGGAATCTCAGCCAGTACCCCGAGGTGTAATTCAGGACGTCCGTCAGCACATAGGATGACCCATTGAATCCGAACGCGGCCGAGGACGCCGACGGGAATACCGCCGACCGATGCTGGTCTGAAACTGTCACCGGCAACGATACAAGATTCCAGAGCGACGAGACGCTCATGACCCCGACTCCACCCGAACCCCCGGAACCGCTCACCATCTGCGCGTTGACGGTCGTCGTCGTGGGAGTATTGGAGGCGTAGGTGATGTTTGCCGGGACGGTGGCGCTGGCCAGTCCCGCCTTCTGAAATACGACGCGGTAGTTCCCCGCAGCCAGGCCCGGGGCATGGTACGTGCCGTCGGATCCGCTGATGGCGGATGCCACCGGAACGTTATCAGCGTTCACAAGTGTCACGATAGCGCCGCCGACGGGAGTCACGGATGACGGAACCGAACCGCCGCCCGGTGAGACCGACTGGATTACGCCGGCCATGCTGTTCAGCCCTTCCTCGGAATCCGGACGCATGTAGATATCGATTCCCGTCACCGAACCTCCGCTTGAGTGCACCGCTGAGGCGCTGTCGAGGAACGGTGTCCCGCCGGAAGTATTATAGAATGTCGGGATGAAGTCGTCCTCGGATTTCGCGAGGACTATATAGTCTCCGTCCGGCAGGCCCGTGAGCATGTACTGTCCTGTTCCGGCGCTTGCGGCGTATGCTCTAAACCCGGTGAAATGTCCCGTCCCGTCCTTCTGGAAGCCCACGACGTGGCTCTCCAGGCCGGAGTTGTCGGCCGCGTTTCGTATGGTACCCGAGATCGACCCGGTCCCCGCGACTCTCGGGATAAGGTCGAAATTGATCCTCGAGGTGTTTGCGGTGAGATGAATCTGGTCGGCCTCGAGCGGGTCGCCTTTGTGATCCCAGAACTGGGGGAGGAAACCATGCGCGAATGCCGCAGCGATATAGGTGCCTGCCCTGAACCTGGCGGAATAGTTCCCGTTACTGTCCGTGTAGATCCCCCACCAATTCTCCCAGGTGGAGTGCCAGTCCTCGAACCCGCCGAATCCCTCGTCGTCGTTCAGGCTGTCATGGCCGACGCGCGTGATGAACAATCTTGCGCCCTTGATCGCATGCGATGCGTTGTCCATTACGGTTCCTGATATCGTGTAATGCGCAGTGTCTCTCTTATGGAGCGTGAAGTCGGCGGTGCTTTCGAGGTTTGACTGTACTACTACGGGGGTCGCATGATCGATGGAGGATGCGCCGTCGAACCATTGCGGCAGATAGATCGAACCCTCCGGCGGCCGGGCCCTGACCAGATACGTGGAGGGATTCACGGCCGGGATTTCATAATTACCCATGGAGTCGGTGTGGGTACGAAGGATAAAATCCTCCCCCGAAACATCAAACAGTTTGATAGTGATGCCGGGGAGTTTATTCCCCATATCGTCCTTCACTGTGCCGTTGACGCTCCCGGGAGGACCGGAGAATATCGAGAGGAGATACTCCTGGCCTCCTTCGCCCCATGCCGAGTCGCAGATGCGGGCTTCGATTTCAATTTCGAACATTCCCGGCGACGTGGGAGTCCATTTGATGACGCCGGTCGTATCGTTGATCGTCATGCCGTCCGGCGCGTCGTCGAGATGAAAGCAGACCTTTAGGCCCGGCGGAGTGGTCGTGACCGTGGGGTCATACTCATAGGGCTGGTTGATGAGCCCCGTCTTAACCGGGGTGCTTGTGAAGGTGATGTGGTCGCCGGAAGAATCACCGCCTTCGGTAGTTGAGTACACTATTTGCTTGCCCGACGATCCGGCATGAGGCGTGAATGCGCACAGCCAGGTTGCCCCCAGGAAGAGGCAGATAAAAACTTTAATGGTTCGGCTCATGGCAACTTCTCCTTCGGTTGGAATTCGGAGGCGGGCGATCAACTCTGAAACTACTGAAACTCCGCCCGAATGTCAACACATTACGAATTTTTAATTCAAGGAAGGAGGCCCGATTTCCCCGATTCGGGAGGAGATGAGAGAAGGTCGGAAGGCGGAACTGGATGAGGGGCCTTCACCCATTACAGGGAGCGGATGCGGCATTTCACCAAGAAGGGTATGCCGGTGAAAAGCGCTGCCCGGTTCGGTTGGGTACGAACCGGGGGGCGCTATGCCTTTACCAGCCCGCGAACGTGATGGTCGTTTTGCCGGTATCGTCGGATGTGCAGGTCGCGGACCATGCGGTATTCATCGCCGAGGTTCCGACGATCGGGCAAGCCGAAGAAGTGAGCGTCCCGAGCGTATACGTGCCATTCTGGTCTTTTTGCATCTTGTTCGGGATCGAGTAACCCACGTAGCTGCGGCTGCCGCCACCCAGCGTGCTCGGCCGGATCTTGTACTGGTAGGCGTTCGCGCCGAGATTGATGAGGCTTGAGACAACGCCGTCTTTGTTCGACTGGGCGCTCTGCGCTCCGAACTGCGCTACCCCGACCGCGATGGCGATGCCGACGATGATAACGCCGAGAATGATCAATAACAGTTGCTGCTGACCCATTGTGAATCTCCCTGTTGTAGTGAAGTTTTACAAGTGTATCCCTTCTTGTGCGGAGAAAAATCGAAGGGCGCCTTTCCGTCGGATCGAGAGATCCGGGAGTGGAAAATCAGATGACCAGAAGGTACGTAGATTGGGCCGGCTCCGCTTTGACGCACGTCAAACGGTATCCATTTTACCCAATTTGGGCTTCACCTCTGTGATCTCTCCCCAGACGGTCCGACGTGACGCTTACCGGTTGAGAGTAATGCTTTTTTTTGCTACTTTGAGTGCGCTATTTGGTGTGTCATCTCCCCCCCGGCTGCCGGAAACTCAATCAGGTTGTTCTCTTGCTTCGGGATTTGGCCGCCAACCACCGCGCCAGTAGCTCAATTGGATAGAGCATCAGCCTACGGAGCTGAGGGTTGGG
>CAZEJT010000005.1:0-199592 GCA_964512655.1 uncultured Chlorobiaceae bacterium | reverse complement strand
CCACCTGGGGGAATCATTTTGGCCCTAGTGGGGGAATCCTAGTGGCCCTTGACACGTATGAATCGAGTGCAGAGAGAGATCTGTTGTTACATTCTGCACAGACATCCTTTATCTGAGCCTCGGCATCGATAATCTTCTGCGCTCGTTCCAGATATTGCACATCCTGTTGAGAAGTCCTCTTAATGATGCAGCTGGGCAGCAAATGTTCCTTCGTGAGTTTTTGGATCCGTCCACAGTATACACAATTGTTCACGTGTGTGATTCACAGAGATTGTTTTAATGATCGGATCTTTCTTTGGGCAAGGTAATTTTGTTCCTGTAAGTACTCTTTTGCAGGGTCGTAGTTCTCCGAGACTTGGTCGCAAAACGGTGTCTTGTCAGAGCAGTATTTACTTTGTGCCGAGTATTTCTTTCAAAAGATAAGCGATGAGGATTATCGCCCCTATCGCGAGGGCCGCATTCAATATCTCTTCCATATTCTGGTTGTTCTGATACTCCTGGTATTGCCTGTCTGTTATGGAACCGTTATTGTGCAGCAACTCCATGAATTCATCTTTCTCTACCTTAGTCGCAATTCCGCCTTTAACTCTCTCGCCAAGCTCGGACAATCTTCTATAATCCATCGAGTCGATCATATTTGTCCTTTTGCCTGGAGCATATCAAATATCTTGGTAAGGAGGGGATAGAGTTCAGCAAGTTTGTCTGTGGTTTGTTTTTGCAACGCCACCTTCTTGTCGAGGTCCTTTACCTGTATCTCGATACGATGGATTTCATCCTTCAAACCGTATAAGGTTTTGAAGTGCCAGTAGATAAAACCCCCAATGGCTGCTGTTCCGGTCAATATCAGGGGGACAAACTTAAGTGCTTGATCCATGCTTCATCACGATCCAAGTCTGATTGAGGATAATGCATATTTCTAGAAGATACGTGATCCTACCCTAATCGCAACAGATTTCCATCAAGCTATCCATTCCCATCTTGAGAGTCAACGCATTCGAACGGTCAGCAAGCGTTGTTCACCCATAACTGAGCTGTCAGCCCTCTCTTATTGCGCCCGTTAACGATATCACCGTGGGGTTCCCAACCTTTTCGTAGTCTAGTATTGGTGGTATCGCTAGATTTCAAGCACCTTCCAATCCTTCAAAGTTTTCTCATCATAGGCGTACGACTTGGCGTCGTTATACCTCCAACTGCCCTTCACATTGATAACAATGCCCCCCCAAAGCCTGGACCCTTTCTTATTCTGCGTTGCAATGTATTCTTGTAATCCCTCTGCCTTCTCTTTCGCCTCCTTCGCGGTTATGCCACTTTTGGTATCAAACAATCCAAGAGACCCATCCACAAATTGAATGAGAAAATCAACGTAGAACGCTCTTTCATAACCACCCTCGTCTTTATAGAGAACCGCGAAGTATTTTTCCTCGTTCTCCCCATTCTTGAACCACCACTTTACCTTTTTTGACTCTTGCAGGAACTCCTGGAACTGCATTTCGGGATCACTCGCTTGTCGAGTATAGAACGGCTTCATAATGGACTTGTCTCTCTCCACTTTGCTGTATCTACTGTTGTAACTTATAAGAGACGGGACTTCCCATTTCGGAGTTTCTTGCAACTCTCGTTTCTCGGCCAGTTTCTCGATTACTTCTTCCTTGAATCGTTCCTTCGCCAAATTTATGACATCGACAAACGACTGGACATTCTCTTTTCCTAGGACTATTCTTTGCACGTGCGGATCATATTTCTTCAGTTTCAATTTCTTCGAAGAGAAATTGTAGATTGCACTCTTCATCCTATCGCTCGAATCTGCCGGAGCAAAAGGAGTACAGTTTTGCGATATGAATGTATCAAATGCTTGCTGCAGCTCTACGGGATTTAGATCAACATCAAGCGTTCCCTTATGTTCAATTTCCCCTTTCTTATCTATATTGGTAATACGCCCATCAGCGATCAACGGTCGTACAATCCTTGAAGGATAGAAAATTAACTTCTTCTTGAGATCTCTGGCCTCGGCAATCTGCATGAATATTTCAGAGAATTTTCCAGAGAGCCTTGTTCTCTCACGCTGCCTCCTGAGGTATATCGACGGAATCCCAATTTCCCTGTATAGTTCATCATCTCGTTTCGCCTCGTAGATTGAAACGTAATCGCGAGCATAGTCTTCTGTTATCTCGATATTCGGATGATTTGTAAAGACAAAACCCCTGTTCAATTCTGCCTCATTGTAATACTTCCACTCGGGCATTCTCATGATTCTCCCGATGGTTTGTATTGTGAATCTGAAACTCGTTGATTCCCGAAATAAGACAAGAATACATGCTCTGGGACAATCCCATCCTAAAGCAGGAGCTTGCTTGAACACCAACACCTCGACGCTATTATCATTCTTTTCGATATTCAATAATGATTCAGTTTTCTCTTCAGACAACCAGACAGCAAGTTTTGCGTTTTCCTCGGTTATCTTGAATTTGTCTTTCAGGAGTTTCAGGACATAGTCTTTCTTGTTGACCAGATCGCCTTTTTGGTCTGGTAACTGAACTAGGACAAGCGGATTCACGTCACTCCCTTCTTCCTTGTAGTGCCTTGCGATCACTTCCCTCTTCGTCAAGGCCTCTCCGATAACTAGCTCGTCAGAGCTCCTCCTTCCGACCTTCACCTCCAAGAACTCAGGATTTACTGAGATCTCCGACTTAATCATCTCTTCCGCTTTTACATCAGCCAAATTTACCTTCACGAAATCATCCATGCTCTCCTTTAGATGAGGAGTAGCAGAAACTTCGATGGTTACTTTCGGACCGATGACCTCAATCAACTCTCTTGACTTCTCGGAACTTGCGGTGTGGTGGCTTTCATCAATTATGAGAATTATGTCTCTGCCTTCCTCTTTTGTGCGCTCGATTATGCTGTTTAGGTTATTGTCTTGCTCGTTCTCCCGAACATAAATGTTAATGTCTTTCTTGTTAATGCTATGCCAATTTATAAATAGAATCTCGTTTTCACTTATCTGCTTGTCTTCGAGGTCCTCATAATATGAGCACTGGATCAACCTTTCATTCTCGTAGTAATTCTCAAGTTTTTCCTTGCTTTGCTCATGCAACATTCTCACTGATATCCAGATGAAAGAGAGTTTCTTTTCATCTTTTCTATCTTTCGCAAGTGCTCTTAGTAATTCAGACATAATAAAAGTCTTGCCACTTCCCGTTGGAGCTTGAAAGATACAGATCTCCCTCTCCGCTGACGTCAAGAGTCTGTTTACCCCCTCTTTCAGACGCGAGACTGCTTCCTTTTGGTATTTCCTCAGCTCCATCATTTGAAAATCCGCTTGTACACATTCATGATTACAGCAGGAATGGGCTTAAGCTCGACAAGTGTTTCAAGGTCCTCAAACTCCTCTTCTCTCGCGCTCTCGTCGAGAGAGAAGACATATACAATGAACTTCTTGTTCATCTTCTTGATTTCTCTCCTACATGCTCCAATAGCATCATCGTCATATACGATGCTTAATAACTTCCCAGTGAGATTGCCATAAATTCTGAAACCGTCCCCCTTCTTCAATAAATCATGACAGTCTTCCTTCAAACATAGCATCTCAGTGGATTTATCCACGAGTCGCTTCTTATTCCGATCAGTGGGAGCTGCATCGACGAATTCTGTCCTATAATACCTAAGGTTTGCGTCGATTTTCGTAATGTCCGGATGATCTCTGTGCCCCTCAATCACTCTTTTTACCCTCGGATAACAGATCTCATCAGCAATTCTATTTTCATTATTCGTGCAAAGAATAAATCTCCTATTTCCTTTGTCCTGCTTATTCAGCATCATTACTGCATGGCCTGTTGTTCCAGAGCCCGCAAAGAAGTCTAAGACTATTGAATTATTCTTATCGTGAATTACAGCTTTTACGCAGTCCATCACGGCATAAAGCGATTTTGGAAATGGAAACTTGGCTCTTATTATGCTATTAAGAAGCTTCGTTCCATAGACATTTGCATTATACTTTGTATCTGTCCAAACTGTTTTCCAACGATAGTCTGTTTTGCCACGAACGATAACCAATTCGTTCTTAATTGTTTGGCAAATCAATTCCTCCTTTATTTCATCAACACTCAGTCGAGAGAACCTCCACTTTCTCTCTACGCCATTGCTATCGACTGGATAGATTGCGATACTGCCATCTTTTTGAAGTATGTTAGATTTTTTAGGATGAAAATCCTCAGGGCAAACGTCGCCAAAACCAATTACTTTCTCATCCTTAACGAAGATCGGATAAAAACAGGTTCTCGCCGCTTCTCTTTTTGAACTTTCTTTACCCCAATCTCGAAGTGGCATAGGCGCCACATCGTCTCTCTTAATTTTTGAAATATACGTTCCACCCGTTGGATGGACAAAATATGCGTACTCATGACAGTAAGAGAAATTGTTTCCTTGGATTCCTCCAGGATTATGTATGATCGTAACACATACTATTTCTTTGTCTGGGAATAGTTCCTGCAATAACAACCCTAATGCAGCATGTTCATTCTCGTCAATTGTACAAATTAACACCCCACTTCTTTTCAATAAATGTTTCGCTAGCTTAAGTCGCTTTTCCATAAAAGAGAGCCATTTACTATGTCTCCATGTATCTAGATCATCAACAAAATCATTGTTATACTTCCAATCTTTGGAACCAGTGTTGTAGGGAGGATCGATGTAAATGACATCAATCTTCTCTTTGTGAGTATAACTCAAGACTGAGAGGGCATGGTAATTATCTCCCTCGATAAGGATATTCACAGGCTTCTTACCATCAGTCTCAATCGCTTTGGTCTTATCTTCAGTGAGAACAGGAAGCTTTTCCTTGCACAATTCAGCCACTGATTCTGGTTTGTCTTCCCAGACGATACCATACCCTTTGCTCTTTTCAAGCTTCTTTATCTCTCGCACCAAGTCCTCCCTAGACCAACCAGAATAGTCTTTCCTTAGCATGTTATTCCTCACTATTCGTATTCTGACTAATTTCCGGCCGCATTTAAATCTTGCGAACGCCGCACAATTTAATAAATCTATTTAATTCTTGGCTGGCACGTCCGTGGTCAAATTAACGTCGCATCGGCGATGACCTTACCCCAGATGACTTCATCAGCCATCTTAATCACAAAAGCGCAGTAGCCACTTGACAAAGATGAACAGGTTCTCCTCATTCAACTTGGACCACAAGCGTGCAAGTCAAAAAAGGAAACTTGTCCAATTCGGGGTAATAGCTAGTCTGGGGGCAGGGCTCAAAATGGTGGGATTAATCATTGAGTTACACGCTTGGGGGGTTGCCCGTCGCGGCGGGGAAGATGCCCTGGGCAGAAGTCCCGATCATGCGAGGCTGGCCGGGAGGGCAATCGCGCAGAGGATAATAAGAGGAAGGAGTGTCATCTCGGACCATCACGGCGGATCCTATTCATCACTATTTCAAGAAATGATCGTAGATCAACCGCGATAATCGGGCCACGGCGAGGGTCGCTCGGTTATCGACTTGCTCTCCGGGGTCTTTCGATTGGTCGCAGAAAATCGCATAGACGTACCGCCCTTTCGCGTTACCGACCACCCCCACATCGTTTTTCACTGCATCGACGGATCCGGTCTTGTCGGCTATCCAGAGGGTGGTATCCTCTGAAAACGGAAGCAGCCGGGCCGCCTGGGTGATGTCCTGTTGATTGCGCATGATTGCGATGATCGAGTCGGAAGTGGAGGAGTCCAGGAGCTCCCGCCGGGCGATCTTTTCCAGCAGCTTAACCATGTCATCCGGGCAGCTTACACCGAGGCCGAAGCGCCGCGCCTCCTCGGTCTTCTTCTTCGTCGCAAACGAATAGACTTTGTTGAGTAATTTCGTGTGAGCGAGGCCCAGCTCTCTCATTCTGCTGCTAACCGCCTCCAGTTTCTCGTCATGCTGAGTTCCGAATTGATCGATGACGTAGTTCGTCGCCGTGTTGTCGCTCAAAATAATCATGAGCGTGGCGACGTCAATCAGCTTCAGGCTCTGGCCGCCGTGAAGATATTGCAGGATGCCTGAACCTGGTTTCTTGACACTGTCGATCAACTGAACGGGTTTGTCGCCCAACTCGGGCTTCTGATGGAGGAGATAGAACAGTTCCACGAGGACCGGCAGTTTGATCACGCTTGCTGTAGGAAAAAGAGAGTCAGCGTTAACCCGGATTTCCTCTCCCGTCGCCACGTTCTTTGCGGCGACGCCAACCCGCCCCCCGAAATCTGCCGCGAAGGCGCGGATGCGTTCTTCGACCGTGGTGTGATCCTGGGCGGCGACGCTACAGCGCACGATCATTAATAGAGTGATCACTCGGAAAATCATTTGCCTGAACCGGTATCCATTGGGGTTCACAAGATACGGCGACAGACTTACCTGATGAGCAACATCTTTTTCACCTTCTCATAAGTCTGACCGCCCGGCCCTGATTCGCTTGCCGTGATCTGATAGAAGTATACCCCACTGGTCAGGTTCGCACCATTAAACTTTGCGCTATACCTCCCCGCGGAATAATGGTCTCGGTTGACGAGTGTGCTAATCTCCCGGCCGAGTGCATCAAAAACTCTAAGAGTTACAACAGCCGGATGCGGCAGCGCGAATTCAATTGTTGCCTCAGGATTGAACGGGTTGGGATAACTCTGTTCCAGCGAAAAAACACGAGGCAGTGAGCCACCTATGGACCTTACGCCGGTCAACGTCGAGATGGTGGCGCGGATGAAGAGGGTCGCCGGGATAGGGGATGCTAACGAATCGAGCGGTGTCCAACTGGGTGCGGTGGGATCGTATTCCCAGCCGCGGCCATTAGAGACGGAGCCGTTCCCGATTTCAGGCTGATTCGTTCCGTCATACTTCGCTCCGACAAAGAAGTCGGCGCTCGGTGTAGAAAGGAGTGTGATATTGGCAGAGGAAACATCGATGCTGTTCCACCCTACGGTGGGTGTGAATGCTGCTCCAGTGTACAATGGCGCCGCAGCAGGCCGGCCGGGCGTGCCACCGGTTGCGTAAATGACGGGGTAGAATGTCCCATTTCCAGTACTTGCATCTCCCACAATAAAATAGTCGAGACTGGTAATCAGAACGTTCTTGGAGGGAGCGGTGATTCTGTTAGCGAGGATCCATCCGTTGTTGGGAGGGGCCTCGTAGATGACGTTGTTGGGCAGGCCTGTGCCATCACCGAGCCCCGTCACGTTGGAGGAGAAAATCCCGTTCGCGTGGGTCGCAGCGACGATCATTCCATCGGAGTGCCGTGTATCTATCATGTCTACAACGTCATCACCAATTGTGGTTGACCCTTCCTGAGTCCAGACGGTAGAAGTGCCGTTGAGTTCGAACGTCGAATAGAGACCGGTGCTGGTTCCGACAAGGAACATGGTCAAGCCGTCGAGATTAAGGATTGATGCCCATCGGCATGAGGGACCCCTTCCACCTCCGGAGACGAACTCCTCGAGGTTTCCGGAAATGTTGGCCCAGCTTGATCCTGAATCCGCGCTGTAGAACAAGCTGATAACGTTGTAATTCGAAAACACGGCCAACACATTCGAGCCATTTGACGGATCTACCGCGAGGCAGCTCACATAGGAAAGATGCGGGAAGCTTGCTCCGGTGACCTCGGTCCGCGTCGGGTTTCCGACGTCTGCGCCATCAACCCGATAGACATGCCCGGCGCTTGTGCCGAAGTAGAGCATCTCTCCACCCGATGCAGTTGAGATTCCCAATGAGCTTATGACACCGGCATTAATCCTTGTATTCCCAAGAGTATCCCAGTTCACGGACGTCGTACTATTCGAACCCATTGGGATACCGGTGAGGTCATTGTTTCGCCAAACAATCGTTCCTCCAGCAAGAAACATTCTATTTGTGTTGTTCGGATCGAGTATGAATTGGTTGATGAACTGATAGTTTGCTCCTCCAGTGGGATCGATCCGGGTTTGTGCCGTCACATTCCCGCTGTTATCCACAAGTTGCCTGTACATCCGTCCGTTCTGGGAGGAGACGTAGTATGACGATCGAGTATCAGCGATGGCGCAAGCGGCACCGTCGCCGGAATAGAGCTGCGGCCATGCGTTTGTCGGACTGACCGAAGTTGTCCACCACGTTCCATTATCCTGTGTCCCGCCGATGACAACATTGTTGCCGCTCGTGGCGTGATCGATGGCGACAGTGTAGAACTGCGAGGTGGTATAACCGTGATTCAGTGGGGTCCAGACGATGCTTCCAGCTAAATCGTCAGTGGTCTTGAATACTCCACCATCGTTTCCAGAGTACATCACGCTGCTGTTCGCGGGTGAAAATGCGATGGAATGCTGGTCGGGATGGTGATTCGGATATGGATCGTATGTGCCCGTTAAATGGTAACCCCCGATCCAGGTGGTGTGCGCATTGTCCGCAAAGCCACTAGTGGAGCGGAAGAGATCGGTGCCGCCGATAATGACGACGTTTTCATCGTCCGGTTTAGTGCGCACAACCAGATCGTAGGACCCCTGGGAAGCTATGTCGCCGGACAGCCCCCCATACCCGGGAAGGTTCGCCGAGCGGTTTTCCCATATACCTGTGCCCGAATCGTTATCGGTATATTTCCAGAAGCTGGTCCACGAATCAGACCCATTGTACACCGTGTGGAATCCGCTTCCGGGAGTCTCACCGAGAAGGTAGAGTACATGCTCGTTGGAGGGTGCGACGGTGAGCACGAATCTCCGGTATGTCGCGGGCCAGGTGGCGGGTGTGATGTTCGTCCATGTTATCCCATCCGTGGAGCGATAGATACCCTTGTATGGGGACGCACCTCCCCCCGAGGTGGACTGGCTCAGAACGGCATACCCGACTCCTGTAGAAGTCACCGCGACGTCGGTCCACGGGGAAGTGAGGCCCGCGGTTGCTCCGATTACGGTCGTCCAGGTGTTGCCGCCATTGGATGAGCGCTGGATTCCGCCGTAGGTGGCAGCAAAGACAACAGCCTGAGCCATGTTCGACGGATCGATGGCGAGATCCCAGATGTAATTGAACGCGTCTGTGAAGTAATTGGGTGTTCCGGTTTTGGTGGAAGGGAGAACCACCCAGGTTAATCCTCCGTCCGTCGATTTCGATATTCCGTCCCCTTCGTAGGATGCGAACCCCCCGCCAGTGGCGGAGTTCCCCGTGTATTCCCCCGTACCGTAGTACCAGGTCGAGGTGTGTCCGGCTCTCTTGTCCTGTGTGATACATGTAACGCTTTGAATTGAATCGAAGAGCGACGTGGTTCTGCTCCAGGTGGCTCCGGTGTCCGTGGAACGCCACATGCCTCCCGAGATACCGCCGGCGAGGATCAATCCTGCGTTCGATACGTCCACAGCAAGAGCTCTCGTTCGCCCACCTACGTTCCAGGGTCCACGGTGTGTCCAAGCAGAAGGGGCGAGTCCCATCGTACATTGTCCCTTGATGAAACCGGTTCGTGCGAGCGCGTCCCTTTTTGGCAAGGTTCGGGCGAAGGACAATTCCTTTCCCCGCATCTTCGCTGGGATTTGACCCGTCGCAGGATCATGGAGTCGCATCCACTCCCACTGGTTTCTGGCCTGCGGATCGTCCCCGTCTCGCTCGGTTGCTTCCTGCGATTGAGGGAGCGACTGGGCCGATGCGCGGATTGTTGTCGAATAAGTCGCTGCGACCACAACACACACAAACGTGAGGGCAAATTGTATCCACCGGGTTTTCATACGTACACTCCTGATTATTTATTGTGGGGAGTCGGCGGACTCGTTTGATAACTGTAGATCACAAATGATTGGTCTTGTTGATTGGCTGCAGGCGATGGGGATCCCCCCAGGAGATCGGCTGTGAAGCTGCTACCGACCTGCAATCCGGGAAAAGAGTCCTTTTGAGAATCGAGTTTCGTCGGGCTCAGGGTAAACGCGAACGTCACCAAGATATTTTCTCCGGGGGCCAGCGGACGATCGAACCCGGCGCCGTAACCGAGCACAGAGTCGACGCGGATGTTAGCTCTGCAGGGAAGCCGGGAGCAGGGATTGGAAGTGTCGGATGAAAAGAGAGCGGAATCGATGCTAACGATCGTCGCCCGGACGCGGCACTGAGAGGGAGGAATTTGCTCCGCGGAGAGCGACGTCTGCGAAGTGGGTTTCATCGCAGTTCCAGAGTCCTGGGCGCGGCGATCGGTGTGAGGGGCGGAGCAAGATGCAATGAGCGTGGCGAAGAGGGGGTAGAGCATTATTGCCCTCCCTGAACCCACCATCTTGCCGATCGATGCTCGAAGACGATGCTGCTGAATCCGAGTCGCCTCTAGCGGGAGTAAAGTCGAACGTGTGATGACTAGGACTGACTCCTTCCGATCCCCCTCGTCAGCGAATTCCGTACAAGATAGGGGTTACAAAAGATACAGTCAAGGTATGGGCTGCGCCAGGCGAACTCAATCCCCTGGGAGGCTCGCGAGTAGAACTGAGCCCCGGATTCGTCTTCATTATCATCCCGGGGCTCACCGCAACGACCATGTTGGACGATGTCCAGGGCAGATAGTCCCGGGCCAGTCTTTCTCCTCCATTCTCTGGTTCGAGCGATCGATTTAGCGGTTAATGCAAAGGCGATCGCCATGTACGGACCTCTCGAAACATTGCAATGGCCCCCGAAAATGAGTCTCGAGAATTTGGAAAATTGCCCTTCAGATCATTATGTTGAGACTTACCACACCGAGGGTCATTACAATCAGCATCGGAAGAAACGATCCCTGTCCCTGCGGCAGCGGCAAGAAATTCAAGAAGTGCTGCGGCGCCATTGAAGGAGAGTCGCTGAACCTCAAATACGACGGGCTCAGAGCCCTTGATGCAGAAGTCTCAGCCCAGGTCCTACGCTTTGCGATAGGGAGGTTTGGTGAACATGTGCTTGACGACGCCTGGGGGGATTTTATTCTCTCCGACGAAAACTCGCATAGTGAGGCTCATCCGGAGGCGGACTATTTCGAACGGTGGTTTACGTTCGACTGGCGGCCCACTGAGAGTGAGTCGCTCGCGGAACTGTTCCTGGCAGATAGAAGCGCGAACATGAGGGAAGACATTCGCACCTTTATCAATTTGACGCGAAAGTCTCCTTACAGTTACCTTCAAACCCTCGATGCAAAGCCGGGGGAAATTCTCACTCTCCGGGATATTTTCCGGAAACGCGAATTCCATGTAATGGAAAGATCTGCATCGGCTATCGCAGGCCCCGGAATGATAATGTTCGCCCGGGTGGTTGAGATGAACGGGATTTGCTTCATCATGGGATGTGGAGGGTTTGTGATTCCTCCAACCCACCTCGACTTTCTTTTGGAGTTGCGGACGGAAATTGAAACAGAGGGGACATTGGGGGAACATCCCATCGCGGACGAGACGTTGGTTGAGCTCGAAGAAGAATTGCGGGAAACGTATCTCGATCTTGCGGATAAATTGCAAAACACAAGGCCAGAAGTTCGCAATACTGACGGGGATCCGCTGGCGTTCTGCACGCTTACCTATGACATTCCATCTCTCGATGAAGCCTTTAATGCATTGAAGGACCTTGAGCAAAAAGTAACAGGCGCCCCGGATTCGCGCATGATTGCGGGGATTAGGCGGGATGAGGCTAAAGGCGGGAGGTCCGTCGTTCTTCACTGGCTCAAGAGACAGAAGGGCGAAGGAGGGGGCAACACGACTCTCGCGATACTGAGAATCGATGAGTCGACGCTTGTTGTTGAAACAAATTCTGAAAAGCGGTCGGCGCGAGTGAAGAAGGAGATCTCAAAACGACTTGGCCCCGGAGCGGTTCTCATCCGAACGGAAGTCGCCTCTCATGAGGGTCTGATGAAAGATCTCGCGGAAAACCCGATAGACCCTTCACAGCACGAAGAGAGTGAGAACGACCGCATTTTGAAGGAAACGCCGGAGGTGAAGGCCATGCTTAAGGGAATGATCGAGAAACACTGGGAGACCTGGCCCGATATCCCCGTTCCGGCCCTGAGAGGGATGACTCCAAGGCGTGCGGCTAAGGACCCGGTCGGCCGCGAGCTCCTTGAATCCCTGCTTTTGGGATTTGAAACACAGAATCGCAGGAACAATGATGAGAACCTGCGTGTCGATATCGAGAAACTTCGGGCGGAATTGGGGCTTGATTCCGGGAAGCGAGTCTGACCCGAGCGTAGATTGGCAAACATCGTCGCGGCTCCGCCGGAGCTCGCAGTTCAAGAGTCACTCCGGTGAGGAACGGTGTGGTTAGGACGCACAGGATGGTGATTGAAGCAAAGGCTAGGATTGAAGGATAACAGAGCATCAGCGACGCGATTGCTATCGCAAGAGAATAGCCTTTTTCGTCTGTGCAGAGGGTCCTGCAGTCATCCTGTAAAAGTACAGTCCGCTTGCCCGATAGCCGGCGTTCCATTGTACGCTGTATGTGCCGGGAAGCTTGTCATCGTCTGCGAGAGTCTGAACAAGCTGACCGAGCAGGTCGAAGACCTGGATTCGGACATGGGTGCCCTGAGCGACGCTGAATGAAATCGTGGTGGATGGATTAAATGGATTCGGGAAATTCTGTTCCAATGTCATCCGGCGAGGAACCAGAGTGCTGACGGGGGAAACGTCGACGCCTGTGGTTATACCGCCCGTTACCGTCTGAAGGATAGTACTACGTTCACCCACCGCAATGGCTTTGTCAGATCCGTACGCTGATACGCCGTACAGGATCCTGCCAGTATTGCTAATCTGAGGCGTCCAGCTCGCACCTCCGTCAGTAGTTCGAAGAATGCCGCCATTTGATCCTACCGCAAATCCATTCGTCTGATCTCCGAAGCTCACAGAAGCTAAAGAAAGAATCGTATCGCCGGAAACATTGGACCATGATGATCCCCCATCAATTGTTCTGAGAATCTTTGAGCCAACAGCGACGCCAATCATTGGCGTTGAAAAATCGACACCAGCGACCGCGCCGGCAGTATCGCCGGACAGAACAGCACTCCAAGTCGCTCCACCGTCGACGGTTCTGAGTATGATTCCCTGGATAATCGGAAAGGGAAATCCCTGCCCGACGGCAACAGCCACCGACGAGCTTAGCATACGTATTCCAGTCAGCCGAAATGTAGTGGAATTCGGCAATTCTGTCCATGACCCACCGCCGTCGGTAGTCTTGAGAATGAGTCCGTTTTCGCCTGTGACCATGCCAAGAGAGCTGTTTATGAAGTGCACATCAGTCAGCCAATCATAATGGCCGTTCATCTGGGTTATCCAAGATTGACCGCCGTCCGTGGTGCGGAGAATGTATCCTGAAGATCCAACTACTGTTACGGTGCTGGTGTCTATGAGATCCACGGCGTAGAGGTATGTGGGCGAACCGGTCTGCTGCTTTGTCCAATTAGTCCCCCCATCGGATGTCCGGAGGACTATGCCGTAATCCCCGGTGATCATTCCCACATGTTCATCGGCGAATCGAACGCCATAGAAACCCGACTCGATCTTGTGCACGATAGGGGTCCAATCGGCGCCTCGGTTTGTAGACCGGTAGATGGTGCCGAATTCTCCGACTGCCACCACAATGGCCGTATCGACAAAGGCGACCTTTTTAAAACCATCAGGGCCGTTTGTTGTATCTTTCCACGTGACGCCCCCGTCAGTTGAGGATACTGTGTTTCCTCCAGTTCCATTCGATCCCACAGCGACAATGGCATTCTCGCGGGTGGAAGTAATCGACCACAGGTCGAAGTATGTGCCACCGTAGTTCTGTTGCCAGCTCATACCCCCGTCGGTAGTGCGGAGGATCGTCGATCCCCTGCCGCAAATACAGGCGGTGGAACTGTCCGAACAGGAGACGGCCCAAAGTATTGCGGTGGTCGGGCTTGTCTGACTGCTCCACGTGCTTCCACCATTTGTGGTTCCCAGAATTGTCCCGTTGTCGCCGACAGCAAACCCGTTTCTGGGATTGCAGAAACTAACTCCTGTCAAATCTCTCGTCGTTCCACTATTTTCTGCGATCCAAGACTCGCCCCCGTCGCTTGTCGCGGTAATAGCACCGTGGCTCCCAACAAGATAGCCGCGAATAGAATCTATGAAAGACATCGAGTAGTAATAGTTCACACTATCGATAATTTGATTGCTCCATGTCTCTCCGTTATCGGAAGACCGGAGAATGCGGTTTGACGGCAAATACGGCGACTGAGCGGCCAGTACGACAATCAGATCCGGACCTGGATAGGCAATATCATGTATATAAATTCCCTGGATGTCGGCGACCATAGACCACGTCAAGCCCCCGTCAATCGTCCTGATAATCGTACCATACTCCCCCGCAGCTAATCCGAGATCGGAGTTAAAAAAATCCATGCAGTACAAGGAATTCCCTTGAGGGGTAGGGTTTTTCCAAAACCATCCTGAGTCCGACAACGCAAGGGGTGGGGCGATACTCACAATGGCTGCGATGAAAGCGATCGCTAAGAACTTGCTAATGGTACCGGCGGCCATTTCCCGGGCCCCCTCAATCCAAAGTCTTGCCGGGTGACCAGTTATTAACCTGCGCCCGATCACGGCGAATCGGTTTTTCTGGATCCTACTATGCGTGCAACGGTCGCACCGGTTTCCCGGCTAAATTCAGAGAATTCATCCCTCCCGAGCAAGCCCAGTTCTCTCATTAATGCCAACTGAATCAACGCCGTCGAGCGGCGAGGATTATTGAAGGCTTGTTCCATTTCCCTGTCACGCCGGGCAATAAATTTGTATATGTCGAGGTATCTCTGATGAAAACTCTTCGAGGAGTTTGCCTCGATCTGATGGATGCCAGCGAGAATCCTCTCGCAAAAACGCTCCAGTGCCTCCCGATGCACTTTTCGGAAAAGTTTCCACTCAGACTCTTTGAGTTCGCGCATTGGCATCTCCGTTCTTGCAAAATGATGCTCCCGCACCTCGTTTTCGCACCCCCAATATACACTTCGAGCAGAATATAGTCATGCCCCCGCTCGCTGCATCTACCTGAGTCATCTAAGTGCCGAGAAGATGGCGCCCAGCTAAGAGCTTTTCCTCTACGTCTCTGAACGGGCCATCGATCGGGCGATTACCACAAAGGCGAATGCTGTAAATGTATGCGCGACGGCTAAGATGAGAAATGCGGTGAGTTCAGGGATAGCTATCCATTTCCCCGAAGGTCTATAAAGGGGTGGAAACCGCCTGGAGCTGGAATCACACCTCGCCAATCGCCTCCAAGTCCGCGAGGTCCTTTTTTCTTCCGAGTGACCTCTTGTTGAGTATGAATTGTTTCCTCCCGAGATAATACACTTCGACGTCGCCAAATGACCCCCTCACTCTTCCAGAGGTTGCGTCCACCCAGGTGACGCCCGTAATCGATGTCACAATATCGACGCGAACCGGGGCGACCCCCAATTGCACAACTCGATCAGCAGTGGTGAAATCGCCCGCCATTAAGTCGAGAGCCCCAAATCCGAACTCTTCGAGTGCCTCCAGAATACGCCGTGCATTATCCAGTTCAGGCCGGACGAGGACATCGAGGTCCCCCGTGTACCGTGGAGCGCCGTGGTAGGCCAGTGCAAACGCTCCGATGACAATGTAATCAACCCCGTGGGCGTTGAACGACGCGAGCAGATCTCTGAAGTCTTGCTGAATTTCCAATTCGCTGCCTCCTTAAATGCTCAACTGCCGAGATACGCTCATCCGGAGTTTTCGACGACCAGTAGGTAAGATTGCTTCTAATCTCCGAGAAGTCCCTTAAGCGCCCTTTTTTGACAACCCGTTTGATCATTGCATCGCCATAGGATAATCCTAGCCGGAGGGGAGTGCCTCCGCGGAATTACACACAATATACAACCGCATTGCTCATGATGCAATCAATAGGGGTGAAGAGGATTCACGGTATTGTCAGAACCTTGAATAATCAGCCATCATTGACTTTGCGGCGGTATCTCAGGCCAAGACAATGACTGGTCGGCCCCAGTTCATAAAGACACACGTCGGGTGAAACGAATCCTATTTCGAATAGAAACTTAGATGAGGCAACGAATCAGATTTCGAATAGAAACTTACGTGAGGCAACAAGTGAGCTCCCTAGATAGCCAGTTGAATGGGGCACCTACGTGCTCGGGGTCAACAATATTTGACTTCTTGCGAGAAGTTATTATTTTATCCCACAAACTCACCGTTTCAAACATTCAGAGGAGATTCGGATGAAGAAAGTACTGTTGTCTTCCCTCGTTGTTTTGATGGGATTGCTTCTATTGGGTTCAGCCAACGCCCCGGCTCAGAAAATGAAGGGGAAAGGCGAGAAGGTGATGTGGACTGCCGATGAAATCAAGTGGGACACGCTCAAGAATGCACCGCCGGGATCGGGTGTGATGGGATGTGTGCTTTGGGGAAACCCCGACAAGGGTCCCTTCGGCATGTTTATCAAGTTCCCCCCGGGCTTCTCGAACGCGCTGCATTACCACAGCAGTGCCCTTCGGGTTGTTGTTCTCAAGGGCGCATACATCTATGTGCCTGAGAAGGGAGAAGAGAAGAGCTTAGGTGCCGGATCGTATTTCACCTACCCAGCAGGTGATCGCCACAGCACAAAGGGTGCTGCAGATTCGGAGACAATATTTTTTGTCACGAGCACCGGCAAGTTTGACGTAGTTCCAGTTGAAGCGGGAAAGTAGAATTTGTAGTAAGTAAACCACAAGTCCCAACCAAGGAGTTTCGGTTGGGACTTTGTGGTTCTTTACCCCTCCAAGTTCATTTCACGAGAAGCATTTCCTTCACCGCCATGAAGCGGTCGTCGGCCGTATTCATTTCGATGCGATAGAAATAGACTCCGCTCGGAGCGGTACCTGCACGCCACTCGACTGTCTTGTAACCCGCATCCTCGGTTTCATCCACCAATTGTGCCACCTCCTTACCCAACACATCATACACCTTGAGTCTGACCCGGGCGCGAACTGGAAGTTGGAATGCAATAATTGTTGAAGGATTGAAGGGATTGGGATAGTTCTGATCAAGCGCAAATGCAATGGTGTTTGAATTTAGCGCAAAGATGGCGGTGATCGAACTATTGTCCAGCATGGTGACGGTCAGCGGATTCTTCGTGCTCTCACTTTGCCGAACATCCCCGGTCCATTTGACGAAGTGGGCCCCGGCGATGGGGATCGCCCAGAGACGGACGGCGCTCTTGTAATCGTACATTGATTGATCTGGATACTTAGTGACAGTTCCGTTCCCTGAGTTTGTGGACACGGTGAGAGTGTACACGGGGGTGATGTCTAATACCCGAAAAATGCGCACGGTTCTTCCTGACGGTTCGTCGGTTTGTTCACGTTGAGCCGGCGTTTGATCTGAGAAGATCAGTGTGAGGAGTACTGCCCCGGTAAGAAGGGCGAGGAATGGTATGTGCGCGGTTTTCATAGGGCCTCCTTCAAGAATCTACCTATTTGACGAGCATCTCTACCCCCATTTATTCGTTTGAAACCTTCAGACTCTCTACTAAGAAATACATTCCTAAACTAGTGTGGTTGGAAAAGTGAAACCTGGAGATCCTATGGATATTTCGACGCGAACACTGGTTGGGGGATAAATTCCGCTGTGTCCACGGGGGACGTGCTCAAGCTTAGGCGAGTGTTGTATCGGGTGTTAGTGGTCGGGCGATATATTGAATGGAATGAGGTATGTTGACGGCTGGATACCTCCCGGTGGGTGATCAAATTCCTCCTTTACCGTCAGTTCGTATCGACCAGAATCCAGAAAATGGGAAGCCGCGGTCGTCAAAGAGATGATCGTATGTTCACCCCCTGCCGGTTCTCCCGGGAGTTTATCGGCCAGCTCTTCCGACAACAAGCTCGGACGCCTGAGTGTGAGTAAATAACGTGTAGCCGGAATTCCGGAGGACGGGATGCCGACGTGCATTACGACTTGCTTAATCCTTTGGTCTATGAAAATCTCCGGGACGGGGCGGGTTTCTCCTCCCCGTACTTCGGGAGAGTAATGCAGATCGAGTATCTGGCTATTCTGTGTGGGGCCAGACCCCTGCCTCATCAAAAAGACGATGGATGCTATCGCTACAACCGCGATGGCGAATCCCAGTTGGATCCGTCTCGCCTTCAACTTCGAAACGAGCGCTGAGAAGAATCCTGGACCAGGTATGGGTGCGGATTGTAATGCGGCAGCCGCATCGCTTTTTTCGAATGTCTCCCGAAGGATATCGAGTTCGGTTTTGCACGAAGCGCAGGACTCGATGTGGGCCGCGATTCTCTGTCGATCAGGGCCCCCGAGACTTCCCGCCGCGAACTCAATCAGGCCACTGGCCGGAACATGGGCCTCCTCATACCCGGCCCTGGCCTTTACTACTTGTTGAATTTCCTTCCACTCTCCGAGTTCCGCTCGAAGCTCGGCTGATTCACGCAGTCCGTCTTCCACGGCATTGCGTTCCCCGGTATTCAAGGTGCCCGCTATGTAAAAAGGGAGTAATCTCCGGAGCTCTTTGATATCCATCATCCGCCTAGCAGGAATAGTCGTTTTTGGCGCTGAAAGGTTTCACTCGATGCTCTTTCGAATGACCCGGGCTTCTTCCTTGCACCGGAATGCTCGAACCTTGACCGCAGCTTCGGAGATCCCAAGTTTCTGGGCGATCTCCTTATAAGTCAATTCGTCAAAGAATATAAGTCTCCACAGATTCCGGCAGTTCTCGCCGATTAGATCCAATAGGTGCGCGAGAAGATCTACTTTCTCAATTGACGTAGCGGAGTCCATCGGATCCTTCGGGTCTCTATCACCCAGAGGTGTGAGGATTCTCTGCCGGACTGTTCGCCTACGAAGAGCGTCAATGAGGGTATGCCTGGCAATCGATTGAACGTATGTCTTCAAGGATGAGCGGCAAAGAAAATTGTCTGATCTAAACAATGGGAGCAGTTTAAGAAGCGTATCCTCCACGAGATCGTCGACCGAGGGAGATCCCGGTCGGGCGTTGAATTGAAATACCGCACGGACCCAGCCGGATATCACCGAAGTCGTTTCAGGATCGCCCTCAAGGAAGCGCTTGATGGCCTGTTCAGTTGTTTGAGAGTCTGTCCCCACGGGTCTTAGAGACGATCTTTTTGCCTGGCGCCTTGAAAGAAGCTAACCAGATCCGATAATCTTTACAACTTTTGAGATTATGCGAGTCTTTCAGTAGATTTGTCCAAGTATCCCAACTACAATCTGCCAGGGGAGGTTATGGTATGCGAGCCATAATTTTGCTGATCGTTGTTTTCTCCGTCCAATCGGCTCCCGCTCAGTCATGGAGCCGATTGCTCGAAGAGGCTCGGACGCTGGCAGTGGCATCACGATTCGATTCTGCGATCGCCCTCAGCAATTCCGGGATCGCTGCCGCCCGTCATGATCTACAATACCCAGACACTGCCATCAGCATGATCGAGTATTGGTTGGGTGGATTCTACTATCTAAAAGCGGATTACAGCAATGCGGAAGATGTCTGGAAATCATCTCTTCAAAAACGGGTTCGACTTTTTGGAGAAAACGAACTATTCATCGCCAGAATATATAACAATCTTGCCGAGATTCGGCGCAATGCAAGAGACTACGACGGGGCAATTCCCTTGTATTTGAAGTCGAAGGCCATCAAGGAAGCCCTCGAAGGAAAGGAGAGCGCTAACCTCTGGACAACATACAGCAATCTCGGGCTAATGTACAGGGCTACCGGGAACTATGGAGCAGCGGAGAGTGCGACGGTCAAGGCTTCTTACCTTATCAATAAACTCGATCCCAACTATGCGGAACGTCCCACGGTAATGAACAACCTCGCCGCGGTGTACGACGACATAGGCCGGTTCTCGGAAGCGGAGAGCCTGCATCAGCGAGCATTGGCTTGGTACCGAAGCTTTCTGCCCGCGTATCATTCGCGAGTCGGTGAAGTATTGGAGTCGATAACCCGTGGCCTTCGTCAACAGCACAAGTGGACAGCCGCCCTGAAAGTTGCTACCGAAGCCCTCTCTGTGAGGCTCGCTGAGTTCGAAACGATCGGTGCTCTAATGTCAGAGCGAGATGCCCTGCGATTCTCTCGATCGGCGCGCGTATCACTCGATTACTGGTTGTCAACCCGGTTCGACTCTACAAAAACCCACACTTTGACCGACCCTCTTGGCGTCGAGATGGTCATGTTCCTTAAAGGAAGAGTAAGTGACGGTGCGATCGAGCAGAGGCAATCTTCTTTATCAAGAATGGATTCAGTAACGAAACAGATTTGGGACCAGTTACAAGGCCTAAAACTGAACATCTCGAGGAATTACACGAGCGGGGTGTTGAACCAGAAAAACTCTTTCGCTCAGATCAAGCAAATGGATCATCAACAAGATAGCCTGGAATCCCTCCTCGCGCTTCGCGGACTCAACGAAGTAGTTTCGAATCTCAAACCCAATGGTTTGTTGGATAAGATACGCAGGAGTCTTCCACAAAATACGACATTAATGGAGTTTGCGCGATGGAACTACTGGTACACCCGGAGGGACTCTATTACGCCCAGGTACATGGAAATCCTCATTGACAAGTCGCACAGCCCGTACGCAATCGACATTGGACCCGCTTCCGAGATTGATACTCTGATACTTCACCAGACGGGCTACATGGCAATCGCAAGCGGCCTGCGCGGAATAGTCCCAACCGCGCTCGATTCACAGGCTAAAGCTAATCTCCATAATCTTAGTGCTCTTATTTGGAAGCCCATTTCGCATCGAATCCGCGCTATGAACCGACTCTTCATTTCGGGAGATGGAGCGTTAAATCTGCTCTCGTTTGCCGGCCTCCCGGATGGAGATCGAACGTATCTAATCGAAAGCCATGCGATCCAGTACCTTTCCGCCGGCCGCGATGTGTTGCGATACGCCGGGAAGGTATCGGATCATGGTTCGGGTCTTCTGGCATTTGGGGATCCCGATTTTGAGGCTCCTGCAACTGAGAGGCGAACAAATCGAAATGTGGTATCGGCCGTTGCCCACACCTATGACGACAAGAGTTTGCATAATCTCAGATCCTCGTGCAGCGCGTTAAGTGAAACTAAAGTCGGTCCATTGTCGGCCACTCGGCTGGAGGTCGAGACCATTGCAAAGTATTTTGGGCACGAGCGTTCGACGATTCGAGTTGGTGCGAGCGCCAGCGAGGAAAACTTCAAGTCCGAGGAATCGGGGTATCGCGTCCTTCATTTTGCGACGCACGCCTATTTTCTCGGCGGAGAATGCGCAGCACAGAGAACGGTCAAGCTCAACACGAATGAGATAAAACTCCTCGATGAAAATCCATTGCTGCAATCAGGATTGTTCCTTGCAGGTTCTAATCTGCATGGTGAAGGGGCCGAGATTCCCGGAGGTGAGGACGGTGTGCTCACCGCACTTGAGGTCTCCGGCATGAATATGCGCGGGGTTGACCTCGCAGTGTTATCTGCGTGTGAAACCGGTCTTGGAAAGGTTGAGCAGGGTGAAGGGGTCTATGGGCTACGGAGGGCGTTTCAAATGGCCGGAGCGAGGACGGTCGTGAGCTCGCTTTGGCAGATTCAAGACGAGGGGACGATGAAGTTCATGACAGACCTCTACTCTCAGGATGCTCCGGATTATCCAGCATTGGTGCAGAAGGCAATGATTAATCGATTGAAGGACCTACGCGCACGCAGACAATCCACGAACCCCTATTCCTGGGCAGGATGCGTTTCTACAGGTGATTGGAGAATGTATGGCGCACACTAATGACTGAGCGTTAGACCTTCCAAGGGGGGTCAGTTTCCCTTAGTATTTCCATTCCTGGCTCCACCGGACTTCAGGCCCGGCCGGATGCGAGTTATCCTCAGTAACCTTTTCCTGCCTCAAACGACTACATGCTCCGAGAAGCACAAGCCCGGGCATGCCGGTCAACAGCAAAACAGACAAGGCGATCGACTACATCAAGTCGAATTGGAAAAAGGGAGGAAACCTCAAGCAGGTTGCACTCCTACATGGCTTGGACCCGGGCAATTTGGCGCGCGCGTTCCGCACCCGAGAGGGCGTGACGGCGAAAAAATACGTAGACTCTTGCCGGAAAATGCATCTACTCGAACAAATTTCCAGGACACAACGACTTGGATTTGAGATAGGAGCAGAACTGGGTTTTGTTGACGACCTCGCATTCTACCGATGGGTAAAACGAGCATTCGGAATTCCATTGACAGAGCTGAGGGGGACGAAAGGGCGATGACAAGAAACCGTGAATGAATTCCGTTGGTCTTCGCGGTGCGAACCTTTAACTTTTGATGGGGGGAGACCTACCAGCTTCAAATGACCTCATCCAGTTTCGATCAGGTAATTTGCGATGATAAATTCTATCGCATCGCTGCTCCTTGAAGCCTTAGCGGTTGAGTTAAGAGGAGGAGGCGAATCGGTGGGAGGGTGAGGGATAGGCGACCCTCCCGCCGAGGATTTGTGGGTAACTCTTTCGGCAGAGGTGGTAAGATATACCAAAATCTCGTCAGAAGGTAGATCCGGCCAAAACATACCGTCTCGAATACTGCATTTCATCGAAATCACCAGCGATGATTTCGGAAAGGGACGTTAGCCCGACATCAACAAAGGAGGAATAAACAACATGTCCACTCGACGAACAGGAATGTGGAATACATATTTCACCGTGGCAGGACTTGTTATAATTAACAGTTGTTTTGTTGTCAGCATTTTCGCTCAACGCCCACATACTAGAAATTCAACCCCATCTTACTATCTGAGGTCCACTAACAATCCAAGTTATGGCCACCTGTGGACCTTGAACTACGACGATCCCCAGGGATGTCATGAAGGTCATGGGCTAGCCGACGGAGAGGCTCAAGGTGTGGCTCATGACGATGACAACTGGTACTTTACTTGGACCTGTACTAATACAGGGTATCTGTTCAAAGTCCCGGTGGATGTGCCCATAAACGACGATGTTATGAAAAATCCCCGCGTGCACATCGTAAACATGAATCAGTTCCCTGATCTTGCGGGCTATTGGCACTGGGGCGATCCGGATCACTACAACTATTCAGGCACAGACTATATCGTCGTGCCGATGACAGGTGGCTGTATTCCCATCATTGGAATTTTCCGCGCGAATGATCTGAGTCTTGTTGCCTATGGAAACTTGACGATGCAGCGATCTACGGGTTGGTGTGCCATCCATCCGAAGACAGGTGATCTCTATACGTCTGAGGATTTCGATTATGCTCCGCCTGTTCCCGATTGCGACGACCAATCAGCTCACTTTCGCTATCCGCGAACTCTACTGCGCTACAGGATTCCTTGGGAGTCATTACCACGAAGTGGATACAAAGGAGCGATCGAATTAAAGTATGTGTTTTCCCCGACTATAGAGCTCCTCACTCGGGATGGTCAACAGCACGAGTTGTATAATATGCAAGGAGGAGAGTTTACTCCGGGCGGCGATTTATTGTATATCTGTGCGGGAAGCGGATGTTGCGAGGGACATGGACACGGCCAGGAGTTCCAATATGATGGGCTACACGTTTTTGATGCCCTGAGTTGGAAAGAAGTCATACGCTCCTTTAATCACAGTCCGCGGTTTCCGTTTGCCGGTCCGGTCTATTTCGATTACTTTTATCCTCTTGGGTGCGGAGGAGGAAATTGTTTAGTAGGTGGTGAGGCAGCGTCATGGTCCCCCGAGGGTTTAACAATATGGGACTTAAACGATGGGAGAGCACCGGGGATCACGGGGCAGCTTCACGTCTTACTGTATAAGTACAGGGTTGCTGGCGCTAACAGGGAAGTATTTGAACACTTTGGGCAACAAATAAACGTTGACAAAACACTTGGCATTGATAAACTGTTGCTTCCGTGTGTAGACCAACTGCCTGCTCCGGATGACGATCCGCTACCTGGGGATATTTCCAAGCCCTTCAAGACCGTGAAGTTTGCTGTCAATTCCTATCCGGCTTGGTATGGTGCTCAAATTGCAATAAAGGATTCCGCCGAAACCGTTCCGTCAATAATGGTGATGCAGGATATCGTCGCATACGAAGTAGGCGCGGCACCAAGTTCAATAGAGCAGGGGCGACCCTTTCCAGACATGAACGTTCGCCTTTACAACTTCTCATCGCCACCCGTCTCAGGTTCTGTAGCAATTGACTTCTTTTTATCGCCCGATCCTGTCAGGCCCGATTCTCCAGCAACCGATAATGATATCGATCTCGGAACAGTGAGTGTGAATGTTAGTTTAGCACAAAAGGAATTTCAGTCTGTCGTTGTTTCCGGGTTGACTGCACCTTGTAATCTGCTCGGAAAATATTATCTGGGAGCCAGCCTAAACGGCGGCCCGGCATCAAGCCCCAGCAACATTGTCAAGATTGTGGTAACACCAGATACAACACCACCCGTCATTGTCACTAAAAAGCAGGGGCCCATACTGTGGCCACCAAATCATAGGTATCATACCATCAGCGTGAGTGATTGCATTGAAAGCGTAACTGATCTCTGTGATTCAGCCCCAACAATTTCCGTGATTTCTGTGGCTTCCGACGAAGGAGAAGACCTCCGAGGTGACGGCGATGGGGATCGCATGAGCGACATAATTATCACCTGCCCCGACACTGTGAGATTACGTGCTGAACGGGATGGAAACGGTAATGGCCGGATTTACAGCATCACATACGCTGCTACCGATAACTCCGGAAACCGGTCGACCGCGGTTTGCCATGTATACGTGCCCCACGATAATTCTGGTAAACCCGCAACAGAGGGCCCTGGATCAGGCCATGTTGTCAAGGGAAATTGTGCCGAGATTACCCACGTCACTCATAGAACACCATCGCGTTCAACTGATGTCGTCCAAATCCCTGCAGAATATGCAGCAGAGGAAAACTTTCCAAATCCTTTCAACCCGAGCACTTCTATTCAGTTTTCCCTTCCGAGACCTGAGTTCGTATCTCTGAAAGTTTTCGACGTCGTGGGTCGGGAAGTGACAACTTTAGTATCGCAATACCTCAGCGCAGGCGCACACTCGGCGATATGGAACGCCGATAATAGCGCCAGTGGAGTGTATTACTATCGATTGCAGGCTGGTGCGTTTACTGTCACGAGGAAGCTCATGCTAATCAAATGAAACGGTGGACGCTATTTACGGCACGCGAAACCATTTGGAGTTAGTCCCCTATTGGAGACACCCCAGTTGAGTATTGAGGTAGACATTTAGCACAAGTGGCGTCCAGTGCGAAGAAAATGTGAAGACTTGGATCGGACTTGGCACGTTCGACGGACCGAGGACGTCGCTTGGGAAATGGTTCTCAAATGTGTATACTCTCTCAAATAAACGGATGAGAGGAGAACCAACCAATGGCAAAATACCTGCTCGAAGTGGAGCACGAGGATAGCGCGGAGGCGTGTATTCTGGCCGCTGACCTCTTACTAAACAGCGGCTCGCACTTTCTGACACGAGCCGATTGGGGGTGCATGGACGGCGATCATAGAGCATGGGTCATCATCGAAGCGGACAGCAAAGATCAGGCAAGAGGAGTGCTTCCTGCTGCTTTACGACCCCATGCAAAGGTGATAAAGCTGAATTCTTTTACCCTCGAGATGGTCGATCAGATGCGTCAGAAGCATAAAGCATCGAGTTGAGCGAAAAGGCCTGATCGCAGATATCAAGAAGCTGAACGGGGCGCCAGAGGAGGTGTAGGTGGCGGGAGCCCTGGAATCGCCTTACGCCGGTGAGTTGGAATGAGCCAGTTCGTCGCTTTCATTCGTGCGATAAACGTAGGCGGGCACGCCGTGGTCAAGATGGATGACCTCAAAGCTGCGTTTGTATCTGCCGGTTGCGACAACGTGCGCACGTTCATCGCGAGCGGCAATGTCATCTTCGAAGCGAACTCGGCAACAATTCAGAAGAAGGTTCTCAGCAAACTCCGCGATCTGATCGGGAGAGAGCCGACGGTCATGTTCAGGACTCTTCCAGAGCTTGAGAGCTTGACGGAGGATCCGCCGTACAGGGGATATAAGTCACATCCAGAGGCGAAATCCCTGGTGGTATTCGTGGATCGACGAATGCGGCAAAAACCCAAATTGCCGCTTCGGTCGGAGAAGGAGGGCGTTGAGGTCATCGGGATGGCCGACCGCGACATCTATGCCGCGAGCTGGCGCAAGCCGAATGGGTACCCAGGTTATCCGAATGACCTCATCGAGAAGGAGTTTGGAGTCTTAGCGACGACCAGGGCATTTTCGACCGTCACGAAGATCCTTGACCTGATGAGAATGGAATCGGCGGCCATGCGGGATGAAGCCGGCACTTACCGAAAGGCTCCGCGGAAGGGCAAGCGTTCTTGAACGGATGTGGGAAGTCCGCGGCTAGAGGAGCGAGATTCCACGAATAACGCGCCGGCTAAAACCGGCACCTACCGTCAACGCCTACCGTCAGCGCCTACTTTTTCTTTATTGCCTCATCCCAGTTCATCACGAGAGAGAGCGGCGGGAATTTTTGCATCTCAAGATTTCTCGTGATGATGAAGGTCTTACCGTCCGGAGAAATATCGTAGCTCGAGGAAAATGGGGGAGGAGCGAACAAGGGCTTCACACTCACGACCTCCCCGGAATTGCCACTGAACCGAAGGGTTGCGGAAACAACTACTCCCCTGGCGTTTGCATAGATTAGTTCATTTGAGTTAGGTCCCCAGAGGGGGTTTTCCCCGCCACCGTTCGAGACTTTCCAGGCCTCGGATGCCGGTGAGGAAAGGGGTTTCAAATAGACTTCGTCGTCACCGCTTTCGTCGGATACGAAGGCAACCCATTTGCCATCCCGCGATATCCGGCCCCAGGATTCATTGAAGTTCGTTTGCTGAAAGGGCACCGGTTTGCTTGCATTTCCGCTCGCTGGAAGCAGCCACAAGTCTCCGGCAGTAAGCGAAGTATTGTTGGTTCCTACGAGGAGTGTTTTTCCGTCGGGAGAGCAATCAAGCACAATGTCCTGCGATGACATGCTGAGAACGTTCCTCTCACCCGTGGCATGTGTCACCGGGATCTCGTAGAGATGCCGGGCGGTTCGATCGCCCGAGGTATAGTATATTTGGCTTCCGTCGGCTGACCAGCACGGCAAAAAGTCCCCCGCAGCGCCTGTTGTGAGTCGCCTCCGGCTTCCTGTCCGAAGGTCGTAAGTCCATATATTGCTCCGCCGAGTCTTCGTATCATAGAGATACAGCGCGACCTGCTTCCCATCAGGGGAGAATCGGGGCTGATCCTGTTCATTGCGATCCTCAATGGTTCGCATGACTTTCCCGGTCCGGTCGACAAAGAGCGGCCGTGCTCCTGCTTCCGCCTGCCCTGTTTCATACAGCAGAGCGCCAGTTTGTGAAACGGTAAAGACGGCCATGTTGTACGATACGTCAGTCAGCAATCCCTCCTGCAGTTTGATCGGATCGCCCTCAAGTGAGAGGGCCTCAGGATCAAACTTCTGTGCGAGCAGAACTGAACTCCGGGCAAAGAGAAGATACCCATTCGCGAACGAAGCGTTAAAAGAGGATTGAACAAGCATCTTTTTCATGCTTCCGTCGAGGGCCGCAACGAAAACAGCATCACCCTCCGCTTGGCCAGTTTCGGAGGCTGTGCGAACCATGTAGAGGAAATGCTTACCGTCGGGGAGGAAGAACGGCCACCGATGAGAGCCCTCATGTCGCGTCGAATCGAGTGAAGTGATCTGCTCAGGGGCTCCCTTGCCATCGGCTGAAACCCGATACAGTCCCGATTGGAAGTCGGGCGCAAACACGATTGTTCCGTCCCGGTTCCACGTTCCGCCCCGCGGATTCGGATCATCACAGATCGATATCGGTGATCCCCCGACCAGGTCGATCTTTTTCAGCTTCCCGTTGGAGAGGAACCCCACCATTTTCCCGTCGGGCGACCAAAAAGGTTCCCCCGCGCCTTCCGTTCCCGGGAGAGCGCGGGTCTCAGATTCCTCAAGCGAATGAACGTAGATTCTTTTTGACCCATCCGGCGTGACTCCGATGAAAGCAATCCTTCGGCCGTCTGGGGATATCACCGGCGGGCCGAGACCGGCGCCGAATGAATGGATATAAATGCTATCAGGAGTGATGACAGATGATCGAATCAGCGATTTCGCGACGGAGGGCGGTGGTGAAGGCCGGAGCATGAGGTACAAGACCGCTGCGAAAAGAATACCCGCAAGGCTCCACGCAATCAATTCGCGCTTGGATGATCTTGCTTTCACGGGTTCAGGCAATTCAACAGGTTGCCCTGTCCCTGAAACCGTGTACGCAGGCCGAGCTGGCATCGACCGGCTTAATCGCTGTTTGCTCGACTCGCGCCGGAACCGTTTCAGATCGAGCGCCGTCTGCGCCATCGATTGTGTGCGTTCCCGTGGGTCCTTCTCAAGACACCCGAGTACGATAACATCAAGTGCGGGGTCGATCTCCTGTTTGATGGACGACATCGGCGGAGCATCGACGTTGACGATTTCATACGCGAGAGCCGTTTCATGAACGCCTTTGAACGGCTGCTGGCCGGTCAGCAATTCGTAGAGGAGGACTCCATACGCGAAGATGTCCGACCGATGATCGGTGTCCTGTCCCTGTACCTGCTCGGGAGACATGTAGCCCGCGGTCCCGACTGTGCTCCCCTCCTTGGTCAATCGCGTGATCTTGCTTCCGCTCGCCCTGAGTTTTGCCAGACCGAAATCCATGATCTGTGTAATCCCATCCTTGCGGATCATGATATTCTCGGGTTTGATGTCCCGATGCACGATGCCTTTTTCGTGCGCTGCCGCCAGACCTTCGGCGATCTGGATCCCGATGTCGATTGCTTGTTTATAGGAAATGGTCCCCCGCTTTTCCCTGAGCGTCTGCCCCTCCACGAACTCCATGACGATGAACATCTGGCCGTCGTGTTCCTGGATGTCGTGGATTGTGCAGACATTGGGATGATTCAGAGCGGAGGCGGCCTGAGCTTCCTGGACGAAACGCGCCTTGTCATGTTCGGATGCCGAGAGATGTGCCGTGAGAAATTTCAGGGCGACGTTTCGCTTGAGCTTGGTGTCTTCGGCCTTGTACACCACGCCCATGCCTCCTTCGCCGAGCTTCTCCAATATCTTATAGTGAGATACTGTCTCGCCGATCATCTATCTGCCGCACATTGCAAAATTTTGCACATGAGGTAACGCAGTATGGTGAACGGATTGCCAAATGTCAACACTCCCAGGCGATTCACCTGTGTCGATAGTTGGCCAATCCATTCTTTACTATCATGTTGCACCTCTTTGACGAATCCTTGACAACTCCCGTGGGGCGGTGAGATATTTTGAACGAAAGACCTTACCGACAAGCAAGGGGAGAAACAATGAAAACTGGAAACCACCTGCAACTTGTTGTCATCCTCATTCTCGTATTCTGCTGCGCGTGCATCGCGCAGATGCGGGATGAACAGCGAAAACCGTTTCAAATAAGCCCATTGATCGGCGACACGATTGATGGAGCTAAGCGAGAGTATTTTCACCTGTTCCCGACAGTCAAAAACTTTCGATGGGCGGTGTTCTATCTGAATCCGAACGGCTCGTTAAGTGCAAGAGTGGTTTTTGGTGAAGGGAGTAGAGGGCGCGATTCACTCATCAAATACTACGGCACATTGGGCTCTGTTAGGGATTATCTCAAGCAACTCGATGCTGCCCGAGGGACGAGTTCGGGCGACAGAGGTGCTAACGTTACGATCGAGCTTCATCGCGGGGGAAAGCTCGAGGGAACCCTACTTGCCGTCAGGGAAACTACGATCGTGATATCACCGAAAGGCAGTCAACATCTTCAAAAAGATGTGATGCCGGTAGGTAGTATCATTGTGTTGAGAGATGCAGAGATCGATAAGGTGGTGATCGAAGGACATTCTCATGTGGTGACGGGAATGGGAGTGGGGGGCGCTCTTGGATGTGGTCTCGGCTACGCATTTTCTATCAGCAGTCGCCACTCGACGGGAGGCAAAGTAGCTGATGCGCTCCAAGTTGTCATACAGCCAGCGGAGGATGGGCTCTTCATGCTTGTGGGCCTTGGGATAGGTATGGCCAGCGGCGCGCTGATCGGCGCTGCTACATCGACTTCGGATAAGGAATTCCTGCCGATCACAGATCAGAATCGGCTCGAATTAAGAGGATTTGCGCGATACCCGTTTGACGAACCGGATTCAGTGAAAAATTTCAGATAGTCCAGACAGAGGATCATCCGGCAAATGCTCTAATCTCCCTGATGAGCGCTTCGGGCTGGTCGAGCGGCAGGAAGTGTCCGGCATGTTTGAGGGTTATTACCCGTTTGCTCGGAACGAGCCGGTTGTCATCGTCGCGTTCCTCGGTCTTTGACCAATCCCGGTCTCCCCAGATCACCATCACCGGTATCTTGATTCGTTCGTACTCATGCGAAGCCTCCTCGAAGCTTTCGGCATTGCGCAACAACTGTATGAATCCCCGATATTGTCCGGGACGGTTGCCCGCGATATAAATTTCTTTCTTCAGGTCGGAAGGGAAATTCCTGGGATCGGCAACGCCGCCATCCAATACTGGCTTAACGATCAAATAGCTTCGCAATCTGGTAAACGTCTCCGCGACGATGGGGATGCCCGATAGACCCACGGTGATTCGTCCACCCAATGAGCTGCGGGCAAGACCCCGGCCCTTGTCATAATCGTACAGATTTATTGCGACAGCCCGGGTCACCCTTATATTGTGCCGTGCAGCAATGAGCAGGGAAATTGATGCGCCGATCGAAACGCCAGCCAGCGTCACCTCTTGAAGGCGGAGGGCACCCAGGAATTGTTCAACCGCATTGACGAAAAAGTCTGCGTCATACGATGCTTTGGGAATATCGGAGAATCCGTGCCCGGGGTAGTCTAGCGCATACACCGTGAAGTGTTTAGCGAGGTCCGGGACGACTTTCTCGAAAAGATCAAGTTGAGTACGCAGAGTGTGAAGCAGGACAAGATTCGGCCCCTGCCCCGCTTTGATGTAGCGAAGCCGATACCCGTTCAGATCTACATACTGAATTCGGATATCGGGCGCCCACCGCAAAGTCGCGGGAGTCTCCGGAACGGGACGCAGAGCCTCTACGATGAGAGATACCAGCCACACCGACATGGCTACGATCGCAAAAAGGAGGAGGTAGGGCATAATCAATTGTCTAGTCTACGGACGATCACCTCGCGTGTGACAGTCCGCGATTGATATCGCCAAAAAATGTGAATGGGGGTCGTCTCAAAGCATCCCGACCCCCATTCAGCCCTCACAAAGCCTTCGGAGCATGGGAAGTGCGGAATTTCGAGCCCGGTCCTAATGGACCGCGATGTACGGCATCCCCCAGAATTCGTTCTCGAAGGGAGCCATCTTACTGTATATACACCTTCTTGGAAAGACATCAGTAAGTGCAGTGAACCGTCCAAGGGTAACGCTGTCGGGAAGCTGGGCCCCGAATCTGCGCTGAAAAGTTCTCGTATGATTTCCCGCGGTTCCAGTTTCGCTGACTAGGAACATCCTTGCGCGGAAGGGGAGGGCCCCCACTCCCGCGATGCCGTAATGCAGGGTGACGATCTCGGGCAGAGAGTCGGTTCCGGAGACGGTCAATCTCACTGTCACCGAGTCCCCGGCACGGAAGACCGGTATCGATTCCCGATCGCTGCCAAAGCGGAACCAGGTTTGGAGAGGCATCGTATGAGCCGTATCAAAACCCTGCTGAGGATCGCTCAAGCTCAGCGTATCTATACCAAAGGTAATGGATCCCGCGGTCTTGGAAATTACAAAGGTGATTGCGTCGACCACCCAATTGTACAAGGGCTGGTTGCTGACCGAGATTCGTCTGAACCTCACTATGCGTTTTGATACCTCGGTGAAAGGTTTGTGGATAATCGTATCGACAAGGACCGTATCGACTGGATGAAATTGATGGATCCCCCACGCCACGAGGAAGTCGCACGGTATGTACCTTGTGACGGCGACGAAACCGAGCGTATCGTCCGAAAACGCCACGGTGTATCCGCGTGTGATCTGATTGCGGAAGACAAACCGCCCCCACTCGACGACTGAGTCCGCTGTCGTACCGAACGGACTCTGTCTGTCAAGCTCGGACCTCACGGCCTCCGGCAGAGCGTTCCCTCCTGCGCCGACCAACTGCAAGCCCCCATCGTCGATGGTTGCCTCGTCGGAGGCAAGAAACTGAGTGATCGAATCAATTGAAGTGACAATCTGAAGCAAAGCCTGCCGATCATCTAGGGGGGCGGGTTCCTGGGGGAAATTTAGTTTGCAACCTGCAATCCAAAGGGCGATTGCGGGCAGAAGGAAAACGAGGGATCTCTGCATACGTACACCCTTCCCAATATGAGATCAAGGGTAATGTGCGGGCGGACGGTCTGTATAGTATACTATTTTCCGCCTAAATTTGCCTTCACCCGGCCAGGTCGGGCGCATATTATTCCAGATTCTATTATATTACGGCCGGAAAGTGATCTTCGGAACTTTCCACCACCCGGTCGAGTTTCCCCAAGTACATGCGCGAGGGCCGGGTGGCGCCTTCGCCAGAACAGGCAATCTTGACATTTCTGAAACGGAACTTCATCAAGTGAAGGAGGAAATATCATGAGTCGAGTGCGTGTATTAGCAGGCACCCGCAAGGGGGCATTCATCCTGACATCCGACGCGAAGAGACAGAATTGGGCAGTGGATGGTCCACACTTCGCCGGTTGGGAGATGTACCACGTCAAGGGATCGCCTGCCGATCCGAAGAGGATCTATGCGTCACAGACAAGCGGATGGTTCGGCCAAATCATCCAACGCTCTGACGACGGCGGCAAGACCTGGTTTCAGCCCGGGACGAAACCGGGGGAACCCACAACCACGCCTCAGGGGATGCCGATGGGCGAGAGCAACAAATTCGTGTATGACGTTTCCCCCGCGACCGGCAAGCCGCTTACCACTCACCAGTGGTATGACGGGACTCAGCATCCGTGGGAATTCAAGCGCGTGTGGCACCTCGAGCCGTCGTTGAAGGATCCGGATATGGTCTATGCCGGCGTTGAAGATGCGGCGCTGTTCCAGACCACCGACGGTGGAAAAACATGGAATGAACTCTCCGGCCTGCGCGGGCACGGGACCGGTCCAAAGTGGTCCCCCGGAGCCGGCGGCATGGGCCTGCATACAATCGTACTTGATCATAAGAACCCAAAACGGATCTTCGTTGCCATCTCCGCAGCAGGAGCGTTTCGCTCGGACGACGGTGGTAAGAACTGGAAGCCGATTAATAAGGGGTTGACATCACAATACATTCCCGACCCGAACGCTGAGGTTGGGCATTGTGTTCACCGCATAGCCCAGCATCCGTCGAAACCCGACACGCTCTATATGCAGAAACACTGGGACGTCTTGCGGACCGACAACGCGGGTGACAGCTGGACAGAGGTAAGCGGAAACCTGCCAACTGACTTCGGATTCGTGATCGATGTGAACGCGAACGAGCCTGAGACAGTCTACGTCGTTCCGATCAAGAGCGATTCAGAGCATTACCCAATGGAGGGAAAGCTGAGAGTCTACCGGAGCAAGAAGGGCGGGAACGAATGGGAAGCGCTGACGAACGGTCTTCCGCAGAAGGACTGCTACGTGAACGTCTTCCGCGATGCAATGTCGGTTGACACTCTCGATCCATGTGGGATCTATTTCGGGACTACAGGAGGCCAGGTGTACTGCTCAGCAGATAACGGCGATCACTGGGCTCCGATTGTACGTGACCTTCCGGCAGTTCTTTCGGTTGAGGCGCAGGTCATTCCGTGATCAGAGTGATGCTTCCATATCACCTGCGGAATCTTGCCCATGTCGGCACTGAGGTAGAGGTGGCGGTCGAAGGACCTGTCACACTGAAGGCTGTGCTAGACGCGATTGAGGCCCGATATCCAATGCTGAAGGGGACTATCCGCGATCATGTCACCCTTCAGCGGCGCCCCTTCCTGCGTTACTTCGCGTGCGAAGAGGACCTCTCTCTTGAACCGGCTGACACAGCCCTTCCCGAAGCCATTGCTTCGGGCAAGGAACCTTTCATGGTTATCGGGGCGATCGCCGGCGGCTAATTCTCTCTTCGCTTAATTCGCGCTTGCCACCGCCTGAGCCTTAGCGAGAAAGTGATTGTATGAGATCTGGATCAGGTCCATTGCGGTAGCCAGGTCTTCCTCCTCCTTCACATTGAAGACCACGTAACCAGCTTCCGGCGCCCAATGGTGCGGCCGGGCCTTTCCTTCAGCAAGAACCTGTTGCTGTACATCTTTCGGCAGACGTATATCGCAATGTCCATAACCATGGATGTGCATGAACATCGTCCGGCCGATGAAGAAGGCGTCTTCATGAATTCCGGTTTGGGGTCGTTCGGTGACGCCGGGTAACGACAGGATTCCCTCGCGTAGTTGCTGATTGAGCTCAACTCTTGATCTCATATTCTACCTCCTTTTTAGTAAGGACGTTCTGAGGGGAAGAATATTTCAAAACCGTTTCTTTGGGAACCGTCGCGCGCTGGAAATGTGTTTTTTAGTATGAAATGGCCTAAGAAAAATAGTTCAGGTGAATGTCGATTCGGCCGCCCACCAAACGACTACTCTATGAAACCAAACAATGCCGAATTGACAACTAAAAAGGAGATACAACAATGCGATTCATGGTCATAGTACCCGCCAATGCAGAATCCGAGTCAGGGAAACTCCCCGACGCGAAGATTCTTGCTGATATGGGAGAGTTCAATGCGAAGCTGGTAAAAGCAGGGGTGATGCTTTCGGGTGAGGGATTGCATCCTTCCTCGAAAGGCGCACGGCTCACATTCAAGGGGGGAAAAGTTACCGTTACCGACGGTCCCTTTGTGGAGGCGAAAGAACTGATCGCCGGGTACTGGATTATCCAGACAAAGACCAGGCAGGAAGCGATCGATTGGATGAAGCGCGCGCCGTTCGGCGGCGGTATATCCCTTGAGCTCCGCCAGATTTTCGAACCGGAGGATTTCGCCCCGGTAGACCCGACAGGCAAGATCCGGGCAGACGAGAATAAGCTTCGAAAGCAGATCGCGACGAAGAAATAAATGTCGTGGAAATGAAACTGGGCCCCAGGGCGGCATGCCTCGGGGCCCGGTTGTTCGAGCATGTATTAGATCCGTGACGACAAATCAGGGCTTTCGTTTAGGCCGTCAGAGCCCTCCGGCCGGCCGCTCTTCACCCCGCAAACCAGCCACACCTTCTCCGACCACTCTATGGCAAGCCACTTTCTCCGTTCCAAGGGCGGAAACAGCGAACTCCCGGCCTCTATATATATCCGGAATTCACCCGGCCGTGACCTTCGCGTGACCTTTTATCGCTAAGTTCTACTATTGCAATCGTATCGTTTGAATCTCCCGGGACAGATATGACCAGAATACTCATCGCGTCGGCCATCCTGATGGCGGCACTCATGTTCAGAACCGCCTTCTCACACCACAGAATTCTCAGCAATGAGGACGATGCCGGCGATGCATGGATCGGTAAGAGAGCTCCTGAGTTGTCTGAAGGAGAATGGGTCAACTCTGTCCCTCAGAAACTCTCGTCCCTAAAGGGCAAGGTTGTCTTGCTCGAATTCTGGACGTATGGGTGTTACAACTGCCGGAATACAATTCCGGCCATCAACAACTGGCAAAAGAAATATGCCGGGGACCAGTTCGAAATCATCGGCGTTCATACTCCGGAGTTCGATCGGGAGAAAGATTTTGATAATGTGAAACGGGCAATCGCAAAATTCGGGATCCACTACGCGGTCGTTACCGATAATGACTACAACACCTGGGAGGCGTATCACCAACAGTTCTGGCCGGTCCTCTATCTAATCGACAAGAAAGGAATCATACGCTACGTTCAGATCGGAGAGGGAAACTACGAGCAAACCGAACGCTCGATCCGATCGCTGATCGCGGAAGAAAGTAACTGATTCGTTCCACATTCGTGATCTTCCTGTTACCTCGCAGCCGTATCTTCCTGAAAACATCACAGAATCGTACCAACCACACGGCTGAGCAACTGAGACAGGAGGAGCTCTCATGACAGTATACGAAGATATCGAGTTCGACAGAAGCGACGAGGTTCCTTTTGAGCTGGAACAGATCGTCGTCGGCAATATGCCTTTCTCGCTCCGTGACTACGAATATGCGGTGGCGAGTGGCATTGAAGCCGTTGAACTTTCTGAGCCCAGGTACCGGACGGTGTCAGGGTCTCCAGGGCTAGGCATCTTAATCTCTCCGGTTGAATGATCCAATCAGCAAGCGCGATTAAGGACGATTACGGGATAAGGATGTCCCTCTCGAAACACTGGCCTGAATACCTGATGGAGGGTGCCGAGCTGGGGATCTTCATGATCTCCGCGGCCTTCTTTACCGTCTTGATACAGCATCCGAGCTCGTTCATGTTCAGCGCGATCGGCAATCCTTTTCTCAGGAGGGCGGTGACCGGACTTGCGATGGGCTCAACGGCAATCGCCATTATCTACTCGCCGTGGGGAAAGCAATCCGGGGCGCACTTCAATCCCGCTGTAACGCTGACATTTCTACGGTCCGGGAAAATTCGTAGATGGGACGCGCTCTTCTATTGCGGCGCTCAGTTCGTCGGGGGATTCGCAGGGATAACGATTGCCGGATTCCTGCTGGGTTCGGCTCTGGCCGATCCCTCGGTGCAATATGCGGCCACATTCCCGGGCCCTCAGGGAGTTGCAATTGCTTTCGGGGCCGAGATTATCATCTCCTTCATCCTGATGTCGGTAGTTCTCCGCGTTTCCAACAACGAACGGTATGCCCGAAAAACAGGAATAGCAGCAGGGGGGCTGGTAGCGTTATTCATAACGTTTGAATCGCCGTTATCCGGCATGAGCATGAACCCCGCGCGCACACTGGCATCGGCCCTTCCGGCCCATCTCTACGCGCCCCTGTGGATCTATTTTCTTGCGCCGCCCATAGGAATGCTGGCTGCAAGCGAAGTGTACCGAAGATTGGGTTCGCATGTTGGATGTGCGAAGCTTCATCATCAAAACAACAAGCGCTGTATCTTTTGCGGCGAGGAGAGCAGGCAGAATGCCAGCACTCACATCAACCAAACACTCTGACAGAGGAGTATTACTTATGAGTTCAATGAACGACGCAATGATCGGGAGAATGGAAGCGATGACGACCGTGGCCGTGACGAGTATGCCGTTTTCGGGAGAAGTGGTTAAGATCGGGACGGTTGTGCAATCGAAGATGGGAGGGAAGATCTCGCTGACGCTTTCCGACGATTTCGTCGTGCCGGGAACACCCGATCCTCACTGGCGCGTGGTAGATTCGCGCGGCAATGCGTATCTGCTGAACAGGCTCGCCATCGACGGCGACAAGGTCAACAAGACAATCAATCTCCCGGCCTACATCGCCGACGTGGCGAAGGTGCAGGTCTGGTGCGCCTGGGCTGAGGCGGTTCTCGGCGAGGCTGGGTTCTGAAAATCAAGAACAGCGGCATAACAATCCTAACCAAGACACACGCAGTACTAAGAACAAAGGAGAGTTTTACCATGAGAATTGTAATCAATTGTGTTCTTGCCGTGCTGAGTACACTGTTTCTCTTAAGCACCGGCAATGCTCAGCTCGGATCCAAGCCATTTATTTCGTTGGAAGCGGCGAAGAAGATCGTTGCTGCCGGTGAGGCGGAAGCGAAGAAAGATAACTCCGGCGGAGCGATAGCGATTGTGGATGACGGGGGAAATCTCGTCTATCTCGAGAAGATCGACAACACATTTGCCGCCGCATCAAATATCTCGATCGGCAAAGCCCGAACTGCCGCGATCTTCAAAAAGCCGACATCGTTCTTCGAAGAAGTCATCAACAAGGGGCGCACGGCGATGACCGCCCTGCAGGATTTCACACCTCTTCAGGGAGGGGTGCCCATCACGGTCAGCGGACAGATTATCGGAGCCGTGGGCGTGAGCGGCGCGAACAGCGCTCTGCGAGACAACGATATCGCGCTTGCCGCCGCCGCTGCCGGTTCCATGCTCTCGCCTTCGAGCGGAGCGATTTCGCCGCCGGGTCTCAACTCCATGACATCGGTTGAGGACGCGAAGCGTCCGGCCGTGGCCTTTTTTGACAAAGAACGAGTGAAAAGCTCGTTTGAGAAGGGGGCGGTCCTGTTCGACAACAGCAGCAAGTACATGGTCCACACAAGCAGGCGGGAATCGGCAGGGATGGCGGAAGTGCACGAGAAAGACGCAGACATCATTTACGTGCAGGATGGATCAGCCATTTTTGTGACGGGAGGAACGGTTGTCGAAGGCAAACCGACGGCTCCCGATGAAATCAGAGGAAAAGAAATCACGGGCGGTGAGACGAGAACAATCTCGAAAGGCGATGTAATCATCGTCCCGGCCGGAACGCCGCACTGGTTCAAGGAAGTGCCCGCTCCGATTACGTACTATGTCGTCAAAGCACGTTAGTCCCGGGGGAAAAAGAGCCATGAAGAGACAGATACTCGTGTTATTTGCACTCGCATCCCTCCTTGTCGGTCTTGCACGGGCATTGGGGCAGACAACGCAGGACGTACCATCTTCCGGAAATCCTCAGGCCATCATCAATCTTGCAACGAAGGAGGGTGTGAGCCTTGTGAGGGGGGAGTGGCGTTACAGCGACGCGAAGATTATCGAGGTCGATCACAAGATGGTTGGTCCGGATCTAAAGCCCTCGGGTGCGCCAAGCAGAACGAATGATATCACGCCGCACGCCGGAGCGGTGGACTTTGACGACTCAAAGTGGCAGGCAATTGAACCCACAACGCTCGACGCGAGGCGCTCGACGGGAAAGCTCTGCTTCAACTGGTACCGCATCAATGTGACAATCCCTGATAAGATCGCGAACTTCGATGCTCAGGGATCGACCGTCGTCTTTGAGGTTGTCGTCGACGATTATGCGGAGATCTGGGTGGACGGGAAACTCCCTCTCGTGCTTGGCCAGGCAGGCGGACAGTTAATCAAGGGTTTCAATTCCCCCAACCGGGTGGTGGTGGGGAGAAACGTGAAGCCGGGCCAGAAGATTCAGCTCGCTCTCTTCGGCGTGAACGGGCCGTTGTCGAACCCTCCCGGCAATTTCATCTGGATTCGTTCAGCCACGCTCGACTTTTACAGGACCTCGCCGGTGGGTGCGGAGGTGGCTACAGAGATAAACAAGAACGATCCGTCGCTCGACGAAATCATCTCCCCGGGCACAAAGATTCAAAAACTTGCCGGCGGATTCCAGTTCACGGAAGGACCGGTGTGGCATCCAGACGGATATCTCTTGTTCAGCGATCCGAATGCCAACAAGATTTATCGCTGGTCTCAGGACGGGCAGGTGACGGTATTCCGGACGAAGAGCGGATACTCGGGGTTCGATGTTGCGGAGTACGGCCAGCCGGGATCGAACGGTCTCACGCTCGACCGCGAAGGACGGCTTACGATCAATGAACACGGCAATCGCCGGGTGACCCGCCTGGAAAAGAACGGCCAGATCACCATTCTAGCGGACCGGTACGATGGGAAGCGGCTGAACAGCCCGAACGATCTCGTGTATCGATCCGATGGAGCGCTATACTTCACGGATCCACCCTTCGGCCTCCCAAAGTTCTATGATGATCCGCGCAAGGAGTTACCCTTCGAAGGAGTCTTCTGTCTGAAGGACGGCGTATTGAAGCCGGTCTCAACAGACTTCAAAGGACCGAACGGCCTCGCTTTCTCTCCGGACGAGAAATATCTCTATGTGTGCAACTGGGACGAGAAGAAGAAAGTGGTGATGAAGTACGAGGTGAGCAAGGACGGAAGCCTCTCGAATGGCGCGCAGTTTTTTGACATGACGGGCACTCCCGGAGAGGATGCGCTCGACGGAATGAAAGTAGATGTGCGGGGTAATCTGTTCGTGTCGGGCCCCGGCGGAGTGTGGGTCCTCTCCCCTGAAGGAAAGCTTCTGGGTACATTCACAGGGCCTGAGCATCCTCACAACATGGCATGGGGTGGAGACGACGGGAAGACATTGTTCCTCTGCGCAAAGACCGGACTCTACTGCATTCGGACCAACATCCGCGGAACAGGTATCAACCTCAATCCGCAACTCCTGGGCAGTAAATAGGTGCCCGGCATCGCAAGTGCCATAGTTCGATGGAACTCGTGCTAATGCATAGCAGGCCATCGCAGATCGCCGGTCAAAATGGAGAGGGGATTGTCGCAGATCAATCTCGATCACGCATGCCAGAGAAGCGCGTCAACGAAACTGAAAAGTTAAAGATGTTGAGGGGGGAGCTGTACGATGCGAACGACCCGGAACTGGCCGCAGCCCAGCTCCGGGCCCGAATACTCCTAAAGCGCCTGAACGAGAGCTTCGGTCAGTCACGAGAGATAAGAGAGCCGATCCTTCGCGAGCTGTTCGGCAAGGTGGGCGAACGCGTTTGGATAGAGCCGCCATTCTACTGCGATTACGGGTTTAACATCTCGCTGGGACCCGGCGCCTATCTGAACTTCAATTGCATAATCCTGGATTGCAACGAGGTAAGAATTGGCGAGGGAACACTCATAGGTCCTTCGGTACAAATATACACCGCTTATCACCCGATCGAGCCTGTGGAACGGCGCAAGGGTCTTGAGCTTGCCGCTCCCATAGAGATCGGAAGCAACGTGTGGATTGGCGGAGGGACCATTCTCTGTCCCGGAATAACAATCGGCAACAATACAACGATCGGAGCGGGGAGCGTGGTGACGAAGAATATCCCTTCAAATGTTGTGGCTGCCGGGACTCCGTGCCGGGTTCTCCGTACGCTTTGAACTCATGGATCATTCTGCATCCTCGTTGCACGATCTGATGGACTCAACCCCTGCTATGCCGATTCGTGGATCGCGAAGACCCGTGGCGACACCATCAATCTCCGCGGCGTCCCCGGTCCCCCGGGCGACAAACTCGTCCGCTCCGGAGGTGCCCGTCCTGGCTCCAGACCGTTCGGCAGAATGCGTTACGTGTGGAAAACCGTTGGCCGGCACATACTGCTGGAACTGTGGCGAGAAGCGGCTCGAGGAGCACGACTATTCGCTCAAGCATTTTGTAAAGCATGCCATCGAAGCGTTCACGCATGTGGACGCCAATTTCTTTAGGAGCGTTCGGCTTCTGCTCACAAAGCCCGGTTCCCTGACTTTCGAATACCTTGTTGGAAGAAGGAAGTTTCACATCGGTCCGCTGCAGCTATTCCTCCTCGTCAACGTGCTCTATTTTCTCCTTCAGCCGTTAATCGGCTGGAATAACCTCACGACGTCTCTCGCCACGCATCTCAACGATGAATTCTACAGCCCATTAGCCCGCCGGTTCGTCGAAGGAGCGATGGCTAAGACCAACATGGGCCTGACCGAGTTCGAGCAGAAGTTCGATCAAATCTCCGTCACTCATGCCAAGTCGATGGTAATCCTCATGGTGCCGATGCTGGCCATCGTACTCGCGCTGGTGTATAGGAGAGCAAGAAAGTACTACGTTGAGCATCTGGTGTTCTCGCTCCATTTCTTCGCGTTCTGGCTGATCATTACGACCGTGCTCCTTGTACTCACGGAGCTCGTGATAAACCTTTCTTCGGGCTCGCAGATCCCGATAGGTTGGCAGGCTATTGAATTCGCATCGTCGTCGGCGGCGTTCCTTGTCTCTACATGGTATTTCGGGAGTGGCGGCCGGCGAGTGTACGATGAGCCACTGGTCCCGGCGCTCGTAAAAGGAGTCATCTCAGCCCTGGCAGTCATATACATTCTGAAGGTTTACCGGATGATCCTCTTCTTCACCACGCTCTGGTCGCTCAGAGGGTAGAGCAGGGAAGTAGGATCTCGGGCTCGATATTGTGGCAAGGTGCGTGACGGGAAACTAATTCCTGGACGCCTTATTTGGTAATTCAGACCCACTTCTTTAGATTGCATTGCTCACAGCATCACCCCCTCATCGAATTCGGCTTATCAAAAGGCTTTGAAGGAAAAGATTCCGCTTTCAGTGGAACCGAACACGAGCGATAGAAAAGCGCAAGCCGCCGAACGTCCACGGGCATCCCAGGAATTCCCGGGGCGGTCAGGAGAGGAGTACCGTCTTCTTGAAGCAAGGACCATTGAGCTCGAGAGGAGAATTGAGCAGCTTCAACAGGACATCAAAGTCCGAGAGCGCACCGATGAGGCCCTTAAGGAACTTGTTGCGGGGACTGCCACCGTAACCGGCGAGGAATTCTTCCCCGCCCTCGTCCGCCACCTCGCCCTCTCCCTTGGAGTCCGATATGCGCTTGTGTCTGAGTGTGTGAATCGAAGAGCCGAGCGTGTGCGATCCCTTGCCTGGTGGGTGGGAGACACATGGGACGAGAATTTTGAATACGACACGAAAGATACAACATGCGAAGCGGTGCTCAATCAGGGGAAGCTCTGTTATTACCCCGACCATGTCCAGGAACTCTTCCCCAAAGAAACCGCGCTCGTTGAGATCGGGGCCCAGTGCTACCTGGGGTGCCCCCTCTTTGACAGCGACGGAAAGACGCTCGGACATCTCTTCGTCATCGATGTCAAGCCTCTCGCCGATCCCGAACACGCGAAATCGATCATCAGCATTTTCGCGGCGCGCGCGGCGATGGAACTTCAGAGAAAACAGGCAGAGGAGGCCCTCCAGAATCTGGTCTCCGGCACCGCCGCCGTAACCTCGGACGAGTTCTTTCCGGCGCTCGTCCGGCACCTCGCGCACGCTCTTGATGTCCGGTTCGCCACCGTCGCGGAGTGCATCGACGAGGAAATGAAGCGGGCGAGGGTCCTGGCGCGCTGGGCAGACGACCATCTGGAGCAGTCGTTCGTATATGAGATCGCGCACACCCCCTGTGAGGTGGTGTTGAACGACCGGAAAATGTGCTTCTATCCCGAAAACGTCCAGGCTTCGTTCCCCGAAAATACGTTTCTCCCAAAGATCGGCGCCGTCTGCTATCTGGGCGTGCCTCTGTTCGAACCTTCCGGGAAGACCATCGGGCACATGTACGTCGTCGACGATAAACCGCTCGTCAATGAGAAGCGGGCGAGGTCTATCATCGGCATTTTCGCGGCACGGGCTGCGATGGAATTGCATCGGAAGCAGTCGGAGGAAGTCATCATGGAGCAGGCAACTCTCCTTGACAAGGCGCACGATGCCATTATCTTGACTGATATGGGAAACGTTATCCGCTACTGGAACAAGGGAGCGGAGGAGCTCTACGGATGGTCCGCCGAAGAGGCGGTGGGTAAGGAAGTTCTGAACTTATTGTTCCGGGAGGGGCCCGCGATCGTAGCCGAGGCGTTTCAGAGCATCAATGAGAAGGGTGAGTGGAGAGGGAATCTCAAACAGCGCACCAGGTCGGGCAAAGAAGTTACGGTTGAGAGCCGCTGGACGCTTGTCCGGGACCGGGATGGAAAACCGAAATCGGTTCTGGCGATTAACTCCGACATCACCGAACAAACGACTCTCCAGGCGCAGTTTTACCGCGCACAGCGCCTCGAGAGCATCGGAACTCTCGCAAGCGGGGTGGCCCACGACCTCAACAACGTGCTCACGCCGATTACGCTTGCCGCGGAGACGCTCCGCGGGAGCAAGGATCCCAAACTGCGGAAGCCCCTCATCAAAATGATCGAGCAGAACGCGAAACGGGGGGCCGATATCGTCCACCAGGTGTTGACGTTTGCCCGCGGCGTCGAGGTCGAGCGGTCCCCGCTCAAGATCGGCCACTTGGTGAAGGAAGTTGAAAAGATCGTTCGCGAGACGTTTCCGAAGGCCATCAAAGCAAAATCATCAATTCCTTCCGATGTGTGGACCGTCTCGGGAGATCCAACACAGCTGCATCAGGTACTCCTGAACCTGTGCCTGAACGCCCGGGATGCGATGCCGGCGGGCGGAACTATCTCATTCCATGCGGAGAACATCCGCCTCGACGATCAGTTTGCCCGGATGCATATCGAGGCAAAGCCGGGCCCCCACGTTCTCATCAAGATGTCCGATACCGGCGCAGGGATGAAGCCCGAGGTGATGGACAAAATATTTGAGCCGTTTTTTACGACGAAGGAACCGGGCAAAGGAACCGGCCTCGGACTTTCCACAGCCCTCTCTATTGTGAGAAGCCACGGCGGATTCCTGGGAGTGTACAGCGAGCCGGGACGCGGAACAACCTTCAGCATCTATCTGCCGGCGCTCGGAGGCGACAGGTCCTGGATCCAGGAACAGAGGCGCGTATCGATGAAGGGGAAGGGCGAGCTCGTTCTGGTGGTGGATGACGAGAGCGCCATCCTCTCGATCACGAAAGCGACGCTCGAAGCGAATGGATACAAGGTAGTGACCGCAAGAGACGGCACGGAGGCCCTTGCGGCATATGCAAGCCACAGGAAAAAAGTGAAAGTCGTATTGATGGACATGATGATGCCCTACATGGACGGACCTCTCGCTATCCGCGCGCTTCAAAAGATGAATCCGGATGTGAGAATCATCGCAACAAGCGGATTGATGACCGCCGGCAAAGCTGCGGAGGCGGCAGAGATCGGGGTCACGCGTATTTTGCCGAAACCGTACACGACAGAAAAGCTTCTCGCCGCGATCAAAGAAGAGCTCGGGCGGAAATCGCAGACCGTATGAAGGCGAGCCCCAGAAAAATACTTATCGTCGAGGATAACAAGGATATCGCGGAGGTCGTCAGGCTTCAGCTGTGCGACCAGGGGTATGCCTGTGAGTGGGTCGCAGACGGAGACCAGGGCCTGAAGAAAGCTCTCAGCGGAAAGTTCGATCTGGTCATCCTCGACGTTAATCTTCCGGGAACCGACGGAATGGAAATCTGCAAGTCTATGCGGGAAGACAAGGTGGAGAGCGCCATTCTGATGCTCACCTCGCGGTCGGAAGAACTCGACAAGGTGCTCGGCCTTGAGCTGGGCGCCGACGATTACCTGACGAAACCCTTCAGCATCCGCGAGCTGATCGCACGCGTGAAGGCAATCGTCCGGCGAATCGAAAAGAGCGACAAGGGGCCATCCCGGCAGGGCTCTGCCGCGCCGATGAAGCTCGGAAACCTGGTGATCGACCTGGAAAAGTATAAAGTCATGAAGGGAGGAAAGCCGGTGGAATTGACGGCGAAGGAGTTCGAGCTTCTGAAGCTCTTTATCTCACATCCAGGGAAATGCTATACCCGTGAGCAATTGCTGGAACAGGTGTGGGGATACGATTATGCCGGCTACGACCACACGATCAACACTCACATTAACCGGCTCCGCGCAAAGATCGAGGACGACGCGGAGAACCCCAGATACATCCTGACCCTCAGGGGGATAGGATACAAGTTGAGTGAAGAGCTCTAGCGGGGCGCCTCCGGGTTATGCTCCGTTGATATAATTCCACGCTCTCAGCGTTTCCGCTACCGTCCACGCCTGGGCGATGCACCCACGCGGCTGGAAGGGGGCGTCCCCGTCGAAGATCTCGCTCATCGTTCCCAGTCCGTGCGCCTTGAGATGATGTTCCATCGGGAGGAGGAACGATCGTGCCGCTTCCTTGTCTCTGTACACGGAATAGTGGGCGATGGCAAAAGGCCCCAGGAGCCAACCCCACACTGTTCCCTGGTGGTAAGCGCTGTCGCGCAGATATTGGTCGCCGCCATAGTGGCCGACGTAGGACGGGTTGTCCTTCGCAAGACTCCGCAGACCGAACGATGTGAGGAGCGATCTCGCGCACACATCCACGATCTGCCGCCGCTGTGATTCGAGCAGGGGTGTTGCCGGTAGCGATGCGGCGATAATCTGGTTGGGGCGAAGCGAAGCATCCCTCCCATTCGGGCCGTCGATCACATCGAAACAATATCCGTCCTCTTCGCTCCAGAACTTCATAAATCCCGCCGCCGCCCTCAACGCGAGGAGCTCATACCGCTTATACGGTTTCCCCAGAGATTCCGCAAACCACTGCATTGCAACGAGCGCATTATACCAGAGTCCGTTTACTTCTATCGGTTTGCCGATTCTCGGGGTCACGACCCAGTCGCCGATCTTGGCATCCATCCAGGTCAACTGTACGCCTTCTTCTCCCGCATAGAGGAGTCCGTCGGCAGGATCGACATGGATGCCGTAGCGCGTCCCTTGCTCGTGCCAATCGATGATCTCTTCAAGGATGGGGTAAAGCTCTACCAGCAACGTGTCGTCTCCGGTGACATCATGATACGACCGGAGCGCCTCCAGGTACCATAACGTTGCATCGACGGTGTTGTACTCGGGTTTCTCTCCCGCGTCGGGGAACCGGTTGGGCAACATACCCTTGTCGACGTATTGGGCGAATGTCCGCAGGATCGAACGTGCTATCTCGGGCCTCCCAGTCTCGAGTGTGAGGCCCGGAAGACTGATCATCGTATCTCTTCCCCAATCGCCGAACCAATGATATCCGGCGATGATCGATTTTCCGCGGGGATCGTGCTCTGAAGGCCGATCCACGATGAACTGATCGGCGGAAAGCGAGAGCTGATTGATCCACGACGGCGCCGCGGCGCTCTCGTTTCCGTTTCCGGACTTCGGGATGAGGGATTCCTCGTAGTCCCTTCGGATAAGATATTCAGACTCACCCCGGAGGTCGGTGTCTTTTTCCGTGGTGGCGACAACGGTGAATGACTCTCCGGGTTGAAGCGTTGTGGTGATTGTTGCGCAATGCAGGTGATCCTCCCCCGCTGAAAGGCCGCGGTATCTCTCGAGAGCCAGATCGTACCGTTCATACCAAGTGTGATCCTGGCGGATGTCGCCTCGTTCGGAAAGAAGATAGAATGGAATCGCGCCATCGAACGGAGAGATACGCAGTCCGAGATTAACCAGCTCGATCTGCATGCGCCAGTCGCCGTGACTTGTGCCGCCGTGGTAATCGCGGTAGTTCACAAACGACTCTATTCTCAGGTCAAGCGGCCCGGATGCCCGGCGGAGAGTGTACAAGACGTACGTGGTGTTCTCACCGCGACGCATGAATATTCTCTTTTCCAGGAGGGCATCCCCGCAAGCGTAGGTCCAGACAGGAGTGGTCCCTTCGAGAGTGAACTGCTCGATGTTCTTATATCCTTCATCCGTTACCGATCCGTCAGTCCATCGATTCGTCGAGAGTGGATACTCGGATCCGTCGTAGGAGGCATAGTCATCGAGCTTCGCGACGAGAAGCGTGCGGCCAAGAGGCGGCTTGAGGGCCGCGACGAGGATCCCATGATAGCGGCGCGTCAACAGGCCGGCGATCGTACCCGAAGCGTAGCCTCCGATACCGTTCGTGACGAGCCACTCCCTGGATTCGGATTGGGAGAGATCACCGCAGATCTCCCGGCCAAATGAGATACTCCCCGGGAGTCTATTGCCCTTTGGACCCGGGGCTATCTGAAAGGTCCTTGCGGATTTCGGAATCTTCGCTCCTAAGACTGCAGCTCCAGGAGCTACCTCTCCGGGAGGAATTGGTCCCGGAATGGGTGCTTCGACATTGACTCCTCGAGGACCCACAGGCCCGGAGTCGGCTACTCCGCGGTCGACGTCCTGGGGATCAACAGGGCTAGGTTCGGTTTCCCCCGGGATTTCTGATCGACCATCAGCCATTTCAGGATGGATCCCAGGGGTCTGGTTCGCCGACGCTTGGTCCAACACAGAATCGTCCGGCGAGGTGGAGCCTTCCTTTATATTGTTCGTCATTGGTTCCTCCTCAAGTATTGAGTAGGGCGGGATCTTTCTCCGGTTTCAAGGGGATTCGCACGGATTAAGACACCGGCATCACAACTTCCCGGGCCACCGCTCGTTCCCCGTTGGTTGACGATGGAAGGGGTGCAACCTCCATATAGACCTTGATCGCTCCCTGACCCATCGTAAGCGTCTTGATCATCTCTTCGTAGTTTTCCAAACCCATGACAGGGTGTGTGAGGAGCTTACCGAGCCAGCCCGGGAACTGCAATTCGGACTGTGACAGGTCCTTTGCGCCGGATTCGAAGTATTCCCGGTTGGCATTCACAGTTCCGAACATGACCTTGTTTCCGAGTACGAAATCAAGATTGATCTTATCGGCGGGGATCTCGAGCTTCTTGCCGCCGCCGGTAATGCTCGAGAGGATGAGCACACCGTTCTTTCCCAGGATGTTTGCTGATTCGAATACAACCGCAGAGCTGCCGGTGCCCTCGAATATAATGTCGAAGGGTCCGTGTTCTGAGGCTGCCTCGGCAATCGACGTCTGAGCGGTTGAGATGTATCTCGCGCCGAGCTCTTCGACGAGCGAGGCGTTCAGATACGGAGAAATGTTCCGGCCAAACGTTGTTACTTCCAGCCCCCGTAAGCGAAGGGCCATCGTTGCGAGGAGGCCAAGCGTTCCCGAGCCCATCACCGCGGCCTTGCGCGGCCGCCAAACCCGCAGCCGCCGCTGAATCTCATACGCCTGGATGATCCCCTTTTGAGCGACGCTCATCGGTTCCATCAGAACGCCGATGCCTTTCAGACCCGAAGGGATCTTCACGATATATTCCGGAGAGTCGACATAGTACTCCGCCAGGAATCCGTGCCGGAGGTTGATGCCGCGCTCGTAGTAGGTATCTTCGGTTGTCATGTCATACGTGCCGATCTGGTCATATATCGACTTGCCGGGGCGGCGTACGGTCGCAACGACGAAATCCCCATTCCTGAGCTCGGTGACGTTTTCTCCCACTTCCTCGACGATCCCGAACGACTCGTGCCCGATGACGAGATAGTCGAATCCGGGCGGCGCCTGCCCGTATTCCGCCATATTGATCTCCTTGTCGGTCCCGTCGACGCCCACTCGCAGGACTTTGACAAGGACTCCGCGCCCGCCCGCTATTTCGCTGACATTGGGTTTTGGGATATCCCGGAGGTGGATCGAGTTTGCTTTACCTGGAATGACTGATATTGCCTTCATGCGTCGTGTCCCTTAAGCGTATTGTTCGTGTTCGATGATTGATTGTGTTGCTTGCGCCCTCTCCCGCATTTTTCTTGGCTGGAGCAGTTTCGCGATGATCCCCGTCCACCCCGTCTGGTGAGAGGCCCCAACCCCGGCCCCCGTGTCTCCGTTAAAGTATTCGTGGAATAGGACATAGTCGCGGAAGTTCGGATCGCGCTGGAGCTTTTCGTTCGGCCCCAGGACCGGGCGTTTCCCATCTTCGTCTCTCAGGAATATCTTTGTGAGCCGCCGGGCAAGCTCATCGGCGGTATCATTGATGGTGATGTACTGCCCTGAGCCTGTCGGAGACTCGATCTTGAAGTCGTCGCCGTAATAGTGGTGGAATTTCTGGAGCGATTCGATGATGAGGAAATTCACCGGAAACCAGATCGGCCCCCGCCAGTTCGAGTTGCCTCCGAATAAGCCTGAGTTGCACTCGGCCGGCTGATACTCCACCGTCAAGGCATCCCCGTTGGCGTAAAAGACGTATGGGTGATCCTTATGATAGCGCGAAAGCGCGCGCACGCCGTAATCGGAGAGAAATTCCGTTTCGTCGAGCATCCGCTTGAGAATGCGCTTCATTCGATGACCGCGCAGAAGCGAGAGGAGCCTTCGGTCGCCCGTTCCGGGCTCACGCCACCGGGAGACGAGGTTTGCCAGATCTGGCCGATAGCCAAGGAACCACTCCATGCGCCGCTTGAAATCGGGGACTTTCTCGAGGAGCTCCGGCTCGAGCGTCTCGACGGCAAAGAGAGGGATGAGTCCCACCATCGAGCGTATCTTGAGCGGGGTGAGCCCGTGGGGAGTGTGCAGGACGTCGTAGAAAAACTCATCTTCGCTGTCCCAGAGATCGATCCCTTCCCCGCCGATGTTCGCGATAGCGCCGGCGATGTAGAGGAAGTGCTCGAAGAATTTGGTCGCCATGTCCTGGTACACAGGCTTCGTCTGCGCAAGTTCGAGCGAGATCCGCATCATGTTCAGAGAATACATCGCCATCCAGCTCGTGCCGTCGGCCTGTTCGATGTGTCCGCCGGTGGGCAGCATCGCGCTCCGGTCGAAGACCCCGATGTTGTCTAACCCAAGGAAGCCCCCCTGAAAGATATTGTGTCCCTCCTCGTCTTTCCGGTTGACCCACCACGTAAAGTTCAAGAGGAGTTTGTGAAACATCCCTTCGAGGAAAGCGATGTCGGATTTCCCGCTCATCTTCGCGTCGATTTTGAAGACCCTCCACGCCGCCCAGGCGTGGACCGGAGGATTCACGTCACCGAACGCCCACTCGTATGCCGGAAGCTGGCCGTTCGGATGCATGTACCACTCGCGTGTAAGGAGAGTCAACTGCTCTTTCGCAAATTCGGGGTCGATCATCGAAAGCGGGATCGCGTGGAAAGCAAGGTCCCAGGCGGCGTACCAGGGATATTCCCACTTGTCGGGCATCGAGATGATGTCTGCGTTGTTCAGGTGGATCCATTCATGGTTGCGCCCACGCTGCCGCTCGGGAGGAGGAGCGGGCTGGCCCGGATCCCCTTTCTGCCACTGCGGGATGTCGTAGTAATAGAACTGCTTCGACCACAACATGCCTGCAAACGCCTGCCGCTGCACGTTCCTGGCATCTTCGTTCTCCATATCGGCCTGCAGCTCGCCATAAAATCCGTCGGCTTCCGTCTGACGAAGAGCGAAAATCTCATCAAATCCGGAAAAAGGGAGGTGCTGACGAGTGTCCGTAAGCCGCAGACGCACTGAGACGGACTTGCGGGCGGGAACCGTGAGGAGCGCGTCCACAGCAGCCCGGGTTCCTTTCTTGTGGGGATTGACAGCAGTTTTGTCTCTCCCGGCTACATAATTGTTGATCCCATCCTTGAAGAATCCGGTGACACCCCGGACGCCGTGGAGCCGCCCCAGGTGTGTTTCATTCTCGCAAAAGAGCAGATCATCGACACGGTCGCAATAGAGCCACCGCTTCCCCAGCTCGCGATGATCGGCCTCGATCACGTTTCCAGCCGCCGCGAGTCCGGGCTTGTAAGTGTCGTATCCCCAGGCCCAGGTGTTGCGATACCACAGAGTCGGCAGAACGTGAATCTCTGCATCCTCGGGACCGCGGTTGTGGACCGTGATGCGGATTAGCAAATCCTCGGGAGACGCCTTGGCATATTCCACAAATACGTCGAAGTACCTGTCGTGATCGAAAATTCCGGTATCCATCAACTCGTACTCGGGCAGGCCTCTGCCGCGCCGGCGATTTTCATCGACGAGGTCGGAGTAGGGGAACTCCGCCTGCGGATACTTGTACAGCATCTTCATGTAGGAATGCGTAGGCGTATTATCGAGATAGTAATAGAGCTCTTTGACGTCCTCGCCGTGGTTTCCCTCGCTTCCGGACAGACCAAAGAGGCGCTCCTTTATGATGGGGTCCTTCCCGTTCCAGAGGGCTAATGAGAAACAGAGGAGCTGGTTCTCGTCGCTGATGCCGGCGATTCCCTCTTCTCCCCAACGGTACGCCTTGCTCCGGGCTGCGTCGTGAGTGAGGTAGTCCCAGGCGGTGCCGTACGTGCTATAATCCTCGCGCACAGTACCCCACTGCCGCTCGGTGAGATAGGGGCCCCACTTTTTCCATGGAGCTTTACCGGTTGCTGATTCCTTGAGTCGTCTCTTTTCTTCAGTCATATCAGTAGTATTGAAATGTGCCGTTTAGGTTTCCAGCCGAATAAATCGTCAAAAGACGGTCCTCGTCTATTCTTAGTCGTCATTACGCCCGATGATGTTCCTCTGCCATCACGTCGTGATCGATATGACCGTTATCGTTCGTGTGGGAGATAGTCGGTGCGCGATAGGTGTTGAACTGCACAAGGTCCTTCGAGAAAAATAGATCAAGGGTCCAATCGAGCGTCACCCGCAGCCGTTTCTCCACGCGCGGAAGTTTGGATAGGTAGATCGTCCGCCACAGCCACCAGGCGACGAACCCTGAGAAGTTGACGCCAAGAATGCGCGCCACTCCTGTACGCCGGCCGATCGACGCCAGCTGGCCGAGTGTCTTGAAACGGAAGTTTTTCTTCTTGCCCCCTTTGATCGCGGCAATGACGTTGTGGGCAAGGACCCTCCCCTGACGCAACGCGTGTTGAGCCGTCGGCGGGCACGACTTGCCGGTTGTGGAGTCCGGGATCACCGCGCAGTCGCCAATTGCCCATACGCCGGGCCACCCCTCGACCTGGAGGAACTCATCGACCGGGAGTTTTCCGCGGTCGGTCTTGCAGGTGAGCGTAGTCATTAGGGGGTTTGGAGACGTCCCGGCGGTCCAGATAAGCGTATCAGAAGGGATTTCCATTCCGTTCCCGAGTTGTACGCTGTGGTTGTCTATTTTCGTGACTTTCGTGCCGGTAATGATCTCGATATTTCTCGCCGAAAGCTTTTCCATTGCGTAGCGGCCGAGTTTCTCTCCCAATTCCGGGAGGATCACTTCCCCGGAATGAACCAATACAACCCTGAGGTCCTTTCGGGAGAGATGAGGGTAGAACGGAATGGCCTCGTGAAGAAAATCGTTAATGCCGGCTACTGTTTCGACGCCGGCAAACCCGCCCCCTGCGACGACGAAAGTTAATAGATTCTGCCGGGAGGGGGCGACGCACTCAAAATCTGCCTGTTCGAGGTTTGCGATGAGCCGGTTGCGCAGCATGATGGCGTCGCCCAGGGATTTAATCGTGAGCGCCCGCTCTTTCAGGCCGGGAATATTATAGAAATTTGTGATTGTCCCAAGCGCCAGGATCAAATGATCGTAACGCAAAACGTGCGAATGACCGTCGTCGCCGTGCGATACTGTTACCGTTTTGTTTGGAAGATCGACTGCGTCGACCGGGCCGTTGAAAAACTGAACTTTCCGGAGAAGTTTGCGAACCGGATTCACAATCGTAGTAGGATCAAGGTCGCTCGCCGCCACCTCGTGGAGCATGGGGGTGAACAGGAAAAAATTATCCTTGTTGACCAGCGTGATCTCGATCGAAGAGTCGTTTGCGAGCTGTCTTTCCAGTTCGAGAGCGGCATACATCCCGCCAAAGCCGCCGCCGAGTATGATGATCCTCTGTGGGTTTGCCATCGGTCTTATCCTGCGATCCGGATGGGCTCGACGAGCCTGCTCATCGATCCTGCCACGGCTTTGGGTTGACAGAATCTCGCAAGGTCAGACACGACCCGGGAGGCGTCTCCCCAATCGCTCCAGTACACGCCGCTCACGCTGAGAGACCGGCGTCCGGCAAAGTTCTGGCTGAGAATCTCATGGGAGAAATTCATCTGCGGCAACCTCGAATAGAGCGACTCGGCAACATGTTCCTCCTGCGGCGAACTGAGCGCCTTACGCAGACCTGAGAAGGCCTGATAGAGTCGGGGGGTGAAGGATTCGAACAATTGTAGCAAAACTTTGGCATAACTTACAACAACGAGCGTATTCCAGAGCGCCCCGGTCCGGAAGAGGCGAATTGCCGTATCCTGACCGGGTTTTTCGAGGAAATGCTCGACCGAGGAGAGCCGCATCCCATCCCGGTTGATGAGCGTTTCGCCATTCACTATCCAGCCATAGTCGCCCACCGGGCGTGCCGGCTCGATGCCAAGAAGGACCACGTTATCGCGGTGCTGTCCCACAATATCGGAGGCAAAGCGAACGTGCGCCATGAAGCGCTCTTCATGAACCACGAAATGGTCAGAAGGGAAGAGGCAGACAGTGGCGTCGGGATCTCTCTCATAGATATGAAGGAGAGGATAGAGAATCCCCGGCGCCGTTTCCCTGCTCTCCGGCTGGACGATGATATTCTCAGCGGGCTGGTCGATCAGCTGCACGTACGCGTATTCTAGATGTGCCCTTGTCACGACGGTGAGTAAGCGGTCCTGAGGTATCGCCTTTTCGGCCCGATCGATCGTGTGGCGCAGCATCGATCTCGTGCCGGTGAACGTGCAGTATTGTTTGGGACAGTTCTCGCCGTATTCCGCCTTGATGAAAGGCTGCAGCCGCTTCCCTTCGCCTCCGGCGAGGATAATTCCCCAAAGATGTTCGTCGTGCCCGTACATTCGATCACTCTTATCGATGAGATGTGGCTGTAGTAGTGTCTGTTCCACTTCGCTCGATGATTTTCATCGTGTGGCCATCAGGATCGCTTACCAGTAACCCGGTCCCGAACCCGAGCCTGCCGTCAGTCTGCACCGGGCCTGGTGATACGAACACTGCTTTTCCGGCTCGGAGCTCCTGTTCAACATCCGAAACGCGCCGGGTCGTCAGCGTGGTTTGCCAATGTGCGATGTCGTTCGATTTCATCCCAGCCAATACGGGACGTCCGTCGCGCGGAGTGAGATATTCGAGAAATTCGATCCCCGGTCCGGCAGCGGCCCTGAGTCCTGTGATATGAAGCCGGGCGCCCGAGACGTTGTTGAGATGCTCCTGCTCGGTCCCGAAATTCTCGCTCTCGCCGGCGACATGCATGCCGAGCTCGTCTCTGTAGAATTTCAAACTCTGTTCGGTGTTCTCCACTACAATTGCCGTGTGGTCAATGCCGAGGAATAACCTCTCGCCGGGTTTCTTCCATTTCTGGTCGCCCTTGTCTGCCGGGAACCAGATCAACTCGAGATAATGGCCGTCAGGATCCCTGAAGTAGAATGCCCTGATCCCCGCCGCTGCTTTGATAGTAGGGGGGAGCGTCTGCGGAGCCGTTGAGGCGTGCTGGACCTTGAACCTTCTCAAGCGCTCGTAGGCCTTGTCGATATCACTCACCACGATCGCGATGTGCTGGAACCATCGATCGTTGCTTCGTGTGTCCGCGGGGAAAGCGCTTCCCTTCGGTGTGAGGTATTCGGTAAGCTCGATCGTCTCGTCCCCGAGTTTCATCCGAACGACTCTCATCCTGAGTCCGAAGACTCCTTCCAGCTTCTCGTACTCGGCTCCCCAGACCTCATCATCCGATACTTTTTGGAATGTGAGAACCTTAGAATAGAAATCGATCGACCGATCCATGTCCGAAACAGTTATGCCGACCGCTTCGACAGACGCAACCTTTCCCGGAGCAGCATCACCTACGGGACTGCTGGGACGAGCCTTCGGGCTCGCGAGCAACAAGCCGGCGATGATGGGGATCAGAAACCAGGGCCGTATGCTAGCCCTCGAGTGAATGTAGGTTCGTCGGGGGAGAAACGCGGGCGTAATCTTCATGCGACCATCTCCATCCCCACGCGCTGCGAGGCAGTCCCGGTGATGCCCAGACGGTCTTTCAGATGATCGGCAACCCGGAGTGCGTTTGCCATGATAGTGAGGGCAGGGTTCACCGCGCCGCTTGAGGGGAAGAAGCTCGCATCGACGACATAGAGGTTCTCCAGGTCGTGGGCCTTGCAATTGCGGTCGAGCGCGGAGGTCTTCGGATCGGTGCCGAAGCGGATTGTTCCGTTCTGGTGTGCGACCCCCGCAAGAGGGATCCGCTGTCCGATAAAAAGGTTGCGTGAAAAGAGGCCTTCGTGACACTCATGACCGTGGACGGAGCATGCTGTCTGCTGCTGCATAAGCCCCTTCAGTTTTGCGATGAGGCGCTTGTGCCCCTCCTCATTGTTCGGCTTGTAAGCGAGGACGATGTTGCCATCCCGGTCGACCGAAACCCGGTTGTTGGGATCAGGCAGGTCCTCCGAGGTGAGCCAGAAATCGAGCGAATGTTTTGCCATGAGATCGAGCGTCCATCCGGGGGCGATCGCCGGCGCTCCCGCTTTGAGCGACTCGACGTCGAGTTTGCCCACAAACGAAATATGGCCCATCGGATATTCCCAATCTTTCGATCCGAAATAGAAATCGTTGACCGCGAGCGTCTTCTGAAAGACCGTAGGATTCGGACACTTGGAGATCGCCATCAGGACGGAATTCACATGCCCCATGTAGTGCCTGCCCACGGTATCTGAGCTGTTGCCCAGTCCGTTTGGATGCTTATCGTTCGCAGACCGCAGCAGTAACCCGGCCGAGTTGATCGCGCCGCAAGATACGGCAACAATATCGGCTGAGAACTCTTCAATGTGGCCGTTGTGAGATGCTGCGACGGTCGTGACACGCCGGCCGGAGGCATCCGTAAATAGTCTCTCTACCTTCATGTTTGTCACAAGAGTGACGTTCGGCATCTCAAGCGCCGGGTCGACCGCGCACACCTGAGCGTCGGATTTTGCCTGAACAAGGCAGGGAAAACCGTCGCAGGTACTGCAGCGGATGCATTTGCTTCGGAGACGGTCCTTCTCGTTCAGCATGATTCCGAGAGGGACATGGAACGGCTTCAGTCCCAACCGGGCAAAGTCGTCGCTGAGCTGCTGTATTCTCGGCTCATGAGTCACAGCGTCGTATGGAAATGACGAGCTTGCCCAGGGCTCAGTCGGATCCTCGCCCCGCGTGCCGTGCACGTTGTACATCCGCTCGGATTTCGCGTAGTAAGGCTCGAGCTCGTCGTACGAAATCGGCCATGCAGGCGACACGCCTCCGTGGTGACGGATCTCTCCGAAGTCCTCTTTACGAAGCCGGAAGAGGGCCGCACCGTAGAACTTCGTGTTGCCTCCGACGTTATAGTTCGTGTGAGGGTGAAGCGGCTTTCCATCGCCGTCCCGCCAAACTTCTTTCGTCTGATATCTCCCTTCAGCGTTGACCGCCTTCGGGTCCCAGTTGTCCTTTTCGCGAGCTACATAATCACCGCGCTCGATGATGAGGATCCGCTTGCCTGTGGGGGCGAGGGCGTACGCGAGCGTACCCCCTCCCGCCCCTGATCCGATGATGATAACGTCGTAGTGATTCTCGCGGGACATGGGTGTCCTCCTCACATTTGCGCTTGTGATGGAACCGAAGGAGTGAGCGGTGCCGTGCCGAAGTTGACGCTGAAGCGCTTGCACCAGACTGTGACGGCCCGATACGTACCTAAGTCAACAGTGGAGGGGAGTTCATAGTTCTGATCGCCCCTGTTGCCCTTAATCGGCCCGAGCGTGATGAACCCCGCGTTCTTCACCGTGGCATCGTCCTTCGCATCCGACGCGGCTACGAGGTAGATGTTAACATCCGGGCCGTTGGAAGTCTCAAACTCAGTGAACCTCAGAACCCGTTTGCCGTCGGGGAGCTGGTAAATGGTGGCCTTCCCCTTCGTGTCGTGGGCTCCGTTGTGGAATGTTCCGGCGGAGAGGACCTTCGGTTCGTCAGTTCCGGGCGTCTGCATGCTGTTGGAATTGAGGCCTGCCTTCGGCGAGAGCGGCGCGCTGCCAAAGTTGACGCTGAACCTCTTGCACCAGACGGTGACGGTCTTATACTTCCCGAGATCGAGGTCGGCAGGAACGTCGTAATTCTGATCGCCCTTGTTCCCCTTGATCGGCCCTACGGCTACGAATCCCGACTTCTTGACCGTTCCGTCATCCTGTACGTCTGAAGCCGCGACAAGGTAGATGTTCACGTCCGGGCCGTTCGAGGTTTCGAAATTGGTGAATCTCAGGACGCGCTTTCCATCGGCAAGCCGGTAGATGGAAGCAGTACCTTTTGTGTCATGTGCGTTGCTGTGGAATGCGCCTTCGGCGAGCAGAACCGGTTCCGACAGAGTTGCTGTCTGTTGGGTGGCTGTCGAGGCGGGGAAGCTCTCGCTGACGGTCTCATTGACGAAGAGCAGCTCGGGACGGAACGCATACCAGAGTCCTATCGCTACTACGATCGCGATGAGCCAGAGTATCTTCTTTTTGGACATTGTTATTCTCCTTTGGGATTGATTCCGCCGCGCGGAGCGAAACGAGGCCGATGAACGCTGAACAACAGGCTGCGTCTCGCTCAGTGCGACAGTGGGTTTATTTGTGATAGCCGCCGTTTTCCGCCGTCGTCAGGTCGGGTGTGATGGTGACCCTGATGACATCGGAGACCTTCGGATAGACATACTTTCCGTCGTTCACCGGCGTTACAACTCCGTTTTCATCGGCGCCGGTGTTGGGTGCCGCCTGACGAGGCGCCTGGTTGGGACCGAATCCGGGCTCTTCGTTCACTTCAGTGCCGGCATCCCAGAGGATGTACTGCGACGTGATATCCCCGCTAATCGCCAACCCTTTCTCATCGAAAAGCTCGATGCCGCGCTCGGACGGTGCATAGAAGAGATCATTCGACTGCCCGAACATCTGTGCGGTCGTCAAACGTTGGCCCTTCGATGCGGTGAAGCTGAACTCGTACGCCATGCCGGGCTTGGCCGGGCCGGGTGAGGTTTCGCCCACCGGGATATTCATGACTCCGGCGGAGACCACGCCCTTATGGTGCTTGCAGAATTCGGCCTGCTTCGTCGGATTTCCGTCCTCGGAGAGGCTTTCAAGCCCCCGTCCCCAATCCTTCTGGCCCGTCTTAAATAGAGGTGCCTCGATGGTGTGGACGAGGTACAGGACCGGCGCGATCGCCGCCGGGGCGGTGCCGCCGTTCATCCCCTTGAGGATTTCGCCCTTGGAGATGTTCTCGATGCGGACCTTGAACTGGATTTCTTTGCCCATTTTCTTGTCCATCTTCTGAGCCGGACTGGATGAGATGAGGCCAAGGACGAGGGCGAGAAACAGCGAGTATTTGAACATGACAGGAACTCCTGCAATTGTTGTTATGGTTGGTTTTTGCTTCAAATCGAGGGACAAGATACCCGATTAAGATAACAGGAAGGTCACATAGGGGTGAAGATTGGATAAGAAACACAAATCCCGACCTGGGGATCCGGGCCGGGATTAGAATATCGAGGGGACCAAGTGTCTTAGCTCAAGGGCGGCGGATCCGTCGATTCAGGATTCAGCGCTTGAATGGTTTTCACCTCAACGCGGGAAATCAGCCGAATACCGCCGAGTAGCTTACAAGCAAAAACAGACATCGAATAGGAATCTCACCTAAACCACTAACACATATCTGCAGCCACGACGAGTGGACGACCTCGCCGATCGACGTATTCTATCCAGACTCTTGTCGTCAGCTGTGAGACTCCAAACATATCTTTGACCTCACTCGGAGTGCCTGCGCACGGCCAGGTTGGGTAAATTATCTCTACGTAAAGCCATCGCCCCATTCGTTTGATCGGGCGGAGTACATAGCTGTAAACCTCTTGATGAGGATATCTGACGAGTTTGATGTCCTTCCTCAGAGCCCCATTCGGTTTCGAATAGAACCGAAAGGGGTGATGGTCCTTCAACTTCATTGGATGAGTGGGGAGAAAATCGGACCAGAGTCTTATTGATGTGCCGGCTATTTTCAGATTTACCCAACCTTTTCTTCTGACTTCTCCGGTGGCCGTTTCCATAAGCACACGGGCCCAACTGGAATCGGCACTAAATGATATGATTGGTGGGCCCCAGTCACCGTACTTTTCGAATCCTGCAAGACGGCCGCGCACCTTGTCAGTATCGCCGAAGAATGTGTACTCCCACCGGAATAGAGTCGCTATGGTGTCCGATGTAGGACTTGGCCTAGAGTATATGACGCCGCGTGAGTTGTCTCCGCCGGGGAGAACGACGAACCCTATTCCTTGATCCGGCTCCTGCCCGTAAGCTACTTGTACCCTGCCGAACAAGGGTAGGGTTACAATTGCGAAACGAATTACGAATCCGATCACCATTCCATGTCGCATTTCCATCCTTCCCGAGCTGCCTCTCAGGAAGAAGTAGAAATTTTTGAATGAAGCAATTCCAGGTCGTCATTGGTCAAGCGTGGGTGCTTAACATCTTGCTTTTCCAGCTTGTAATACATGATGGCATTGGGATCATTGACATGGCCGAAGCCGAGGACGTGCCCCAATTCGTGGACCAGCGTCAGCCGCAAATCCGCCTCGCTCTGGAACTCAAATACGTCAACGCTCTTTCCGTTCCATAGGCCCTTTTCAAATTCGCGAACTGCGACAAATCGGTCATTATAGTTCTCAACTGCAAGTGTGTACCTGCCGGATAACTCGTTGAGTGAACCGGCCAAATCGTTCACAGTTTGTATCGTTTCGTTCAGCACCCCCACCTGCCGCTCAACCTGTCTTTTCAACGCCTCAAGCCGATCACGCTCCCCCTCAAGCGCCCTGAATTCACTTGGGGGCGCACCGCCTTTGCCGTTCCACATCGCGACCCTTGAGTTGTAATCGTCGAGCCTATGGTCGAGCTCCGCCTGGGAATCCTTATACTCCCCCTCCAGTTTCTCTTTCAATCGGATCTTCGAATCATAGGTTGCCTTGAGTTCCTCGAAGGTCTTGCCCTTTATTGCGAGGAGTGATTTTGCTCGACTCGCCTCGTTTGCTTTTGCCTGGCGTTCGTCAAAGATCAGGTTGATCGTCAACTCAGCGGCCGTATCGTAGCGGAACAATGGAGTGCTGATCGGCGTTTCCCACACTTGCGCTGCTTCGTCGACGAGTTTCAACAAGATCTCCCTCGATAATCCAAAGCGTGGGTCGACAGTTCCCACATTGTAACCTATCGGATATTCGGAGCTTGACCGAGTTTTGGGGGTTTCGAGGATGGCCTTGTGGGGGGACGGCCGGTGTGTTTCGATGGAGGATATACTACTCTTCTCCGCGCTGTCTCCCTCCCTACCCCCGCTGAGGAATAAGACTGCAACAATAAACACTGCAACGATGACAACCAAAGAAGCGGCAACACCGATGGCTCGTCCACTGAGGAATGCAGTCATCGACTGCTCAGGCGTTCGGTAATAAAGATTACGTCAACTTGTCGCAATCGTGATCACCCAAACTGCCCCAGGAGCGCTATGAATTCCGGGTCATTGAGCATTTGGGCGAAGTCGACATCGCTTTTCACCCACTCAACAACGCCCTTGAAGCCGTTCTTGAGCGCTCCGCGAAGGCATACGAGGGTTTCCTCCTTATTTCCCATGGAGGCGTATGTGCAAGCGGCGTTGTATAAGGCAAGCCCATCGGTTGGTGCGATCCGCTGGATCGTCTTAATCGCCTCGAGGGCTTTTTCGGGCTGGCCCAATCGAACATAGGCACCGGCCATCCTGCTGATCGTCGTGACATCCTCAGGGTTAATGTCCAGCTTTGCCTGACCCAAATCGTGGAGGGTCTTCACAGCCTTATCTGCGGCCTCAGGGTTTCCTTTTCTCCTGTATGTCATCTCGAGATGCATCCACGGCTCCTCGCTGAAGGGCTTGAGGGCGGCGCAGCGCTTGTGGTGCGCGATGGCTTCGTCGAAATTTCCCATAATATCGGAGATGATACCCAGCCACCGAAAAGCCTCGTAAAAATCGGGCTTGAGCTTGACCACCTTTTCGAATGTTGTCTTCGCCTCACCGAAGCGTTTCTGATGAAACTGGATCATCCCCGAGCCAAAAAGGCCATCGACAGAATCGGGATCGAGTGCGAGAACTCGTTCATTCAGACTGATTGTCTTTCCGAGCCACGCCGGATTACCGTCATACCAAATATACATGTAGGAGTACGCTTCGGTGAGGCCCGAGAAGACTGATGCAAAATCCGGATCTATCGCAAGCGCATTCTCGAACATGGAGATCGCCATTTCGTTGTTCTTGCGCCCTCGCTTCGAAAGGTATTCTCGTCCCCTCATATAGAAATCATATGCCCGCATGTCATTCGTCGGCTTCCTGGCGAGTGACGCCTTCTCCGAGTCGCTCAGCGTAATCTTGAGAGCGTCGGCGATTTTCTGCGAGACCTCAGTTTGGAGGTCAAAGATATCCTCCACGAGGCGGTCGAAGCGTTCGGCCCAGGCATGAAAACCGTTCTGGACCTCAATGAGCTGCGCGGTGATCCGGATTCTGTTACCGGCTTTGCGCACGCTCCCCTCGAGGATGTAATTCACCCTCAAGGCTTCCCCGACCTGCCTCGTGTTTGCCTCCTTGTTCCTGAAGGGCATGACGTCGGTTCGCGATACGACTTTCAGTTCTTTGATCTGTGAGAGATCCGTGATGATGTCTTCGGTAATGCCGGCACAGAAATACTCGCTGTCTTTTTCTGAGCTCATGTTGTCAAAATAGAGAACCGCGATCGACTTCTCTTCATGTTCTTTTGGCTCAGCATGCTGTCGAGCCTTCAGTTGCTCGATAACCTCAGCTGCGGTAATCGTCCGTTTGCTCCGATCCTTTTGGAGAAGGGCGGCGATGAGGGGCTGGAAATGCCCGGGGGCATCCGGCCGTATCGACGTGACAGGGGGAGGGTCCTGGTTCAGGATCTCATACATCACGGCCGCTTCGTGCTCGCCCCGGAATGGAGGTTTTCCCGTCAGCATTTCGTAGAGGACAATCCCGAATGACCACAGGTCTGCCCGGGCGTCGACTTCTTCGCCAATGATTTGCTCGGGAGCCATATACGAGAGGGTGCCAACCGTCGTTCCGGCCTTCGTGACGCCGGCGTCACCGCCGACCTTCGCAAGGCCGAAATCCATAATCTTCGCGCGACTATCGGGAGTCACGAGAACATTTTCGGTCTTGATGTCGCGGTGAATCAATCCCCGGTCAGAGGCGGCTTTGAGGCCATCTGCAAGTTGCGTTCCGATGCTGACGACTCGATCGATCGGCAACTGTGATCCATTGATCAGCCGCTTAAGTGTTACCCCTTCTACATATTCCATCACGATGAACATCTGTCCCTGATGCTCCTCGATCCCGTAGATCGTACAGACATTGGGATGGTTCAGTGCTGAGGCGGTTCGAGCCTCCTGAAGGAGCCGGGCCCTGGACTCTTCGGAGCCCGACAGGCGCGGCGAGAGAAACTTGAGGGCGACTGTCCGGTCGAGCCGGGTGTCGCGGGCTTTGTACACGACACCCATGCCGCCCTCGCCGAGTTGTTCCAGAATCTTATACTGCAGGACCGACTGACCTATCAAGTCAGAAATTCCTTGAGTGAGTGGAACGCCTAATGCCGGTGCGGGAGCTTAGCCCGACGCCTAAATATACCGATAGTTGGGAACTAATTCCTCAAGGTCGAAGGGCGGATCAGCGAGAGGGGAGCAGGTATGTGATTGAACCGGCGGCGAGGCCGTTACGGCCTGACCGCCCGATCAGGGAAAAACTGCGGACTACAGGAGGGTTAATGTGTGCAAACTATTTCAACAGTAACATCTTCTTTACCTGAGTGAACCGTTTTGTCGATTCCACCGTGCCGGTCGCTTCCATTCGGTAATAATAGATTCCGCTTGCCAGAGCGGACGCGTCCCAGCGTACAACGTATGATCCTGCGGGTTTGTAATTGTCTTCCAACGAGGATATGCGCCGCCCCAGCACGTCATAGATGTCGATGACAACATGCGCATCGATGGGTATGTCATACCGAATCACCGTTGCGGGGTTGAACGGATTAGGGTAGTTCTGTTCCAACTTGAAATCGACCGGTCGCTGAGTGAGAGGGGTAGAAGCAAGAGCGACGACGAGTTTTGAAGGCGCCGAAGTTACTTGCACCTTCCCTGAATCCGCGAGAATATACTGTTTGTCATCGACAAGGAGTCTCCCGAGGGAAGATGTACGGTTCCGGTTCCAGGAAATCGTCACCGGGTAATGCAGGGTCGAGAGAAAGATGCTCTCGGCGTGGCCCGGCCGCTTCGCAAGATCCTCGACAAACCTTCCGGATGCAAAGCGGGCATCAAAGACGTTCTCTGGGGGAACGGGAGGTAGCTCATATTGCGCGTCGACGCTTCCAGAAGCGGGAGAGTCCGAGAAATACAACGTCTGCGAATAATGTTGCGCGTCGGTAATGGTGATTCGCTCGTAGGTGAGCAGCGGCGAAATCTGCTCCGCGCGCTTTGGAACAGCCGTCGACGACTGGAAGACTATCTCGCCATCCTGGCTCACTTTCACCCAATATCCTCGCCCCGGAGTCAGTGTGTTGGCCACCGAGTACCCGTTGTTGAACTGGAAAAACTTCGATGTCATGATCCCTGGGGGCATGCTGGATACCGCGGCTGAACTCACGTAGGTGGGGGGCGCGCCGATCAAGTTCCAACCTGCCTTGACGTGAAGTGTCGGCATGTCGGCCGGAGTCCCCAGCACAGACACGACCTGCGCCTGGTCGAAGCGCATCCAGTATCCTTTTCCAGGGCTCAGGGAGGGAGACTGGCTATACGCCCCGTCATATGCGTAGGCGCCCGCGCTGGCTTTGGGAAATAGAGTTGTCCTCATCGAGTCCGGCACGTGAACCGGAATCGACACGATGTTCCAGTGGGCATCGAGATCATAAAATACTGTGTTCATCTGGAGCTGATCGGACGTCAGGGCGACATTGTTCCCCGCAAGGAAAAGTGTTCCCGCCGCAAATGCCATCCCCGAGAGCTTGTTGGTAACGCCGCTCGCCTGCGGCTGCCACGTGTCGCCGCCGTCTTGTGTCGTCAGAAGGTTCCCGCTGTCGCCGCATACGTATCCGTTGGTGGAATCGTAAAAGAAGCACCCATTCAGAGGCACAGTAACTCCGCTATTAAGAAGGGTCCAGTTTGTGCCGCCGTCGGATGTCTTCACAACTTTACCGCTGTCGCACACGCCAAATCCGTGCAGGGGATCTATGAACTGCATCCTGTTTACCTTGTTTACAGGGAGCGATTGAGAATTCCATGACATTCCGCCGTCGGTCGTTTTCAGAGCTAAGGCATTTCCCCCCAAAGGGATGCCGCCGCTCACCGCTACCCAACCATGAACGTCGTCGGGGAAGTTGCATGCCTGAAGAGTGGCGCCGAAATCGTACTGCATCAGCCAGTCGACACCGGAATCCGTACTCTTGAAGAGCTTCCCTGAGGGAGTGATGAACCATCCCCTACTGGTTGGAGTAAAACTGATATCGATGATGTTCTCCGCCGTGGCGGCAGGTAGCGGGTTCCACGTCCCCCCGCCGTCCGTCGTACGGACGATAGTTCCGCCGTCGCCCATTGCGATCGCGTTGCTCGCATCCCAGACTTTCACCCGGTGGAGCGAATTCAATGTAGCAAGATGGGTGATATGCCACGATTTCCCGTTATCGGTCGAGTTGCTCACCGCTCCTGAGTCGCCTACGATCATGCTGTTCTCCGCTCCGGCCGAGACGTCGTTTCCGCTTTGGCCGGGCATTCCGTCTGCGGAGTAATTGGGAGCAACGTCTTTCACCAGCCGCTGCCAGTAACCCCGGCCGTAGGTGCCGATCCTGAGAGTGTCGTATGCAGTCCCGGGTATGTATGAAATGTTGCCGACTGCCACTATCGGTAAACCCGTTTGAAACTTGAACCAGGAATTCCCGCCGTTCAGCGTTTTGAACATTCCCATATTCGTCGCCAGATATATCACATTGGTGTCCGAGGGGCTTCTAACAATATCGTCGAATTGCAGGTCAGGTGGAAGGCCGTAGCCAATATATGTCCACGATTGTCCGCGATCGGCGGATTCAAACACATAGTTGTAATAAGCCTTACCCGTGAATCCAAACACCCGGTCGGGGTTCCATCGATCAGGGATCAATCCCCCGACTGGTTCTCCTAAAGAGAGCTTGCCTGATCGCCAGGTCATCGAACCCGGGGCGCCGTCGGCGGCGTAAAAGGTTGCCGACTCGTCAACGGCGGTCTGTTTGTCATCGTATGCAGTCACGTAGAGAGTCTTATTGTTAAGAGGGGCCCAATTGTTAACCGTCACCCCTTTCACCCCGATGTTGTTAAAATCGTTTGGATAGGTCGTTGCCCGCGACCAGCTATTCCCATTATTATACGAGTAGTAAAGCGCAGCGCTCGAAACGGTCCAGAGCACACCTCCTCCGCCCTTGCTGAGGCGTATGGGTGTATACCATATTTCGCCGATACCATCATCGATGTTATCGATCGTTGTTCCTTGATCTTGCGACCGATATCGCGGCCATGTTGCGCCGCACCAGGAATTATAGAAGAACTGGGAAGAGTTGAGGGGGTCGATTGTAACTTCATTCGGTCCGTCACACCCTGAGATCTGCCACCACAAAGCTCCCGGATCGTAGGCAGACGTCGTCATGATCGCCCCGTTGTCCTGAGTTCCCGAGAGCAAAACCGGTGTTTCAGACCAGGCATAGTCCATCCCATATTGCTGGATTGGAGCACCAGGCAGGAAGACGTGTACCCTATTGGTTATTGTGTTTGCCTGATCATTGCGATCGAAGATTCCCCCGTCATTGCAAATCTTGATGAGGTTTGGGTCCATCGGACTGAATTCGATCGCGGTATAGTCGGAGTGCCCTCCATTCACCGTGACCCAACTAGCACCCGCGTCGGTTGTCTTAATCAGCGAGACGCCTCCCACATAGACGGTGGAGGGATCATTCGGGTGGATGCGGAGGACATGGGCGTGGTGACCCTGGCCGAGCGTAAGATAATTGGGAGGGGCCGCAGTCTGTGTCCACGAGCTTCCGGAGTTGCTCGAGACATAAATGCCCTTGGTGTTGTTGTTGGAATCGGCGAACGCAGCATAGACAACTTCAAGGTTTGCTTTGCTCACATCGAGGGCGATCGATTTTCCGATATTGGTGGAGGGAAGGCCATTTATGAGCTTATCCCAGGACGCGCCCCCATTTGTAGAACGGTAAATGCCATCTTTTGAAAGGGTCGCATAGAGTTGGCTCGGATTGGCGGCAACCAGATTGTACACCGATGCACGCGGAGCCGAGACGTTGACAGGGACAAGACTCCACGTTGTTCCCCCGTCGGTGGACTTGGCGACGCCCGAGTCAGAGGATAGAAACATGATGGATGCGCCGACAGTATAGAACACAGACGTGATGTAATTCGGGTCAAACGGCAAGCTGGCGTGATTCCACGACACACCCCTATCCGTTGTCTCATACAGCCCCGAACCTCCGTATCCCCGAGACCAGTCCCCAGTCCCGACGAAGATGGTGTTCGGATCAGCGGGATGGATGACGAAGGACCCGACAGAAGGGTTCGGCAAATTGTCGCCAAGGGAGGTCCAAACATAGGAGACGATTGCATTCTGACCGAACCACAATCCGCCGCTCGATGCGCCCGCATACGTCTCCCACTGGGATGCGCCGGTATTATAATACCAGTGGAAAGCGCGGATTCGTCCGTGGTAAACGATCGATGCATTGGAATTGTTGCGGACCTGAACGGGACCAATGCATTCCCACTGTGCGGTGCTTCCGCTCTCTATCGTCCGGCGCCTCTGTTTTCCCGAAACAGCATCCTCTTCGGAGGGCATTTTTTGGATCGCCTCATACGCTGCCCTGTACCTCGCAGGGGGGATCTTGTTGCCGTGCGAGAATTGTTTCTCAGGATCGGGTTCGGATTCTGATTCCTGATCGGCGAATGACGATGTCTGCGATTTGATCGCCCCGGGCTGGGAGGGGGTGGTTGTTATCAGGCTGCCGAGACGCTTCTGCCCGTGGAGAGAGGAATGTTGAAGCAACGCCGCGATCGTGACGATGCAGGCAAACAATCGTATCCGGTTCATAATATTGCCAAGCTCCTGATTGTCGGATGAGTAGAAAACATGCTTCAGGAGTCAATATATCCGGCCCAGGGGGGGTCAACAATACCATCTTGATGGTATATTGGCGGCGTGAAGAAAGCGGGAAATCAGGCGGATTGGAGAGGTTCGGGAGGGAGCGAAAGGCACGAGAAAGCAAGAGGGGTGAGAAGGGCAGAAAGAAGGAAGGAACCAGAAAGGAGAAATGAGCCGGAAACGAGAAAGGGGGAGGTTTTCAGATCTCGCCGCGGAGCGACTTTCCGATCACCTCTGCTTTGCTGTGGATTTGAAGCTTCTTATAAATGTTCTTGATGTGTACACGCACCGTGTGGATGGAAATTATCATCCTATCGGCGATCATCTTGTAACTCAGGCCGTCCACCAGCCCCCCCACGATCTCCTTCTCTCTGTCGGTTAGGCCCGAGTCAGGAGGAGACAGCGTCGTGGGACGGAAGCGTTCGATGACCTTGCGGGCAATTTCCGGCGACATAGGCGCACCGCCCTCGTGAAGTAACTCGATGCTCTCGCGCAGTTTGGGAAAAGGGGTGTTCTTAAGGAGGTACCCAGAAGCTCCCGCGCATAACGACTGGAAAATCTTCTCCGAATCATTGTGAACGGTAAGCATCAGAATATCCGTCTCCGGATACCGCTCCTTTATAAGCTTGATGCCGGTGATGCCCGACATTCCGGGCAGGCCAATGTCGGTGAGGATGACATCCGGCAGGTTCTCTGCGGAGAGTTTTGACAAAAACGACTCAACCGAAGACTCTGAAAGCTCACAAGACATCCGCGGTTGAGAATTGAGATACTCCGTGATCGCTCCCCGGATCGCCTCATCGTCCTCAATTATTCCGACGCTGATCATCTCCAATAATGAAGGTTAATTATGACCTCCAGTAAATACCATAAACGTGGTATATCCCCCCTGACCTATCGCCTGCTGTCAGAGTTTGACTCTGCATGAGATTTCAAGTCCATGATTATTCTCAAAGGTGATGTTCCCGCCGATCCGTTCCGCCCGCATCTTCATGTTGGCCAACCCATGCCCGGAGTCTCTGGGTTCCGGAGGAAGCCCGGTGCCATTGTCTGATATGAAAATCGTGAGGACATCACGATCCTGCGTAAGTTTCATCTCGACTTTCGTCGCCGCCGAATGTTTAGCGGCATTGTTCACGGCTTCCTTCACGATGAGGTAAATGTTCTGCCGCACATCCACCGGGATAGTTCTCGAAAGCAGCAACCCCGAGGATTCAATTGTGACCTGGACATCGCTCGCGGAGAGGACGTCTAGTGAAAATGATCGGATCCGGTCCATGAGGTCGCCAAGCGTATCGTGACGCGCGTCGATAGACCAGACGATGTCGCTCAGAGTCGATACTATTTCGCGGCTCATCGCGCCGATCTCCTTCGATGAGGCAGCCACCCTCGCCGGATTTGATGTGGACTGGATGACCTCGGAATGGACTGCGATCCTTGTAAGGCTCGAGCCGACGTCGTCATGAAGATCGCTTGCGATGCGGACCCGCAGCCGTTCCATCTCCAGAAGCTTGTTGATGCGATAACGGTAGAGTGAAAAGAGCGCCGCGGCGAGAAGGCAGACCACGAGAGAATAAAACCACCATCGCTGCCAGAACGGGGGGAGAATCGTGAAGGTCAGGGTCGCGGGCGACCGGCTTACAATGCCCTCGCTATTGATAGCCCTCACCATGAATGTGTAGGATCCGGGCTGGAGTGTCGCGTACGAAACGCTGTGCTGGCGGGTTGGCGGCGCCCAGTTATCTTCGATGTCTTCCAATTTGTACTGGTATCGAACCGCCTGGGGATCCCTATAGCTCAGCCCCGCAAATTCAACCGTGCAAAGATTTTGATCATAGGAAAGTGTCGAGGCATTATTCAACGGCACGTCTTTGCCGTTCACCTGAAACTTTCTAAGGACTATCGGCGGTGGGATTGTGTCGGGGACGTCCAGACGGAAGTCGTCGATCGTGACTCCGTCGAGAGTGGCGAACCAGAGAAACGTATTTCCATAAATGCCGGAAGAGAGGACACGGTTTCCGAGATAATCCTTCTGGGTTCGCACCGGATTGCCGGTCGCTTCGTCGACACATTCGAGGCCAACGTCAGTCCCCAGCCACAGGTGCTTCTGATTATCTTCAGAGATTGACCAGATAGCATTGCTCTGAAGGCCTTCCTTCGTCGAGATAGTCTGAAAGTGACCGTTGGAGAAGCGGGTCACCCCCCCATATCGCGTCCCGATCCAAAGGTAGTTCTGATCATCCTGGTACAGCGACCTGATACCATTGTCAGGAAGCCCATCGGCGACTGTGTACTTCTTCAGTTTCGCGCTGAGCGGCTGGCCGCCAAGCTTCACAGACAAACCACCATAAAACCCACCAAGCCACACGTTGTCTTCGCGGTCCTGAAAAAGAAAACGGATGGCGTTATCGGGAATTCCGTCTTCGAGGGTGTAGCTCCGCAACAGTTTGAGGGTCTTCAGGTCGCGAACGATCATACCCGTCGGGAATACGCCGCACCATAATCTGTTCTGGCGGTCGATAAGCATGCCGTGAAGGTGCGCTTCGCCTGGTCCCGGACCCGGTGTCACCCTCCTCGACAGCTTAAGGAGAGACTCCTGGTTGGTGCGACGCGTGATAGCGTAACAGTCGAGAATGCCGGGACGGGCGTTGGCATTGACCCAGAGATTTCCATCCGGGTCGACGTAGAGAAAATACATCCCCCCATGCTCATCATCGGGAAAGTGATGCAGAAACTTGAGCCACTGGTTTCCTCGAGCGGGATAGATTTCCCACACTCCGTTTTCCGAGGCAACCCAGAGATGACCGGCGCTGTCCGCGACAGCCATCATGTTCACCTTATCGCGGTCGGTAAAGATGCGGGCCAGGTTCTTGTTTGGGACAAGAATGATGCCCCTCGACCAGGTTCCAATCCATAAGTCATTCTCGCGGTCGAAAAAGGGAAAACCATTTACGGGATCCACGAGATCGTTCTCCCTGGAATAGAGAACGACCGAATCACTCTCGATCGCTCCGGTTGCAAGCTTGAAAAAGTCTCTCCGCGACGAGATCCAGAGCGTTCCGGCTCCGTCGTCCACGATGCCGTTCGGCAAGCCTTCGGCGAGTTTTCGTTTGTGAACGATCGTCGAATCGCGAAATTGGAAAAGCACGCTGTCCGCCGAACCCAACCAAATAGAACCGTCATGACCCCCCGATAACGATAGAATATTTGCACCGAATTGAACTGTTCGCTCCCGAGAGAACGTATCGTCGGGGCCCCTGGAGCAGATTGATAATTGGTTGTCAGATGCAATCCAAAGCCTACCATTCCGGACAACCAACAAGTTTGATGCGTTCCCGGATCGGGTGCGCGCTATCACCAGCGTGAGCACAGTATCCTGCGCCAGATAGACCCCCTTTTTCGTCATACACCAGACCTCGCCTCTTTCATCGGCGACGAGAGTCTGGATGGCGTAACGAGAATCGGCGCTGTCGGTCGGAACGCGTGTGACAGTCCCGGCCGAGATTCGGCAGAGTGCTCCCGTCGACCCGCTCACGTACACGCTCCCGGGATGTGTTCCGCTTTCTACGATATCCATGATGTAATTGTTCGGGAGACCGTCGAGGGTAGAGTATCTGGCAAATGATATGCCATCGAAAACGGCTATGCCGTTGCTTGTTCCGATCCAGATCACGCCCCGTGAATCCTGATACAGCGCGTTGATCTGATTTGAGGGCAATCCATCCCGCGTAGTGTAGTAGTGGTACGGCATGACCTGGGATCGGGTGGAAATTACGCCGAGGAGGCTGGAAAGGCAGGCGAGCCCCAATAGGGCGGCTTGCCGGATGCGGAATATGCTTGCAGGTACTACAAGTCGAATCATACGCGAGGAGTCAACGAGAGGATATGAACCGAGACCCCGACCAACACCCCCGCGACTCCGGGCCAACATGTTCGGACATGCGGCCCGGGTCGACGATTTGCGTTCGCTAATACACCTTGAAATTCAGCCTTGCGAACATGAACCGGCCGCTGAAGCCCATCTGGACGGCGTCCCAGGCTCCCCCGGTCTCGGTCTCAGAATCATCCTGCTTCGTGGGGTATACGTCGAACACATTGGCAGCGCCCACGATGAGGGATAGGCCCTTCATGATGTCGTATCCAAGGCTGATGTCTGTTGTGACCTGTGGATCGTACGTGTATTCTTTCGGATCGTAGTCGGTGAGGACAACCTGTCCGAAGTGGGTGAACCGGATATTGCTGTGGAACTGGTCGATTCCATAATCCAGCGACAGACTCATTTTGTCGCGCGGAGCCGACGCGAGGAGGAAATGCTGCTCTCTTCTCGAAAAGTATATTTCCTTCTTACCCGCGAGCTTGGGGGTTGTATGTATGTCGCTCAGTTCCATGTAGTTGAAGTTACCGGCAAAGGAGAGGTTGAACTGGTTCCGGTCTACCCGGAATCCATAATTGATATCGATGTCGGCTCCATCCGTCTTGGTATCAAGGGCGTTGGTGAAGAACTGGGCCGCTCCGACGTTCAGAGCGACAAGGTCTGCCCCGATATCCGGGTCTGACTGATCGAACGCGCCGGTGAGGACGATCCGGTCTTTGATCTCGACGTGGTACGCGTCGACCGTTGCCATGAGACCGCTGAATGGAGTGGCCGTGAATCCAAGGCCGAAGTTGGTCGAGGTTTCTTCCTTCAACGGCGGTATTCCAAGCTTGCGCGTTATCGGACTATTGTTCTTCGCTATGACCTTGTCGATCGCTTGACCCGCTACGAAGTCGGTATAGATCGCGTTGAAGTAGAGTTGCGCGAGCGAGGGAGCGCGAAATCCTGAACTCACGGATCCTCGCAAAGCAAGCTGGTCATTGACCTTGTACCGGGTCGCGATCTTGCCGTTTATGGTGTTGCCGAAATCGCTGTAAGACTCGTATCGGACAGCGCCGTCCACCATCCATTCTTTTGTGAGGTCGAGCTCGAGATCAGAATAGGCCCCGATCTCCGACCGGTTTTCATCGATCACATTCTCCGGGCGAAATCCCGGGAAACCTTGCGAGCCGCCTGGCCGGAGCGTGGAATCCACGCTCACCACGTTGCCGACACTGTCCCTTGTCGTATCCCTGCTGAACACGACGGGACCGTAGGTTTTCCAGGACCCTTCCTCCCCCGCGAAGAGCTCGTAGTTTTCGATCCGGTATTCGATGCCGAACGCAACGTTCAAACCGCTCATCACATGTTCGAACGCCCGCACGAAATTAATGCTCGTCGTGTTCTGCGACAGCGCGAATCCGCCCGCGTCAAATCGGGTGGGCGAATTGTCGAGCAGCGAGGCATTAAGCGTTCCATCCACAAAGTAGTGGAAGCGGTTCTTGCCGTAGGTGTTATTAAAGTCGATGTTCCAGTTGTGATACGAGGTCGTCCAGCCGAGGGAAAGTGAAGGGTCGATGATGTCCGAAAGTATCCGGGGATTGAAGCCGTCCGGATAAATCGAGAGTACGTTCCGTTCGCTTCCGGGATCGCGCGTCCATGCATAGGCGTCGGTGTGACGGAAGTTTAAACCGCCGAAGGCGTAGAACTTCGATTGTTCACCGATCGGGACTCCTGTGTTGAAAAACGTCGACAGGTTGGTTTCCTCTGCATCTCCGAACTGCTGCCGGTATGCCGGGAGTGAGGAGGCGAGAGTCGGGCGATTTGTTCTTCCCTTCCGGGTGTAATCAACGGTAAAGTTCGCAAAACCTGCGTCTCCAACATGAACCCCGTAATTCCCGCTGCTCTGGAATTCCTCTCCGTCAAAATCGCGGTCGGTACGGAATTGCGCCGAATGGGCTCCCGATGTAGCACCGCCATTGAACACGTCAACGTCTGATTTCAGGATGATGTTGACGACTCCAGCGATCGCGTCGGAGCCGTACTGCGCACTAGCACCGTCCCGGAGGATTTCAATGTGGTCGATGGCGGCTGCGGGTATCGCGTCGAGATCGGTTCCGGTATTTCCGCGTCCCCGTGTCCCGAAGAGGTTCACCAACGATGACTGGTGGCGGCGCTTGCCGTTGATGAGCACGAGCGTTTGATCGGGGCCGAGGCCGCGAAGCGTCGCGGGGTCGATATGATCGGCGCCGTCTGCCCCCGATTGCCGGTTGGCGTTGAAGGAGGGGGCTGCATATTGAAGGAGTTGATTGACGTCGAGCTGTCCTTCACGGGTGGTCAGTTCTGAAACATCGAGCACGTCGACCGGGACGGGGGTTTCGGTCGCTGAGCGATCCGGGTTCCGTGTCCCGACTACCGTTACCTCGCTCAACGTCAGGCCTTCTTGCAGGACGATGTCGACCTGGGTCTTTCCGGCGGGACGGATCTCCTGCCTCTTGTACCCGACAAGACTGAAAACCAAAACAGGATCGTCGTTTTGAGAGGTGTAAGAATACTCTCCGTTGATGTTCGTCGTCGTACCTCGTTTCGTCCCCTTTTCAAGGATATTGACGCCGACGAGCTTTTCGCCGGACTGATCTGTGACGGTGCCGCGTACATCGATCGCTGCCACAGCTGCGGTAATCGCAACGGCGAGCAAAAGTCCTGAGACACAAAGGAGTCTGAGATGGTTCATCGGATACCTCCGCATACGGGTGACGGGTGTAATGGCCTGGATAAAGGTGTTATGAAAGTAGAGAAAATCCCACCGACTGTCAATTAGTTTGTTCATTTGGATTGCGAATGGAATAGTGTTTTATTTTGGCGGTCAAGAGTGCCAGCCAGTTTCCAATCGAAAGGATTGATACATGAATGAGCTACCTGTGTCGGTACACCGCGCGCGATCACGGCGGGAATTCCTGTCGTCTGCCGGAAAAGGCCTCGGTTTGGCAGCCCTCTCGTATGCATCAGTCGGGGCACTCCTGCAGGATGTCCGTGCTGCGGCAAAGAGAGTTGAGCACATGACGCCTGAGGCCTCGGCATCCGCAGAAAGCTTCTGGTTTGGCATCCAGCAGGCGTTTACTGTTACCCGGGGAACTGCGAATTTCAATAACGGAGGAGTTTCCCCCTCACCGCGGCTAGTGACAGAAGCGTTGGTAAGGTACATTTGGGAACAGGAAGACCTGACGGCGTTCACGATGTGGCATGTCCTCGAGCCGCAGTGCGAAACCATCAGAACGGGGATCGCGGACCTGTTCGGATGCGACCGGGAAGAAATTGCGATCACGAGGAATGCATCAGAGTCGCTGGAGATACTCCTGATGGGAATGAATTTCAAACAGGGGGATGAGATCCTGACCACGACGCAGGATTATCCACGCATGCTGACATCGCTCCGTCAACGTGAACGCCGAGACGGGCTGGTCCTCAGACTGGTCAAAGTTCCGGTGCCGGCGAAGCGCATGGACGATATAGTCGACGTGTTCGAAAAAGGAATATCTCCGAAGACAAAACTCATTCTCGTCTCTCACGTTATCAACAGCACGGGACAGATCACCCCCGTGAAACAAATCTGCGAGCTTGCGAGGTCAAAGGGGATCGAGGTAGTGGTCGACGGGGCTCATTCGTTCGGGCACCTGGACTTTCAACAGAAGGATCTCGGATGCGACTACTTTGGGACGAGTCTCCATAAATGGCTGTACGCGCCGAAGGGGACGGGATTCCTGTACGTCAAGAAAGACAGGATTGACAAAATCTGGCCTTTGATGGCGGCGGAAGAGAAAGAGTCGTCTGACATCCGGAAATTCGAAGAGATAGGGACGCACAGCGCAGCGCCGAAGCTCGCGATCGGGGAGGCGATTCTGTTTCACCAGGGCATTGGGGCGAAACGGAAGGAAGCCCGGCTGAGGTATCTGGCCAGGTATTGGATGAAAAGGCTGAAAGATGTGCCGAAGGTGCGGATCAACACCTCCTTTGACGACAAACAATCTTGTGCGATCGGGAATGTGGAGATTATCGGGATAGACCCAGCGGCACTGGCGGGATACCTGATGGATAAGCACAAGATCTACACGACGACATTCGCGCTCGACGACTTTAGGGGTCTTAGGATCACGCCGAATGTCTATACGACGATTGATGAATTGGATAGGTTCGTCGATGTCATGAAAACGGTGGCGGTGAACGGGCTGCCGAAGTAGACACAAGACCGGGCGCGGAGGGCCCCTAGATGCATTCCGCCACAGGAGCGGCGGAACAAGGGAGAAGGTGGGTATTGGCGAGAACGCGGGCTGAAGCCCGCGCCTACAACAGCAGAAGTCCGGTTCTTGTGTAGCCGCGCCCTTTAGGGCGCGATCGGTCATGCGCGGGCTAAAGCCCACGGCTACAGTCGGGGCCTACCGGGTTGAAGGGTTCCGCGTTGAGGAACGTAGCGTTGAGAGTGAACAGAATCGAAAACACAAAGCCGGTCCCAGAATATCGGGACCGGCTTCGTTTCATAGCACGCTAGTCTGATCGAACTCCCTCAGCCCGCAGTGCCTCCGAAACAAACCCCTGCGGGAAGTGCGGGCGACGCCACTAATTCACAGTCACGCCCGCGTTAGGCATAGGCCCCGTCACCGCAGGAGCAGCATCTTCTTCGTGCTGAAGTACGTCTGACCCAGGACTCCGCTCTCCACATCCGGAGTCGACTGGGCAGTCAGCTGGTAGAAGTAGACGCCCGAGGAGAGCTTATGGGCATCGAAATCCACCTGTCCGTCACCTTCATCCATCACTTCCCTGTCGATCAGTGTCGCCACAACCTGGCCGAGGATATTATATATCTTCAGCGTCACGGTCGCCTCTGAAGGAAGCGTGAACGAGATCGTCGTCGTCGGGTTGAACGGATTAGGATAGTTCTGGTTCAACACGAACCTCGACGGCTCCTGAGATCCTGGCTTGGGATGAATCTTTTGCGTCGTCGGCACGATCCCCGTCATCTGCGAGAGGAACGGGACGTCCAGAAGAGCCCTTGCGCCGGAGAGCTGGAACTTGCCGGACCCCGTCCACACCAGAGTATCGGTGCTGTCGAAGGGCAGGGGCTTCGCAAATGCACCGTTGATCATCTCGACGGTCGCGTTAAGCCCGATGAACGCAGTGGAATCATTGAACTCCCAGTTCGTCATGAGATCGCTCGCGTAGTCGGCAATCTCATTGACCGTCATGCCGCTCAACGGGTCTTCCGGACCGTGGTCGTACAGCAGATCTCCAAAGCCCGCTGGAGTCTTCGGGGGCGATGTTGCGCTCGCCGCGATGTTCACCTGCAGAGCCAGGAGGTTCGCCATCAACCGGTTATTGAACTTCGTTGCCGGCAGAGACTTCTGGCGCTTCAGGATCGGCTTGCCCTTGATGAAGTCGAATCCGCGAGGCTTGCCGGTGTGAGTGATGCCCTTGGTGTTCAACGTCTTGAAGACATCGCTCTGCTTCGCGGGCTGGAGGTATCCCTTCTCCTTGCCCGCCGAATTCAACTGCGCCGGCGATCCCACGAGCAAAGCTCCGCCCTGCTTGTAGATCTCGTCGATCACGTTTGCGGTATTCGGCATTGTCACCGGCTTGCCCGGTTTCGGCTTCTTGACGGGCTTCGCCTGGTCGGTCCCGGCAAGCTGATCCACGGTGAAGCTGCGGAATTTCACGGCCGTATCGGGCACGTACACGTTCAGGAGCAGAATCGTCGCACCGCCGGAAGAATCCTGAACGCTCACGATGACTGAGTCTCCGTTATCGGACCGCAATGTATCGTTCACGTAGATCCGGTCGAAGTTGTAATTCGCCAGGTGCGTTCTCTTGATGATGTACGTCCCGGGCGGGCACGGGATGAACGGCTGGATGATCACATTGTTTGTGTAGAATCCCTCAAAGACGGGCACCGGTGGGGCACCGGAATTGTCTGAATATGATATCTTGAGGGGCCAGGGGTACTCCTGCGGGATCACTGAGCCGGCATCGAGCACCACGCCATGGCCAACGCCCACGGTATCGTGCGTGATGATGATATCGATGCACTTCTTTTTGTTCCCGAAGTCGAGCCCGCTGATCGTCCCGCTGTCTGTGATCGTGACGTGGTAGAATTTCGGCGAGATGGGCCAGGTTTGCTGCCAGCCGGGCCGCCCCTCCTCTACGACGCAGTAATCGCCCGCGCAGAGATTGTAGAAGCAGTAGAATCCCTGAGAGTCCGTCTTCGTGCACATGATCGTATCCTTCGTGGGATAGTTATCGATGTTGCACTTCACCAGACAGATTCTCCAGTTCGGGATCCCGAATTCCGTGCCATAGTTGAACTTGTGGTTTCCGTTGGCGTCGTTCCACTTCCGGCCGCAGATCTTGCCATGACAATGCAGGCTGTCGCAGTCGTGCAATGTCAGGTTATAAGGGCCGGATGTATCTTTGCAGAACGTCGGGCCGGGGCCGGTCAGGATCAGCGTGTATGTGCCGCTCCCAATCGGCGTGAGCGTATCATTGGTTCCGTTCGGCGGAGGAATCGGATTGCCGTTGAAGAACCACTGATATGTATAGTAGCCGATGTAAGGACCGATCGGGCCAGGGATTTTCACCGTGTCGCACAGCTTGTCGCATCCGAACGGATAGAGGCTGAGGTTCGGCACGTTCGATTTGACGGTGATGCTCGCGCTTGCGGAGCAACCGTGGTTATTGATGACGGTCACTGTGTAGACACCGGGCAAGTGGACCGTGATCGACTGGGTCGTGGCTCCGGTATTCCACGTGTTGCCGACGGCATACGAGCTGGTGAGAGTTACGGAGTCGCCCTTGCACAATGCGGTCGGGCCGCTCGCAGTAATGATTGGCGGCGCCGGAGATGGCCAGACGTTGACGGTAAATGGCGCCGAGGATTGCGAGCAGGGAGGGAGGTTGGAATCGGTCACAGTCACCGTGAACGGATAGGCACCCGGGGTATTAAGCAGGAGAGTGATGCTCTGTGTCGTCGAACCATTCGACCAGAGATACGAGTAAGGTCCTGCCGGCGCCGACAGAGTAATCGTTCCTCCTCCGCACAGATTGGGGGAACCGCTTGGAGTGATCGTAGCGGGCGGCAGCGGATTTACGACCACGTTGACGGGCGGTGAGACGCAGATGCATCCACCCGCATCGGTGTCGATGACAGTGTACGTCCCCGTCACTGTTGCCAAATAGGTCTGGTTATTCGCATTGAGGATATTATTTCCGTTCAGTTGCCACTGGTAGCCGCTCGCGGCGGTCGCCGTCAGGAGCACGGAGCCGCCTTGGCAAACAGGGGGCGGATTCGTCGGGTTTATCGGGCAATTCGTCGAGGGCGCCACGATCGTAATGGTATCCTTGGCGGTGGCCGTGCAGTTGCTCGAATCCTTGACCGTGAGGGTGACGATGTAAGTCCCCGGAGTTGCCCAGGCGTGAGAAGTGTTCTGCAACTGTGAAGTCTGAGCATCGCCGAAATTCCAGAGCCAGCTCACGATCGGCGCACCCGGACCCAGCATCATGACATCCGTTCCCGCACAGGCCTGGCTCGGTATGTTGAACGCCGCGCTCGGCGGAGGCGCGATGGTTACAGGTTTTGTAATCGAAACGTTGCACGTCCCGTTCGACACCGTCAACGTTACGTTATACGTGCCGGGCGTCGTCCAGGTAACGGTCGGATTCTGGAGAAGGGACGTGGGCGGAGTGCCGCTCGGGAATGTCCAGTTCCACGACGTGATCGGGTTCGGAGGCAGGTACGTAGAATTATCCGTGAAATTCATCACTCCGCACACGCCGGCGAAGCTGAAGTTTGCCGCGAGCGGTACAGGTACCGCCTGCGACACGGTGTGGACGCAGGTGTTCGCATCGATCCCGGTGTATGTTACCGTATACCAACCCGCCGATGTGAAGAGGTGCGTCGGATTGGTTAATGCGGACGTATTGTTCGCCCCGCTGAGAGGATCGCCGAAGTTCCAGCTGAGCGAGGTCAGGCCGGAGGATGACCCGTTGAACTGAACAGGGTTGCAGATCGGCGTTGTAATGGTAAAGCTGATGGATGCGCCGGGAGCCGGAGTACAGGGCGTCGGAGGAGGGCATGGAGCGGCCGTGATGTTGATGATGTTCGATGTTGCCATACAGCCGTTCGCGTCGGTCACGACGCAGAAGTATGAGCCGGTCGCAGATACCGTGATCGTGGGAGTGGTCTGGTTTCCCGGAGACCAGAGGTATGTGTAGCCCGTCCCCTGCAATGCATAGAGAGTATCTGTGAATACCGGAGCCGGCGGCGTACAGAAAGACGTCGGATTGGGGGTGGAGATGCTCGCAGTTGGACCCGGGCTCACCGGCACGGTGATTCGCGCGGTGTCCCAGCATCCGAAGGAGTTCTTCACGGCGACCCAATACGGTCCGGGCGCAGTTACGATGATTGCCTGCGTGTTTGCACCGGTGCTCCACGACCACTGAGTGCCGGCGCTCGCGGTGAGGATTACCTGGCCGCCCGGGTTGCACACCTTTCCCGACATCGAGATCGACGCATTCGGCTTCGGATTGATCGTGACGTTGAATGTGAGCGTGGTGCTGCACACCTTCAGTTTGACGACTGCCGTTCCGCCGGGTCCATGCCACAGTACGCTGATCTGATTCGTCCCCTGTCCGCTGGTGATGCTTCCCGCGGCAGAGGGATTATTGGATCCGTCGACGATGGACCATTGGAAATTGATGCCCGGATTCGGAGGTCCGGCGGTGAACGTCGTAGTCTGGTCCATGCAGACGTTGTTGCTTCCTACGATGTTTGGAATGTTAAAGACCGTCACAGGGTACGAGACGGCAGGCGACGGGCAGTAGGGAGGAGTCGTCATCACCTGTTGAACAGAGACCGTCCCCGGGCCTGACCATTGCACCGAGACGGGATTTGCGGCGTTCGAGCCGACGATCGTTCCGCCGGTAACAGTCCACAATAGAGTGAATCCGGGCCCAGAGGTTGTTGCCGTGTACTGGTAGGTTCCTCCGGGGCAAATTACCGCCGGTCCAGCGATGGAAACCGCGGGAGGCACCGTCGCAACCGTAACGGTCATGCTGGCGCTGGGATTACAGAAGAGGCTCGGCGTGAGAGAATTCGCGGTAACGGTCTGCGTTCCTCCGGTTGTCCAGGTGACGACGATTGCGTTAGTACCGTTGCCTGTGAAAGTTCCGCCCGTCACCGTCCAGTTGGAATTGCTGGACGCAAAGAAATTCGTCGAGGAGCCGATGCAGAACGGGCCGGGCAATCCAAACATCTGGAAGGGGCCCTTGACGTTGATGATGATTGTCGCATTTCCTCCGCACCCGAGAAGGATGTTGTTCCATGTTGCGGAGAGGGTGTACGTTCCCGGAGTCAACCCCCAGGTAATCGAGATGGCATTCGTATTTTGTCCGGAAACGATCGTGCCGCCGCCTGAGAGCGTCCAGTTGTAATACGTCCCGGGCCAGAGGGGAAGGCTGTAGATTTCATTGGCGTTCATGCAGGGATTTGGATTCCCCGTGATGGGTCCGTTCGTCGAGATGATCGGAATCGTTACCGTTGTCGTATCGGAACACACGCTGTCGCAGCCGGTAATGTAGAGTGAGATCGTTCCGAGAGGACCGGGACCCCATTGGACACAAATGTTGTTCAGATTTGCGGGACCGACAATCACTCCGCCGTTGACTATCCAGTGGTACACTGCGGTGGGACATCCCGAAAGCGTAGAATAGCAGGCGTGAGCATTGGCGCACACGGTTGCCGGGCATGAGATGACCGGACCGGAAAGATTACTCACCGTCACGGTATGCTGGACGGAATCTTTGCAACCGCACTTATTCGTTGCGACGAGAGTTACCACGTGCACGCCGGGGATAGTATAGGTATGTGTCGGATTAACCAGCGTCGAGGTGCCGCCGTCTCCGAAATCCCAGAAATAGCTGATTGCATTGAGCGACTGGTTGAGAAAGCTGAGCGGGACATTCTTGCAAACATTGGATGGTACGGAGAATGCGGCGATCGGAGAATTAATGATCTTGACGCATTGCTCCTTCGTTGCGGTGCATCCGAAACTATTTGTCACCGTGATTGTGATCGAGCCGGGGCCAGCAGGTCCCCACAACACCGTGACGCAGTTGTTTGTGACGCTCCCGATGATGGTTCCGCCTGCTGCGCTCCAAAGGTAGGTGTTGCCCGTGGCCGTTTGCGTGCAATAGGTCGTGAACGAATGTTCGCATGCGCCGAGGCACGTATGTTTGTCGTCAGGTTGCGCGCCGTTCCGAGAGCTGTCGAGACAGCTCGAATCGGGCATAAATGAAGGGACGATCTGTGGATTCGGGTACGGACTGCCCGGAGGGCAGTTCTGACTGTAGGCCATCGTCAGAACGAGGCGGCAGCACAGCAGCACTACAACGAGTCGGAGATGTTTCATCGTACTTCCTTTCGGTGAGATGGATGGGTTTCGGTGGCTCGGGTCAGGATTCCGCAAGGATCAGTTTCTTGGTGTCGACGTGGCTCTCGCCCCCGTATTCCGCAACGAGTCTATAATAGAAGGCTTGATGCGGCCGGGAGAGGTTTTTCGCCCAGGGTAACGAAGCGATTTCTACGTGATGAGTGCCTGAATCGAACTGTTCGTTCTTTAGGAGTGTCTCTACTTCGTGCCCTTCGCTGTCGAGGATCGTCAATGACACGGTGGCTTGCTGAGGCAAGTCAAATTCGATTCCTGATGGGCTGAAAGGGTTAGGATAGGTCACGCGTGAATAGAGTTGTCCTCCACCCGGCGTCTCTCCCTGGAAAGCCATGCTGACTTGTTTGATGTGCTGTACTGATGTGGTTCGACAGACTTATCCCGGCCTGATGGACGGGGTCGAATGCTGAGCAAAGTAAGGAAGGTGCGCCGGGGGGACAATAGTGGAATCCATGATTCCTCGGCTGGAAATACATGAGAAGCAGCGTTCAGGCTAAAACGGCGCGGAGAGCCGAAAGGCGCATTCCGCCGCAGAACGGCGGAATGATCAGGAAGGGAGGTTAGGGTGAAGGGGGCTGGTGCGGATTACTCCAGCGAGGTCAGGCCTGCACGAATTGCGTATTTCGTGAGCTCGGCGATGCTGTGGAGGTCGAGCTTTTCCATTATATGCTGTTTGTGGGTATCTACGGTAGGGATGCTGACGTGTAGGGTGGCCGCTATGTCCTTCGTGGATTTTCCTTCTGCGATGAGCTGGAGGATTTCACGCTCCCGTGCGGTCAGTTCCGGCTTGGCGCCCCCGGAAGATGCGAGATGATGGAGATAATCTTCCACGACGATGCCCGCGATATCCGGGCTAACGTAAATCTTGTTCGCCAGTACGGTCTTGATAGCGAGCCCGAGCTCGTCGACGGCGCTGTGTTTGAGGAGGTACCCAGACGCTCCGGCGGAGAGCATTTCGGAAACATACCGTTTCTCTGAGTGCATCGAAAGTGCGATGACCCGAACCCCGGGTATATCTCCCACAATCTGCCGTGTCGCCTCAATTCCGTTGAGCTCGGGCATGGAAATATCCATAATGACAAGATCGGGCTTGAGCGTGTGTGCCAGATGAATAATAGATCGGCCGCTTTCGGCCTGCCCGACAATAGACATGTGAAGCTCATTCTCGAGGATGCTGCGCAAGCCCTCGCGAACAAGCTTGTGGTCGTCGGCGAGCAGTATGCGGGTAACAGATTTTTCCATACTCATGCCGAAGTACCCTGAAGAGGAGCAATGATCGTGACGCGGGTGCCGGAACCCGGCTCTGAGCGGATATCCAAACGACCTCCAAGGTAGGTGAGGCGCTCCCTGATATTGAACAATCCGAAACCTCCGCCTCCGAAGGCCGACTCAGATTTCCGCGCGCCGTCGAACCCTTTGCCGTCATCGGAGATCTCCACCCGCATCGTCCCGTCCAATCTCGAGAGCCCGACGGCGGCATGCTTTGCTTCGGCGTGCTTGATAACGTTCACAAGGATCTCGCGTACCGCGGCAAAGAGCAGCACCTTCACGTCCTCGGACAGCTGCTTCGCCTGTTGATCATCTCGAAATTCGATGGCGATCCCGTGCTGTTTTCCGATCCGCTCCGTCAGCCATTCGATGGCAGCTTCAAAGCTCAGCTCGTACAGAATTGGGGGGCAGAGTTCGAATGTGAGCGTTTGGGTGTCGCTGATGGATTGCTCGATGAGATCACGAATATCGGCAAGCGATTGTTCATGCTCCGCCGAGGGTTTGGATTTCTGCAGAGTGCGGATTTTCATCTTGGTAAGCGACAGCGTCTGGCCGATCACGTCGTGAAGATATGATGCCATTCGCCGGCGCTCGCGCTCTTCGGTCATGGAAAGTTCGGACGCGAGCGATCGGAGTTTTCCTTCGGCCATCTTGCGATTGGTGATATCGAACGCTGTTGCCAGCCGGACCGGATGACCCTCAAAGTGTATCCACCCTGAAGTGCAATCGACCCACCGTTCCCGCCCATCCTTCGTTATGATCCGGGCTTCGTAACGATGCGGCCCCGATATAGCGTCCGGCTCAGCAACCTCCTCTCGTTGAAGCCGTACGCGGTCGTCCGCATGGAGAAGATCGAAATAGGCTTTGGCGAAGAGATCTGACCGGGTGAACCCGGTGAGGTTCACGGCACCCGAGTTGACAAAGAGGATCCTCGAATCGTGGTAGATGAAAATGGCCGAGGACGTCATTTCTGCCACTGTCCGGAATTTCTCCTCACTCTTTCGGAGTGCGATGTCGTGGTTGCGTTTGCGGATAAGGAGCACGATCCCGAGTCCTATCACCGCGAGAGAAAGAATCCCCGTAGGAAGCAGAAACCCAGGATGGAGATACATCGGCGAAGGGACGAGAAACGAGCCAGTCGCACCCTCAAGCCCATAGTTTCCGAACAATCCGCGTGCCTGCACCTCGTATGTGTATTCACCAGGATCGAGATCCACGAAGGTATGCTCGTGAGACCGGTTCCACGGGGACCAGCCTCCATCCCGGAGCTTGTAGCGGGTTATGATCTCGGGCGGGTCGAGCTCCCCCCAATAGGCGGTCGCTTTCCAACGCAGGAGGATATTCTTTCCTTCCATCGTGGGTTTGTCGAGCTCGATGAGGGGAGCCGGAGTAGAGCTCGCATCGACATTGAGGACGGCAATTCCTCCCCCCTGTGTCCCGACGTACACCTCGCCCGCCATCGGAACGACAGGCCATAGAGCCGGATGCTCCAGTCCGGACTGACGATCGAAGATGGACCAGCGGTTGTTCGCATAGCTGCATAAACCGTCCGCAGTCGAAACCCACAGTCTCCCCGATGGGTCCACGTTCAAATCCCAGATGTAGTCGTCGATGAGCCCGTCTGCGACGGTTAGATAATGCACACTGTCCTGCTGATCGATGAACCCAATCCCGGTACCGACGGTTGATGCGTCCCCGAACCAGAGCCGCTGCGTGCTGTCGATCGCCAGAGTGAACACTCTCTTTGATCGGATGCCGTTTACATGGTTCCACCGCGTCCAGTCGCCCATCCTTACATCCGGCACCCCATGTGGACGCGCCCTCGGTTTCCAACGGCTGATCCCGTCACCGGTGCCGAACCAAAGAGATCCATCCCGACCCTCCGCAAAGGCATAGACCCTTCCATTGTGCAATCCTTCCTTCTCTCCCCAAGGAATAAAAGCGTTCCCTGTGCGCAGGAAGGCCCCCGGTTCAACGGATGGCCGGCCCGGCGAGTTCTCTCCCAGTCCGAGAAACCACAACCGGCCCTCAGAGTCCCTGCGAATCTTGTGGATATATACCCCATCCCGGTCGGGGCTCACCTCGAAGTGAGTCCAGCGCGAGCCGTCCCACCGGTACGCCCCGCCGAACGACGAACCACTTGAGATCCACACACCGCCGGCCTCATCTTCTGCCAGGCCGGTCACCACGAATAACGGCCGCGAATCGATCTGAGAAACGTATTCCACAGGTCCGTTGGGATGGCGGATTTCAACTCCATCGCTGGTTGCGACCCAGAGGTTTCCGTCCCGGGTCTTCATGATCTCATTTGTATAATTGCGAAGATCGGGTGACTCGTGTTTGATAAACCGCCAGCGAGATGACGAACGCCGGTACAGGAGGAGGCCATGCTCGGTGCCGATCCATAGATCGCCGTTGGACCTGAATTTGACAAATGTTATATCGCGGACATCCGGATTCTGGAGTTCGAGGAGACTCCAGACACCGCGCTGGCGAATCTTCACATCTCCTGAGCGGTATGCGACGATTGCTTCATCGTCGGCCCCCACGTCGAGCGATTTGACGTCGTCGGGTCTCTCGACGGCGTTCTTCACCGGCGCCGATCCATGGTACCATTCCCAGAGCCCTCTCTTGGCGAATGGAATGGTCATGCAGGCGATGCCGGTTCCGCGTTCGTTCTCAGCTACAATATTCAGGACGCTGTGCGTGAAATCGCACGGGATTTTAAGCTTCCATTCTCCTCCCTCAAGGCGGTACATGCCGCTGAAGAGGTTCGCCCACACACTGCCGCCTTTCGTATCCAAAAGAGATATGGTTTTTCCCTTCGTCAGGCCGGACGATGCCAAAAACGGGCTCACCTTCCCGTTGTCAAACTTCACGATTGATGAATTTCTTTTTATCAGAAGGGCATTCGGAGGGAGAGGCACAATATCGGGGGCCTCGTTGAAGGGAAGAAGTGCGAAACCGCTCCTGCCGCCGATGTATGAGGTGTGGTCGGAGAAGACAAGAAGCTGGCGTGAGCCGAACGGCTTTGCATCCACCACGCGCTGGCCCGGAAAACCCATTGAGCTGTCAACGAGATTCCAGCGAAACCCGTCGTACCAGGCGAGACCGGCGCCGGTGACTGCCCAGACGGTGCTGTCGCCGGTCTCCACAACCCCGGTCACGCGGTTGGACGGTAAACCCGACTCTGTCGTAAATTCTACCCATCGCCATGCTTCATCGAAACGCACTGGCTGGGCGAATGACGACGATTCGCACACTACGAATAGAAGGCCCGGGAGGAACAACCTTCCCAGGCGCGCTGTTACATTACTCAAACCGGTCGCGCCGCACTGAGCTGGTGAAGGTGAGAATTTCCTCCCAAATTCAAGCCGTAAAATAGAGAGATTTGATGTGAGTGTCAACAGGGCTGGAGATAAATCGCATACTGCGGTTGAACCTTCCGCCGCGTTTCGATACATTAGCAGAGCAACGGACGCGTCACAATACGGAGCCCAGGCATGAAACGATACGCAGGAGTCGTTCTACTGATTGTGATGTTGTCCGGCTGCGCCGGATACAAGGAGCTGCAGCCCGATCCGGAGCTCATCCCTGCCGAGCGGGGGTATATCGAGCTGAAGCACGGGAAGGATAATTTCGAGCTCAAACAGGGCAAGAAGTACCTCCTGAAAGTGCCCGCCCCGCCCGATGACCATTTCTTTTTCCTCCTGGTAACCCCCTCCAAGCGAGCGATCTACTCGACGTTCTCGAGTTCCTTTGATAACGGGGCAGGACCCGCGATCCCGGACGAAGCCAAGTCGAGCGATTCCATCAGCGCCTTCGCCGTCAACAAGTCGGTCCCCATGTTCTTTTGGGTGATCGATACTGTGAGATCCGATTTTCTCATGTCGCTGCACGTTAGGTACGTTCCCGTCTGGAGGTACACCTTTGAAAACATGTACAACGAGTATCAGCAGATCCTCTCGGAGAATACCGTCGACCGTGCAACGTACAACTCGATCAACCTCGATTACGATGTGGATGGGATCGATTTCGCACGCGAGATTCCGATGGTCGGCGGCAGGACCGCGAAGATTAACGCGATGCACGACCAGATGCTCCACCTCGAAAGCGTGTTCCCCCCGAACATCGCATCTTCCAGGGATACCGCCTACCAGCAGTACGTGGCCTTCAAGTCGCGCGTCGACGACGAGTTGTCATTCCAGGGGAATTATCTGGCTCTCCTGAACCTGTTCAAGACCGAAAAAGATACGCGCGGCAACACGCCCGCGTTTCTCGATTCGGCGGGTTACTTCGCAGGGGTTTTGAAAGATCCGGGGCGGTTTCCTCCTGCCGCAATGGAGAGAGTATCGCACGTTCTGCTCCGCCGTCTTTCAGACGCATCCAGGTACCTTGAGAGCGGCGTGCAATTGAAGAGCGACATCTCCCGGTTTGCAGACGTACCCTCGGTCGCAGATCTCACTACTCTCTATAAAGAGTGCGGGGGCCAGATCCCCCCGGAAACCGAGCGCGTTATCGGTTTCATGTCACTCTTTAACACGGCAGCCGACAGCCTCCGCGCGGCGAACGCCAAATATGAGGCTCTCAAAAACTATTTCGATGCCCACACCGGAACGGCGTCGGAGTCGTACTGCGCCGAATTGACCGGAATGGCAGCGGGTGTGAGGGCGGCTGTCCCCGATCCGCACGCCATCGGCCTCGACCGGTATGGAAGCTATAATTGTGCGGCCACGCTCTCAAGAAGCATAACCTACTCCTCAAATCAGGCAGACGACCTCAAGGCCGTCTATCAGTCGGCCGGGACGGTCGCAGGTCAAACCGCCTCGAAATCGTGGGCATCGTCGGAGCCGGAGCTTCGCCGGCTTTTCGAGTGGCAGGGGACCTCGAACTCCCCCGAGGTGACGCGCGAGCGCTCTCAACTGGTGACGGTGCTCGAAGTCGGCATCTACGACGGCGTAAAGACCGCATCGGAAGCGCGGGTCGACGGATTCATCACCACGCACGAGGGTGAGTACGACAAGGTTGCACAGCTGTACGCCGACTCCGCGTTTCGCCCGGTGTATGATCTGTCATTCAGCTCAACGGGTCCGGGCGGACTCGCGGCAAAGAAGAAAGTAATTCAGGACTACCTGGACCAGATCAAGTATATCCGCTTTCCCGAGGCCTCGATCAAGAACATCTACCAGGAGTTTACCCGCAACATGGCAGATCATGGCGTCGAAAAGGCGCGCGCGATTGTCAAACACGGCGGCTTCTACAAGGGGACCGACAAGCAGATCAAAGGAATTGTCGCCGAATGCGATCCCGACATTCCCAAAGTTATCACGAAGCCGAAAGAGTATCGAAAACTCTTTGCGTTTCCGGTCTCAGACAACGGGGACGCCACGAACGATTACCTGTTCAGGATTCAGCTCAAGATTCCATCTGAGGCGCAGTTTCCGGTGTTCGACATGAACCTCAAACTTCCCCAGGAGATCGCGGGGAAATCGACCACCCGGCAATGGTATGAATCGATCACGATCGACAAGAAGCCGATCAAGAACGAAGGACGATTTCGCATCACGTCGCCAACGGTAGAGAATAACTACGAGGCCCAGATAACGCCCGTGCAGATGGACAAAGAGGGGAGAAACATCCTCGAGATACGGTTCAAGTCGCCGGGGTTCAGGGTTTTTGAGGTGAGCGCAATGGCTCAAGTTCCCATCATCCGAAAGAACTAGCCTGTGAATGCCGCCATGAAAGAGTTCAAGGAAGAGTTACCCGCCGAAGAATCCTCCCAGGGGTTCTTTGCGAGACGGAAAAACTGGATCATTTCCTCGATCGTTGTCCTCGTACTCGCCGCGGGGCTGTACTGGTATCTGACGAGGCCCAACCTCTCCGGGAAGATAGTGATCCCCTATATCGCTCACCAGAAGCCGGCGATCGATCCCCACCTCCCGAGCACGAATGCCCTTGCCGACAAGCTCGACGAGGTGCAGTTCGACGGGCTCTTCAACCTTGTCGCGGGCCCGAGCGGGGTCGTCTATGAAGACGGTCTGGGGGAGTTCATGGACATCGACAAGAATAATGTCGTGACCGTGAAACTGAAAACGGCCGTGCGATGGCACGACAGCTGGCAGATCGTACCGGCGGACGACAAGTTCACCGTCGCGAAAGGGAACGATCATTTCTTTTCGGCGGCGGACCTCAATTTCACGCTGAGGAGGATTCAGAGCCTCGGAAGCCTCTCCCCGGATTTCATCCTCGTGTCGCAGGCGCTGCCGACGATGGGATTTGAAGGCCCTGACGGGGCGAACCTGATCAAGTTCCAGTTCCGGGGGAACAGGATCTGGAAAGATTCGGATATAAAAGAGGTCCTCTCGTTCAAGATACTCCCCGACAAGTCCGACATGAACGCGTTGAATTACAGGATCGGGACGGCGGCGTATATGAGCCTTCCTCCGAAGGAGGATGTAGCAAGCTACGTCCGGGATCCCGATCAAAGCGCTCAGATTCAGAATCTTGTCCTCTCCCCGTTCATCGACAACAGCACATACTCGACGGAGCTCGGCCGCGGCCATATCAACGCCCTTCTCGAAACGCCGTTCGGAGCTCTCTCGCCGGTACTCTCCGACACCGGCGACTATTTCTACGAATCCAATATCAGCAACACCTTCTTCGCGCTGTTCTGCAATGTGCAACGACTGTCGCGTGACCAGCGTAAGGCGCTCCGAAGCCTGATCGATGCGAAGACGGTCGTGGACAGATTTTTTAAGACCGGCACACAACAGGCGCGCCACATCGCCGACTACAAGGGGAACCGGGATAACTATTACGACTACATCAATAGAAGCCTCTTCCCCTCGTCAACTTACTATATAGAGGAGAAAGTCGTCGAACCCGTGGTTTCAGACAGCGCTCCGCCGAGTCTCACGGTTCTCCCGGACACAGTGAGGATCAAGGCCTGCATGAACTACGGTTTCCGCGAGGAGTATGCGGAAATGATTGAGATCCTGAACGACCCGGCGGTGACCAAAGGGAAGATCAAGGTCCTTGCGGTGTCAAACGACGAAATGAAGCGTGGCGATTACGACGCCGCGTTGGTAGCGGTGACGGGTTACAGAAGCAATTTCCTGTTCGATCTTTATAACATCTTCCTCCGCGAGCCGGACTTCGAGACCTACAAGATCAATCTTGCGACAGAAGCCGACGCGAAGGGGGAGCCGGCGGTGAGTCCGAGCTCCTTCCAGGCGGACCGAAACCTCTTTCGGCTTGATTCAAAGAATACCGCGGAGGCCGACGACATCAAAACCCTCCTCGACTACGTGTATCAATTCATGTCCACACGGCAGATCGGAGACAAACAGGAATACGCCCGCCGCATCGATGATCTGGAGCGCCGGATGTCGCTCGGCGTCTGGATGTTCTCTCTCCCCTCGCTGGCGTATTTCAGCACTCAGTTTGATGAGCGCAGCATCGATCTCTACGGCGTGGCCTCGCAACTCTCGACCGTAAAGAAATGGAGAGAGCGGCAGGGCAGGTGAGGTAAGGGTAGTGCTGAACTTTGTGCGAACCGGTTCCGTGGCGGCACATCCGTCACGGGACCAGTTGTTTTGGCCATCCGCAACACTTTCATCCTTCTGCATCGCGTTTCTCTTTTTTCTACTCCCATGTCCCTTTGAGATGCTCGCCGGCGGGAGGGCCGCCTTCATTCTCGTTCAGCACCCCGAGCGCCTCGTTGTTTATAATCGGTACCAGCAGGGGGCCACAGACGCGGAGCGCAACGCGCTGAAGGCCTTTGTGCCGATGCGGATCGTAAAGGCAGAGGGTCTTCTCTCAGACGGGTTCACCCGATGCATGCAGGTTGAGATCGACGGCGCGATTTACTACCTCCTGATCGACAAGAAGGGAAGGCTCGCGTATTCCGGTTCGCTCGGGTCTGAAAAAAGAGTCCGCAATGCGATCACTATCGGCGACACAGTCGAAATTCTGAAGGAAGGCAACGTAGAGTTTTCCGCAATCGGCGTCCGGAGGGCGTTTCTGCAGAAGGGCGAAAGGATTTCGCGGATTTTCAGCGATCGCGACAGCGTCTACTGCGCCAGAGCGGAGGGGGAATTGACATATGGCTGGACCTCGCTCAGAGGGCGGGGAGATGGAAGAAACTGGAAAGTCATTTCGGCAGCCGCACTTCCTCTCACATCGATACCTCCTGCCATCGTGGAAAAAGTACGGTCCCGGATTGCTCAGACAAACCTCCTTCTCGCGAAGCTTTTCGAGCACTTCAACAACGAAACCCACCAGCAAAAAGAAATTCCTCGATGGGAGGTTGAGTCTTCCAAAAGGACAATTTCCTGCACGCTGGAAGGAGCCCCGGCCGCTGAAAGTTTTGAACGCAGCACGCCCTATCTGGTGAAGGACCTCGAGAATATCGTCCTTGGATCGAACCTGGGGGTCTCGCACTCTCCCGGGAGGATAGAAATCCGGCTGCAGTAGGGAGATGAAGGCGAAACTGTTCGAGCATCTGCTCAGCATCGTGGTAGTGACAGGCGTCCTCGCTGCTCTTGCAGTTGCGGTGAGGCACGGCGAAACATCCCGGGCGGAGGAGAGGACGAGGGCGGCCGGGCCCTATATCCATCTTGAGTTCCTCGACCTGAACGATCCTGCGCAGCGAGCCCTCCTTCACGAAACCCTCGACGCGTTCTACCCCGACAGTTCCGCAAGGAATGATTCCCTCATGGGGGCGATCGAGGCATTCCGGCAGGAGCAGTTCTCACAGAGCGCATTCAAGACGGGCGAAGAGACGGGTCATCTCACCGGCGCAAGGGTGGCAGGCCTCGCAGGGATGTATCTGCAATTCATGCTCGTGTACCTTGTCGTGATGTTTCTGACGTATCACGCCGCCCACAGCCTGGCGATTCTCAGATTCGTCGCCCTGAAGCAGAATCGGCCGTGGTATCTTCCGCGGGGAGTTGTCGTCAAAGGGGGCGAGGAACGCCGGCTAAAGCCGGCGCCTACCGGGGAGAGAGACCTGCCGGGATCGGCAGTGAAAGATATGGACACTCCGCCGGCGACGAAAGGGGTGTCCCCTATTATGAGGAATGTGATTATCGCAGGGATGACGATTGCACGGTTTGCGGCGTACGCGGTGCTCTTCGCCCCGGCCTATGTGATCGGTTACTCAATCAAGTCGACGTTCGATTCGAGTTCGATCCTCTTCCTCGTCGGGCTCGCTGTTCTGACGAACGGCCTCCTGATTAACTACGCGAACAAATTTTTCCTCTTCCTCGCATCCGAGAGCCGGCGAGGGTATGTGGACACGGCGATCGTAAAGAATATCAGCGCGTCGTATTCATGGGGATCAGAAGACGGAATTCCGTGGAGGGCAGTCCTCCGGCCGAAACGGCTCCTCCCCCCGCACGTCTTCCGCCACATCTACCTCAACGCCCGCAATCAGTTCCTCCCCTCGCTGAAGGAGCACGCATCCTTTCTCATCACGGGTCTCATTATCATCGAAATGGCGCTGAACATACAAGGCCAACTCGGATACGAGCTGCTGCAGACAATTCTGTACAAGCAGTACATGATATCGCTTGCGATCATCGCCGGCATATTCCTCACGGTGAAGGGAACCGAGATCGCCGTAGACATCTGGAGTTACGCAGAAGGCAGAAAATATGAGAACAGGTAAGGCCCATCTGCTCTGGTCGGTCGTCTGGCTCGCGGGCCTCTGCGCGCTCCTCATATGGGATTCGTTCTTCCTGAACGGTCCGGCGTTCACGCAGCTTCGCACGGCGTTTGCCAACACCATTCTCGCAGGGGCCATCGTGGTCATACTCGCCACCGCGCTCGGATGGGCAGCAGGATCCGCGCTGCACCTCCTCGAGACCCGCCGGCGTCCGCTCTATCTTTCTCTCACGTTCGTTCTGAACATCATACGTTCAATCCCGCAGATCGTCGGTGTCCTCGGCGGCTATGTCGTCCTCACGCTGTTCATCCAGCGCGAACTTGTGCAGAGCCGTCTTGCCCAGCTGGTATGGATCGCATGTTCGATTGCGCTCTTCGTGTTTCTGGAAGTGGCCGATCTGGTGAGAGACAGGATACGGTATTATCAGACGCTGGACTTTTACCCCGCCATGCTCTGCTGCGGCATCAGGGAAGGGCGCATCATCAACCGGGAGATCCTCTGGAAAAACAGCCGCGCGCATCTTCTCAGAAAGATGATATCGATTCTTGGAGTCGCCGTGTTTCTCCAGTGCAGCATCGATTTCGTCGTGTCCGTGGGACTTTCCACGGACGTCAGCCTCAGCAATTTCCCGGTTACGCTCGGGAGCCTTCTCGCGAAACTCGACAGCAAGCAGGACATCCTCGCGATCGGCACGGTTCTCCTGAACCCGTTGAAGGGGCCGTCGCTGCTTTTTGAGCATCTCCAGGGAATCAGCGTCGCGTTCCTGATCGTGTTCACGCTCCTGTGCGTGTACAAGATCTCCAACGGTCTGGTGAAGAGGTACAACCTGTGACGCGCCGATGAGCATGCGCAGTTTCGACATCCGGATCGCCGCGCAGGAGCGGGTCCTCGTCAACGTTCGGGATTTCACGCTCCCGGCGAACCGCATCACGGTATTGTTCGGCGAATCCGGGATCGGCAAATCCCTCATCGCCCGCGCCATTTACGGCCTGCTCGATCCCGAAGAATTCGACGTCACGATCGACGGCGCGCCGTACGGGGAATACCTCCTCACTCCGGAGGCGAAGCAGATCAGGTCGATGGGGTTCTTCGTCTTCCAGGAACCGTCCACCCATTTGAATCCACTTCTTCCCCTGGGCGTTCAGTTGAAGGAAGGAGATCTTGCCGCCTCCTCCGGCGAGTCGGACATTCTTCGAGATCTGTGGGAAGGTGAGGCTACTTCTGATCTCTTGGCAATATTTCCAAAGCCGTACAGGCCGAGCGGAGGGGAAAAGCAGAGGCTCTTCCTCGCGATGGCGCTCAAGAAACTCGACATATCGGCGCAACAACGGGGGCCGGAACGCCCGCCCCTGTTTGTGTTCGACGAACCTACGGGAAGCCTGGACAACCACTTTCGCAATGTCTTTCTCTCGCTCCTCTTCCGGCGGTTTCAGAAAAATGGTTTCACGACGCTCCTCATCACGCACGACTATTCATTGGTCAGCGAGATCACCGGGACGCATAAAAAGTCGATCGACCGCGTATCGTTCAGGGAGCTGGCCCGGGAGGATGGCAGAGTTGTCATGCGCACATTCGAGCCGAAAGTCTATCTGAGCTGGCTTGAAGCGCAACGAAAGGACTGGAAGAGGGAACGGCGAGGAAAAGAAGGGAGGCAATTGTTGAGGGTCGAAAGCGGGGCCGAGGTCTTTGGCTGGCGTCTGGAGATATCGCGTGAGCCCCGCGGCGGCGAACCGTGCCCGATGGAAATTAACCCGGGCGAGATAGTGTACGTCAAGGCCCCAAGCGGCCTGGGGAAAACCACCCTCGTAAAAATGATGATGGGGCTGATCCGCGGAGAGAGGCTCCGGATGAATCTCGACGGTGAGAAGGGGATAAAGATCACGGAGAAGACGCCGCGCCATTTCTGGCAAACATCGATCTGGGGGAGAAAGATGACGATGACGTTTCAGCACGCGGACGAGGCGCTCAACCCCCGATCAACGGTAGCAGAAACATTTCAGGGACTTCCGGAGAGAGGGAGAGTCTCTTCGGGAGAAGTACTCCGGATCCTCGGAGAACTATTCGACGAAGAGATCACGGAGGAGTTCCTGGCCCGCCGGGTGAGCGATCTGAGCGGCGGTCAGAAGCAGAGGATCAACATCCTCCGGGGCTTCTTTCTCGATACCGACGTGCTGATACTCGACGAGCCGCTGAACGGGCTCGACTTCGAGAGCACCCGGAGGGTAGTTGCAAAGCTCAAGGAGAAACAGGAGGCCGGCAAAGGAATCCTCCTCATATCCCACAACGAGGAAATTTTCGATGCGATTATCCATTCAGAATCGATCTATTATTTGCGCCGTGCGTAACCCGGGGACGCGCGGCCTAAAGGCCGTGCCTACCGAACGAATGCGTAATAGTTGGACGTGCAAGGTAAAGGCTGCGCTTACCGTACACCGTCTGCAACCCGGCCCTCGTTGCGATTTTCCGTCATCCTTCGTACAATCAAAGCCATGAAGCAGACATTTCTCATCCTCTTAGCAATTCTCGCGAATGTAGCATTCGCACAGAAACCCAAGCCGCCGCGCGCCATCGGGCTGCGTTCGGGGCTTGTCATCAGGAAGTCCGTATCCATCAAGCCAGGAACGTACAGATTGCCGGCGCCCCCGTCACCTGACTCGGCGGTCATTACCATTCGTGGCGACAGTATTACCGTCGATTTTGGCGGTGCGACTCTCCAGGGCAGCGACACGCAGTCGGACCCGGATGGCTTTTCCGGAGTTGCGATCCGCATCGATGGGGGTAAGAACGTCAGCATTCTTCACGCCAAAATCCGCGGCTACAAGATCGGGATTCTGGCACAGGGCACACGCGGACTTGCGCTCGTCGATAACGACGTCAGCTACAATTGGAAGCCGCGTTTGTTCAGCCTGATCGAACACGAGAGTCTGGTCGACTGGCTTTCGTTTCATCATAATGACAAAAGTGAATGGCTTCGCTACGGCGCCGGCATCTACCTCGCATCGGTCCGCGGAGGAGCCGTACGCAACAACCGCTGCGAACAGGGAATGAATGGCCTTCTCATCGTACGAAGCGATCATGTGCTGGTCACAGAGAATAATTTCTCGTTCAACTCCGGGGTCGGGATTGGTCTCTACCGCTCCAATTATAACAGGTTCATGTATAACCGGCTCGACTACAACGTGCGCGGCTACAGCCATCGTTTCTACCATCGCGGCCAGGACTCGGCGGACATGCTAGTGTACGAGCAAAGCTCGGCCAATATCGTCGCCTACAATTCGGCAACGCATGGAGGAGACGGTTTCTTTCTCTGGGCAGGACAAACCACGATGGACAGCGGCACCGGCGGCGCAAACGACAATATCCTGTACAAAAACAATTTCAGCTTCTCTCCGGCAAACGGCATCGAGGCGACATTCAGCCGCAACATCTTTCTGGCAAACCGCCTCGAGGGGAACGATTACGGAATCTGGGGCGGCTACAGCTTCACGTCGAGTATTGTCCGCAACCGGTTCATCCGAAACCGCGTGGGCGTTGCCATCGAACATGGTCAACAGAATAAGATCCTTGCGAACCGGTTTGATGGCGACTCTACGGCAATAAGTCTCTGGGCAACGCCGATCGAGCAGTCCGATTGGGGCTATCCCAAATACCGGGACACACGCAGCCATGACTACACGATAGAGTACAACACGTTTGTCGGTAATCGCTACGGTTTGAAAGCGCTCAACACGTCCGATCTTGTTGATTCGAACAACCGATGGTCGAATGTCGACACAGCGGCGATATTTCGCGATAGCGCGAATGTCCGACGTGAAGGCATCATCGGCGCTTCCGATACCAGTACTCTGGTAATTCCCCCGGAGTACGTGAATATTGGCGAGATACAGCCGTTTGACAGCACAAAGATCCCCCGCCCCCCGTTAGCGAAGAAGGACCGGTCAGCCATCATTGTGGACGAGTGGGGACCGTACGATTACGCCTCGCCGAAACTGTGGCCTTCGGACAGCTCGCATGGGCTTCCGCTTCTCCTGCGAACATTGGGCGAGCCGGGAAAATGGAATGTTGTAGGCCGCAGAGGCGTTGCGAATCTTTCCAGCCTCTCAGGTACTATTGGAGACACCATTGCCGTGACGCCCGCAGCGGATTCTGCCGGCGACTGGGAAGTGACGCTTGAATATCTCGGCAAAGAAACGAAATCGCCGCGGGGTGAGCGACGAAGTGCGGGCAAGCCGTACCGCTTCTCATTCGAACGCTTCGAGCCGGCCATCGATTGGAGTATTCGGTTCGTTGCGTGGACGGAAAGCGCCGATCCGCGAACTCACAATCAACAATTTAACGCACTTTTTCAATCGAACCCGATTCTTACGCAACACGCACCGCGCATAGATTATGAATGGTTCCGTCCGACATTCCGCGAGTTGCCGCAGGAGCGCTTCGCTTTCGAGGCGACCGGGACGGTAACGCTCTCTCCGGGGGATTACACCCTCCGCACGATCAGCGACGACGGTGTTCGAGTGTGGGTTGATAGCATGCTCGTGATCGATAACTGGACACAACACGGATCGACCCTGGATTTCGCAACGGTGGGCGGCGGACCCCATGCGCTTCGCGTACAGTATTTTCAGGTTGACGGATGGGCGGAAATTCGACTCGATATCCTTCGCGGGATTCAGCGTTCGAAGGGTTCGCCAGAATAAGCCGGGGCCGTTAAACCGGAGCTTTTGAGAAAGGGTCGCTGGTGTCACGGTATGGACCGTGACACCAGTTTATCGGCCGCTCCGATGGGGGGCATCAACGCCGGCTAAAGCCGGTGCCCACCCGGACGGCTGAACCCGCACCAACGCCGGCTAAAGCCGGCGCCTACCGGGACGGCTGAATCTCCACGGAGTCTTGCACGTAAGGCAGAAATAATCCGAACGCGCACCTACGCGGGCTGAAGCCCGTGCCCACTTCAGATGATCGCGGATCTGCATCTAATTCGCATTGAATACCGTGAGGCCGCCGATATGATCAAGGCCTGCCGATAACATCGTCTGCACGTCCTGCCGTTGGCTCGATCTCATGATCACGAAATACGTGAAGTATGCCTGGTACTTTTCCATGCACTCTTCCACCAGCTCAGGCACGTGTGTGAGGTCTCCCTGTGCGATTCTCAGAAGGCTCGCATGCAGATTATCTGATTGGCTTGTGAAAAACGTTTTGTGTACGCCGCTAACAAGCCGGATCGCAAGGATGTAGACTCCAGGTTTGGAGGGAACAAACTCCTTGACGTGCTCGGCGGTGAGGGGGTAGTAGCCGTTGTGTTCGAGTTCGAGCATGGCGGTCTCCTTGAGAGGTACCGGAATATACCTGCCAGGTATTACCGCAGTAGGGAGGATAGATTATGCAATTGTTAAATCTGGTGTCCGGCCCGGCTCGCGCTAGTTCCAGAAAACGGGTTAAACGCGAGTAATCATGGAAAGCTGTCCCGCGCGCCGTTTCAACGCTCGCGGCGCGCGGGGGTACGGTGGACGAAAACAGCTCAGAGGTTTGACTCGGGGTTATTCATGCCCGGCATAGAAGTAATAGCTGGCCGTGTAAGGAACCCGAGCGGTATCTCCCAGGTGGGTGGAATCAGCACCGCTCGCCGGCGCCACTCCCCCCGAGGTGTTCAGGCGCTGGATGTAGGTGATGGCATGCAACACGCCGGGGCCCTGGCTCGAGACAGCCCTTAACAGCAGCTGGGGTATGGAGTGCGGATTCGTAGAGGGAGCGCTTGAAATTCTGGCCCCGACAACCTTGCTGCCGCTATTTGTCTCCCACGTCGGTCCTGCGTAATGGCGTCCTACCACTCCGTTTCGTCCCTCGTACAATGTAGCTTCCGGGGCGAGAAAGACCCAACCAAAACCTCCCGTGGCAGTTGCTCGAACCTGGTAGATCTGGACACCAACGGCATAGGCCGCAAATTGCAGGTGGTTCCCATCCGGCACCTTTATCGTATCCGGAACCTCGGGAGTCTGCTTAGCAAACAGAAGTGGGCTTTCGCGAGCCGGTGCGGGCGCGATCAGGTTATCCCGCTGGCACGCTGACAGCCAAATGACGGCGGCAAGTCCCGCCGCCTGGGCCACGAGAATTAAAACGCGTTTCATAGGTGCCTCCTAGTTTGATGATTGAATCTGTGGAATGAGGGGCCGACAATAGAGAGTTGATCGAATGGCGGGAAGGCAGGTAATAGGAGAAATGCAGATCGAGGAATGAGAGCGATACGCCCCCCCGCGTATCTCCCACAGAGTACAAGATAAGGTAATACGCTCGAAACGGAATTCCAAATAGTCATCCGCAGGAATAGCACACGTAGCGATGGTTGCCACTCCCCGGGGGTAACATCAATCCTGATGAGGATTTAGCCCGCTAGCATGTTGGAGCAGAATGAGGCTTGGAGGGGCGAAGGCCCAGCGTCGAGGGATGAAAGATGAAAGGTCTATCTGAGAGGGGCGGAGGTCAGACTTCGGCAGGCTCGGGGGTGACCTGCGGAACCTGAATTCTTGGAGTGGACTTGGTGACGGGGTAGACGTTCCAGAGGCGGATCATAAGAAATGATCCGATCGCGGCGAAGATGATCATGCTCGGCGCCCAGCTTCCCCAGCCCGACTTCTCAAGGAGCCACCCCATTCCGGAACCGACTGCCGCACCCCCGATGTATTGCATCCCATCGAACATTCCGGCCGCGGTGGCCGCGGCCTTTTTCCCTCCGAAGTCCATCGACGCGGTCCCGGAGAGCATCGAGTGCACCATGCTGATTCCGAACGAGTTCACAACGAACGCCGCAATGACCCAGCCGAGGCTCGGGGCGAGCCACACGATCGTGAGGCAGACGATCTGAAGGGCATAACCGAAAAACGCCACGGGTGCGCGGCGCGAGGTGAACAGCCAATCCGAAATCATCCCCGCGGCAAAAGCGCCCGCAATTCCGGCCACGACAACGATGAACGCACCCTGCTGGAAAACGGGGGAATTCAGTTGGAGGTGCTGGGCTTCCTGCATGTATCTGGGGAACCATTGCTCGAAGCCGTGCCGGACAAAGCCGGTGCAGAACTCCGCCATCGTGATCGTCAGCGTGATGGGGTTCGTGAACACCTTTCGAATGAGATACTTCATGTTCACCTGCTCATGATCACCGCTTGAGGCGTCCATGGTGTCGAAGCTCGGAAATCCTACCGCTTCAGGATCATCACGGACAAATTTCAGAGTGAGGAGCCCCATGATGAACATGACTCCGGCAGGGATGAAGAAGACCCACTGCCAGGGGAGAACGGCGACCGCGATTCCCCCGATCACGAAGATCAAAGCCCGGCCGCTCTGGATCATCGAACCGAAGATCGCTGAGAACACGCCGCGCTCACGGATGTGGAACCATCCTGAATTAACTTTTATCAGGGCGAGCGCGCTGTACGACTGGAAGTAAGAATTAAACGCCCAGACGGTGGCGAAGTACCCGAGAAGAAGAGATCCCGATCCGAGTATTCCCAGATATGCGCCAAATCCGAAAGCGATATTGAATATCACCGCGCCGAATACGCCGATGAGCATGGCTTTGCGCCCTCCGATCTTGTCGGCGATCGGACCATTGAAGAGAGCGGAGATACCGTAAATGGAAAGCGCAGCAGTGATAATCGTTCCAACCTGCGTTTTATCCCACCCGAAATTGTCCGAGAGGGCTTTGTTCGCGAAGGAGAGATTGTAGCGGCCCATGTACATTGCCGCGTACGTAAAACCAAGCGTGAGCCAATTGAGAGCCCTTCGCTGACGGAAGGCCAGCGTGTGAACGGGACGCTCTAATGCCAGCAACCCACTTTTGGTGCTCATAAAAAACGAGGTGAGAATTAGAGGAACAGAAGGGAAAAGCCCGAGGCAATATACAAAAAGAAGTCCGGGGGGGCAACCATTTTCCATGTTAAGTAATTGTTAAGCCCTCCCCGCGGGACGCTCAAACAAGTAGATTCCGGGGGTTTTGAGGGGAGATAAAATCGACGGCCCCGAAGCAATCCTTCAGGGCCGTCACTCGGTGACCTTTGGTTACGCAGGTTCTGCGGCGAGAACCGTCTCGAAATCGTACCGCTGGGGCAGGATGGGATTGAGGTCGTCGAAGCGATGCCCTATCTCTTCCAGCCTCTCGAAGCCCTGATCGTCTTTGTCCTTCATGATGGAGATCGTAGGCCATATGATGTCATTGGCAAGCCGGGCGTATTCACAGATCTCCGAGAGAAGATTGAATTCTCGCCATGAAGGCATCCTCCATCCGGCCTGCTTCATCGCCGCCGCGTAGAGATCGAAGATCCACGTCCGGGAGTGTCTGGGGAACCGAAGGAGGAACGTGGACAGATCCCAGCTGGTCGGACCTACTGCCGTGCGGTCCCAATCGATGATCCGGACGTTGAAGCCCTGCTCGGCAAGAAGAACAAATGTGTTGGTAGCCGACAGGTCGCCGTGGAGGAGCGTCTCCGTACCGCCCAACTCGGCGACAGCCTGAGTTCGCCACGACTGCTCATCCCGGATCGCGTACAGCTCTTCCAGCAACCGGTCGCAGAGTGCCACGTAGCGCGGTGATCGCCTCATGATCCTTGCCCGGAGCAGCTCCAGTCCCCGGATGGCCTCGTGGACGCTCGAAGTAAAGTACGATGCCCCCAAATTATTCCCTAGATTCCGGACCTCGGGCAGAAGAGTATGCCCCGCGAATCGGGCATGAATCTGAGCAATCACATCGACTGCGGCTTTCACCTGCGCGCGGTCGGGCGCCCGGCCGTCGAGAGACAGATCCCCAAGATCCTCGTACACATGCCAGACGCATCGACCTTTGGGGTCGGCAGCGGTTCCGAGAAGGGCAGGTCCAAAGCCTGCCATCCCCACCCCGGGGAGCCAGCGCTTGATCAATAGCTCGTTGCGCTCGGCGACTCCGGGCTCCATTCTTTTTACCACAACGGAGTGAGGTTCTCCGCTTACGGAGAAGCGGAGCCGATACACACGAGGCCGATCCGCTTGGAGCGGTTCATGCGCCAGGAACTGAACGATTCGTCGGCGCTTATTCAGCAGTTTCTCGAGGAGCTGACGCAGCGCGGGGAGCCCGGGCTGCATCGTTCCATTGAGTGCATCTTTGAGGTTTTCTATCATGAGATCACCTTTCGGATGTTCAACATGGCAACTCTGCCGGGATCGTGGCGGCGATGGCGAGTCTTTACCGAGTAAGATACATAGAGATCCCTGCTCACTGTGCAACCGGTAAAGTTTGTGATTCCAATAACTGGAATAACCCGGTTTCTCATCGCACGGTCAATTGCCTTAATCACAAGAGCCTTTTTGCGCGGATTGACGCGGCGCAGCATGTGATTCGGCGATTCCTTGAACTCGACCGATGCCATCTCCGGGTCGATGCACCAATATGTTCTGGCGCTTCCGTTCATATGTTCTTCGATACCAGGGTTACATTGCGACACCGCGGGAGTGCAGCCTCTATGACTGCGGGGCATCGCTGCGACACTGCGGGAATGCAATCATCACGATTGCAGGGTGCCGCCCTCACATTACTGCCACCGCCTATTTACACTCACGGTGTCAGTATTGATATCCCAAACAGGAAGGAACGAGAAAGAGTTCTGCCGAAGACAGCTCGTTGCACGTTTTTTTGAGCAGAATGAGTAACGAGAGGAATTAATTTTTCTTAATGAGAAGCTGCAGGGATTCCCGCCGCGGGGCTGCCGACCGCGGCGGGAGCGGCTTCGGACATGGAGGTCAGGGGCGAATCGTTTCTTGAGGTACCAGGTTGCCGTCCCTGATCGTGAGGATCACTGCCGACTTCGTGGCATTGCGCTCGGAGCTAATGGTGATCGTGCCCGTCACGCCGTCAAATTCCTTCGTGGCCGCGATTGCATCGCGGAGCTTCGGTCCGTCGGTAGAGCTGCACGCAGAAATAGACTGAAGCAGAATCCGTACGGCATCGTAGCTGAGCGCAGCGATGGCGTCCGGAGTTTCATGATACTTCTCCCGAAACTTCGAGACGAAATTCTGCACAACCTGTCTGGAGTCCCGCGTGCTGTAGTGATTGCAATAATACGTCCCCTCCATGGCGGCTCCGCCAATTTCAAGAAGCTTGGCGGAGTCCCAGCCATCGCCGCCAATGAAGGGGATTGAAATGTTCAGTTCGCGTCCCTGCTTTACGATCAGTCCGGCCTCGCCGTAGTACCCCGGCACGAAAATGATCTCAGGGTTTGAGGACTTAAGTGCAGTAAGCTGGGCTTTGAAATCGATGTCTCCTTCGCTGAATGCCTGCTCGCCGACGATCCGACCGCCCCTTTTCAGGAAGCTCTCAGAAAACAACTGTGCAAGGCCGACACTGTACTCATTCTTTACGTCTTTCAGGATAGCCACACGGGTCATCTTGAGGCTGTTCAAAATGTACCGGGCGATCACGTCGCCCTGGAAATCATCGAGGAAGCAGACTCGGAAGATGTAATCGCCGACCTGGGTAACCTTTGGGTTCGTCGATGAAGGAGAGATCATCGGCACCCCGTTCGACTGGCAAATCGGCGCGGCCGCAAGGCTCCTGCTGGAGGCAACTTCTCCCACCACGGCGACGACTCTGTCGCGGTTGATCAACTTGGTGACGACCGTGGCGGCTTCCTCCGGCTTGGATTGAGTATCCTCGGTGAGAAGCTTCACCTGCCTCCCAATGATACCGCCGCCGGAGTTTGCCTCATCGACGGCGAGCATTGCCCCCTTGTGGGTCGATGTCCCGAACGTGGCCGCCGTTCCTGTCAGGGAGGAATACTCGCCGATGAGTATCTCCGTCCTATTGCTGCCTGCCCCGCACCCAAGGCACATCAGGGAGAGGAAGAGCGCCACGCTTGTGGTTTTACGAATCACCGCTAAAATTCTCCTGCAGGTGGAGAGGCAACAGCAGCCATCTTGACTATCGGAACCGTGTTTGGTATACTACACGTCACCCGGCCATCCTGCAAGATATGTTGTTATAATCGAATTACGCTAACTGTTACGGCTCTGTTTGCCGCGCGAAGCAGGTGTTTCGACTCTACGGCCCAATCTGAGGTAGGAAATGGATTTCCCCGCGTGGTATTTTTCAAGTGAAGCGCTGATATGCCTCTGCGCGGCGGCAGTGCTCTATTCGATCTATCTCAGAGGCGATCCGGGGGGCCAGCGTGATCCTACATGGATCTGGCTGGGTTATGCGGTACTCACATGGTCCGTTGTCGGATTCATAGGGTGGATCTATGCCCAGAGTTCATGGTTCGTTGTAACGCGCATCATATTCTCCACTCTCAACAGCGCGTTCCTCCTGCTCACTATCGGATACTTCGACTACGGCGATTACGGAATCACGGGAGTCATCGGCGCGCGGTTAAAGAGATTCGCGGAGAGGCCCGCCTGGCGCAAAACCGTGATTCTCCTCTCTCTCCTTGTTGCCGTTGTTGTGATCGGCTTCAGCCTTGCCGCTCAATCCTCGCCGCTGGTTCAGTCACTCCCGGATATCATCCTGTCCGTTCTGACGCTGGTCGTCCTCGGTGTCGCCCTCTACGAATCCTTCGGGGGGAGGGGGTTCGGAATGCTGAAGTACTTATCGATTTTCGTCATCGGTCTGACTGTCCTTGCACAGGTGCCCGAGACGGGAATCATAGCGAGCGATTTCATATGGCCGCTGCTGTTGATCAGCAAGACGATGCTGATCATGCTCTTCCTCGCTCTGGCCACAAGTTCGGTGACACAACAGGGAGAGTTCCCACTCGAGGGGCTGGAGCTTACCGGAGAGATGGTGGACGAGAGATTCCTGGTCGTGCGAGTCTGGATGAGGGGAGAATCGAAGGCGAGGGAAGTGCGTGTGAGGGACACGTACTATAACGTGCTGCTGGAGTTGGCGCAGTCGCGAAAGGATAACCCCAACGGCTATTTCAACCTGCAAAAGGCGGGGTACTATCCGGAGTATCTGAAGCGGCTGGCGGTCTCCCTCAAGATAGAGAGGCCTCAGCTGCTGGATAACAACAGGTCGGGAGGGTACCGGCTGCGGATTGAGCCCGAAAAGGTGACAATAATTCCCGTCCCACAACTGCAAGACTGAATCTCTTCCGATCTTTCACTATCTTGTACTCATGCCGGTCTACGAATATAGATGTTCATCCTGCGGCTCAACGTACGAGGTGTACCACAGGAGAGTTGAGATCATCGAGGATATCGTTTGCCCTTCCTGCAGCTCGACCAAGTACAAGAAACTCATCTCCGCGCCGAGCGCCCCCATGAAAGGGAGTTCAACCTCAGGAGAGTCATGCGGCAGCGATGACTGCTGCGGTGGCGGCGCCTGCGGGATGAACTGAACGCAGATCTCCGCCCTACCCTCAGTCCTTCATAGCTTTTCGAATTAGTGCGGCCCTCTTCCCGGTAGGCGCCCGCTTTAGCCGGCGCCTACCGGGAAGAAAAGAGATTACTTAATGAGGAGGAGTTTTTTCGTCTCCGAAAACGATCGTGGCGGTTGAGCCTTCGGGGTTTGCTCCTTTTCCGCGACGGGGTTTGCAGTGAGCCGATAGAAGTAGAGACCCGAACCGTACCCGCCTATTGCCGCCGAAGAACCCGCCGTGCGCTCCGAAGCTGGAGGGCCGGCATTCCATTGAACAGATCTGTACCCCGCAGGTTCGATCCCGTCGACAAGGGTTGCCACTTCCTGTCCCAGCACACTAAATATTCTCAGCATGACACGGCTTTCGACGGGAAGCTGATATCGAATGACGGTTGACGGATTGAACGGGTTCGGATAGTTCTGTTCCAGCATGAATCGATCCGGGAGACCTGAAGATGAGGAAGCGCCCACCCCATCAGGGGGAGGAGGGGGAAGCTCTCGCGTTGAAACAATTCTGATGCGGCCGACGAATGCCCCTGAGCCCGGAAGGGCGAGGATGAGTTTCCCGTCAGCGTTTACTTTTACCCAGTATGCGTACCCGGGACGGATCGTATCAGTGGTAAAATAACTGCTGCTGTATCCGAAGAAGCGGCTTGTGATCAATCCGCTCGGAATGCTCACAATCCAGGATGTCCGGAGCGGCGCCGAGATGGAGCCGACCAGGTTCCAGCCCGCAGACACCGCGACCGTATCACGGTCGACAGGTACGCCCGAAATTGTGTCGCTCCCGGAGGATCCCACTCTGAGCCAGTAACCGCTGCCGAAGCTTAGGCTCGACCGGGTCACGTAACCGAGTGACGTATATGTGAAGGCAGGGCTCGTCGCGGTGGGAAACAGAGTGTGGACCGAGCTGTCCTTCACGGCCACCGGTGTTGATATGAGGTTCCATCCCGAGTTGATACTGAAAGAGACCGGATGTGGGGGCAGGTTCCAGTGAGCAAGGTACATCGACGGTGCTGAGCCTGCCTGATCCAATCCCCCCACGGCATACAAATCCAGGCCGCTCACGGCCATCGACCAGACATGGACGTACCCATTATGAGAGGCAACTCCGGATCCGAGCCTGGACCAGGCGCTTCCATTCCATCGCGCAATGTTATTGAGGTTTATCGCCGCACTCGACGTGAAGTCACCCCCGACATACAAATCATTTCCAAAAAATGCCATTGAGTAAGGAAAACCGTTCAAGCCCGGTCCAAGCGCACTCCAGGTGAGACCGTCATACCTGGCGATGGACTTCGCGGGTACGCCTCCGGCATTAGAAAACGCCCCCCCGGCATAGACGTTTGTGAATCCCAATGTGTCAGATTTCAAGGTGATTGTGAGAACGGTGTTGTCTGTTCCCTCCATGCCGTTGTGGTAATTCGTTAACGATGTCCAGCTGCCTCCATTCCATCGTGCGATGCCATGGTACGGGGACTGAAACCGTCCTCCTGCGTACACGGTTGTACCATCGGGATGCAGGGCAAGGGCATACACATCCGACGTCAGCCCCGGAGCGAGAGACCAGGTTACGCCGGTCCATTTCGCGACATAGAATCCGGGGGTGGTGAAAACGCCTCCCACATAGAGGATAGTTCCGTTCCCGGCCAATGCATACACGGGGCCGTTGGTTCCGGACAGAAGCGCCGACCAGCTGGTGCCGTTCCATTTTGCAATGTGGTTCGCCTTAATTCCTCCGGCAGTGTCGAAGAAACCGCCGGCGTACAGATCCACACCGCCGGATCCGTTCGGGTATGCGGCGAGAACAGAAACAGCATTGTTCATGCCGGAACCAAGCGGTGACCAGGCCGCTCCGTCCCAACGTGCTATGTGGTTAACGGGGATGCCGGCCATTGAGGTAAAATTCCCGCCAATGTACACGTCCTTGCCAAACGTGGCAACGGCCCAAACAAAAAAGTTTAACCCCAGGCCAAGAGCATGCCAGCTCGTGCCGTCCCATCTGGCGACGCGGCGGGCGGTATCCGATCCCACGGCCGTGAAGCTGCCTCCCGCGTAAAGGTCAGAGCCGTTAAAGGCAAGACTTAGCACGGGATGGTTGATTCCGGATCCGATCAGAGACCAGCTTGAGCCGTTCCATCTGGCGACGTAGGATACACTCGGAGAACCGATCGGTACAAACACCCGGCTTGCGTAGAGATCCGTCCCATCAACGGCGAGCGCTATTACCGCTCCGAAAGCGGGGCTGGATGTGAGGGGGGCCCAGGAGGCCCCGTCCCATTTCGCAATCTCGTTCGCGGTCGACCCGCCGGCTGTATTGAACGTTCCACCGGCGTAGAGATTCGACCCGGGGCCGCCGGGGATCAGTGCGAGCGCATACACGGTATTGTTCGTGCCCGATCCGAGGGGGTGCCAGCTCGTCCCGTTCCATCGCGCGATGTACTTTGCGCTTCCACCTCCCGCCGAGTCGAACAGACCGCCAACGTACAGCTCAGTGTCGCTGGCGATCACGATCGAGCGTGCGTCGGAGTTTAAGCCGTTCACGGGAGATCCCAGTGAGGACCAGCTTGAGCCGTTCCACTTCGCGATGTGGTTTGCGCTATTGCCCCCCGCCGTCGTGAAGTGGCCCCCGGCGTAGATGTCTGTGCCATTGGGGGACGCGGCGATTGTAAGAACGTCATCGTCCATGCCGGTGCCAAGAGGAGACCATGTGGAGCCGTCCCATTTCGCGATCCTGTTCCCTCCGGTGCCACCGGAAGGTGTGAAAACCCCTCCGGCATAGAGGTCTGTTCCTCCCGAGCCGTTCGGAACAGGTGCGAGAGAATGGACTGCTCCGTTCAATCCTGTGCCGAGGCTCGACCAGGCCCGGCCGTTCCACTTAATCACATGTGACGCGGCTGTCAGTTCGACGGTATCGAAAAGCCCCCCTATGTACACATCGTTTCCTCCCGCGGGATTCGGGCCGACCGCGATCGCATAGACGGTGGTGTCGGCATTCACAAGACAGAACCTGTCATCCCATGACGTGTCGGCAGGGTCGGACGTCAGACTTTGAGGAGACTGCGTGAAACGCGGCGCACCGTCCGGAGCGAATCTTATCTTCCATCCCCGGAGATCCAGACTTCCCGTAAAACCCGGAGGAGTGCTGAGTGCGCCATCAGAGTTCAGATAGTTTCCCAATGGCTGTGATTGCTGCGTGAGTGCAGAAGAGATCGAGAGGAAAGTCAGGATTAGGGATAGTGCGAATGGTTTCATGACCTCCAGTGTTTGAGTGATGTGGGAAGGGGCCGGGGAGTCTTCCCCACTGTAGGCCAAGGTATGCCAAACGTGACCAAAAACAATCACGCATTTGCGGGATCAGGTATGGGGATAAAAAAACCCCAATCCCGCGCGCGCGGGACCGGGGTTTATTGGTGTTGGGAGAAGCGGGGCTTCTCCCGGGATCGCCGCTATGACCTCGGGAAGAGCTTGATGATTGCGAAGACCGCTCCCTGCGGGTCTCGGATATACGCAAACCGCCCGGTTCCGGGGATGTCGGTCGGCGGAATAATGGCGCTTCCGCCCATCGACTGTGCCCTGGCTGTGGTTGCGTCGCAATCCTCGACCTGAATATACGGAAGCCAGTGAGGCGGGACCCCCGCCATTTGCGGGGTGAGCTTGTACATTCCTCCGATGTCGGTCCCGGCATTATTGAAAATTGTATAAGGCGGGTTAACAGGAAGTTCTTTCGTCGACCATCCAAAGAGTGACGAATAGAACTTGCCGGCAATTTGCTCGTTGCTTGTCCCAAGTTCATGCCAGCACGCTGAACCGGGTTCGTTAATTATCGCAGAGCCGGTGTGCTTTTTTCCCTGCCAGAGGCTGAGCATCGCGCCGGTTGGATCCTGAAGGACCGTCATTCGGCCGACATCGAAGACATCGAAGGGCTCCATCAGCGTTTTGCCGCCCAGAGCCGCTACTTTCCTCGCCGCTTCATCGGCATCGCTTACCGCCACATAGCAGTTCCAGTGAGGCGGGGTCTGCGCCTGCTGCTGGCTTCGTTGATATAACGCGCCGACGTTTTTTCCTCTCAGGCTCAGCATCGTGTAGGATGATCCGTCGCCCATCGGCGTGTCCTCATACGTCCATCCGAACAGCTTGCCGTAGAATTTTTTGGCCCCCTCCTGGTCGGCCGCCATAAGCTCAATCCAACAAAATGACCCTGGTTTATAGCCGGTTACTTCGGGCATGATGAGATCTCCTTCTAATTGTGGTGAGTTCGTTTACGATCGCCAGAGATATGACAGCTTCAGGAAAAGCCCCCTCTGGGTTTCCAGGAAAGTATCGCTGTCCGCGAAGGCAGTTCCATCCCAGTACACCTTGTCGAAGATAGAGCCGAAGCCAATATATACAGCGGTACCGGGAATGTAGTCAAAGGACGCTAGAAAGTCGAGGCGCAAATTGTTCCGGAAGTCGTTGTACTGCCCGATGGTCCTGAAATAGAGGTACCGGTTTGGCTGATATGTCACCCTGAGCCGGCTGATGCCGTACCTGTATAACTTGCTTTCACCGAGATCGCGGGTAAAATCTTCGTATGTATATGTGCCCTCCGCCTGCAGATTCTCCCAGGGTTGAAGGATGACGTCGGCGCTGACATTGTTTTTCTTTCCCTGCTCGGCCGTAGGATAAAAGGTGGCCCGAGTCCGGTGATACACGACATTGAAGAAGATTCGCTTTGAGACCTGCGAACGTATCTGGGAGTGAACTCCGCTCGTCTGGAACTGCTGCGCTGCGAACACCTCCGTCGAGTTATTCAGGCGTGTGCGAAAGAACCAGCTCCCTCCGAAGGTTATGTTCACCGCGGCATCGTTCGAATATTCCCAGAGCCCGCTGAAGCGGTCCTGGGTTTGGCCGAACGTAAACTCAAACCCTATCCGCTGAAAGAAAGGATCGGACGGAAAGATCCTGGGATTGAGGTACTCGATGAAGTTGTGAACGCCCGTTCTCGTAATGAATCCCATGTCGGCCCTAAAGTTCTCGGACATTCCGCGATAACTGAAGCTGTAGCCGAGACTCCGCGTGTCGCTCGAGTAACGCAGTCCGAGCGTGTTGCCATCGACTGTTGAACCTTGAGCAGAGTCCTTAGCCCACGAGAGATATCCATCGCTTTCGATGACAGAGGATTCCGTAAGCCGTATCTGCTCATCAAATCCCCCCACACGATTATTCGAATGTTCAAGCTCACGAGCGGCGTACAGAAACCCGGCATAACTGTTATTCCATAACGTCCGCTTGTACCGCACCACCGGGACAGAGACATATCGCCCGAGAGTGGGCCGATCGGCTTCAATGACATTGTCCAGAGCGTATACCGCCGCGATCGTGTTATCCTTCCCGACCTTTCCGGTCAACTTCGCCCCGCCGGCAGGGTCGGCGATTGTGCGGGAGTAATAGATCGTGGGATCGAGGAGGTTGGCATTCGCCGCGATATTGAAATTGTCGATCCCTTCCAAAAAGAACGGCCGCTTTTCCGGATAGTAGAGACTGTATCGCAGGTTGATATCGACCTGACCGGCATCGGATTCCACCTGGCTGAAATCCGGATTGAGAGTTCCGTCTAGGATAAGGTCCGATGTGATCCCGTACTTAGCGGTCAGTCCGGGCTTGGCCTCCTGTTTATCTCGGTCGAGTGTCGTGCCCGCACGAACGTAGTGCTGAGTTGCAGTCATCGCGGGGAGAATCTCTATAACCCGGTAATGCTCGATTCCCGGATAGACCACTTGAACCATCTGGGTGAGAAACGCCTGGCCCTTCGCCGGATCCATGCGCGGATAGCAGCTGTGCTCGCCGCGCCGGCTGATATATCGTTCCAGTACCACCTCCATCAGTGCGGTGTCTGCATCGCCATAGCGGAGACTCTTCAGGGGAAGCTGCGCCTCGATGGTATATCCGAGCGAGTCGATTCTGCCCGCGCTGTACCAGACAAAGTCCGGACTGAAATCCTCGTTGTTGCCGGTAAAGCGGCTGTCGGCCTGAATACCCAGAGGATTGACGTAAAACGCGGTGAGCGCCTGCTGGTCGTCGAATGAGTCAAGGTTGATGCAGATGAAATCGTCGCTGATCATTTTATCACGCGGGGAAACTGACGCCTTGACCTTTGCAGGATCGTCATAGCAGCGGAACGCGAAATACAGGTTCTCACGATCATAGGCGAGAGCGACGTCGGTCTGCTCTTTGGGGACGATGTCGTAATCGGGTATGAATGTCTTAAAGCCGGATACATGAGGCGCCAATTTCCAGATGGGGTCGTCGAGATTGCCGTCGATCACCGGAGGAGTCGTGATAAGCAATGGGCGAAGGGGCCCTACCGGATCTACCGTGTTCAGTTTGGGGGGATCGGAGGCTGCGGCTTCACGCGTGAAGAGGAGGATGGAAAGAATTGCAAAAAGGATGCGTAGCACTATGGCCGGGAACCTGCGGGATGGGGACGATTCATTCATGATGTTTCGCACCAAGGTTCTTCTTGGGATGGAAGGGGGATAATACGGAGTACGGATGGATTCGGCGAGAGTTGCAGGGCGGAGCCTGTAGGGGCAGGCTTCAGCCTGCGCTCCAGGGGCTACCGCCGCGCGGCACAAAAAAAACGCACCCTAAAGGGTGCGCCTACAAGAGCGGTACACAAGAATGGTTAACCGGGCAAGCCTAGCGGCTCTTTATAAACGTCCCGGCCCGAAGTTCGGCGTATGCCTCGCGCAGTTCCCGCTCGGTGTTCATCACGATAGGGCCTCGCCAGGCAACGGGCTCTTCGAGAGGCTTGCCCGAAACGAGGAGGAATCTGATACCGTTTTCTCCGGCCTGGACGGTTACCTCATCGCCTCTATCAAACAGGACAAGCGATCGGTTTCCGGTGAAGTCGAGCGTTGATCCTCCGTCCGGCGACACATGATCGGTTTGAACGGGCCGGTACTTCGAAGCATCCCGAAACGATCCCGACCCCTCAAACACATAGGCGAATGCGTGCCTCGTTGTTTCTACGGGAAGCGTCTTTCGCTTCCCCGGCGGAACGTAGATATCAAGATACCGGGGATCAGCGGCGACCCTCGTAACCGGTCCGGTCTTTCCCCAGAAGTCGCCACAGACGACCCGGACGATCGTCCCGTCATCATCCGTAATCTCGGGAATCTCTTTCGACGTTATGTCCTGATATCGCGGAGCGGTCATCTTCTGAGATGAAGGGAGGTTTGCCCAAAGCTGGAAACCGTGCATGCGTCCCTTCGGATCGCCCTTCGGCATTTCCTGATGGAGAATTCCACTGCCCGCCGTCATCCACTGCACATCGCCCGCACCCAGTTTGCCTTTGTTGCCAAGGCTGTCGCCGTGAGCAACCGATCCGGCAAGTACGTAAGTGATCGTCTCGATTCCCCGATGGGGATGCCACGGAAATCCGGCGAGGTATGCCGCCGGGTCGTCGTTCCGGAAGTCATCAAGGAGGAGAAACGGATCGAACTCGCTCGTGTCGCCGAACCCAAACGCGCGGCGAAGATGAACGCCGGCGCCTTCAATTGTGGGTTGCGATTGACTGATCCTTTTTACGGCTCGTATAGACATTGTGATTCCTTTCTTTCGCGCCCTCAGGCAGCGACCGTTTCTTCAACAGGTGCTTCTTTCAGCTCGACGATGATGTCGAGTTTCACCTCATCTCCGACCACAACGCCGCCGGTCTCGGTCAAAGCGTTCCAGAGAAGGCCGAAGTCCTTCCGGCTCAGCTTTCCGGAGATCTCAAACGCAGCCATGTTGCCGTCAAATCCCTTAACCGTTCCGTTGTACGCGGCCTTCAGCGGCACTCGACGCGTGATTCCACGGATAGTCAGATCGCCGATCAGCTCGTACTCATCAGCACCCTTTTTCGTGAAGGATGTTGAGACGAACGACATTTTCGGGTGCGTCGCCGCATCGAAGAAATCGGGCGATTTCAGGTGTGCATCGCGCTGGCCGTTGCCGGTGGAAATGCTGTCGACATCCGCCTCAAACCGTATGCGGGCGTCGCCGAAATCGGGCCGCTCGGTCGCTACTGTTCCCTCAAATCTCTCGAACTCCCCGGGGACGGAGGAAATAACCATGTGTTTCACTTTGAACCCAATCTCAGAATGTGCCGGGTCGATCTTCCAGGTTGTCATGACCAATTTCTCCTTCTGTATACCAGTGGTTTGATTTTGTTCACTCTCAATCACACCACAAATATACTACCGGGAGGGGCCGCGGAACGATGACGTAGGGTAAGAAATGGGATTGATCTGGATCAAGCATTTTGGGCTTGTTTCTTCGAAAGCCGGCCGCGTATGCGGCTTAGGGCTTCCGGGGTTATTCCGAGGTACGATGCGATATGGCGCAGGGATACGCGGGCGGCGATGGTAGGACAGCTTTGGAGGAGCTCGAGATATCGCTGCTCAGCCGAGAGGCTAATGGTCGAGAGAATCCGCCTGTGTGTGGCGATGAGATGGTTCTGAAGGAGTACCCTGAAATAGTGCTCAAATTTCGGGATTGTCGAAGCAAGCGTTTCGTAGGCGTCAAGTGTGATCAGGAGGAGATCAGAATCTTCTAGGGCATCGATGAAGTACTTGCCTGGATTTTGAGTGAAGAAACTATAGGGTTCGGCGATCCACCACCCCTCGAAGGCAAGCTGGTCGACGTGCTCATCGCCCTTCTCATCGACTGTATATGAACGCAGGAAGCCCACTGAGACAAACATCATAAACTTACAGACCTCCCCTTCCTGAAGGAGATACTGCCCCTTCTTTACCCTGCGGGGAGTGAAAAAGGAAGTCGCCTGCGCAAATTCCGTGTCGGTGAGGGAGATGTGTTTTCCGACCTCTCTGCGAAGAACATCAAATGCGGCTCTGAGCGATTCCATACTGGCTCAATATAGTAATTCTCATCAACAAGCAGCCTCCTCATCGTTCAAAGATCGGCCAGGGTATCCCAAAATGCGACAGCCGGCCCCCCTGGCAGGAGACCGGCTGAGACTCATCAATCGCCGGATACCTATTTGCCCGCCGGCTTAGCGCGGACCAGCATGAGCTTCTGGAAACCTAGTGTGGGTCCACCTTTTGTCATCGGTTCTTTCCCATAGGACATGTTCTCAATAATGATCGTGTCGGGTCCCATAGCGCCCGAAGCCTTTCCTTTCATAGATAGATTTAACGTCGCGCATGGACCGGGGTAATAATTCCCCTGGGTGTCGCAACAACAGAGAACGTTCATCTCATACGTTCGGACGTTCCCCCGAGGGGTCGTTTTCCCCTTAGATGCAGTTTTAGGATCCTGAGGGCTGTTTGGATCTCCTCCGCGGAATCCCAGAGCGGCGATCGTGACCGAAGCGATGATCCAGATCAGAAAAAATGTTTTACGGGGCATGATCAAATCCTCCAATAAAGTTGTGGGATGTGAGAAAGGCCTGGCGGCCCTCGTGAGTTGACCGGCCGATGAAGGTACGGCGCCCCCGGGGTACTTCTAAGCAGCAAGGTGTAGAAATTCTGCCTGACAGTCAATATTTGCCGGGAATACGCATCAAACATGACGTATATCGGGAATCATCAGAGAGGGGGGACTTCGGAGCACGCATTATTGCGCGAAACGAACCTGATGCCCAATTTACCTAGAAATCGATGATACGGTTGGTGGTCCAGATCAGTATGGCATTGAGTATTCTGAACCAAACTAGTATATTCAGGATATAGAGCATTTACCTCGGGGGCAATTCTCGCCTATAGCATACGCTGGTTCGCATTTTAGGTGTCGTGGAGGAAGATCGTACTTGTGCTGCACCATTCTCATACTAATCTCGAAGTAGGTTTATAGCTCACCTGCTGAGTGCGCAGGCGTCAGAGGCTGATTCTGGGACCTCGCGTATGAATACGGATAGCCAGTTTGTTTGGGGCTGGAAGCATCCCAAGATGCACGACTATTCACGATTGAGCAGGCTATTCCACGAATCCCTGTTCGGCGGATTGCTCCACAACTGGTCTCCAAAGGAATAAGCCATGAAGAGGTGCAAATACTTGCCTGTAATTCTATTGATGGGCATGCTCTGTGCGAGAGGGTCTGCACAGGACGGAGCCTCAATCGTAGGAGGATCTCCAGGGAGTCCAGCTTCCCCTCCTTACATCAGACAGCTCACGCCCGAGGAGATTTCTCATTTGACTCAGGCTCCATCTGCCAATACATCGTACCAATTGAGTGGCTCCAACGAAGGCCAGCTGCCTGATCTTGTAGCGCTAGGTTTGGGATTTGCGCTCCAGCCAAATGGATTGGGTGAGGTAGGGGCACCGGCCCTGGGAGATGAGATTTACTTGAAGTTCTATTTCGCAAATATTGGAAATGGATCCGCCGATAAGGTACAAATAGAAACAAGGATCGACGGTGTCGTGAATTGCACCTTTCCTGGAAATTTCACGGTACCCCCGAACACTACATGGATGTTTATCTGCTCTCCGCCTTGGCGCGCGACAGAGGGCTTCCATACATTTGAGGGGTTGATTGACCCAAACAACACTGTACCAGAAATCTTTGAATACAATAATACTACGCGATATGAGATAAGTACTTTTTCGTTGCCGCCGGTTGGTCTGCGCCTTTGGCTGAGAGCAGGCGCCGGCCTCCTACAGAGTAATTCAAGAAAAGTCTCCGTATGGACTGACCTGAGCGGGAATGGTAACGATGCCGTTCAAAAAGGAGGAGATCTCAAGCCGGAAATGATTGATAACGTGGATAATGGCGGGCCGGCGATCCGATTTTACCGCACATACCTTGAGACCGGAGCACTCGCGGTGAGAGGTACCTCACCGTTTACAATGTTCTGTGTACTACGGTATGCAGCCCTTCCTGACACCTCGTCCGTTCCCCTGTGGAATGGTTTGGATAACGGAGGAGGCGATGGCTATGGACTAGGACGTCTATCACAGAATGGCCGGATTTATTCAGGCTGGACGTCCGGGGGGACTGGGGGCGGCGATTCCGTCCAGTTGGGATCATTACAAATAAATAGCGCGACATACGATGGTTCACTCCACAAAGTGTATGTGAACGGAAGGCTTTTATCGAGAACTTCCTACGACGCCTCCAATTTTGCCAATGGGACCTTCACAATCGGAAAGCAAGGTGGAACGTCCAGAATGCTCAATCCATTCAACGGTGATATTGCGGAAATCATCGTCTACGAGAGGGCGTTGTCAGACGCCGACAGGAAGTCGGTGGAAGCATATCTCGAATGGCGTCATCACGTCGCGTCCGGGATCCCCGACTTTAACTTTGGCTTCTTTAGCCGTTTCATTGACTTTAGCAATGTCTTCATAACCTCAAGCAGGACTTACTCTGTCTCAGTCAGCAATTGGGGTGGTTCGGACCTAATTATAGATACAATTCGCTCCAGCAATCCAGTTTTCTACCTTCCCATCGCGCATGATACCATCAAAGCCGGCCGATACAAACCATTCGACATTGTCTACGCGCCGGCTCGGGAATCTGCGGATACAGCGAAGATCGTCTTTGTTCACAACGGCGAAAGTTCGCCCGATACGCTCACCGTAGCGGGCAGGGGGGACCCCAAATGGCTCCACTTGTCGAGCGACCATGTAGAGTTTTCTCCAACGCTCATCGGATCACAGCAAACATACACGATCGCGATGCGGAGTACTCTCCCCCGACCCGTCGCAGTAACGACAACAAGTTCAGACTCGACACAATGCTCTGTGCCGGTCTCTGTTGCCTACCTCGGCCCGTTCGAACAATTCTCATACCGCGATCTGGTTTTCCGGCCATCACTCGTCGGAACATTCAGTGGTGAGGTCATCTTTGCATCCAGCGATTCTCTGCCACCAGAAACCCTGAAGGTAAGAGGCTCGGGTGTCGCACCGTATACGGAATCGGTTACGACAACAAGCTGGCAATGGCTTAACCCCTTTCCTCAGGGAAATGATCTCATCGGTGTTACTATGGTTGATACAAATACCATTCTCACGGTCGGCGCGGGAGGGACAATCCTAAGAACGACCGACGGAGGCTCGCACTGGAGAGTTCAAAACTACGTGGAAGGCAACTCTGGTATCTATACTGATGTGAAGCGGCTTTCAGGCAATGTTGCTCTGGTCGTCGGATCTGGTAGGGTATTGCGAACGACAAACAATGGAGACTCGTGGAAAACCGTCTCCACACCCCCAAACTTTGTTTCGCCTTATCTCCCGGCCCACGTCTCATTTGGGAACGAGCGTGTCGGCACAATTGCGTTCGGAGGCAATATTTTGAGGACCTCTGATGCTGGAGTCAGCTGGTCCATCGGCGCACCCGCTTTCAATGACCTTGGTTTCCAGAATGTGGCATCTATTGGGAATGACACCGTAGTCGTTGTCTGTGCATCTTTCGCACTTCCTGGTGGTTATCCGGGAGTTATCCTTCGATCAATTGATGGAGGGAGAACGTGGCATGACACACTGGTAACGCAAGCAGGAAGGATAGTCTCCATATCAATGCTGGATCACTCGTTCGGTATGGCGATTGGGAGGTATGAGGTATTTCGTACCAGAGATGGCGGATCGTCTTGGAGCCAACTTCCGATTCCGACCAACGTTGCTCTCTTGGCTTTTACAGATGTAAAAGTTCTCGACACATCGACTTACGTGATAGGAACCTATTCCGATAATATTGTCCGAAGTTCTGACGGCGGCACGACCTGGAGGACAATCGTTCTTGATTCGAGTGAAGGTCTGAATTCGCTCTACTTTATGGACAAGCGCAATGGCGTTGCGGTGGGTTCCGCTGGAAAGATCTTTCAATCGTCAGATGGCGGCTTAACCTGGAGAAGACTTGTAAAGGGTAGCACCGCCTTTCTATCCTCGGCTTACTTTCCAAGCTCACGGATCGGTTATGCCGCGGGATCTGAATTTAATTATCCCGGTTCGACGAGTATTCTGCGAACGACCGATAGCGGACTTGACTGGACGGAAATGAAGTTGTTTGGGTATCGGGATCCGAGCGGAATACATTTCAGTAACGATTGTAACGGCATCGTCTTGGACGGGCTTGGATTCATAAATAGGACATCGGATGCGGGGGTAACATGGGTATCATATCGACCGTCAGATGTGCAGGGCCTATATGCGCTATCTTTTTTGGATTCAGTAAATGGAGCGATGACCGGCATTAACTCAGGGCAAGCACGAATCTTGCTCACATCGGATGGTGGCGCGAATTGGGCGAATAGCTTGAGCGGAGTAACAGGTATTCCTTTAGATGTATCGTTCGTTGACAGTTCCACGATAGTTGTTGTGGGCGGTTCGCCCTATGGTGCCCTGATGTTGCGGTCCACGAATAGGGGTGAGACATGGAATTCTATCTCAAATCCGGGCGTGCAGTACTGTACTCATGTATCATTTGCGGATAGACTCAACGGGATGGCCATCGGTTTTGGGCAGGCCTACACTTCCGTTGTCCTTCGGACGAGCACGGGGGGCGAGACATGGACAATCCAATCGGGCGTACTGAAGGGGCAGGTATACGGAATAACCATGTTTGATCGAAACCGTGCCTTCGCCCTCACCTACGGGGACCAACCCGTGTATAAGACTGAGGATGGGGGATTATCATGGACGCCGGACCCGTTGCCCACCACCAATTACCTCAGCACAATGCAAAGCGTCCATTCAGGGAACGGCGGCGGACTCGTTTTCGCATTTGGCGGGGGAGGGACGATACTGTGCAATGCTGTTTCACCCCTGAGTCCCAAAACATGGACGGGTGCGGTCGATTCCAACTGGAATGACGACGGAAACTGGAAGCCCGCGGGTGCTCCCAGACCTTTCGATAGCGTCATCATCGCCGCGGCCTCCAACCATCCCGCCCTCTTCCATGTGCAGCAACAGGTCGTCGTCGCCGCTCTTACGATTGAGAGCGGCGGTCGTCTTACCATCACCGACTCTCTGTCCCAGTTTGTCGTGAAAGGGAGTGTCTCGATCTCCGGCACGATGGAAATAGAACCGAATGCGCAGACAAATGTCATTGTCGGCGGGAGCTGGTCGGAAACGCCGGGAGGTCTTGCGCTCACGAAAGGCGCGTCGAATGTCGACCGAGGTTTCGTTGCGGCGCAATCAACGGTCTTATACACAGGCCGGGGGACCTATAAGAATACGTCAAACGCCGGGGTACACAATGTTGCTTTCGATAGCCTCTCGTCTATGGCGGTTCAAAGCAATCTTCATGTTGAAAATAATTGCATCCTCACGAGCGATGTGACTTTGCTACCCCCCGACTCAATGTTTATTGCAAATCCGGATCCCAACAGCCTGACAGGCCATGGAAAGGTCGTCCGGGGTACGATCAGACGCAGGATCGATTCAACGAAGTTTGCTCCTTACCGATTTGAGAGCGAAAGCACATATGTGCGGTTTGCCCACGTGGGAACTATTCCCACCGTGGTGACTATGACAACTCTTCCCGATACCAATCCCTTATCATTCGGAACCCAATGGGTGGAGGTGCCAAGCAGCTATGAAGATTCAACCAACACCGTCGTCGCGAATAACATACCTCATTTCTCGAAGTGGTTGCTGGGCACGCCACGACCACGTACTGCGTTTCCGAAGGTGGAGGGAGAGACGGACTTTGTTCAGGCCGTGCGGCGCGTGTACGAGATCAGAGGAGAAGGAGGTTTGAATTTTCGGTTCCGCTTAGCCCTTCGCTACGAACAATCCGAGGTGCCGGCAGGAGTGGACGAAAGCTCACTGCGGTTGTTCTACCTGGCAGATGGCAGTGTCATTGACAAAAGCGGTAAACAAACAGAGGGTATCCCGAAGGAATTTGCCCTTGAGCAGAACTACCCCAATCCTTTCAATCCGTCGACGGTTATCCGATATCAGCTCCCGGTCCAAAGCAGTGTGTCATTGAAGATTTATAATCTGCTTGGACAAGAAGTGCGGACGCTTGTGGAAGAGAATGAAAACGCAGGCTACAAATCGGTTGAGTGGTTTCCAGGCGGGGAGCCCAGCGGTGTTTACTATTATCGATTGAGAGCTAAAGCAGCGGATGGAACGGGGAAAGCATTCGTCCGGGTGAAGAAAATGCTGCTAATTCATTAACGAGACACTGAGGCGGTTATTGCTTGGCGATTTGGACAAGCTCAGGATCGTCCCGATATCGCTCCAGATCAATCGCGGAATTTAAATACGCCTCGTCATATTCCGGGGTTTTGTTTCTTGCTCGTTGAAACCATTTTAGCAGCTCATCTCTTTTACCGAGCACCGCATAAATCCGGGCAAGTTTGATTACGGCTTCTTCACCGGTGGAATCGTACTTTGCAGCCTGAGTTGCAGCCCACTCGGCGTCAGACCTGAGTTCGAGCCGCGCATTCAGGAGCGCCATGTAGGCAAAACCCTCAGCATAATAAGTGGTATCCATCCGCAGCCGTGCCCTGACCGTTTGCAATCCCTCGCTGAACGCTGCCTTCGCGTCATCCTGCCTCCCCAAAAAGCTGTAACAGAGACCGAGATCATAGTGCATGCCGACCTCGTCAGGGAGATGTTTCAATCCACCGATCAGAATTGATGCTGCCTCGGCGTACCTGTGAGTGAGCAGGGAGACTTCCGTCAGTCCGTGATATGCCAAAAACTCTCCAGGTTGTTGATTCAGGGATTGGGTATAGTTGTATGCGGCACTATCATATTGCTTCAAGCGCTCGCAGATATATCCGAGGCCGGCCCAGGCTCTGAAATTTGTCGAGTCGAGCACAATGGCGCGATGAAACATTGCGGTCGCCTCGTCATATTTCTTCAACTGCCCGAACGCGATCCCGAGATTGCTGTTGACTATTGAGTACCAGGGCTCCAGGTCATGGGCCTTTTGAAAGTAAATCAGCGCAGCCTTAGCGTCATTCCGGTCGAACAGATTGATTGCTCCCAAACGCGTGAGCCCCGTAATGCTATTCCGATTTACATCCACGGATTTTTTCAGTAAGTTGAGACCCGCTTCCCGGGCGCTGTCGCTCGCCTGTTCAAGTTCGTATTGAGTGTATCCCAGGACACCCTGTGCGGCGACATTTGTTCCTTCGATACCGAGGGCTTGCTTGCTGAGGGATTGAGCCTCAGCAAACCGCCCGTCCTCCACCTGAGCGTCGGCCAGGGCCACGAGGGCCTTAACGAACGTGGGATCTTCCCGGACTGCGTCTGCAAAATAACTAATCGCCAATTCGTCGGCCTTCTTGGTCATTTGGTCGCGATAGCGAAGGCCTCTAAGGTATGACAGGTAGGCCTGAGGTGCCGGGCGATACGAAGACCGTCGAATGACATCTCCATCAAGACTGAGAAGGTGCACAACGCGGGCCACAACGGTATCTCGGGCAGCAATGATTTCCTGTCGACTGACATCATAAGTATCTTGCCGTACGCTCTTCTTTTCAGTTGAGTCGTACAATGAAACGTCCACTCTGACTTTCTGAGGAAAAGGATTCATGCCGCCGTGGAGAAGAAAGCGCACACCCAGCTGGCGGGCGATCGATGAATCCGCAAGAGGCGAATTCTTGTAGTAGAAGGCGCTCCTGCTCGAGATCACATCGGCAATCTGTGAATTAGAAAGCTGGTTGGCGATATCCTCTGAAATACCGTCAGCCAGGTATTCGTCCTGAGAGCTGCCGCCTATGTTCTTGAATGGCAGCACGGCGAGAGAAGTCGGGCCCTCAGAAACTCTGTCAATGTTGATGACGTATCTGATGGCGATGGTTGCGGAGAGTACCAACACCAGGGCGGCCCCGAGTTGCACCGACCGCAGTTTTTTCATGTACGAGAACCACTCCCGCCAATTCAGACGTTCATCTTCCTCATTCAGAGCTATCCGGTACACGTTCATGCGAAGTTCAACATGCTTTAATTCCCACGGCCCGAGCTTTACGATCTTCAGATCAATCTTGTAGCGTACTTCGCGCTGAACGGCCTCAGATATCGCTATTCCGCCGGGTTTCGCCAAAGATTCGATCCTTTTTGCGATGTTGACACCTTCGCCTCCAATGTGTTCCTCGGTATACTCCACGTCGCCGAGATCGAGTCCTATGCGGATCAAGATCGTTCGCTCCGGGGAAGTCTCGTTGTTGCGGGCATTCAGGGTACTTTGAATCTCAATCGCACAGAGCGTGGCATTAAGCGCGCTCTCGAATATGATAAGAAAAGAGTCGCCAGCCGTGTCAATCTCCAGGCCGCCATGCTTCGGAAATATGGACCTTACGATCCGCCGGTGCTCATCCAGCAGCTCGAGGGCACGGTGTGTATTCTTCTCGATGAGGATGCCGTACCCTACCATGTCTGTAAACATGATGGCGGCGAGCTTCCGGCTCATAGTCCCGCCTTCACAACGATGAGGGTCATGTCGTCATTCGCCTCGGCGCCATCTGTAAAACGTGCGAGGGCATCCTTTACAGCAGCCGCCTGTTCTTCCGGATTCCCTTGTGCAGCACCACCGATAACACTCTGGAGCCCCTCGACCCCAAACATATCGCCTGCAGGATTTCGTGCTTCTGATATTCCGTCGCTGTACAGCACAAGTGTATCCCCCGGCATCAGAGTGACGGCATGATCCCCGCAGCTGAGCTCATCGGCAAAATTCAACGCGATACCTCTCACATTGAGTACTTCAGCCAATAACGTGCTCTTGCGGTACAAAAGGGGAAGACAATGTCCAGCGTTCGAAAGCACGACGGTCATTTTTCGGGAATCAAAGATTGCATCCAAGGCGGTAATAAATACTTTCCGAGCAAGATGCTGCCGTAAGATGTGATTGGATTTCTTCAGATGAGCGGAGGGGGAACGATCACCCGGCGCCTGGCTGTAAAAGATACCCTTCCCAACAGCACCAAGGAGCGCGGCGGCCAGACCTTTACCCACAACATCGGCAATTATGATTTCAAAATAGTCGTTGTCGAGCTGGATACAATCAAAATAGTCTCCGCCCACCTCAGCGGCCGGCAGAGAAAACGCTGCAAGGGTAAACTTACCGATTCTCGTTGCTAACCTTGGCAACAGACTCCGCTGCACTTCACGGGCAGCGATAAGATCGCTCTCGAGTTCAATCCTCTTGCGTTCGTCTGCATAGAGACGGGCGTTTTCGACTGCAAGGGCTGCGTGGACTGAAAGCGCCTCTATGAAACCTACGTCGCGGGGGGTAAAATTGCCCCTCTTCTTATTGAGAAACTGGAATACCCCGATGACCTTGCCATTCCTGTTTCTCAACGGCATGCAGAGCATTGACTTCGTCCGATAGCCGGTTCTGTTATCAAACTCGGAATCAAACCGCGGATCTTTGTAGGCGTCGGAAAGATTGATTGTATCCCCCGTCACCGCCACGTGTCCAGCGATTCCTCTGCCGAGGGGTAGCCTGATTTCCTGGAGGGCCGGGTCGTTCAACACCCTTGACCAAAGTTCCCGTCGGGGTACGTCAATGAGGTAAAGCGTTCCCCGATCGGCATACACGTTTCTGAGCGCAGTCTCGGCGATGAGGTTGAGCAGAACGTCCAGATCGAGCGTGGAGTTTACGATTTTTGCAGCGTCTATCAACTCCTTGTAGCGGCGGGTCTTCGGCGGGCGCCTTCGGGCCGGATCGTCCAGCCGATAGGTCTTGTTACTCGTGGAGTTCTCTGGAACGCTCATGCGGTGAACGGTTTCCTCAAATTCAACTCACGTCGACGGGTGGGTCTCCAAGGCAGGATTTCAGCAACCCTGAGCGGCGTCGCGGCAGTCCGGGTAGGCGAATGAGTGTGTCATACTGCAGCCATCGGAAATTAGTAAGAATCCCCCCGACTTTCAAGCAAAGAGGGTAGGATCCTCCGTGGTTGAGTTTCGTCCGGATTTTACTATATTAGGTTGTTTTCCCGGCACTCTTGCGATCTGGGCGATGACGCGACCGTTGAAGGTATCATTCATCGAGTCGTTCAACGCATGTTGTGGGCTGTCGTCCGTTATTGAATCCGGATTGCAGCAAGAGAATCTCAGGTCGAGAGCGCCGGGGGTTTAGGTTTGCATTTCCAGCAGCTTGTTTTTTGGCGAATGGATTGGCGGGGGCAATGGCCGATCCGCTGCCGCTTCCGGGGGCTGTAATTTCCAATCGATTCCCTTCTTGATAGTCCTTCACTTAAGGAAAGGGTGTATTGGATGAATACTGACGACATGCCGAAAAAGGCATCAGAGTTCATCTTTCAAATGTTCAAGGAGCAGCTGCCAAGCTGGGCTGTGTATCATAATTTTGATCAGACCGCAGAGATGGTAAAGGCTGCCGAAGAGATCGGCCAAAACTCGAATCTGAGCAAGTCTGAGCTCGAGGTAGTTATTCTGGCAGCATGGTTCGTCAATGCACGCTACCTAGCGGATGGCGAGCAACGGGAAGAGAAGAGCATTGCGACTGCCTCTCAATTCCTGGCCGATAATGGGTATCCGCAGGAGAAAATCGATCAAGTCACAGCCTGTATCCGGTCGGCCGCTCTCTCCAGCGATCCCGCGAATAGAATGGAAGAAGTTCTGAGCGATGCGGGGATCATCGGGGTTGGCAAGAAAAAGTTTCTGAAAAAAGCGGAACTATTTCGTACCGAGAAGGAACTGCACCGCGGCAAACACCTGTCTGATGTTGACTGGCTCACTGAGCTTGTAGAATATGTCAGCGCCCACAATTTCAAAACGAAATATGCCCGGTCGGAATACGCCCGGCAACGCACCAAAAACCTGATCGAACTTCAGGAACTGCGGCGCGATGTCATCGATGAACACGAGCGGCAGCAGGCGAAGCTCAACGGTAAAAAAGACAAGACGGCGACGCCCGTCAGAGGCATCGAGACAATGATTCGGCTCACGGCGAGCAATCACATGCACTTCAGCGGAATTGCGGATCACAAAGCGGGGATGATGATCAGCACGAACTCCCTTATGATAACTCTTGTTGCGACGATTCTAGGGCGCGGACTCTTTGAGCATGATGCTGCGGTGACCGCGAAGTACCCCGCGTTTGTCATTATTCCCGTCGTTCTCCTTGTGACGACCTCCCTGACGACTATCATTCTTGCGGTGATATCGACCAGGCCAAAAATTACATCGGGGACCTTCTCAAGGGATGACATTGATAAAAAACGGGTGAACCTGCTCTTTTTTGGAAACTTCTATAACATGTCGGCTGAAGATTATGAGTGGGGAATGCGGGAATTGATGAAGGATGGTGATTACCTGTACGGGATGATGATCAGAGATATTCACTCGCTCGGCAGAGTTCTCGCCCGCAAATTCATGTTTTTGAGATTCTCATACAATGTGTTCATGTTTGGATTGATCGCCACGCTCCTTTCATTCTTATTCTTGTACTTCATCTCCTAACATTCCCTTTCCCGCCCAGAGACTAAGTCACGGTCTCAGGCGGCAAGGTCGGCGACGGGGAAGGGAGTTATACCGCTTTGTCATTGTCCCCACCAGGTGAATGAAAACGCTCATTCTTGTGCGTCACGCTAAGTCGAGCTGGAAGAATGAGGCGTTCGCAGATCTCGACAGGCCACTGAACAATCGCGGCCTGAGGGATGCCCCCTTCATGGGGTACTTGCTGGTTGAAAAAAATGTCCATCCTGATCTCATCGTCTCCAGCCCGGCCCTTCGAGCGTTAATGACCGCCAAAGGGATGGCGCGCGAGCTGAGGTATCAGCCGAGTGAGATTGTGACCGAAGCACTGTTGTACCCGGGAGACTGTAGTTCAGGAATCGGGATCTTGAGGGGTCTCGATGATGCATACAATACGGTCATGTTGGTAGGCCATAATCCTGCAATGACACAGCTCGCAAACAAACTCTCAGAGAGACCCGTCGACGATCTTCCGACCTGTTCGATCGTCTGCCTGCGCTTCGCGGGCGATTCATGGAAGAGTGTGGAGGAGGGGAGCGGCACAGTGACTTTTATGGAACGCCCAAAAAAGTACTTCAGATAGACCACCCACCGGGAGGGTGCCTCCGCTGAAACCAAACGATCATAGCATGGCGATGCGCGAATTGAGCTGGCTTGCGTTCAGTCAGCGCATTCTCCAGGAGGCACAGGATCAAAGCGTCCCCCTGTACGAACGAATAAAGTTCCTCTCCATTTTTTCCTCCAATCTTGATGAGTACTTCAGGGTGAGGGTTGCATCCCTTCGAAGCCTTTTCAGTCTCCGAAAAAAGTCGAGGAAAAAACTGGGATTTGATCCTGAAGGGTTGATCGAAGAGATCAGAAAGATTGTCGACAGACAGCAAAACGATTTCGGGACGATCCTGCGAACACAGATACTCCCGCAGCTTCGGTCTCATGGTGTCTTCCTGGTCCGCGAGGACGAACTGGAGCCCCAGCAGCAGGAGTTTGTGAAGCGATATTTCGAAGAGACGGTCGCGCCTCTCCTGGCCCCGGTATTTATAGGCGAAAATAAAGCGGCGCCTCATCTGCATGACCGAGGGCTCTACTTTGCGGCGAAACTCCTGCCTCGTGTGGGCTCAGAACTGCGCACTGAGCCGAGGGAAACTGAGAATGAGGATGAGGGTGAGTACAAGTATGCGATCGTAGAAATACCCGTCCGGCGCCTGCCCCGGTTTGCACATTTGCCTGGCTCCAAGGAAGGTTCAACCATCCTGTTCCTGGACGATGTTATCCGTCTTTCGCTTCCCGAGGTATTCCCGCACCACGATGTGATCTCGGCGTTTGCCATCAAGCTGACCCGGGACGCCGAGCTGCACCTCGGTGACGAGTACGATGGAAACATGCTTGATAAGATCAAGCGCGGATTGGAAGAACGGAGAAATGGAGTCCCCTGTCGTTTTCTGTACGATGCCTCCATGCCGGGGAGTTTTCTGAAAAGATTGAGAAAGACTTTCGCCCTCTCGAAGCAGGATTTAATCGCCGGGGGACGATATCATAACCTCAGCGATTTGATGGCCCTTCCGAACTCCGGCAATCCCGCCCTGTCCTACCCGCCCCTTCCTCCGTTGCATCATGGGGAGCTGGAGAGCTATTCATCGATGTTTGCGGCTATCCGCGTCAAAGATGTTTTGCTCGTCTATCCGTACCAATCCTATGACTATGTTCTTAGATTCTTGCGCGAGGCGGCCGCAGATTCCTCCGTGGCGTCGATCCAAATCACGCTGTACCGCGTGGCAAAACAGTCCGTTATCGTGAAGACGCTTCTGGAAGCTGCCGCCAGAGGGGTCTCGGTAACCGCCTTCGTCGAATTGAAGGCGCGGTTCGACGAAGAGTCGAACGTGCACTGGGTAGAGGAACTTGAGAAGGGTGGCGTCAGGGTACTTTACAGCTTTCCCGGCTTAAAGGTCCACGCAAAGATTTGCCTGGTCGAGCGCCGGCAGGGGGATGGCACTGCCCGCTTCGTCTATCTGGGGACGGGGAATTTCAATGAGAACACTGCAAGAATGTACGTTGATTACGGGCTCTTCTCGGCCGATGAGCGCCTAACAAGCGAGGTTCAACAGGTTTTCGAGATCCTCGCCGGGACACGGAAACGACCCCAGGCCGAGCATTTGCTCATCGCGCCGTTCAACATGCGTGAGAGATTTCTTGGTTTGATCGATAGAGAGATCAAGCACGCCCGCGCCGGGCACTCTGCGTGCATTATCGCAAAGATGAACGGGCTCGAGGACGCCGAGATGATTGAGAAACTCTACGAGGCCAGTATTGAAGGCGTCAAGGTATCGCTCATCGTGAGAGGCGTCTGCTGCCTCAATCCCCAGATAAGAAGAATAAGCGATAACATCACGGCGATCAGCATCATCGATCGCTTCCTGGAACACGGGCGGGTATACATCTTTCACAACAACGGCGACGAGCAATATTACCTCGCGTCGGCTGACTGGATGACGCGAAATTTAAGCCGTCGAATTGAAGTCGCCTTCCCGATCTATGACGGCGAGCTGAGAACTGAGATTAGAAAGACCGTAGACCTTCAATTACGCGATACCATGAAGGCGAGGATCATATCCAGGAACGGGAGCAACACATACAGGAAATCGGAATCACCCGGCACGGTTCATTCGCAGGTCGCAATCTACAACCACTTGCGCCATCGCGTGGGGGAGCCTCGATCGTGGTAGGCCGATGGTGGCGGAGAAAGCACTCACGGGGGTACTGAATCTAAAACATGAAGCCCCCGCCGAGATAGATGCCGGTCTTTTCGTGAGAATGAGAGACTGAGACCTGGAAGACATTTGCCCGGTTGATGAACGATAGCCACAATCCCCCGCCTACCGAGCTGTGCCACAGGCTCGACGTTACCCCATCCAGGTAGACCTTCCCTGCATCGGCGAAAAGCAGGAAACCCCACGTTCCGGGAACGAGCAAGGAAAAGCGGCCGAGTGAGATCCTCCCTTCCGCGCTACCGTACAGTGAGGCGTTTCCGGTAAAACGCTGCCCGTCGTAGGCCCGCACCGTACCCGCTCCGCCGATCGAGGGCAATTCGAAGAATGGAACCTGATCTCCCCATACTTTTTCCCCGGCAACCCGGAGCGCCAGCGTCTCATCGGTAAGCAGCCCGGCAGAGAGGTAGGTTCGGGCGTCTCCCTGAACCCTGGTGAATGATTTCTCGTTGTCAATAGCCTTGGGCATGAAAGAACCCCCGGCGTCAATCAACACTCCAGTCGATGGATTTGATGGATTGTCCCGGCTGTCGATAGTCAGGTCGCCAAACGCTCCAACAAAAGCCAGAGATCTCTGCGAGCCGTAAGGCTTCAAATCGCTGAGGGAGGAATTATCTTTGAGGTCCGTTGCAACATACTTGATTCTGCCTCCTAATGACAGGCTCACACCAGGCTCCACGGGAATCCTCATTGCGGGTTCCAATGTGACCTGCTGCTGGTGCACCCTATAGTAGGCTATGTGCAGCAAGTCTTCCGAGAACGGAGTCTCATTTCCAAACCCGAAGAAGTTGAAGCTCTCCAGTTGCGACGCCTTGAAGTAGATAGAAAATGTAGCGGGAGCAAAGAGCGTATAGAATTCGGCGAGGTAGTCGAGCCGAAACCGGACTGCGGTGGTAGCGATTCCGGCGCGCAATTCCATCCGGAAGACTTCAGGATGCGCCATGAACCCATAATCGTGCAAGACAGGGCCTCCGCCGATAAACAATCCATAATCGGGGGTTATTTCGAACCATGGGGCTGCCTTCCATCTGTGGCCATAATCACGAAAGTAGGGCTCAAACCGTTGAACATCATCCTCAGGAACCTCTTCCTGCTGAATATGCGTAACGGTGGTGCCCGAACCGGGCTGGATGCCGGCATTCATGCCCGATTCGTAGAAAAGCACTCCCCGGCGGGAGCGATCGACCAGTTCATTGTTGCCATCGTTTTCGATGACCCGGACCGTCGTAGAGACCGCCCCGTCTCCATGCACGTCAACGCTGTCATCCCCTCCGAGCAAATAGACCCGAATGTCCTTTGTCTCCCGATCGTTGAAAGTTCTTGAATAGACGGGAGTTCGGGTAGAAGTTGCCGCAGTTCCCCCGAGGCGGGAGAGTGTAACTCTGACACTATGATCGTCCTGATAGTCGATCTCTGCGAATTCACGCTTCTTAGTGCCGCGAATATCGGGAAACCCAGCACAGAGCTGATAAAAATCTTCGGATGCCTGAGCAAGCCCGGACCTTCGTGTTTTCAATGCGCGTTCAAGGCTGGCCCCCTCCTTCGCATAGATCTCCGGGGGAAGGCGGTGAACCGAAACATCGATGACGGAATCGGTGAGGCGGCTCACGACGAAACGCGTGAGTGAATCCCATGCGGCTCTATTGAGACCTACGAGCAATCGGCGATCAAGATGCCTCCCTTTCCACGTGAGACCCTCAATATCGCTGAAGTTATCGCCGAAGGCTTTTAGTTCCGGAACTGTTTCCGAGGCGAACGTCGGAACCACTCCGCCAAACTTCGAGAACGCCCAGTCGCGGTCACGCGGGATTGGCTTCCAGAGCCAGCTGCCGTCTTCGTGCCTGAATCCGGCCCAGCGCCACTGGTCCGCGTGACGGTCCCAGTCTCCGAGGTACATATCCATCAGACGCGCTTTTAGGAATTCTCTCGCGTCGACCTGCTGTAAATTATCCGCTTCCAGCCGTTTGAACATCTCAAACGTCTGAATGATCTCATCGGCCCCGGCGAAACCGGGTTCACCCTCATCATCGCCGGTGGGATTCTCTTCGATCGTCCCCAGCACACCCCCGAATTCCGACTGGAACTTGCCAAGCGCAGGATCGTTCGGGAGCACGACGATGCGAGGCTCAGAGTTCAGAACACCGACCGCATCAAGAAGCGGGGAAACGATGATTGCTGAAGTGGGATTCTGTGAACTGATCTGATCCTGAAGGAAATCGCCTGCGATCGACTCCTGCAGATCGGGGGGGAGAGATCGCCTGGCATCCTTGTCAATCGACCGGAATTTGTACTGCTTCCCGTCGCGGCCCACGAAGCGCAGAGATAGTGTCTGCTTGCCGCCCCCGGTCTTTTTCGGGGTCAGACCCCCCGCAAACGTTTGCAGGTCGAGAACTTCCGCAGTGATGGGCGTTGTCCAAAGGTCGCGCCAATTGGACCCGAACAGGAATCGGTGGATCCAGGAGGCGTCGTACTCGGGCCCCGGGACGACCTGTGATTTCGGGCGGGCATTGTCATTCACACTCACCTGGCGGGAGAAGATCGGGAAAGATGCTGCGCACAGGAAGATCAGGACAACAATGATTCGTCGCATCGTGCTACCTCCGCAAGTGGTGAAAAGGTGTTTCTGAATCGTGAGCCGGCAAGCTAAAACGTGAACCCTCCGGAGACGTAGACCCCGTTCTTCTCGGGTGAATGAGCCACAGACACGCTCAGGGAGTATTCCGGTTTGATCACCCAAAACCAAACTCCGCCGCCGCCGGCGTTGTGCCAACGAGTTGACGATTCACCGGACACGAACACTCTACCCGTCTCGCCGAAGGCGGTGATCCCGAACGAGCCGGGGAACAGAATCGGAAATTTCCCGAGATGTATCCTGAGCTCAGCATTGCCGAACACCGAAGCATCGCCCCCGAATCGCTGGCTTTCGTACCCTCGTACGGTGCCCTTGCCTCCGATGAACGAGCTTTCAAAATATGGATACGCTCCCCAGATCTTCTCACCAGCGATCCTCATCGCCAGAGTTTCCCGTGTCAGGACATCCGAGGAGAGATACACCCTTCCTTCGCCGCGCAGCTTCTCGAACGAATCCCGGGCATCGAACGTCTTTGGAAAAAAGGATCCCTCGATTCTCATGTAAGTCCCCCCGGACGGCGCCTTGGCGTTATCGCGGGTATCTACTTCTGCCGAGCCGAAGATAGCCGACTCAACAAATGTGTACTGCGAGCCATACGGACGGACAAGGTCCAGCAGGGTCCCCGGCTCAGTCTTATTCTTGACGTACTTGATGGTGCCCCCCGCCGAAAGTGTCAAGGTGCTCGCCGGTGAGAGGCTGATCGAAGGCCGAACAAAAATCTGGGTTTGGGGCACATCATAATAACCGTCCCGCCGAAGGTTTTCGTCGATAGGGGTCTCATTGCCGAGTCCGAAGTAATTCAATTGTTCGAGGCCCGAGCCCGCAGCCGACACGAGTACGCGCGCTCCGTTTACAAGGCTGAGAAACTCCCCCTCGAAATCGATCCGAATCTTTTTTGCTCCCGTGGCGTACCCTCCGCGCAGTTCCATCCGTGTTTCATAAGGATTGGCGCGGAATCCATAGTCATAAAAAATCGGTCCTCCGCCCAGGAAAGCTCCATCTTCCCGGGAATAACTATACCACGGGCTGAATCTCCAGATATGCCCATAGTCGCGGTCAGGGGGTTCAAACAGCAGCGTATCATTTGCGGGGGCAGGGGGTACATCCTCATTGAGGGAGGCGCTTGGGCCGAGCGAGCATTGCGCCTTGTTTCCACAGTCGTAAAAGAATGTTCTTGTCGCCGCATGCGGAAAAAGACCGAGCGTCTTGCCGTGCACAATCGAATTATCGATGAACTCCTTCTGTCCGTCGCCGCCAATCACTCTTACGACGATTGTGTTATCGACCTCCCCATCAACCTCGGCAACGTCATCGCCCCCCAGGAGGTGAAGGCGGATATCCTTCGTGTCGGCCTGGTCGAAGGTTCGGTCGAAAAGAGCTTCCCCCTTCTTCTCGCCCGTATGCTTGTCTATCTTAAAAAGGGCGATCTGAACATTGCCGTTATCGAGTCGATGGATCTCGGCTAGTTCAGATTTGTCGCTTCCGTAAATTTCCGCAAACCTTGAGAGAGTCCTATAGAACTCGTCGGAAGCCTCGGTGAGTTTGTCTCTCCTGGACTTAAGCGCCGTCTCGAGCCACTCCCCCTCCTTGACGTACATCTCACGAGGAGGGCGATGGACGGCCGATTCGATGACTGAATCGGTGAGGCTGCGCGTGATCAGGGCCGAGATCGAATCGAACGTATGCTTTTCGAGGGAGGTGAGAAATCGGCGGTCGAGATATCTCCCGGTCCATGTCAGATCCTCGATATCCTTGAAATGATCCTCAAAACTTTCCACCTCGGTGATCATCATGTCACCAATGGAGGGAATCAAGCCGTCGAACCTTGAGAACGCCTGATCGCGATCTCTCGGGATAGGCTTCCACGTCCACTTCTTACCGGCTTTATATCCGGCCCAACGCCACTGGTCTGCATGCCTGTCCCAGTCTCCGAGGTAGATATCCATCAGGCGCGCCTTCAAGAACTCCGGGGCATCGACGCGCTCATCGTTATCAGCCTGCATGCGGCGGTAGAGAGAGTACGTGCCGATTACTTTTTCCGCTCCGCCAAACCCGTTCTCGCCTTCGGGGTCGGCGGTGGGGTTTTCTTCGATGGTCCCGAGCTTTCCGGCGAACTCTCCTCGAAATTCGCCCAAGCTGCTGTCATCCGGAAGGACGACGGCCCGAACGTCGGCATTAAGGACTCCAGCTGCTTTCAACAACGGTGCGGCGATCAAAGCCGCAAAAGGATTTGCAGAACTAATCTGATCCTGGGCAAAGTCTGCGGCAATAGTATGCCTGAGCTCCGGGGTCAAGGCGAGCGTGGGATCTTTATCGATCGACCGAAATTTATAGGACTTGCCGTCATGACCCTTGAAGTGAAGCGATTGCGTTTCTCTGCCTCCTCCCCTCGCGATCGGGGTAAGACCTCCGCCGGTTCGATGAAGATCGAGGAGTTCGATGGACACAGGGGTCGTCCAGAGATCGCGCCAGTGTGATCCAAGCATAAACCTGTGGAACCATCCCGCTTCGTAACGAATTCCGGGAATGATATGTACGGAATCTCCTCCCTGATCTCCCGAACCGAACGCAATGAGCGGATTGGGGGGCAAGCATAATGACGCGACAGCCCCCAGCACCACGATCCGAAGGGCATATCTCATGAGGGATTCTCCCGAGATAAAATCGACGGTTATCTCACCAGTCTCGAGAAGACTTCAGCAGGTTCCCCCCGGTCATTGGCCGGCTCAACGACTCCCAGACGAACATGGCCGTTGGCAAGGAAGTCGAGACGCATGAAGCCGGAATGCCGATCGGCGAAGATGGTGTTCTCTCCGACCGTCAAAGAGGGACTGTGTTCCGACGTACCGTAACCGCTGACAAGAAGGAGGTATTGCCCCGGTCCATTCAGCACTTCCAGGGTATGCTCATGGCCGGAAACGTAAGAGAGCGGAGGGATTTTGGAAAACACCCCCTCGATCCTTCCCTTCATCTCCTGATAAGCCGCGCTTGAAAAATCCTGATTAGAAACACCGTGGTTCCTGATAAACGGGTACAGCGAACCAATCCCAGGGAGAGGCAACCAGAGCCACGGGGCGACGTTGCGAAGGGGAAAGAGGTGATCCCTCCAGTCGAAGAAACCGGAGTGTTCGCCATGGGCATCCAAAGGATGATGGCCCACAACGATGACATTCCTCTTGCCGGCGCTGATAAGTGCGTGAGAAAGAGAATCGATGAACGCCGCCTTCGTGTCCTGTTCGGTGGAGGCGTTCGGATAGAGGGGTTTGGGATTCTGATGCAACCACCACTCTGTATCGAGCGTCACCAGGCGAAGATCCGTGCCAATGTCGAGCACGTCAGGCCCAGGAGTTCCGGCGACCGGGGACGTTCGCACCTTCGAGCCGCCCACTCGCTTTATGAAATCGTCCTGGCGCCTGAGACTCGCGACTCCGTCACCATCCCATGAGCCCCAATCGTGATTGCCGGGGATGAAAATTGCTTCAGCGCCCGATTGTCGAACCACTTTGAGTTGCTCATTGATGCGCCGCTCCGCCCGAGGCCGCTCGGAGTTCGACTCATCAGGCATCCCGTCGCGGTAAATGTTATCTCCCAAAAAGACAATCGTGTTTCGTGAACTGTTTACGGAGGCAAGGTTCTGGAGAGAGGCGAGTACAGGCTCCTGCATCCCTTCTACCTGTTCTCCTGCATCGCCGATGAGGAAAATGCTCTCGACAATTCCAGATTCACCCGATTGCACGGAAGATCCAAGGGAGTTGTCGGGACGAATGTATTTCGATGAAATGCTGCATCCCTCAAAATGCGACGCCAACATCAGCAAGGCTGTTGCTGCGGACACGATCATCGTCGGCTGCCCTCTGGACAGCACCGACTCAATTCCAAACGTCCGCAACAGATGAGGTCGCATCTAGTTGATCGTGAGCTCTTCGACAGGGTGAAGCTCCCAGCAACTGATGTTGGTCTTCCCATGACGGCCGTGCTCCGCTGCGGGCGAATGGCCGTCCCAAAATCCCAGGCCCTTAACTACGACGGGAATTCCGGAAGGAAATTCCTTCTCGGTTGCATAGCCTTTTGAGTATATGAAATCGAGGATCTTTTTCTGCAGAATACAATTGTCTCTCGTTACCTCGACGATCGCCCTAAAGGCAGTCCTATCCGCTGTGCCGATTTCGATGTGGAGATCGCAATCGCCATCTGACTGGTGTTCATGCCTGACATAGTACATGAATCCCTTGAGAATATAGAGGGAGTCTTCCGGGGTCCCGGTGACGAGACTCTCAAGCTGCTTTTTCTTCTTGGCTTTATACATCCTGTGGAAATACTGATCCTCCCACGCGATGATGGCGGCGCACGTGATTGTATCGGGAGCGATATGGCGAGCCCCAAAATCTGACGCGTGCTTTAGTGCGTATCGATAACGGTCCGGCGCCTTCAAATCCTGACAATGACATGGGTCCTTGCGGGAGGCGGCAAAGGCGAATGAAGCTATGAAGACCAGAATAATGGGTACGGACGATCTCAATCTCGCGAAGAATGGATTAGCTCGGGGATATCGTGAGTAGCGAGCAAGAGCATATGCAACCCTGCTCGGCGGAGCGGCTGATCGAATTCAATTGGAAAAACGCTAGAGTAGGTGAGCCCCCGGCAGCGTACTGCGGCTATTGTACTAAATTGAGTTGCTAATGTCAAGAACCCGGCGTGTCAATGTGAAACGCCGGTCCAGGCAGTTCCTGCCGGCGTCTGGGTTCACAGGCCGATCTTCTTCAAGATGTTTGCGAAGCGGGGATGAGAATGATACTTCTCAAAGTATGGGTCGACCGGTAGGAAGGCCAGCCAAAGATCATGCTCCTCAAATGCTTGTTCAACCGAATCGAGAACCTGATCAGGGCGCTTCAAGCCGTCATACAGATATGCCATCACGAGCGACCGAACATATTCCGTCTTGGCACGGTCGGTCACCTCGGAAAGCAGCTGCAACGCATCGTCCTCCCGGCCAGCGGAGGCGTACGCGTGACTGAGAGACGAGAGCATCCACGTACTTCTGGAAGAGAGGTCTGCCCCCTTCTCGAATTCGGCGATCGCCTCCGGATATCTCCCTTCACGTTCGTGGACCTGTCCCAGGATCCAGTGTGCAAGATAGAAGCCCGGATCCAACTCCAATGTCCTTATCAACTGCTTCCTCGCCTCATCGTAACGCCGAGAAAAGTAATATGCCCATCCCAGGTATGCATTGGCGATCGCCGACAGCGGTTCAATCTCCACCGATCTTCTGACATCTTCGATTGCTTCCTCGAACCGCTTTCTTGATAACTGAGACGCCCCGCGCCAGTACCGGGCGGGGATGTAGCTCGGAGAGAGATGGATCGCGCAATCAAAGTCGTGAATCGCCATAAGCGGATCCCGGTCGTAAAACAACTTTACATATCCCAGCGAGCAATGCGCTTCACAGAGGCCCGGGTCGATGCTCAGCGCCTTTTCCGCCGCGGCCTTCGCCTTGGGGATCGCGATATTGGGAGGCAGATAGCCGTAAAAGGTAAGCGGGGCGTAGGAATCGGCCAGTCCCGAGTATGCCCGGGAATACCCCGGATCTCTGGCGATCGCCATCTCGAAATATCTGACCGCCTGGGACAGCTCGGCCCCCCGCTTGTTCCAAAAGTAACGCCCCTTTAAATAGAGATTGTATGCCTCGTGATCCTTTGTATCCTTCTTCAGAAGGGTCTCCTCCTCCGTTCCCAACAGCGTTACCCTCAACGTGTCCACGATCGCCATCGTAATCTCATCCTGGATCTCGAACACGTCGCTGATTTCACGGTCGTAGCGCTCGGACCATAAATGGTATCCGTCCTCAACGTTGACCAATTGCGCCGTGATCCGTATCTGATTGCCCGATTTGCGGACGCTCCCTTCGAGCACCGTCGAGACGTTGAGCGTCCTCCCGATGGCCCTGACCTCTTCGTTCTTTCCCTTGAAGGAAAACGCAGATGTCCGGGACGCGACATGCAGCCTCCGGATCTTTGAAAGAGCGTGGATGATCTCCTCGCTCATTCCGTCGCTGAAATACTCGTTCTCCGGATCGCTGCTCATATTTGCAAAGGGAAGGACCCCGATGGACGGGCCATGCACCTTTCGTGGATCACCACCGGCGGCCATCTCTGGGAATAGCCCCGACTCCCCTTTCCCCGCCATCGCACCGACGACCAATGAATAGAGTTCAAATTTGTCCTTGATATTTTTCAGCTCCGTCGGGCCGAGGGAGACTACTTTCACATCCAGATTGTGTTTGACCATGTCGAAAATTTCTCTGGTGATGCAGATCCCGCCGGGCTCGGCAAGGGGTTGGACTCGCGCGGCGATATTCACTCCGTCCCCATAGATGCGGCTGTCCCGTAAGACGACATCTCCGAGGTGTAGGCCGATACGGAGCTCGATCTTTCTCTCGGGGTTCCCGGCTTTGTTGCGGGCATGAAGAGTTTCCTGAATCTCGATGGCGCAACGCGTTCCGTGCAAAGCGCTGCCGAACTCCACAAAAAAGGCGTCTCCGATGGTCTCAATCTCATGACCCCCGTGCTTTGCAAAGAGCGAGCGCAAGAGCGATCTTTGCTCTTCTACGAGCTCTATGGCGAGGCTCTCATTCCTCTGCATCATAGCGCTGTACCCCACCATGTCCGTAAACATGATGGCGGCGAGCTTCCGCTGTTCGATCTGTGTGTCAGGCATTGTGAGATGAGGCGGACGCGAGGACACGTCCAGCGACGAAAGAACTCCCGGAATCAAGGCGACGCCGGAAAGATAGGGAAAGCCCGGAGTATTGTCAACCCGTTCTTGCGTTCCTCTGAAAAGAGCCAAACCTCGAGGCAGCTGGGATGAGGCGCCGGGGCGGGTGGATTCGCCCCGCCGGCGGGATATTGCACGGCGGAAGATGCACATCAGGCACGGAGAGATCTGGAAGTACTATGACCTTGCTTCTCGACGATACTATCTCGTTATTTACCCTGATCGGCCTTCAAGAGGCCTTGAACGGGTTGAAACTCGGCTCCGCACTTGTGAGAACATACTTTCTGCTTCTGTTCAGCGTCATCATCTGGGGCTGGACTTTCGTGGCTACGAAGATCTGCCTGGCATTTATGAGCCCAATCGAGCTTGTTGGATTGCGCTTTCTTATCGGTGTACCCCTGATATTTGCCATCATCCGTTTCAATCACATCCCTTTTGAATTCACCTCGGGGGAGCTCCGGGCGGTCATTATCGGATCAATCATCATAGCGGTGCATTTCCTGATGCAGGCGATTGCGATGACCTACACGACAGCCACAAACACAAGCTGGATCATCGCCACCTCGCCGCTTGCGCTTGCGATCCTTTCGGTTCTCATTCTCAAAGAGAAAGTCGGGAACCACCAGATCGCAGGAATCATCGCCGCCTCATTCGGAGTTATTCTCCTCGTTTCGAAAGGGGAGTTCGGATCGCTCGGCTGGCTCAAGAGCATCGGCGACTGGATGATCCTCGCTTCGGCAAATACCTGGGCGCTCTACACCATCGTGACGCGCGACGTGTCCAGATCGCGGAATCCGCTGCTTGTGACGCTGTGTGTCTTCCTTCCGGTGACGGTGCTGTGCCTCCTCTATCTTGGGGTCTTCTACAATTTCCGTCATCTTTCATCCCTTCCGGCAGAACCGGTGATCGCACTTTTGTTTCTTGGAATCCTCGGGACGGTCACCCAATGGTTCTGGCAAATAGGAGTCGCCAAACTGGGAGCCGCCCGAGCCGGAACCTTCCTCTACCTTGAGCCGGTCGCTACGACGATCCTTGCGGTTCCTCTCCTCAAAGAGCCGTTCACAGTCTACGCCGCGGCGGGGGGATTGATGGTGACCGCAGGAGTGTGGTGGGCGCAGATGGGGAGTAAGTCATGAATCCGGCGAGGAGCGCCCTCCTCTGGGTGTCGAACAATGAGGCTTTGAGGCGAGCCCTGCCCCGTTATGCTTTCATCCGGAGGGCCGTCAGGCGGTTTATGCCGGGCGAGGAACTTGAAGATGCGCTCGGGGCAGCGGTCGAATTACGTTCGAAATCTGTCAACGTGATACTCACACATCTCGGCGAGAATATCACGCAGGCAGAGGAAGCCGGGCACGTGAGGGATCATTACCTTGAGGCACTCCCGAGGATCAAAGAGAGGGGGCTGGACGCTTACCTCTCGGTAAAGTTAACCCAGCTCGGCCTCGATCTGAGCGAGGAGTTCTGCCTGGAGAACCTCCGCTCTATAATAGAGCGGGCCTCGCAGTTCAAAAACATGGTCTGGATCGATATGGAACAGAGCGGCTATCTGGACCGCACCCTGTCGGTGTTCAGAAAAGCCAGGGAGGGCTCTTCCAATATCGGTGTGTGCCTGCAGGCGTACCTGTATCGTACGGAGAAGGATCTTCGGAGCCTGCTCCCGCTCGATCCTGCGATACGGCTCGTCAAAGGGGCATACGCCGAGCCGTCAAGCGTGGCTTTCCCCCGCAAAGCCGATGTCGACGCGAACTACGCCACTCTAGCCGACATCCTCCTTGAAAACGCGGTCAGCCGCCGCACGCTCGCAGGCATCGCCACGCACGATCCGTCATTGATACGGCGTGCCAGGCTCAAGGCATCAGAGCTCGGTCTTTCGAACCAGGCGTTTGAGTACCAACTCCTCTTCGGGATCCGCACCGAAGAACAACTCCGGCTTGCCGCCGACGGGTACAGGGTAAGGGCCTTGATCAGTTACGGCTCCTTCTGGTTTCCCTGGTACGTTCGCCGGCTGGCGGAACGGCCGGCGAACGTCTCCTTCGTCCTCAGGAGTTTGTTCGCGCGGTAGGAGCGCGGTCTAACGACCCCGGCTGCCTATTTCCCCTCATCTTTGTGCTGATGCACCCGGACGAATGTGAGCCTGTTGTATGTGGCCGCGTGTGCTTGTCCCTCCGGTTTCAAGAACACGAGAGTATCCGGCGCATTTGCTATGGAGGCGCTATCGTTGTGCACCTGAAGGTTCATGCTCTCCATCTGTCCCGGCGGGCAGACGGAATCCGTCTTGCACAGACGATACGCGACGCCGGTATCACAACAGGGGGACGGGTATGTTGTAAAGGACGTGGAATAGGAGTAGCTGAAACCGGAGGGGGCCGGCGCAGGGGAAGAATTCCGGGGATGTCCACCCCGAAATCCCAGCAACACGAAACATCCGCAGGCAACCAATACAAGCAGTGTGAATCCTGATCTACTCATCTGAGTAATCCTCCAGTATGTGTGTGATGGATGTGAAGGGCCTATCGGTCCTTTGTGAGTTGGGAAAGGATTGCGGATGCCTCGCGCATCCGCGAGTCCCCCGGATCGGCATGCCCCCAAAGCTTTATGCAGTTGCGGAGGTGTTCTTCCGCAAGGGCCACTTCCTGCTTGCGCGCGAATAATTTCCCGGCTGCCAGTTCCGCCTCGGGCCACAGCTGCCGCGTCCAGAACCCCCCGGTACGGATACCGCGTACGAACGCCATCACCGCCTCACCTCGATGCTCAAGGAGGTTCCGATAGAGTGCCGGGGCAGTCGAATCGCCCTGCAGGTCGGCAGAGCGGGCGAGCCCCAGTTGGGCGAGAAGAAACAGTGGATCACCACCGTGCACGCGTTCCACGGCGCGAAATTCGCGCGATGCTTCAGAAGTAAGCTCTTTCCGAAGATTCATCTCTCCGTTGATGATATGCGCGTAGTCGGCGCGCCGCTTATTGAAGTACGGATCCGGGGTCACCGCCGAACTGATTTCTCCAAGGATGCGCCGTGCATCGGCAAGCCGGCTGTTTCTGGCGTAACTTGCGCCGATGAGGGGCAACTCAAAATACGGAGATGCCGAAAGCTTCTCCCCCTCATTCATCTCACGGGTATAGCGTTTCCAATCATGCGATTCGGCCGCCAGTTCTCCAAGGAGGTAGTGGAAATACGCTTCTTCCCGGGGCGAGTGCACTCTCCGGCAGAATTCGACCGCATCAGCGCATTGATCGTGCGCGTCCTTCAATCGTCCCTGGAATTCGAGCAAGGAGATAAGCTGCATGCGGCTGCTCACGGCCTGTTCGGGATTGGCCGCTGGGAGGATCGCCCTTAGTATCGTCTCTGCAGAATCGAGCTCACCGGCCATCCACTCTGCCTGTGCGATGTATGCGTCGGTAGAATGGTATGCGGGGCGCATGGCCTTGCTTTGCCTGTAATACTTTTTCGCACCGACAGCATCTCCGGCGAGAGCGAGCGCGTATCCCCAATTATCGAAGATAGTGGATGCGAATGAAGCCGAGTCAAGTGCAAGCGACCGCTTGAAAGCATCGATTGCGGCCGGAGAGTTTCCGTCGTACATCTCCAGCCATCCGAGTACGGAGAATCCCTCCGCGTTATTCGGATACTGGACCACAAGCTGACGGATGCTCTCCCGGGCTTTTGGAAAATCGAGCTCAAAGCTCGGGCCATAGTATATGCCAAGGATGAGAAATCGTTCCCTGTCCGTCACCCTGTCGATCAGCGGCAGGACCCGTCGATGGTAGAAGAGGGCGGCGCTGTCGTTTCCCACTTTCCTTTCGAGGTACGAAAGCTCGCTGATCGCCATTGTGAACAGGGAGTCGACGGCGACGGCCTTGCGCTCCAACACTGCGGCGTCCCGAAAGTTTGCCTGTCCTTCGAGCACCATCGCGCGGGAATGGAGGTCGAGTGCCTCGAGCGACGGCGTCGTCGCGTCCTGCAGCGGCTTTGCCATTGCAGCAATCTGTCCCATCGATTCGCCGAGACGCTCCCGGACATCTTTCGACAACTCGTCCATTTCGGAAACAACTCCCTCAATCCGCAGGACCTCCCGGTGAGTCAACCCGATCACGTCGCCGGTCCCTGCGTTGAGGATCCGGCAGGTCAGCGCGTAGCTTTTCCCCACCTGGCTGACGCCTCCCGCCACGACTACTTGCGCGCCCTCACGCCGTGCAAGTGAGAGACTTGTCGCTTCGTCGAGCGGTTGGTCAGGGGAAAGTTTCATCCGCCGGAGGGCGTCACGGATCCTGTTTGAAGGCAGAAGATTGAAGCGGGGGGATTGCCGGAGAGCCACCTTCATGGCTTCGGTGAGCGAATGGTTAAAGAAACTGTCGGGAGTCTGGTTCTGAAAATCCGCCACGAGAATGAACTTCGATGGCGCAAGCTCAAAGGGCTGCCTGGCCGCCCGGCTCGTCAGGAACCATGCGAGTCCGCCGAGCACGGCGACCGAACCGATGGCGATCGGAATGAGACGGCCGCGTGATCGAACGGCATGCACGATGTGCCCGGTCCACGTCGTTGACATCGAGGCGATGCCCGTCCGGGCGGAGTGCAGATCTGCGATTACATCTGCGGCGGATTGGTAGCGGCGGTCGGGTTCTTTTTGCAGGAGCCGCTGCGTGATGCGATCGAGCACGGGTGGGATGCCCGGGCGAACGGGCGAAAGGGGAGACGGGTCGAGATGAGCTATGGAATAGAATATGGCAGCCTCATGCTCGCCCGCGAACGGCCTTACGCCGGCGAGCATTTCGTACAGGACTACTCCGAGCGAGAACAAATCGCTCCGGGCGTCCGCGCTTGCCCCCCGCACTTGCTCCGGCGACATGTAGGCGGCGGTTCCAGCCATCCGCCCCGACTTCGAGCTGCGGGCGTCGCTGCTGAGCTTCGCCAGTCCGAAATCGACTATCTTGACGACCCCCTCTTTGGTCAGGAGGAGGTTGGCGGGCTTGATGTCACGGTGAACGATTCCCGCCTCATGCGCGCGCTGGAGCCCTTTGGCGATCTGCACTGCGTAGCGGACGGCCGCCTCGGGCTCAATCGGCCCTTCCTCGATCCTCTTCTTGAGCGTCTCTCCCGGATAATATGCCATGCATATGAACGAGCGGCCGTCGTTGGTCTCATCGACTTCATAGACCGCCCCGATATTATCGTGGTCAAGGGCCGATGCGGCGCGGGCTTCGTGGATGAAGCGGCGTTTCGCGGCTTCGTCTGATGTAAGTTCTGCGGGAAGGAATTTCAGGGCGACCGGGCGCTCGAGAACGAGGTCTTCGGCCTTATACACAATGCCCATGCCGCCCTCGCCGAGCTTCTCGAGGATTTTATAATGGGAGATTGTCTGACCGATCATGGACGTGACGTCCCGCGTGCCGAACCGATTTGCCCCCGCCGTCGAAAGGTGTTAGAAGGTAGAGAATATTTGCCCTACAGTCAATTTCACAACTCCGGCATGCTTTTCGACACGCCTTCTAAGCAGAATCCATGTGCGCGATTTGTCTGTATTTTGCACTCCAAAAGACGGGGCGTGATTCCGGGCACGACATTGTGTCGATCGGGGTGCTCTAAATCACTCGCAGGTGACAGGGGGCATGACAAGATTCTGCAGGAATTGTATATTGGGGGTGCAAATAACAGGTATGGCGCGGGTAACTTCGCTCGGTTGAACGAAGATGAAAATGAAGCGGTTAATCCAGGATAACGGGAATGGTTCTAACGGATCATCCCATGCGATGAACAATGGTCATCGCCCCGGACACCATTCCCATGGCTCACCCGAAGAGCACGCCAAACTGGTGCGTGCGAACCTGTTTAAGAAACACCTCCGCGATGCCGACAAGAGCATCCTCGACGGCAATTTTGACAAGGCATGGCTGCAGCTGGCGGAGGCCGCCAAGCTGGAGCCCAATCACCAGATGCTGGTCGCGTTCAAGGAACGCCTTGAACATGCCCAGCAAAGACAGGCATCACTGTCTCCCCCGGCCGCCGATGTATCCCGATCGACTGAATCCGAGCTTAATCTCGAGATCCTCGGGAATAACGGCAACGGCCACGCCAACGCCGCAGTCCGGCCTGAACAGGCCAGCCCCCTGAGGCCGGCAGAACCCGCAGCGCCGCCCCCTGCAGCAACCAGCCACGCCTTTGAAGCGGCATCAAATGCGCTCAATGAAGTACAGGCGGAGCTGGACACGCTGCGGCGTGCGCTCGAAGCGGAGTGCCAGAAGGGCGTAAAGCTGGAGAAGGAACTGACGGAGCTCAAAGGAACCGAGCAAGAGCTGCGAAAAAAGTTCGGCACGGAAAAGGTTGAATCGCAGGAACGCCTGCGCGCAGAAACGGCCGCCGCGGTGGAAGCGGAGCAGAAGCGGCACCAGCAGGAACGCGAAGAGCTTCTGAAGAAGAAAGAGCAGGAATTCCAGGAAGCCCATGCCAAACTCCAGACCGAAATGGATCAGAAGCTTGCGGAGGAGACGGAACGGGTCAAGCGCGAGTTCGAGCGCAAGCTGGAGCTTCTGGGGGTGAGCATATCTCAATCGAAGGATGAACGCCTCGCCCGCTACCGCGAGAAGGTGAAACAGTGCTATGAGAGCGGAAAGCCGGCGGCCGAGGGCGAACAGATACTCGAAGAGCTGCGCAAGCTGCTGCAGGTGACGCCGGAAGAACACCACCTCACCGAATCAGATGTCCGGTTGGCGCTCTATGTCGAACACGTCGAGCGCGGAATCCGATCAGGACAGTTCAGTCACAACCTTCCGGGAAGTCTTGAGGAGCTAAAGAAGCGGTACCGCATCACTCCCGATGAATCGAGCCGGCTGGAGCCGTACATCCTCTCCACCCTCCAGCAGTTGGCGGTGAAGGGAAGAATTCTCCTCGTTGACGACGACCAGCTCGTCCTTACCTCCCTCGCGAGGGTTCTCACGGATTACGGGTTCCAGGTCATTCAGTGCACCGAAGTCAAATGCGCCCTGGAAAAACTTCAGGCCGGTCCGGTTGATTTCATCGTGAGCGACATCAAGTTTGCGAGCGGTGAGCTGGAGGGATTCAAGTTCTTCGAGATGGTGGCGGAGCAGCCGCATCTGCGGGATATCCCCTTTGTCTTCATGAGCGCACTGACAGACAGCTTTATCGTGCGCTCAGGCGCGAAACTTGGCGCCGACGATTACCTCCTCAAGCCGGTCGAGCCCGACCTCCTCATCGCCATCATCGAGGGCAAAATGAAAAGGTACCAGCACTCCCGTCAGCGGTCCGCGCAGGCCAATTGACTCGCCCGCCTTCAGCCGTGCACGGGGGCGTGCTTCTCTAACAGTCGCGCAGGCTAAAGCCTGCGCCTACCGGCTCAGCGGACCGTAAACGGTATCGATGCTTCGGTGTTCTCCCACTCGAAGCGAATAATTCCCCCCGGTTCAATTTCGAACTGAAAGCGTTCGAGGAATTCCTTCCTTTGTTTCACCTCTATCGGAACGCGCGCGAGGTCCTTCGATTGATCGTAATTCGTGCCCCATTGTCCGTGCTGCTGGTTAATGATGAACGTCCAGCGGTCCTTCCCGGGGATTGTGAAGAGGGAATACGTACCCGCGGGGACGCTGACAGAGCCGAACCGGAGCTCCCTGTCAGTTATCAGCTGGGTCGCCGAATTTGCGCCGGTGCGCCAGACGCTGTCCCAGGGCACGATGCCGCCGAATACGAGCCGGCCACGGGCAGATGGCCGGCCGTAATCGATCATCACATGCGCGCCGTTGATTTCGGCCTTCACGGTGTCGCGCGGCGAAAGGGCGCCAAGGGCCTTCCCCGCCTTCTCCCGGTCCGAGAATTCCCTCGCCATAGCGTCCACGTCGATTGAAAGGGCCCGCTGGGCGATGAACTTATCGGTCGTGGCGGTCATGTCGAACTTCTCGAGCAATCCGCCCAGGGCAATTTCGGCGCGCAGGGGTTCGAAGTCGTGCGCGGAGTTCACAAGTTCATACCTCAAGCGTGGCTGGCTTTGAATCGTGTATTCGATCACGCGCCGCTGTGCGAGGATGCTGAGAGTGTTTCTGTTCGCCCGAATCGCACGCTGGAGGGCCGCCTGCCACGGTCCAAACATGTCGATGAAAAGAGGGTACGGCCGGGCATGCGTGGCGAGGGAGTACCTTGTGACGGACGTATCCTGTTTGCTGGTAACCTGAACGCTGTCGTTCGAATACGCGTAGTCACGTTCACTGACAACTGCTCCCCCGACTCGCCTGGTTGTCAGATGCAGGCTTGTCAGATTCCCGCCCGTATCGAACGCAGCCGAGTACTCGCGCACGGCCGTCTTTGGACTCCGGATAACACTCGTACCATGGAGTCGTGCGCCATCGAGGGTATATTCTTCCACGGCCAGCGTATCTCGTCCGATCGTCGTGAGGAAAAATCCTTTCGACGCGCCCCCGGCGGCCTGGCCGGCTTGAGCGGCGAGCGTTGTCCTGTTGCTCCCGGAACCGATGATTCCGAGTGCGACTGTCGAACCAATGGCAAGAATGAGAAAGCGCTGGATCATGGCAGTGATGTAAAGGTTGTGAATATGAGGTAATCGAAAGTAGGCAATTTGTGACGAAATGACAAGCATGCAATTTCATCATTCCAGAACACGATCGTTACACGAGTTTTGCTGAACGAGGCTTATTGTCCCTGCGAACCCGAAGCGAATTGCATCGGACTTTTTTCCGGATTTTTTGTATCATACTGTACGAAGAACTGAGGCACTGCAAAGCGCGCTTCAGGTAGAAGTCAACATCAACGATGTCACGCACTGAAAGCACAGAGAACCGCCGCCCATGGATGCGTACCGCCAGATCGACAACTGGAAGTATCTTTCAATCGAGGCGCAAGGCTACGGAGTAATTCAGAAAGTCGGCCCACTGAAGATCGATGCGAGTCAAACAAAGCGAGAATTCTACAAAGGATTCCTGGCGGCTTACAGGAAATACAGGGAGAAGGAAAAGAGAAAACATGAAAAATTCTCCAAGCGACTCATCAAAAATCTCGACACCATCAATTGGTGAACATCGGGGAAGTTATCCTGTATGAGTCCAAAGAAGGAATATGGAGACTTTCAAACACCTTTGCCTCTCGCACGTCACGTCGTGGAGCTCGTACAGCAGGACAGGGTGCAGGTCGGCACAGTTGTCGAGCCGACCTGTGGAATGGGCGCTTTTCTTGAGGCAACCGCCGAGCTTCTTGGCAACTCAGCGCATTATCTCGGCTTCGACGTCAATCCTGAGTACGTCAAACATTCTAAAGAAGCCCTGGCGCGGATCGGAGTATCAAAGGCAACAGTTGAGCAACGGGACTTCTACACAATAAACTGGCGCGACTTCCTACATGATCTACGGGGTCCCTTGCTCGTCATCGGTAACCCCCCATGGATAACGAATGCAGGAATGGCAGTCATCGGAGGGAAGAACCTGCCGGAAAAAACCAACTTTCAACGACATGCCGGATTTGCAGCCAGAACCGGGAAGTCGAATTTCGACATATCCGAGTGGATGCTTATCAGGCTGCTTGAGGCACTTCAGGGGACGCGGTCTACCATTGCGATGCTGTGCAAAACTTCAACGGCACGTAAGGTCCTCCGGCATGCATGGCTCAACGGGATTGAAGCAGGACCATCGTCACTTCACATGATTGATGCCGCATCAGAGTTCTCCGTATCAGTGGATGCTTGCTTGCTGTATACACACACGGGACTTGGAGGAACTGACTCCACCGCGACCATCTATTCCAGCTTGTCCTTTGATGAACCTGTGAAGACTTTCGGGTTGTTCGCCGGAGGGTTAGTCTCGGATATTGATTCATATCTCGCTCTGCGCGACCTGGACGGGTTGGAGTACCGGAAGTGGCGGTCCGGAGTAAAGCATGACGCAGCTAAAGTAATGGAGTTCACGAGGGATGACGACTCGTACGTGAACGGACTTGGTGAACCGTACGAACTGGAAGATGACTTTGTTTTCCCCCTCCTCAAGTCGTCCGATTTGGCGAACGGTAGGCTGCGACCGAAACGGTGCGTCCTTCTGACACAGCGTCGAGTCAGTGACCAGACCGATGAGATCCAAAGAACCGCTCCAAAGACGTGGCGGTATCTTCTTCGGCATGCGGCACAGCTTGATACGAGAGGGAGTTCCATCTATCAGAATCGCGCACGATTCTCTGTATTCGGCATCGGCGACTACTCGTTCTCACCCGCGAAAGTTGCGGTTTCAGGCCTTTACAAGGAGCTTCATTTCCGAGCAATCGGAAGTTCGGGCGGCAGGTCGATAATGGTCGATGATACGTGCTACTTCATTCCCTGCGAGTCTATGGCCGAGGCGAATTTCTTTGCTGACCTGCTGAATAGCGAGATAGCCCGGCGCTTCATTTCTGCGCTCGTCTTCACCGATGCAAAACGGCCACTCACCATTGACACTCTCAAGCGAATTGATCTCAAGAAGCTGGCGGAGCATCACGGTCAAGGGACCAACGCCACGCAATATCTTTCATCTCAAGGGCTTGAGACCACCCACCAACGTCTCTTTGTTTTTGATTCGCAAGAAGCGCATCGAACAAGAAAAGCGTCCGCTCAGTCCAAAAAGCGCAGCCGGCGGGAAAGGTAGTAACATCCTTGCTTCCGGCCGGTTTTGTTGATAACTTTGATCGGAGGCGTCTACCTTTCACCGGAGGACTAATCATGAAACCTACCCTGCTCTTCAGTATTTTCATACTCGCCCTCGCCTCATTCAGTTGCAAGTAAAGCGTCGACATTATCTCAACTCCCACTCCTGTCGGAAAGGTAGTACTCTCCCTCGCAAGAGTGCCGGCGTCGATCACGCATGTTGTGGCGACATTGTCGCGCCCTGGTTTCGCAAACCTGGAGCTCACGCTCACGATAGCGGATTCAGGTCAGAGCGCCACAGGGGTCTTTCAGAATGTCGGCTCGGGGCGGTGGAACCTGCGGGTCGAGGCGTTGGATGAGGGCAACGTGGTACGTTTCGCAGGACAGACCGACGTTGATATCATTCCGGGCGAAACCGTTCGGGCCGATCTCGTGCTCCAGCCCGCCACGGGATCTCTGGAGATTCATGTAACGTGGGGTGGCGGCGGCAGCGCCGATACCACATCCGGGCCGGTGCTCTGGTTCCAGTTCGAGGGAAATACCGCAGATTCTAGCGGGTACAATAACAATGGTCATGCAGACAACCAATTGTACACAAGCGATCCGTGGGGAAACCCCAACAGCGCGTATCTCTTCAACGGGGCAAATAATTATATCACCGTGCCGGACACGTCCACGTTGAACCCGGCCAACCAGCTTTCGATTGCCATGTGGATACGGATCGACAGCGTTACGAACAACTATCCGCTCGTGATCTCGAAGGGCGCTCCTCAGATCGGCTACTTCTCAAACCGAGAGTATCTCGTTACGTGGAAGGCGAATGGCCAGTATCCCTATTTTCAGATATACTCTGCCGGAGACGGCCAGGGGCAACATGAGCTCATTGAGGAGGCACCAGGTCACGTGATCGGGCAATGGCTCTACTTTACAGCCGTAATCGATCGGCGCCTCCACCGCATGCAACTCTACATCGATGGAGCGCTGAAGGAAGAAGTGCCCGATGACTACTCATCGTTCAACATCTCCAGCCATCCCTTGTTGATTGGCTGGACTGAAGAAGTCGCCGATGACTACGGCAAGTTCCTCGGAGCGATGGATAACCTGCGCATCTACACACGAGCGCTGACGCCGACCCAGATTCAGGAGCTCTACAACTCGCATCTCTGAGAGAAAGTAGTATCCGGGGGTCGGGGGCAGCGGTTGAAAGAAACCGGGCGGGGGATAGACTAACTACCCAGACCGATTTTCTTCACGAGGGCGGCAAAGCGCGGATCTGAGCGGAGCCGGTCCACCTTCGGATCGATCTTCAGGGTGGCGAGGGATTCGGCTTTGTATGCGAAACTCTTCTCGAACCATTCGAACGCCAGGTCGTCCTCGCCAAGGGAGGCGTACACGAGCCCGATTCCCCGCACGAGGTTGCCGGTCGGGAGAGATTCCGGTTTCACCTTGTTGACCATCTCCAGGGCTTCCGCGCGCTTTCCCGAAACGGCAAGTATCTGTGCAGCGGCGATCGCGGCTTCCATCTCATAACCGGTCTGCTCTCCCCATCGGCGGTTTTCCTCCAGCGCTTCATTAAACATCTTCTTTTCCTGAAAGGCGAGCGACATGAGCCGGTGGGCAGGATGGAAGTCGGGATCGAGCTCAAGGGCCTTCACCGCGTTCTCAATTGCGGCATCGTACTGACGCACGTAGTAGAGCGCAAGCCCTTTGTCCTTCGCAATTGCAGGGGAGAGGGGATCGAGTTCTTCGGCTTTTGTGATTTCGTGCAGCGCCTCTTCGGTCCGCCCGTTGTACAACAGCCACTCGGTGTACCAGTGATGCGCCGTCGGATAATTCGGGTTAAGGCGAATTGCGAGCTTGAATTCCTTCTCCGCGTTCACCCAATCCAATTCATCGAGCATGAGGAGCAGCCCAAGCGAGGTATGGGCTTCAGCGAGCTGATTGTCAAGCGCAACGGCTTTGGTGGCGGCCGCCATCGCCTTGGAAGAGATCTCCTTCCGCGGAATGCTTCCAAACTCGCCCATCAGGTTGTACGAGTCGGCGATCCCGGCCCAGGCGGGGGCATACTTCGGATCAACCCCGATTGCCTCTTCGAAGTACCGTATCGCAGTCCTGATTCCCTCCTGGCTTCGCTTCCCCCAAAAGAATCGGCCCTTGAGATACAACTGAAAAGCTTCGGTATTCTCGGTCGCGCGGCGCTTCAGGTTCTTTCTCTCGCCGGGAGTGAGTCGCATCTTTAGTGCCTTCACGATGCGGGACGCAACGCTTTCCTGAAAATCAAAGATCTGCCCCATCGTCCCGCTGTAATTCTCCGCCCACAGGTATGCATCCTGGGTCGCATCGATGAGCTGTGTCGCGATCCGGAGATCGGAGCCGCTCTTTCGCACGCTTCCATCGAGAATGTATTGAACGCCGAGGTCTGAAGCGATCTGTTTCATCGTCTTTCCCGTTCGCTCGTACTGCATAACGGACGCGCGCGAGATAATCCTGACGTTTCTAAGCCTTGAAAGACTTGTGATGATCTCCTCGGTGAGCCCGTCGCTGAAGTACTGGTTATCCTGCTCGGGGCTGATATCCTTAAAAGGCAGGATTGCAATGGATTTGAGCGAGTTCGCGACGAGTTCCTTCGCCGGTTTCCCGGCCTGTCGCAGGTCCTGAATGAGCGGCCCTGTCTCCTGATAGCGGACGGCGGACTGCTTCTCGAGGCATCGATCGATGATCTTCTCGATCGCGGGGGGGATGTCCCGCCGGAGCGAAGATGCTTGCCGGTGTTTCTCGTGGACGATGGAATACATCGCCGCCTCATCGTAATCGCCGCCAAAAGGTCTCTGCCCGGTGGTCATCTCGTAGAGCACGACACCGAGAGACCAGATATCGGAGCGCCGGTCTACAGGCCCTCCCTCCAACTGCTCCGGCGACATGTAGGCAATCGTGCCGGAAATGGTGCCGTGATTCTGTCGTCGTGCGGCCTCGGCCTCTTGCGCCAGTCCGAAATCCGCTATCTTCGCGGCACCCGTTGCGGTGATGATGATATTCTCCGGTTTGATGTCCCGGTGAACGATGTCTTTGTCATGGGCTGCCTTGAGGCCGGTTGCCACATCGAGGGCGATTCTCAATGCATCCGGACATGGGAGCGGACCCGCCTCGATTCTGCGTCGGAGGCTCTGCCCCTCGATGAACTCCATGACGATGAACATCTCTCCGTCGGCATTGGCGACCTCATGGATCGTGCAAATGTTCGGGTGGTTCAGGACGGAGGCCGACCGAGCTTCCGTGAGGAGGCGCTCGCGCGCTTCGTCCCCTGCCTGATTGTTCGGGGGAAGAAATTTGAGCGCAACGCTGCGCTTCAGCGTGAGGTCTTCGGCCCTGTAGACAGCGCCCATGCCGCCCTCGCCCAGCTTCTCCAGAATCTTGTAATGTGAAATGGTCCGACCGATCACAGCCGGTTGAGCCCAGGATAGAAATGATTAAATGCCCCGAAGGGGGGTGTGGGTTTTCAAAAGGTAGGGATAATCCGAGCTACTTACAATGGATGGAAGGCACAGGTGGAAGCGTGGCGCTGTAGGCGCACCCTTTAGGGTGCGTGGACGTGAACGCGGGCTAAAGCCCGCGCCTACAAGATACGCTCCGCAGAGTGACAACAATAAGGGTCAGGCGATTGTGCGGTCGGGGGTGTCCGAATCGAGGTCGACCGTGAATTTGCCTTCCTTCATGATGCATCGATCGTCGAACCAGACAGTCGGTTGTTTGACGAGACCGTCGAGATGGCTCGCAACGCGGACGGTGCCGCCCATGGATTTGTTATCGCCGAACGCTATGTGAATCGTGCCCATGACTTTTTCGTCTTCGAGGATGATGCCTGAAATGACTGCCTTATCATTTGTCCCGATGCCGAATTCAGCGACGTTACGGGCGTCCCGGCCGTGCGGCGCAAGAAGCTTGATAAACTGGTCTGCCTCGCGCCCGCCTGTGATTTCCTCGGCATATCCATTTCTCACAACGATCCGTATGGGCTCTCTGGCTATTCCGATCGTCGCCATCGATCCGTCCACGACGACGATACCGTTTGACGCCCCTTCGACGGGAGCCAGAAACGCTTCGCCGGTCGGAAGATTGCCCCACTGTCCCTTCTCACGGAATAGTCCGGTGCTCGCGAAGGCCTTTCTCCCCTTCTTCGGCATCGCAATGTCTGTTCCTCCGGGCGCCCGCACCTTCATCTCTTCCGCCTGGTCCATCAAGAGGCAAAGGGCGATTGTGCGCCGTGCGATTCTGTGATAATCGGCATTCAGGCACCGGACCATGATATCCTCGGTGATCCCGGGGAGAGTGCCGACCCGCACGCCTTGCGCGCTCGCCTCCCGCCGGGCGTCCGTATGCGTTAGCGATTTCGAGGTCGGGCAAAGCACAACATCCATTTCCTTCATCAGGGCCGCGACCTCCGCGGGCGGCTCCTCGCCGTTGCTCTTCCGCGGGAGGATCTCGACGAGGAGGACTTCGTTGCCCAATTCTTTGACGACGCGGTGGAGGGCAAGCGCGATAAGCCGCTCGGGTTCGTCGGAGACGATAAGCACCTTCTCACCCGGCTTCAAGCCCATGCAATCCCGGACTGCGACGAGGGCGGCCCCGTACAGCTGATTGTTTGTCATAGTATCAGTTAAAATGTGTTAATGTGCCCGAACCCTTGATCAATGCCTTCTTGTACACCCGGACCGCAGCGGCGCAATCCTCCAATGCGATGCCCGTGCTGTCGAAGATCACGACTTCTTTGTCCGATGAGCGTCCGGGCTTTTTCCCCGTTACAACTTCGCCAAGGTCGGCGTGGACGCCGCTTCTCTCCACGATTCCAGCCTCGAGCGCATGGTGCAGATCGCCGATCGTGGCGCACTGGTCGAGGTTGTCGACGACAATCGTGCTCGAACCAAAGAGAACGGGGTCGATTTCCTGCTTGTGCTCGCTGTCCGCTCCCACGGCGGCGATGAAGGTACCCGGGGAAATGTGATCGAGTTTCACAAAGAATCGCTCGGAGGTCGTGCAGGTCACGCAGATGTGGCTTTCTCTGAGCGACGAGGCAAGCTGGCGAGTAGAGATCGGCTCGCAGGCGATTTCTGCTGAACATTCTTCAGCGAGGCGGATCGCGTGATCGGGAGCCGCGTCAAATAAGAAAGCGCGTTTGAGAGGCCGCACCCGAAGCAAGGAGAGGAGTTGAATTTTTCCCTGCGTGCCGCAGCCGCAGACTGTGACGGTGTCCGAATCCGTGCGGCTGAGGTATATCGCCGCGACCGCCGTTGCCGCTCCGGTGCGCAGGATTGTGATCTCGATGGAGTCCATGACCGCAAGGGGGGATCCGTTTTCAGCGTCGCATAACACAACCACCCCCTGAATCGTGGGAAGCTTTGCGTGGAGGGGGTTTCCCGGGAAGTTTGAGTTCAGTTTCGCCGCAAAGTACCTCCTATCATCTTCGAGAAGGCCCGCCTTGATGTGGAACCCGCCGCCTTGTGCCCGAACGCCGAGGATTCCGGGCGGCGCAGTCTTTCCCTCCCCGGAGAGCCGGAAGACATTCTCTACGGCGTCAATGCACTCCTCGATCGAGAGAAGCGATTGCACATCCTTTCTGGAAAGAAGCATGGTGCCGTCCGGAATCATGAGCTTTTCTTTGCGTGTGAAAGCCGCTTGTAAAGGCCATCGAGGATGGTCGAACCCGCCTTGAGCACCTCATGATCGTCATTGAGCGTATCAGAGAGGGAGCGGACGACGGCATCGAGACCGGCCGCTTCGGCTCGCCCGAACTTACCGTCCTTCATGTCGATATCGTGCACGATCTGGGCGAGCGCCGTGAGGCCCTTGTCCCTGATCCTGAACGATTTGAGGAGGGTCTCAAATGTGCAATCCTCCCCATGATGGCTGAATTCGACTCCGAAGACGTCAAATGGAACCGCCTGTTTCGGAAGCTTCGATTCGGGGGCAAATACAAACGTTGCCCTGGGATCGATAAACTTTCGGATCAGCCATGCCGAGCAGAGCCGGTCGATGTGAATGTGTTCTCTCGTCGCCCAGGTCTTCCCTCGAAATGTCCTCGGGTCGTGCCGCTTGAGCGGCGGAACGGCTGCTCGGGCACCGGTGCCGGAGCCGATGCCGGTTCGAAGTTGATCGATCATGGTTTTTACCTTTCTCTGCCGTGCGGATCCGAAGAAGTCGATCCGCTGGATTTCTGAAAAGGTCTTTTCACATCCGGCAAGTTCTTTGGAAAGGGATTTCCACTGGTCTTCGGGGAACCCTGCCTCCTCTCCGGCAACCTTCACCCGTTTCGACAAAGCCAGTAGCGGGGCGATCAAGCCCTCGTACTCGGATTCGCGCGCTTCGTTGAAGAGGTTTTCGAGGATCCGATCTTCTCCCCCGTCGGTCGCCGTGGCAGCGAAGAGGGATGCTTCGCCTCCGGAATCCCTGATCTGCTGGCAGAGCCACTGGAAATCCTCAAGGCGTTCTCTGGCGTAGGGGAGAACGTAGACGGAATTCCGGTAGAGTACTGCGCCGACCTTCCTGGTCCACCGCCAAATCCTGACCCGTTCCCTCGACCCGGAGGTCTGAATCCGATGAACGAGAAAGAGCCATTTCATGGGTAAGACCCTACGCCTTCAAATTGGGATTCCACGTATGCCGTTCGTCCTGGACGTACTTCGCCCAGCTATAGAGAGCATCGTACACTGTCATTCCCACGCGCAGCATTTCCTGATCATCTCTGATGTTGTGCGAGAGCCCGGCGCTTATCGCCCACAATCCGGCCGCCTGCGGCGCCAGATCAAAGCGGTCGGTATCGGCGCCTCTGACGATTTGCGCGAGTTGCAGCAATCCGGGGTCGGTAAGCCTGTGCTTTTTGAGGACTACATCAAACGTGCACAGCTCTCCTTCGTGCGAGTACTCTGCCTTTGGTATGTCGAAGGGAATGGCGCCCAGTTCTTTCGCTTTTGCGAAAACCTGCTCGGTTGGAACGTAGATGAATTCCGCCGACGCGTCGACGAAGTTTTTGATGAGCCAGGGACAGGCGATGCGGTCGATCTTGGGTCGTTCTCTCGTTATCCATTTCATACGGTTTGTTCCCTTTCTGCGATTATCTGAGTTTGAACACGATGAATCCGAGAAGACCGGCGCAAAAGACGAGGACCGGCTCAGGGATCTTATAGCGGATCAACAGGAGCAGGGTTCCGAGACCAATGAGCAGGGTCGGAACGTCGACGATGGCTCGCCGGCTCAATACGATCACGGCGCCCGCGATGGCCCCGATGGCCGCGGAGGTCACGCCCTGCACGAAGGCCTGCACCTGAAGGTTCCCGGCTATGCGCCGGTAGTACGGCGTGACGAGAATAACCACGAGCCAGACGGGCAGAAACACTCCCAGGGCGGCGGCAACGGCTCCGCCCACATTGGACACAAGGTATCCGATAAAACCGACGGTGATCACCACCGGGCCCGGAGTGATCATGGCAACCGCGACGGCATCGAGGAACTGGCGCTCATTCAGCCAATGATACTGCTGCACCACGCTTCCGTGGAGAAAGGGTACGATCGCCAGCCCGCTGCCGAACACAAAAGCCCCGGCCTTGGCGAAGAAGAGAAAAATCTCCCCGCATCTGCTCCAGTCGACCGCGAGAGGGAGCTGTAAGGGGGTTGCGACGAGAAGACGCATCGTGCCGGACGACCCAAGTCGCAGTCGCGACGGAGGCGAAAAGGCGAAGAGCGTGACGACACCCGAGAGCAGGAACAGCCAGATATTCTCACGTTCCGTTACCGCGGTGACCCCGCACATGACGGTGAAGATCCCCCATAAGAGGGGCTTCTTTTTCAGGGTCACTCGTGCCAGCTTGTACGCGGATTTGACGATTATTCCAATCACCGCGGCGCCGATCCCGTAGAAGGCGGCCTGCATCCAATTGAGGCCGCCGTAGGCGACGTAGGCCATCCCGAGAAGCAGAACCATGATAAAGGAGGGGAGGACAAAGAGAGTGCCGGCCACGGTGGCCCCCAGAACCCCGTCCTTGGAATACCCGACGTACATCGCAAGCTGCGCGGCCAGCGGCCCCGGTGCAAGCTGCGATAGAGCGAGACCCCGCAGATACTCCTCCCGTGTCAGCCATTTCCGGCCCTCAACCAGATCGCGTTCCATGTAACCGACGAGCGCGATCGGCCCTCCAAAACCAATCGTGCCGAGGCGCAAGAAGTAATATGCAAGGCGTCTCAGGGAGTAATCACCCGTTGAAGGAGTATGCCCCGGCCGGGCGCGGCTTGAATTCAATCCATGCATTGAGAAATTGATGTAACGGTTGTTACAAATCTAAATAACTGTTACATCAATGTCAAGCCAGATGGCGCCCCTCATGACGCCGGCTACATCCGGCGCCTACAAGAGCCTGCACATCAGGGGACCTAATCTTTTGTAGGCGCACCCTTTAGGGTGTGTGCATCAGGCGCGGAGACACGCATGCTGAAGCCCGCGACTACGGTGTGGGATCGAATCAAGACGCAAGGTGAGGGCGGAGCCGCCTCAGGCTCCGAATTGCCGAAGGTGATGGTCGAGGTGGTTCCACATCAGGGCGTCCCATTCCTGCGTGTTCATCGTGCCGAAAAAGGGGTGTGCCTCATTCGTGAGACCGGACGGCCCGGTCTTCGCGAACCGGCCGACGAGCTCGAGGAGCTGCCGTTTCTCTTCCTCGAAGTTGTACTGATCCTTCATGATGAAGTGCTTGTCGGTCGGTGAATTGCGCTCGAACGGTTTGGTGCCGGTAAAGCTCTTCTTCGCCACAGAGCCGATGAGCATTCCGAGAAAACTTCGCTTCAGTTTCACATCTCCGAATGCGACCCTAATGGTAATGTTCGTATGCGCCAGCATCTGCGCGATTCCCATTTTGCCCCACTCGGACCGCGAGTCGGGCCGAAGCGTCGCGATGCGATCAAGAATCTCCCTGTTGTCGGAAGGATTGAAAACGCTTTTCATGGCCCGGCTCCTCGAAAAAGTGTGACGAAGGTGAAGGTGAGCCGGTAAATTGAACAAAAAAATCCCGATTAGCAATCGAAGAGGGGGCCGAGTCGTCAACGCCGAAGGCGACCTGCGGGTCAAACAGTTGTCGTTTTATCCAAACATTGCTACATTCAAGCCGTTCTTTTTTCCCAAGGAGACCCCAATGAAACGTTATGTTTGCCTGCTTCTCCTCGTCCTCTGTCTGGGCGGAGCGAGTCGCGTTGCCGCCCAAAAGGAAGCACGCTTCATGAAATTTCCAGATATCCACGGCAACCTGATCATTTTCTCCTACGAAGGAGATCTCTGGCGCACCGGCATCGACGGCGGCATTGCCGCGCGACTGACAAGCTCGCCCGGAAACGAATACTCGCCAAAGTTCTCTCCGGACGGGCAGTGGGTCGCCTTCACAGGAACCTATGACGGATCGACGAATGCGTACGTCATGCCTGTGGGCGGTGGCGAGCCGAAAAGGATCTCCTACATGCCCGGCGGCATGCAGACGGTCTGCTGGACCCCGGACGGAAAGCGAGTGGTAGTCCGGTCGTACTATGAAAACTATGTCGGGCGCGATCCGAACCTCTACTTCATCGCTCGCGAGGGCTCAGCGCCGGAGCGATTTCCGATAGACCGCGCCCGCCTCTGCAGCTTTTCAAGCGACGGATCGAAGATCCTCTACCAGCGCCGGGAGGACGAGGAATACAACAGGAAGAGATACAAGGGGGGAGATTATCCCGACATCTGGATGTACGATTTCAAGTCGAATCTCTTCACCGCGATCACATCCTACGTCGGCAAGAATGCCTACCCGATGTGGATCGGCAGCGCGATGTACTACGTCTCCGACCAGACGAACGACGTTTCAAACATTCACAGGATGGATCTCCAGTCGAAATCAATCGTCTCGGTGACGACGTACTCCGATGTCGACGTGATGATGCCCTCGACGGACGGTTCGAATATCGTGTTTATGCACGACGGTTACGTGCATATTCTGAATGTGGCGAGCGGAACCGTGAAGAAACTGGCGATCACGGTCCCCTCGGATGAATGGAGCATCAGGCCGAGGACGATCAACCCGAAGGACTACATCCATTCGATGAGCGCAGCCAACGACGGGAAGAGCGCCGCATTCGAGGCGAGGGGCGACGTGTACGTCGTCAGATCGGACCGGCCGCAGATTCCGAACCTCTCTGAGACGCCGGGGACGAGGGAAATGTATCCTCAGCTTTCGCCCGACGGATCGACGGTCGCGTTCTTCTCGGATAAATCGGGAGAGTACGAACTGTACACAGAGCCGGCCGAGGGCGGGCCCTGGACTCAGCTCACGACCACGCTCAATCAGACGAACTACCATCTCCTCTGGTCGCCCGACGGGAAGAAGATCCTGTTCGGAAACAGAACGTACGCGATCTATGTCATCGACGTCAGGTCGAAGAAGCTGACGAAAGTCGATCAGTCGAACCAGATGAAGAACGACGAATTCTACTGGGAGATCAGCGATTATAACTGGTCGCCCGACAGCAAATGGATCTGCTACAGCTTTGTCCAGTACAACCGAAACAGCAAGATTTTTCTCTTCAACACGGAAACGGAGAAGTTATATTCGGTCACGGACGACTTCTACGACAATCTCAACCCCTGTTTCGATGCGAAGGGAGACTACCTCTATTATCTCTCAAGCCGCAATTTCGACGTCCAGATGGATTTCTATGAAGACAACCATGTCATCTCGGCCCCTCAGAATGTCATGGTTGTCCAGCTCAACGAGAATGACAGGCCTCCGTTCGCAGACACGGTTGGAACGAAGGAGCCGAAGCACGCGGCATTCCACATCGATGTCGACGGATTGAGCCAGAGAACCTACCCCGTCCCGGGTCTTACCGGGAATTTCTTCTACCTGAGGGCGGGGAAGGGGAAAATCCTCTGGTCTTCGGTAGACCGTTTCACGTCGGCGGAATACGGGGAGATCTTCCAACCCGGAGGATCGACCAAATGGCAGCTGCACATCTATGACATGAACGAGAGGAAAGACAATCCCCTCGGGGATAAGATCAGGGATTTCGGGCTCTCCCCTGACGGGACCAACATGATCATTCAGAGCGGGTCCGACTATTATCTCACCTCCGTTGAGAAGGCGTATTCGTCGAAATCGTTCGGAACGAAGCTCTCGCTCACGTCGATGGTGTATGCCGTCGAACCCCACAAGGAATGGCTGCAGATCTACAACGATATGTGGCGCTGGTACCGCGAGTTCTTCTACAACGAAAAGATGGAAGGAAGAGACTGGAAGATGCTCGGTGAGAGGTACCGCTCGTATCTGCCCGACATCCGGTCGCGCGAGGACCTTAACTGGGTGATGCTGCAGCTCGCGGGAGAGCTGGCGACATCGCACACGTACATCAGCGGGGGCGACGGGGGGCCGTCACTTTCAACCTCGAATCCTCAGTTCACCGGATGGCTTGGCGCCGATCTGATCGCGGATAAGAAGAGCGGGTACTATCGCTTCGGCACCATCTATGGTCCTACGGAGTACAATGCGAATCTCACTTCCCCTCTTATCAGGCCGGATGTGCACGTGATGGAAGGGGAATATCTCCTCGAAATCAACGGAAAACAATTGAAAGTCCCGGATGATTACTTCAAGGCGCTCCAGGTGATCGGAGGGCAGAAGATAAGGATTACGGTCAACGACAAGCCCTCGACTTCAAGGTCGCGGACGTATGTGGTCGAACCGATCCGGAACGATAATGGCCTCCGCTACGCGAAGTGGCTGCAATCGAACATCAATACGGTCCTGAAGGAGAGCAAGGGCCGGCTGGGATACATGCATATCAACGCCATGGGAGACGGCGGGATCGGGGAGTTTGACAAATTCTGGCGGGCATTCCGTTACAAAGACGGGATAATCATCGATGTGCGCAGGAACGGCGGAGGCTGGACCGAGTACTTCCTCATCGACAAGCTCGAGCGGCAGATGGTATCCCAGAACGTGCTCAGGAACATGGTTCCGTTCCGGTACCCCGGAAGCACCTCGATCGGGAATTACGTCGTCCTCTCAAACGAAAACAACGGCTCCGACGGCGAGGCATTCATAGAAAACTTCAAGGCTCGCAAACTCGGGACCGTTATCGGGGTGCCTTCGTGGGGAGGGTTGGTGGGAATACTCAACACCCAGACGACGATCGACAACGGTCACGTGGAGCAGCCCAACAATGCCTTCTATAATAGTGAGGGGAAGTGGTGGATCGAAAACCATGGATCCGATCCCGATATCGTGCTCGATAACGATCCGCAGAGCGTGATGGCGGGGAAGGACCTTGAGCTCGAGAAGGCGATAGAGGTGGCGCTGCAGAAGGCGCAAGAGCACCCGTTCCCGTTACCGCCGGTGCCCGTGTACCCGCACAGATGAATTTAGCGCGGGCTAAAGCCAGCGGCTACAAGAGCCCGGGATCCATGGCAGCCTCAGTTGTAGCCGCGCCCTTCAGGGCGCGCATCCATCATGTACGCGGGCTAAAGCCCGCGGCTACAAAAGATGCGGTAATCGGCGGTCAGTTAAGAGCGATTCTGATTCTGAAGGGATAGATCGACTCTAATTGCACTTTGCCGTCTCCCTCCTCATGCCGGTCGACCGCCCAGGTCGCTACCGCGTATCCGAGGATTCCCCCGAAGAGCGTGCTCGATACCCAATGCTGGTCCTGATAGACACGGGATACCGGCGTTAAGATGGCCGGAGCGTATGCGAGCACCTTCAGCCACGCAGGCCCGGCATTTCTCGAAAGCACCGTCGAGAGAGCGAACGCAACCGCACAGTGGCCGCTGGGGAATGAGTGATCCTCATCGTTTGTGAGGGAGGAGAAGGGGTGGAACGACGAGACGCCCTCGTCCGTGTACGGCCTCGCCCGTCCTACCGCCACTTTCAACCCAAAAGTGATTGCCCCGGCGTAGAGAGTGGACTGGACGATTTCATACGCGATCTTTCGGGCACCCTGATCGTCCGCCGCGATTGAATAGAGGGCATAACCTGTGAAACACAAAGCCGGGGTGTACAGCTCTCCGTAGATTCTTCCCCCCTCGATGGGGACGCTGTTGTAATCCTGCTGTCCCCCGCGGATGACGGCGTTCCGCACCGGCTGATCCACCGTTCGCATCGTAAGAAATGTCCCTCCGGCGAGCACTCCGAATTTCAGCCAATCGCCACCTTCCCAGGTCAACGGGAGCTTGACGAAGTCCACCGTTTCATCCTGGAACCGGGAGAGATCGTATTGTTCCTGAGCGGATGCTCCGGCCCAGGGAAAGGCCGAGGCGACAATAAGGAGGAACCACCTCACCGGGAGAAGTCCGGCATTACTTCAGCAGGAATTCCTTCATGAACATCACGGTCGCGTAGAACTGGTAGTCCTGGTTTTTCTTCTTGGCGAATCCATGGCCTTCATCGTTGGCCAGCAGAAACCACTCGGGCGTCTGCTGTTTCTTCAGCGACGAAGCCATCTGCTCCGCCTCGGTATAGGGGACGCGCGGATCGTTCTTTCCCTGCACGATGAACATCGGCTTCGTGACGTTAGCGGCCTTGCCGAGGGGAGCGATGCTTTCAAGGAACTTGCGCATCTTCGGGTCTCTCTCGTCCCCGTATTCAACCCGGCGAAGGTCGCGCCGGTATGCTTCGGTGTGCTCGAGGAACGTGACGAAGTTCGTAATGCCTACAACCGGAAGGGAGCAACGAATCTTTGCGTTGTAGTTTGTCGCAACGGCATAGGTCATAAATCCCCCGTAACTCCCTCCGGTGATCATGATCCGGTCGCCGTCGAGGCCGGGCTGCTGCTTGATCCAGTCGAGGAGCGCATCGATGTCCTTGTAGGATCCCTCGCGCTTGAAGCCGTTGTCGAGCTTGAGAAACGTCTTTCCGTATCCCGAGGAGCCTCTCACATTGGGGAATATCACGGCGGCGCCGAGCTCGTTGAGGTAATAGTTGGTTCTTCCCAGAAAGGTCGGCTGAAACTGGCCTTCAGGACCTCCGTGAATATTTACCACGACAGGCCTCTTCCCCGGAAATGTGGCCGGCGGCATATACAGAAAGCCCGAGATTTCCATGCCGTCGAACGATTTCCATTTCACGAGCCGGGGCTCCGGAAAGTTTTCGGTGTTAAGCCCGCCCGTCTCGCTAAATGTCCACCGTTCCACCTTCTGCGAGGCGAGGTCGAGCGTATAGACATCGCTTGAAGATCTGGCCGAGGACATGTTGAACGCGAGGAGGGATCCGTCCTTGTGAAAGGAGAGTCCGCCGATCACCCCCACGGGCAACTCGGGCACAGGAAGCTCCTTCCGGGTCTTCGTATCCATGAGATGAAGCTTGCTTAATCCTGCCTCATTCGTGACGAACGCTAGTTTGCTCCCGTCATCGCTGAGATCCATCTGATCGACGTCCCACTTGATGCCGGTCGTCAAGTATTCGTGCTTGCCTGTGGCGATATCGACGTACGTCAGACGAAGGAACTCGGACCCCTTGTCAGTCACCGTGTAAAAACCCTTGCCGTCGTCGGCGAAGATCGCGTCGCCGTATGCTACCTCCTCGCCTTTCTTCCCGGGAGTCAGAAGGGTCTTAGTGCCCGTCGCTACGTCGAACAACCAGACGTATGACTCGTTTGCGGAAACCTGCTTGACGGCAAGTATCTTTGTCCCATCCCACGACCAGGAGGTCGGGTTCCACGCCTCGCCGTCGCTCAGCTGTGCGAAGAGGGCGTCTGTTTTTGAATTCGCCGGATCCATGGTGTAGAAGTCCATGTCCTTCCCGTTCCGGCGCGTGGAGCCATAGACCAGTTTGCTCCCGTCCCGGGACCAGACGCCCAGCGAGTTTCTCGACTTGCCGTCGGTCAGGAGCGTCACATCGCCGTTCGCAAGATCGTACCTGTAGAGCTGAAACCATTCCCCGCCCCCCACGTCTTTGCTGAAGACAAAGTAGCCGCGGCTTCGCGGATTGAATGACGCTCCGCCGATCCGGTCGGGGAAAAACGTCATCTGCCTGCGATCCCCGCCCGGCATCTTTACCAGATGCACCTGGGGCACGTCTCCAAAGCGCGTGCTGATCAGCATTTCGTGCTTCACCGGATCCCAGCTCTGGAATGACGCGTTCCGGAATTCCGTGTAGCGTCCGCTTGCCGAAGCAATCTCCGGAGGAATCGGCGGTATGCCTTCGACCACCAGGTTGTCGGCGGGGAGAATGCCGGCGGGCTGAGAAGGCGCGCCTGACTGTCCGGCGCACTGCGTGAGGACAGCTATGGTGATCGAGAGAAGGAGTAGAATGTGTTTCAGGGCTGATATCATGGTGATACTCCTCATGAATGTGATTCCGTGGAGTTACTCGAATTTATCGAGGACCCAGATGTCGCCCCCCTGCGACTTCACGCGATCGAACAGGACTCGTTTGCCGTCGGGAGACCAGACCGGATAATCGATGCGGATTTCCGGATCCTCGAACTGATACACTTTCGATGGCGTGCCGCCGTTGACAGGCGTGAGCCAGAGCTCCTTATGCCCGACGACATCCATGATCGCATCGTAACGCGTAGAGAATGATATGTGAGACCCGCCCTTCACCGTGCAAAAGAACGACGGTTGACCGCCTCCTGGGGGGGCAGACCAGAGCCCGGGCTGTGCAGGGTTCGGCGAACGGAATATTACGGCCGAGCCGTCGCGCGACCAGCGCATGAAGTGTCCCGTGACTTCCATGTCGGCAAGCCTGCGCTGGCCGCTCCCGTCACTCGCCATCACCCAGGGCTCGAGCCGTCCGCTCGCGTCAGACTGATACGCGATGGAGTGACCGTCCGGAGAATAGAAGGGGTTGATTTCGAGGGAAGGAGCCGTCGTCAACTGGCGGAGCGCACCGGAGGCCTGATCGACGGACCAGATATCTGTGTTTCCAGCTCGCGTTGAAAAGAAGGTAACCTGCTTCCCGTCGGGCGACCAGTTGGGCTGGAAATCGCCCCCGGGCCCTTTGGTGAGCTGGCGGGCGGAACCGCCAATCACGGAATAGACCCAGATGTTCATGTCGCCGTTCCGGTCGGAGTTGAAGGCGATCATCGAGCCGTCTCGAGACCAGGCCCCGCGGCTGTCTTCGCGTGTAGTGGCAATGACCTGCTCTGGCTGGCCGGCGGGTTTTCCCGAATCCGGCGAAACGGGAAGCTCCCAGACATCGGCGTTGATCTTCAGGATCGAAAACGCGAGCCGCTTTCCGTCGGGTGAAAGCGAACACTCCACGTCCTGTCCGGCCCCCGTCGTGAGCTGCTGGGGTTGGCCCGCCGGAGTTCCGTTCGATGAGACCGGGATCCGCCAGAGATTCAACCCCCCGCTCCTGTACGAGGAGAAGTAAATCTCATTGCCGGAGGGCGACCAGGTTGGATCGATGTCGATGAAGAGGTCCTTCGTAATCCACGACATTTCTCCCGAAGCGACGATCGCGACCTTGATATCGAAGACCGTCCGCTCGAGGTTCTGGAAGACGATCCGCTCACCGTCGGGTGACCATTTAGGCATGAGATGAACGACAGCCTCGGAAACATCGGAAGTCACCTGCCGGGGATTCCGCCCCCGGCTGTCGACCGTCCAGATGCGCCGGGGACCGGCCCATGACGCGTCGCAGGCGATTTGCCGGCCGTCGGGAGAGTACGCCGGATTGAATGCATTCTCGATGAATTTGGATTCGGTCCCCGAAGAGACGTCGATAGTCCAGATGTCCCCGCCTTCGAACTGCCCGAAGATGTCCCCCGGCTCGAGCTTCCCGTTCGGCTGATGCGACCGGACGAAAAGGATCGACTTGCCGTCGTTCGACCACGCCGGTTGAATATCGTCGCCGGTCCCTTTCGTAAGCTGTTTCTCCTGACCCGAGGCAAGATCCTTCACGAACACTTTCTTAAAGCCGTTGACCTCTCCGGTGTATGTGATGGCGGTTCCGTCGTGAGACCATGAGGGATATTCTTCCGTACCTTCAGCCGATGTAATCTGCGTGAGTTTCACCTGCATCAGGTCGACGGCGCGAAGGGTCTTGTTCGACCGGTATAGGAGAAACCCTATGACCACTACTGCCGCCCCGAGTGCGAGAGCGCTCCATCTGAGCGCTGCGGGAATCCGGCGGCCCTGTCCGGGTGGAAGAGCCCCTCCGATTTCCATCCGGACCTTGTTCAGGTCGGCGAATATCTCCTCGGCGCTCTGGTATCGCTTCTCCTTGTCTTTCTCGAGGCACCTGCCGATCACGTGCTCGAGCGACGCAGGCACTTCGGAGCGAAACGAAGCAAGCGGCACCGGGTTTTCGTTGACGATCGAATAGCTCAGAGCCGCCTCGTGCTCGCCGCGGAAGGGGAGCTTCCCGGTCGTCAGCTCATAGAGGACGATTCCGAACGAGAATATATCGGAACGCCGGTCGATTTCTTCGCCGCGGAATTGCTCGGGCGACATATACGCCGCTGTCCCGACGGTGGTTCCTACCCTCGTTACGCCTTCGGCGCCTTTTAGTTTCGCGAGGCCAAAATCCGTGATCTTGATATTGCCCTCGTCGGAGAGCATCAGGTTCTCGGTCTTGATATCGCGGTGGACGATCCCGTGGCGATGAGAATGCGCGAGCCCCTCTGCCGTGTGGAGGCCGTAATCGACGATTTCCGCGATGGCGAGCGACGAACCTGAGGAATAGAGCTGACGAAGTTTCGACTTTACGGTGCCGCCCGCAAGATATTCAAGGACCAGAAAATTCTGTCCGTCAATCTGGTCGACGTCGTAGATCGTGGCGATGTTTGGATGGTTGAGGGACGAGATCGCCCTTGCCTCCTGCTGGAAACGGGCGACTTCTTCCGATGAGACGAGGAACTGAGCGGGGAGGACCTTTAGCGCAACGAACCGGTCGAGCCGGACGTCGCGCGCCTTGTAGACAACGCCCATGCCCCCTTCGCCGAGCTTCTCAAGAATCTCATAATGGGAGATTGTCTTACCGATCATCCGGTGTAAAATGTAGGCATAATCCTGAGGATTGGCAATAGAACGACAGACAACTAGCCGATGCTCTCGGCGCTGTAGCGGACGATGAGACCGGTGCTGACAGCCCGGCGATAGACGCGGGCGAAGTACCAGCAGGCAAGGAGGATGTACGCCGCGGCGAGCGCTCCGCCGACGGAGAGCCCGGCAAGAGACACCGCGCGGCCTGAGAGCGCCTCCCTCATGCTTTCAAATACATACGATGGGGGCAGGAGACTCGAGACCAATTGCATCCATCCCGGGAGAGTGGAAACAGGGTAGAAGACGCCGGCGAACGGCGAGAGGAGAGCTGGAATCGGCCACACAAACCATTCGGATGCGGGACCGTACCGGAAGACGAGTCCGCTGGCGAAGATGCCCATCGCCATTCCGAAGAGAAAGAGGATGAGGAGGAACGGAATGAGCGTGAGACCGAAGACGAACACAGAGAGTCCGAAGGCCGCCGTCGCGAGGAGGAGCATCACCATGAGGCCGAGAACGCTCGTTGCGATGCTCGTGATCACAAGGCCTGAGAGATATTCCCAGATCCGCAGGGGAGTGGCGAAGAAGTTCAGGAAATTCCGGGACCACACGTCTTCCAGGAATGCGATCGCGATGCCGTGCATGACCCTGGTGAAGAAATCCCAGAAGAGGATCGCTCCGAGAAGGAGGGGTATGAAGTTCAGGCCGGCGGCCATGATGCTGTTAAGGTACTTTGTGATAAATCCCCAGAGCACCACGTCGACCGCCACCCAGGCGAATATCGGCAGAATCCGAGTGGTGCTGCTCCGCATGAGGTAGTACTGCCGCAGCACGACCGCCGCCGTCCGATTAATCGAAAACCCGCTCATGACTCCAGCGAGAGGGGCTCTCTCGCCACCGTAATGAACAATTCCTCGAGCGTCTCTTTGCCGTGTTCCCGCGGAAGGGTCTTCGGGTCTCCCTCGAGGAGGATTTTTCCGTGGGACAAAAAGAGCACCCTGTCGCAGACCTCCTGCACTTCGAGCATGTTATGGGAAGTCCAGAGAACTCCCATTTTACCCTCGGCGGCGCAGCTGAGTATCTTCGCGCGGATGTCGCTTGCCGACGCGGGGTCGAGCGACGCCGTGGGCTCGTCGAGGAGAAGAAGGCGCGGGCGGTTTAAGAGGGCCTTCGCGAGGGAGACTCGGGTCTGCTCGCCTGAAGAGAGTATGCCGCACTTGACGTTCCGGAATGCTCGGAGTTCGAGCTGGTCGATCAGCGAATCGATGCGGGATGAAAGCTGCGGGACTCCATAGAGCAAGCCGAAAATCCGGAGGTTTTGATAGAGAGTCAGATTCCCGGGGAGGGGCGCATAGACTGCCGCGAAGTTCGTCGATTGGAGTGCAAGGGACCGGTCGCGCTCGAGATCGACGTCTTCGATCCGGATGGATCCCGACGTCGGATCGAGGACGCCCAGGATCATGTTGATCGTGGTGGTTTTTCCGGCTCCGTTCGGACCAAGGAGTCCGAGGATCTCGCCGTGCCGGACATTGAAGCTGATGTCGTCCACAGCCATGATCTGACCATAGCGTTTGGAGAGATTTGCCGCGGACAGGACGATCGGTGCGCGATCCAACCCGGATGTCTTCCCCTGTGCCACGCCGGCAGCGGCTAGAGTGGCTGCGCTGACAAAGACAGTTCCGTCTCGTCGAGCCATTTGCTCAACGCTTCGATAAACCTCGGAAACTGCACGGGATGCCGCTGAAGTGTTCGGGGAAATCCCGGAAAGAGTTCTCTCCGGAACCCGGCGCTGAGTTCCATCTGGATACCCTGTTGACGTGCGAGGTTGACGATATTATCGGGGTGTTCCCCATTCAGATCGTTTGACTCCTTTCGGATCGTGTAACCAAGGCCGTCCAGATAGGCCGCCAGTCCCTCGGAGCGCTCTCTATTCCCTCCTCCGATCTGAAGATACGATTCTTCGCCGTTACATCCATGCACGGCGACGGCGAGGTCGGAGTCCCTGGCGAAACGAAGGGCGTGCGGCTCGTCGTAGCGTATGCTCGTGACGTGGAGCGTCCTGAAGCAGTCCTTCCGCCTGATCCCGCTGAAAAGATACGAGTCAAATTTGCCTTCCGCCAGCGATCGTACGATCTGTCCCGTCGCCGGCTCGATACATCCCGCGTGGGGCGCAATGAGCTTCACCTTTGTGCGCTGCAACCGGTCCACCTGAATGGTATAATTGCCTGCGGCCGGGAGTCCGGCGAGGAGTTCGGTCATGGAAGAAAAGCGATCGCGGTGCATGAACCTCCCGAAGGGCTACGCTCTACAGGCGAGAGTATCCGCCGGCGTTGGTTCCTCCTCGAGCCGGTCAGTCCTCATCGTCGTAATGAAACTGTTCTTCCCTCGATTTCCCCGGCGGCTTTCCGAGCCGATAGGTGAATCCGATAAACAGCGCTCTTGATTCCCGCGTCGTCTCAACGCCCTGATGCAGGTGCGGAATGTCGAGATCAAAGTCTCTCTTCAACGACTGGAAAATATCGGATACGGTCGCCAGCACGGAAAGCTTCCCATCCCAGAATTCCTGCCGGAACCCCATACCCACTGAAGAGTTTGGACGGTATTCCCCCTGCGGCGTCAGCCGCAGTGAATTGACGTGCGAGTGTATCTCCAGCCTTGTAGACTTTGTGAAATTGAGATTTGTGGTCAGCGTCCCGCTCCACGACCAGGTTGATTTGAACTGTCCCTCGCCGAGATTCGTCGCATCGAGCTCCTCGTAGAGTCCCGTCGTGCTCAGGTGGCCGCTGATGAAGCCGCCCGGTGAGAGCGAAGCGATGAGTTCCAGGCCTCCCGACCGCTCGGAAGACACGTTTTCCTTCGTGCTCAGGAGTGTAGAGCGGTTGACGATCTCCTTGATGGTGCCGATGCCGTCCGTGGAGTATCTGTAGAAGAGTGTCGGCACAACGTACAGCCGGCCGCGCTGAACCTGACACCCGATCTCGAATGAGTGAAGGTACTCCGGGAGGAGGTTCGGATTGCCGTATGAGAGATTCCTGGGATCCCGGTACTCGGCGAATGGGTTGAGATCCCTCGGCCTCGGGCGAGAGATCCGTCTGCTGTAGCTGAGCCGGAGTTCCGTAAGGCCGCCGAGGTTGTATGTGACGTGGAGGCTCGGGAAGAAGCTGTTGTAGTCGTACAGAATGATCGTATCGAGCGTAATCAGCTTCGATCGCGCCCGCGTATGCTCGCCCCGGACTCCCGCCAGAAATCCGAGTTTTCCGAACGACTGCCTGAAGGTGGCATATATCGAGTTAATCGACTCGCTGTAACTGTAACTGCTCGTTTTCGCGCTGTCTTCCAGAAACCGGTCCTGGATGGGATCGAACTGTTCGTCATAAAAGTCGAGATCGGTCCGGTTGAAGTCGCCCGTGTATCCGGCCTCGATCATCGAAACGCGGGTCAGCACGTTGGAATAGTCGACGGCCGCCTGAGCCTTGTAGTCGTCGTGGTGAATCGCCGAATTGTCGTACGCGGTGGGGAAGGGAGGAGAGGTGTAAGTATTCGTAAACGCGTACTCGTCGTGTTCGGGCGATTCGGATGCCGTGAATTCGAGCCGAATCTTGTGGTCCGCCCTCGAGAATGCGTGATGATAATTGGCGCTTATGGTGCGTTCCTTGTCAAACTCGTTGCCATCTCCGTCCCTGTCGTACTCGCTGATGGGGATCCCTCTGCTGTTCTGCAGGGTACGGTGTGATGAATCAAGCCGGGTGAAGCTGTTTTGGAAGTAACTTCCTGAAAGCCCGACGCTATTCATCTCATCAATGCGCCAATCGAACCCGAGCGTCAGCAGATGCGTTAACGGATGATAGAATGAATACAGGCTGTCGGTGTAGGTCGAAGGAGGTGATGACGGGCTCGAGGCGGATGTCACTTCCCGCACGTCGAGATTCTGCCGGTTCCGGTTATCCCTCTTGATGCTGTAACTTGCATAGACGTTGAATCCCCCGGGGCTGTAATTGAGACGCGCGTTGCTGTTATATCGTCCTCCGTTGCCCGCGTGGGCGGTGAGGTTCCCGTGAGTCCCGAGAGGGGTATCCTTTTTCAACACGATGTTAATGATGCCCGATTTGCCCTCGGCCCTGTACCGGGCGGACGGTGTGGTGATCACTTCGATCTTTTCGATTGAGCTCGCCGGGAGCTGCTCGAGAAACGTCCCTTCCTGTTTTTCCAGAACGGGGGAGCGTTTGCCGTTGATCATCAGGAGGACGCGCGTGGAACCGCGGAGGCTGACCTCTCCGTTGAGGTCGATCTGAACGGACGGAATGTTTTCCAGGATTTCGCTTGCCGAGGCGGTCTTGGCCGTGACGTCCTGATCCACGTTGTAGATCATCCGGTCGATCGAGCTCACGAACCGCGGTTGATCCGCCGTCACGGTCACCTCGTTCAGCGTGATATCGGAGGAGCGGAGGGAATGCGTACCGGCGTTCAGCCGCCGATGGACCGAGTCGATCGTGAAGGGGTCGGTCGATTCCTCCCGGTATCCGACGAGACTGAACGTAAGGTAATACGCGCCGGAGGGGACGTTCTGGAGCTCGAATTTTCCTGCCGCATCAGTCATCCCTCCGGTGACGAGTGAGCTGTCGGTTGCGTTGAAGAGGACGACGGCCGCAGACGGAAGGGGAGCGCGCGTCGAATCGTCGACAACGGCGCCGCGTACCGTTCCGGAGCTCTTTGATTGGGCCGGAGCGCAGGCAGACGCCAAAAGCAATCCGCCCGCGAGCATAAAGCGCCGGAGGAGACACGGTATGGGGCGGCGCTCATTCCTCATTACCCAGGTCGGCCTGCGGGACTGAGAATCTGAGAGAGACGGATTTCGCGGACGACTCCCCCAGTGCGACCGTGTACCTGTGCTCCCCCGCGGGAACGTCGAAGAGCGCGGATATCAATTTCCCCGGCACAACTTCCCGCCATTCCTTGTATGCCAGCTCGTCAGCCCTACCGGCCTCGAGCGACCATTGCGCGACGCGCTCCGCGCCACTCGTGACGACGACTGAAAATTTCTGTTTTCCCTGCATGCTCACGTCGAAATTCAGCCGAATGCTGACGCGCACCTTCGTCGGACCCACCACGCGGAGCTCGACAGGCCGGGCGCGCGACGCGACGTAGTATGCGACCTGGTTTTCATTGATCGTCGCCGTGACGATCCTGTCGTAAGAAAGAGGCTCGATCGAGACAAGCTTTCCCTTTTCCTTCGACGGCTTGAAGAGCAATCGCAGCGCGGTTCCGTGTGGAGCGCCCTGAGACCGGAATTGCAGAAGGTGGGATCCGTCGGAAATGAGCACAGTGAACTTGCGGCTCTTTCCCGGCACGGCCTTCAACGGAACGATTGAATTTGTAAGGGCGGCGTCCGATCGTTCGGTGCGCGTCGACTGCATTTTCAGAGTGTCTTCGCCTTCCATGACGCAGACCGAGTACTGCTGCTGTTCGGGCGAGTCACTGGAGAACAGGCAGCGGCTGATCACCGAAAGCTTCCCGGGTCCGTCGACCCGGAGCTTTAGCGGCTCGGCGGGACTCAGGATGCAATAATCCCGTTCGTTACCGCCGACAGCGATCGTGACGGGGCGTGCGTTCGCGGGAAGGAGTGTCACAGAACTTCCCCCCGCCGCCAGAGTTGTGTATGTCTGAAGCAATGAAAGAAGAAGGAGCGAAGAAAGAGTTTTCATGGCCGCGCTCAGCTCACGGGTTGAGGAAGGGGGGCGATTTCTTCCTGAAAAGGTAATGCTTGACGTCGATCCGGATAACCGCGAAGACGGTCAGCGCCAGGATCACTGTCAGGATGATCGTGCTCGAGATCGAATACCGGTCCTTGAAAAATAGCGCTCCCTCTCCGAGGTCGGGCGCTTTCTCCTTCACGTCCGCGGGAAGGCCGTACTTGAGAGCGATTTTCTCTACGTCGAGGAGGTTGATCACGGGCAAACCCTCCTCCGCCATAAGATTGATGACCCCGCGCATGGGGAAATTTCTTACGGCGAGATGCTGAGTGAGCCCGGGCGGCACCAGCCGCGAGTTCGCAGTGCCGCCAAGAGAGGCGCTTCCGCCTCCAACGTTCACGTAACAGGCGAGCATTTGTCCGTTGCGCGCGGAGTCGTAGAGAGCCATCCTTCTCACAATGCTCGCCTGAAGCGTCGGCTCGTCGATAAAGCGCACGTTGTTCCTCTCAATCGCCGATTTGATGAGATCGCGGCCCTCCGGGGAAAGGCCTCTCCCGTTATCGGATGGGCCTCCAATGGAGGCCGCGGCGGATTTGAATTGCACGATGCCGCGCTCGTTGAGAACCCGCTCCATGTCGAGCCATGTCAGGGCGGGGAGGTTTGCACCCCAGTCGGAGGCTCCCACGGAAGTAATGATGATCGGATTCAGCTCCAGTGCGTCGCAGGCGGCGAGAAGCGAGATATTCCAGCCCGGGAGAGATCCGGTCATGCCGATTGCGACCGCGCTTCCCTTTTTTGCTCTCGCCTTGATCAACATCTCGACAAATGCCGCCGCATAATTCGGATTGGTCGCCAGTATCTTCGCGGTGACGATTCCCCGATCGGACGTGATGGGAGTGCGCTCCTGACCGATCAGGCCCGTCTTGTAAGGGTCGTTCTGAGCATCGATGGAAATCCCGAGCGTGCGGGAGTACTCCTTGATGGCCTGTGCGGCGAGGAGAGCGGTCTTCGCCGCGCGGAGCTTCTGGTCGTAGTAGGGCTGGCGCTCCGGTTGAGCGCTCTTCTCGGCAAGAAAGAAGACAATGACGGCAAAGGATGCCAGGCCGATCAGCGAGATGTTTGAGGGCTTTCCTTCCGTCATCTTCATATGATCCAGTCCTCCGTGAGGAACACCTCTCCTCCCGTTATGATCATAAGAAGGAGCCGGATGAACACTGCGGCGATAATCATGGTCGTGATGGTTTTCACGACGCCCTGTTTCTCCATCCAGTTGGCGATCAGGCCCGGTATGATCAATCCAATCGTCTGTAATTCGAGCGTAACAGCGTTGGTCTGGATGACCAATACTTCGCGCGAGAGCCACCCGAAGAGGAACCCCACGAGAATCACCAGGACGACGCGGCGCCGGCCGTAGATGAACATGTAGTTCGAGAGGTACTTCATCGTCAGGAATGTCATGAGGCTCACAAGGACGGTTCCGACAATTCTCAGCGGATGATGGATCATGAGGGCAACATACCCGGGCACGACCATCCCGCCCGCTGCGAGTCCGAGAGTTTCGCTGAAAATGAGGCTCAGGACAAGTCCGATGCCCACGGACTCAATGATGATTTCCCGTGCCGCCTCAGTATGCAAATTCTTTTCCCCTGTGCGCGAAGTAGGCGACGATCTCTTCGCCGAAGCCGACGATGTTTCCGATTCCTATGGCGAGGGAACGGTCGGGGGTTTGCGCGAGGACTTCCTCAAATACCGATTCCGGCGTCCCGCCGGGAAGATTGGTGATCTTCGATGCGGGCAGGCCGAGCGAAACCGCGCGATGCTCGAGGGCCGTGGTATGTTCTCCAACGAGAATGAAATGGTCTGCTGCGGCGTGGCGGGCAATCAGCCCGGCCAGACTCTCCGTACGCTGAATCCGGTCTTTTCGACAGTTGACGATCACAACGATTCTCTTCCCGGCCGTCATAAGCGGCCTGAGGAGCTGCCAGATCACCGCGTAGGATTCGGGGTCATTAGCCGCGAACGCGTTCACAAATTCGATTCGGCGGTCGGATTGCACGACCGAATAAATCCTCAGGACGCCCGGGTCGGGTATCACCCGCTGCATCCCCGAGAGCGCGTCAGCCTCGGAGACCCCCATGTGTCTGCAGACCGCCAGCGCGATGGCGACATTGTCTTTGTGCTCGAGGTAGGAAAAACCCTTCATGACGGAGTCGGGGACGGACTCGCCCCTTATCAGGTGAATCTCGGTATTTCGCTCGCGTGCGGCTTCGCTCAGAATCGGGAAATACGTTTCTTCACCGGTGAAACATGTCCCGTGCCGCGGGATCGTCCCGCCAAGCGCCTTCGCAACATCGGTCAGTGTCGGGCCCATTTCATCGAGATGGTCGGGGCGTACGTTCGTGATGACGCCGATCGTGGAGTGGATCATCTGGTGCTCCGACATCATCTGGTTGGCAGGGAGGACCGCCATGCATTCGACGACGAGCGCGTCGACGCCGTAGACCATTGCGCGCTGAGCGATCGAGACCTGTTCGATGGTGTTCGCCTTGCCGATCCGCTGAATGTGCACCTGTCTTCCGTCTGGAGTGAGATAGCACGGCATCGTCCCCGTGGTCTTCCCGAGAGTCCTGATCCCCCCTCCCTGCAGGCCTCCCGTGATCAGGCGCGTCACCGATGACTTCCCGCGGGTGCCGTTGACATGGATCCTGTGCGGGATCAACCGGATCGTGCGCTGGTGTCTGGCGTACTCGCGGAAACCGAGAACGACGAGAAGCAGAAGCATCACCGCGATGAAGATCATTCCGGGGCTGTTATCGGATGAGGAACATGGTCCGTGTCCGGCTTTCCCGCGTGGTTTCGAGCCGGTAGTAGTAAACACCGCTGCTCATCCGGGATGCCTCCCACACGATGCTGTGGAAGCCGGCCTCTTGGGACGAATTCACTACCTCGGCCACCGCGTTGCCCAGCACACCGAAGATGGTGAGTTTCACCCTGTCCGCCGCGGGAAGGAAATATTCAATCGTCGTCGAGGGGTTAAAAGGGTTCGGATAATTCTGATTCAGAACGACACCCTCTGGTTTCTCCCGATCGTCCCGCTCCCCGATCCGGGCAAAGAGTATCGCGCGGATCGGCTCTTCACCAATCCTCAATACCTCCGAACCCCGGCCTTTGAGCCGCAGATTTCGCGGCCTGCCGTCTTCTACGAGCGCCAGCGCGGCATCGAGGCGAGGATCGGTCAAGTTCCAGCTGATTGTCAGGTCTCCCCCCGGGCCCGAGATGGCGATGGGAAACGCTTCGCGTCCCCCGCCTCGATCGATAACGGCGGCCGAGCTCTGAGTGAGCAGGAATCGAGCGTCGAATTCCCCGTCGGGGGGAACAGGCGGCAGATCGAACAGAGGGATTCTGTGGGAAATGCCTCGAGAGGAAAAGATGGTGAGCCTTCTGCTTCGCCCCGCCCGGTCTGTAAATGTAATCGCTCCGATAAGTGATTCCTCCGCCTCACCCTGAATTTCCGCTGCTTCCCGCGGCGCTTGGGGGACGGCCGTGGGACCGGAACTGAGCACGACATTGCCGTTTTGACTTACCCGAAGCCAATAACCTGCCGCCGGCCTAATCGAATCGGCTATGAAGTATCCGGCCACGCCGTTATACCCGAGAAACGCAGAGGTGCGAATGACCGGTGCGATCGGTACAGCCGATGAGATCGGGATTGTGTGAGAGAGCGAGCCGATCAGGTTCCAGCCGGATTGCACGGCCACAGTCTCGCGGGCGACGGATGCGCCGACCATCGAGACATTACCCGGCGATGCAAACTTCACCCAGTACGCGGGACCTACCCTGAGCGTGTCCTTGATGAGATAGCCGCCGCTATATGCAAATGCTCTCGAGATCGCCTGGGGGAAGAGGCCCGTCTTGCGGAAATCATCCACAACGAGAGGAACCGACAGGAGATTCCAGCCCGCCTCGACCGATCGGGAGACCTGGGAAGCTGTCGAATCGTGAATGTAAATGGATACCGCCTGACTGTCGGCCAGAGAGCCGTCGGAAGCATGGAAGGTGACGAGGTGCCCGCCGACCTGTCCCGCCGAGGGAGTCCACTTGAAGAGGCCCCGTCCGTTGAGACTGTCCGTGAACGAAGCTCCGGAAGGCAGGCCTGTCGCAGAGAGTGATGGGATGGTAGCGTCCGGATCTGTGGCGGATACCGTGAAGCTCAACAAATTGTTTTGAATGCCAGACTGGGTGCCGATCGGTGCTATCTTGGGTGGATGGTTCACGAATGTGTACGAGGTCGAATAGACCCCAACGTCGGAGCTTCCCGCGTAGACGGTCAGGGGAGATCCGTGGTCGCTTTCGAGCGTATAGATGTCCAGATCAGCCAGGCCTGTACTCATCGCATTCCAGTTTCCTCCGCTGTCGTTGCTCACGAAAACGCCGTCGCCGAAGGTACAGGCAAAAAAGGTGTTATGATCGTTGGGGTGGATGAGAATCGAGCGAACCGAACTCGTGGCCGATAGTTTGGCGCGGAGGACCCAGCTTGTTCCGCCGGTTGTGCTCTTATAGATTCGGCCGCTGTCGGAGCCGGCATACAGGATATTGCCGGACTGATAATCGACAGTGATCGTTCGGATAAATCTGTCGGTCGGAATAAAGCCGTTCGAACTGGTATAATGCGACCAGCTCGCGCCTCCGTCGGTTGACTTGTAGAGGAACAGTGAATCCGTGCCCGCATACACAGTACCCGGACTTCCCGGATCGACTGCGAGGGAGCGGATCGATGCCGTCGAAGGGATTCCGCTGCTGACGGATTGCCAGCTCGCGCCGCCGTTGGTCGTCTTGTAGACGCTATGGTCGGTGCCTGCAAATACGATATTCGCATTCGTGGGATCGACGGCGATAGCCCGGACGAGGGGATTGTGGGTCGTGGTGTCGGTCACAGTCCAGCTGGCACCCGCATCGTTACTCTTGTATACGCCCGATCCGAACGCCCCGGCATAGAGCAGAGACGAATTACCGGTGATCGCGATAGATGTAATCGCGTTGACGGTTGTGAGGGCGGCCCGGGACCAATTGTTTCCCTGGTCCGTTGAGATCCATATCCCATCGCCGAAATCCGTGCCCAGGATGAGGTGACCGTCGCCGTTCCTCTTGATGACTCTGGCCGCAGTTCCGAGCATGCCCGAATTCCGCCCGCTCCAGCCGAATCCGGAATTCGTGCTTCTATAGACACCCTCTCCTTCGGTTCCCGCAAACACCGTCGACCGATTAATCCGGTTGATCTCGATCGAACTCACGACCGACCCTGATCCCGGCAATCCCGTGCCGGCTGTCCACCCCGGCACTGCATCGTTCGTGCTTCGTACGTACAACTCCCCGAGCGAATCAGTTCCAGCGTATCGGTAGTTGGTATTGTATGCCACTGCATTGATGTTCAGGTCCGGAAGTTTCTGGACCGAGGAAGTGTCGTTGGTGTTTAACCAGTTCAAGCCGCCATTCGTTGTTCTGTAAACTCCGTGAGTGGCGGTTCCGACTATCAGGCTAAAGGCAGGGGCAAGCGGGTTGATTGAAATCGAATGAACACTGCTGGGGATGTGGATGTCCCGTTGGACCTGGATCCAGCTGGCGCCGCCGTCGAGACTCCGGAAAAGAGCGCCGCCTGTTGTGACGTCGGCGAGCGTGCCGCCGGCGTAGAGAGAGTCATGGCCAAAGAGCGCGACGGACCATTGGTGCGAAAGCGTCTGCATCACGAGAGGGTCGGTCACCGAAATAGAAGTCCACGAGGCGCCCTGATTCGTGCTTTTGAACATGCCGGAGCCGAATGATGCGGCGTAGAGTGAATTCGTTGCATTGTCGTACGCAAGACTTCTGACGGAGAAGGGAGTCGAGAGGGAGGTCGACCAGGCAGCCCCGCCGTCGGTCGATTTTGAAACTCCGTCGTTCGTGCCACAGAAGACTACGCTACTGGAGAGGGCGGCAAGAGAACGCACGTACGTATTAACCAGACCTACCCGAGAGTTGGTCCATGATGCGCCGGCGTTGGTGCTTTTGAAGACACCCCAGCCAAACGCGCCTGCAAAGATGACTGAAGAATCCTGCGGAGAGATCGACACTGCCTTGATCGCCTTATGCGTAGGACCGTGGTTCGTCCACGTTTGGCCCGATCCTGTCCGCGTCACAAGGAGTATAAGCGCGGCGCTCCCACAAACCCATCTCGCTGCAGCTCGCATGAGGTTTTTCTTGGTTAGTTTGAATGTACGGTTTTTTTCCTTCTGATTCTGCACTCTCACGGCCAAATATCATACCGTTTGAGAATTGAGACTACTCGCCTTGTGGTTGCAGTATAGGCTTTCGGGAGTTTCGGTTCTGAATCGAGGCTATTAGCACGGGACGACGGTGGGGCATGGGCACCACGTGGTATCTGACGAAGAGGTGTGATCGCGGCCCCATCGGGAGAGCCGCCACGCCGTCGATCCTACCGGAGGAAAAGAACCGCCACGCCCGCAATGGCAGTCACCGTCCCTGCAAGGGCGCGCCAGCCAAGACTCTCCCGGTGAATGAAATGGACAAGCGGGAGCATGATCACGGGGGTCGTTGCCATCAGTGTGGCCGCGATTCCCACACGCGTGTGCTGGATTGCGATGAGACTGCCGACCACACCGAGCACCGGGCCGAAAACTGTTCCCAGAAATGTGAGAGAAAAAGCCCCCGGATGCCGCCGGAAAGGTTCGACGGGCTGCCGGTACTTGCCAAACAATAACGCCGCGGGAAGCAAGACAACGAAGGCAGCGGTTATCCGAACCAGCGTGGCGACAAATCCGTTGACCGGTCCATCGCGGAACGCCATCTTCGCGAAGACAAGCCCGCTTCCCTGCCCCGTGGCGGCCAGAATTGCCAGCAAGATCCCGGCCGGAGTTACCTTGTGGACGGTACCATCATTACGGGCATCGTTGCCTTCCATGATCACGAAACAGATACCGGCAATGGTTAGGGCGATGCCGCCAAAAGCGCCCGGGGAAAGACCCTCCCCCAGCATAATGTAGGCAAGGCCTGCGGCAACTGCCGGAGCGAGCGACATGATCAGCATCGTAACGCGTGCGCCGAGCCTCTGAAAGGCCTCAAAAAGGAATGAATCGCCCAAGGCGAAGCCGATGATGCCGCTCACCGCGAGGTAGATGACCTGGGAATATGAGAGATCCATCCCGGGCCGCGCGATCAAGACCACTGCCGTCAGAATGGATGCGGCAAGAAATTGCCGGGTGACATTCACCTGGACGGATCCGACGCGCCTGGTGGCTTCGGCAAAGGCCAGCGAACTTCCCGACCAGAACGTTGCGGCCAGCAATGCGCTGATCTCGCCGATAAAGGGCATGGCTCAGTGTTGCCGGGGATTCCTACGTTCGGGGGGACACGCCGGATTACTTCCCCGACCCGGCGGAAGAGGTAAGCTCATCGAACCAGTTCATCACGACATTAATCTGCTGGATGGGCTGAGTCTCATCCTTCGGGCGGGTGAAGAGGAACCGGCCATCGGGCGCGATGTCAAAGTTGATGCCGCTCTCGGCGGAATACGTGGATATGTCCTTGTAGATCTCCCGGCTCCTCCCGATAACAAGCGACAGCGTTCCGGAAATGCCAACCGCGGCCAACCCGTGTTTGGTGGTGTAGTACAATGTCTTCCCGTCCGACGACCACCGGGGCTCCTTTCCCCAGTCGGCTGAAATCTGCCATTTTCCAAATCCGCCCGGGAACGGCATCACGTATACCTGCGAGGTGCCGGATTCGTTCGAATTGTAGGCGATCCATTTTCCGTCCGGTGAGAGGGAGCCAAGCCATTCGTCATATTTTCCGGTGAGGAAATCGTGCGATGTGCGGTCGCCCGTCAATGCCACGGTGAAAATATCCCATCCCCTTCCCTTTCCGGTGCCTGCAAGAACCAGCGTCGATCCGTCGCGCGACCAGCATGTGAGATAGGCGCGGATGTAATCAAACCTGATCTCTTCCGCACTCCCGCTCCCGTCGGCCTGACGGATGACAATCCTCGGATTTCCCACCTCATTGTTACAGTATGCAATCCGCTTGCCGTCGGGAGACCATTTCGGCGTACGATTCTGTCCGCCAAACGTCAATCGGGTCATCGTATTCCGGAGTGTATCGTAGACCCAAATGTCCTCATCCTTTCCGGATCCCACGATGACGGCCACCTGCCGGCCGTCGGGCGACAACGCAGGCTCCATGTAAGGCCGGGACGGCGCGGGAAACGTAGACACGGAGCCCGCCGCGCTCTGGAGCGCCAACGTTCGATTAGCAAGATCGGAATGACCCGGGATGTATGCGAGAGTTCCCCTGCCTGAAATCGAATAGTTCGCTGCGCCCGTCGTCGGATCCCCCGAAACGTTTTGTACAAGGGGGGATGCCGTGCCGTGGGTAGTGAGCGTGCCGAGGTCAAACGGAATGGCAAAGAGGATGCCTGTGCGGGAAAAGACAAGGTGCCCGGTGGAGACGTATCGCGCGGTTGAAGCTCCTTTCATGATTGTTTTGCGCTCCCCCGTTTCCATATTGACCGACGCAATCTCGGCATCCTCATAGTAATCGGGGCTGTCCATCATCCCCACCGTAAAGAGCACAGTCTTGCCGTCGGGCAGGACTTGAGGCCAACGGTGAGTTCGCTCCCCTTGAACGCTATCCACTTTCGTGATCTCCCGCCGCTCCGATCCGTCGGAACGGACACCGATGAGGCCGGATCTTCCGCTCGTGCTCAGAACGAGCGAGCCGTCCGGCGCCCATGCGCCCCCGCGGTTGTCGGAGACGCGGGTCACCACAACGGGCGGTCCGCCGCTGAGGGGCACCTTCTTCACCGCTCCTTCGGAGAAAAATCCGACCCACTTGCCGTCCGGTGAAAAGAAGGGACTCGTGCCGTCTTCGGTTCCGGGGATGGCCTCGGCGTCAAAGCTCTCGATCTTTCGTTGGTAGAGCCTTCCGCTGGCCTGATAGACGATGCGCGAGCCGTCGGGAGATATTGCCGCCGCCGTATACGTGACGAGATCGATAACCTGATCCCGGGGGAGGGTGATTGCGAACCGGACGGGAGTGTGAGGCGCAGTCTCAGCCTCTCTCAGGACAACACTCACGGCAATAAGAGCGATTGCAAGGATCCCCGTGATGGCGGGCCACATCAACCGCCACCTGGAACGCGGTTGCTGCGGAGCAGCGTTCTGCGGAGCGCGCTCGAATTTCGAGATTGGCATCGCGGCCGTGATTCTGCTCGCGCGCGCCCGGCCCGACTCCCGTTTGTACCGTTTCAAATCGATCGCAACCTGCTTCGCCGATTGTGTCCGCTCGTTCGGATCCTTCTCAAGGCATTCGAGGATGATCGCGTCGAGGGACGGGTCTATTTCGGGTTTCACCGACGACATCGGAGGAGCGTCGACATTTACAATCTCATATGCCAGGGCCGTCTCGTGGACGCCTTTGAACGGAGGCTGCCCCGCGAAGAGTTCGTAGATCACTACGCCAAGCGAGAAAATATCGGACCGGTGATCTGCATCCTGCCCCTGCACCTGTTCGGGTGACATATACCCTGCGGTGCCGACGGTGCTCCCTTCCTTGGTGAGGCGGGTGACGTTTCCCCTGAGCTTCGCGAGCCCGAAGTCCATGATCTGGGCGATTCCATCCTTCCTGATCATGATGTTTTCGGGCTTGATGTCGCGGTGGACGATCCCTTTTTCATGAGCCGCCGCAAGACCGTCGGCGAGCTGGACGCCTATATCAATCGCCTGCTTGAATCCGATCGTGCCCTTCTTCTCGCGCAGGGTCTGTCCGTCGACGAACTCCATGGCGATGAACAGCTCGCCGTCGTTCTCGGCGATATCGAAGATCGTGCAGATGTTCGGGTGGTTCAGCGTTGCCGCGAGCTGGGCTTCCTGCGTGAAGCGCGTGCGGTCGGTATCGCTTTGTGTGAGCCTGTGGGGAAGAAACTTGAGGGCAACCGTGCGATTGAGTTTGGTGTCGAGCGCCTTATACACCACTCCCATCCCCCCCTCCCCGAGTTTCTCAAGAATCTTGTAGTGGGAAATCGTTTGGCCGATCATACGGGCTAAAAGGTAGAGATAATTGGCTGGATTTCCAATCAAACGGGGAGCGGATTTACCGGGCGGATTTCCCCCTCAGGGCAGCAAACATCTTTGAGTAGAGCGGCGTGGAGAGACCAAACCGGCGGCCAAGATCAACGACGTATCCGGTCAACGAATCAAGCTCTGTCTTCCTGCCATTCTTGAAATCAGAGTGCATCGATGTGGTTGAATCAGGGGGGAGGGATCTCAATTTGCCGATCGTCGTCTCAATGAAATCAGGCTTTAGGGGTATCCGCTTTGCCCGGACAATCAACTGCAGCTCTATGCTGAGCGCCTTGAGCGTTTCAACATGGCGCGGCTCGCCGAGGATTCCGCCGATGGACAGATCGAGATATGATGTGAGCGTGGCGAGGGGTGAGATGTACAGATACTTTTCCCACATCGCTACAGAAATCTGATCTGAGCGTTGCGAGGCGATCCCGGCCGACTTCAATAATCCTTCAACCTCTGTCAGGCGTTCAGGAGTGCCAATTTCCGAACCGAATACGAGGCCTCCGCTGCTTCCGGAAATGCTGACAACTCCGGGAGAGGTCAGCCGTGCGACGATGTAGATGAGCCCCTCCCATACTTCGGCGGACGGGAGGACCTTTCGGATTCTCTCCGAGCCGTCGACCCCGTTCATGATCGGCAGAATGACCGTATCCGGTCCTGCGCTCGCGGCAAACGGTGCGAGAGCAGCTTCCAGGTCGTAGGTCTTGACGCAGCAGAGGATGAGGTCCAGGGGCCCAAGCTCCTGCGGCCGGTCTGTTACAGCCGCAGGCCGCACGAGTTGTTCGCCGCCCGGAGTAATGAGCTTCAGCCCGTTTGACCCGATTGCTTTCAGGTTTTCTCCCCTTGCGATGAAGTAGACCTGAAGGTCATGATGTGAAGATTGCAGGGCGGCGAGTTTTCCACCGAGATATCCGCCAACGCCGCCGAGGCCGAGTACGGCTATTCGTGTCGGTTTATACAATGGAGGCAGCGGAGAGGGGAAAAACGGAGGGGGCTCCGCGCACGGACGCGGTGCCCGGTATGGTCAGGAAACTTCCTATTTGATGAGCGCCATCTTCTTCCAGGCGGAAAAAGCTCTTTCCGGATGGTCGATACTCCTGGCGTCGAGACGGTAGAAATAAATGCCGCTGGCAACACCTCTCGCGTTCCACTCCGCGGTGTTGTCTCCTGCGTCCACTTCCTCATCCAACAGCGTTTTCACTTCCTGCCCGAGAAGGTTGAACACCTTCAAGGTGACGCGCGAGTATTCGGGGAGTGTGTACTCTATTGTTGTCGTCGGATTGAACGGGTTGGGGTAATTCTGCTTCACTTCAAATGCTACGGGAAGGTCTCCACGAAAATCCGTGATAGGGATCGTCACCGAAGGAGCCCCCGCGCTGAGCCGCAAAATCGACCCGTCAGCACCCGCAGCGAATGCATCTGAAGAATTGACGAAGCAGATGTCATTCAGGCTGTGCGTCGATGTCGCAACCGACATGCTGATGATGCCGGCAGGCTGCAGATACACCACAGAACCGTTACTAGCGACCGCTGCGCCAGAACCGTTTTTCCCTACATGCAGGCTTGTAAACGATCGCCTGCCCGAAAGACCGTACCTTGTCCACGCATTTCCGCCATCCGCGGTCGAAAGAACGATGTTCGCACCTGCAGCCCATCCGTGCAGCCGGTCTGAGAATGAGACGCGGGTCAACGCCGATGTGGTCACGTTCTGACCGTATGATTTTACTGGCGTCCAGGTGTTTCCGCCGTCGGTGGACTTTAAGATGGCTCCTCGTTTCCCCACAGCCCAGCCGTTGAGGAGATCGGCGAAGCATATGTCGTTCATGGAGCTGATTCCCCGGGCAGGCGTTACCGACCAGGTCGAGCCCCCGTCGAGAGTCTTCAGTATGGCCCCGCTTTTCCCCGTCGCGATTCCCGAGTTGGCATCCGCGAAGGTGAGCTGGAGCAGGTCTTTTCTGGTCCAGCTCTGAGACCCGTTCTGTTGAGAGATCCATGTGGAGCCCCCGTCCGTTGTCTTAAGGATTGTGCCCTTCTTCCCGACGGTGAAACCGTTACTCGCGTCTATCATTGAAATCGCCATCAGATCTCGCGACGAACCTGCAGCCTGCTGAGTGCTCCAGGAACTGCCGCCGTCAGTCGTTTTCATGATGATCCCTCTCGCGCCCACAGCCCAGCCCGTAGTCTGATCGAAGAAGAAAATCGCTTTTAATGAACCCTGGACGGAGGCGATCTGCTGGCTGGAGATCGGCGCGGCCGCATATTTCACCGTGGCGATGTCGTATCCGGTGTGAGGGACAAAGCTGGTGCCCGTGACGTACACGTTTCCCCGACCATCAACGGCCATAGCGTTAGGGTATTCCGCATCCAGCAGCGAACCTTGGGCATCCCAGATGGCGGGATTGTCATAACGGGCGTCCCATATCTGGTTGCCGCGCGCGTCAAACATCAACGTAGCGTACTGTCCGCTGAAGCCACCGCCGTGAGTATTCGAAGCTCCCTGTCCTGCCACATAGACATTTCCGTTTCCGTCGGCCGCCAGAAATGCGAGGGATCCGTCATAATTGCTCACACTTTTGGCACTCAGTTGATTCCCACCTGCATCGTATTGGACGATCGCATGCCCGGATCCGCCATCGCCTTCGAGGAGGTTGATTCTGCCGGATCCATCAAGCTCCATAGCATACGAGGTGGCGCCGTATTGCTGTGGATCCCTGGATCCGTTAAAAGTCTTCATCCAGACCTGATCACCATTCCCGTTGTATTTGAGCGTCACCATATAGGCTCCCAGCGGCCCGGGTTGAACGCGGGCGACAATCCGCCCGTTTGTTGAGTCGACCACGTATACCGTGTCGGCGCGCATGAGATAGGTGCCGCCTGTCACATACAGATTGCCGGAGGCGTCAACGGCAATTGAAGTCGGATTGCTGGGAGCGTTTCCCGAACCGTCAAAGGTGCGGTTCCAGAGCTCGTTTCCGTTTGCATCATACTTGGCCGAAACGATATCGACAAACCCTCCTGCGTTTGCGCTCGTGCCGGTGACGAACACGTTTCCGGAACCATCGGGAGCGACACTGAGGCCATAGTCATCCGTGTGCCTGCTTCCGTCATACCGTGAAGCCCATTCCTGATTGCCGTTCGCGTCATACTTGATCGTAGCATAATCGAAACCCGTTCCGGATCCAGCGCTTGATCCGGCAACATAGACATTGCCGGATTGGTCCACAGCGACTTTCGCGGCCCTGTCGATCCCGTGGCCCGGTCCATCATACGTCGCGATCCAGAGCTGGTTGCCGTTGAGGTCGTACTTGATCGTCGCAAAATCAAGATCTGTCCCCAAGGCGTTTGGCGCCGAACCCGTCACATAGACGTTATGTGCCCCGTCGACTGCGATCGAGGTTGGTTGTGCCAGCACAAGTGTAGTACCGTTTGCGCGCCACGACGGATTGTCATAAAACGAAGCCCAGCAAAGCCTGCCGAGCGGATCATACTTGAGGGTCACGAATTTGTTTTCGGAGTTGTTAATCGGCGGCGCGGAAAGATAGTTCCACCCTGCGACGTATACATTTCCGCTGTCGTCAACGGTCATAGCCGTAGCAAATTCTTCGCTGATAGAATCGGGAGAGGTGTTGGGAAGGTTGGACCAGTAGCCACGCTCATGGTATCGGGCGACCCACGCCTGGTTTTGCGCGATTGCCATGGTGCCGGTGAGTACAAGAAGAAGGGCAATCGATTTCATGGCTAATCCTCCTCTCATGAAACCACATGTTAGACGCACCGCGGAAGGAAAAGAAGGAACGGCTTTCTACAATCCAACCCTAAGTAATAGGCTTGCGATGGTGGAAATGTACCGAGGTAAGAAATCAATGTCAACAAACATGGAACGGCCCCGTCGGTTCGGGGACCGACGAGGCCGCCTTCCACAATACATGCCGAATCTATCGGATTTTTACCATTACTCCGTCCCCATTCCGAACCGCGAGCTGGATATTCCCGCCGTCGTGGCCGACCTGCGACATCGCGACCTGGGAGACCGTGCACATGAGCCCTCTCGCTCCCGTGCTCGATACGAGGCTTCCGAGTCTCGATCCTGCTATCGTGTATGTACCTGGACTGTTGCTGAGACGGACGATGATCGCTCTTGTCGAATCGAGCATCGGGGGAGGACCTCCGGGAGGCGGTCCGCCTCCGGGGGGCATCCCCCCGCCCGGTCCGCGCATACCGCCGGGTCCCTGCATCCCGTCTCCGGGTCCCGGCATCCTGCCGTCAGGTCCGGAGCCCGAGAGCGCGCCGATCGGTCCCTGGAATCCGCCGCCCGGCCCCATCCGACCGTTGTCATCGCCGAGAGGGGGGCTTCCTGGTCCGCCGTCGCCCGGGCGTCTCGGCGGAGGAGGCACTATCGCAATCAGGACTCCCGAACCTGTATTTCCTCCGCTCCATGTCAGTGTGAGGTCGCTGGAAGAACTGATCGAATCTCCGGGTGCAGGGCTCGTGATATTGATGAGAGCCGAGGGCGCGGTGAGGGTGGTCTGGATCGCGCTGAATTTGGAACTGCCGGTGACATCAAATTCGTATGATCCGCCAGGGATGAAAGAAACATTGGAGGTCCCTGATGCCTCTCCGGGGCCCGTCGACGACGTGTACACCACTCCGCCGCCGGGTGTGATGCGCTTGTGCATTGCAAGATGCTCTCCACCGTAGTTCAGATACACGGATCCCATATCGACACCGCCCCGGGGCCAATCTGCATCGGCCGCCGCGTCGCTGTCAAACCCAACGGCCATCGCCTGCCCGAGTGTCGAGCCGGAGCGGCTCTGTGGGTTGAAGACTTCTCTCCAGCCGAGGGAGAAAATTCCGCGGCTGTTTCCAAGGTCATAACCCGCGGATTTGAGAAGAGTCAGCTCACTCTGCCACACGTTGACAGCAAGGGTGCTCGACGTTCCTGCTGTGATCGAGCCTGAAGACGGCGCGGTCGTCTGGGAATCCTGCGAGCATCCTCCGGAGAGAGTGAGGAGGGTTATGAAGCCCAAAACGACTGCATTGCGGTTGTCGGACATTCTGCCACCTTTCACCATAGAGTTGCGTGGATGAACATTGCGGGCGTGGAGACTCTGAGGGAACGGCCCCTATTTGGCGCTCCAATCAGTTAGACAGACAAGGAGGGATTTTCTTGCAGGGGGGGTCTGGAAGGGGGTATTGCCGGAGATGCCGTCCCCAGACTCAATCAACCAGCCAAAAACGCCGCTGGGATGTCGTGCTCTGTTTAGGCGCAAGTCTTATGGATTAGCTGCTTTCCATTGCTGATCGGTCACCGGTTCTCGTGTCGGTACTATGATGTGAATGAATTCATAGCCGGCAGGCCGGTGACAACCGTTGCAAGCGGCGAGCGTTTCATGGTAAGCGTTGTTGAATGCACGAAGACTCTTGACCGAAACAGCTCGCTCAAGCAAAGGCAGTTGCGTCTGCCGCAGACTTTGAAGCACCGCGGTAATGTCTACATTGTTCTTCTTTGCCCGAAGCGCCTCGGCGGCTGCGATGGTTTCTCCGAGTTCGTCTAGCTCATACTTGGCGAGTTTCCAATTGGCGGCTTGGCCGGCAAACCATAACTTGGCAGTGTGAAGTTGTATAGTGGACATATATTCGCCGAGCCCCGGGGCATATGACTTCAAAGAGTCGACTGCGCGCTGCATCAAACTTAGTGAATCCCTCAGTTGCGCGACCGTGTTGGCGAGACCGTTGAACTCCCTCGTTGTCTGGGAAGCCCAAAAATAATGTAGTATGACGAACACGATCAGGAGAACGACGGCAACAATTGCCGGAACATTCCGTTTCATGAGTCGATCCTTTCCTCCAGTCTACGCGCCGAGAAGTGACAAGAGCCAACCCAGAATTGCTGAACCAATCACAATCCAGGCAGCGTTGGGATTCTTTAGGATGACAACGGTTGCCGCTGCAAGGAAGATCAACCACGAGCCGAGGCTCGATAGCGCTGTCATCGCAAGTTCAATGGTTACCGCAAGCATCAGACCGATCGAAGCCCCATTCACTCCATCGAGGAAGCCACTCGTCAACGGTGATTTTCGGAGTTTAGGGATGAACGGATTACTGATGAGGACAAAAACGAAAGAGGGTAAAAAGATTCCGAGAGTCGCTACCGAGGCGCCGGGAATTCCAAGAATAAGATAGCCGATGAATGTCGCGGCTGAGAGCACCGGCCCCGGCGTGAACTGTCCGACTGCGATTGCATCAATTAACTGCTGCTGCGAAAGCCAATGTCTGACATCGACAAGCCCGCTTTGAAGGAAAGCTACGAGAACATATCCGCTTCCGTACAGAGCGGAACCTACTTTCGAGAAGAACAAGCCAAGACCTGGAAGGGACGCAGAGGTAACTGTCGGTACTGATGACGTTGCAGATTGCAGATTGAAGATGGGCAGGAGTGTAACGAGCCCTGCAGCACCTTGCATGAGTTTGTTGCGACCGTTCCACAGAAACCCGACTATACCCGAGGCGAGAAGAAGTAAAAGCTCGTCGACACCAAATAAGTTGAGCATAACAACCAAGACGCCAAGAATGACAGAAAGTCGGTTCTTCACAATCGGTTTGCTCAACCGATACACAGCGGCAAGAATGACGGCTATGATCGCTGGCCGTATGCCGGCCACAAACGGGCGAAGCTCTGGAGTCGAACCGTAAGCGACGTAGAGCTGAGCAAGCAACATTGTGATTATGACTGCCGGTAGAATGAAGCACAAGCCAGCTAGAATGAGGCCTTTCAAACCCGCCCGCACATAGCCAATGTGAATCGCCATCTCGGTCGAGTTGGGCCCGGGAATCAGATTCGTTGCGCCAAGAAGGTCGAGAAAATGTTCGTGGGTAATCCACCCTCTTCGCTTCACCACTTCGTCCTCCATCATAGCGATGTGGGCGGCGGGGCCGCCGAAAGCGACTGTGCCCAGCTTGAAAAAAAGGATGGAAAGTTCCTTCATGAGAGCTCTTCCCGCTGACTTCAATTATCAGGTCGGACGTGGGCCTTATCCGGGCCGGTTGCGGGGTGCGTTGAGATCCCGAGTGGGGGCGCGGAGTGCCCCAATGATGGGTTCCACCGCGGAGCGGCGGAACGAAGAGGAACTAAGACCTCTCCGGCGATAGTGCATCCAGCAGCCCATCTGCAGCAGCTTCAGTTGTCAAGTGCCTGACGGCGGCATGGTGACGACGATCTTGCCCTTCGCGCGCCCTTTTTCCACATATGCCATCGCATCGAGCGTGTCGTCGAATGAGAACGTGCGGTCGAGCACCGGACGAAGGGTGCCCGCATCATAGAGAGCCGCCAACGTCTTCAGTTGCGCGCCATCGGCGCGCATGAAGAAGAACGAGTAGCGCACCCCCAGCTTCCTGGCACGCGCCCGGACCCTGCGGCTCATCAGTGCCATCACAGGCCTTAGTAGTGGTCGGCCGACCTGCTCGGCAAACGCGGCGTCCGGCGGTCCGAGGACGCTGATGGCCAGGCCACCAGGTTTGAGCACGGTCAGCGACTTTGCGAGATTGTCGCCGCCGAGGGAGTCGAGCACGACGTCGTAGCCGGAGAGCACCTCGGCGAAGTCTGACTTCTTGTAATCGACGATTTCGCTCGCCCCGAGGCCGCGCAACTTAGCCTCGTCGTTACCGTGCGCAGTCGTGGCGACGTATGCGCCCAGGTGCCTGGCGAGTTGGATGACTGTCGAGCCCAGTCCGCCGGCGCCGGCGTGAACGAGGATCTTCTGCCCCGGCCTGACCTGTGCGAGGTTGACCAGCGCTTGCCACCCTGCAAGCGCTACCAGCGGGACCGCAGCAGACTCTTCCATCGTGAGTGAGTTCGGCCTGAGGGCGATGTCTGCGTGGTCGACGGCGATATACTCCGCGAAGCCCCCGATACGCAGGTCGCGGGGTCGGGCGTAGACCTCGTCTCCGACCTTGTACTCGCGCACGTCGGCACCGACCCGCGTCACGACGCCCGCTAGGTCGTGTCCGAGCACAAACGGCGTCCTGTACTTCAGGACCAGCTTGAACTGGCCGTTGCGGACCATCGTATCCAGCGGGTTGATGCTGGCAGCACTCACCCGAACCAGGACGTCACGCGGCCCGACCATGGGCGCTGGCATGTTGGCTGCGCGGAGGCCCCCCTTGCCATATTTCTCGACGACGAATGCCTTCACCTCAACTTCCGCCGACACTTATCATCCCGCGCTGCCTGTTAGGCACAGGGCAGGCGGTGTTTGGGTTTTCAGCGTAAGAGAAATTTCAAGACTTCAGCGGTAAACAATTCGGGCGCCGTATTCATTGCGGTATGCTGTTGGCCAGCCATCACCACAATATGACTGTTCGATAACGATTGGTTAACCAGGTCGATCGCTCTCTTGAAGAAAGCAGGACTATCCCCGCCAAGTAGCAGAAGGGTAGGGAGCTTCAGGTTTCGGAATCGTTCCGGGATAAACTTGTACTGTTCGTCTGCTTTCATTTCTCTAGCGATTGTTTGTGCCGCGGCAACTCTTGCTTTCCACGCAGGAAGCGAGCGGAGCATTTCTAAATCGTGCTCTGGCATTCTCACGATCTCGCGAAAAAATGTTGCAACGGCTCCTTCCTGGTCACCTATGTCTACCAGCTTCTGAATGTGGTCGGCGGCACCAGGTGGATAAATATCGGTTCCCGTAGGAATGGGGGGTTCATAGAGGATAAGTCTTGCAATATTCTTTGTTAGCAGCGCGGCTTCGAGTGAGCAGATAGCACCATAGGAATGGCCCAGGACATTTACCGGCTCAGGGATTGAGTCGATAACGGAGGCTATATCTTCAAATTCGCGTTCGATTGCGTATGGCATTGTGTCGCCACTCTCTCCACGGCCACGCCTGTCAGGTACATGGACTGTGAACTTCTGTTCGAATGCAGATGAGACAGATGCCCATCGTGTGTGATCGGCGGTGGTACCATGGACGAGAATCAATGGCGGGCCCGACCCGGCAACCCAACAGGCAATCTGCGTCCCGTCCTTCGATTGTGCCTTGCGCATGCGAGTTCCCTGAGTTTGATTTCTTGTTACGCTTCTGCTACCGTCACAACCGACGCCAACCCGAGAGAGGATTATACCCATGCCGAAAAGCGAAAGGCGCCCGAATTGACGACGGGTAAAGCATTGCTGGGGCGTATCGCTGCCTGTTACGCGCTGTCCCGTGTTCATTCGCTACTGTTCTTCCAGGCTCCAAATGTAGTAAAAATAGTTTCCGTATTTCGCGCCGTTCCTCGAATATTCTTTGTTAAAAGTCGCGTAGTCACCGGCAAGGAAGTCAGCAGCGTAAGTACACAGATCTGAAATAATCCGGTTGGCTACGATGTCTACGTCCGCGGGGCTGTCGACGCTCAGCAGCGAGTAGGCGCCGAAAACACAATTGGTTTTCAGATGAGCCTCTCGTAGTCCGTGCAATGTCACAGCACGATTGAAGAACGAACACCAGCCTTCTCGACCGAGTATAACGTCTATGTATGGGGAATCGAGACGATTTCTCGATTCATACAATATGACCCGGTCGCGATTGCGAGAGTACGAAACGAGGAAATGCTCCTCCTCATCCCTGGATTGCAAAAGAGTAAATCTATGGTGTGAGAGAAGATTTCCGATCCGACTTATCACGGACTGTGAAAGGTACTTGTCCAGGTTGTTATCCATCGTACATCATTCAGTGAACGCTGAATGGCGCATAACGTCTGTAACTAGACGGTACTGCGTTGTTACCTCTCTTCAATTGTAAGGAGGTCGGACAAGCGCCTCATCTGGATCGGCCGCGGCTAGTGTCCCTACCTTATTACAAGGGCCCTTCTAATCTCTGAATGGTCCCCCGCAGTGAGCCGATACAAGTAAATGCCGGTGGAAAGCCCGCTCCCGTCGAAGGGAATCGACTTATACCCGGCCGTTTCCTCGCGGTCGACAAGCGTCTGAACGGGGCGTCCCAGGAGGTCGTAGACTTTCATGACGACATGAGCGTCTGCAGGAAGATCGTACCTGATCATCGTGGTGGGATTGAACGGGTTAGGATAGTTCTGGTAGAGTGCGAATGTTTTCGGGAGCTCAGGCGGAGGAGGCCCGGGAGAGGTGAACACGTTATCCGGTCCGTAGATTGTAGCTGCCATGTTGCGCGCGACGACTCTGTAGTGATACTGCGCGCGTCCGGGGAGACCGGAGAGGGCCGCTGTGAGCGTCACGGCGCCGATCGTGTCACCGAGCGGTTGAGGCACGGTCTGGTTGCCGTACCGGTCGCTTGCGCCCCACTCGAACCACCCGTCTGTCGGGAGACCGTGCGGATAGACTGTCGCACTCAGGATAACCGTCCCCGCGGCCGGAGCCGACACCGTGTCAGGGGCAACTCCCGGACAGATTTTCTTCGGCCTCGGACCGTGCGCGATGATCCGGGCGTCCTCTACCTCAGTGTTAGTGATTGCAAAGTGTGTTGTTCCCAGCATGTCGACGGTCGTGTCCACCGTCTGCAAGAGGACAGGGCCTTCATAGAGCGCGGTGAGCTCCGGCCAGGAGATGGTCACAGGGTAGCCGTATCCACCTGCGAGGAAATTGACATGATATGTATCTGTCTGAGCCGGGGAGATGTACGGCCGGAGGTCCAAATACAGTCCCAACTGGAGGCATCGACCGACAAACCGCGTCTCCATCGAACCCTCGGGAGGTTTGGGAGGGAGCGCATATTCTCCGAGTCCCGGATCTCCGCAGTTCGTCGCGTATGAGTGTACACCGAATCGTCTCGCGACGCCTGGCGTTCCCTCCGCCGAAACCCGCAACGGAATTGCCATCCAATAGGCGCTCGTGTCTGTGTTCGTTGTAAACGACAGGATTGTGCTGTGATAGTCCCCGATTAAAACTCGGAAATAATATGTCTGTCCGGGCATCAGCGGACCGATCCGTTCAGTAATCTCAATTTTGCCGGTATCGGGCTGCAGGATCTGAGGATTTGTGCCAACACCGTTCGTGTCCGGATCAAGCGACAATCCCCAATAGAAGAAAACCGACGACTGGACTCCATTGGTACTGCATAACCCCCGAAGACGCGCGGAGCGAGAAGTAATGCTGTCTGCAGGGAGCGTTACCGCAGTGGGAGATACCGTCTCTCCGCGGAAGTTGCCATCCTGAGGTTCGGCGTATGCAATGGCGACGGAGGATTGCGCGAGGATGGCGGAGATAACCGGGATGACGAGGAGAGGCCTCATAGAGTTCCCATTGCTAATCTACGAGGCCGTAATCCCAAAAACAAGCGGGGCGCGGAGCGCAACGACTACGGGGCGGAGAAGAACGCCGGCTAAAGCCGGCGCCTACAGCCGGCGCCTACAGATCGGGGCTACCGGCCCCCACCGGGAGGGGGCGGCGGACGTTCGCCGTCTCTCATGGGCGGAGGGAAGTCCATCGAGTCGTGTCCCCTGAGGTGCGGTCCCCCGCGAGGCGGTGGAAGGCCCGCAGGCCGACCGCTCATGACCGCATCGAAAAAGTGCTGCTGCTGTTCCGGAGTGAGGAACGACTTTGCCTCGATCATCTTCCCTACGGCTTTCCTGCTGATCTCGAGCCGCGCGTCTGCCAACTCTTTCAGCTTCGCGTCCACCTTGTCGTGCTGAACGGGGTTCTCCTGAAGGAGTTTGAAGGTTTCGCCTTCGATCTCATCCGTATGCTTGCGCAGGCCGTCCGTCTCGTCGTGGAAGGAATCCATCAGTGCAAAGAGTTTATGGCGCTGCTCCTCGTTCATCTGCTCCAACATCGGGGGGAGATGGCCCGGAGGCGGCATATGCCCCGGCGGCTCGGCTCCGTGATGGAAAAACCGGAGGTACAGATGCGTGCCAATGGTCGCAAGGTTGATGAGGATAAGAAATACGAGGACGCCGACGAGAATTTTCATTTTCATTGCGGTTCTTTCCGGTTGGAGGTGAACACACTGTCAAAATTCGCCGTGAAGCCGTTTTGAGACAAGGCCCGGTAGTAGTCGGCAAGGTCAAACTGCTCCTGCCGCTGCCCGCTCCCGGAAGATTCCGTTCCGATGAGGATTCCCACGGCGATGGCGACCGCCGCCCCCATAATCGCCAGCTCCGGTCTGATCAGGCGAGTTCGCAATCTGTCAGATCGGGAGCCGGTCTGCCCCGCCGCAATCGCCTTAACGCGCTCGGGAAGGAACGGATCGGGGACAAGAGTAGTGGGAAATGAGCGCTCTGCCGGTGCGATCATTGAATCAACCGCATCGAAATAGCGCCGGCACTCATCGCAGGCCATCAGATGATCCTCAACGCGGGTCGCGTCAGGTTCGGAAAGCCGTTTCTCCTGCCAGGGGAGGAAGAGATTTTTCACATGGGTGTGCATACATACTCCTGTCGTCTCAGATGTGGCCGAGCCACGGTTGGAGTTTCGCGATCAACTGTTTTTTCGCCCGATGGATCCTCGCTTCGACGGCGCTCAGGCTCAGGTTCATCATTCCCGCAATCTCAAGATAGCTCAATCCGTCGTATCGGAAGAGTACGAACGGGATGCGATACTTCACCGGCAATGAACCGACCGCGGACTGCACGACCGCTTCCCTTTCGGCCTGCTCCAGAACCCGGTCAGGCCCGGGGTCGGGGGAGTGCATCGCCGAAGATGATGTCTGCCGTTCGTCGTGGAGCGCGTCGGCGACACTCTCTTCCATGAGCCCGATCCAACGAAACCGTCTTTCCCTTTTCAGTACGTTCATGATATGATTGAGCGCGATGCGATGGATCCATGTGTACATGTCGGATTCGCCGCGGAACGATCCGAGACTCGTATAGACTTTCACGAACACGTCCTGGGTAAGGTCGCGCGCGAGCTCCTCGTTTCCGCAGCATCGAAAGGCAAGGTTGAGCACCCGGGCTCCGTGCTCTCGATACATCTCCTCAAACGTGGCAGGCGCGGCCCGCTCACCCATTGGGGGTGCAACCTCCAATTCTCCGTGCCGCACGCTGCGCGTGATTTCCCACGGAATTCCATCCATCTATTGAATTAGACAACGAAAAAAGGGATTTCTTGCGGGCGGGGCATGGAGTGAGGATGAGACGATTCTTCAGATTGATACGCGGGCTGATGCCCGCGCCTACCGCGAATCCACTTCGCGCAGGAAGTCGCGCACGACCTGGTTATACCTCTCGGGCTCGTCCTCCATCGTGATATGGGCGCTGTTCTCGAAGATCTCCAGTTTCGAGCCGGGCATGAGGCTCGAATAATACTGAACCGTGGCGGGAGTCGCTTCGTCGTACCGGCCTGCAGTGAAAAGGGTGGGGACCTTGATATCGTGGAGGCGGTCTGTCCGGTCATACGTCTTGAGCGAGCCGGTAAGTGTGAACTCGCTCGGACCGCACATCGTCAGATACACCGACTGGCCTATCTGAGCGAGCGTGCTTTCCACATCGGCAGGCCATGGGTTGCGGAGACAGACGAAACGGTGGTAATACTCCAGAATCGCGGACTGATACTCGGGGGAATCATACGTTCCGTCGGCTTCATGACGTGAAATTGCCGACCGCGTGGATTCGGGAAGGGTCGACTTAAGGCTGTCTGCGTCACGGACCCAGCGAGGGATGCTCAGCGCGGGACTCGCGAGAACGAGACTCTTGACGCCGCTCGGCTTCGTCAGCATATAATCGACCGCAAGCATCGTACCCCAGGATTGTCCGAGAATGTGAACCTCGTTCAGTCCGAGCGCCTGACGCACGGTTACCAGTTCTTTAATGAACCGGTCGATCGTCCAGAGCGTAGTGTCGGTGGGATGATCCGAATGTCCGCATCCGAGCTGATCGTAGAATACGACGGGCCGGTCATCCCCCAGGGCCGCGAGGGGTTTCAGATAATAGCTCGGCACGCCGGGGCCGCCGTGGAGGATAAGAAGAGGCGTGCGGCTTCCGGTGCCCGTAATCCGGTACCAGACCTTTCCCCCGGGAACGTCGATAAATCCCTCCCTCGGAGTCAGGTCCGGCTTCTGGCATGATGAGAAAAGAGACGCCGCGAGAATAGATATGCCCAGAGAGGCGATCAGATGTCGGCTCATGGTGATTCCATCCCTGAGTTTACGAAGGCCTCTTCTTCTCCCGGTCGGCTTTGGCTCCGAGCACGGCGAGTTGCGCCTCCATTCGAGGCGCCGTTTTCGAGCGGATCTCGCTGGGGTAACTCCCGAGGATTTTCAGATAGCTTGTAGCACCACGCAGTTCCTCCAGGGCTTTTGATACACGCCCCTCTCCAATGCCCCCCTCGAAGTCGATATAGAAGAGATACTCAAACGGGGAGCCGGCCTTCGGCCGGGACTCAAGCTTGGTCAGGCTTATTTGAGCACGGTGGAGCACGTCGAGCGCTCGAAGAAGCGCGCCCTCCTGGTGTCTGGTTGCCATGATAATGGAAGTCTTGCTGGCCACGCGCGGATCGACGTTGATCGGCTTCGGTGCGACGACCAGGAATCTGGTGAAGTTTTCGGGGTGATCCGCGATGTTCCTGGTAAGTATCTCAAGGCCGTATAATTTGGAGGCCTCCTCGCTAGCCACCGCAGCCATTGCGGGATCTCCCTCCGCCTTGATCATCCGGACCGCCATCGCGGTATCAGTGAATTCCTCCGTCCGGCAATTCGTAAGCTGTGCGAGAAACCTCCCGCATTGGGCAAGGGCCTGAGGGTGCGAGTACACAATTCGAAGGGCGGCGAGCGGAACCGCCTTCAATCCGATAAGGCAGTGCTCAACGCGGAAGATCTCTTCCCCCACGATGCTGAGCCTGGTGCGTGAGAGGATGTCGTAGACCTCGTTGATGCTCCCCGCAGTCGTATTTTCAACGGGAAGCATCCCGTAGTCCGCAACCCCCTCTTCCACCGCGCCGACGACTTCAGCGAACGACGAGTAACCCATGAAGTTTGCGGCGTCGAGCGCGTCGCCGAAAAACTTCTTCGCGGCGAGATGGCTGTATGCTCCGTCGATCCCCTGATAGGCGATCCGGCGGGAAGGACCTCTGTCGGGATTGAGGTTTTTTTGGAGAAGATTCTGCTGCGACCGGATGGAGTCGTCGATGATCTCATGGAACACTCTGGTGATGAGATGAGCGTCGAGTTTCAGCTCCCTCCCCTTTCGGATAAGATTGGAAAGGAGTGCTTCCTCTCGCTGAGTGTCGCGGAGCGGCATTTTGTGCTCGTCTTTGACCTTTATGACCTCATGCGCGAGAGTGCGCCTTTGGCCGAGAAGCTCGAGAATTCGGTCATCGATCTCGCTGATCTTTTTACGAACCGTTTCGAGGGTACCGATGCCGGCCTTTGCGGAATTCTCGGTGGTCTGCCGCCGATCGTGCCGCACCGGAGTGGCTGCATTCCTCCTCCTGCCGGAACTGGCCCGCGGTTTCTTCATGTTGAACTTCTGCCGGGCCTCATTCGCTCTGACGATCCGCTTCTGTCTGTTGGGAACCGATTTCATGATGGGTTGATTCGTTCAAACTCAATTTAGCCAGAAACGCGCGGAGTGTCAACTAATGAGGTCGAATCTCATGCCGGAATTTCGTACACTTTCCCAAGCGAGAGTTACTACCAACCGATCTCTCCATGACCGCGCGCCTGGCGCTGAAACATCTGTTGCTTGCTGTGATTGTCTCCAAAGGGTTTGCCGGGACCCAGCCGGACCATTCGGAGGAGGCGCGGCGGCCGGGACGCCAGTCCACCGCCTCAAGCCTCGCAAGCTCATGGTATGACGTGACCTTTTACGGTCTGAATCTGCGCATCACAGTTTCTCCGCCCCTGCTTTCCGGCGCTGTAACCATCCGCGGGATCTGCAACCAGAATCTCCCGAGGTACCTGGTGCTCGATCTCATGAACTCAATGCGTGTGGATTCGGCGAAGGTTGGAGGTGTCAGGGCCGGTTTTACGCAGCAGCAGGCCACTGTGAGTTTGACCATCGATTCCGCTTACAGGATTAACGACCTCATAACTGCCGATGTGTTTTACGAGGGAGTGCCCCAGCCGACAGGTTTCGGCAGCTTCCTCTTCGATTCGCACAACGGAACCCCCTGGGTCTGGTCTCTGAGCGAGCCATACGGCGCGCGGGATTGGTGGCCGTGCAAGGACTATCCGGGCGACAAGGCTGATTCTGCCGATATCACGGTGACGTGCGACTCTTCCTTCCGGGTTGGATCGAACGGAAGATTGGCGTCAGTCACGATGAACGGCGACGGGACACAGACAACGCACTGGCAGGAACGCTACCCGATAGCAGCATACCTGATTTCGGTCAACGTTTCCAATTTCGCACAGTTCTCCAACTGGTTCCGCTATTCTCCGACCGAGTCGCTTCAGGTGCTCAACTATGTCCTGCCGGAGAGCCTGGCATCGGCTCAGGCGGTCCTGCCCAATGCCGTCGAGGGCCTGCGCATCTTCTCGTCGCTCTTCGGGCTCTATCCTTTCATACGGGAAAAATACGGTCACTCGCAGTTCCGCGGCGGCGGGATGGAACACCAGACCATGACCTCGATTACCGCGTTCGAGGAAGAAACCGTCGTCCACGAATTGGCCCATCAGTGGTTCGGCGATATGATTACATGCCGCACCTGGTCCAACCTCTGGTTGAACGAGGGCTTTGCGACGTACTGCACCGCCCTCTATGAAGAAGCGAAATATGGGGATTCTGCATACCACGCGTTCATGAACTACAGGATGGAACAGGCGAGGGCTGCCAAAGGGACGGTCTTCGTTCAGGATACTTCGAATGTGCGCAACCTTTTCAATTCTGACAGGGTGTACTCAAAGGGAGCCTCGGCGCTCCACATGCTCCGCCATATCCTCGGGGACACCGTGTTTTTCGGGTCGATGCGCGCGTATGCCAACGATTCGCTGATCAAATACGGCACGGCAACCACAGACGATCTCGAGCGGGCATTTGAAGAAACGAGCGGGAGGAACCTCCGCTTCTTTTTCGACGAATGGATCTATGGTGAGAATTACCCGCATTATACCTACGGGTGGGACGTCGCTCATTCTTCCGGCGGGTACACGCTGAAGATGCTGCTCACACAGTCAACGGGAACGGATAATCCGCACTTCTTTACAATGCCGCTGGATATCCGGGCTTCATCGTATGGCTGGGACTCAACGATAACGGTCTGGAACGATCAGCCGGAGCAGATGTTCACATTCACCGTACCGGCCAGAGTGGAAACCGTGCAGCTCGATCCCGGGGCATGGGTTCTCAAAGAGGCGATTGCGCTTCCCTTGATACCCGAGGCGAAGGAGTTCCACCTGTTTCAGAATTATCCCAATCCGTTCAACAATTCCACACGGATTCAGTTCTCTATTCCTCACCGAGCGCGGGCACGGCTCACTGTCTACAATATTCTCGGGGAGAAGGTGGCCATCCTTGCCGACGGGATCCGGACTCTGGGCTCGTACTCTGTCGAGTGGAATGCTGCCGGATTGCCGAGCGGCGTATATATTTGCCGCCTTGAGGCTGTGACGCTATCTGATCCGGCGGGTACATTCCGGGACGAACGGAAGCTACTCCTGATCAGATGACCCAGGAGGGGAGCTCGCCGCACCACGATAGGGGGGAAGCAAACCGCCGAACCTATCGTTGGTTAGTATCAAGTGATACCGAGGTAGAATTTGGGTATGTTATCCCA
>CAZEJT010000004.1:0-200337 GCA_964512655.1 uncultured Chlorobiaceae bacterium | reverse complement strand
GAAAAACATCCAAAGAAGCAGAAACAAAGCAACCGGACAAATGTCCTAATAGTCGTTGAGCATGACCCATATTCTTGCTACCTTCGTGTGTATCGATCGCCTAACTGCCGAGAGAATCTCCCCGCATGGAGGAAAAACGTAAACCACCCTACCTGAAGAAGGTCGGGAACCGGGGAAGGATCTCCATCTGGGTCGTCGACGGCAGCTATGTGCGCGCCCACCTTGACAAGGAGTTCACCAACTTCGGCCAGCCCTTCGTATTTGAATGCATACCAAAGGATGAATTCTGGCTCGATAAGGAAGCGAATGAGGACGAACAGCACTTTTTTATCGATCATCTTCTTCTCGAGCATCGGCTGATGGAGAGAGGGGTGCCGTACGACGAGGCGCTCGAACGGGCGGACAAGCTGGAGGTGGCGGAACGAGAGAGGGCGGGAGACGTTAAGAAGCTCGCCAGGGAGGGCGATCTCCCCGATGCGAAAAAAGTCCACGTGCGGCTCTGGAAAGAGTTGGAATCAGGTGTCGGCGTCTGGATCGTCGATGGGAGGCTGGTGCGCAGCGTATTTGATATCGATTTCACCGAGGGCGGTCACGATTACGTCTATGAATTCGTCCCGGAGAACGAGGTCTGGATCGATAATGATCTCGACGAAGCGGAACGGCCCTACGTCCTGCTTCACGAACTGCATGAGCGCAACCTGATGGCAAAAGGGTGGACCTACTCGAAGGCCCACGAAGATGCCAGCAAGGTTGAATACAACTACCGCCATCACCCGAACGAACTGCACCTTGCCCTCTCGGAGGAGGGCTGGGAAGCGGAGTGAAACCCGCCGCGGCGTTAGCCGTATCACATCTTACGTTTCCACTTTCGTTTGGCTACCTCGATGCGCCTTCCAATAGAAACGCTCAAACGGGATTCACTCGACATCTGGCACGCCACCTCATCCGGCTCCCCCGATCTGGGCCCCGGATTTTCGACGAAGGAGCGGCTCCACAAGGAAGAGGAAATCGACCTCCTCATGGATCAAACCGACCGGTCGATACGTGATGTGAAGAACGCCTCTGCCGAAGTCAGGCAGCGCCTTGTCGCAGTGCGCGGCCGGGTTCAAAAATCAATGATCCAGCTTCTTCACGGTTTCGAGTGTGTCATCGACGATGAGATGGAGCGGAGCTTCTCTAGGGCGATGGACGACTTCATCCGGCAGGCATATGATTTTGATCAGGAGATCAGCCGGGATGACGTGTACCAGGCCTCACGGAATGTCCTGATCATGAACACGGTTCAAATGCATCTCGGGATGGAAGTCGCGGTTACGCCTTCCGTCTTCGCCTACAGCATGATCTACCCGTACACCGATAATTATCTCGATGCCGCCGATATCAGCGGGAAGGACAAACTTGATGCGAACCGGCGCCTGCGCTTAAGGCTCGCCGGGATCAAACAACCGGCTCACGACGCCCGGGAAGAGAAGATTGATGCGCTGGTGGATATGGTTGAGAAGGAGTTTGACCGGGGGAGATATCCTCTCGTCTACGAAAGCTTACAGGCGATTCATGCAGCACAATGCAGAAGTGTCTCTCAACAAGGGACGGAGCGCCTCCTCCCGGAGAAGGACCTTCTTGCCATCAGTATCGAAAAAGGGGGCACCTCAGTCCTGGCGGATGGTTACCTCGTGGCAGGCGAGCTCGCCGATGAGGATGCTTCATTTCTCTTCCGGTTTGGAGTGCTTCTTCAGCTCATCGATGATTTGCAAGACCTGGAAGAAGATGCCTCGCGCACGCATTTCACGCTTGCGGGTGTTGCCGCCCGGAACGGATGCGCCGAAGCATTTACAAACCGGCTCTTCTCATTCCGATTGGGAGTGCTCGGCCCCTCTCCCGTTCATCAGCAGCGTCTGCGCAGGCTCATTGACCGCAGTTGCCGCCTCTTGTTGTTCGAGTCGGTAGCCGCGCATAGTGAGTACTACGGCGCCGAATACCGCTCGAATCTTGAAGAACATTCGCCCGTGCGGCTTTGCTACCTCCGGTCGATGAAAAAGCGGTTGGAACGAGTGCGCGATGCCCGCCAAAATGAAATGGGCGGACAACGTACTCCGTCGGGATTTCATGTTCCCAAACCGGAGGGCGTTGCCCGCCCACATACACTCCACACTCAGCCGGCCCGTTACTCAGACCGGATGACGGAGTCCCTTACCGAATCAGCGACATCTTCTTCACGCTGACGAACGTCTTGCCCGCGATTCCCTCCTCGGGATCTCCCAGACCCGTTGCGACGAGGCGATAGAAGTACACACCGGAAGGAAGGTTCGAGGCGTTGAACTCGAGCTCCTGCTGGCCCTGATCCAACAGTTCACGATCCGCAAGCGTCGCGAGCTCCTGGCCAAGGATGTTGTACACCTTCACGGTCACAATCGCATCCTCGGCAAGCTGGAATTCTATCGTGGTTGTCGGATTGAACGGATTGGGATAATTCTGCTCCAGCCGGTACGTCGGAGGCAGGAATGCCTGCCGGTGCAGCTGCGGACGCACAGCCTTCGGGATGTTCGCAGTTGCATGGAGATACGGAACTTCGAATATCGGCCTGACTCCCGTGCACACCACCACTTCGCCGCTCCATGAAATCGTATCAATGGGACCGGAGAAGGCCGTGTCGAGATTGGCCGCTATGCGCCAGTAGACACTCGAATCAGACACGCCCAGGGGCGTGGAACCGCATCCAAGGAAGCTGTCGATCTTTGCCACGATGGCCCTGACAGTCAACCCGTTAAACGGCGTGGGGTCGAGCAGGTTATCGTACGTCAGGTCGCCGAACCCCGGCGGGAAGATGCCTGAATCGCTGGCCGCGACGTTTAATTTGAGTACCATCTGATCGGCGAACAGAACATTTGTGTGCTTATCAGGCGGCAATCCCTTCTGGACCTTGTCAATTTGTTTACTGTTCTTATCGAACGTGTTTATACAGCGCGGAGGAGGCAGGTGGTAGATGGGTCCGCCCTTCGCGTCCTTCACCAGAGACTTTTGAACATCTTTGTACTTCGGAAGCGTAACGGTGTGAGCGCCTTTTGGATCGGCAGTGACCCCAACCGTGAATCCGACTGAAGTCTGGGCCACCCCTCCATAGATATCCGTCCCGACATTGTGAAGGTTGGGCATGGGGAAGCGGGGATCGTTGTAGTCAAAGTCGCCGTCCGGAACCGTGCCCTTGATGTCCTTCTTTTTGCCCGATCTACCCCAATCAAACTTTACCTTTACCGGCTTCCCTTTAAATCCGCGGCCGATGGCGGAGAAAATGGTGCCGCTATCAATCGGAGAGCCCGGAGTATAGGTAAACTTTTTCACGCTGTCCCATGTCGCTACCGTGGTTGAGTCATGGTGAAGCGAGCCGGTGGAGAGCATCCCGAAATCAAGCGTAAGGGACAAGGACGTATCCGGCGCCGTAATAGCAAAGGCGAAATCGACTTTGTCCGGCTTTGGCTTGATAGCCTTCCGCTTTCCTTTCTGATCTTTCGCGTCAGCCCAATCCCGGTACGTTGCCGTACGGTATTTGGTTGAGTCAATCAAAATCTTCGCTCCGCCTCGTGCCGGGACCGACATAAACAGGCAGGTAAGAACTGTGACCAGCACGAGCAGCGCACGCGGCATAGGAACCAGTTTCATTGCGATGCTCCTTTCTGAATTAGGTATGGTGAGTGAGAGGTGGACGTACGATGACAATGGAACGAGGCCGCGGCGGGAGGGAGACACTCCCCGGATGGGAGATAATATAGCATAGGGAGAACCGCAAGTCTTTTAGAGAAACCCCCGTGACCATTGGCCACGATAGATCGAGGAACCGGTGGAACTTAGGCCTCTTGCGCCTCCCGAAGTCAATATAGGCAGTTGACATCCGTTTGTCAACACCTAATTCAGAAACTTTTTATGCGTTAATACCTGCGAAAGCAGCCGGAAGGATCTGAAAACCGGGGGCGAAATCAACTATTTTGCGTGGGCTGGCGCAGAGGGCGGCTATCCGTTCAAGGCAACTTTGTCTTATGCAGTTCGATCTCCCCCGCCGGGCCGCCGTCGTAGGTGACGCTGCATGACGTGATTTCCTGGTTGGTAACGTAGGAGGTAATGGTGTGAATCTGGGCAGCCATCAGGTGGCCCCGATAATTCCCTTTCATCTCCTCCCCCCCATTGAATGCGTCGACGGGCTCCGAGCATACTTTCGTGCCGTTTACCATGAGTGTTATCAATTTCGCCGATTCATTCCTCTCAAGAGTTATGCTCAATACGAGGTCCGTGGCGCCCGGCGGGCGGAACAAGAGAGTTGGCTGGGCACTGCCGCATCCCCAGAGAATAAGGGTGAGCGTGGCTGCCAGTAAACGGACCAGGGTGTGGCGAGAGAGCGGGTAATACATTGTTGACTGTGGATTGAATAAAATCAAATCACGAGCGAAGTGCAATTGAAGATCGCTCACCCCTGCCTTGATTCTCCTTCTCACATTCAGTACGTTGTACCAAATCAGCCTCCCACCGAACCACGTAACGAGGATTTTCCCATGGCAAGGCAACACGTATCCTCCGGATCACCCTTCGAGGCCCCCATAGGATTCTCCCGGGGCATCCGCATTGGGAACATGATCGCAGTTTCCGGGACGGCTCCGCTCGGTGCGGACGGGAACACAGTCGGCGTCGGGGACGGATATGCCCAGACGAAGCGCTGTCTCGAAATTATCTCCGGTGCCCTGAAGGGATTAGGATCTCAACTTCAGGATGTGATCCGCACGCGTGTCTATCTCGTCAACATGAACGACTGGAAAGAAGTTGCCCGGGCACATGGGGAAGTGTTCGGTAAGATTCGCCCGGCTTCGACGTTTGTCCAGGTGAGCAGATTCATCGACCCCGATTGGCTTGTCGAAATTGAAGCGGACGCAGTATGTCAATGACAGGCCTGCAGAAGGAGGAAGTCTCCATTGACATCATGAACGTACAGGAGGCATATGACAGGTGATACGATAGCCCTGATAGCGAATCTTGCTCTAACCCTCTCCTTCATTGTCGCTCTCATATTCGGCATCGCCCAGGTGAGGGCCGCGGGCCGCGACAGGCGCGAACGGCTGACGCTCGAGACACTGCGGGCTTTTCAGACGCGTGAATTTGCGGAACTCATCCGCTATGTTGGCTGGCGAGACATGCCGAAAACAATCGAGGAATTGGGCGCCCTTCCCGATCAAGAACAATTCCTTCTCATTCAGTTTGGGCAGGAAATGGAGTCGCTGGGGATGATGGTGGCAGAAAGGGTGATTGACATCGACCTGGTGGACAAGACGCTTGGATCGTTTGTGACCACCTCCTGGGAGAAATTAAAGTCGCTCTATCTCGACATACGCGTCAAGCGCGAGGATCCTTTCATGAGCGAATATTACCAGTGGCTTGCAGAACGCATCGATGAACGGATGCGGAACAATCCGCGCAAGCCGTTTCACGAAGGGAAGAAAAAAATATAAGGGAGTCACACGAACGAACTCCCCGGTGGCGCCCGGTTTCATCCATCCGTGTGACCCCCACGTCAACAGTAGGCAGATTCATCGACTGAGGACTTAGTAGATCGAGAACGAGTAAGAAACTCCGCCCCCGAAGTTGACGTTGCTCCACTCCTGACCTTCGAGAGCATTGCCGTTATCCCGCTTGGAAAACGCATGATCGTACTTTCCGTGTACGTCGATGGCGAACTGGGGGCTAACGCTGAAATTCACCCCCACGATTCCCTCCACCCCGAAGCTCGTGGTTTTCTGTTCTTCACCCGCGATCATGACGGTATTGTCGTTCTGCCGCAGCGAGTAGTTAAACGCCCCGGCCGATACTCCGGCGAAGGGCTGCACGACGCTTGAATTGATCAGGGATCCAAAATTGTACGTGACCCCTCCGAGAATAGGGATCGAGGCAAGTTTTAGTCCATCGATCGACTGATAGCTCGTGTAACCGTAGCCTGATTCGACGTACAGCGAAATCCCGTAGGGGAGACCATACGCGAGACTTCCTCCAAAATACGGTCCCACCTTGGAATCCGTCGAATTTGCTCCGACCAGAATTGAACCCGCCGAGACCGCCCTGAGACTCAGGTTCTTCTCAGGCGCGACCTGCGCGGAGCTGATGGTTGAGACGGCCGCAATCAGCACAACGACCGCGGCAAATATGTTTAGCAACTGTTTCATGACTTTCTCCTTACATTGACTGTTTGTGGATTATGTGATTTTCTGGATAGTTTAGCGTCATGTCCGGGACAAGTTCCATCATGCGATGACCGCAGCCTCGACCGGGGCGATCTCCGCCTCGAACTCTCTGGCTTCTACGGCCTTGTGGGCACGCGCCACGAGCATATAGATTGCCGGTACGACGAAAAGCGTAAAGGCAGTGCCAATGACCATCCCCGTCACGAGCATGATTCCTATGCTGTTGCGCGCCCCCGCGCCGGGCCCCGCAGCGAACACCAGCGGAAGATGGCCCACCACGGTAGCGGCGCTGGTCATCAGAATCGGCCGGAGTCGCGTGCCAGCCGCCTCGATGATGGCGTGCAGCTTATCCCGCCCCTCTTCCTGAAGATGGTTGGCGAATTGAACGATGAGTATTCCATTCTTCGAAACCAGACCGACGAGTGTAATCAGACCGATCTGACTGTAAATGTTCAACGTCGTCAGCCCGAGGAACGAGAAGAGGAGCGATCCCGAAATCGCAAGCGGCACCGAGCCGGCCAGGATCACAAACGGATCCCGGAAGCTCTCAAACTGCGCCGCAAGAACCAGATAGATCAGGATCGCCGAGAGAAGGAACACCCCCAGGAATTTGCTCCCTTCAGTACGTAACTGGCGCGATTCCCCGGCGTAATCGATCGTATATCCGGCCGGAAGGATCTTTGCAGCCTCGTCTTCCAGAAATGTGAGCGCGCGGTCCAGCGAAACCGGGGGAGGTATCACGCCGACGATGCGGACAGCATTAAGCTGCTGGAAGCGCTTTAGCTCCCTCGGCTCGGTCGTAGTTTTGAGCGTAGCGAAGGTGGAAAGCGGGACCAGACGTCCGTTCGGACCCGTGACATGAATGTCTTCGAGTTGTTCCGGTGTCAGCCGTTCACTTCGTTTGATCTGGGGGATGACCTTGTAACTCCGCCCCTGGATGCTGAAGCGGTTCACGAGATCCCCGCTCAACAGCGTCGAGAGGTCGCGTCCGGCTTGACTCATGTCGACACCCTGTGATCGGAGCTTGTCGCGATCGAAGACAACTTCCGCCTGCGGCTGGTCGAACTTCAGGTCTGCATCGGCGAACATGAAAAGCCCGCTCGCAAATGCCTTCCCGACCAATTGATTCGCGAACGTCACGAGCTGCGCGGGCTCAGCCGTCGAAGCGATCACGAACTCCACCGGGAAATTGCCGCCGCCTGGAAGGGAAGGCGGAGTGAGCGATATTACCCTGACGCCCGGAATCCGTGAAAGCTTACCGGCAGCTTCGACCTGAAGCTGTTGCGTCGTCTTCTTGCGCTGACTCCAGGGAGTGGTAACCATCCCTCCGAATCCGGATGTCGGATATGTCAATTGAAACGTATTCTTGTGCTCCGGGAACGATTGATAGACGTCGTTGACCTTGTTGGCAAACAACTTGGTCTGATCGATCGTCGAGTTTGCCGATGCCTGCACAACGCCGAAGATTACGCTCTGGTCTTCAGCCGGGGCCAGTTCGCGCTGTGAGAACATGTAGAACGGCACGATCAACCCGACCACAACGATCCACAAGACATACACGACCTTTCGGTAGGCGAGCGTATGCGAGAGGAGGTTCGTGTACCACGCGCGAATCGCATCGAATCGGCGGTTGATGATTCCCGCGAGGCCCCGTTCGGTGTCACCCGCCCGAAGGAGGGTCGATCCCATCATGGGCGAAAGTGTCAGGGCGACGATGCCGGAAACGATGACCGAGCCTGCGAGCGCAAATGCAAACTCACGGAAGAGCGCTCCGGTCAGCCCACCCTGAATTCCGACAGGCGTATATACTGCGGCGAGGGTAATCGTCATCGCGATAATCGGACCCACCAGCTCTCGCGCGGCTTCGAGAGCGGCCTGCACAGGTTTCTTACCCAGATGAAGGTGCCGTTCGATATTTTCAACCATCACGATCGCGTCGTCGACTACGAGCCCTACGGAGAGCACGATGGCAAGAAGAGTCAACAAATTGATCGTGAAGCCGGCCACCAGCATGAGAAATACCGCGCCGATCAGCGAGATGGGAATAGCCACAACCGGTATGATCAGCGAACGGACCGATCCGAGGAAGAGAAATATCACGATCACCACGATGAGAAGCGTCTCCCCAAGCGTTTTGAGCACCTCGTTGATCGCATCCTGGATGTATTCGGTCGAATCATAAGGGATCCCCGCGGTCATGCCGGTAGGGAGCTGCGCCCGGATGTCCGGAATGGCAGCCCGGACGTGCTGGATAACGTCCAGGGTGTTCGCGTTCGGGAGGACCCAGACCCCCATAAATGTTGCGCTCTGGCCGTCGAACCGCACGTCCTGGTCGTAATTCTCCGCGCCCAGGACAACATCTGCAATCTCGCCAAGCCGCACGACAACCCCGCCTTCCTCTTTGACCACCAGCTGTCGAAACTCCTCAGTGGTCTGCAGCGCCGTGTTGGCGACGAGATTCACGGAAACCATCGAGCCCTTCGTCGCGCCCAGCGCTGAGAGATAGTTGTTCTTCGCAAGCGCGTCGTGCACCTGGGACGGCGAGATATTGAGAGCCGCCATCTTCTCCGGCTTCAGCCAGATGCGCATGGCAAACGTACGGGCCCCCAGGATGTCTGCGCGCTGCACGCCGCTGATCGCAGAGAGTTTCGGCTGCACGACGCGTGTGAGGTAATCCGTGATCTGATTCTGGTCAAGCGTCTTGGAGGCGAACCCCAGGTACATGGCCGCAAACTGCGCATCGGCAGTCTGGAGATCGATAACCGGGGCCTGGGCTTCGGGCGGGAGATCGTTCCGCACCTGGGCCACTTTCGCCTGGATCTGCGTCAGGGCATCATTGGTATTGTAATTGAGCTTGAGGTGCACTGTAATCGTGCTCAATCCCTGTGCGCTCGAGGATTCGAGGTAATCGATGCCGTCTGCGCTCGCGATGACGCGCTCCAGCGGTGTGGTGATAAAGCCGCGCACCAGGTCGGCGTTGGCGCCGACGTAGGCCGTCGTCACCTGGACGACGGCGATATCGCTGCGCGGATACTGCCGCACGCTGAGCGACCGGATCGATTGGAGTCCCGCGATCAGGATAACCAGATTAACGACGATCGCAAGGACGGGCCGTTTGATGAACAGATCTGTGATTTTCATTTAATTATCCTCCGGATTCGGCTTTGGATTGTTATCGGGGCGGACCTGGTTGCTCACGAGGACAGGCGCACCGGCGCGGAGTTTGAACACACCGGAAGTGGCTACCTCCTCGCCGATTTTGACTCCCTCTAGAACCGCAACCTGATCGCCGCGTCCTCCGCCAAGCTTCACGAACTGCTGGCGTACTCCGCGGTAGGTAGCGCCGTTTGGAGCATGGATGCTGTCAACAACAAATACGTTGTCGCCGTAGGGTGCGTGGGCGATCGAGGAAGCCGGGAGTGCAACGACCGCCCGGTCTTTGCCTGCGACCACGCTCACCTTCACGAACATCCCGGGGAGGAACTTTCGATCGGGATTCGCGAGCGTCGCCCGCACGTTGACATTGCGGGTTGATTGATCGACGATAGAGTTGACGGCCGAAATGCGTCCCTTTCCGGCAACCCCCGCGACTCCCTCAAGCGCCAGGTCGAGTTCGGCGCCGACGCGTATGTCACGCATTTCCTGCTGGGGCACCGCAAAATCGACACACACCGGATCGAGCGATTGAAGGGGAACGACCGCCTGGCCCGCGTTCACGTACTGGCCAAGGTTAACTTCGCGGATGCCGAGAATGCCGCTGAACGGGGCTCGGATGGTCTTGCGCTCGATCGTGGCCTGAATCTCTCTCACCCGCGCATCGGCCTGCATGTCCTCGGCTTCGACCTGGTCGAAATCCGCCTGGGCCGCAACGCCCTCGGACTTCAGCACGCGCATGCGGTCAAAGTTGACCTGCGCAAGGTGCTGCTGGGCCTTTGCTGCGGCCAGTTGGGCTTCTTCCTGTTTCGTATCCAGACGCGCAAGGATGTCTCCGCCACGCACGTTGGTGCCCGATCTGAACTCGATCGCGGCAACCACTCCTGGGAGATCGGCGCTCACAACCACGCCCTGCTCCGCCGTCACGCTTCCGATCGCCTCGAGCGTCACGGGCCACTTCTCCTCCGAGGCGACGATGGTCGTGATCGCCTCCGGAGGCATGCTGAAGTTTGCATGTTCGGCGATAGCAGCCCGAATCTGATTGTACTTGACGAGACCGATTACGCTCAAAAAGATCGCAACCGCAATCAGCATGATGATCATTCGCTTTTTCATTCGGTTCACTCCTTTACTGATTATGAGTTTCAGTGGAACTCTCTGACAATAATTGTTTCAGCGTGGCTGCCGCCTTTGCGGTGCGTACGAGCGCATCGGAATAGCGTTGCTGTGCTACGGCAAAGTCTTCGCCAAGGCGGACCAGTTCGAACGCCGTCGCCCGGCCGGTGCGGAATTCAATAAGACCGATCCGCACCTGCTCCTGAGCCGCGTCGACTCCGTTTTTCGCGGCGGTCAGCCTCCCTTGCCCGTTCGACACCTCGCGGTGTGCCGCTCGAACCTGCTGTTCGAGAACCCGCGAGAGTTCGATCGATCGCTGCTCCGCCCCTATCGCTTGTGCCTGAAGCCGATCATGTTCGCCAAGGCCGCTCCGGAGGCCGATCGGAAAATTCACCTCGACCCCGACGCTCCAAGAGGGATAATCGCGCTTGAACACCTGCTGCAACGCATCCCCGAACGTTCCTCCGGGCCCAGAATAGGGCGCGAACCCTGGGATACTGACAACCTGGGAACTCCCCAAAAGCGCATTTCCTCCGACCGATCCAACGACATCTACGCTGGGGAGCGCTTCCCATTGGGCCGCATCGGCCAGGGCTCGCGCCGCTTCGATATCCTTTTTTGATGCCTGCAAATCAAGGTTGTTCCTGAGAGCAATCTCGACAAGCGAATCCACGGACCCGACGGCGAAAGCGCCGGGGGGGACGTCAACCGGAATGTAGCGGGAGGCCGATGCGCTTGGACGGACGCCGATCAGTGAGGCAAGAAGGTCCGACTGGCGGCCAAGTTGTTCATCACGTTCGAAGAGAAGGAGCTCCTGCTCCGCGAGGAACGTTTTTGCGCTTGCCACCTGGTTCGTCCCCACGAGGCCCGTCTGGGCCCTGAGCTCGGTCTCCTTCAGGAATTGATCCGCCCGATCGCGCGTTAGGCGCTGAACTGCATAATCCCGCTCCGCCGCGTACAGATCCCAGTACGAACGTTCGACTTCTCCGTTGACCGCGATGACCTGTTCATCGAACCGGGCTTTCTCGGCGCCCCGGCCAGCCTCCGCCGTTGAGAGTTTCTTCCGTGCAGAGGCGGCAAATCCGCCGAGGAGAGGCTGACGAAGGCTGATGCTCCCGGATGCGTCATACTCGGGATTCAGGGATGCAAGCTGAGAATTTGTGGCCAGTCGGGTGGTGTTGATCCCCGCTTCGATTCTCGTTCCGATGGGCAGATTCAGGCGGACGCCGGCCTGAGAAGCCGTTTGCTGTGTTGCGAGAACGGGTGCGCCTGAAAAGAGGGAAGAGGTCGGCTGGTTATTGTCAAGGTGGTTCACGTTGAAAAACAATTGAGGATCGTAGAATCCCTCCTCGCGCCGCACCGAACCCTCGGCGGCAAGATAGGTTGCCTCAGCAGTGCGAACGGAAGTCGCATTCGTCGCTGCGCTCTCAACCGCCTGCTGAAGGGTGATTCTCGTTCCCGCAAGTCCGTTGAGTATTGTCTGCAGGGCGCTGTCGGGACTCGCCGTAGATTGCCCTTGAGCGGACGCGGTTGCGACCAGGATGCACAATGCAATTAACTTCATCAGATTGTTTTTCGATGTGCTTTTCATATCTACCTCGTTCTTTCGATTTGGGGGTTTATCGCATTAATTCGATGCATCCGAACAGATGACAATCGGATTACCGGGATTTGGACAGTTCTTCGTCGTGCTCGCCATTCCTGAGAGCGACGACTGATTTGACAGTTAGGCCCAAATCACTAATTCTTGTCAACATCCCATAAAAAGCCGATTGATCGGGCACTTCACCGCGAATGATCGTCTCTCCGTGCGCGCAATGAATCATTTCGGAGGGGCGATTGCCGTCCCCATGACAGAACCAGTCGAGCCAATAACGGTCTACATGTCCCTCGAGCCTTATCTTGAAGCTGATTTTTGAGTCCATCGCAAGTATGCCTGATTAGCGCGCTGACAACTGAAATTCATTGACAACAACATACAGCACGACCGTGGGTATTTGAATCACCCGAAGGGAGTATTCAGGAGGGGTATTTTTACCGCGGGATTCGGGGAACGACGTGGTATCGGGGATCACCCGATACCGGGGGGTTACTTCAGGCTCAGTTCACTTACTCTGGCGGTTGCCTGTGCCCGGTTATTAACTCCGAGCTTTTGGTAGATGTGCTTGAGATGAACCTTGACGGTATCCGGAGAAATGAACAGTTTTCTAGCAATCGCCTGATTGGACAGCCCTCCGGCAAGGTGAGGTATGAGCTCTAATTCGCGCTTGCTGAGCGGTTCGACGAGAACGCCCCCCGGCATCTCGAATACGCCGGTGGTCGTTTTCTGGGAAACCAGCCCGGTAGACGGTTCGAATAGGCTCAGCAGGGTTGCGGCATACTTCCGGTTCGGCCCCGTCACGCGCCGCAGCAGGGCGCGCATCTCCTCGCCCTCATCGGCGAATGTGCGAACGTGCTGTTCCGGCCACGCAAGAGAGAGCGCACGATTTAGGTGGTCCAACGCTCCGTCGAGATTCCCCAGGGCCTGCAGCGCGAGCGACTGCAGTATCGATACCTCGATCATCATGAAGGTGATCTGCTTGGTTTCTACTGCAGGCCAGATGGAAGCGAGCACATCGAGAGCAAGGTCGTATTGTTGGTGCGCAATGTGGTATCGGGCGAGCGCAGCTCTCTTACCCGCGTGAAGCAGGTTGAATTCGGCATCCATCTCGAACGTCCGTGGCTGTTCGTCCGCCCATCGAACGGCGGGTGCCAGGTATCCATCGGCAAGCCACTGCTTTACGAAGGGTATTCCTACTCTTGATACCAGATTAAACTCGTCCTGCTCTTCTGCCAGGTTATTTGCTTCCCTTAATGCTCGAGCCACACCATCGGCGTTTCCCCCTGCGGCCTCAATGCGTGCCAGAAGCGTGTAGCTCTTGATCATCTCGTCACAGACCCACCAGGTTTGTCCGAGCTCCAGAGCCAGAGAAACATGCCGGCGCGCCGATTCCAGATCGTTCAATTCGTAGAGCATCTCCGCCAGGTAGCGATGAGCAAGCGTTGCAATGGGAACGTAGGTGCCATCCGGTCTTTCAACTGCCTCGAGGGACTTGCGAAGAAGATCCGCGGAGCGGTGGAGATTCGACTGGAAGCGCTCAATGCCCCCCATGCACAGTTCTGCATAGTACATGAGGGATTGGTTTTTGATAGCACGACCCACGCGGAACGCTTCGTCGGCTCTGCGTTTTGCCTCGACAAAGTCGCCGAGCAGCAGGTGCGCAATCCCCAGGAACATGTTGACAATTCCCCGGTGATACCGCTTCTCGACGGGGAGGTATTTCAGCGCTTTGCCGGCTGCGGCGAGGATGCCGGGCACGTCGTCCTGCATTACTGCCATCATCGCGCGGACGGCCGCCGCTTCTCCAACGATTCCTCGCGCGTCCGCCGTGGGCGGCTCAGCAGTATCCACGAGGCGCTCTGCAGTGGAGAGATACTCCCTCGCTTCCGGCAACCGGTCATGCGAAATATCGGCCCATGCTTTCGCGAGTGCGAGGCGGGGTCGAGATTGCACCAATTCAACGGGAAGAAGGTCGAGCCAGTTGAGCAGCGTGCTTGTCTCACCCCGGGTTATCATTGCTTCCGAGTGAGTCTCGACAAGTCGCGCGGCCCGTTCGAAATCCAGGGAAGCGAGGGCATGCGTCATTGCCTCCCGCACGAGTCCGCGCTGTTCAAACCATTCGCTCGCCCTTCGATGAAGTTCCGGGATAATGTCGGGCTGCTCGTGCTCCAGGCGGCCCCGAAGGACGGCGGCAAACAGTTGATGGTAGCGGTACCATTCCCTGCGCTCGTCGAGCGGAATCGTGAAGAGGTTGTTCCGCTCGAGCATCGCAAGCGTCTCCGCGCCGCCGGTTTGCCCCGTGACTTCATCGCACAAGAGCCCGTTCAAGCGGTGAAGGATCGAGGTCTGAAGAAGGAAGCGTCGGACATGCTCCGGCTGCGTGTTAAAAACCTCTTCGACCAGATAGTCAACCACGAAGCGATGGGACCCCGTAAACGCCGTGATGAATTCACCGACGTCCTTTTCGGCCCGCCCCTGGATTGATAGTGCTGCCAGTTGCAATCCGACAATCCACCCTTCCGTCCGGTCTTCCAGATCGGTGATCCTCTTGGCCGAAAGCCGCAACTTCATGATGTCGTTAAGGAACGATGCGCACTCCTCAGGAGTAAAACGGAGCTCTTTTGCGCGCAATTCATTCAGCTGATTGCGGCCCCGCAGGCGCGCCAGCGGAAGGGGGGGATCTGCGCGGCTTGTAATGATGACGTGAAGCTGTGGGGGGAGATGCTCGATCAGAAATCCTATCCCATCGTGAATCGAGGGATTTGTAATCAGATGGTAGTCATCGAGAACGAGAGCGGCATTCTTCTTCAGTTCTCTGATCTCATTCACGAGGGGCGTGAGGAACGATTCCTGCTGTGGGCGCTGGGGATGTCGTTTATGAGCGTCAAGTAGCGCATTAGCCTTATCACCGAGGTCCGCATCGACGTTCCGAAGCGCCGCGATTACATACGACCAGAAAGTGAAAGCACTGTTATCGTTCTCATCGAGCGATACCCAACTTACTTTACGATCTGTGGTGCAGCGCCACGTGCTGAGAAGGGTTGACTTGCCAAATCCTGCGGGGGCAGAGACCAGCGTCAACCTTCCTCTCATGCCGTCATTAAGGCGATCGGTCAACCTCTGTCGGGGAACGATGCCCGGGCGCGGGCATGGGATATACAGTTTGCTCTCAAGCAGGCCGGTTTTCCGGCCATTCGCTTTTGTCGCATCCCCGTTGACGGAATCGCCCGCTTGTTCGCGCTTCCTTTTTGAGCTTTTTGGTATCTCCAGGGTTTCGGATGAATGGTTTCGAGCCATGCTCTTAGGTGATACGCTTGTTCAGGGTAAAATGATACAAACACTTTGCCACGGAATCTTGAAACCTTCCTTCTTAGTCAAGGATCGTGCGAGCAACGACTCAGATTCGCTCAGCTGAGAAAATGGCCTGGGGGTGGGCAAAAAGGCAAGTGATGCAATGCCCGGATGCACTCAGGCTCGGGGATGAACCGTAAAATAACAACCAATTTCGCAGATTGACGGTTCCGCGTCCAATTTGACTCTGGCACTTGCAGCAGACGATCCCCTATGATAATGTAAGACGGAAACAGTCTGATAATATTGTTCAATTCTCATAAAGAATGAGTTTATTCGGGCATAAATCCCATAAAAACGATTCCCGCACGGGGTTGAATAGCGCGTGTTGACGTTGATTTCGCCTATTTGGAACCGTATCTTCTAATGGTACGCACCCTCGGATCTGGAGGAATTATACGAAACTCCCGAAAATAATCTTATTATCCACCTCGTGCCTCCTTGCCGTGCTCGGCTATTCCGCCTCACTGTGCCAACAGAACCCGAACTTCCCGAGGGCCGATAGTGCGACATCTTCGATGATTTGGCTCCAGCCGACCACTTACCTCGATGATAGCAATATATTCTGGACCCAGAATCAGTATTTCGGAAATCACATTTTCGGTACCGCATGCCGCGACAGCATAAACCCCCATCTTGCCGAGTGGGTCTGCGGACCGGATTGCGGGCCGACCTGGCAACCGCCCAACAGGGCGATAGCACCGTGCTACTCAGCCGCGGGATCCACAGGATTCTATAGAATCGATATCAGGGGCGTCCCCTCGGATCCATCGAAGGCCGACACTTTCATTTTCGAGTTTGATTACACTCCCTTTTTTAAATACACAAGGATAGTCTTTCATTGGCCGGATCCAGGTTACCTTGGAGAGCGATGCGACAGCCTGTTCATCGAAGACCTCTTCGGAGGGACCGGAAGGACCAACCTTTTCATCGCTGACAGTCTGAGCTTCAACTTTAGTTACGCACTTCAGGGGGACAAGCTCCGGATTCTAAAATACGGTGCACGTCTTGTGGATGGGGTAAGGGGCGAGGGCGGTTCCGTTGCGAGGTCATTCGCCCTTCTTCAGAATGTCCCCAACCCCTTCAATCCAACTACGTCGATCGTTTACAACATTCCCAAACAGACCCGAGTCCGACTTGAAGTGTATGATGTTCTGGGACATCTCTTGACTTCATTGGTAGATGCGGAAGAAACACCGGGGACATACAGTGTTACTTGGGATGCCGGAAGTAAGCCGAGCGGAGTCTATTTCTACAAATTGTCGGCGGGGAATTACGTCCAAACACGGAAAATGCTGGCGTTGCACTAGCTGTTGAAAAAGAGGGGCTGACAGGTGGCAGATCCCGATTATCGAGCAATGACAACTCTCGAACGGTTATCAGAATCGGGGTTGCTGGAATCGTTTGATGCGGCGATCCGGGCGAAACACAAGGAGCTGGCGGTAAGTGTTTTGGAACGGGTCCAGCTCCCTCGATCGGAGGCTGATGCAATTGTGAAACGAATCCTTGAGAAACCCGAATATTATGGGTACTAGCTCATTTTCCGATTGATCTCGATAGAGAGATATATCGCCGGAGTTCTCGCTTGTCTAACTCTGTTGTCATGCACAGATGGAGTCGATCAGACGGAACCCCGCCAAACAATGGCCGGAGAAATACTTGGTGTTGAGAATGTACCCTGGACATTGGTATCCGCGAGGATTGGAGGCAATACACTGGATTTGAGTTCGTACGAACCGTTTAAGTTTATCTTTGGTGACACATTAATATATGGGGATGACGGCTGCAATTCGTACAGCGGGCTGGTAGGCGTCACAGGTGAGTTCATCGTCGTGCATCTGGTTCGTCTTACGGAGCTGGCTTGCAATGGTGTGACCACCTTCGATCCGCCTACATTGGAGGGCAGATGGAGATTCCAGATCACAGCGACTTCATTTACTATGGAAAAGGGCGACACAGTTCTATTTTTTGCAACACGTTTTTCAAATCCGGTTCTCTCCTCAGCGTTTGTGGACAAAAAGTGGAGCTTAGAATACTCAAATGATACGGGGTTTGCGACCCTGCATAAGCATGGATTCGTGCTGACACTGAAGATGACGCAGCGCCGGGAATTCTCTATCGATTACTACGTCCCGCCGATGGTCGGAATACACCCAAACAACAGTGAGGGAGGAGCGTTTGGCATTGGCGATCGAGGGGCTATCAACTTTTACGTATCGAATTTTTCATATCAGTCAGCCGACATGGATCTGTGGGATGACTGGGGTTTCGTTCGGGACATGACTGAGTCAGATTACTTCCAGTTTACGGGTGGGGGATTTACGCTATGGCGGGGATCGGCGGGTGTGCGATATGAATTCAGTCTCGACCAGAGGTAAATAAGCTAACTGGTCCGATGAATCCCTCGAAGCGGCCGAAGGGGTTTTATCCCTTATTAGGCGCAGTCATTTTGGGGGGCTGTTTCTACTTCGGCAAGAATGATTTCGAGGACATTGTCCAACGGTCGCCTGAGGAATGGTCGACGCGGGACTGCCTTACGGTGATACTCGGGGTCATGCAGCATAATTTCTATGACAATGAAAGTCCGGTCGTTAAAATTGTTGCCCTACCCTACTACCCCAGCGTCGTTGCGGCGATTGAAAGACGTGCTCACATCCTGGGGCCGCTGCAATATCAGCCATTCACGTACGCGCATACGAGCGAGATGTATCGACGCAGGCTCGACTCTGCTCTGGCGCTCGAGGCGGGAGTATTCATCGATTGGGCGGCGGGACAATTTGTCGATCGCCACGGGAATTACCTCCGGAATCCCACACAGCTTGATCTCATCATGTTCTACGTCTCACTTCAAAATACGGCCTGGCCTGGTCTTACGAGCGGCGGCTATCCTGATATCAGCCATTTGGAAGACAGTGTCTTTTTGGAAAACGATCAGGACGAGTTGCTAAAGCCGCGGTATGTTGCGGGAAAGCGAAACTCGACGCTTGAAACCGAAGAAAAACTGATTATCATGTTTCCGCTTAAGGAACAAGGACCCCACTTCTTATCAAACAGTCACGAAATGCGGCTTGTTGTAAAGGGATTTGAAAAAACGATTGTATTGGAGTTTCCCATATCGAGGATGAGGTAGAGAGTCCTGTCCATCCAGAGGATTCACGGGGGTTCGAGAAACCACGAGGGTGTAAACATAATTCTTGTATCCTGCCGTCATCATAACGAGGAGATCATCTTGAAGGTCCAGGGCAACTACAGCGTCGCTAAGTGGGAAGAAGCCACGTACGCGCAGATCTCAGATCAAACTAAACTGACGAGGGCGTCAGTCGAATATCGATACACCGGAGACATAGAAGGCAAAGGCTTCGAAGAATACCTGATGTTCTACAGTCACGTCGATCCCAAGGATCAGCACAACTCATCTGCAGACTATGTAGGGCTGATCAGGTTCGAGGGAAAGCTGAACGGGCAAGCGGGGAGTTTTGTGCTTCAGGACACCGGATCGTTCAAAGCCGGAGCCGCCGTTTCGACTTTGAAGATCGCGGGAGATTCGGGCACCGAATCTCTTCGAGGTATCAGAGGGACAGGAAGTTATCGGGCAGATAAAAGCGGGTTCTTCATCGAGATTGAATATCAACTTCCGGCACGGTAATCCACCCGTGTTTACCAACAACACCCTAATGAGGTGAGAGATTGAAGGGAAGGAGTATGGTCTCCTGGGTGCTGTATTTCATCATTTCTTTCGCCATGCTTCAAGCCCAATCCCGGCAGAAACCCATTCGTGTGCTTATCAATACGGGCGTCGACACTTCAAACCACGAAATCGCCGAGATCATACGCCTTTGGAAGAATTATCTCAATTCAAATCCCGATAGCGTGGCAGACAATCCCTACTGGTTGACTGAAGAAAAGAAGCGGTACGCTCAGCCCGACCTTGTCGATCACACGTGGTGGTCGCCGAGCCTGTACGCAAACATGCCATTGAACAGGCCTACGGTACTCAGCGTTTCGCAATTGAAAGATGGTTTCAGGATCCGAACGCTGTTTGGGTCTGCAGTCGACTCGGGCTATGCAGGGGTGGGAGCCATTACAGAAATCGCGGCGAAAAAGGAAGAGGGTGTCTATAAACTATGTAACATACTTCCCTATAACACAGCATCCTGGGGAAAAGAGACAGTCGGAAGCATCACATTTCATTTTCCACCGGAACATACTTTTAACACTTCACTCGCCCGGCGCATGAATCAATTTGTAGATTCCCTAAGAGGCTTGTGGCAGTTCGACCCAATCCCGGTAGACTACTATTTTGCAGGGACAAAAGACAGCATGTTCAAGGCGCTAGGGTTTGACTACCTGATGACTGAGGGCAATGTCGCGCGGCCAGGAGGATACTCCCAGGTGCGGAATCATGTCATCCTTTCGGGCGGATCCAATGAGTGGTACCCGCACGAGTTTGTGCACATGTACATTAACCCCCAATTTCCAAAGCACCATTACTACATCGGTGAAGGGTATGCCACCCTTCTTGGGGGGAGCCAAGGACACGACCTTGGATGGCATATCAGGCGAACCGACTCATGGCTCAAGGACCATCCGGATACCGATATCATGAATCTGGACAAGATCGACTACGCAACGAGCACGGTGTACGTCGTGGGGGGCCTGATCTGCCGGATGGCAGAGGAGAAGGGTGGTCTCGCTTTAATCAGGAAACTGATGGAATACGGAACCACGGATGATGATTTTCACCGCGCGATGAGGGATGTGTTTGGCGTGGATGAGAAAGATTTGAATCAGTTCGTCAAGGCGAAGATATCCGAATATGCAAAGAAACCACAATAAGCCGCGATTTGAAAGCTGCTTCGGATACAGGGATGTCGCATATTGCGGTCAACGCGCCCGTAGTCATTGCGTCGACTTTTTCATGAGCCTCGACGCGACCAGGGCAAAGAACCCGGCGACAACGCCAATTAATGCCCCGAAGAGCGGTCCCAAAATGATCATAAGCAGGCGCGGATTCATGCCCGCCGGTACTCCCTCCGTCATTTGCGGATTATTCTGTACATAAGTCGTGAAAAACACCGCATGGATCGCAGTAATCCAAATGCTGTTGACGACGCTTGTCAGAAACCCGTGCAAGAAATACTTTCCGGGCGCGCGTTTCGCAATAACCCAGGCGTAGATGATGAAGATAACGAGCCACAACAGCGGCTCAAGCTTTCCGAGGCCGTAGAGCGATCCTATGCCCATAGCCACGCCAAAGAGTGAAAGCGCCAGAATCAGTTTCCAGTTCATGTTTCATCCTCCGATAGAATTGGATTTGACCTTCGCGCAGACCTTCTGCTTGCCGTTGATCGGCGAGCGGTAAGGTAGCGTACATGAAGTGAATTTACAACTGGCTGCGATCCCGCGAGCGGCGTCTGAGGGAGTCCGGGCCCGCGATTGAGAATCAGGTCCATATTCCCTACCTTGACCCATGAGAAATCAGGGTTATGAGTGAATGAAGCCAATCATCTGTATCGGCGCGGCCATCGTCGACGATAGTTTCTACTGCATCGATGAGCCGTTGTCCGGGACATCAAACCCCGCAACACATCATCGTTCGGCGGGAGGAGTGGCACGCAATGTAGCGCACCACCTCGCGCAGCTCGGCGATCCCGTCGAGCTGATTTCCCACTTCGGACTCGATGCGGACGGCGAATGGCTGAGAGACGTCTGCCTTTCCGCCGGGATCGGCATATCCCATTCATCGTTCACGCATATGAACACAGGGCGCTTTGCGGGGATTCTCTCCCCATCAGGCGAGCTGTATGCGGGAGCCGCGGACACTCACCTTGAAGAAGAGATCACGGTATACTACCTCTCTCAGCGCACCGCACTTCTTGAATCAGCCTCTCTGCACCTGATTGACTGTAATCTGAGTGCCCCCAGCATCGCGTGGTTCCTCGAATTCTCCCGTACTCATGAGATTCCTTGTGTGATCGATCCCGTATCAGTCCCGAAAGCTTCACGGCTCAAGGAAATGGACCTGAATAAAATACTTCTGATCACACCAAACGAGGGCGAGCTTGCCGCAATTTCACAAGACACCACGACCTCGAATCCGCGCTCTCAGATCGGGCGCTTGATCGAGAGAGGAGTGCGGAACATATGGATCAGAAAGGGTAAGGCCGGATCGGAACTGTTCTCTGATAAAGAGACCATTGCGATTCCGGCGCCCAGAGTAGAAGTCACCGATACGACGGGGGCGGGTGACGCGGCGATGGCTGGTTGGATCCATGCGTGGCTCCGCGGAAAGAGCGCACAAGAATGCCTGCTCTATGGACACGCACTGGCAGAACTCATCCTCCAAACCAGGGGGGCTTATGCTGACCGCCTCGATCCCCGGCTTATGGAATCGACAGTGAACCGACTGAGGATGGAGTGATCGGTCAGCATCTCTTCCATACTCGCGAAGAAGTACGCCGGGCACTCACCTCGGGCAGACCGGTGGTCGCCCTCGAATCCACCATCATCGCTCATGGCATGCCGTATCCTGCAAATGTATCGACGGCGATGGAGGTGGAAGAGATCGTGAGGAATGAGGGAGCGATACCGGCGACGATCGCAATCCTCGAGGGCAAACTGTGTGTCGGGCTCGAAACGGACCAAATAGAGTTCCTCGGGAAAACTGAGGATGTTCTGAAGGTCAGTGTTCGGGATATCCCATTTGTGATCAGCACCAGGTGTCCCGGCGCCACGACGGTCGCCGCCACGATGCGAATCGCCCACATGGCCGGAATCAGAGTATTCGTGACAGGTGGAATCGGCGGCGTGCACAGGGGGGCTCAGGAGACCATCGACATATCGGCCGATCTCACTGAACTTGCGCGGACGCCGTTGGCGGTTGTATCGGCGGGGGCGAAATCGATTCTCGACATCGGACTCACACTGGAATACCTCGAGACCATGGGCGTCACGGTTCTTACTGTCGGGCAGGATGCCTTCCCCGCATTTTATTCCAGGGAGAGCAGCTTCCGATCCCCGCTGCGGATAGATGAGCCAGAGGCAATTGCCACTCTCCTCGAGGCTAAGTGGGAACTTGAGCTGCCGGGCGCGGTTCTGATCGCCAATCCGATACCGAAAGCGGATCAGATACCGTTCTCAAAGATGGAGGCGATGATAAAGAAGGCTCTTGTCTCTGCAAGGCGGAAAAAGATAGGCGGGAAAGAGCTCACCCCATTTCTGCTTCAATTCCTTTCGGATCGTACCCGCGGGAAAAGCCTCGATGCGAATATAGCTCTGGTGAAGAATAATGCCGAGCTCGGAGCGAGAATCGCATGTCTGCTTGCAAAATCGTTATGAGTGCATGATCAATTCCTCCTCAATGATCATGAAATCTGTATTCGCGCTGATCATTCTGAGTACTTCGCTTCCGCTTGAGCTGAATGCGGTCGAGCCCTGCAAGTGCAAGGATCCGAAGGCGCAAAAGCACTACCGGCACGGCGAAAAACACGAGACGGATTTTGGCAAGTATCATGCCGCTGCGGGCACAATTTCCGCCGCCGATATTGTCTCATGGCAGAAGAAATACAAAGATGCAACAAAGGCGCTGAAAGCGAGCGCCGACAAATCACGCATGAAAGATACGCCTGAGGACTCTCTGTATACGCTGAAAGGTTTCATGTGGTATGTAAAACATGAATCGGCCGGGCCCGGCCGCGACTGCGATTTCCACATCGAGATCGGGCCACAGACGAAATCCGGCAGGCGGGCCGTTGTCGAGGTAACATTGGATAAATGCGCGCTCCAACAAGAAATCCTTGATACGATCGATGCCCACGGTTACTTGCTCAAAAAGGAGTTCTCGAAACCGATCCCATGTACGGTGACCGGCCTGGGCTTTTATGACGGCATCCACCCTCCGTCGGGCCACGGCCGGCGCGGGAAGACAACTTTTTCCTCGTGGGAACTACACCCAGTGAAAAGCATTTTGTTCCATTAACCCACCGCGGATGAAGTAGTTCATCCGCAACTGTCATAACGTTTTTCGAGGAGGCAATTATGACAACCAGCAGCATTCGGGAAACGAGCGGCGTGATGATAGCATCGGCTCTCGCCGTCGCCCTGATTATTATTGTCGCGCACCCCGACGTAGTGAGCTTTTCGTCGAACGACGTCGGCGATTACATCACCGCCATCACCCCCCTTTTCTTCCTTGCCCTTTTCGTAGAGCGCGCCCTTGAGGTATTCGTGGCCGTTTGGCGATCGCCTGCCTCGGACCGACTCGAATTGGAGCTCAACTATCTGAAAGCCCAGGCGAATCCGGAAGCCGCCAAGGCTCTGCAGGCCAAAGAGGGAGATCTCCTTTCGTACAAGAGCCGAACGAGGAATATCGCCTATGCTGTAAGTGTGAGCGCCGGCCTGGTGATCAGCGCGCTCGGCATTCGCGCGATACAAATGCTCCTGGATGCCGATAGCTTCGCCGAGCTACCCGATCTTCAAAGAGTATTAGTTCAGATAGCCGACGTCATCATCACCGGAGCACTCATCGCGGGCAGCGCTGATGGAATTCATCGGATTCTCTCGGCTATGACGTCTTTCGTGGATTCGGCAAAGAACAGGGCGAAGGGTTAGTAGGGAGAGGGAGAAGGAATCGTCAAGCGAGGAGATTCTTACGCATGGGCATGAGTTGCATGGTGAGGGTTGGAGTTACCTGATATTCAATGCGGCCGGAGCCCTCGTAGCCGAGGGCAGCGTAGAACCTGATTCCGGGAACAGTCGCCATTAGTTCCATCGACTTGAACCCCTGCGACAGCGCCTCCGATTCGCAGAGAGCGAGGATACCCGTTGCGATCCCCCTCCTTGTCCAGGAAGGATGGACGAAGAAGGCTCGAATCTTCGCAGCGTCTTTTGACGCCTCGAGCATTCCGTGATCCTGCCGGGGAAGGCTGTCTCCTCCGAAGAGCTTCTTTCTTCGGCTCCATCCTCCGCACCCCACCATGCGTTCACCGGCTTCGGCTACGAAAAACGTGCCGTCCATGATCAGATCCGTATCGACCCCGAATGTCCCGCTCAGCGCGGCTTCCATCTGCTCAGGGGTATAATCGTCCCGGCTGATGCCCCGCGCAGTGGTTTCAATCAGTTCCTCGATACGCCGACAGTCGGCCATCGTTGCCCTGCGTATGGTGTATAATTGAGATTCCATTTTCACGCCCCGGCGTAATATACGAACGGGGCCGGTTAATGCAGCGATTGAATTTGACAACATTGGTGTCAATATCGGGTAAATTGCTCCAGGGAAGGAATGATAACCGATCAAATTGCGCGTTGTGTGGTTTTCCGGTACCGGGAAGTGACAACAATCATTGAATCAAATGGCCTGATTCGTTAGATTGCCAGCCAATTGTTTTTTGCCCGTCTGCATTCTTACAGCAAGGAGAGACATCATGTTTCAAGGGAGATCGCCGCTTTTTGTTCTGTTGGCAGCATTGTGTGTCACGAGCGCCATAGTAGAATGGGGCTGCACGGCAGAACAGCCAACACCCGTGGGTCCGGCGGTTACAAAGAATAATACTGTGGGAAAGTTCGATCAGAGCACGTCAAGTGTGACCACCGGTTTTCCGGATCTCACGGTCGACACGGTGAGGCTTGCGGGTAGCGTCAAGTTTTCATCGAAGGTTTTTAAGTCCACCGACTGTGCTGTCGTAGAGAGCTGCATAACCGTGGGAAAGCGAAATCTCATGCGGTTCGACGTAGCAACTCCGAATGTAGGCACGGCCGATGTTATACTTGGTGATCCGCAGGCGCACTCAGATTGGTTTGTGTATAGCCCCTGTCATGGACACTTCCATCTGAAGAATTTCTCAATCTACCGTCTGCGCAATTCAAATGGAGTGGTGGTGAGCGGACATAAGCAGGCGTTCTGTCTCGAAGATGTCGCGAATTACTGGCCTGGATATCCGTCGCACGGATACACTTGTACGAATCAGGGAATATCTGTCGGCTGGGGCGACGTGTACGGGAGGTACCTCGACTGCCAGTGGCTCGATGTCACGAATGTTCCCTCCGGAAAGTATGTCTTAGAAGTGGTCATCAACCGGTCCCGCGTTATCAACGAAGGGGCAGACGTCTCCCCGGACAGCGTAGACGTACCGGTGACGATTCCATAACAATAGAAGGGCAGCCGCTCATCCTCCAATAACAGCCCGGAGCCCGTCCTCCCCAGATCCTTTCCCCCAACTGTAGGCGCGTTTGCATGAGCTGCTAAAGCTTTGTAGGATCACTCTCGCCAAAGAATCCTCATTTCCTCTCACGCCGGGTTGGATTTGACCTAAACAATCCTTTCTTTACGCTCAAGATCTTCCTGCCAGGAGGTGACTACGATGGATAGATCTTATGATGCATTACTCACCACCCTTGTGATAACCTTCATGCTCGTCATTGGGTGCAATGATGAAGTATCTTCAACTGCGATCATACCCGAACCGATGGCTTCATTTACTTACTCCGGAACTCCAGTAACACCCGCGGCGATCAGTTTCCAAAACACATCTCAGAATTCATATATCTACCACTGGGATTTTGGAGATGGGACTGTTTCTCAGGTTGTCAGCCCCACGAAAATCTATACACATCTAGGTGTTTACACCGTCTCTTTAAGCGCTACGAGCACAAATTACTTCCCATATGTTAAGTCAGACACGGCTATTCAACAAATCACGATCACCCCGGGAAAACTATTCATAGACAGCGTGTTTGTCGATCAAGTTCCTTTTGTGGATCCAACTGGCGCGCCTTGGGATACCGACAGCCTGATTGATCTGGAGTTCCTTTTGACCGGTTCCGGGGGCGGTAGGAATTCTTATCTATTCGGTGCTCCCATTGATGACGTGAGCAATGCAAGCTTACCTGTCAGCTGGCACTTTGGCTCGTCGGGTCAACTCGATGCTTGGAACAGAGCATATAGAGTGGGATTATGGGATCAAGACTTTGGTTACCCTTACTACATCGGTGAGACCAATATGTTTATGATTTCAGACACGATTGCAGCTTCCGGATATCCGACTCAATTGCGACTCCAGGATTATCGGGGCACCATTAGAGTGCGAATCGTTCTGAGATGGCAATGACTGCATCGGGCCTGACACACTTCTTCTTTGTCTATTCGATCATCTGGGTTGTTCTCCTCGCCAAAGTCGGGCCATTTCCCGTGTGAAAAATCGTGTGATGCTGCTTATGCAGCCTGCAGTTGTGAAATGCGGACGAGTGTCAGGCGATAGACAAGATGATCCTGGCATACCAGCTTTCACAAATTTTTATCACAAAGCCGACCTCTCAGCTCGCGGGGTCGGCTTTCCTGGTTATCGTTGAGGATTGGCGATCGCATCGGCGTCGGGATTGTTCGTGTGATGGGTGTGTTCTGCGTATTGCCTTTACACAGGAAAGCTAAAAAAGCATAAATGCGTTTTTACAAATGTCAGGCGAAATTGTTCTGATTGGAGATAACGGATGATATTCAGAACCACCTTCGTGATCCTTGTCGGCCTCTTTATGGTTGTATCAGAGGGTCTTCCCCGGCAAGCTTCCAGCAAAGCGGGCGTTCCGTTCATGAAGGCCTGGAAGTATCCAGCGATCGAGAATCCCTATAAGAAACAGGCCCCCGTGGTGGTCGAAGAAGTCAATGCATGCACGATCCTTCCGCCTGAGAGTTTGCTCTATATCGGCTGGGTACGCGGGTTGGGCTGCGATTCGAATGGCAATTTGTACATTTGGGACGATGGATACACAGCTCTGTGGAAATTGTCCCCTTCCGGGACAGTGTTGTGGAAGAACAAATACGACAGCGTTCACAGTAATGCACAAATCCGGGGAGTGCGCGGTGCTTTTGCGGTTTCACCCGGCGGCCAGGTCTGCATCGGAGATTTTCCGTCCCAGCGGTTGATTCTCCTGGATTCCAGTGGAACGATTACGAGCAACTTCAAGATCGCCATCAAGCCGGCCGCCGTGACGTTTGGAAAGGACGGTTCTCTCTTCGTATCAGGCTTTGGCTTCATGTATCAAGGTCCCTATGTACTTGAGTACTCAGCACAGGGGGTGCTCATGAGACGCTTTTGCGAACGGGACAGCCTGTCACGGCTTGCCGATTGGTCGGGCAACTCGGGAAAACTCGCCACCGACTCAGATGGAAACGTCTACTATTCGTTCTTCTACCCGTACAGGATTATGAAGTTTTCCCCCAACGGAGATCTTGTGAAAACAATCACCCGAACAGTCGCGGAACTGAAACCGCCGTCTCAGGTCGGGGGGGTCATGATAGCGAAAACCGGGATACGCGGCTTACTCACTCTCCCGGACAATACTCTCGCCGTTCAGGTATTCCTCGACAAAACGATTTGGCGCTACGATATATTCTCCACAAACGGTGAATGGCTACGGCAGGTATCATGGTCAGAGTTGCCCGATGAATTCTGGTTTCGGTATTGGGCTGCAGATCCCCGCGGCAATGTGTATTTTGATATGTCATCAAAGGAATGGCAAGAGGTAGTGAAGTACAAGATTCAGAAATAGTGCGCAGGATCTTTACAGAATAAGCGCGGTAAACACGGCAAAGAACGACGCTCAAGAATGAAACCTAACTTGGATCATACATCGGCTCGCTCAGCGCTTCTGCTTCGCAACTGAATAGGTCTTTGTCCAGGTCGCAAGAGTGCTGCGATACTTGCCGGGACGTTATATGCCATGCAGCGGCCAGCAAAAAGACACTGTCGTGACTAAAGATCATCAAGAATGGTTATATGACGCCATTGAATCTCACTGTGCTGCGCCTCTAAGCACAAGAGGATTTCGGCAGATAGCGGTCAATCGATCTGAGTGGTGGTATTTGTTCATGTTCTATGAGCGGGAAAAGGATTTTGTGATTTTTGATGGGTCTTGGCATCCACACGATCATCCGGTTTATGGTTTGAATGTTCTCTTTGCGCGGAGGCGGTGGCTCTGGATAGCTGATCACATCATCACCCTCAACGGTATGAAGAATTTCAAATCCGGTGAGAGTGATGAGCTCTTGTCTCCGCAGAATCTGTTCAACGTGAACTCGCAGTCAGAGGTCGATAATTTGGTACGCCATATTGCGAAAGCGCTAATTACATTCGGAGAGGACTTTCTCGAGGGTGAGTACCGTTGCTTCGATGCCGAGTATAGGAGACACGGGAGGGAGTATAGAAGAAGTTACTCGCATGTTTGGGATTATCTCAGGGAATCCTCGCCGTTGCACTGCACATAACGCGCAAAACGACGCTGGTAGTGACATCCTTAATGAATGCCTCCTCGACGGTTTTGTTTCACATGGAATTGGTCTATACGTACTTCGCAGAAGGGAGGCGGAAAACGGAAGTTTGTCGAAATGCTCGTGAGGCCGATCATCTTCTCGTCGCCCGGACCCGATAATTCATGATCTTCTGATACAACGCCCCATCCCGTTCTCCTTTTTCCAACTGAAATTTCAGCGGCATCAACCCCTTCCCAAACAATTTTTCTGGAAAACAACCGCTCTTTACATACAAGCTGATCAGCAGCCTGAGTCTAAATCCGACGAGGGGTCGGGTCACATCAGAATCTCGTTGATCTAATCTAAAGTGGACTTGACCAGATTAAAGGGCGAGGTCGAAAAACACTGGGACAACTGTGCGACAGTTTTGCGGCACTTCGACTGGGGGAAGGGAAAATCCCCAAGCAATCGTAAATCAAGGGAATTTGCACCCAAAGCAAAATCTTTGTAGAATAAGGCGGTTTTCGAGGCCATACCACTCTCGGAACCCCTCTCACGAAGACGAAGGCGGCTAACTTACTACGAGATGGCGGTACTGAAAGGTAAACAGCTCGGCATCTGGGCCGCCCTGCTCGCGGAAGTAGTCATCCTCACAGTACTCACCTCATCGTTCGGCGGTCCCCACCTCTTTGAATCCACGTTTCTAAGCTGGTCAAACATCTCTCAGGTGATGAGGGCGCTCTCCTTCATCGCAATCATGGCGGTTGGACAATCGGTGGTCATCATTTCCGGGGGAATCGACCTATCAGTGGGTTCAGTCCTGGGGCTTGCCGGAGTAGTTACGGCCGTCATGCTCAACGGCCCATTTGGATTGGTTCCGGCTGTCATTCTCGGAGCGGGAGTCGGCCTTTTGTGCGGTGTCGTCAATGGGTTTGTGATCACAAGAGCAGCCCTGCCGCCCTTCATTGCGACACTCGCGATGATGAGCGTTGCCCGCGGCCTCGCGTTCGCCCTGACCGGCGGCGAAACGATCCGAAATCTTCCTGAAAGTTTTCTTATGATCGGGCAGGGATCGATTCTGAACATCCCGATACCGATTGTCATCATGGCCCTCTTTGCTCTATTAATAGGGTATCTGCTGAAAGCCTCGAGATGGGGGCGGTATTCGTACGCCATCGGCGGAAATGAGGAGGCGGCCGTCTATAGCGGCGTGAATGTCGCCAAGATGAAACTCCTCGTCTATGGCCTGTGCGGTTTATCCGCGGGAATCGCGGGAGTTCTGTTCACCTCGCGGTTCGGCGTGGGACAGTCGACCGCAGGATTAGGATATGAGCTTGATGTCATTGCGGCCGCTGTCATCGGAGGCACGAGTCTGTCGGGAGGAAAGGGGACCATTCTCGGAGCGATGATAGGCTCCGTGCTTATGGGGGTGCTGCGCAACGGTCTTGTCTTGCTTGATGTGTCGGCCTACTGGCAGCAGGTCGCGATAGGCCTCGTGATTCTGCTTGCGGTAATTGTTGACCGGGAAACAAAACGGTGATCACGTTAAAGGGATCTACAATGAAAACAAGATATTTGATTCCTGCCGCCCTTCTCCTCCTGTTCCTTGCCTCCTGCGGGAAAAAGCAGGAGGCGTCTTCCACGAAGACAATCGGGGTATCTCTCCTCACGCGCCAGCACGTCTTCTACAAGGACCTTGAGGAAGGGCTTCGGACGACGGCGGCGAAATACGGCTACCAGCTTGTCGTCACGGCGGGCGACTTCGACTTGGGGAAACAAAGCTCGCAGATCGAAGATTTTCTCACCCAGAAAGTTGACGCGATCATCCTATGCCCGGTTGATTCGAGGGGTATCGGTCCCGCCATCAAGAAAGCCAATGACGCGAAGATCCCCGTATTCACGGCCGATATCGCGGCGAAGGAGGGGGAAACTGTTTGCCACATCGCTTCCGACAACGTCGCAGGAGGCGGCCTCGCCGGAGAGTACCTTGCGAAGATTCTTGGAGGAAAGGGAAAGGTAGCGATCATCGGACAGCCGACGATTACCTCGGTGCTCGACAGAGTCCAGGGGTTTAAGGATGCGATTGCAAAATACCCGGGCATCACAGTCGTGGCCGACGTGAACGGCGAGGGCGTGCGTGACAAGGCGATGCAGGCCGCGTCGGATATTCTGCAGGGGCACCCAGACCTCAATGGGATCTTCGGCATCAATGATGACTCAGCTCTCGGGGCGCTTGATGCCGTGCAGCAGTACAACCGTGCGAACGTGAACATTATCGGCTATGATGCCACGCCTCCGGCTGCCGACGCCATCACGAAGGGAACCGCGCTGAAAGCAGACGTCATTCAATACCCCAAGAAAATCGGGGAGACCACGATTGAGAAGATCAAAGAATACTTCTCGGGTGCACAATTGCCAAAGGTAGTTCCGGTTGAGGTTGGGATCGTAGATAAAGACGCACTTCAGAAGGCCGCAGCGCGTTAGGCATGGTACCTCTCCTGGAAATGAGGGCTATCCGAAAGGAGTACCCCGGAGTACTGGCTCTCTCTGATGTCCATTTCGATCTCTCGGCAGGAGAAGTCCACTGCCTGGTGGGAGAAAACGGAGCCGGGAAGTCCACGTTGATGAAGATTCTCTCGGGCGCCGTCCAGAAGGATTCGGGAACGATCGTCATGGATGGCATGCAGGCGGACATCCATTCGCCGGCCGATTCCCAGCGTTATGGGATCGGCATGATCTATCAGGATTTCAAGCTGGTCCCGGAGTTGACGGTCGCAGAGAACATACTGCTGGGGGGAGAGCCCGTGAAGCGCCGTTTGGAGAGTGCGAACGGGCAGATCCGCAGGCTGGGCGGCATGTTTTCGCTTATCGATTTCAAGCGGATGCATGAAATCGCCCGCGCAACCCTGGCCCAGCTCGGCGAGGAGATCCCTACTACGGCGCCGGTCAGCTCACTCAGCGTCGCTCAACGCCAGATCGTGGAGATCGCCAAGGCCCTTTCCCGCAGGGTGCGCATCCTGGCAATGGATGAACCATCTGCACCTTTGACGGAGAAAGAACTGCGGAATCTCTTCACCGTCATCGGAAGATTAAAAGCCGAAGGCGTGGGCATTATCTACATCTCGCACCGGCTTGAAGAGATTTTCGAAATCGGCGACCGGCTGACGGTGCTCCGCGACGGCACATACATACACACATGTGCAGTTGCTGAAGCCGACCGGAGGTCGCTGGTCCGGTGGATGGTGGGACGCGAGCTGGAACAGGAGTATCCGAAAGTTTCGGTTGAGCGCGGAGCGGAGATTCTTCGGATCGAACACCTCAATTCCGGGATTCTGCGCGACATCAACCTGACCCTGCATAAGGGCGAAGTGCTCGGGCTTTCGGGCCTGGTGGGAGCAGGACGGACTGAGCTGGCGCGCGTCCTGTTCGGCGCCGACGTCCTTGAGGAAGGCAAGATCTTCCTTGAAGACAAACCCATCCGACCACGATCGCCGAGAGAAGCGATCGACCTGGGGATCGGCCTCCTCACAGAAGACCGGAACAAGTACGGGCTTATCATGAAGATGGCTGTCAGGGAAAACATATCCCTCTCAAACCTTCGCGAAGTTCTGACGGGCCCGTTCATCGACAGGAAGAAAGATGCAGGCGTGGCGAAGAGGTATGCCGAGCAGCTCCAGATCAAGACGCCGACCGTCGAGCAGGAGGTGGAAAAACTGAGCGGCGGAAACCGCCAAAAGGTAGTCCTCGCCCGATGGCTTTTCACGAAGAGCAAACTTCTGATCTTCGATGAACCGACTTCCGGCATCGATGTGGGGGTGAAATACGAGATCTACACTCTCATGAACCGGCTTGTAGCGGAAGGGGTCGGGGTGATAGTCATCTCTTCCGACCTTCCCGAGGTCCTGGGTATTTCCGACAGGGTCGCGGTCATGTGTGAAGGCCGGCTCGCAGGAATACTCTCTCGGGCGGAGGCGACTCAGGAAAAGATCATGCTTCTTGCGACCGGCCAGAGCGCCGAGGGGGAACATGCCGGGTGAAGTGAGTCCCCGGTCACTCGCGAAAGGACTCGCGAAAATGACCGGCGAGTTCGGCATCGGGATCGCACTTCTTGTCGAGATCCTCCTCTTCTCCCAGCTCTCGCCGTTCTTCTTCACGGCCGACAATATCCTGAATGTCTCCCTTCAAACCTCGATCACCGCGATCATGGCCGCGGGCATGACGTTCGTGATTCTGACGGCGGGAATCGACCTCTCCGTGGGAGCGCTGGTGGCGCTCAGCGGTGTCGTTGCGACAAGCGTGCTCAAATCGTCTCTTCCTCCGGCCCTGGGGTTTGCAGCCGCGCTCTGCAGCGGAGTGCTGGTGGGGATAGCATCGGGTTCCATCGCCGGCCTCTTCATTACGAGATTCAGGATCACGCCCTTTATTGTCACTCTCGCGCTGATGACGATCGTCCGGGGCCTGGCGTTTATGTACACGGATGGAAGGCCGATCTGGGGGTTGCCTGAAGAGTTCAGCATCGTGGGGAGCAAACGAATACTGAACCTGCCGGTCCCGTCGTTGATCATGATCGCGGTCTACATACTATCGTATCTGGTCCTCAACAAGACGCAGTTCGGAAGATACGTGTATGCGGTCGGAGGGAACCCGGAAGCGGCCAGGCTATCGGGCATCGACACCAATGGCGTGATCATGGCAGTCTATATCATCTGCGGATTCCTGGCTGCCCTCAGCGGAATCCTGCTCGCCTCCCGCATGAACTCCGGCCAGCCAAACGCCGGACTGATGTACGAGCTCGATGTTATCGCGGCGGTCGTGGTAGGGGGTACAAGCCTCTTCGGGGGAAGGGGTTCGATCGCGGGCACCTTTATCGGGGCGATGCTCATCGGCGTTCTCCGGAACGGATTGAACCTGCTCAACGTCGGTTCGTATGTGCAGATGGTCGTGCTCGGCGCTGTCATACTCACTGCGGTTCTCTTCGATCAACTGAGGAAGGAGTTCGGTGCCTGAAAACATGAAAAACCTGAAAACGCTATTGCTTGCACTACTGATTCCGTGGGCGCTGCCTGCGCATGCCCAGGAGCAAACGTTCATCTTCAAACTGTACGGGGGGCTGTTTTTCCCCTCGAATGCGCAGTTTCATGATCTTTACAAATCAAACTCTGAGGCCATATGGGGCGGAGGCGTTTCGCTTCCGATGGGCAGCTACGTATTTCTTGACGGCGATATCGGGATTTTCCGGGCTTCCACCTACCTCGATCCCGGGAGTGACAGCTCGGCCGCACTTGAAGAAAACATCATTCATGTTGGACTCCTTCACAAGCAGCAGATCGGTCGATTGCTCTTTTTCCGCGCAACGGCAGGATTGAACTATATCACCATCAGAGAAAAAGTCACGAGCCCCCGCTCGCCGGATGTGGTGATTGAGGGCGACAAAAAAACCGGCTACTACGCGGGTATCGGCATGGAGAGAATGGTGGAAAGCGGCCAGGCTTCGATCTTTGCCGATCTCATGTACGACTACCGCAGGTCACACAGGCAGGAACTCGAGGGCGACTTCGGCGGAGTGCGTCTCATCATCGGGCTCCACATCATCCTCTTCTAGTGGGAACGCGCACCGCCGCAGAATCGCGCCAGGAGGAGTCTGTTCCGCTCCAGGAGGAATCTCAGCCGCTCATCCGGATCGTGCTTACAGGTGCGGTGATCATAACGCTCGCCCATCTCTATGGCGCCTTGTATCCCTCAGGGGCCAATTGGGGGTATCACCACCTCGCATTCTATCCCACGGCCGTCATGGCGGCTGTCATACTGCTGATGATCCTTTCTCTGTTCCCATGGAGCCGTCGAACGGGGCTGGGTGTTGCTCAGGCGGTTGCTCCGCGCCTCCTTCGAAGGAAGAGTATTGTCACGTGGGGAGTTCTCCTTCTTCTCTTCACGCTTCTCTTCTGGGCCGCGAGGGAAACCGTGTACTTCCTCGGGGACGGGAGCCTCATCGCCGGAAGGGTTCCAAGAATACGATCGGCCAACGAAATCGCCCGGCTCTTCACTAATGAACCGCTGGCCGGTTATCTCAATTGGAGCATGTTCCAGCTGACGAAAACGTGGAGTACAGAGGAGAGCAACGTCATTGCCGTACGCCTCATCAGCATTCTTTCCGGCCTCGGGAGTCTTGCCGCGACAGTGCGGCTGGCAACTATACTGTTTAAAGACTCGGTCGACACCCTCTTGTTCGCCGGATTCATAATCGTTTCGGGCGGCTCTCAGCTTTTTTTCGGCTATGTAGAAGATTACACACCCCTCTACTTTGCGGTTCTCCTGTTTGTCGCGGCATCTGTCGCATATTTACGCGGCAAGGGTCCTCTGATCGTTCCTTCCGCCGTCTTTGGGGGGGTTTTTTCACTTCATTTCGGAATGATCACCCTCCTGCCGGCGCTCCTTCTTCTTTGGTACCTGGGCTTGCGCGCCGGCCGCATGGTCGCTGTGGCGCTCTCGGTAGCCGCCGCATGTGCAACCGCAGGTGTGCTTTTGTCGCTCTGCGGATATACCTTCGGGTCGTTTTCCGATGTGTTTCTCCACAGCCAGGGGCATCTCCTGCCGCTAACGACTCTTACAAGCAATTGGCAGGCATATACGATGTTTTCACCATATCACGGGATCGACCTCTTAAATCTGCTTTTGCTTTTGTCTCCGCTCGCTGGAGTCGTGCTAGCGGCCATCGGGGCCACCCGCTTCAAAACCGTATTTTCCGGGGGCATCGTCTGGATATTCCTTCTCCTGGTGACGCTGTGCGGTTCGATCTTCACATTCGTGATCAACTCCGATCTCGGCATCAGCCGGGATTGGGACTTGTTCGCAAGTTTCAATCTCGGATTCGTGCTCGTGGCCGCATTCGCGTGGTTTTCGTTTGTGGAAGAACGCCTGGTCAGGCAGGGCATCATGGTATCCCTCATTCTGATCACGCTGCTGCACACGGGTGCCTGGATCGGAATCAACGCTTCCGTGCAGCGCTCCATCGACAGGTTCAACGTCCTGCAGGACCCCCGATTCTGGGGGAAGAGTGGGCTGGCGGATGCGAGTGATGTGTTGGGCGCATTTTACCGCGATTGGGGCAGGTATCCTGAGGCCCGGCAATGCTTCGACAGGTATTTGAAGATCGACTCTACGAACGCGCGTCTCTGGGCGGCCGCGGCCCAGATGGACAGCCGCTTGCACGACTCCGTACGCCAGAAGCACGATTACGAAAAGGCGGTCGAGTACGGATCAAGATACGAAGCAGTCTACCTCGATCTTGCCTCGATGTACGGAAAAGAGGGAAGGTTTGACGAAGCCATACGGGTCCTGAAAATAATCCTCGCCGTAGATTCAAATCTCGTGCTTGTAAATGAATCGCTGGGTGAGTACTATGTGCTCGGCAAGCAGTCGTACGGCGACGCGCTCCCCTACTTCCAACGCGTCATATCCCTCAACCCGACCAACGACAGGGGGTATTACGCGGCGGGGGATTGCTGTGCCCATCTTGGCAATTACGCTGCTATGAGATACTATTGGACGAAATATCTCCGGTTGAAACCCCGGGCACCCGAGGCCGAACAGCTCCGCAAAATTCTCGCTGCGGCAGCAGCGGAAACTGACAGCGTCAAGAGAGGAGACCAACGATGAGACTCCGCGACATACCATCGGCCGTGATACTCGCCGCTCTGATCACAAGTACCGGGATGAGGGCGGTCGCCGCAGAAGCCGCTCGAACGAACGTCGACAAGGTGGTGAGGGCGCTCGATTCGCTCGGCACAGTCTCGTACACCGACTGGAAGGCGAGCCCCGACCTTAAAGCGCTGCGCGGGATGACCGGAGATCCCACAAAACCGGGATTCGACGATTCAAAGTGGGAGAACCTCAAGTTTGACCAGAATATCTATCCCGACTCGTGCTGGTTGAGACGGGAGATCGTGCTCCCTCAAAGGATTCTTGGCAAGCCGGTGAGCGGGCCGGTGAAATTCCTTGTCTCCGTTGACGATTACGGATTTCTATGGGTCAACGGCGAGAGCAAAGGCTATTTCCCCTGGGACGGTGAATTCGAGCTGACAAAAGAGGCAAAACCGGGCGATAAGTTCCTGCTCGCAATCAAGGCCATCAATACGGGAGGACCGCTCAGACTGCTCAGGGCGCAGATTGAGACAGAAGCAACCAAGCCGTTTCATCGAACGCTCGACGATTTTTCGCTGAGCCTTCAGGTGGGGCAAAAACTCCTGAGTTTCGATACGTACCAGACCAATGCCCACAAGAAAGAAGACCACCATATCGACAAATCCACCCTTGACCGCAGCGAGAAAGCCCGGCTGAATGACCTCCTTCAATCGCTCGCGGCGCGGGTGGACCTGGACGCGCTTGCATCTGGATCGGTCGACAAATTCACCGCATCGCTCGACGCAGCACGGTCGCAACTGAAGCCGATAGGAGCCTTCGCAAAGAACTTTACCCTGTACTACGACGCAAATGCGCATATCGACGCCGCATGGCTCTGGCGCGACAAGGAAACGATCGAGGTGTGCAGGAACACGTTCTCATCCGTCCTGAACATGATGGATGCGCGTCCCGACTTCACCTACACGCAAAGCGCCGCGGCATATTACGATTGGATGGAGCGGCTTGCGCCCGACGTGTTCGTGAAAATGCAGCAGCGGGTGAAGGACGGACGTTGGGAGATTGTCGGCGGGATGTGGGTGGAGCCCGATTGCAACATGCCTGGAGGGGAATCGTGGATGCACCACCTGCTCTATTCCACCCGGTACTTCGCGAAGAAATTTGGGGCAAGGGTTAAGATCGGATGGAACCCCGATTCATTCGGATATAACTGGAACATGCCGGAGTTCTACGCCAACGCCGGCATCGACGCTTTTGTCACGCAGAAAATGGGGTGGAGCGAGCATAATATCTTCCCGTATCATCTCTTCTGGTGGCAGTCGGCCGACAGCTCGCGGGTGCTCTGCTATTTCCCCTTCGATTACGTCAATGAGGTCAACGACCCGGCCCGCACGGTCGATCAGCTCCGTCAGTTCGAGGCGAATTCAGGATTCAGAAAGATGCTCATCCTCTTCGGCGTCGGCGACCACGGCGGCGGGCCTTCGAATGAGATGCTCGACCGGATCGAGCATCTGAAGACCGTGGATGTCTTTCCGTCAATCGAGATGGGTACCGCCGGCGGGTATATCGATTGGCTCCGGAAAAGTGATTTGTCAAACCTGCCTGTGTGGAACGATGAGCTCTACCTGGAGTATCATCAGGGCACCTACACGACTCAGGCAAAGATGAAGGAGACGAACAGGCGCAGCGAAGTACTTCTCACGAATGCTGAAAAACTCTCGACCCTGGCAGGGCTATACGGAGGGTCATACAACCGCACGGACCTCGAGGAGGCGTGGAGAAACGTACTCTTCAACCAGTTCCACGACCTGCTCCCCGGTTCCGGCATCCGGGAAAACTACATCGATGCGGCCGTGAAATACAACGCAGCCGGCGCGATCGGGACGTACGAGTTGAACAAGGCGGGAAACCTGATCGCCAAACAGGTCAATACGGCGGCGTTCAAAAAAGGGATCCCCGTGGTCGTGTTCAACACGCTGGGTTGGGAGCGAAGCGATCCCGGCACGATCTCGCTCCGCGAAGGCGACAACGACGACTACGCCCTTTTCGATGCCTCGGGGAATGAAGTCCTCTCACAAACCGTCAGGACGGGAAAATACTCGCGCCAACTCGTCTTCCGGTCCGATCGCATTCCTCCTGTCGGTTACAAGGTCTACGAACTGCGGAAACAGACCCCGTCCGCCGGGCCGGGCTCGTTAACCGCGTCGCGCACCGTGCTGGAGAATGGATCTTTCCGCGTCACGGTCGATGCCGATTCAGGATGGGTGAAAAGCATCTTCGACAAGAGAGGCAATCGCGAGGTCCTGAAGGGCTTCGGGGGCGAGGTCCAACTGCTGGAAGACAGGCCTCGCGCATGGGATGCATGGAATGTCGGCCTTACGGGAGTGAAGTATCCGACCAGATTCCGCTCGGTTGAGGTTGTCGAATCTGGTCCCGTACGGGCGACGATCAGAATCGTGCGCGATTATCTCAAACCGGGAGTCAGGAAGGACCCCCCCACCCCGGAGTATCCGTCGTCGTTCTTTACGCAGGAGATTTCGCTGTACTCGGGGATCGATCGGGTCGACTTCAAGACCGATGCCGACTGGTGGGAGGAAAAGACGATGATTAAAGTTGCATTCCCGGTGACGGTCAGCGATACCGCGGCTACCTACGAAATCCCATACGGTTCGATCCGCCGCTCGACCCAGCTGCGCGACAGCTGGGACAGCGCCAAAGTGGAAGTACCGGGCGAGCGCTGGGCAGATCTCTCAGACAACGACTACGGCGTGAGTCTCATGAACAGGTCGAAGTACGGCTGGGACATTAAAGGAAGCACGATCCGGCTTTCGCTTCTGCGGTCGCCTATCTGGCCCGATCCCACGGCCGACAGAGGGATGCACACAATCGAATACTCCCTCTATCCGCATATGGGAACCTGGAAAGGAGCGGGCACGGCTCAGCGTGCCTGCGAGTATAACAATCCCCTCATTGCGATGATGACCGATGTCCACGCGGGAAAGCTGCCCGTTTCCCATTCTTTTGTCTCGCTCTCTCCGGCGGCTCTGGTACTGACCGAACTGAAGAAGGCCGAAGATTCGGAAGCATGGATTGTCCAGTGGTATGATGCCACCGGAGAATCCGGCAATGCAACATTGACCTTGCCAAAGGCGCCCAAAAAGGTTGTGCGCTCGAATTTTCTGGAAGAGGATGGGACGGCGCTTGCGGCGGAGAAGAACGTCGTGAAGGTGCCGACTAAGAAGAACTCCGTGGCCACGTTGAAGATCTACTTCTGACCTGAAATCGCACACAATGCTGAAGCAATGACGAATCGGTACCGGCTCGCCGTATTCCTGTGCATCCTCGGATTGAGTCCCGAGGCATGGACTCAACAGCTGCCAGGACCCTTCGAAGCGGACAACGGCCTCCTGAAACTGGGCATCGACCGGAATTCGAAGACCTGGAACCTGTCGGAATGGGATGGCGAGGCCTGGAAGGTGGTGGTAGGCGGGGCCACGATGAGCCTTGCGTTTCATGACCGTGATTCGCTGAGTCTGATCAGCGAGCAGGCGCCCCTTTCGGTCAAAACAGAAACCTACTCCGATGAACTCGGCAAAGGTAAGAAGGTGGATGTTGTCGCAGACGGCCCCGAGGCCCGCTGGTCGGCGACATTTGTGGTCTACGACGACAAGAAATTTCTCACCCTTTCCGCAGGAGTGGGGAACAAGTCTCAGAGCGACTGGAAGCCCGCCAGGTTTCATCTCCTCGACGTGAAAGGAGCGGGCCATATCGGATTCGACTCGTCGCGCGTCCTGATGCACGTCAACGGGTATCAGTCCTGGAGCAATTCGGAGGTTGTCAAACTGGACTCCTCGACCCGGAATACGAGTTATTGGTCGACCGTATTCTACGAGCCCGATTATTACTCTTCACTCCTTCTCGGGTTTCTCACGAACTCGCAGGCGGTCAACTCATTTAGCGTGGGACCGCTGGAGACGGAGACAGCGCAGATCCGGTTATCGTCCACCGCAGACCTCGGAGCACTCGTGGTACGGCCAAACCGTGAGGTCCGGTCCGACCGGATGATCATCTCTTTCGATCCCTCACCCACCGACAACCTTCGCCGCTACGGAGAATTTCTCCAGGCGCTCGCCCCCACTATCAACAAGCCGTTTACCCCGTCGGGAAAGGATGCGGCGAACCGGCCTGGGACCTCACGCGTGCCGGCGGGCTGGTGTTCGTGGTACTATTACTACCAGCATATCTCTGAGGACAGCATTCTTCTGAATCTCGATGCCGCCGCAAGGGATTTCCGGGAAGCGGGGCTCCGGTATATTCAGATCGACGACGGCTATCAGATTGCCGCCGGAGACTGGAATATGAACGCCAGGTTTCCGCACGGGCATAAGTGGCTGACCGATCAGATTCACAACAAGGGATTGCTTGCGGGACTATGGCTCGCTCCGTTTGCGGTTGCCGAGAGCAGCTCCGTGTATAAGGAGCACCGCAACTGGCTCCTGCGGGATGCCGGCGATACGCTGAAACAATTCTTCGCGAACGACTGGTGGGGAGGGAGGATTTTCACGCTCGATCCCACAAGGCCGGAAGTTCAGCTGTGGCTTGAAAACCTGTTCTATACGATTATCAACGTCTGGGGATACAATTACGTAAAGATCGACTTCCTCTATTTTCCTGCCGACGGGGGAAAGTATTCGAAGCCGGTAACGCCGGCACAGGCGTACCAGATGGGATTGCAGTCGATCCGCCGCGGCACAGGCTCAGACAGGTTTATCCTCGGATGCGGTGCGCCCTTAGGACCCTCGATCGGATTGGTCGACGGAATGCGAATCGGAAATGACGTGTATGCCGCCTGGGAAGGGGTCACGCCCGGCGTCAATGCGGCCGCGAACCGCTGGTTCTATCACAGGACAGTCTGGTATGACGATCCGGACTGCCTCGTCGTGCGCGATCCTCTCACGCTCGATCAGGCGCGCGCGTGGGCGGGGGTTGTGGCGCTCTCCGGCCAGATGAACCTCCTCAGCGACAAGCTTCCGGCTCTCTCACAGGATCGCAGAAACCTCATACAGATGACTCTCCCCGTGTACGGCAGGGGAGCGACGCCGGTCGACCTGTTCAGCGAACCGAGAGAAGAGGGCTTGATGCTCCGTGCGGCAGACGGCTCATCGTCTCTCAGGCTCCCCCGTCAGTGGAAATTCTCACCCGGGGACTCCTCCATCCGCAAGGAGAAGAGCTTTGACGACGGCGGATGGAAGGATATACCCGTGCCGGCCCGATGGGAGAACTCCGGCTATCCGGGTCTCGACGGATTCGCATGGTATCGCGCTAAGTTCTCATTGCCCGCGGGAATGCAACGCGGGCCTGTCAAGCTCTACCTCGGAAGGATTGACGATTGCGATGAGACATATGTCAACGGGGCTCTGGTGGGGAAGAGCGGCACCTTCCCACCCGACTACGCGACGCAGTGGACGGCATTCCGCATCTACAAGATCCCCGAGAATGTCATCGACTGGGACGGAGAGAACACGATCGCAATTCGCGTCTACGACGGGGGAGGACCGGGCGGGTGGTACAGCATCAGGCAGCTGAACCTTCCCACGGTCTGGAACCTGAAGGTAGACGAGGAGTATGAGAAATGGAATGTTGTCGGCGCGTTCAATTGGTCGACTGACGAGTCGGATGTGACGATCGAAGCCGCGCAGCTCGGCCTGCAGGCTACAAAAAAGTATCTCGCCTACGAGAAGTGGAGCGATCGCTATCTCGGCGAATTCAAAAAGAGCATCACGCTGAAACTGAACCCGACTTCATCGCAGATCCTCTCGATCCACGAGAGGCCGGATCATCCCATCGTTCTTTCGACCTCGAGGCACGTCACTCAGGGGGCGGCCGACATCGTGTCGGAGGAATGGAATGCCTCGACGAAAACGCTCTCCGTCACCTCGGGTAATCTCGTCGAGGGAACCTATTCTGCAGTCCTCTATGTCCCCGCCGGACTGGAATTCGATACAGTGATCTCACCGTCCCGCGGAGACACCTCGACAATCTCCTCCGAGGCCATGAGAGTGAGCTTCCCTATTGCAAAGCGCATTTCGCTCTCCTGGAAGGTGAAGTTCCGGTAAACCGGAAGAAGCGATCAATGTGGCGAGTGCATGAGGAAGGGCGAGCCCAGGTATCTTACGAGATCCCGGGGTTTTCTTTTATCACACCCAGTAATTGCAGCTGCGGTGCAAGCGCGGGCTAAAGCCCGCGGCTATAAAAGGGCGCAGTATGTGCACGTGCGGTGGAAGCGCGGGCTAAAGCCCGCGGCTACAGCCCGCGTTCCCCGGTTCAGCGGATCAGCCGAAGCCTGTTCAGGAGATGATAGGTGGAGACGATGACCAACTCCACCAGCTTCTCGGTTGTCTGGTCCGGGTAGAGATAGAGCTCGTTCAGCGCGCAGATCGTCTGGATCTCGCGCAGGTATTTTCTGATATCCCTCCGGTCCGCTTTCGCGATCCAGGTGACAAGCTCTTCCTCGAGATAATCGCTGTAATTCTGAATGAAGAGGTCGGCGCGCACGAGCCGGGAGGCATGAGGTTTTTTCTTCGAGAATATTTCCTTCAGGTCCAGCGTGTATTCACGCACCCTCGGATCGACCCGCCGCTCGATCTGAAAATACTCCGCAACAGTTTCGGCAATGGTTTTGTGGCTCTTGGTCTCGTCGTACCGGACTCTCAGCGGGCGGCGGGCTGCAATCTGCTCGCGCCGGAACATCCGGTCGACAAACCGCAGCTTTTCCAGCGCTCCCGGCCACGACCTGTAATTCCACTTCCACTTCGAGGAAGGATCGAGCCAGACGGCGAACGTCTCCGCAAAATCCTCATCGGGATGCCGCTGCGCATAGTGTGGATGGCCTATGTAATGGAGGTAGCGCACGAAGTCCTTGCTGTTCGAGATGAAATGATAGAAGCGGGGGTAGGGCTGCTGGAATTTTCCGAAGAGTTTCTTCCACTGGCTCCCGATCCACAGTTTGTACGCATAATTGACGGCGTGTCCCGTCTCGTGCCGGAGGATCATCATGATCTCCTCCTTGGAGTAGGCCACGTAATGTTTTTCCGCGATCCGCCGGAGCTCGTTGTTCGCGAGGTAGAAAGGGATCTCGATCGAGCCGGTCCGGTCGATGCACCCCCAGGGCTCCTGGCCGAAGTAAAAATTGGGAAAGAACGCGATGTGGTTTGCTACGAGCTCGTGCCGGAGCCCGATCAGGCAGTCACGCAGAGTGTCGGAGGGGCGTAGTTCAAGTTCCCCAACTCTGGTGTTGAGGAGTTGCTGGAATGATAACTCCCGTGCCCGGGAGTATCTGGTGGACAGTACCATGAGATGCTGTGGAAGAAAACCCCCATCCCCTCCGCCGAGCGGCAGAGGGGGGTATCACCTTACGCGGTCTCGCTCAAGAAACGCTGGCGCTCTGCTGAGCCTCCGGCGTGACGTTTCCCTTCTTGAGTTTTTTTCCTCCCTCGGTAAATCGCAAAGACTCGGTCTTCTTGTTGAACTTCACATTGACCACGCTTCCCTGGCCGAATTTTGCGCGCAGCAGTTCTTCCGCGATCGGGTCCTCGACATACTTCTGAAGCGCCCGCTTTAGGGGCCGGGCGCCGAAGGCCGGATCATACCCCTTATCGACCAGGAACTCTTTCGCCTGCTTGGTCAGGTGAATCTTGATGTCGAGCGACGCCATCCGCTTCACCAGTTCCTGCATCTGGATATCGATGATGCGGTCGATGTGTTCGCGCTCGAGGCTGTGGAAGACGATGGTGTCGTCGATGCGATTGAGAAACTCAGGGTTGAACACCCTCTTCACCGCGTCCTCGATGGTGTTCTTCATCGACTTGTAGTTGTCTTTTGCAGTGTCGAGCCCGAACCCGAACCCGCCGGTCGCCTTGATGTCCCGCGCGCCGATGTTCGACGTCATGATGAGAATCGTGTTCTTGAAATCGATGCGGCGTCCCAGGCTGTCGGTCAGCTGCCCGTCGTCGAGAACCTGCAGAAGGATGTTGAATACATCCGGATGCGCTTTCTCGATTTCATCGAGGAGCACCACCGAGTATGGTTTCCGCCTCACCTTCTCGGTCAGCTGGCCGCCTTCTTCGTACCCCACATATCCGGGGGGAGCGCCCACGAGTCTCGACACGGTGAATTTCTCCATGTATTCGCTCATGTCGATGCGAATGAGGGCTTCCTCGGAATCGAACAGGTAGCGCGCCAACGCCTTTGCCATTTCCGTTTTGCCGACCCCGGTCGGTCCGAGGAAAATGAACGAGCCAATCGGCCGTCTCGGATCCTTGAGCCCGGCGCGTGTCCGGCGAATCGCCTTGCAGAGTTTCACGACGGCTTCGTTCTGGCCGACGATGACCTTTGTCAGCGCCTCTTCCATCTTGAGGAGTTTCTCGGACTCCGATTGCGCGATCTTATTGACGGGAATTCCCGTCATCATCGACACGACATCGGCCATCGTCTCTTCGTTCACCTCATAGACGGATTCCTGGGCCTTCAATTCCCACTCGCGCTTGGCGACCTCCAGATCGCTCAAGTGCTTCTTCTCAAGATCGCGCAGACGAGCGGCTTCTTCGAAGTTCTGGTTTTTCACCACCTGGTTTTTAGAGAGGCGGATCTTTTCGACCTCTCCCTCAAGATCGAGGATCTCCTTCGGCACGTGAATATTCGAGAGGTGAACCCTCGAGCCGGCCTCGTCCATCACGTCGATCGCCTTGTCGGGCAGATACCGGTCTGTAATGTAGCGGTCGCTCAGACGGACGGCAGTCTCAAGCGCCTTGTCCGAATAGCGGATATTGTGGTGCTCTTCGTACTTGTGCTTGATGTTCTTGAGGATCTGGATGGTTTCATCGACGCTGGTCGGATCGACCATGATTTTCTGGAAGCGGCGGTCGAGAGCGCCGTCTTTCTCGATATACTGGCGGTACTCGTCGAGGGTCGTGGCTCCGATGCACTGCAAATCGCCCCTCGAAAGGGCCGGCTTAAACATATTGGAGGCATCGAGCGATCCCGAGGCGCCCCCTGCGCCTACAATCGTGTGCAGTTCGTCGATAAAGAGAATGACGTCCTTGGCTTTTTCGAGCTCATTCATGACCGCCTTCATCCGCTCCTCGAACTGGCCGCGGTATTTCGTACCCGCAACAAGGGCGGCAAGGTCGAGCGTCACGACGCGCTTGTCGTGGAGGACCCGGGAGACCTTTTTCTGGACGATTCGAAGGGCCAGACCCTCCGCAATCGCCGTTTTCCCGACCCCCGGTTCGCCGATCAGGACGGGGTTATTCTTCTTGCGCCTGCTTAATACCTGTGCTACGCGCTCGATTTCCTTTTCGCGTCCGACGATGGGGTCGAGCTTGTCCTCCATCGCGAGTTTCGTCAGGTCTCGCCCGAAGTTATCGAGAACAGGAGTCTTTGATTTCTCCGGCCGGCGCTCGCCCGTCTGCTGGGCAGGCGGGTTCGATGGTTTTCCGCTGATGATGTTGTCCAGTTCGTTCCGGACGACGTCGTAATGGACGTTGAACTGATGGAGAATCTGGGCGGCGATGTTGTCGTCGTCCCTGAGAAGGGAGAGAAGGAGATGTTCCGTTCCGATGACATCCGACTTGTACAGTTTGGCCTCGAGGTAGGTGATCTTTAGGACCTTTTCGGCCTGTTTGGTCAGCGGAATATTGCCGATTGTCAGAGTACCCCCGGAAGTCCGCACCGTATCCTCGATCGCCTTCTTCAGCTTGTACAGATCTACTCCGAGGTTCCGGAGTATTTTGACGGCGATCCCCTCCCCCTCACGGATCACACCGAGTAACAGATGCTCGGTGCCGATGTAATCATGACCGAGCCGGAGCGCTTCTTCCCGGCTGAGACGTATCACATCCTGGACCCGATTCGAAAAATTTCCTTCCATCGTCCTTTATCCTAGATGGGTGGTAATCGAATGTTCGACGCTCTTCCTCGCAGTCGATGTCAGATTCGGTTTCATGTTCTACTTGTAATCAATATACCTAAAACGCTAAGATTAGTCAAGAAAGCGAGGATTGACTTTCCGGCACGTTTTCTCTATATTATATCGCTGCGCGTCGGTTGAGTCTTAACTCCAACAAAAACTCCGAATTACAAGCCGCCTGCCAACGCAGCACATTCCACAGTAGCTCAATGGTAGAGCATCCGGCTGTTAACCGGAGGGTTGCAGGTTCGAGTCCTGCCTGTGGAGCAATGCCCTTCCTCTCCTTTTCTGTAGTACGACTCCCACCCGATTCCGGATTTCCCCCTCAAACATCTCTCGCCGGTATTCGTTATTCCTACTGAGAGCCCGATTCACCAGGGGCAATAGCTGTGTTGACCGGCTGAGCGGGCTCCTGCACGTATGCCGCAAGCGATCTCGTCGCGAGGATGACGCTGACAGCCATGAGCGCAGCACCGGCCAGAAAAGGGGCGCCGGGGAAGTAGAATGGCGCGCCGGCGCTCGTAAAAAAGGCGAAGAGATTTGTCATGAGGGGCGGGCCGATGATTGCCGTCATGCTCATAAGGCTTGCGACCATCCCCTGGAGCTGACCCTGCTCATTGGGTCGGACCTGTGTGGAAATTATCCCCTGGATGGCCGGTCCGGCAATTGCTCCGAGGCAGTACGGCACGAGAAACGCAAACATCATCCAGCTTTTCGTGGCGATCGCAAAGAGTAGGAGCCCGAGGCCGTACATGCTCAGACCGACAAAGACGGAGCGTTTCTTCCCCAGTTTCGGAATAATGAGGCGGATCAAAAACCCCTGAACAAGCGCATACATCGCGCCGACGACTCCAAGCGAATACCCCACCATCGCGGAATCCCAGCCGAACTGCTGTATCGTGAAGAAGGTCCATGTGCTCTGGACCGCATAGACGGCGATGTACATGAAGACCAGCGATTCAATCAGCCCCGACACCACGGGATACTGCCGAAAGTGCAGGAGCGATCCGGCGGGATTTGCCACTTTCCACTCAAATTTCCTCCGGTTCTCGGCTTTCAGCGACTCGGGGAGGACGAAGAAGCCGTAGAGGCAGTTGAGCAATGAAAGTCCTGCGGCGGCGATGAACGGGATGCGCGATCCGAACTGACCGAGCACCCCGCCGATAATGGGGCCGATGATGAAGCCGAGCCCGAACGCCATCCCGATGATTCCAAAACTCTGAGCCCGCTTCTCAGGGGGGCTGATATCGGCGATATACGCTCCGGCGGTGGTGAAACTCGCCCCGAAAATGCCGGCAAAGAGCCGTCCCAAAAAGAGCCACCCGATCGTCGGGGCCAGCGCGAGAATCACGTAATCCACTCCAAGCCCGAACAGCGAAGCGAGGAGCACCGGCCTTCGTCCGTAGCGGTCGCTGAGGTTCCCTACGATGGGCGAGCAAACGAACTGCATGATCGAGTAGGTGAACATCAGCCACCCGCCGTAACGGGATGCGTCGCTCATCGTTCCGTGGATCAACTCGCTGATCAGTTTCGGCATCACGGGGATGATAATGCCAAACCCGGTCAGATCGATCAGAAGAGTGACGAAAATAAATCCAAGGGCCGCGCGCGGTTTCTGCATGCGTCAAGTGTACTAACCCGGTGCTACAAAAACAACTCCGTCGAACATTGACGTGATGCCGGCTCAGGCACGGCTCCCCGCCGATGCAAGGCGGATGTGCGATTCCTTTTCGCGCTGCCTCGTGTGACGCAATGCGTCGATAGACCACCTGCCCGGTCCCGCCGCGATCAGAAAGAACATCGTCATGATCTGCGCGTAATCCGATCTGCCTTCGTGAAGCACAGCCCAGATCCCGATCTGGGGAGGAACAGGAGGGAGGGGCAGCGGCGATGTTCCGAGATACAGGGAGATCTTCGTAGAGAGTATCGCGACGATCATCTCGATGACAAACGGGATGGCGATCATCCGCGTGAGTAAGCCCCCGATGAGGAGGAGCCCTCCGACGATCTCGAGACATGCGACAAAATGAGCGGAGATTTCGGGGAATGGAATGCCCAACTTAGTGAAGCGTCCGACCCCCTGGTTCGTGTACACAAATTTCAGTATTCCCTCCCAGAAGAACACTCCGCCCGCCATGCACCGGAGAAATAGAGTTGCTGCGGGAGCATTGTCCGGAGGGGTCAACGCCCAATGCAACGCCTTGTTGAATCTCATGATTTTATTCCTTTCTTTTTGGTTCCAAGGCCGCGGGGAAGCCCTTTCCATTCAATTATCTGTTGCAGCCGTCCCGCCGCGACCTCGTTCATATGTAAGACAGGCGCCCGCGCGGTAATATTCCCGTCTTGCCCTTCGTTTTCGATTCGGGAATAAAATACCTGTTCTCTCGGTCTATACTTGAATGGGGGATTCCCCCCGGAAGGATTTACGCCGCTCGATCAGGGCACATTATCGAGTTTCGAACGCACCATCCTTCCCTGCATGGATGCGGCGTACAACCTGGCCCGATGGCTGACGAAGAATGATCAGGATGCCGAGGATGTCGTGCAGGAATCCTACCTGCGTGCGTTCAGGTTCTTTTCAGGCTTTCGCGGGGGCGACCCGAGGGCATGGCTGCTGACGATTGTCCGGAACACATGCTACACGTGGATGCGGCAAAACAGGGTGAAGGAATCGATCACGGAGTTCAATGATGAACTTCACGGCGGTTCGGCATTGGCTCCCTCTCCCGAGACGATACTCATCGAGCAGATGAACGCCGAGCTCCTGCATGCCTCGATTGAAGAATTGCCGGTCGAGTTCAGGGAGGTTCTGGTCCTGCGTGAGCTGGAGGGGATGTCGTACAAGGAGATCGCTTCAATCGCCGGCGTACCCGTCGGGACCGTCATGTCCCGGCTCTCTCGCGCCAGGAAGCAGCTCGAAGACATGCTGACCGAACATCCCGATAAGGAGGATTGAGGTGGACTGCCAACAGGTGCGACCGCTCCTCGATGCGTATGCGGATGATGAGCTCGATCTCGCGAAAGCTCTCGAGGTGCAGGAACACGTGATGAAGTGTCCGGATTGCTCACGCGCTCTCAACAACATCCGTATCCTGCGGGAAGGTATAGGCTCCCCGTCATTTTACCACCAGGCCCCGCCCGCGCTCCGAAAACGCGTCACGGCATCGCTGAAGGCGGAAGGATTGGGGACGGCTCAGATCCAACCAGGGTATCGACGGTTCATGCCGGCCAGGAATTGGCGGCTCATTGGTTTCGGGATCGCTTTCATATCTCTGGCGGTCTGGGCCTTCTTCCTGATGCCGAGGAGCCCGTCCGCAGACGGCCTCTTGGAACAGGAGCTTGTTTCGAGCCATGCGCGATCGCTGATGGCGAATCATCTGACCGATGTACAATCATCGGACCAGCACACCGTGAAGCCATGGTTCGCCGGACGGCTCGATTTCTCGCCGCCGGTCCGCGATCTGCCGGATCAGGGGTTCACCCTTGCGGGGGGCCGGCTGGATTACATCGGTGGACGTCCCGTCGCAGCCCTGATCTATCAGCATCGGAAGCACATCATCAACCTTTTTGTGTGGCCGGCGTCCCGCGGTGGAAACGCCGCTGGAGGAACGGCGGCGAGACAGGGGTATAATCTTGTAGGTTGGACGGCCTCGGGGATGATCTATTGGGCGGTGTCTGATGTGGCGCTCCCCGATCTCCAGGAATTTGCGCATCTGCTGCAATCCGGTTCGTAACAAGTAGAACGAAAATGTCCCGCTCATTGTTGAAACCAGCACAAGGATCACGATCCATCCATGCAAGAAAAGGGGCCCCAACCTGATGCGATCATTACTGATAAGTGGCTTACTTCTCGGCTTTGTTCTTGCCCCTGAACACTCCCTTTCGCGGAGCTGCGGAGCCGCAACCTGTCCTCTCAATACATACCGATCTTTGAGCGGCGGCTGGCTCTCTGTCGGGATCTCACATGAGTACATTCTGCAAAATCAAATTTACGTGGGCTCGTCGAGGTCGTTCGTCGGCGCAATTGCTGGACATCATGATGAGGTGGAGACGTTGAACGAAAAGAATACCCTTCAGCTTCAACTCGGGCTCAGCGAGCGCCTGACCGCGGAGCTTTCGATACCGTTTGTTCACCGCGAACACAGCCATATCGATCATGCGGAGGGCGCTAACCGCTGGGAGTCGTGGGACTTCAGCGGCCTTGGGGACATCGTATTGAACGCTCACTATGTATTGTTCCAGTCCGATTCATCGCAGTTCTCACCGATTGTGGCGCTTCACGGTGGGATTAAAACCGCATCAGGCGTCACCGGCCTGCGGAACGCCGAAGGTGAAGAAGCGGAAGTCACAATTCAGCCGGGCACGGGCTCAGTCGACGGGTTTGCCGGAGTCGAGTATGACCAGAATATCCTCACACTTCCGACCCCGTCGGGGAAATACGCCGCCCTGCCGCTGAGGCTCGGTGTGGCCTACCAATTTACCGGAAAGGGAACTTACGACTATCGGTTTGGGAATACGCTTCTCGCCCATGTTGGAACGGCGTATCGATTGCTCGACAGGATGGACCTCTTGCTGCAGGTGAACGGAAGGTTTCAGGATTTCGCCGATGTCGGTTTTACCGATGAGCCGAGAGCCAATACGGGCGGGACATGGATCTTTGTCAGCCCGGGTGTTGGACTTAAGTTCAGCGACGCTCTCGCTGGCACGGCGTTCGTCCAGCTTCCGGCGTACCAGAATGTCCACGGCATCCAGCAGACGGCGGGCTTCAACCTGTTTCTGAATCTCTCGTACAGCTTCGATCTGATGGGGATTGAGTAGCCGAATCGATCCGATCCGCGGGGCATCTCGTATCATCCGTGGAGGGGTGTCTTCGAGCCGCTTTTGTCATTACGATGTCTAATCTCTCGATTGTCATCGCCGTGCGTTACCCCAGGAGTCTGATACAGACCGTTGTGGTCCTCGCCACATTCATCCTCGGGGACTGCCGGTCCCTTCATGCACAGGAAGCCCCGGGTACAATCACCGGTCGTGTGATTGTGTCAGGCTCCTCCATGCCCGTTCCATTTGCCAACGTTGTCATCGAGGGAACCCGCAGCGGGACATCCTCGGGGCCCGACGGGGCATACACGCTTCGCCGGGTCTCCGTGGGGAAAATTCGACTGAAGGCGGGCGGAGTGGGGTTCAAGAATGCCTCGAAAGATATTACAGTCGAAGCCGGAAAGACGGTCACCATTGATTTCGAATTGGAGGAAGCTCCCGCGAGCGAAGCAGAAGTGGTGGTCAGTTCGGATCAGCCGGTCTCCGCTGTTTCGTCGAAGCAAATTCAAGGCGCCGATTTCGCACTCCGCCCGAGACTTTCCACACAGGATCTTCTCCGCATGGTGCCGGGGCTTTTCATCGCGCAGCATGCCGGCGGAGGGAAAGCAGAGCAGATCTTTATCCGCGGCTTCGATTGCGATCACGGAACAGACGTGAATGTTTCGGTTGACGGTGTCCCGGTGAACATGGTCAGCCACGGCCACGGACAGGGATACGCCGACCTGCATTTTACGATTCCCGAGGTGCTTCAGGGAATGGACGTCCAGAAGGGGCCGTATTTCGTTCAGTCGGGAGATTTCGGCACAGCGGGCACGGTCAAATTCAACACTCTGGATGAGGTTGACCAGAGCTCGGTTCGCATCGAATCGGGTTTTTTTGGCTTGGTCCGGCTCACGGGCACCGGGAGACTCCCCTTCCGATCGGATGCGACCACCGGATATGTAGCCGGCGAGCTCCTGCACAATGACAGCTACTTCGATAACAAGCAGGATTTCAAGCGCATAAATTTGTTCGGCAAAGTCAGGACTTTTTTCGGGGAGGATCAATCACTTTCGGTTTGGGCGTCGGGATTCAGCTCGAACTGGAACGCTTCAGGTCAAATACCGGAGCGGGCGGTCGCCGAGGGCCTCATCGGGAGATACGGATCGATCGATCCTTCGGAAGGCGGCGAAACCTTCAGGCACAACTTGAATATTGTCTATTCCGAAAATGCCGGAGCAAACAAATTCATATCCCAGGCATTCGCATCGAAATACCATTTCAAACTCTTTTCCGATTTCACGTTTTTCAAGGCCGATTTCATCCACGGCGACGAGATCGAACAGGACGACGACAGAGTTCTCCTGGGCGGCAGGTCGGAGTATACGATTGGGCGCCTTTTCGGAAACCCTAATCTCACTACCCTCCTCGGCGGAGCGATTCGGACGGACGGCATAAACAATCAGCTGTGGCATGTGGAGCGGCGAGTACGGGTGAATGCAAAGGCGAACGATGACATCCGGGAAACGAGCCTTGCGCTCTATCTTCAGCAGGACGTCCGGCTCGGGGAGTCCGTCCGGCTCCAGCTGGGGGCGAGGGATGACTATTTCATATTCGATGTGAACGACCTCCTCCCTCATTGGACTCTCGATGACATCTCCGGCGTAGTTCGACAGAATATCGTGAGTCCGAAATTTGACTTAATCGTCACGCCTGAAAGGTCGCTCGATCTCTATCTTAATGCCGGGAGCGGATTTCATTCGAACGACGGCAGAGGCGTGCTCGCCTCTCGCGGAGCCGAAACGCTTCCGAGGGCGTTAGGCGCCGAATTCGGCGCCCGCTATACGCCTGGCCCCCGCTTCAGCGCCAGCGCTTCATTTTGGGGGCTCGACCTTGAACATGAGCTCACGTATTCCGGCGATGACGGAACGACTGAGGAGAAAGGAAGGACTCGAAGGATCGGCATCGACCTCGGCGGCCGCGTCCAACTCCTTTCCTGGTTGTGGGGAGATGTTGACCTGACGGTCTCAAAGGGGAGGTTCACCGATTTGCCGGACGGAGAAAATTTCATTCCTCTGGCGCCGGATTTCACATCCACGGGAGGCCTCACTGCCCGAAGATCCGATGGACTTGAGGGAACCTTCCGCTACAGGCATATGAGCGAAAGGCCTGCGATAGAAGACAACTCCGTCCGGGCCCACGGATATACGGTTTTCGATGCCGGTGTTGGCTACTCATTTCAAGGTGTGAAACTCTCGTTGATTGCCGAAAACCTTTTCAACACGGAGTGGAACGAGGCGCAATTCGAAACCGAGTCCCGGCTTCGAAGTGAACCCCGTCCCGTTGATGAGCTTGATTTCACACCTGGAACCCCTCTGGCCATCCGCGCGATGATTCAACTCAACATGTAGCATCCCTTGACCAGGGAGACACCCGTACCGGCGCGACAGGGACGCCTCGCTCGGTATCAGAACGGCCCGATCAAGCACGCCTGGGTTCTGATTTTGCCTGCGGTCTGCGCCGCTGCGGTGATCCTGGGCGCCACCCCTCACGGGATCGGGATCTATCCCGACTCCGTCATGTATGTCATGATGGCGAGAGGCCTTCTGCAGGGCCAGGGGTGGAGCATGGGAGGGAGTCCCGTCGTGCTCTTTCCTCCGCTCTATCCGGCCCTCCTCGCGGCCGGCAGTCTTTTCGGGGCCGATCCGGTGGAAGCGGCACGATGGGTTCAGGCGGGCATGTCTGCGGTGAACGTGTTATGGATCGGTTGGGTTGCGTACGAGTTTTCGGGAAAGTCCCTTACCGCTGCCCTTCTTTGTTCCTCCATCGCAATCGGCGCTGTCGACCTGATTGCCTACCAGAGTATCGCCCTGTCAGAAGGGACGTTTCTCTGCCTTCTCTTCCCTTCGCTGCTTTTCCTGGCTCGGTATCTTGAGGGCGGGAGACAGCGTCATCTCGTCCTCGCCGCCTCTCTCACAGCCCTTGCCGGAGTCACCCGATATGCCGGGATAGCGGCGATTGCAGCTGGCACGCTGAGCCTCCTCCTTCTTGATTCCGGGGACGCGGCGCGAAGAATCCGAAGCGCGATCATCTTCGGACTCATCAGCGCGTCCCTGCCCGTTTGTTGGATGATCCGAAACCTTCAGTACGAGACACCGATGGGGCGCAGGTTCGATGTCCACGGATTTCTGGGACCTCAGGAAATCGGGGGCATACTCAACGCGTGCGCCGCATGGTTTATCCAGTGGAAGATCGCAGACGCCTGGTGGATGTTCCTCCTGCCGCCGGCGTTCTTGCTGGTATTGTTGTTTTGGACAAGGAACGCGGCGAAGTACAATTCACCGGCTGAATATAGGCGCCTGACTCTCCTGTGGACGTACATGGTTGTGTACCTGGTGTTTCTCATCATCTCGGCAGTGTTCTTCCAGGCCGACTTATTCCGCGACAGCTCCCGCATGCTGATGCCGCTCCGTGTCCTCGCGCTCCTTCTCGGGACCGTTTCCGGGTATTGGTGGGCGATCCGATCGGAGAATCCGGCGGTTCGCATTCCGCTTTTGTTCGCCGCATTTGGCGTCGCATTTCTGGTGATCGTATCCGGGATGGAATATGCAGTCAAGGTGAGCGGGGACGCACAGGGGTATGCGAGCAGGGCGTACCGCGAGTCCCGGCTTATCGAGAGATCGCGGTCGATCCCTCCCGATATTACGGTCTATACGAACCTGATGCTGCCGATCGCCCTCTATACGGGAAGGATCACATACCGCGTTCCGCTGAAGGTCACAAATGCCACCCAGCGGGAAAATCAGTCCTTCGATTCGGAAATGAAGTCCATGGCTGCCGACATAAAAGACAGCTCCGCGTTACTGGTCCTTTTCAACCGCACCCCGCGGTGGTTCGTGCTTCCGACGGTCGATGAGGTAGAAAAGTATGTTCCGTTGCATTGCCGGGCGAAGGAGGACGACGGGGCGATCTATGAAGCCGTCCCGGACACAACTGAGAATTGACGGCGCCCGATTTTGAAATGGCCTGTCGATTTGCTACCGTAAGCATCCTAATCGACCCAACACTCCGGCACTCCACGATCAACAATGACCAAACAGAAGAGCGCGGCAAAAGGAAACAAGACGGTTGAAACATCGAAGAGCGTCACCGATTTCATCAAAAAGGTAAAGGATGAAACCCAGCGGAATGACAGCTTCAAGATCGTAGAATTAATTCAGAAACAGACCGGACTGGAGCCGAAGATGTGGGGCCCGAGCATCGTCGGGTTTGGCAGTTACCACTATACGTATGAAAGTGGCCGGGAGGGCGACATGCCGCTCGTGGGGTTCTCGCCGAGGGCTGCTGCCATCGTGCTCTACCTCTCAGCGCACTTTGATAAGAGGGAGGAGTTGCTGCAGAAATTCGGGAAGCACAAAACAGGAAAGGGGTGTATCTACATCAAATCTCTTCAGGATGTCAGCATTGACGTCCTCGGCAAGATGATCGTCAATTCAATCAAGCATGTGCAAAAGGTGTATCGAAGTTAATTTTTCCCCCGCGCTGTGCCCTTCTTCGTCCTGGAGACGACTCCCTTGTAGGCGGTCGTCAGCGCGTCCCTGAACATATCCTTCCTGACTAATCTCAGCTCCACAAAGGTCGCCCCCCGGGCGCCCCACCCGCCCGGCACGGGGTAGAAGGCAGTCCTGTCGTAAGAGCAAAATACCGATTGATCCACCAGGGAAAGCTTTAACATCGCCCTGTTCTCTTTGACCCAGAGCGTGGCGAATATCCTGTTCTTTACCCTGAACGAGGCGAGGTGGAAATGCGGTTGCTCCTCCGACCCGGGGAGAGAGAGCGCAAGCTTCCTGACTGTTGCTACTTCGACCACAGGCCGCTCATTCCTTCCAATCCCGATGCGCGATGTACGCCGGCACCGGGGGCGTTTTTGATTCCCTCTTTTCAAACTGCTCGGCGAGCCACTGCGCCCACTCGTAATAGGTATCGCGCTTGCCGATCTTCCGCATCTCCAGGATGTAGTTCCTGAATTTCTTCCAGGTGAGGAGGATAATCCCGCTGAAGAAATCATCCGCCATTTCCATCTTGATCTCCCGGTGAAACACCAGGATCCCCAGGCTTTCAAACGTCCCAAACAGCACCAAAACATTCTTAATGCTGTCGCCAAGCCGATCCTCGATCTCTTTCTTCGATAACCCCTCGGGAATGTCGAAGACGATGTCCACCGCATGGGTGAATGCTGGAGTTTCGAATGAGCGCAGCAATTGCATCGCCGCTTCCCGCGAGCGTTGTCGATAGAGCTGGCGAAGCTGGACCCCCGCAAAGATACCGGCGCAAACGATTGCCGTTGTTGAGAATATGCTGAGGTATATCTGAATTGTCATGAAGATTGTCCCTTTATCTCATCTGAATACATCGGTGCTCACGTATTTCAGCCCGGAATCAATCAAGAGCGTGACCACTATAGCTCCGGGGCCCAGTCGCCGGGCAAGCCGGGTGGCGGCCACGACATTCGTGCCCGACGAGGTTCCCGCGAACAACCCCTCTTCGCGGGCGAGGCGCCTCGCCATGTCTTTTGATTCAGCCGTGCTCACTGTCATGATCTCGTTTGGAAGATGGGGATCCCACAGAGGAGGGACAAATCCGACACCGATTCCCTCGATCTGGTGGGCCCCCGATGCATGGCCGGAAAGAACGGCAGATTCAGCGGGTTCAACCGCGACAACCCGCGTATCAGGTTTATGCCGCTTGAGCGCGGCAGATACTCCGGTAATGGAATGCGCGCTTCCCACCGATTGGACGAATGCCGTAAGGGTTCCGTGTGTCTGATTCCAGATCTCCTCGCCGAGCGGATGGTACCCTGCGATTCCGTCCACATTGTTCAGTTGATCCGACCACCAATGGCGCGGCTGATTGCTGAGTTTCCGGGCGGTCTCGATCATCTCCCTAAAGAGCTTCTCGTTGATCATCTTGCGATCGCTTGCGATGTCGGTCACCTGTGCGCCGAACGCCTGCATGGTGCGCCGCTTCTCGTCACTGAAAGCATCCGAATACACCGCATGCAGCCCGTAACCCTTTGCGGCGCAGATGAGGGCAAGCGACACGCCCGTACTTCCGGCCGTGTATTCAACGATCGTATCGCCGGGCTTGATTCGTCCGGTGGATTCCGCGCGTTCGACCAATCCCTTCGCCATGCGGTCCTTCATGCACCCTGTCGGGTTTGCATACTCCAGCTTGACAAGCACCCTTCCTGACTCAGGCGGAACAACTCTGCGAAGCTCGACGAGGGGGGTGTTTCCTATCGCCTCAAGGACACCCGGGGCAACACTCGCTCTTGTATCTAACGGATAGGACACAGCGCTCATTGCTTGATCAACGTGACTCCGTTCAACACGATCTGACTGAATCCGTTGCCATGGTGCGGCTCCTCGTCGATCCTGTACACCTTGGCATAGGTCACTGATTTCGCGACCTTGAGCAAATTGGGTTTCTCGAACTTTATCTGCAGATCCTTGATGGTGCCTGGACCGACCGGAATACAGAGCTTATCGTAATCCGGATCGTTCTGACTCAGATTCTGCATCAGATCCGCGGTCCCGTCCGACTTTATACGAATAGAAAACCCTGAAGTTGATTTCCAGGTTCCGATAAATGCCCGTTTGTCTCGCGGGATTGGCGTCGGCGCACAGGTGATGGATAGAAGGCAGAAACTGGTGAGCAATACTCTTATCAGCCGATTCATGGTGATCGATTCCCTCCATGTGTCCCCGGAGGCCTTTGGACAAACGGGTGGTGTTACGCAACCGGGTAATCCAAAAGCGCGCCGAATCCACCACGTGATAGCAATTGCGGAATTCTTGACATTGTATATACTATGTGATACATTGGAAGTTCCAGAAACTATACGGAGAGAAGGAAGTATGAAAACCAAATTGGACAAGTCAGAACGGGGAATTGAGCGGGCTTCCGAATTATACCGGCCGGTCTCCAAGAAGGAACGGCAACGAATTGAGCGATTACTCGACCGGGTGCGCAAGAGCAGGAACATCAACATTCGCATCTCAGAGGCCGTCCTCGAGCAGTTGAAAAAGCGATCGCGTGAAGAGGGCATCCCATATCAAACATTGATCTCAAGCATTCTACACAAGTTTGTCACGGATCGGCTCGTTGATGAAAAGACCATAAGAAGGTCGATGAAGATCCTTTCCTCTGCGGATTAACCCTCTCTGGCGCGGAAGCTGTCATACAATGGACAATCAGCGTGGATCCCCCCCAAACGTAGCCGAATTTAATTAATGCAACCGGGATTGTCAAGGCAACAATTGGTACTTGGATTCTCCCGCCAGGCAGCAGAACAGAGATAGCCGCGACGATGAGAGCCCCAGCACGCTAAGAACAAGACAAGAATGTCTTTTCTGATCCACGCTCACAAGATCGTCACCGGGAATTCGCACGGTGAAATAGTTGACGATGCCGCGATCCTGATCGAGGGAAACCGGATCTCCGGCATCATTCCGGCGCGGGAGCTGAAACAATACCCCGACGACGAGATTGTCGATGCGAGCGAGTGCGTGGCGATCCCGGGCTTTATCCAGAGCCATGTGCACCTGTGCCAGACCCTCTTTCGCGGGATGGCGGATGATCTCGAGCTGCTTGATTGGCTACGAGCAAAGATATTTCCCTTCGAGGCTGCCCACAATGAACGTTCGATGCATGCCTCGGCGATGCTGGGGATTGCGGAGCTTGTAAGGAGCGGCACCACGACCATTCTCGATATGGGGAGCATGAATCACGAGGAAGAAGTGATCCGCGCGATCGGCGAAAGCGGGTTCCGCGCATGTGCCGGCAAGGCGATGATGGATGTCAATGACGCGTTCCCGGCCCTGAAAGAGCCGACGGCATCAGCAATGACGTCCACGCGGGACCTGTCTGAGAAATGGCATAACTCCTTCGACGCAAGGATCAAATACGCGGTTGCTCCGCGCTTTATCCTCTCGTGCACGGATACTCTGATGCAAGGGGCATACGAGCTCGCAGCCCATACCGACGGAGTCCTTTTCCATACCCACGCGTCGGAAAACAAACACGAGATCGAAGCTGTGCGGGAGCGATGCAGGATGGAGAACATCGAGTATCTCGACAGCCTTGGATTATTGTCCGAGAAGTCGTGTCTTGCGCATTGCATTCATTTGAATCCGCGCGAAGTCTCGATTCTCAAGAGCAGAAGGGCGAATGTCGCCCACTGTCCGTCGTCGAACTTGAAACTTGGCTCCGGAATCGCTAACATCCACCACTATGTGAGCGAAGGGATCAACGTTTCTCTCGGCGCCGACGGGGCTCCCTGCAACAACAACCTGAACATGTTTCAGGAGATGCGCCTCGCATCCCTCCTCCAGAAACCTGCGCACGGCCCCACCGCGATGCCTGCTAAACGAGTTTTTCAGATGGCTACGATGGACGGTGCAAGGGCGCTCGGGCTCGGGCACGAGATAGGGAGCATCGAGGCCGGGAAGAAGGCGGATGTCGTCCTCCTCGACCTGGAGCAGGTGTGGGATCCGGTTTCGGGCGCGGGGGCAAGCCACGATGCCATGTACTCTTCCATCGTCTACTCCGCCGGTCCACAAAACGTCGATTCCGTCATGATTGACGGGAATTGGATTTACCGTTCGCGCGAATTCACCGGGCTCGACGAAGGGGCTATCGTGCGGAATGCTCAAAAGGAGTTGAAATCCCTTCTCGACCGGCTCTGAGGCAGGAATGCAAAAAAGCGTAACATGTGTGTTTGACGGAGAACTGAGGACGATCGATTTCGGAGCTGTGACCGGATTGAGTCCGACAATGACTGTGCTCAACTATCTCCGGAGCCTTCCCGATCATAAGGGAGTGAAAGAAGGTTGTGCGGAAGGTGATTGCGGGGCATGCACCCTCGTTCTCGGAGAACTCGGAGCCGGCGGCCGGATTACCTACAAGTCGATCGATTCATGCCTCGTCTTCCTGCCGATGCTTCACGGCAAGCAGCTCATCAGCGTTGAGAATCTCCGCGACCGGTCGGGCGCCCTCCACCCGGTGCAGGAAGCGATGGTGAACACGGACGGAAGCCAGTGCGGCTTCTGCACGCCGGGATTCATCATGTCTCTTTTCTCTCTCTATAAGAACTCGGATCACCCGGCGCGGGAGTCGATCGATGACGCCCTCACGGGCAACCTCTGCCGCTGCACCGGCTACAGGCCGATCGTGCAGGCGGCCTCCGAGGCGTGTGTTCACCAGGGGATTGACCAGTTCACGGCCGATGAGACTCGTGTAGCGAAACTGTTGCGATCGATCTCGCCGGAGGCGGTTCATATTCAAACGGACCGCGAGACCTACTTCCGGCCCGCCACGCTTGCCGAAGCCCTTTCGCTGAAACACCAGCATCCGAAAGCGCTCGTTGTCTGCGGAGCGACCGATATCGCCCTGCGTGTTACGAAGGGCCATGAGCTTCTCCCCGAAATCATCGATATCTCCGATGTGCCGGAGTTGCGGACGATTTCGAAACCGGATAATTCACTGAAGAACGGTGTGTCGATAGGAGCGGCGGTATCGCTCAGCGAGATTCTTTCCGCAGTCGCCCCGCGGTACCCGGCCCTTGAGAGCATGCTCATGGTCTTCGGATCCCAGCAGATCAGAAATTTTGCAACGCTTGGCGGAAACCTCGGTAACGCCTCGCCGATCGGAGATACACTGCCCGTGCTGATCGCGTACGGAGCGCTTGTCATGATCGAAAGCCTGAACGGCCCGAGAGAGATGCCGGTCGAGAAGTTCATCACAGGCTACCGCAAGACCGTTCTGAAGCCCGATGAGCTGATCACGGCGATTATTCTGCCGGCGGTCTCCGAAGGGACGATTGTGAAATCGTATAAGGTCTCGAAGCGAAAAGATCTCGACATCTCGACTGTGAGCGGAGCGTTCCGCCTCGAACTCGATCCCCGGCGCGGCGTGCGGTCGTTTCTCGCCGCGTACGGAGGAATGGCGGAGCGCGTGAAGCGGGCCGGGAAGGTTGAAGAGTTTCTCGTTGGAAAAAAGTGGGAGCAAGAATCGATCGGCCGGGCGCTCCCGCTGATCGATCAGACATTTACTCCGATATCCGACGCCCGCTCGGGCGCCGAGTTCCGCCGGGTCGCAGCGCGGAACCTCCTCATGAAGTTCTGGTCAGAGACGGCCAATAATGGCAACTAAGTTTCCGCACGAAAGCGCTGAAAAACACGTCTCCGGCGAAGCCGTGTACATCGACGACATCCTCGTCGGCGAGCGCCTTTTGACCGGCCGCGTGGTCTACAGTCCCCACGCGCATGCGAGAATCACGTCGTTTGACCTCAAGGCCGCGTCGACCCTCCCGGGCGTCCGGGCCGTCCTGTCATACAAGGACATCCCCGGCCATAACCAGATGGGCCCGGTCATTAAGGATGAAGTCTGCCTCGCCGAGAGCGAAGTGATATGCGTGGGACAGGCAATATTCCTGGTCGCCGCGGAGACCAGTGAGCAATGCATTGAAGCGGAAAAGCTGATACGGGTTGAATACGAACCGCTCGATCCGATTCTTACTATAGAGAAGGCCATCGACAAGGGAAGTCTGATGGGACCGGCCGCCAGGATCGAGCGAGGAGACGTCGACCGGGCGCTTGCGTCCTCTCCGCATGTTGTCCGGGGCGAACTGAGAACAGGGGCACAGGAGCACTGGTATCTCGAATCGCAGATTTGCCTGTGCGTTCCGGGTGAAGGCCCGGAGATGACCGTCTACAGCGGGACACAGCATCCTTCGGAAACGCAAAACCTGATTGCAGAACTTCTGGGTGTCCGAAAAAATGACGTTGTTGTCGAGGTCAGGAGGATGGGGGGCGCGTTCGGCGGCAAGGAAACCCAGGGCAACCACACGGCGTGCTGGACAGCGCTGCTGGCGCACGCGACCGGAAGGCCGGTCAAGATCCGGCTCTTCCGGGATGATGACATGAAAATCACCGGAAAGCGGCACCGGTTTCTCTCCAGGTACGAGGCCGGCTATGACGACGAAGGCCGGATCATCGCAGTGAGATTCGAGCTCAATAGCGACGGGGGATGCACCGCCGATCTCTCCTTCGCGATCATGGAACGCGCGATGCTTCACTGCGACAACTCGTACTACATTCCAAACTTCTCGGTGACGGGGCGCGTATGGAAAACGAATCTCCCGTCGAACACCGCATTCCGCGGGTTCGGGGGTCCCCAGGGTATGGCGGCGATTGAAACTGTCATCGATCGCATAGCCCGCGAGCTCAACAAGGATGCGGCGGATGTTCGCCGGATGAATTTCTATGGATTGGCGGAGGACAACGTCACTCATTACGGAGAGACGGTAGAGAACAACCGGCTTCCCGCGATCTACGATCAATTGATGAAGTCTTCCGAGTACGGGAGGCGAAGGGAGGCGGTGAATGAGTTTAATTCCTCGAACGAGTTTTTCAAAAGGGGGCTGGCTATCACGCCGGTAAAGTTCGGCATCTCTTTCACAACTTCCTTCCTGAACCAGGCGGGGGCGCTGGTTCTGGTCTATACCGATGGGACTATCCTTGTAAATCATGGCGGCACTGAAATGGGGCAGGGCCTGCACACGAAGATCCATCAGATCGCCGCGGCGGAATTCGGAGTGAGCCCCGATCGCGTGAAAGTGAATGCGACGAATACGTCGAAGATCCCCAACACGACCGCCACCGCCGCCTCAGCGGGGGCAGATCTCAACGGCATGGCGGTGAAGGCTGCGGTTGATACCCTGAAATCAAGAATTGCTGAGGCGGTCGCGGCGATCTTCACCGAGAAACATCCTGAAGACCCCTCGCGTGCGGAAGCGATCGTCTTTCAGAATGACCGTATCACTGATTCGGGACGTCCCGACCGGACGATTGGCTTTGCCGAGGTCATGCCGATGCTCCATCTGAGACAGATAAGCCTGAGCGCTACGGGTTTTTACCGCACGCCGGGCATCGGATGGGATAAGAGGAAAGGGCACGGGAGACCATTCCACTATTATGCCTTCGGGATGGCGGTCACGGAAGTGCTGCTCGACGTGTTGACCGGGCGCCACACTATGCTGCGCACGGACATCCTTCATGATGTCGGCGATTCGCTGAATCCTGGAATTGATATCGGGCAAGTTGAGGGTGGATACGTTCAGGGGGTCGGATGGTGCACGACCGAGGAGGTCAAATGGGACGACCGCGGGAATCTTCTCACGCATTCCCCCGATACCTACAAGATTCCTTCGGTGCAGGACATTCCGAAAGACTTCAGAGTCGCGCTCCTGGAGGGCGTCCCAAATCCCAACACCATCCGGCTCAGCAAGGCAGTCGCTGAGCCGCCGCTCATGCTTGCGCTCTCCGCCTGGCTCGCCATAAAAGATGCGATTTCCGCGGTGGCCAACCATGAGATCGAGCCGGAGTTTTCACTTCCGGCCACGAATGAAACCATTCTGCTCTCCATCGAGGACCTGAAAATAAGGCTCGAACGAGACCTCGTTTCGCAGCCGGCGGTCTGAAGGACGTACCTCAAAAAATAGCGCCGGCTAAAGCCGTCGCCTACAATCGGCGCCTACAGCCGAGGGCTACCGGGCATACTTCCAATCACTCATGCTTGAACTCTCACCCGTAACCGCGATACAGAGCCGCCGGATCGTCACACCGGAAGGGATTATCGAAGGTTGCATACTCACCGAGGGCGGGATCATCGAAGAGATTGTCCCCCGCGGGAGCGTCCCACCGGGAGCCGTAGTAGAAGACGCGGGCAATTCAGTTGTGATGCCGGGGCTGGTGGACACCCACGTCCACATCAACGAGCCGGGGAGGACTGACTGGGAGGGTTTTGAGACTGCCACGAAGGCGGCGGCGGCAGGGGGCATCACGACGCTCGTCGACATGCCCTTGAACAGCACGCCGGTTACGACGACTCCGGGAGCGTTCAGGATGAAGCTCGCGTCGGCCGACGGCAAACTCTACGTCGATTGCGGCTTCTATGCGGGCCTCATTCCAGGGAACTCAGGAGAGATCGAGAGCCTCATCGCAGCGGGTGTGCTGGGAGTGAAGGCATTCCTGATCCATTCCGGGATCGATGATTTTCCCAACGCAACCGAGTCCGATCTGAGAGCCGCGATGCCCGCCATCTCCCGGGGGAGCATACCGCTCCTCGTGCATTGCGAACTTCAGGGGTCCGCAACGGCCGCTCAGAGCAGCAGCGAGGATCCGGGAGGCAACGGAAAAAAATCGACGCAGCTCGATCCGCGATCGTACCGGGAGTATCTGAGTTCCCGCCCTCGCCGCTGGGAACACGATGCGATTGAATTGATGATTCGTCTCTGCAGGGAATACAGTTGCAAAGTACACATCGTTCATGTATCTTCAGCGGATGCGGTTCCGATTCTGGAAAAGGCGCGGACTTCGGGTCTGCCTCTCACCACGGAGACATGTCCGCACTATCTCTTTTTCGCCTCGGAGGGAATACCCGACGGAGACACGCGTTTCAAATGCGCTCCTCCCATTCGGGAAGCCGAGAATCGCGAACGCCTCTGGAACGGTCTGAAAAGAGGTGTGCTCGATTTCATCGTTTCGGACCATTCACCGTCGCTCCCGGCGCTGAAATATCTCACGGAAGGCGATTTTCAACGGGCATGGGGCGGTATTGCCTCCCTCCAGCTGGGATTGCCGATCATCTGGACCGAGGCGATGCAGCGCAGGCATACTCTCAATGAGGTAGCCGGGTGGATGTGCACCAAACCCGCCGAGTTCGCCGGTCTCGGCGCAATGAAAGGGAAGATTGCTCCGGGATATCAGGCCGATCTGGTGATCTGGAACCCTGAAAAGGAATTCACCGTCGGCCCTTCGATGCTCTTTCACAAGCACAGGGTGACGCCCTATGAGGGAAGGACGCTGCGCGGGGTTGTCGAGCGGACGTTTCTGCGGGGCCGGAAGATTTATGAGCAGGGTTTTTTCTATGGAGGACCGGCAGGAAGGGTGGTTCTGCGAAATCCGTGATTGACCGGGAAGCGGGTGCGCCGCCGGGGCTTGTTGACCTTGCAGCAGAACGGCTCGGGGGAAAGGTCCTCCTGGCGAACGATGAATTCTTCGCTGAAAAGGAGAATCTGATCAAGCCCGGAAGGGGGATCTTCATTCCCGACAAGTACACCGACCGCGGGAAATGGATGGACGGTTGGGAAACGCGCCGCAGAAGAACTCCCGGCCACGATTGGTGCATCATACGGCTCGGTTTACCGGGCGCAATCCGCACAATCGACATCGACACAAATTACTTTCTCGGAAATCATCCGCCGCACGCCTCCCTCGATGCCGTGCCCTTTGCAATCCCCGGGGATCTCGATTCCTCCTCAGCCGCGGAGATCCCGTGGGTGACAATCCTTCCGAAGTCCCGCCTTCGGCCCGGATCGCAGAATCTGTTCGATATCCGTGATGCACGGAGCTGGACTCATACCCGGCTGAATATTTATCCGGACGGCGGCGTTGCGCGGTTGAGGATCTACGGCGCGGTGGTCCCGCAGTGGAAAGACAATTCGGGCAATGCGCTGGTGGATCTCGCCGCGATTGAGAACGGGGGCGCGGCAATCTCCTGCAGCGACATGTTCTTCAGCTCCATGAATAATCTGATCATGCCGGGTGCGCCCATCAACATGGGCGACGGCTGGGAAACGAAGCGAAGGCGCGGGCCGGGGTATGATTGGATCGTCATCAGACTTGGAGCTCCCGGGGAGGTGCTGAAGGTAGAGGTCGATACGACGCACTTCAAAGGAAACTACCCGGACATGTGCTCGATTGAAGGGTGCTTCTCGCGCGCCCGTTCCCCGAAAGGCAAGCCCGCAGTCCCGCGCCGCGGTTGGAACGTACTCCTTCCCAAAACGAAGCTCAAGGCAAATACCCGCCATCTCTTTGAAAGCGAGCTGATATCGGGACGCCCGGTCACTCACGTGCGCCTCAACATTTACCCCGACGGCGGGGTGGGGCGTCTGAGGGTGTGGGGGAAGATCAAGCGAGACTGATCCTCCCGCATGACCCTCGACCAGCTCAACAACTTACCGATCGATTCGATTCGGATCGAACTCCTGCGCTGCTGCGGCTGTAAGCGATGGGTTGAGCAGATCGCGCTCAAGCGGCCGTTTCCTTCCGTTGCCATACTGCTCCAACTCTCCGATTCGGTCTGGAACGCACTTTCGCCGGATGACTGGAAGGAAGCATTCTCGCATCATCCCAAAATCGGCGAACTGAAGGGATTGAAAGAGAAATTCGCCGGCACCGCAGACTGGGCATCGGGGGAGCAGTCAGGCGTTCAGAACGCGCCGGATCAACTCCGCGAGAATCTCGCCGAAGCGAACCGTTTGTATGAACGGAAATTTGGTTATATTTTCATCGTTTGCGCAACAGGAAGGGGCGCGGGGGAAATCCTCGCGATGCTGCGCGGCCGCCTCGAAAACAACCCCGGGACCGAGCTAAAGGTGGCGGCCGGGGAACAGGCGAAAATTACCAGGCTCAGGCTTGAGAAACTTCTGGCATAACATCACCACCGCCGAATGAATACTTCGCTGACGGCTGAATCCCTGCATCCGGTTCTCTCGGCCCTTGCATCGGCGAACGCCGAGTTCAATGCGATGTTTCCTGGGGAGTCCGATGCGCGACAGCCGATCCAGACCGTCTATGGAGGGGCCCATCTCTTCAAATCCGACACGGCTCAGAAACTCGGAGCGATCGCTCTCAGGTCCCTCGAAGATTACGCGCCAACGGCGGCGCAATTCTCGAAAGCTCTCCAACTGAAGACAACCTCTGCCGGGCAAAAGACACTGTACAAACGGATAGTCGAGAAGCTCAGGCGGGAACCGGTTGAAGATTTCAGGATTGATTTCGAGGATGGCTACGGGAATCGTCCCGATACCGAAGAGGATGCCCACGCCGCCTCCGCCGCGGGGGAGGTTGCGCGAGGGATGGCAGAAGGGGCACTGCCGCCCTTCATCGGCATCCGCCTCAAGCCGTTCTCGGAGGAGTTGAAAGCCCGGAGCATCCGCACTCTGGATATTTTCGTCTCGACGCTTGCCGTACAAACCGGAGGACGCCTGCCCGATAACTTTGTGGTGACGCTTCCAAAAGTCGTTCTTCCGGAGCAGGTCACTGCGCTCGTGAACCTTTTTCAGATTCTGGAATCGAAACTCTCGATGGCGCCCGGGCGCCTCAAACTTGAGATCATGGTCGAGACGCCTCAGTCGATTCTGAACCCGAGAGGAGAGTGCGCTCTCCCGGCGCTGGTAGGAGCCGGGGAAGGAAGGTGCATAGCGGCCCATTTCGGCGTATACGACTATACGGCGTCGTGCAACATCACCGCGTCCTACCAGACCATGGATCATCCGGCGTGCGATTTCGCCCGCCAAATGATGAAAGTCTCGCTCGCCGGGACGGGCATCTGGATCTCCGACGGGGCCACAAACGTCATGCCCGTGGGGCCGCATCGAGCCGCAAAGGGGAAACCGCTTTCTGCGAAGCAGAAGCGTGAGAACCGGGATTCGGTGCACAGGGCGTGGCGCCTCGGCTACTCGCATATCGTTCATTCCTTGAAACATGCGTACTACCAGGGGTGGGATCTGCACCCGGCCCAGTTTCCCATCCGGTACGCCGCGGTGTACAGGTTTTTCATGGACGGCCTTGACGCGGCTTCGTTGAGGCTCAGGACATTCGTCGAGAAGGCCGCGCAGGCGACTCTCATTGGAGATGTCTTCGACGATGCGGCGACCGGCCAGGGTCTTCTAAACTATTTTCTCCGCGGGATCAACTGCGGCGCCATCACCGAAACCGAGGCGCAGGCCACTGGGCTCACGCTTGAAGAGATCCGCGGCAGGTCGTTTGTGAAAATCCTTGAGCATCGAAAACGAACAGTCCAACCGGTACCGGCGTTATGAACAGTCCCATTACAACCCATGTTCTCGATACCTCCCGGGGCACGCCCGCCGTCGCACTGAAAGTGGTTCTCGAGGTGAATACCGGCTCGAAGGAGTGGAAGGAACTCGGACGCGGCGAGACGAATACCGACGGTCGGATCAACGATCTCCTCCGCTCGGATGCCGTGGTTCCGGCCGGCGTCTACCGGCTCACCTTTCTGACGGGGCCGTACTTCCGCTCCATCGGGGTCGAGGGGTTCTATCCCGCGGTTGTCGTCCAATTTGAGATAAAGAAGCCGAACTCTCATTACCACGTACCGCTCTTGCTGAGCCCGTACGGATACTCGACATACCGGGGGAGCTGAATCAGATGGAGGATTTCACCGGCAATCTCCTTGAGTGGCTCAATGTTGCCGCGCGCTGGGTCCACGTATTCGCCGGGATCATGTGGGTCGGTCAGACATTTTTTTTCACCTGGCTCGACGGGCGGTTCGCGAAGATGGTCGATACAGTAGCGTCCAAGGGCGCGGATGATCGGGTCTGGATGGTGCACAGCGGCGGTTTCTATCTGGTCGAAAAACAAAAGACCCCCGTGTTCATTCCCAACACACTTCACTGGTTCAAGTGGGAAGCCGTCACTACCGGATTAAGCGGACTCCTCCTGCTGGGGCTTGTCTATTACCACGGCGGGCTGATGGCCAACGAGAATGGAGAATCGACAGTCAACATTATCATCGGCATTGCCTCGATTGTCATCCCCGCTCAGATCTATGATCTGATCTGGAGCTCCAAGATCGGGCAGAATGAGAAGGCGGGAGTCGTCATCTCATACCTTCTGCTGGTGGGAACGATCATTCTTCTGACTCAACTGATGGAGGGACGAGCTGCATACATGCATGTGGGCGCGATGATGGGCGTGATCATGGTCATGAACGTCATGCGCCGGATCATTCCCGCTCAGGAATCGATGGTGGCGGCGCTGAAAGAGGGAAAGGCCCCCGACATGACGCTCGCCCTTCGGGCCAAATTGCGCTCGAAGCACAATACCTATCTCGCAGTTCCCGTCGTCTTCATTATGATCAGCAACCATTACCCGGTCACCTCGTACGGCGACTCCTGGAACTGGGCGATCCTTGCCTCCCTGATCCTGGTCGGCTGGGGAGCGGCGAAGCTCATTCGCCGGGCGTAGATGCTCGATAACTTCATGCGGGCCGCCATCGAGGAAGCGAAGCAAGGGCTCGCTGAAGGGGGAATCCCGATCGGTTCGGTCCTTGTCCGGGAGGGGCAGATTCTCGGGCGCGGACACAACCGCCGCGTGCAGGAACAGAACCCGATGAAACACGCCGAGATCGATTGCCTGATCAATGCCGGCAGAATAGGCACCTACCGCAATACGGTGTTGTACTCCACCCTCATGCCCTGTTACCTCTGCTCCGGCGCGGTCGTCCAATTCAATATCCCGCATGTCATTGTCGGCGAATCGCGGACGTTCCACGGAGGACCGGAGTTCATGCGCGAGCACGGGGTGACGGTCACGAATCTCGATCTCGACGAATGCGTTGAGATGATGGAGGCATTCAAGAGGAATCATCCGAAATTGTGGGACGAGGATATTGGGCGGTGAGCGGCTGAATGGATCTGTTCGATGAAATACTGACCGCTCTCAAGGAGGAAGAGCGGGTCATGCTGGCCACGATCATCTCAACCACGGGCTCGACTCCCGCCTCCGCGTTTTCGCGGATGCTGGTGAAGGATGCAGGGATCACATCGCTCGGCACGGTCGGAGGGGGATGCGTGGAAGGAGAAGTGCTGAACCACGCCGGCCGGCTGCTGCAAGATAACAGGGCTGAAATCGTGAAGTTTCACCTCAACGAAGACGACGTGGAGAACGGGCTTATATGCGGGGGAAGCCTCGACGTCCTCATCGAGCCCCTCCCGCGAGAAAGAATTCCGCTCTTCCAGGAATTGAAAGCCGTTCGCGATGAAGGGAGCGATTGTATTCTCGCAACTCACCTCGGAACAGACGGCCGCATCAGATCCAAGTCCCTGCTCGCAGGAGACGAGAAAACGCCGGTCGAACGAAGCCGGGGCGCGCAGGAAGTCCTTGCATGGGCATCCTCTGCCGCAGGCGCGGGAATCGCCGTGGAGGCCATGAAGGAAGCGATCACCGAATCCATTCTGAGGGTTCAGCGCCGGAGTGAAACCGTACTTGTGAAGCTTCAGGACGGCGACATCATCCTTGAGCCGGTGGCCGGAGCACCGAGCCTCCTCATTTTTGGCGGCGGGCATGTCTCGAAGTATATCTCGCGGAGCGCGGCAATGGCGGGCTTCCGGGTGACCGTCATTGACGACCGCGACAAGTTCGCGAACCGTGAAAGATTTCCTGAAGCGGTTCAAACGGTCGCAGCGGATTTTCTCGAAGCATTCCGGCAGATCACGGTCAAACCGTCGACATACGTCGTCATCGTTACCCGGGGCCACAGGCACGACGAGGAAGTGCTGGAGCGGATAGCAGACACCGAGGCGAGGTACATCGGCATGATCGGGAGCAAACGGAAAGTGCTTGCCGCGTATGAACGTCTCTCAGAGAAAGGCGTCGGCGCGGAGAAGCTCCGGCGGATTCATGCCCCAATGGGGATCGATATCGGGGCAGCGACTGCCGAGGAAATCGGTATCAGCGTCGTCGCGGAGCTGATCGCGGAGCGGCGTGGAACCCCCGCCCCATTTCAGCGGAAAGCGGACTCCATGAAAGGTCTCCTTACAGGTCTGACGAGGGGCCGGGCCTCATGAGGGCTCTCCCATTCCTTGCTCTTCTTCCTTTGATTCTCTTCCGGACAGAAGCTCAGAATCTGGTCGCTATCGAAGGGGGCACGCTGATAGACGGTACCGGCAGGCCTCCGGTACAAAATGCGGTCGTCGTCATCCGCGATAGAACGATTGTCGCGGCCGGTGCCCTGGATGAGGTTCCTGTCGACGACGATGCGCGGATCGTCGACGCCTCCGGCCAGTTTATCATGCCTGGCCTCATCGACTGCCACATCCACTATGATTCTCCGAGGGATCTTGTGCAGCTCCTCGCATGGGGAGTCACCTCGGCCAACTGCATGTTCGAGTCGACGGGTAAATCGCGCGTGGTGGAGCGAAGGACCGATCCCGATGCGGTGCATTCACCCCGCATCTATGGAACGGCCCCGATATTTACCACGGAACACGGGTGGTGGTGGGGCGACGCGTTTCCGGTCGACTCGGCGATCAACCGATTCCCAAAAGCGGTGGACGAGGCGAAGGAGATGGTCCACAGGGCGAAAGGGATGGGAATGCGGCGGATTAAGCTTATGTACGACGACATGGATTGGTGCAGGGACCCGCTCCCGAGGCTGGAGCAGATGAATCCCGAGATCATGATCGCGCTGATTTCCGAGGCGCGCGCCTCCGGGCTGATCTCGGAAGTGCATGCGCCAAAACTGATTGATGCGATGGCAGTCGTTGACGCGGGGGCCTCGGCCCTTGCCCACGGAATTCTGGATGTGCCGCTCGATTCCGTCTCGGGGGGAAAGATACGGGACGGCGGCCTCTATTATATGCCGACATTCTGCGTGTTCGAATTCCTGGCGGATGTGGAGGGTTTCATGAGGAACGCCCTCGGGGATGAGCGATTCCGGAGCGCTTTGCCCGCCGAAGTGATCAGGCGCTACTCCGGAAGCGACTACTACGACCATTATCGCGCAACCTATCCAAACGTTTCGTTCGTTCAGGCACAGCTCCCTGTTTTGCGCGCCAACATGAAGCTGCTTGCGGACGAGCACGCAAAGGTCGTGCTCGGGACGGACATGTGGGCCTTTCCGGGCATCGGGGCGCATCTCGAGCTCGACTACATGGTACGCGCGGGGATGACTCCGGCGCAGGCGATCGTCTCCTCCACGTCTCTCGCGGCCAGATTCCTCGGGGAGGATGGGTCGAAGGGCACAATCGAACCGGGAAAACAGGCAGACCTCCTCATCCTCGATGGAGACCCCCTGATGGACATCCTCAACACCCGCACCATCCGGCAGGTCATCAAACGCGGAATCGTGTTTGACCACGATGCGCTCGTCGAAGAGTCGAAGCGATGAAGGCCGAGCGCGACACGCTCCTCGCGTGGCGTAAAGAATTCCCGATCCTTCAAAAGTCGGCTTACCTGATTTCGAATTCCCTCGGCGCGATGCCCCGGGGCGTCTACCGGCATCTGCGCGCGTACGCCGATCAGTGGGCAACGCGAGGAGTCCGCGCGTGGTCGGATTCATGGTGGGACCTCCCGCTGACCGCGGGCGATGCGGTAGCTCCCCTCATCGGGGCGAACCCCGGGGAAGTCACCATGCACTCGAATATCACGCTCTTGCAGGCGATGCTTATTTCCTGCATGGAATTCAGGGGCGGGAAGAACGACATCGTCATGACGGACATGGAATTCCCGTCCGTTCTCTATGTCTATCAGAAGTTTGCCACGCGCCTGGGAGCCCGGCTTCGGGTTGTCTCCTCCGAAGACGGCATCTCAGTTCCAACCGGGAAAATACTCGGAGCGATTGGCCCGAACACGAAGATCGTCTCGGTCTCACATGTTCTCTTCAAGAGCGCCTACATTCAGGATATCCGGTCGATAGTGGAAAAGGCGCACAAGGCCGGGGCGGTCGTGATTCTCGACGCGTATCATTCGGTTGGTGTCATCCCGGTGGACGTGCGCCGGCTCGGCGTCGATGTGCTTGTGGGAGGGGTGTTGAAATGGCTCTGCGGAGGACCCGGCGCCGCATTTCTCTGGATGCGCCCCTCGCTGCGCAAGAAACTGAGGCCTGTAATTACGGGCTGGTTCGCGCACCGCGATCCATTTTCGTTTGAGAAATCCATGGCCTATGCTCATGGCCCGCGGAAGTTTCTCAACGGGACACCATCGATTTCAGCCCTTGCCGCGGCGCAGGTGGGTCCGCGGATACTCTCCAGGGCGGGGATCGAGAAGATACGGAGAAAATCGATGCGTCAGACGGCGCTCCTCATCGAAGAAGCGGAGAACCGGGGTTTCAGTATCCGTTCTCCGCGCGATCCGGAGAGGAGAGGCGGTACGGTGACGGTGAGCGTCCCGCATGCGTACGAAGTCTCGCGCGAGCTTATCCGGCGCAACATTGTCGTCGATTTCCGCAAGGGGGCCGGAATCAGGCTCGCTCCCCATTTTTATAATTCCGATGAAGAACTTCTCTTTGCAATTGAGGAGATTGACCAGATACTTCGCACAAAAGCATACGGGAGGCATGCGGGTAAGAAGTCAACCGTGACGTAAGGGGACAACTATGAAAACGCCGGCTAAAGCCGGCGGCTACAACCGGCGGCTACAACCGGCGCCGAGATGGGGGGCGGAGCGCCCCAAAGCGTCATTCCGCCGCTCCGCGGCGGAATGAATGGAGGGAGAGGAGTTCCCGGCTGGTGTCACGGTGTGGACCGTGACACCAGTTCTGAGTATTGATGCCGGTTAAAGCCGGCGCCTGCAGCATCAGGCCCGACCCCAGGATTGCACTTCACATCCTCCGGCGGTATATTGTCATGAGAATCCACTCCCGCTCGAACGCCGATGATAGCCGGTCTTCCTCCTTCCCTGATCCTTGACTCCGAATGATTAACGCGCGCGAAGCGCTGCAGATAGTCCTGGATGCGACAACTCCGCTGGGCCCCGTCACCGCGTCGATCGAACGAAGCACCGGTTCCGCCCTTGCTGAAGATATCATCGCCCGCGAGAATATCCCATCCTTCGATAACGCCGCGATGGATGGGTTCGCGGTCATCTCCTCTGACGCGGCAACTGCCCCGGTCACCCTGAACATTGCCGGAGAAGTCGCCGCCGGTGCAGTGGCGTCGGAAGACCTGAAGCCCGGCGATGCGATGGCCATCATGACCGGCGCGAAACTTCCGCGGGGTTGCGATGCAGTCATTCCCCAGGAATGGACTGAGCGGCCGGACCCCCGCCATGTGAAGCTTCTGCGCCCCGTTTCCGCCGGCCACAATGTCAGGCGCGCAGGCTCGGATCTGAGCTCGGGAACGATTGCTCTCAAACGCGGAACCCGTCTCCGTCCCCAGGAGATAGGCGTGCTCGCCTCGCTTGGGCGCCGGTTTGTAGTTGTGCATCGGAAGCCGTCGGTGTCGATTCTTGCGACCGGTTCCGAGATCGTGGACATCGAAAAGCCTCTCCCGGACGGAAAAGTCCGCAACAGCAACGCATACGTCCTCGCCTCGCTCGTCGCGCAGCTAGGCTGCGACGCGGTGCATCACGGGATCGTAGCGGATGAACCCGGTGCGATCAGGAAAGGAATGGAGGAAGGGCTACGGTCAGATGTACTAATTACAACCGGAGGCGTATCCGTCGGAAAGTACGACCTCGTGATGAGCGCTCTCAAGGAGATAGGCGGAGAGGTGAAGTTCTGGAAGGTGAACATCAAGCCCGGCATGCCCGTGATGTTTGCGCTCTGCAAAGGCCGTTTGGTCTTTGGCCTCCCCGGGAACCCGGTATCGGCCATGGTGACGTTTCTTCAATTCGTTCGGCCCGCCCTCCTTCGACTGATGGGACTGGAGTATCAGCCGCCGATGCGGCTCCATGCGAAGCTCGATGAAGAGATCAGGAAATCCGACGGCAAACGGCATTTCGTGAGAGGGATCCTTTCGTCCTCCGACGGTTCGATCCGCGTCCGGACGACAGGCTCGCAGGTGTCGAACATCCTGACCTCCCTCTCCAGGGCGGATTGCCTGATCGTCCTGCCCGAGGAGCGCGATGTCTTCCCCAAAGGGGGAGATGTCGAGGTGGAGCTCCTGTGATCCGCGTGACCGTCAAATTCTTCGCGTCGGCCCGGGACATAGCCGGGACGGCTGAGAAGGCCATGACATTGCCGCCGGGTTCAACTACATCCGCGGTTCTCGCGGCGCTCGAAAAGTCCCTTCCGCGTTTCCTCGAATGGAAAGGACACCTGCGTATCGCCCGAAATCTCGAGTATGTATCGAACGACGAGGTATTGGAGGATCAGGATGAAATTGCGATTATCCCGCCGGTCAGCGGGGGTTGAAGAAGAATGGAAAATGCGAAAACCGGCGCTGCGAAAAGAAGATCGAAGATCGAAAGTGATGGTTCCGGGATGATTGAGATTACTCAAAGCGAGATCGATGTTGGGAAGGTCATCGAGAGCGTACAGGACCCGGCATCGGGCGGAATCGATATTTTCATCGGTACGACCCGAAATGACTCAGGCGGGAGGGAAGTACTCTCAATGGAGTATGACGCCTACGTGCCGATGGCGCTCAACATGATGAAGGAGCTCGCACAAACCGTCCGCTCGAAATGGGAAATCAGGGAGATCTCCATTGTCCACCGTTTTGGACACCTGAAGGTCGGTGAGGCAAGCGTGGTCATCGCGGTTTCGGCCGCTCACAGGAAAGAAGCGTTCGAAGCGTGCCACTTCACCATCGACAAGCTGAAAGAGACGATCCCGATATGGAAAAAGGAGGTCTTCCGCGACGGCGAGGCCTGGGTGGGAGGTAATTCTTAAAAAAATATAATGTTCATTTATTTGACTTTCATACTCCGTTTTCCTAACTTTCCGCCGCTAAGAAGTCACCAATCCGCAGTGTCAGAATCACAACTGGAGGGTGTATGAAACGTATTCTTGTAATCATGGCGGTACTCGTGGCGTTTGTCGCCCTGCAGAGCCGTCTGCGCGCGCAAGACTCAACCGGCGCAGCCAAGGAAGAGAAGAAGGGCGAGATGATGGAGAAGGCCGGCGGAAAGATGGAAGGTGGAATGAAAGAGGCCGGTAAGGGCGAAGGGATGGAAAAGGCCGGTGAGAAGATGGAGATGAAGGGCAAGAAGGCCATGCATAAGGGAAAGAAGATGGAGATGAAGGGCGAGGCCATGGAGAAGGAAGGGAAGGAAAAGGCCGGCGAGAAAATGGAGATGAAGGGCAAGAAGGGCATGACCAAGGGGAAGAAGGCGATGAAGAAGGGTGAGATGATGGAGAAGAAAGGCGAGATGAAGGAAGAGAAGAAGGACAACAAATAACCCCTTCAAATTTTATCGGTACAGGAAAGCGATGCTCAACGCATCGCTTTCCGTTTTTATAGGGGTGGCACGTGAAATCAGCGATGCGGCCGAAGCATAACCAGTCCGGGAACACGGCGGGCCCTGATGTATCAAGCGTCAGGAGACGGCTCCTCAAGCTCTCCCCCCTTGTCCTCCTTGCCGGATGCGATTACACGGCGGGTGGCGGAGTAGATTCCTTCCTCATGAAATTCCAGAAATTCAACGACTGGGTCCAGGGCAAGCTCTTCAGCCCGGCGAGGCTCTCCCCCGAGGTCAGTGACGCGGATCTGACCCCTGAAGACGGATTCCGCCTCAACAGTTATGATACGGACGAACCCGACGTCGACCTGGATGGGTGGAAGCTTTCGGTGACCGGCCTCGTATCGAAGCCGGGGGATTACACGCTCGCCCAGATCGAGTCGCTCCCCAAAAAGGTGATGAATACCAAGCACTGCTGCGTCGAGGGGTGGAGCATCAACGTGAAATGGGGAGGGACTCCGCTTGCCGCGTTCCTCGATTACGTTGGCGCCGACCCGGACGCCAAGTACGTTTATGTCGGATGTGCGGACGACTATTACACTACCTACGACATGCCGAGCGCCCGCCATCCGCAGACGCTCCTGAGTTACGAGGCATATGGAAAACCGCTCGCCCTCGGGCACGGCGCGCCGGTCCGGATTACGATGCCCGTGAAACTCGGCTACAAGAGCGCGAAGTGGATCAACCGGCTGATTGTTGCAAACGGGAAGACGGGAGGATACTGGGAAGATCAGGGCTATGACTGGTTCGCGGGGCTCTGACTCGAACCGCATCACAAGGGAAGTATTTCTTCTCGTGACATGCTTCTTCCTCGGCGTCGCTGGCTGCGCCAGCGGGGCAAGCGACAAGGTCGTCGTCGTCGAGAAGACAAAGAGTTACCACCGCGATGATTGTCCCCGCGTCATGATGGCGCATGCGGTGTGGATGACACGCGAGGAAGCGCAGGCGCTCGACTGCAAACCCTGCCCGGGGTGCCGCCCGGATTCGCGGAGATGACCGCATGAATGGGGCGGCGCGGGAGTATCAGCATCCCTTCATCATCCGGTTCACCCACTGGCTCAACTTCATTGCGCTCGGAATCATGGTCCTGAGCGGCCTGCGAATCTACAACGCTTCCCCCATCTGGGAGGCGATCAGGTTTCCGGCGTGGATGACGCTGGGGGGATGGCTGGCCGGCGCCCGGCAGTGGCATTTCTTCGGGATGTGGCTCTTCGCGGCCAACGGTCTCATCTGGGTAGTGTACAACATCGCGAGCCGGCACGGCAGGAGAACGACGCTATTCCGCGCAACCGATTTCCCCGGAGTGTTCCCGATGATCCAGTATTACCTCCGCATCCGGAAGGAGCATCCCCCCGTCAAAAAGTACAATGCGCTCCAGAAAGGAGCGTATACCACTGTTCCTCTTCTCGCTCTTGGCGCGGTCTTAACAGGAGTGGCGATCTACTGGCCGGTGCAATTCAGCCCGGTCACGTCGCTCTTTGGAGGGTACGATACTGCGAGGCTCTGGCACTTCATCTTCATGGCGGCCCTCGTTCTTTTCTTCGGAGGGCACATTCTGATGGTCGTGATCGCGGGCTGGAGCAATTTCGTCTCGATCATCACCGGCTGGAAAAAAACGCCCGCGTAGGCCCCCCCGGTTCAGGAGTAGATCCCGCCTCCCCTTACGCTCTGATCAGATACTGCAGCTTGATGAAGTACTGAGTTGCGGTCTTCTGGACCCCGTACGGATCCCCAAAATCGTCCAGCGTGTAGGTAGAACCCGCGTAGAAGATCGAGTAAGCGCTCAACTTGTAGCTCACGAGCGGGTACACGCTGATTTCCCGGCTGAACTCATCGTACTGGCCGATGACCCTCAGAAACAGCTCCCGCGTAAACTGGAAGATCCCTGTGCTCCTGAGAATGTATCCGTCATAGAACAGTTCGTCCGTATAAATGCTCAACAGACGGGCGCGAGAGTACGATAGATCCAGCTCGAGCTGGGGGGTCGGTTTGATCGTTGCGGAGGTGAAGATCGAATGCCCCCGGCCCAGGTCCGGGGTGCCGCCGCGTTTGATGAACCTGCCGGCGGTTACGTCGACGGAGAGGGAAAGGAGACTCGATGGACGTGTGTTCACCGAGATCTCCGTCCGGTTGATATTGTCGAATTGCACGCCCTTGTATAACTCGTCGTTCACCGCGAACCAAAGAATGTTGATGTTGGTCTGTCCCTTCAGCTGGACGAATGCGCTGGGCAGGGCCCACTTCTCCTTTCGGATCCCGTCGTAATTGTAGTGAAGGGCGGAGTTCAGGCCGAGTGACCAGTGGTCGACGACTGCGCCCGTGGGATACCACCCGTAATTCTGATTCAGGATAATTGTCCGGGTGTCGATTGCGGGCACGAAGCCGTCCTGCGCCTGGAACAGTGGCGAGCGGTCAAAGGCCTGCAGATTGAACGAATAGTCGCGCGCGTTGTGCTGAAGGCTGACGCGGTAAGCCGGTCCGCCGAACTGTTCTCCGTTGAAGGCCGCATCGTGACCGGTGCTGCCGAACGATCTGGCGTCGGAAAAGAGCGTCAAATCATTCACTTCCTTCGTGTCGGCGTAGAACGCTTCTCCCACGAAGTAATTATTGCCCCAGAACTTGTAGTTCCAGTCGAACCCGCCAAGATAATTATGCGCATCGCCCGCGGTTCGCGTCGTGATCATCCCTCCGACGTACGTCTCGTCCCCAAGGTCGTAGCGGGCCCGGATGATGTTTGAGAAAGATTTCAGATCTGTCGCGATGAAATCGCTTGTCTCCTCACCGGGAACTATGAACGGCGTGTTGCGGTCTGCGGCGGCGAGATACGCGTAGGAGAGGGAGCCGGATTTCCCGATCACGCGCCCGGCGGCGGAAGGATTATTGATAGTGCGGGAGTAGTACGTTTGAGTCCAATTCTGAAACGCATCCGCCCCCAGAAGGAAGAACGGCCGCTTCTCCGGATAGAAGAGCGCAAAGTTTGAGTTCACGCTGATCTGCGCCGCGTCCGATTCCACCTGGCTGAAGTCGGGATTCACCGTTCCTTCGAGCGCAAAATCGGGCGCCGGCGCGTAGCGGAACGCGCCGCCCACGCGGCCCGTCACCTCTCCGTTCACGAAGGGCGATTTGGGATCCGAGTTATCGCCGACAGATCCCTGTTGCTGGCCCACGACATAGGGCAGCAAATCGAGCGCGGCTGACGTTGCCACATCCCTGATGCCCTCGATGGTCCCCCCCTGGCATTGGAGGCAGGGGTTGTCCCTGTCGACTTTCACCCAGGAGATCTGGACCCGGCTTGCTCTCGGGTAGTTCCTGATGAAATCCGCAACCCATCGCTGATCCGGCTTCGAGGGAAACCGGATGCTCTTGAGAGGAATGGCCATCTCTGCGGTCCATCCCGATTCGTTGATGGCCCCGGCCGAAGCCCACACCGCGTCGAAACTTTCGTCCTCGTTGCTTCCCGTCCGCAGAAGATCTCCCTGTATCCCGTAGGGGTTCACGACAAATTCATACGATCGCTGGTAGTCGCCGTAGGTGTCGAGGATGAGAAGCATCCAGTCGTCGTCGTACATCTTGTCGCGATCGGTTATGTGCGCGCGGATCTCCTGGGGGCGCGTATCCTTGCAGTCGTACCCGAAGTAGACCGTGGTCGAATTATAGAGGATCTTGACCGTGGTTTTCTGAGGGGCCGGAGTGTTGTCGCCCGGCGTGACTTCGTAGTTGATCTCAATCGGCTGTGCGGCGCTCCAGGCAGGGTCGTCGAGTCTTCCAGACAAGTTGATGTCGCCCGCGATTCTCGAAGCGCGAATGTCGGGCTTGATGCTGTCGGCGGTATCACCGGCGAAAGCAAATCCTCCCTTAAGGCTGGCAACGAATAGCGAGATTGCAATCAGTCTCCGAATAGGCATGATGATCGGATAGCGGTAGGTGTGGTGGTGGATTCAGTTCCGGGACCCGCTATACTCCTACGTCGGATGCCGCTGTTTTGTTGCAAACCGGAGGCATTAGACCTATATTCACACGAATAACCGATGGCGGAGTCCATTCATATCAGCCAGATCCACCCCGCGGAGCGGGGTCTGCGATCGACATTGATAGGGATATCGGTCAACATCCTCCTCGTAGTGATCAAAGGAGCAGCCGGCATTCTGGGAAACTCCTACGCCCTGATAGCCGATGCGGTGGAATCGGCCACCGACATTGCCAGCTCCCTGATTATCTGGATCAGCCTCAAGATATCCACAGTGCCTCCGGATGCGGATCATCCGTACGGCCACGGAAAAGCGGAGCCGATGGCAGCGGTCCTGGTTTCTCTCACGCTCATAGGCGCGGCCCTCACGATCGCGGTTCAGAGTATCCGCGGGATCCTCATGCCCCATCACACCCCGGCGCCCTATACCCTGATCGTCCTCGTCGTCGTGGTCGCCGTCAAGGAGTCGCTCTACCGTTTCGTCTTCAGGGTGGGAGAGGACATCGCCAGCACTGCCGTGAAGAGCGACGCATGGCACCACCGGAGCGATGCGATTACTTCGGCCGCGGCGTTCGCCGGCATATCCATCGCGATCATCGGCGGGCCGGGTTACGCGAGCGCCGACGACTGGGCGGCTCTCTTTGCGTCGGCGATCATCCTCTTCAACGCCTACCGGATTCTCCGGCCGGCGGCGAACGAGTTGATGGACGCCGCGCCCCCTGCCGAAATAGAGATAGCGGTCCGGAAGGCGGCGAATGGCGTTCCGGGAGTGGTGGCCCTCGAGAAGTGTTTCATCCGGAAGATGGGCTTCGCGTACTATGTCGATCTCCACGTCACCGTCGACGGAGGAATCCCCGTCCGCCAGGGTCACGACATCGCAAGCCGGGTGAGGGATGCGATCAAAGCATCGAACTCGGCGGTAGCCGAGGTGCTGGTGCATATTGAGCCGTCGGATCTTTTGAATTTGTAGCCGAGTGGCAATTGACTAATTCCCTCCATTGTTCGTACATTAGTCAGTACAGCCCCCCGCGAACCGCGTGAATCAATCAATACAGCACATACTCCGCGATACATTCGGCCGCACGGTCAATAATCTGCGCATCTCGGTAACGGACCGGTGCAACTTCCGGTGCAGCTACTGTATGCCTGAAGAGGGAATGGTATGGCTCGACCGGAAGGAACTGCTGACATTCGAGGAGATCTCGAGGCTCACTCGCGTCTTCGCAGGCCTGGGCGTAAAAAAGATTCGGCTCACGGGCGGCGAGCCCCTGATGAGAAGGGAGCTCCATCTTCTCGTCGAAAAGATCGCCCGCATTCCGGGAATCGAAGATATCGCCCTTACGACCAACGGCTTTTTCCTTGCCGAGCAGGCGGTGGCCCTGCTGAAAGCCGGTCTCTCCAGAGTCACGGTCAGCCTCGATTCGATGAGGAGGGACAAGTTCGCCGCGATGGTCCGCCGCGACTACTTCGATAAAGTATGGTCCGCCCTCGATATCGTTGAACAACTCCCTCTCCGTCCGATCAAGATCAACACCGTGATGATCCGGGGAGTGAATGACGATGAGATCGAGAACTTCGCTTTGCTCGCCAGGGCGAGGCCGTTTCATGTCCGCTTCATAGAATTCATGCCGATCGGCGCGGACGACGGGTGGTCGATTGAGAAGGTGGTTCCTTCGAGGGAGATCATCGAACGGATCAATGCGACAGGGCACAGGCTGGTGCCTGTCGAGTACCACGGCATCCATCCGGCCGACCGCTACCGGTTTGAGGACGGAGCGGGAGAGATCGGTTTTATCAGCTCCGTCTCGGAGCCGTTCTGTTCGAGCTGCAACAGGGTTCGTCTTACCTCCGATGGAAAGCTCCGCACGTGCCTCTTCTCGCTTCACGAGAGCGATCTGAAAACGATGATGCGCAACGGCTCGACAGATGACGAGCTCAGGGAGGTCATCATTCGCGCGGTCTGGATGAAAGAGGAAGGGCATCTCATCAACCGCCCGGGATTCGTGAGGCCCGAGCGGACGATGAGCCAGATCGGGGGGTGATTATATTCCTGCGCACACCCGGTAGGCGCACCCTTCAGGGTGCGCTCGTTCCGGCGCGACATACTCGCGCCGGCTAAAGCCGGCGCCTTTGTAAAGGGAGCAAAAAGGAGAGCACCTTATCAATTCAGGGCATGAGAGACGTTTCGAATAAGCAGTCCAGTTTACGCACTGCACACGCTACGGCTATTCTCTCCGTCTCCAGGGAAACGCTCGAGGCGGTTCGAACCGGCAATGTGCCGAAAGCAGACCCTCTCGGAGTCGCACGCGTGGCGGGAATACAGGCGGCGAAGAACACGAGCGCGCTGATCCCCTACTGCCATCAGGTTCCGCTGGACCATGTCGCCGTCACGATCGGGCTGGAGGATGCGCGGATCGTCATCAACGCCGAAGTGAAGGCGATCTGGAAGACGGGCGTCGAGATGGAGGCGCTCGTCGCAGCCTCAACGTCCGCGCTCACCCTCTATGATATGTTGAAAATCATCGACGATCGAATGGAAATCCAGTCGGTCCGTCTCCTCGAAAAGAGGGGAGGAAAGTCCGGAAGCCGCGATTCTGCAAAAGGACTGACGGCAGCGGTGCTCGTTCTGAGCGATTCCGTGAGCAGGGGCGAGAAAGAGGACCTTTCAGGCAAGCTTCTTGTCGAAAAACTCCGGGGAATCGGATTCAACGTGTCAGTCCTGAAGATTCTTCCCGACGACTGCCCGCAGATAGCGAAAGAACTGAAGGATCTGTCGGACGACAGGGGAGTCGATCTGGTTATGACGACAGGCGGAACCGGCGCGGGGCCGCGCGATGTGACTCCCGAAGCGACGCTCTCCGTCATCGAGCGCCGGCTCGAAGGAATCGAAGAAGCCCTCAGGAACTACGGGGGCGACAGGATCCCGACCGCCATGCTCTCCCGCGGAGTCGCCGGCATTTGCGGCAGGACTGTCATCGTGAATCTCCCCGGTTCAAGAGGCGGAGCCGAGGACGGAATCAATGCTCTCTTTCCGGGGCTGCTCCATGTATTCAGGATGATGCGGGGAGAGGGGCATTAGGGGCTAAAAGGGATGGCTCTGTTTGATCCGAAGAAACGATTTGTTCCCGGCGTAAACTCGTTTGGAAAACCAAAGACGCCTCCGGGCCAGGTCGCAACAGCGAAATTCCCGGTTCTTACCTACGGCGATACACCGGAGATCGACACGAGCGTCTGGCGTTTCCGCGTCTGGGGCGAGATCGACGCGCCGATTGTCTGGACATGGGAAGACTTCATGAAGTTTCCGCAGACGACGATCAGGGCCGATTTCCACTGCGTCACGCGCTGGAGCAGGTTCGATGACGACTGGACGGGGGTCCTCTTCAAGGATCTGGTGAACCGGATCGGCCTGAAACCCACAGCCAGGTTTGTCATGCAGCACGCCTATGGGGGGTACACGACGAATAATGCGATGGAGGTTATGATGAACGAAGACGTGATCTTCGCGCATACCTTCAACGGCGAGCCTCTCCCCGTCAAACACGGCGGGCCCATGCGGGTCTTCACCCCGCGGCGCTACGCGTGGAAGGGCGCCAAGTGGGTGAACGGGCTCGAATTCATGCCGGCCGATAAACCCGGCTTCTGGGAATTGAACGGCTACAATACGCCGGCTGATCCATGGAAGGAAGAACGCTTCGGATAACGCTCCTCCTCTCTCTGCTCCTCGCCGGGAGCGCGGAGGGAATCGAGCACCGGAGGGGGTACGTCCGGCTTACCCCGGAACTCATCTGCCTCAACCGGTGCGATTTTTACAACCTCGAGCCCGACTCCAGTTACGAATTCACGTTTCTGAGGCCCGATCCGACCACCGCTATCGACCTTAACCAGTATGTCGACATGCACGTGGAGGTGTTCGGATACAAGAGCGGGTGCGGAGGCTGCTCGGTGTTCTATGTCTCAACGATCGTTCAACTCTCTACCGCCGGCGTCGGGGGAGAGGGCGAACTTCCCCTGGCGTCCTCGCTTCTTCAGAATTATCCCAACCCCTTCAATCCCTCCACGAACATCGAGTATGTTCTCAGGCGGCAGGCGACGGTCACGCTGAGAGTGTTCGACCTCCTGGGGCGTGAAGTGGCCGTGCTCGCCTCATCACGCCAGCCCGCCGGTCATCACCGGGTCGCGTGGGATGCCTCCGCATTTCCGGACGGAGTGTATTACTACACTCTCCATATCACTTCACCGCAAGGAGAACCGGCCGTTCAGACAAAAGCGATGGTACTGCTGCGATAGTATGGAAACGGGGCGGAACAATGCGCCCCGAAGGGCGCGGCCGCCGGACCGCCCCTATTGTGCTTTTGGTATTTTTTTGTTAGGTTGCTTCTGATGAATGAGCGGATGGAACCCCGATCGGGCGCAAACTCTGCACTTTCCGCATAGTTTGAGGATCATCGATGGAACTCCTGCTTATCTCTCTCGCGGCGTTGGTTTGTCTCCTCTCTTCTCCCCCTGATCAACAGACGATGCTGCTCGCATTCCGGCAGCATGGTGCATCCATTCACACGGACGTCCGCTCCTTTCTTCAGGGGGAATCATTCAATACATCAAGGAGGATTCTATGTATGTGAACATCCATCCTGATAATCCGCAAGGAAGGCACATCGATCGCGCGGTCGGCGTGCTGCGCGACGGCGGCGTGATCATCTATCCCACCGATACCGTGTACGGGATCGGGTGCAGCATTTACAATACGCGCGCGATCGAGCGAATCTACGAGATCAAACGGCAGGATCCGCTCAAACCGTTCAGCTTTATCTGCTGCGACCTGAGCGACATCAGCGAATATGCCAGGGTTTCAAATCCGGCGTTCCGGCTGATGAAGAGGCTGATTCCGGGGCCCTATACGTTTATCCTGCCGGCGAGCAGATTGAAGCAGCTCCCGAAGAGCCTGCTGTCAAAAAGGAAAACAGTCGGCATCAGGGTGCCGAAGAACAACATTTCGCTCGCCCTGGTGAAGGGACTCACCCATCCCATCCTCAGCGCAAGCGTGGCCGATGAGAAGGGGGAGATCATCAGCGATCCGGAGATCATCAAGGAGCGATTTGAGGGGAGCGTCGACCTGATCATCGACGGCGGGCAGAGCCTGACCGAACTTTCGACGATTCTGGATTTGACGGAAGAACAACCCGTGTTGGTACGGGAAGGGGCCGGGGATGTCAGCATGCTCATCGCCGCATAGAGTCGATTCCACGGCGAGGGTAATGTACCTCAAGAACAAATCGATGTACCTGAATCCGAACAAGCTGACGCTGACGGACCGACGCTCCCTGATTCACGGCGAGAAAGTGGACGTCGTGGCGGTCTACGCCGATCTGCGCGGGTTCGCGCAATGGTCGCTCACCTCGACGGCATCGGAAATCACGCGGATTATCGAGGTCGTCTACGACCGGGTCATCCAACTCGCATTCTTCTACAAGCACACGTTCCATAAATTCCTCGGAGACGGGTTCGTCCTGATCTGGGAAGTCAAAGACCACGGTTCGAGGGCGGAGGCCCTGCACTGGGCGATGGCGGCCGCTTTCGAAATCCACAAGCGGTATTGGTATATCGCGCAGCAGCTGAGGTTTCCGTCGCCCTCAGGATTCGGGATCGGAATCTCCTGCGGGGAAGTGGTCCGGATCGATCCCGAGACATTCATCCCCGAGTTGAATGAACCCGACTTCGTGGGCTACCCGATGAACAGCGGTGCTCGGCTCCAGAAGCTCGCGGGTCCCTACGGAACCGTGATCGACAGCGTTGCTGCGCAGGTGGCGCTCAACCACCCGCAGAGGGTCCTGCGCGCGAACAATAACATCCTGTCGCTCCAGCTCCTCAGGCCGAACAACAAGGCGGTGTCGGTGGCGAGCAAGTTCAGCGGGTTAAGCGAGAACGACATCTTCGGATTCCGGTACGTGGTCTGGCCGTACGTCAAGGATGCGCTGTGGCGCGTCGACGGGAGGGCATGAGAAGCCGGCCGGCGATCGTGGGTGAGCTGCGCGTTGTGGGGCTCGGCCTGGCGGTCGCGGCGGGCATGTTCGCCGGTTCGCTCGCCGGGGGCGCTGCCGGATGGGGTGATCTCCCCGGCTTCGCGCCGACAATCTTGACCGTGGCGCTCGCAGGCTGGGCGGCAGACCGCATCCGGCACACCGCTCTTGCCGGCGTTCTGACCCGCGCTCCGTGGTGGCTCCAGTACCTGACGCGCGCGCCGTTCTGGTATATGGCGGGAGGAGTGGGCGCGACGCTGGGCATCCTGATCGCGAAGAAATACGGGCTTCTGGATATACGGGAGATACCGATCGCATCCTTCTTTGCCCGCGGCGCGAACATCTATGCGGGAATCCAGACCGCCGTATGGCTTCTGACGGAGGGAGTGCTGAAGCGCGACGTCACCTAAGGCCCGCGGCTCCACGTGCTGAAGCCTGAAGGGTGAGAACAGACGACACGAGCCGAACAACATACGATGGTCGAGACGCTGAAGGACTACATGCACAAGATGCGCGGACGCGACCTCGACGAATTCGAGATGATGCGAAAACGGGACAGGGATGACGAAGATCTCGACGCCCTCACCCGCCACCGCCTTACGGAACTCTATAACCTCTACATACCCGAACGCCTGCGCCGTTAGCCCGGGCGTGATTGTATGCCCGTTATCCTCAAGAAGAATTATCCTCGCCCCACCGGAGATGTTCAGGCCGAGATCTTCCGCCGCCTCGGGGCCGGAGAGGCGGAGACCTTCCTCTATATCGTGCCGACGAAGCGTAAGCTCCGGGATGCCCGGCGCGAATTCCTTCAGGAGGTCCCCGGAGGCATAGCGCCCTCGTTCCATCTCTTCACTCTGGAAACGCTCGCCGCGCAGCTTTTTTCCCTCCTCTGTCCTCCGCGAAGAATCGTCGCCGGTCCCGCCCAATCGGTTCTTGTGAATGAGGCGGTCCACTCGCTCAGGGGCGAGCTGAGATATTTCCGGATTCCCGTTTCCAACAAGCTCCCCAGGGGCACCCTGCAGAAAATCGTCGACCTCATCAACACCTTCAAGGAAAAGGGGGTCTATCTCCCGGTTCTCTACGATGAACTCGAGGCTTCCCAGCCGGGGGAACAGCTGAAGCTTAGGGACATCCTCGCGATGTACGAGGCGTATGAAACAAAACTGGGCGACCGCTTTGTCGATCCGGCCGGGATGCTCAAGCATGTGAATGCCGCATGGGAACCCGTGAAGAGCCCGGAAATTGTCGGGGCCCATTTCGGCGGGGTCGATACCATCTTTGTCTCCGGGTTTGACGAATTCTCCGACCCCGAGCTCACGATGCTCCACAATCTGTCCGAGCTGCCGGGGAAGGGAATGCTGGTGGCATTCGATTATCACCACGCCAACGAAGAGATCTTCGGCCATCTGCGGGAAAATTACCAGAAGTTTCTTCAGATGGGATTCGGGCATTCGTCGGCGGCCTCCGGAAAGCGGCCGACGTTCGACGAGCATGTCAGGCATCACCTGTTCAGCCGCGATGCGAAGCCCGGACGCGGAGCGCCGCGGTTCAACTGCAGGGAAACCGTCACGGTCTTGTCCGTTCGCGATCGTGAGCAGGAGGTCGAGACGGTCGCAAAGCTGATCAAACGTCTCGTGCGGGAACGGCCGGATCGCGACTTGAGCAGGATCTGCGTGGCGGCGTACAGGCCCCAGGTCTACTCGCAACTCTTCAGGGAAACCTTCGAGCGCTTTGGAATTCCCGCGAATGTGACCGACCGGTATTCGCTCGATCAATCGCCGTTTGTCGTTTCGCTCCTCTCGCTTCTTGATGTGCAGGAACGGAATTTCCGCCTCCGCGACATCATGCGCGCCCTCTCGAGCCCTTACTTCCTGATCTCTTCGGGCGACTCGGTTGTGAACGCCGGAAATCTCTACGAAATCGGAGCCCGGCTGAAAGTCCGGGGCGGGAGGAGCGCGTGGAACAAGAGGATCGAGCAGGAGATTGCGTCCGTCCGTCGGGAGATCGCCGATGCGGGAGGCGGAGCGGGAGATTTCGATGAGACCCAGCTTCGCCGCAAGGAGGCGCTCCTGCGGCGGGCCCTCAGGGATGTGGAGAGCCTGGCCCTTTTGCTGAAGAGGTTCGAGAGGGCGATGACCCCGGCGCAATTTAAAGAGGGGATTCTTGGGCTGCTGCGCGACCTGCGCGCCGTCGAATGCCTGCTGAACGTCTCTCCGGAAACCCTCGGGTACGATCAGATCGAAAAAGACACGAGGGCGTACCAGAAATTCATGGAGTTTCTCGATGAATTCCTCGAGATCCTCGCCCTCGAGAGGGGCGGATCGATCCGCGAGCCGCTTTCGTTCTACATCGACCGGCTCCGCGCGGCGATATCCGAGGTCCGCTACAATGTCCGCCAGAAATACGGGTACGGCGTCGTGGTGACGTCGTTCGATGAGACACGAGGGCTCCGGTTTGAGGTCATGGTCATTGTGGGCCTCGTCGACGGAGAGTTTCCCCCCGCCTACCAGCCCGAAATCTTCTTCAGCGCCGCACGGCGGGAGCGGGAAGAGCGGTATCATCTTACGGAGAGCAGGTACCTCTTCTACCAGGCCCTCACGAATCACTCGGATCATCTCTATCTCACGCTCCCGAGGTACGACGGCGACACGCCGCTGGTGCCATCCCCCTTCGTTGACGCATTTCTTCATATCGCGGAGCCCGAAGACCTCAGAGAAAAACTCCCGGCGGCGCTTACGGACCCGATTTACAGCGAGCACGATCTCCTCGAGCGGCTGGGCGCGGCGGAGGGGGAGGAGGGCGCCCTGATCCCGGTTCTCCCCGGCGTGCGCGGCCCGCTCCTTGAGTGCATCGACCGCATGCGTCACGCAGCGGCGGTAGAAAGGAGCAGGAGAACCCGGTCGGGGATGTCCGAATACAACGGCAGAATTCTCGAGAGCCTGAGTCCGGAGCATCGGGCCGCGCTCGAGGAGCTGAGGAATGGGATCTACTCGGTTACCCAGCTCGAATCGTACGGTCGCTGCCCGTTTCAGTACTTTGCGCAGAGAATTCTCCGCCTGAACGTCATTCCCGAAATTGAAGAGGGTGTCTCCCCCCTCGAGCGCGGTGGAATCCTCCACGAAATTCTCTTCGATTTCTATGTCGGAAGACGAAACAGGAGCCTCCCGCCGCTCTTCGCCTGCGACGAATCCTCATTTCAGGAAGCCCTCCTCGAGCTGCAGGAGATAGCGGGCCGCCGCCTGGGCGAGCTGGACGCTCTCGGTGACGCGTTCTGGGAGTTCGACAAAGAGTCGATCCTGGGCTCCGCGCATCAGAAAGGGATTCTGAAGGAACTCCTCGAGATGGAGCGCCGCACCGAGCTGAAGGTTGATCCCGCTTATTTTGAGGTGATGTTCGGTTCGCGGCCGGGGCCCGGAGAACATGCCGATCCGTTGCTCGGTCTCGAACAACCGCTCACGGCCGGCGGGGTGCGGCTCCGCGGCAAGATCGACCGGATCGACGTCGGCGAGAGAAGCTTCCGCATCATCGACTACAAGAGCGGCGCGGTGATCCCCGGCCGGCAGGACATCGATCTTGGCGTGAGCCTTCAGCTTCCTCTCTACCTCCATGCGGTGGAACAGATCCTCGCATCCGCCGATGGGACGAGCCGCACCGGGGCCGCGGGCATCTACTACCGACTGGCAGGCCCGGTCGACTCCAAATTAGGACTCGGGAGCAAGGAACATCTAAAGGAAGCGTTTCACGCCCGCCCGCAGAGGCAGCTCGTCGAGACCGACGCGGAACTGAAGGGGATCGTGGACCGGGCCATCAGATTTGTCAACGGCTACGTCGATCAAATCGCCCAGGGCGAGTTTCCGGTCGAACCCAAAGTGCCGAAGGATGTCTGCCCGTACTGCTCCTACGGCGCGGTCTGCCGGATCAGCGGCATAGGTCCGGGTCCGAATGCAACGGCGGAGGCGGGTTGAAACCGCTGCGAATCAGGAAAGAAAGCCCTGCCGTCCTGAGCATCGAGTGGGACGACGGTCACAAGGGCACGCACACGATGCAATCGCTGCGGGATCATTGCCCCTGCGCGACCTGCCGGACGGAACGTGAGACGCACGAGGGCGGGATGAGCCTGCCGATTCTTACTCCCGGGAAGTATGAGTTGAAGAATATCGAGCCGGTGGGGAATTACGCGCTTCAACTGGTCTGGGGAGACGGCCACCGGACCGGTATCTACACGTTTCAGTTTCTACGGCAGATGTGCGAGTGCGGCGAGTGCACCAAAATGGCGGGGGCATAGGAGGAACCATGGAAGACGAGATTCTCGACGAAGAACTCAGCATGATGTATGAAGAATCCGAACGGACCAAGACGCTCGATTCAAACACATTTCTCAAGCCGGTCAAGGGGCTGAAATTGAGGAAACCGGTGACAGTCGACCTCAACAAGTCGGTCCGGGATGCGCTTTCGGTCATGCAGTCGAAAAAGTTCGGCTGTCTCCTCGTGACGCATGGAGGCGCGCTTGCGGGGATCCTGACCGAGCGCGACATCGTGGGGAAAGCCCTCGGAAGAGAACGTGATCTCGATGCGATCCCGGTGAAAGAGGTGATGACCCCCGATCCTGTGGCGCTTCAGCCCGATGACAGCGTGGCCTTCGTGCTGAACGCCATGCATGTCGGCGGTTACCGGCATGTCCCGATCGTGGACGAGAAGAACAGGCCCCTGGCGGTGGTCTCGGTGAAGGATGTCATCGGGTTTATCGTCGAACACTTCTCCGAAGAAATTCTCAACCTCCCTCCCAAGCCGATCCGCAAGACCGAGCACCTCGACGGCGGATAGGCCTTGAACTCCTCTCCAAAGCCCCCGGGATCCTCGATCATCGAACCGGAGTTTCTCCTCGCCGGGTACAGCGCCGGGTACTTTCCCATGGCCGACTCGCGCAGGGGAGAAGTGCGCTGGTACTCTCCGCTCAGGCGGGGGATCATCCGGCTCGACTCCTTCAAGATCTCACGGAGCCTCCACCAAACGCTCAGGAAAGAGATCTTTCAGGTACGGCTCAACGAATCGTTCGAGCGGGTCATGCGCGAGTGCGCCAGGAGGGAAGATACCTGGATCTCCGAGGATATCGTGCAGAGCTATCTCCGCCTTCACAAACTCGGATATGGGCATTCCGTGGAGGCGTGGAAGGAGGGCGCCCTTGCCGGAGGCCTCTACGGGGTCGCGCTCGGCGCGGCATTCTTCGGAGAGTCGATGTTCTCTCTTGAACGCGACGCCTCGAAGGTTGCGCTTGTCCGCCTCGTCGAGAGATTGAAGCGGCAAAGGTTTGAGCTGCTCGACACGCAGTTCATCACCCCCCACCTCGCCCGCTTCGGGGCGGTGGAGATTTCGCGCGGCGAGTACCTCGAGCTCCTCCGTAGCGCGATCAGAAAAAAAAGAGAGTTCGCGGGTTGACAACCGCCCCCGCAGTGTCTATATTAACGGCGCAATCCCCCGAGCATCCGTAAGAGGAGACCCCCACATGCGAAAAGCCCTGACCTGCGCGATCGCGCTTTCCATTCTGAGCGGGCTCATCTCCCGGGCCCAGACCCCCGGGAATGGATTCCTGGCCATACGATGCGGCCGCCTGATCGACGGACGCAGCGACAGGGCCAGGGACAGCGTAACGATTCTCATCGAAGGGAACACGATCAGAAGCGTCGGGGGCTCAATCCCACCGGGAACCGAAACCATCGATCTCTCGGGAGCCACGGTCCTTCCCGGAATGATCGATTGCCATACCCATGTCCTCCTGCAGGGCGATATCACGAGCCAGGATTACGACAACCAGCTGCTGAAGGAGTCGATCCCCTATCGCACGATCCGGGGCGCGGTCGCCGCGCAGGCGGCGCTCAGAAACGGGTTCACCGCCATTCGCGATGTGGAAAGCGAGGGCGCGATGTACGCGGACGTCGACATCAAAAAGGCGATCAACAACGGCATCATCGACGGGCCGAGAATGTTCGTTTCCACGCGCGCTCTCGACGTGACCGGGGCGTACCCCCTCCTCGGCTATTCCTGGGAGCTCCGCATGCCCAAGGGCGTGCAGGTCGTCGACGGGGTGGATGAGTGCCGGAAGGCGGTCAGGGAGGAGGTCGAAAACGGGGCGGATTGGATAAAGGTGTATGCCGACAGGAGCTATTACTTCACTCCGGGGGGAGACCTCCACAGCATTCTCACCTTCACGTTCGACGAGCTAAAGACGATCTGCGACGAGGCGCACAAGCTCCACCGCAGGGTCGCAGCGCATGCGGTCGGGATCGACGGGATCGAAAACTCGCTGAAGGCGGGAGTCAACACGATCGAGCACGGCGACGGCTTCAACGACCAGCTCATCGCGCTCGCAAAGCAGAAGGATGCCTGGTGGTGCCCGACGCTCTTCGTCACAGAATACGTCGCCGAAGGGCGCGCGGCGGAGGGCCGGCCCATTTACAAGCAGATGATCCAGCACCAGCGGGAAGCGTTTGCGAAAGGAGTAAAAGCCGGAGTGAAGATCGCCTTCGGCACGGATGCCGGCGGCTTCGCCTGGGATGTGAACGAGGCGGTGGAGTTTAAGCGAATGGCCGATGCCGGCATGGCGCCGATGCAGTGTATCAAATCGGCGACTTCCGCCGCTGCCGAACTCCTCGAGATGGGCGGACTTCTGGGGGAAGTGGCCCCGGGTGCGTTTGCCGATCTCGTGGCGGTGCAGGGCGATCCGCTGAAGGACATCACCGTGCTCGAGCACGTGGCCTTCGTGATGAAGAACGGCAAAGTGTACAGGAACGACGTGAAATAGATGCGCACGCTGATCGCCATCGTCCCCTTCTGCCTCTCCCTGATCCTCCCCCTGCCCGCAGGGGCGCAGAGGGCTTCCGATTCCACAACGAACGCCGAGATCCGCGCGGTCCTGGACCGCCAGGTGGCCGCGTGGAACAAAGCCGACATCGACGGCTACATGCAGGGGTACTGGCAGAGCGACAACATGCTTTTCACCAGCGGGGGAAAGGTCCAGCAGGGATGGCGCGCGGCCCGCGACAAGTACAAGGCCGGCTACAGCACGAAGGAGGCGATGGGTACGCTGGCCTTCTCCGACGTCGAATGCAACCTCCTCTCCGGCGAATCGGCATGGATCTTCGGCCACTGGGCTCTCCGGCGTGCGAAGGATCAGCCTCACGGCGTCTTCACCCTTGTGATGAGAAAGTTTCCGGAGGGCTGGAAGATTGTTCACGACCACACTTCGGCAGAACTCCCACAACCTGCACTCAAAAAGGACAACTGACGCGATGATGACTCAAACCGAACAAATTTCCGCAATCCACCAGACGGATTTTCCCGGCCTCAAGCTTCTGCGAAGGGGGAAAGTGCGCGATATCTATGACCTTGGCGAAACGATCCTGATCGTGGCGACCGACCGGCTTTCCGCGTTCGACGTCGTTCTCCCGCAGCCGATCCCCGACAAGGGAAAGGTCCTGACGCAGATCTCGAACTACTGGTTTGAAGTTACGAAGGAAATGATTCCGAGCCACCTCCTTGTGACGGCGGTGGACGAATTTCCGGAGGAGTGCCGGCCGTACAGGGACCAATTGGCCGGGAGGAGCATCGTGGTGAAGAAAGCGAAGCCCCTTCCTGTGGAGTGCATTGTCCGCGGATATCTTTCGGGATCGGGATGGAACGAATACCGCGCTTCCGGCACGGTCTGCGGGATCAGACTGCCCGCCGGGCTTCAGGACTCATCGAAGCTTCCCGAACCGATCTTCACTCCTTCGACGAAAGCCGACGTGGGCCACGACGAAAACATCACCTTTGAGCAGACGGTCTCGATGATCGGAAAAGAAGCCGCGGAGAGAGTGCGGGACGCCTCACTCGGCGTGTACCGGCGGGCATGTGAACTTGCGGAGGCGCGCGGCATCATTATAGCGGATACAAAGATGGAATTCGGCTCTTACGACGGGGGGCTGATTCTTATCGATGAGCTTCTGACCCCCGATTCTTCGAGGTTCTGGCCGGCCGCGCTCTACAAGCCGGGCCAGGCACAGCAGAGTTTCGACAAGCAGTACGTCAGAGATTATCTCCTCTCGATCAATTTCAACAAGCGCCCCCCTGCGCCGATGATTCCGCGGGAGGTTATTGAGAAGACATCGGAGCTGTACAGGGAAGCGTTAAAGCGGTTGACGGGGAGAGAGCTGGAATAGACCAACAATGGCAGATGCGGGCGCCACTCGCATAGCATCTGACACTGCATTTTCGTATCTTCGGCGGTCCCGGGCTCCGCCCTCGGTAGTCCCTCCAGGTGTGGAACCCCCCGGAATCGCACAGAATCCAGAAATCCATCTCTGACGAAATTCCCACGATGCTCTCTTATTCATGGAGGAGATCATGACACGTTCGCTCTGCTTTCTGCTGGTTTCCCTGCTCCCCGCGGTGGCCGCGATGGCGCGCGGCCCGAAGGAGGTGAAAATATTTCCCTACCAGATCAATCAGGTGACGCTCGACAACGGCCTGAAGATCGTCTCGGTTCCGTTCGAGAGCCCCGGCATCGTCGCTTACTATACGGTGGTTCGCACGGGCTCGCGGAACGAGATCGAGCCCGGCAAGTCGGGGTTCGCGCATTTCTTCGAGCACATGATGTTCAGGGGCACCGAGAAATACTCGAAGGACAAGTTTACGGCGGTCCTCAAAGAGATCGGCGCGGACAACAACGCAAATACGTCTGACGACCAGACGATCTATCATACGGTCGCGAGCTCAGATGCGCTCGAGACCATCATGGACCTTGAATCGGACCGTTTCATGAACCTCAAGTACTCGGAAGAGGATTTCAAGACCGAGGCGGGAGCCATTCTCGGCGAGTATAACAAGAGCTCATCGAACCCGTTTCAGGCGATCGATGAAAAGCTGCGCGACGTTGCGTTCGAAACGCACACGTACAAGCACACCACGATCGGTTTCCTGAAGGACATCCAGGACATGCCGAACCAGTATCAGTACAGCATCACCTTTTTCGACCGGTGGTACAGGCCTGAGAACTGCGTGGTCGTCGTGGTGGGCGATTTCCAGCAGGAGAAACTTATCGGGCTTGCGAAAAAATACTACGGATCGTGGAAGCGGGGAACCTACACGCTGAATGTCCCCGCCGAGCCGCCGCAGACGGCTGAGAAAACCATTGCAATGCCGTGGAAAGCCAAGACGCTCCCGATCGTGACGCTGGCGTTCCATGGCCCCGCCTTCGACGACAAGTCGATTGAAGGCCCCGCGATCGATCTCCTCTCACAGGTTGCGTTCTCACAGACCTCTCCGCTCTACCGGAAGCTCGTCGTCGAGGATCAGATTGCCGAGTCCGTGGCCGGGGGGCCCGACGAGACGCGCGACCCGGGCCTGTTCAGCGTCTTCTCCCGCGTCAAAGACGTAAAGAACATCCAGAAGGTGAAAGACGCCCTCCTGCAGGCGATCGAGGATGTAAAGACCAAACCAGTGTCGACCGAGCGTCTCGCTTCGATCAAGTCGCACACGAAGTACGAGTTCGCCATGCGGCTTGACAACGCGGACAATGTTGCGAACATACTCTGTCACATCATCTCGCTCACGAACAACCCCGAATCGGTGAACGCAATCCACGCATTGTACGACAGGGTAACGCCGGAGGATATTATGGCCGCGGCAAAGAAGTACCTCGGCGAGCAGAACCGCACGGTCCTTGTGCTGACCCAGCAGGCGCAGGAGGTGAAACAATGAACACGGCGACGATACGCGCATTCATTCTCCTCGCTTCGATGGCGATCACGACCGGCCTCTCCGCCCGCGATGAATCCGGGTTGAAATTCACGCAGCTCCAGAGTCCGGCCTCGCCCCTGATCACATTCCGCGTGATTCTGAGGGCGGGAGCGGTCAACGACCCGAAAGGCAAAGAGGGACTTAACGCCCTTACATCCTCGGTGATCAGCCAGGGGGGAACGAAAGACCTCACGTACACCCAGGTGGTCGACCGTCTCTATCCCTGGGCGGCGTCGATCCGCGTCCAGCGCGACCAGGAGGTTACAACGTTCATCGGCAGCGTCCATCGCGACAACCTGGACGGATTCTATGCGCTCTTCTCCGATCTTCTCCTCCATCCCCGGTTCGACTCGGCCGATTTCAGGAGGGTCAAAGACCTCGGGCTCAACTATCTCGAGAATACTCTCCGCGCCACGAACGACGAAGCCCTCGGCAAGGAGGCGCTCAATTCGATCATGTTCGAAGGCCACCCATACGGGAAATCCGAAGCCGGGACCGTGCAGGGAATCACGTCGATCACATTGGAGGACGTGAAGGAGTACTACGCGAAGACCTACACTCAGGCCAATCTCTGGTTCGGCATCGCGGGGGGATATCCTTCTTCCCTCGTCGAGAGGATCCGCAAGGATTTTTCCGCGCTTCCCGCCGGAACTCTCTCGGCGGTCGCTCTGACGAAGCCGGAACCGATCAAAGACATGGAAGTCATGGTCGTGGAGAAGCCGACCCGCGCCTATGCGGTGTCGATGGGATATCCGATCAGCGTCACCCGCGCCGATAAGGAGTTCTACGCGCTCCTCGTAGCCAATTCCTATTTCGGAGAGCACCGCACGTTCAACGGCGTGCTCATGAACAGGCTGCGCGGCGACAGGGGACTGAACTACGGCGACTATTCGTATATTGAGCGGTTTATCGGAGGGCTCGGAGGCCCCTTCCCGGACCTGAACACACCGCTCCGCCAGCAGTACTTCAGCATCTGGCTCCGTCCCGTCCAGCCGGAAAACACCCACTTTGCGATCCGCAACGCCCTCTTTGAGCTGAAGAATCTTGTGGAAAAAGGAATATCGAAGGAGGACTTTGAAGCGACGCGGAAGTTTGTGACGAATTACTCCAAGCTCTGGTCTGCCACGCTGAGCCGCAGGCTCGGATATGTGATGGATTCGGAATTCTACGGGTCCGACTATTACATCGACCGGATTGAGCGCGAGCTGAAGACGCTGACCGTCGACGACGTCAATGCCGCCATCAGGAAATACCTCCACCCGAGCGACATCAAGATCGCAGTCGTTGTGGATGAAGGGAAAGGGCAGGAGTTCTTCAATGCAATGATGACCAATGCTCCATCGCCCATCAAGTACGCCTCACCGGTCTCCCAGAAGATACTCGAGCAGGACAAGACGATCGAGTCGTTTCCGCTCACCCTCAACAGGACGAAGTCGAAGGTCGTCAGCGCGAAGGACCTCTTCGAGCGGTAGGAGATCCGGATGAAAATCAGCGTTCGCGTCAAGCCCGGCGCGCGGAAGAACGAGGTGCGGAAGCTCGAAGACGGCACGTACCTCGTCAGCGTTACGGCTCCCCCGGTTGACGGGAAGGCGAACGCAGGCCTGATCGAGCTTCTCTCGGGCCATTTCGGCAAGGCGAAATCGAGAATCGCAATCCTCCGGGGGGCGGCCGGCCGGGAAAAAGTGGTCGAAATCTCCTGACGTGCCGGGGCCTGCCGTGAAAAAAACAAACCTCATGGGACTCACGCTCTCCGGGCTCGAAGAGTTTTCACTTTCCATCGGGGAGACGAAATACCGCGGGAAACAGCTCTTCGACTGGATCTACACGAGGGATGCTCGGGCGTTCAGCGATATGTCCTCGCTCCCCACGTCGCTGAGGGAAAAGCTCGCTGAGATCGCTTCCATCGATTCGATCACACTTGCCGGGGAGCAAGTGGCTGCGTCGGACGGCACAAGGAAATTACTTTTTCAACTTGCAGACGGGAAGCGGATCGAGAGCGTGCTCATCCCCCCGCGTACCGCCTTCCGCGACTCGGCGGCCGAGGCAGAGGACGAGCAGAAGCGGCTGACGCTCTGCGTGTCGACGCAGGTTGGCTGTCCGCTCGACTGCACGTTCTGCGCCACGGCAACGATGGGGCTGCAGCGCAACCTGTCCGCGGGAGAGATCGTGGACCAGGTGGTTCAGGCGAAAAGGATATCCGGAAAGACGATTACGAACCTCGTGTACATGGGAATGGGCGAGCCCCTCATGAACTACGACAGCGTGATGAAGTCGGTGGAGATCATCACCGCGGGATTGAAGATCGCGGCCCGGAGGATCACGGTGTCGACTGCCGGCTGGGCGCCAAGAATCCGTCAGATGGCGGACGAGGGGCGAAAAGTGAAGCTCGCGGTCTCGCTTCATGCTCTCGATCCGCAGGCAAGAACTGGACTGATGCCGGTGAACAAGAAATTCGGACTCGACGAGCTTCTCGACGCCGTCGGGTACTACTACCGGAAAACCAGGCAGCGCGTGACATTTGAGATGATTCTCTTTGACGGTTGGAACGACGGCGAGGACGATCTGAAGCGGATGATCGCTCTTTCCAGGCACATTCCTTGTAAATTCAACATCATCCCGTTCCACAGCATCATGTTCACGAATCCAAAGGGCCTCGCGGCCCAACTCAGACCCGCTCCACCCGGGAAGATCGAGGAATTCGTCAGCCGGCTTCGCGAAGCGCACGTGACTGTCTTTGTCCGGAGCAGCGCGGGTGAGGATATCGATGCCGCCTGCGGACAGCTTGCGGTAACGTCGGAACGGCACCGCCGGAGCGGGGCCGGCCGCGTCTCGATGCGGCGCTCGAGCCCGGCCCGGACACGACATCCCGCATGAAGATCCGGCGCACACTCCTTCCGATTGTCTTCTCCCTGGCCTGCGCGCAGGCCCAGGAGCTTCCGCGCGAGTCGGCGCACGTGACGCGCGAGCGCGCCTATCACGTCGTGCATTACAGGCTGATGATCGCAGTCGACGAACGGGCGAAAACATGCGCAGGGGATGCGGGCATCCGGCTTGTCCCTCTGCGGCCGGGGCTTCAGCAGATCCGCCTCGACGCGGCGGAGATGAAGATCGACGGCGTGAAGCTGAATAACGAATCTCTGGACTTTCAAACCTCCCGCGAAACGCTCCTCGTGAACCTGAAAAGGCCGTACGGCCTGAAGGACACTCTCGAGCTGGTCGTTTCCTACTCGATCGCCTCTCCCCGCAAGGGGCTCTACTTCGTCGCGCCCGACAGCGGATATCCCGACAGGCACTGGCAGGTGTGGTCTCAGGGCGAGTGCGAAGACAATCACTTCTGGTTTCCCTGCTACGATTATCCGAACGACAAGGCGACAAGCGAAATGATCGTGACCGTGAACGACCGGTTCACGGCCATCAGCAACGGGCAATTGCTCGGCGTGCACAGGGATCCCGGAACCCACACTGCGACGTATCACTGGCTCGAAAGCAAGCCGCATGTTTCATACCTCATCTCGCTGATTGCGGGCGAGTATGCCGAGGTAAAGGACTCGTGGGGCGTGGTCCCGATCAGCAATTATGTCTACAAGAATCAGCAGGGAGACGCAATGCGGTCGTTCGGGAAAACGCCCCGGATGATTGAGTTCTACGCGACGAAGATCGGAGTCCCCTACCCCTGGGAGAAGTTCGCCCAGACGGTTGTCGAGGACTTCATCTACGGCGGAGAAGAGAACGTGAGCGCGGTGACGTTGTCGGACGGCACGATTCACGACGCGCGGGCCCACCTGGACTATTCGAGCGACGGACTGGTCGCACACGAGCTTGCCCACATGTGGTGGGGGGACCTTCTCACCTGCCGCGATTGGTCGCACGCCTGGCTCAACGAGGGCTTCGCCACCTATTTCCAGAACGCCTTCACGGAGTACGACGCGGGGCGCGACCGCGCCGCGAAGGAGCTGCTCGATAACGAAACTACGTTGCGCAACCTTGACGATCACGCCGGCCGGAGGCCGACGGTGTGCGCCCGATTCGTGAATCCGATCGACCTCTTCGATTCGCATATCTACGGCAAGGGCGCGGTTATCCTCGACATGCTCCGCTTCGTGCTCGGCGACGAGCTCTTCTGGAAATCGATCAGGTATTACGCGGCCACGTTCGCCTACAAAAACGTCGAGACGAACGATTTCAAGGTGGCCATAGAGGAAGCCACAGGAGAGAATCTGCACTGGTTCTTCGACGAATGGCTCTACGGGGCCGGACATCCGGTGTTCAATGTCTCGACGAGATGGGACGAGCAGACAAGAAGCGTCCAGCTGACGGTGAAGCAGACGCAGCGGATCGATTCGCTCACAGGGCTCTTTACGACTCCCGTCGACGTCCAGGTGTGGCTGCGCGACGAGCCCGAAACATACCGCATCATGATTTCGAAACGGGAGGAGACATTCTCATTGCCGGCATACCGGCAGCCTCAGCTGGTTCTCTTCGATAAAGGGAACCGGATCCTGAAGCAGGTGAATGCGAATAAGCCGCTCGACGAATGGATCTATCAGCTCGAGCACGCCGAAGACGGCGTGGACCGGCTCCTGGCCGTGGACGAGCTGGCGGGAACCGTCGATTCAGGCGTCGTGCTGGCGGCACTCGGCAGGGCAATGATAGACGACCGCTTCTCCGAGGTCAGGCGCTCGGCAACCTGGGCGGTCGCCGATGCGAAGAGAACCGACGTATCCGCAAGACTGATCGCCGCCTACGGAGATTCCGACTCAAAGGTGAGAGATGCCGCCGTCACGTCGCTCGGACGCTGGAAGGGGGAAGCGGTTCTGAGCACGCTCCGGCACGCCTTCGAGATGGATTCGAGCTACGTTGTTGCGGCCTCGGCATTGAAGTCCCTCGTGAAGGCGGACTCGGTTCACAGGAACCGGACGTGCCGCGATGGATTGGCGCGGGCCTCGCGGGGCGAAGTGATCCGCTCCGCCGCTCTCCAGGCGCTTTCGGAGGCAGGCGACGACAGCGCGTACCAGATCGTAAAATCATTCACGCGTTACGGCGTCGGTCGCCAGATCCGCGTTCCGGCGATCGGGGCTCTCGCGGGCGGATGGAAGATGAGAACCGACGTCGTGGAGTACCTCATCGGCATGCTGGGAGATCCGAGTTTCCATGCGCGGCAAGCAGTCATCGGCGCACTCGGTTCGATGGGAAACCCCAGGGCGATCGAGCCGCTCAGGCAGAGGGCGGGGAAAGAAGCGGACAACCGTCTCGCAAAAGCGGCGATCGATGCCGCCGCGAAGCTCGAGCAGGCCGCGAAGCAGGCTGGCGGGAAGGAGGGTAAATGAGGCTGATCCTCCTTGGGCCGCCGGGCGTAGGGAAAGGCACGCAGGCGAAACTCCTTGCCTCTCTCTTTACGATCTCCCACATCTCAACCGGGGATATCCTCCGCGAGGCGGCTGCGGCCGGAACCGAGCTCGGGTTGAAGGCCAAGGAACTCATGGACGCCGGGCGGCTTGTTCCCGACGACGTCATGATCGGCATCATCCGCGATGTCCTTCGCACAGACCGGAGCGTTCCCGGCTTCATACTCGACGGGTTTCCCCGAACGGTTCCGCAGGCCGTCGCTCTCACGAAGCTTTTGGAGGAGCTGAACCTCTCGATCGACCGCGTAATCAATATGGAAGTGGACGAGGAAGAAGTCGTGCGGCGGCTGGGGAAGCGCCTCACCTGCCAGACGTGCGGGCGCACGTACAACGTGGAAACGGACAGGCTCATCGATCCGAAGAAATGCCCGAACTGCGGCGGGAAGCTCGTGAAACGGGAGGATGACAAGCCGGCGACGATCAGGAAACGGCTCCGGGTGTACTCGGAATTGACCGCGCCTGTGAAAGAGTACTACAAGAAGCTCGGGCTTCTCGAAAATGTCTCCGCGAAGGGAAGCATCGAGCAGGTCAAATCCTCCATCCTGGAGTTGCTGGACCACCGCTGATGTTCTCCTGGCTTGAGCCCCGGCGCAGGCCGATCATTGTAGGTCACCGCGGTTCCTCCTCAACAGCACCCGAAAACACCATCGCATCATTCAATCAGGCCTTCGACGACGGCGCCGATGCCGTGGAATGCGACGTCCGGCTGACGAGGGATGAACGAGCAGTTGTCATCCACGACGAGACCTTGCAGAGGACGGCCGGAATCCGGGGGCTCGTAGGTGAGCACGCGCTTGCAGAGTTGCGGCAGCTGAGCGCCGGGCGGTGGTTCAACAAGCGTTTTGCTGGAGAGAGAGTCCCCACGCTCGAGGAAACCCTCGAGTTGATCACCCCGTCGCGGGGGATCAATATCGAGATAAAGACGGGGCGGCTTGATCCGGGCGGAGAGAGGACGCTGAACCGGTGCCTCCGCATCATCTTCCGCCACCGCGCGCAGGACAGGGTGCTCATCACTTCGTTTTCAGAGAGGGCGGTCCGGAACGCCGCGCAGGCCAGGCCCCGGATTGCCGCAGGGCTCCTCTACCATCCCCTCCGACACCGCATGAAACGTCCCGTCCGGTTCGCGTGCGATCTCGGCGCCCGGTACATTGTCATGAATGGTTCCACGCTCAGGAGAAGATATGTCGAGGAGGCGCACGGAAGGGACATCCTGGTGGGAGAATATACGGTGAACTCCTCGTGGAGGTGGAGGCGCGCTCTACGCTACGGCGTGGACGCCGTGATTTCAGACTCCCCTTGCGGACTCCCGGAGCCGCGTACGGCGCGGTGATCCGCGCTCCCTACTTTTTTGGCGCCGGGGCGAAGATCTGAGTATAGAGCCTTAACCTGATCGTGAAATGAAGCGGCAGTCCGCTCGCCGAACCGAAGGCGCGCAGGGTTACTGTGGGGAGCGGCCTTTGTGAGAGCACGTTGATCAGATGCTGGACACCGGAATTGTTGTAAATCGGGCCGCCGGTGATTGTGGTGTCGAAGATCGAACGCTCGCTTGCAAACTGGGAGATCGCCGTGCCGCTCAGGGTCAGGAGCGGGTTCCCGTCGATCAGCGCAGATCCGCTGACGGTGGTCGCGGGGTTCGTCCCCGCAGAGCTGTCGATCTGGAGGGTGATGTTGAAGACCTTGACCGAATCGATGTTGGCATCGATGTTTGTCCGGATATCCTCGAGATCAACCGCCGCGGACTCGTCGTAGCTGGCGGTGAGGGTCTCATCGACCCTGAATGATGCGGTTGCAGGCGAACCGTCGAAGAGGAGAGGGTTGACGCCAAGGTCGCACGACGCAATGAGCGCCGAGGAGATCACGAGCAGGGCAAGGGGGAGTAGCTTCATCTTCATGTCTATGATCCTCATAGTCGATGGTTGAGTTAGAGTCCGAATCCGATTCCGCCGCTGACGACCGTGACTTTGCCGATATTGATGTCGCCGTTGAGGTGGAAGATGACGAGATCGAGGCCGAGCCCGGCCGTGACGCGGAATTTGTTCTCGCCGTCGATATCGAGGTGCACGTTGGATCCGGAGGACGAACCGGTGTAGGTGTAGTCAGCGGTCAATGAGGAGCTCTCAAATTGCAGCCCGCCGTAGACGGTCGCCACAGAAAATGACTTGCTTGCCTGCGCCCCGAAATTCAGCGCGTGTGCGTCGATGATGTCGCCGACGGTCACCTTGTTGTATCCGATCCCTGCGGCGATGTCGACAGGAACCTCCGGGATATAGCGGCTGATGCTGTGCCGAAGCCCCACTCCGAACAGAGTGGTCTTCGGGAAATCACCGACGGACGGGAGGGGGATATACCTGATCACGGCCTGGGTTCCAAAAATGTTCCCTACAGTGACCTGTGGCAGCGCGATCGGAACTATGCTCGTTTTCACCTCTCCGCTCTGAAAGTGGTACGAAGTCCCGCCCGATCCCTGCACCGTAGCCCCGACTCCCCCGAACACCGTTGCAGTCTGCACATCCTGCTGGGCGTAGGGCTGGGGAGGACGGGCATTGTACACCTTCTCGGCGTCGCCGATAAGGGTTCCCATCCCGACGACTCCGACCCTGATGAAGACCCCTGCATCTCCGATCTCGGCTGAGCTGTAGAATCCTGAGTTAAGGTTTGCTCCTACGGCGTTGACGAACGGCTGAAGGTAACCGGTAATCTTATCGGCCGATACGCCCTTCACGGCATCCTGAAACGCATCCTGGGCGCGGGCGAAGGGAGCGGCGAGCAGAAGCGCGCAGAGAACCGACGAACTCATCGCGGACACGAGTGTGGCACGTTTCATCGTGATGATCACTCCTCTATATAGAATGGTTTGGGTAAAGGCGGCGATTGCATGAAAAAGGTACAAAAATTGAAGGCAAAAGCAAACGGGGTGTGTGCGCGGATCACGCAAGGGATTGTATGTTAGCGGGGACTTTGGTATATTTTTCCCGTTTGTTCATGACAGAAGGACCACAAACGCGTAAAACATGCCGGCTCCCCGCGATGGTGGTTTTCATCGCGGCATCGTGGTTCCTCTTCGGGGGGTGCGGACCCGGCAGACGCGACCTCGAAGAGCAGGCGGCATCACAAAGCGCTCTTGCCGGCAAGGAGTTCAACGACCGGCATTACTCCCGCGCGCTGGAGGCGACTCGCACCGCCCTCAGGCTCAACACAGACCTTCGCAACGATTCCGCGTTCGCGGATAATTCCCTTCTCCTTGCAAGCTGCCAGCGCCAGCTCGGAGACTACGACAGCGCTCTCATAAGTTTCGAGAGCACGATCGAGTACTTCCACTCCCTGAACGACCAGCACCTCGAGCGGAGGGCGAGAATCGCCCTGGCGGATTTCTACAATGCGATGTACAAGGATGCGGATGCCGTCAGCATTGCATCGGGGGCAGCCACCTCGGCGAAGGTGTTCTCGGACGCGGGAGACATGTACCGCGCGCTCAAAATCGTCGCTCAATCGGATCACCGCCTCGCGCGGTATGACGACGAACTGACCGCGCTGGCCGAGCTTGCTCGCATCGACAGCCAGTCCTTCCAGGGGCGGGAACGTCCGCTCCTTCTTCGGCGAATGATGGAGGCGGGCGACGGGAAGGGCGACCGGGCCGCGGCCGACGCAATGTTCAACCGGTGGAGCGCGCTTGCGGCATCCGAGCGCGACAGCGCCGGGCTGGGAGAAGCCTATTACTACCGCGGCCTCTCGATGCGGTCCCGCGGACAGGACGACGGCGCGTTGAGGGAGTTTTCGGGAGCCCTCGGACATGCCGGAAGGCGCCGCGATTTTATCCTGCAGTCCACTGTTCTCTGCGCCCTCGGAAACCTGGCGTACCGGGCCCAACAGTATGACGATGCCCGCCGGCACTACGCAGACGCTCTTGCGGCGGCCCAGAAAACCGGTTCGTATGTGCTGAAAGCCATATCCGGACTCGCTATGATCGCCTGCGATTCCAAATCGGGAGGCGAGCAGCCGGGTTCTTCCCCTGAGACCGTGAAACGATGCAGTGCGGCTGCCTTTGAGAACCGCCAGAACGGCTTTATCCCGGGAGAGGCGCTTGCAAATTTCATGGCGGGAAGGGTGCTCGAAAGGGCAGGGGACCGGGGTGCGGCCCTTCCGTACTACCGTACGGCGGCAGACCGGTACGAACAGTCCCCGGAGTTGTCGAATCCCGGGCCGTTAGATTTCATCGGCATCTATCTGCGGGGAGAGGAATCGGGATGGTACGACCCGCTGATCCGGCTCTATTGCGCATCGGGTCAGGCAGACAGCGCCTTCGCGATGATTGAGCGGAAGAACCTGAGTGAATTGTCCGACTTTTACTCGCGCATCGGCTTCAGGACACCGGATCAGAAGCTCAACAAGGCTATCGCAGCGGTGCAGTGGAACATGAACGGCCTGCGGCTCCTCGGAGCGGATGTGCTCGACGAGCTCGGGGGAGGATTCAAGCGCGAACCGGAGCGTATTGCCGCGCTGACCGCGGCCTACCCTGACAGACTCGCCAAGCTCAGCCGCTCCGTGGCCGAGCTCGCCGGGGCCGACCACAACTACCACTGGCTGCTCAGACCCGGGCGCCTTCGTCTTGAGGCGATCCGCGACGCGCTCGAGCGGGGGAGCGCCCTGGTCGAGTACGCTCCCGGGGAGGACACTCTCTTCGCGATCATCGTGACAGGCCGCGGGGGGGGTGTGCGAAAGTCGGCGGTAAGCAGAAAGACGCTCCTCCCGCTCATACGCGATTACAACAAACTCGTCGGCGATATCCGTCTCAACCCCAACGGGACGTGGATCAGCGACGGATCCGCGCAGGCGCGCCTCAACGGTCTCTCATCGGTCCTCGGAAGGCTTCTCCTCTCGCCGGTGATGCAGGATCTCCCGGGCGTCGACAAGCTCTACGCAGCTCTTCCGCAGGAATTCGGCTGGCTTCCGTTTCACACGCTCAGGTGGGACGACCGGCCCATCGCGGCACGGATGAACGTCAGCTACGTTCCCACCGCGGCGGCGCTTCTCTTCTCCTCTCCGCCCGAGAGGCCCGTGAGGCGCGTTCTCGGCGTGGGATACAGGGGCGGAACGACGTGGGACGTCGAGTACGAGATCAAGGATATCAGGGGTTTCTATGAGAGTTCGAGGCTGCTCTTCGATACTATTGCCACGCTGAATCATATGATGGATTCGGCGTACGACGTCGTCCACATCGCGGCTGAGTTCCAGTTCGAGCGCGATGTGCCCGACAACTCCCACCTCCTCCTCGCCGACGGCATCACGCCGTTCGGGGTGCGGGAGGTTTCCATCGGCGAGCTTCTCGGCGTGCCGCGCCCGCAGGCGATCGTCCTCAGCAACATATCCTCCCGCGCGGGGGGATTGTCGCGCTACGCGCCGCTCGCCTTTCTGGCGAACGGAACTAAAACGGTGTTCGGTTCGGGATGGCAGGTGGACCGGAAGTCGAAGAAGTATTTCGGGGAGGGATTATATACGGCATTGCTGGGAGGAGTTTCGGCGAGCGACGCCTACAGGCACGCGATCGAGTCCCTGCTCAAGCAGGGCGAGTTCTCTGCGCTGCAGCGGTGGGGGGCGTACTACCAGTACGGAAGGTGAGCGGCTATTTCCGCGCGATCTTCACGCTTCCGAGTCCGGCATCGATCTTGATGTTCATCTTACCCGCGGCCGTCCGGTAGTTTGAGCTGTAATAATTGTTCTCCTGCTGCTCGGAGAAATCGCGGTCGACGTCGATGTGCGCGATCCAGCTCTTCTCGTAGATGATTCTTGCACCGACATCCTCCGGGATTCTGACCGTGAGCGATCCGAGCCCCACCTCGATGTCGACGTCCACTTCCTTCGTCAGTTTGCCCCCGAAGTCGAGCATGTAGCTCCCGACGCCTCCTTCAAACTTCATGTGGTTGAAGTTGGCGTTGCACAAACCTTCGGCGCTGAATTTGCTCAAGCCCGATTCGATTGTGAGATCTTCGATGACGCTTTTGTTCGGCTTGTCGAACGTCATCCAGACGGAGCTCGCGCCGGCGGATAATTTCAAATCCTTGACCTGCATGCCGGTGAAGTCAAACTCTCCCTTCCCGAGCCCGAGGCTGATGTCGAACGAGATCGGCACCGCGTCTGTGAGGCGCATCTTCCAGTTCTCGGAGCTGAACCCCTCGAAGTTGACCGAGTGACGGTGTCCCCGCGATTTCGAATCGCTGTTCGCGTTGACGCTGATGTAGCCGATCCGGTCGCGCACCGAGTAATCGAGCAGATCGCTCAGATTGTTCTCGCGGCTCGTTTCGATCTCCGCGTCGAGAACGCTCGCTGATCCCCCTTTGGCGATTACGACGTTGCCGAATCCGGCCTCGAGCGTCACCTTGAGCTCTCGTTCGCTTCCGAGCGGGACATCCTTGTGATAGTGGTGCGATGCAAGAAAGACGAAACCGCTCGCCAGGAGGATCGCGCCAATCGAGAAGAGTACGAGGGGGAGGGATAAGTTCTTTAGAAGCATAGAGTTCGCTCTCCCTTACCTGTACGTCGGCGGGAAGGCTAAAGTTTCAATAATGAGAGATTTTGCCCCTCAGATACTTGTTCAGCAGCTCCCGGGCGCGGAAAATATGGGCTTTGACGGTCCCTATGGGGAGATTGAGGATTTTGGCGATTTCGGCGTAATCGCGCTCCTCTGTGTGGCGCAGGATGATCACCCGCTTGTACTTCTCGGGGAGGGAGCTGATCGCCTCCTCGATGAGGCGGGTCCTCTGCCCCTGCATGATCGATTTATCGGGCTGGAAGGTGGTGTCGGGGAGCTCGAAGCGGTATTCCCCCTCGTCGAGCCCCACCGGCTTGTCGATCGAAAACGTTTCAAGCTTTCGCTTGCGGATGTAATCGATCGTGCTGTTGGTGGCGATCTTGTAGAGCCAGGTTGAGAAGGCAAACTCCTCGTTGAAGTTCTTCAGCGAGGCGAATGCCTTGACGAAGGTCTCCTGTGTCAGGTCTTCGACCTGTTCCCTGTTGTGCACGATCCTGTAGATGAGATTGAAGATGGGGTCGTGGTACTTGTGCATGAGCTGCTTGTACGCCGACTGCACTCCGCGGAGCGCGTCGTGGATGAGCCTCGTATCTTCTTTTCGGGAATCCTGCCGGCCGGCGTCGGGTTGCTTTTCAGGGCCTCCGGGAGAAGGGGTGCGCTTCCTATGGGGAGAGCCAGGCGGCTTCCTTATGTGCTTCTGCGGCATCCCATGAGTGCGTTGCTTCGAACCACCGTTAACATAATGAAAAAACGTGCGAGAGGCAAGGAAACTGCAGTTGTTTAAGTATCGGATTTTGGTTAATTTGATAATGACGACAACACGATCACAGGCGAGATGTTTATCAGCTTCGAAGGAGTCGACTTTTCCGGCAAGACAACGCAGGCGCAGCTTCTCGTCGAGTGTCTGCAGAGGACCGGAAGGGAAGTTCTCTTCATCAGGGAGCCGGGAGGGACAGCGCTCTCCGAGAAAATCCGCGGCATCCTCCTCGAGAAATCCAGCATCGACATCGACGATAAGACCGAGATGTTTCTCTTCTCCTCGGCGCGGTGCCAGCTGGTGAGCGAGGTCCTTGTGAAGGCGCGCGAAGAGGGGAAGGCGATCGTGTGCGACCGCTTCTTCGATTCCACCACCGCCTACCAGGGATACGGACGCGGCCTGAGCCTGGAAGAAATCAAGGTTGTGAACAGGATTGCGACTTCCGGCACCTCTCCCGATATGACGATTCTCGTCGATATCGAGGTGTCTGAGATGCGGAAACGGCTTGAAAGCGCCGGCCTGGTGCACGACCGGATGGAGTCTGCGGGGGATCATTTCTACGACAGGGTCCGCAAGGGCTATCTCGAGATGGCGCGGGCGGAAAAGAAGCGCTTCGTCGTGATCGACGGCATGAGGCCCCCGGAAGTGATCCGTGACGAAATCTGGAACATCATTCGACAACGCTTTTTTCAATTCTAAACTGGCTGGAGAGAGTTATGAGACGATGGAATGTGGTGCGGCGGAAGTGGTTCGTGGCGGCAAGTACGGCAGCCCTCCTTGCTGTGGGCGCCGTCCTGCTCGGGTTCAGGATGGCTGACTCCGATTACTTTTTCAAGATCAATAAAAGCATCGATATCTTCGGCCGCGTGTACAAGGAGGTGTCCTTAAACTATGTGGATGAGGTCGATCCCGAGAAATTCATGGAGGCGGGAATCGACGGCCTCCTCGGTACGCTCGATCCGTACACGAACTTCATCAGCGAGAGCGAGGGCGACGAGGTGGAGCTGATCACGACCGGAAAATACGGCGGCATCGGCGTCACGATCGGCGTGCGCGACAACGTGATCACCGTGATCACTCTCATGGAAGGCTATTCCGCCCAGCGCCAGGGAATCCAACCGGGCGACCGGATCCTCGAAATCGACGGGAAGTCGGTCGTCGGCTTCAAGCCCGAGGCGGTCCGCTCGATGACGCGCGGCGAGCCGGGCACCGAGGTTCATCTCAAGGTCGAGCGCGACGGGGAGGCCAAGCCGCTTGAATTCGTGCTCGTCAGGGAAGAGATCCAGCTTCATAATGTCAGCTATTCCGGGTTCATCGGCGACGGCATCGCCTACGTCCGGCTGGAGCGCTTCTCGCGCGGGGCGGGAGACGAGCTCCGGCTCGCCATCAAGGAACTGCGGCTGAAGGGCCCGATCAGCGGGCTCGTTCTCGATCTTCGGGACAACCCGGGAGGGCTCCTCGACGTGGCGGTGGATATCGTCGAGAAGTTTGCGCAGAAGGGGAGCCTGGTGGTAAGCACCCGGGGCCGGAAGCCCGAATCGGAACGGAAATTCTTCGTCACCGAGGAGCCGATGCTCCCGGACGTCCCCCTGGCGCTTCTCGTGAACAGGAACAGCGCAAGCGCAAGCGAGATCGTGGCCGGCGCGATCCAGGACCTCGACAGGGGAGTCATCATCGGGACCCGGACGTTCGGGAAGGGGCTCGTCCAGACGATCACCCCTCTCTCGTACAACACGCAGCTCAAGATCACCACGGCGAAATACTACACCCCCAGCGGGCGCTGCATACAGGAAATCGACTACATGCACAAGAATAAGGACGGGGTCTTCGCGGTCACGCCCGATTCACTCCGCCGCGTGTTCAAGACGCTGAAAGGCCGGAAGGAATACGAGTCGGGGGGAATCCACCCCGATTCGCTTGTTCCCGAAGCGCCCCGGAGCGATGTGTACAGCGACCTGCTGAGGAAGTCGATGTACTTCAAGTTCGCGACCCGCTTCGTGACGAACCAGAAGGACCAGCCAGCATCGCTGAACGGCGACAGCCTCTTCTCTCAATTCAAGGAATTTCTCGCGGCTCAGAAGTTCACGTTCCAGGACGAGGGGGGGAGGAAGCTCGGCGAGCTGAGCGACGCGGCCAAGAAACTGCACTACAGCGCGGCAGTGATGAGCGAGCTTGAAAAACTCGGAAAGGATTTCGAACGGGAGAAATCGATGAGCCTCGACCGCGACAGGAACGACGTTGTGACCGCGCTGAAGGTGGAGATCATGAGCCGGTACAAGGGGGAGCACGGGAGGATTGAGGCTTCCCTGGCGGACGACATCCAATTGAAGGCAGCCAGGACGCTGCTTGAGGATGCGAAGGCCTACGGGCGGCTGCTGACCGTGCAGCGGTAAGAGAGATGCGCGGGCTGAAGCCCGCGGCTACCGGTATCCGAGCTCCATCAGTTTTGCCTGAATGAGGAGCAGAATCCGGTTGAAGTCGCCCCGCTCGTGTACGAAATCGACCTCGTCGGACGGGACGACCAGGAGGGGGCCGAGGCGGTAGGAGCCGATCCAGTCGTGATAGTGCCCGTTTAACTGCTCGAGGTACGTCCTCGGAATGCTCTGCTCGTATTCCCGCCCTCGCTTTGCGATCTGATTGAGAAGCGTTTCGATCCGCGCGTCCAGAAAAATGAGGAGGTCCGGGGGTTGCAGGTAGGCCGTCATCACCCCGTATAATTCCCTGTAGTTCGTGTAGTCGCGAAGATCCATTTTACCGATCTGGTGGAGGTTCTTCGCGAAGATCTCTGCGTCTTCATAGATCGACCTGTCCTGAATGACATCGTCAGATCCCTCGACGATGTTTTTGTGGTCTTTGAAACGCTTCGAGAGGAAGTAGACCTGCAGGTTGAACGACCAGCGGTTCATATCGACGTAGAAATCGGAGAGATAGGGATTGTCATCCACCGATTCATACAGCGCCTTCCATCCGTAGTGCTTGCTGAGCAGCCGTGTCAGCGAGGACTTCCCCGAGCCGATGTTGCCGGCGACGGCGACGAAGATTTTTTCTTTCGCCACTAGACCACTCCCATTCTGCCGAGACGCGCAATCTGCGCTCTCGAATAGCCGAGCGACGCCAGCACAACCTGCGTGTGCCGGCCAAGGAGGGGAGGAGGCGATATCCCTCCCCCGGGATGCCCGGAGAGGCGGAGAGGCGTACCCACCATCCTCAGCGATCCAGCCGCATGTTTCACTGTGCGGACAATCTTCCGCTCGCGCACGACCGGAAGTATCAAGGCTTCATGAATTGAGTTAATCTTCCCCACAGGCACATCCGCCCGGCCCAGCCGCCTCATCCACTCGCCTGTCCGGCGTGTTCTCATGATTGGAGCAAGGATGCGTTCGAGAGCCTTTCGGTTTTTCACCCGCAGGGCGTTACTCAGGAAGCGCGGGTCGGAGGCGATGCCCGGTTTCACCAGCGCGCAGAATCCATGCCATGCGGCATCGCTCGCCACTGCGACATTGATGTATGCGTCCTTCGTCTCGTACGTCTCGTAGGGCGTGATGGTCGGGTGGCGGTTCCCCTTCCGCCCGACAGCGTGATTCGTTGAGAGAGCAATCTGCGACTGGTAGGCGAAGAGCGAAAGGAGGCTCTCCAGCAGGCTGATATCCACGTGCTGCCCCTTCCCGTTCTTCCCGCGCTCGATGAGCGCCAGCAGTATCCCTTCAAACGCCAATGTTCCCGCCGTCACATCGGCAAGCGAAATCCCGGCCTTGACAGGGGGCCCTTCCGGAAAGCCCGTCACATCCATCAGGCCGGATTCACCCTGGACGATCAGGTCGTAGCTGGGCTTATGGCTCCTGCTGCTGGTCTGGCCGTATCCCGAGATCGAGCAGTAGATCAGGCGCGGGTTGATGGCCCGGACGGCTCTGTAGCCGAACCCGAGCGACTCCATCACGCCCGCGCGGAAATTCTCGACGAGGACATCGGATCGGCGGATCAACGCCCGGAGGATATTTTTCCCTTCCGGACTCTTGATGTTCAGGGTCACGCTACGTTTGTTGCGGTTCACGCTCAGGAAGTAGGCGCTCTCGCCACGCACAAATGGGGGCCCCCATTCGCGCGTATCGTCGCCTCTCCCCGGGTACTCTATTTTGATAACGTCGGCGCCCATGTCGCCGAGTTTCATCGTGCAAAAGGGGCCTGAGAGGATCCGGGTGAGATCGAGCACGCGGATACCGGAGAGCGGAAGCGGCCTCTTCACGCCGCGAGCTCTCGGCGGCTCTTGCGCATACATGCGTAGTACGCGGCGAACGCTATTCCAAAACCCACAAACCAGGCATAGCTGTACATGTGCATGAGGAGCGGTCCGACGGACGAAGATGAAACCACTCCAATCGTTCCGAGAAAGCCGGGCACGGTCGGTGCCACTCCCAGGACGAGAGAGATAATCGCCGCCGGATTGTAGCCCTTGCGGTACGTGTACGCCCCGGGATTGAGGTAGAGGTCGGCCGGCCTCAGCTGCATTCTCCGAATGACGAAATAGTCGCAAATAAGTATTCCCCCGATGGGCCCCAGCAATGCCGAATAACCGACGAGCCACGTAAATATATACCCGCTCGGATCGGCGACGAGTTTCCACGGCTGGATCAATATTCCGATGACCCCGGTGATAAGCCCGCCTGTGCGGAAACCGATCTTCGATGGCCAGAGGTTTGAAAAATCGTTTGCGGGACTGACCACGTTTGCCGCGAGGTTGGTGGCCAGCGTTGCGAGGCAGAGCGCGAAGAGTGAGATCGCGAGAACGAGAGGGTTGGAAAACTTCGTGATCAGTACGACCGGGTCCCATATCGGGCTGCCGCCGTAGATCACGATGGTGGCGGACGTAACCGCCACACCGATAAAGGAGTAGAGAGCCATCGTCGTCGGCAGTCCGATAGCCTGCCCATACACCTGGTCGCGCTGGCTCCGCGAGTAGCGCGTGAAGTCGGGAATATTGAGCGACAACGTCGCCCAGAAACCGATCATACCCGTCAGCGAGGGAATGAACACGGCCCAGAATTGACCCTCCTTTGGCCCACCCTGCACAAACTGAGAGGGCTGAGAGAGCATCGGGCCGAAACCTCCTGCGCGCTGATATGCCCAGGCGAGCAACGCCAGCCCCAGGAGAATCAGCAGGGGCGCTTTGATATCGAGAAGGAAGCGGATCGACTCGATCCCCCTGTAGATGACATACATGTTGATCCCCCAGAAGAAGAGGAAGCAGGCAAGCTGGGCGACGTTGATTCCGGATAGGAATGTCGGGAGCGAGTCCCAGGAAGGAACGTAGATCGTGATGATCTTGTAGATCGCCCATCCCCCGATCCACGTCTGGATGCCGAACCACCCGCACGCGACGAATGCCCGAAGGAGCGCGGGGATATTCGCGCCCTTTACGCCAAATGAGGCGCGGCAATAGACCGGGAAGGGGATGCCGTATCGCGTCCCGGCGTGGGCGTTGAGGATCATGGGGATGAGCACAATGGTGTTCCCCACGAAAATCGTGAGAACCGCTTGGTACCAGTTCATTCCCTCCGAGATGAGCGCCGACGCGAGCATGTAGGTGGGAATGCATGCCGACATGGAAATCCACAGCGCGGCAAAATCGTACACGCTCCATTTCCGCTGAGCGATGGTCGTTGGGGCAATGTCCGGATTGATCAGGAGGCTCCGGCTCAACTGAGATGCGTCGACCTCGACGAGCTCTCCTGATGGGAGTGGTTTCATATGCCGGTACTATGAATGCTTCAGATTATGCCCAAAAAAGGCTACAGGCTGCCCCCGGGCCCCCGTATCGGGAGTGATGAATATAGGTGTTTCCACAAACTATGGCAAAACATTGTTCGCCTTTTAGCGCCGGGCTGCTCCAACGACATTCGCGGAACCTTAACAATTTCTTAACGCTAACAGCATGATTCCGTCATCCGCCCGGACTATATTGCGGGGCGCGCGAGGCGCGCGCTTCACTCTGCTTTCCGTCTCGCCTTCACGAAGGATAACATTTGGATTGAGGATGTCTGCAGTTCGCCCAAGACGTTTCTCACACCCATTCGAAAGCATTCGCTTATGGTCCCCTCACTGAACCGCCGATTACCCATTCTGTTGCTTCACCTGATTGTTCTCCTGGCCGCAGGCCGGGGAAAAACGCTCGCGCAGGAGGCAGGCAACCTCACCGGCATCATTACTTCCCAGGCATCCGGTGAAGCCCTCGTCGGCATCAACCTCACCGTCGAGGGGACGAAGCTCGGCGCATCCACGGATCTCGACGGAAAGTATGTCATCCACAACATACCAGCCGGGACCTCCACTCTGAAGGCCTCCGCCATCGGGTATGCGGCGAAGACGGTCACCGGCATCGTCATAAATGCCGGGAAGACCACCACGCTGAACCTCAGCCTGGCGGAGGAGGGAGTAAACATGCAGGAGGTCGTGGTTACGGCCGAAGAGGTACGATCGGCGGAGACAGCAGTTCTTGCAGAGCGGAAGCGGGCCGCAACAATCAGCGACGGTGTCGGAGCAGAGCAGATCAAGCGATCGCCTGACGCGACGTCGGGCGACGCTCTGAAGCGCGTCACGGGGATCTCGATTGTCGACAATAAGTTCGTGTTCGTCCGGGGGATCACCGACCGCTATAACGAGACGACGCTTGACGGCGCTCCGGTTACAAGCACTGAAGTCGGAAAGAAGGGCTACTCGTTCGATCTGCTCCCCGCAAACCTCATCGAGAACACCTCGATCATCAAAACACCGACGCCGGATCTCCCCGGGGATTTTTCGGGAGGGCTTGTTCAGCTGCACACGCAGGACTTTCCGACCGAAAACTCACTGAGGGTTTCCCTTGGATCGGCTTACAACAACGTTACAACGGGGAACGATTTCTACCGGAGCCAGGGGGGATCGAGGGATTGGATCGGTTTTGACAACGGAGTCAGGGGGTATCCGGGCGACCAACAGGACCAGAATGATATCGCGAAGAATCTGCCCAACACCTGGGCTCCCCACACTCAAAGCGCTTTGCCGAATAAGTCCCTGTTGCTGGCGCTCGGCCGCCGGCTTGAGTTATCTCAGGACGGTCCATCGCTCACGCAGCTGGGATTTGTGGGAGATGTGACATACAAGAACGCGTACCGACGTACGCAGAAAACTAACGACGACTACGTGCTGGATCGTTTCAGCAAGTCGGTCGAGGACGAGTACAACGTGCTCTGGGGGGCCATCGCAAACCTGAGCTTGAAGTTTGACGGCCTGCACAAGATCAGCTTTAAGAATTCGTTCAATCAGTCGGGGAGCGATGTTGTAACAGTCGCCAACATCGACGACAACAGCAATGCTTCGAACGACAGGTATACCACAGTCAGATGGACACAGCGTTCTTCCTACACCGGTCAACTGACGGGCGAGCATAACGTTCCATCTATCGGCGGACTGACGGTCCAGTGGCGGGGCGCAGTATCGTCCTCGCGCCGCGAAGACCCCGATTGGAAGGAGGCTTTCTTCTATCGGGACATAACCGATCCGTCCCAGCCATATTACCCTGCGATCAATAAGAGATATTGGGGGAAACTGAATGACCGGTCGCGATCGCTGGGGATCGACTTGTCGCTCCCTCTGTCGGCGGCAAAGCTGAAGGTGGGCGGATTCGCGGAATCAGGCGACGCCAATTACGAGGTCCGGTATTTCAATGTGAGTCCCTCGCAATACCCGCACCCGATTCCAGATAGCCTCGCATATTTGCCGCTCGAGACAATCTATTCGCCCGGGAACTTCGGGGTAGGGAAATTTCTCTTCAAGGAATCGACGCGTCCCGAGGACACTTACCAGGGAAATCAATCGCTCTACGCGGGGTTCGTGATGGCAGATGTGCCGTTTGTGGTGCTCTCGAACAGGTTTAGGTTTGTCGGCGGCGCCCGGTTGGAGAATCTGGATCAGCATGTCCACGTGCCGCATGAGGGCGGGACGATCCTCCACTCCAGGAACCTGAACAACGATCTCCTCCCCTCCCTGAATCTCACGTATTTCCTGAACGATCTCACGAACGTCCGCCTGGCATATTCTCACTCGGTGAACAGACCCGACTTCCGCGAGTTGGCGACGACGGGGTTCTTCGACTTTATCAAGTACGAGCTCGTTGAAGGGAATCCGAATCTCCGGCGATCACTGATTCATAACTACGATGCGCGCCTGGAGATCTTCCCGGCCGTCGGCGAGCTGGCGGCCCTGAGCTACTTTTACAAAGTAATATCCGACCCGATCGAAGAGTATCTGCTCCCCTCGTCTTCGAGGTTCTCGCACACCTGGATTAATTCTCCGAATGCCACCGACTGGGGGTGGGAAATCGAGGTGAGAAAATCCCTCAGCTTCCTCGGGTCGTATCTGGCGAACTTCTCGGTTATGGGGAACTATACGCGGGTGCAGTCGAATGTTGAAATCGTCGATCCCTACACCGGAAAGTTTCTCAGGAACCGGCCGATGCAGGGCCAGTCGCCGTATGTGATGAATCTTTCGCTCCTGTTCACGGAACCCACGCTCGGGACCTCGGTAAGCCTTCTCTATAATAAGTTCGGGTCGAGACTCGAGGAAGTGGGCGCGGAAGCAGCGGACATCTACGAGGAACCGAGGGATCTGGTCGACCTTGCGCTCACTCAACCCCTCTACGGGCTCTTCGAGCTAAAATTCACCATCGCCAACCTCGCAAACAAAGACAGGGTCCTGACGCGGGCCAGCTTTCCGTACGAAGAAGCCACGACCGGGAGGACCTTCACTATACAGCTTTCCGCCGGGCTTTAACATAACATAACAGATTCTTAATAGATTGGATAAACACGGTTCGTAACTTGGAGGGGACTGCGGGTCACGTTCTCGCGGCCGAGGGGGTCTTCCGGCGGTATTGAAACAAACGTGGCGGTGCTCGAACACCGCCACGACCTGCGCAAACATGCAACATCAGAGTCACCTGTCCGGATCTTCCGCATTGCCGTTTGCATTTGGAAGATACAACACCGGGCCAAGAAAAACAAAGCTTCGATTCCTATACAGCTCGGTCGGTCTGAACTCAGAAAGGAGGATGCACACCGCGATAGAGCCTTAGGTACCAGCTTAACCTTTTTATCCACCACCCATCAACCGCAACCTACGAAGGAATCTCACATGAAAAAAGCAACAATCGTTCTGGTACTGGCTCTTGGACTTCTGAGCCAGGCGGCGTTCGCTTCTCGTCCGACGGCGATTCTTGGGCCCGGGATGGGCGGCGCGAATTTCAGAGTCCCGTATCACGAAAGAACCAATAGAATTCTGTCGCGCGATACCACCTACATCCTCACCGGTTGGTATTTCATCGATTCGACGTTCAGCATTATGATCCCCGCGGGAACTCTCATTCGCGGCGACAGCGCCTCGGGCGGATCTCTGATTATATCCCGCGGTGCGCAGATTCACGCAATCGGAACGAAAGAATGCCCGATTGTCATGACAAGCAACAAGCCCGCAGGAACCCGCACCCCGGGTGACTGGGGGGGACCAATCATTCTTGGCAGTGCTCCGTGTGACTTCGGCAATGCAACCACCGTCCAAATCGAAGGAGGTTTTGGTTCATTTCCAAACACCGATGCACTGTACGGAGGTAATAATTACGACGATAACAGCGGGGAATTTGAGTATGTCCGGATTGAGTTCGCGGGCATTGCTTTTGCACAGGACAACGAGATCAACGGTCTTACGCTCGGTGGTGTGGGGCGGGGAACCAAACTCGATCACATCCAGGTCAGCTTTTCGAACGACGATGACGTGGAGATGTTCGGAGGAACAGTCGATCTCAAGTACTACGTAGGCTGGAGGATGCTCGACGACGATATCGACACGGACCAGGGCTACTCCGGAAGGATACAGTTTGCTTATGAGAAGCGCGATCCCGCAATCTTCGACGCGTCTGCACCCGGCTCCTCAGAAGGTTATGAGTCGGACGGCGAGTCGCCTCAGTTTACGACGACGGGGAGCGGCCCGTTCAACCACCAGATTCACACTCAGTACCATGCTTCGAACGTCACGATCGTGGGACCGCAATCTGATACGGGCGTGTCGGTGAACGCAAAGTTTACCGTCCTGGCCCGGCTCCGCCGCGCCTGCCGGATCGGAATCTACAACAATGTCATGGTTGCGTATCCTCAGGGCATCGACGTAAGGGACAGCGCGACCCAGCGGTATGCCTCAGAAGATTCGCTGGAGATCCGCAACACGAGCATCCAGTCGAAGATAAAACAGATTTTTGAGGATGCAAGTCCTGCTACAGGCAATATATCCGGATTCAACGTTGTAAACTGGTTCAATGGCGACAGCGGATACACGAACTGGCACAACTACGGCGGACGCGCAGCGCGGCAGGCTGTTGAGGTGGGTTTCCATCCCGAAGTGTTCAATCTCGACTGGTCGAACAATCCGATTCCGATAGTGGGCTCGGAGATCGACACCGCCGGCACAAATTTCCAGTTTGCAGCCGGCGATCCGTTCTTCGATTCGGTGTCCTACCGGGGTGCGTTTGATCCGCACCTCCCGCGGAATCAACAGTGGGATTGGGGGTGGACGAATTACGATCCTCAGAATTACGATCCGGAAGCCACGGTCTCCGCAAACGTATACAATATGGCGGACGGCTGGAACATGATGTCACTCCAGTTCAGCCAGGTGAGCAATCCGGCCGTCAGCGCTCTCTTCCCGACGGCGGTGTCGAGGGCCTTCTCGTACAACGGCACCTACCAGCCAAACACCTCGATCAGCCATGGTCCGGGCTACTGGATGAAGTTCAGCGGCGCACAGACGCCGGAAGTGGTGGGCTGCCTGAATTACTACGATACGATCAGCATCAATCAGGGATGGAACATCGTCGGATCCGTCGCGGACACCGTGCCCGTGGGGAACGTCACGACGAGCGCGAACCTCACTTCGCCCTTCTACGGGTACAACGGATCGTACATCATAGCGACCACGATCGATCCGGGGAAGGCATATTGGGTCCGGTCGTCGAATTCCGGGAAACTCTATCTGGACGGGTGGAATACGCCAAAGCCGCAAAATCTCCCCGTTCAGGAGATCCAGCAGTTGTCGGACAAGTTTTCCTCAATCACGGTCTCAGACACCCGCGGCAGGTCTCAAACGCTTCGCATCGGGACGGCGGGGGAAGTGGGGAATTCATTCGGGCGATATGAACTACCTCCACTTCCACCCCCCGATGCATTTGACGTACGCTTCGGTTCGCAGAGGAGCCTGGAAGTAGTACCGAGTCTCTTCGAATCCGGGAAGGAATATGCGTATCCCATTTCGATCCAGGGAGCGGTCTTTCCTCTGACCCTGCAATGGAAGGCGGCGGCTGGAAGCCCGAGGCTGCTTTCCGTCACGACGATTGGGAGCGAATCCAAAACCCTCGGAGTCATCGACGGCAGCGGAAAAATGACGGTTTCAGACGCGGGAGTTACCCGGCTCATTGTCAGACTGGCAGAAGGGACCCCGACCCCGAGGGAGTTCGCGCTGTCGGCAGCCTATCCGAACCCGTTTAATCCCGCGACGCACCTCAACGTCGACGTCCCGAGAGCTTCTGTCGTGGAGGTTGCCGTCTACGACGTCCTTGGCCGTACGATTGCCACGCTGATCAGCGGCGAGCAGGAAGCCGGGCGTCATGTCGTGGAATGGGATTCGAAGGACTACCATGGCATGAGCGTCCCATCCGGCGTGTATCTGGTTCGCATGACTGCAGGCACGTTCTCGTCCGTGCAGAAGATCCAGCTCATGAAGTAGGAAATGGGGCAATGCGAACACCATCTCAATGGATAACCACCTATCATCCACATAACCCTATGAGGCTTCTATGAAGAAAGCTTATAGTATCATCGTGCTGTGCTGTCTGGCCTTGCTCCTGATGGCTCAGACCGCGTCGGCACAGAAGGTGCGGATTCCGATCCACGTGACCGACAACGTCGATGCGCTCAACATCACCATCGGGTTCGACCCGGCGGCAACCAATCACATCGACTCCGCCCTGGGAGAAGAGGAACAGCCGGTTGAGCCCCCGGGGGGATCATTCGACGCACGCTCCATCACGATCCTCTCAGGCACGGGAAAAGACACCTGCCTCTTGGGACTGATCAAGAACCTTCACAAAGGATTTGCAATCAATCAGTCCGACCGCTGGAGGATCTCGTTTAAGAGCGACTCCATGGGCGACTCGGTGACACTCTCCTGGCCGGCAAATCTGGGCGACAGTGCAGGCGGAAAGTGGCTCCTGCAGGACGGCTCGGGAAGCAGCCTCTTCCCCGATGTGGACATGACGAGTCAGACCTCGTTCACGTATCCGGCGAAGTCGCTGAACGACCAGTACGTCTTCATCCGGACGGCGGATAAGACGCTCTACCGGACGTTCACGCAGGAGGAGATCGCCTTAGCGCTCGACAGCAAGGGAAAGACGGGAAAGAGTGAGAAGCGCAAAGCGTATGCAAGCTACGGCTGCTTCTCGTTCTCGAACCCCAATACGCCGCCTGATACGGCGATGGGGCTGCATGTGGAATTCGACCAGGCAGTGATTGCGCCGCCTGATGGCGGGAATGCGGTGCCTGTAAGCTACGGTCCGTTCACGGTTGCCGCGAGCAGCGATGCGGCGGGAAAACAGAAGAAGTGGGATTTCAGCGCGCCGTCGGGTCCGGTGGGATTGACGGTGAATATCTGCGTGTACGGGAACAAGGGGAAGACGCCTGCTGCGAAGAAATACTGGTGGGTGGACGGCTCGAGCAACATCGTGGGCGGCAAGCTCGGTCCGGCGACGTTGAATGGTCCGGCACAGTTACTGTTGAAGATGCCGAACATCAATAACGTGGGCGAAGAGCTCTATGCACAGGGAGCGTTCCCGGAACTTGATGCGAAGGGAAAGCCTGTCGGGATCAGGCTCGGAGTTGCGGGTGAGGTATCACCGGGAGTGGTGAAGGAAGTGACGCACCCGAAGTGGAAGGACGCGACGAAGACGCTCTACAGCAAGAAGTTCGGCGGCTTCGTCCACACGGGAGCGCCGCGGTGCCTGAATCAGACGGACGACTCGAAAGCCATCGTGAAGGTCCAGAAGGCCCTTCCGGCGGACAAGCACAACAATAAGCTGTTGGCGGAAGCGCTGGCTCTGAAGGTGAACATCGCGGCGAGCCTATTGGCGAAGACGACGGCGGGCCTGGGCCAGTTCACCTACGTGGGCGGACGGTACAACGGCAAGACACTGTCGCGGATCTCCGACATTTGCGATACGGCGCTCTCCTGCCTGCAGAGTTCGGCGGTGGGAAGCGATCCGGACAGCCTGCTTCAGCTCTACAACGTGATCCGCTCGATCGACAGCGCGTTCAGCGGAGCGTTCGACACCACGACGTTTGGCTCGAAGACAGCCGTGGCGGGAGTGCGTTCGGCCTCCGATGTGGCGTATCTGCACAAGCCGGAAGCTGCTCCCATCGTGCTGATCCGTCCGTTTGTCAATCCGGACCCGGTCCCGGTGACGTTCAAACTGCAGCAGAATTATCCGAATCCGTTCAACCCGACGACGACGATCGAGTTCGCGCTTCCCACGGACGCGATCGTGACGATGAAGATCTATAATGTCCTTGGCCAGGAGATGACGACATTGCTTGACCACGAGACGATGGACGCGGGCGGCCAGTCGGTAGATTTCGACGCCTCGAGGCTGCCAAGCGGAGTGTACTTCTACCGGCTGATTGGCCAGAAGCTGAACGACGACGGCATCGAAAGCGGGAGCTTCGCGAGCGTCAAGAAGATGATGCTGTTGAAATAATCGAATTCACCCAATACATTCACCACCATCCACGAAGGAGTACACCATGAAGAGATTGATGCTTGCGCTGGCCCTCGTGCTGTTTGTCGGGCTGAATCATGTCGTCTTCGCGCAGAGCGAAGCCGAAGCGCTGATTACGGCGAGCGTTGAGAACGCTCTGACGCTGGTCAATGTCGACGGCGACTGGGGCGTGTTCGCGCCGGGTCAGTCCTACGTCATCACGCCGGGCGGATTCAAAGAGCCCCCGGGCCCCGGCGAAGCAGCCGGAGACGTGTTTGGACCGGTAGGATTTGAAGTTGACGGAAACGCCGGTTCGAACGTGGTAGTGACGCTGGTACTTCCGGCGGGTCTTGTGTCAGACGACGGCAACGGAAGCCTTCCGCTGAGCAACTGGACGTTCGGCTGGAACTACGACAACGATCCGACAGCGCCGTTTGCGGCGTCGGGACCGGTGGTCGGCAGTGCAGTGACGCTGGGAATCGGCGGCGGTGGTGCGACGGGACTCTTCATCGGTGCGACAGTGACGGTACCGCAGACGGCATTCGCGGGCTCGTACACCGGTCAGCTGATCGGTTCCGCTGCATACACGGGGAACTAAGAGAGCACACTGCAGAGGCGCGCGCCGGCACCTGCGCGCGCGCGATGCGGTTGTCAGGGGGTACCGGTGGTTAAGGTGAGAACTACCGGTACCCTTTTTTTGCAGGCGGGCCCTGAGAACGCCGGCTGAAGCCGGCGCCTACCGCGTCGCCGTGGAGAGAATGCGCTTGAGCCCGGCTTCATCAACTTTGAGCAGATCTACCTTCGGGAGGCGCGGAGTAAGTTCGATCCAGTTCTTGTCGCCTTTGAAGACCGCCCTGAAGAGGGGCAATGATTCTTCGAGCCGCCCCACGTTCACGAGGGCCACGGCGTGCCAGTATTTCATTTCGAGGTTGTCGGGGATCATCTGTTCGGCCGCCCCGTATTCGCGAAGTGCACCGTCCACGTCGTGCTTCTCCACTGCAAGGTCTCCGTTATTCTCATGATCATACGCGCGATGGATATTGACGAGCCGCCTCAGTTCGACGAGGGGCGCGGGATTATCTTCAACGCGCAAATCCATCTTACGGTCTGTCCAGGGCCTTCCCGTCGGTTTTCCGCTCACAATGAGGATGGCAGCGGACTGCTTTCCCCGGATGTCCCCGCCCACCGCCTGGGCCGCGTCGAGCGCCGCAAGCATCCTCTCGGCAAGATCTCCCTTCGTTTCGCGGTAGGCCTTCGCCATCGCGGGCCATACTCTGTCGTTCAGCATCAGGTTGGCTTCGACGGTAAACTGCTCTCCTTCGATGTGTCCGGCTGCCGGGATGCACCTGGAGCCCGTATGCGCCGCTACGCCACCTTGTGCATCAACCATTGCTACCTGCCGGACGGCTTCTCCGGGATCTGAAGCGATGATCCCGTCAAGGGCCTGCCGTGCGGTTTTGCCCGCACGCATCAATTCGAGGCCGAGAGGCCCGTAGGCCGGATCCACGAACGACTGGGTTGCGACCGCCCCGACGCCTGCTTCAGCCCACGGCACAATGGGCCCGACGGAGAACCAGTGCGACTGTACCGCGATTCCCAGATCTCCGGTTATCGAATCGCGGGCGACGATGGAAAATGTGTGGACCGGGCGAACCTGGGAGATCGCGGTCGCCGTGGAGAGTACCAGAGCGATGAGAGTGAGTTTTGGAGAGAGCATGAAACACCTCCTGTCAATCGATACGCATCCACGCCGGCTACAGCCGGCGCCTACAGCCGCCTCCCAAAGAATTTTGCATTCCGCTTACTTCCAGGCCCCGGCGAAGGCGTCGCGCTTGATGAATTGGCCTCGCCCGGTCTTCGAGACCCATGCCCCCTTTTCGACGATGACCTCGCCGCGCGAGAGGACCGTCTCGGCATTACCCTTTACCCTGAAGCCTTCAAACATCGAGTAATCCACTCGCATGTGGTGCGTCTTCGCGGAGATGACATGCTCCGCGTTTGGATCCCAGATGACGATGTCGGCATCACTCCCGATCCCGATCGTGCCCTTGCGGGGGTACATCCCGAACATCTTGGCGGGCGTTGTCGAGGTGATCTCGACCCAGCGGTTCAGCGAGATGCGTTTCCTATTCACTCCCCCTTCGAAGAGAAGCTGGAGCCGGTTTTCGATCCCGGGTCCGCCGTTCGGGATTTTCGTGAAATCGTCCCTTCCCAACTCCTTCTGTTCCTTGAAGCAGAAGGGGCAGTGATCGGTTGAAACTACCTGCAACGAGTTGTTTTTCAGTCCGTCCCAGAGCTTATCCTGATGCCATTTTTCTCTGAGGGGCGGAGTGAACACATACTTCGCTCCCTCGAAGTTCGGCCTGTCAAGGTCTTCGATCGAGAGAAAGAGATACTGGGGGCATGTCTCGGCGTACGCGAGGAGTCCCTTATCCCGGGCTTCCGCAACCCTCTGCAGCGCGTCGTGCGAGGAGAGATGAACGATGTAGACAGGGACTCCGGCCATTTCCGCAAGCGCAATCGCGCGGTTCACCGCTTCGGCCTCCGCCGTCGTCGGCCGGGTCAGTCCGTGGTACACGGGAGTTCTCTTCCCTTCGGCCACCGCCTTCTTGACGATAATATCGATCGCGCTGCCGTTCTCGGCATGCATGCAGATCAGTCCGCCGTTGTCCGCGGTCTTCCGCATCGCCTTGAAGATCGTCGCGTCGTCGACCATCAGAACGCCGGGATACGCCATGAACAACTTGAAGCTCGAGACCCCGTTCCGGACCATGTCGTTCATGTCCTCGATATGAGCATCCGGAAGGTCGGTGACGATCATGTGCAGCCCGTAATCGATGCAGGCCTTTCCTTCGGCCTTCTTCCACCAGATGTCGAGGGCGTCGCGCATTTTCGTACCCTTCGCCTGAATGGCGAAATCGACGAGGGTGGTCGTTCCTCCGAAGGCGGCCGCCTTCGTGCCCGTCTCGAAGTCATCGCTCGAGACCGTCCCGCCGAAGGGCATGTCGAGATGGGTGTGGACGTCGATCCCGCCCGGAATCGCATATTTCCCGGCCGCGTTGATCATCCGGTCCGCTTTCATCGGGAGGCCGGTGCCGATGGCAGTAATCTTCTCCCGCTCGATGTAGATGTCGGCCGTATAATCCTGCTCTGCGGTGATAATCCTCGCGTTCTGGATAAGAATTGACATCGGTATTCCTTCCGGGTCTTCATTGGAATCAGAGTACTGCGAAACCAGAGGAGTTCGAAGGAGATGGTTCCGAGGGGGGAAAATAGGAAACCCCAGCGTTAATGTCAATCAAGAGAGGGGGTCCTGATCGACAATGTCAGCCGGGGTTTCGTTCACTAGTGCGTGGCGCCGTGGCGCCACGCACGTCCGCCCCACGAGTCACCCCTCGGGGGCGTCGAAACGATGATGCTCTCGGTCCGCTTACAACTCGAACTGAATGGGAACGTTCGCCCCGGAAGGTGAATTCGCGCCTACCATGCTGAGGTATGCCGCAAGCTGCCCCCGGTTTTGGACGGTGTCGATCAGCGCGCTCCACAGGGCGTCTGCCCGGCGCGGCGCACCGAGTTTTTGATTAAGGTTGAGGCCCTTGAGAGGCTTATCAAAGTCTGAATCGCTCAGGGCTTTTACCCGTTCGACCGTTTCCTCGTGCACGGTCCGGTACGTCTTGATGATCTCCTGCAGGGTGGAGGGAGCCTTTGGCGCGGGTTTCAGGTTCACGTACCCGGCAACTCCTCCTCCGATCAGTTCCTTCTCCTCGGCAACGATGGTCCAGGCGATCTCCTTGGGAGTACGTGATCGTTCACTCGGTTTCAAATCCAGAATGTTGACGGGAATTGCGTTCAGCATCTCAAGGTTCGACTCGAACTCCCGCTCCCACGCCTTCAAGAATACCTGTTTCTCGGTCATTGCGCTCTCCGCTCCTTCCTGTTTGAGGGTATTGGCTGCCTCCGGGCAATTAGCCGGTTTTGGCGACTTCTCGTAAAAGATAGCGAATTGCCACTCAGTTGTCAATAGGGTTGGAAATAAAAAATCTATGATTTCAGTCCAATTTGAAGGATTGAAGTGTCCGCGTGGAAGGCGGGAGGGACAGGGAGAGCGGGGTGCCGGGGGGGACAGGGGTTGGATCAGGGGGTAAAGCAAAACCGGGTTTCAGGTAATCCCTAGATAGCTGAAACCCGGTCAGAAAGCCGACTTCGTGCCAAAGCGGCAGCGCCTACAAAAGCTGCGCGGTGTTTCAACGCCGGCTAAAGCCGGCGCCTGCACCCAGCGCCTACGTCCAGGGTTCGTCGCCTGAGGGTCCGTAGATCGAGGGCACCTTGCCTCCGGCCATCCTTAGATAGACCGAGAGCTGTCCCCGGTGGTGAATCGTATCCATGACCCCGGTCCACATCACGTCTGCCCTCCGCATGTCGGCCGGCTGCTTCGGACCGGTGAAGAACTTTACCGTCTTGTTCAGTTCGGCATCGGGGGCATGCTTTACCTTTTCGACAAGCTGTTTGTGCGTTCGTTCGTAGGCCGATATGATCTCAGGGAGCGTGGATGGGGCCTGGGGGAGGTTCGCCCAGTCGATGTTCCCGTTCAGGGCTCCTCCGATCATTGCCTCTTCCTCGATGATGAATGTCCATGCGAGGTCTTTCGCTGACCGAGACGTCTCGGCGGGCTTCATGTTGATCTTGTCGGCAGGGTAATTCTTGAGGACTTTGAGTGTCGTCTGGAACTCGCGTTCCCAGACCTGGATGAACTGATCTTTCTCTGATACCGCCATGGTACACTCCTTTCGAGGTTGGTGGATGGGATAGGATGTTTTGGCGGCGAATGAGCCGCACCGGAACGAAATGGAACGGGGGCATCTCCAAAAGGGGCCCCGAATGCTAATCCCTTGAACAAGCCGGGCCTCCCGGCGGTTCCCGGTTTTTGAACGATTCTCAGGGACGGGGAGACCCCGCCCGGCGCTCAGTGGATCTCGATACCGTGCTTCTGCTGGAACTGGCGGAGGGACTCCCAGGCGAGGGGCTGGGGGAGCTTTTTCATGAGTTCGTTCCAGGTGATCGCCTCGGAGCCGTCATCCTTGCGTACCATCGAAATGCACTGCTCCACCGGACAGACGAGAAAGCACAAGGCACATCCGACGCAGTCTGACTGGCGCACTCTTGGCTGGTTCTTTCCGTTATGGGGCATCAGATCGATGCACTGGTGGGCGCCATCCTCGCACGCGATGTAGCAGAGATTACACTGGATGCACTTCTTCTCGTCGATCTCGGCGACGGTCTTGTACAGGAGATTGAGCTGTCCAAAGTCGGTGAGGCACTGAATCGAACGACCGCGGATCTCGTCGATGGTCGAGTACCCCTTCTCTTCCATCCAGTTCGTGAGGCCCTCGACGAGGTCATTGATGATCCGGAAACCATAATGCATGACGGCAGTGCACACCTGCACGCTCGACGATCCGAGGAGGATGAACTCGAGGGCGTCGCGCCACGTCGAGATGCCTCCGATTCCGGAAATCGGAAGACCGACCTGCGGGTCGCCGGCAACCTGAGCAACCATGTTGAGAGCAATCGGTTTTACGGCGGGTCCCGCGTAGCCGCCGTGCGTGCTCTTCCCGTCGACCGAAGGAGACGGGGCGAGGGTGTCGAGATCGACTCCCATGATGCTATTGATGGTATTGATGAGGGATACTCCGTGCGCTCCGCCCTTCTTCGCGGCGCGCGCCGGGAACCTGATGTCGCTGATGTTTGGGGTCAGTTTCACGAGGACCGGGATCGTCGATACTTCCGTCACCCATTCGGTGATCATCGAGCAGTATTCCGGAACCTGTCCGACCGCGGCGCCCATTCCGCGCTCGCTCATCCCGTGCGGGCAGCCGTAGTTGAGCTCGATCCCGTCGCAGCCGGTGTCGATCGTGCGCTTCACGATGTCGTGCCAGACGTCGCGCTTCGACTCCACCATGAGGGACGCAATGACCGCCCTGTCGGGCCAGAGTTTCTTGGCTTCCGCGATTTCCCGCAGGTTGACCTCGATCGGCCTGTCGCTGATCAACTCGATGTTGTTGAGTCCGAGGAGTTTCTGGCCGTTGAAATCTATGCCTCCGTACCTGTTCACCGTATTCATGACCGGCTCGCCGATGGTTTTCCACACGGCGCCCCCCCAGCCCTGCTCGAAGGCCTTGCACACCTGGTAGGACGAGTTGGCAGGAGGAGCGGAAGCGAGCCAGAACGGGTTGGGCGACTTAATGCCGCCGCAGTCAATCGAAAGATCTACCATACGCGTACCTCAGAATGATGTTTGCTCATGCCTGTTTGCCGGACGTACCGGAAAAGAGGTGGCTGTCGATCCCGTGCGCGGCGCGTTTTCCGTCCGCCGCCGCGTTGACCACTTCTTTGCCGCCGTTAATGCAGTCGCCCCCCGCGAAGAATTTCGGGTTCGACGTCTGCATCGTTTCGGGATTCACGATGACGCGGCCCTTGTCAATTGTAATTCCGGGAATCTGCGATAGCAGCGACTCGCCCGGTTTCTGCCCGATCGATTTGATCACCATGTCGACCGGCATGCGAAACTCCGAGCCCGGTATCGCCACCGGCTTGCGGCGTCCTTTCTCGTCGGGAGCCCCGAGTTTCATCCTGGATACTTCGAGCGCCTCGACGGCGCCGTTCCCGATGATCCGAACGGGCAAGGTAAGGAAGTGAAAGACGACCCCGTCCCGCTTCGCCAGATCGAACTCGAACTCGTAGGCGGTCATCTCTTCGGGTCCGCGCCGGTAGATGATGTTTACCTGCTCGGCTCCGAGGCGCTTGGCCTCCGTGGCGGCGTCGATCGCCGTGTTCCCCGCGCCGATGACAGCCACCCGCTTTCCGACCTCGACCAAGCTCCAGGTCCTCCTCGTCACGCGCTCGATGAATTCGAGCGCGTCGTATACTCCCCGCAGCTCCTCACCCGGAATATTCAGGCTCGGAGAGTCTCCCAGGCCGATGCCGATGAACACTGCGTCGTGCTTGCGGGCGAGTTCAGCCGCGGAGAGCTGATCGCCGATCTTCACCCCGGTCTGAATCTTTACGCCGAGTCCTTCCACGAGTTTGACCTCGTTGAGGCTGTCTTCATAGCTCATCTTGTACGGGGCGATTCCCCACGTATCGAGTCCGCCGGCGAATTTTTTTCCCTCGTAGACCGTCACGCTGTAGCCAAGGAGGGCGAGCTCCGCTCCGCATGCCAACCCGGCGGGGCCGGCGCCGATGATCCCGACCGATTTGCCGTTTTTCGGTGCGGGGGTAAAGAGGGGGGGCATTCCTTCTTCAAAGTACCGGTCGATGGCGTAGCGCTGAAGCCGTCCGATCTCGATCGGATGTTCGCCGCGTTCGTTGTACACGCATGCCCCCTCGCAGAGCACGCTCACCGGACATGCTTTCGCGCATGTCAGCGCAATCCAGTTCGATTCAAGGATCGTCTTCGCCGATCCTTTGAGGTTTCCGGTGGCGATCTTCTTGATGAACGTCGAGATGTCGATGTGGGTGGGGCAGGCTTTCATGCAGGGCGAATCGAAACAGTAGAGGCAACGGTTTGCCTCCGCCGTCGCCTGCGCCGCGCTGAATGCAGGGTGAAGTTCCGTGAAATTCTTTTCGTACCCTTCGTGCGAGAGTTTGGCCGCGGGATTGTTCATGGACGAAAAGGCAGCATTTCGATTAGGTGAACATCCGGAGAGTGGGAGGTCCGTCCCTCTCCGGTTTCGGGGTGGATCCCCTCTCCCGGACGTTTGCCGATGTGGCGAGTCTTCCGACCATACGCCGCCTCAGCTCATCCAGTTGACGCGTGATTCGGGATTCCACTTCGTGGTGGCTTTCTTCAGCTGCGTGAAGAATTCGATGGAGCTTTTGCCCGTGATGTCGCAGGCGCCGAATTTCGAGTCGTTCCAGCCCCCGAACGAGAACGGTTCCCGCGGCACCGGGACGCCGATGTTCACGCCGATCATCCCGGCGCTGGCGTGTTCGATGACATAACGTGCCATGCCTCCGCTCTGGGTAAAGACGGAGGCTGCGTTACCGTACGGCGAGCTGTTCTCGATGCGGACCGCCTCCTCCACCGTTTTCGCGCGCATGATGGCGAGCACCGGTCCGAATACTTCTTCCCGCGCGATCTTCATCTCCGGACGGACGTGGTCGATGACTGTCGGGCCGATAAAATACCCGCTCTCTTTTCCGGCAACCACAGCGTTTCTTCCGTCGACAAGCACCGTCGCGCCGTCCCGTTCGGCTTCGGTGATATACCGCTCGATCCGCTCCTTTGCCTGTTTCGAGATGACCGCGCCGAGATTTTTCCCCGGAACGATTTTTTTCGACTCTTCGCAGAGGCGCCGAATGATATGATCCACATTTCCGACAGCCACCATTGCCGAGGCGGCCATGCATCGCTGTCCCGCGCACCCGCTCATTGAGACAGCGACGTTTGAAGCGGTCATCTCTTCGTTCGCGTCGGGGAGGACGATGAGATGGTTTTTCGCGCCCCCAAGGCAGAGCGCGCGCTTATAGTGCGACGTCGCGCGGGCATAGACAATCTTTGCCACCCTCGTTGAGCCCACGAACGTGATTGCCTCGATGCCGGGATGATCGCAGAGCGCTTCGACGACCGCCTGCGATCCGTGAACGACGTTGAAGACGCCCTTCGGAAGCCCTGCCTCAAGGAGGAGCTCCGCGATTCGCATCGAGCTGAGCGGGACCTGCTCCGAGGGTTTCAGGATCATAGTGTTTCCGAGGACCAGAGCGTTCGGGATCGTCCAGTTCGGAACCATATTCGGGAAATTGAAAGGGGTAATTGACGCCACGACCCCGAGGGGATGACGGTCGATCCGGCATTCGACGCCCTTGCTCACTTCGAGGATTTCCCCGGCCGCCAGCTGGGGCATCGAACATGCGAACTCTGTCACTTCGATGGCCTTCTCGATTTCCGCGGCGGCTTCGCTCATGATCTTTCCGTTCTCCTCGTGGACCAGAGCGGTGAGTGAGGCGGCGTTTTTTTCCAGCAGCGTTTTATACCGGTAGAACACGTGCGCCCGTTCCTTGATGGGCGTGGTCGACCATCCGGGAAACGCCGCCGCCGCCGAACGAACAGCCGCGTCGACGTCCGCACCAGCGGAAAGCGGGACGGAGGCGATCTCTTCTCCGGTCGACGGATTGGTGACAGGGAGGAAAGAATCCGTCAGCGCATCGACAGGCGATCCGCCGATGTAGTTCCTCAGGGTGGTGTGTTCGAGTGTTTCTGGATTGTGCCGCATTGGAGTACCCTCCGAGCTAAAACAATTCGGGCCGCCCCCGATGTCCTCGGGGACGGCCCGAAGAATCCGAATACTCTATTTCATCACAACAAGCTTCCTTGCCGACGAGAAGACTTTCGGGGACAGAGGCGAACCGCTCCTGGCAATCAACCGGTAGATGTAGACTCCGCTGGAGAGCCTCGACGCGTCCACCGTGGCGCGGTATTTCCCCGGCGCCTGATCGAGGTCGACGACCCGGCTCACTTCCTGGCCCAGGACGTTGAAGACGGTCAGAGTCACGTGCGAAGCTGCCGGTATGTCATAATCGATCTCCGTCGTCGGATTGAACGGATTCGGGTAATTCTGCTTCAGGGCATAGGAAGCCGGAATTCCCGAACCCCGTTCCTTAACCGATGAGATGGTAATCGCGATGTCGATGCCGGATTCCCCCGGATGCGCGACGATGTTGGAGAATATGTAATTCGGCGGCAGGAAGAGCGGTGTAAGCGTATAGTTGTGGATCTTGTCCGTCACCTGAAGGGAGTAACTTCCCGAAGCCGAGTCACTTGTCGTCTGAGCAAGGGCAGTGTCGGTGCTTGACGCCTGGATCTGAATCGGAAAACCGGGCGCCGAGCCGTTGACCGTCACTGTTCCCGAAATCGTCGTGTTGGCCGAATATACCACGAGGTTGTAGAAAAGGCTGTCATTCAGAGCGATGACCGGCACGTCCCGCTGTGCGATGAGCTCAGTGGTAGTATTGCCGTTATTGTTCCCGGAATTCGTCTGAAGGTGCCAGGTGTGCGGCCCAAGGTCGCCCGATGCGAGACCTATCTGGAATCCGCCCGTGATGTCGAGCCGTCCCTGCGCGTACACGAGGTTGTCGTTTCTATTGAGACTGACGTCGTGGCTCAGAGCGGGGTTGCCGAGGTCATCTTTTACCGTGCCGTCGACCTGCGCGGCCGCGGCGGTCAGCGTGAAATCGTTCCCGGAATAGTTTCCCGAAACGATGTCGACGTCGATCCCCTGCGGGGAGATGCTGGCCGGAGGATATGGGTTATTCTCGATCCTTACCTGCCAGGGATTTCCCGCCGTGTCCGAGTTCATCTGGATCGAATAATCCCCGCCCGCGTCGGTGTAGGCGTCCCAGAAGTCAAGATCGCCGCCGCCATTGGGCCGGTGGACCACCACGTTGATATTCGCCGCGCTCTTTCCCGCGGGAGGGGTTACGTGTCCTGAGATCAAATGCGCCGGAGATGCCAGAGCAGTCACCGTCCCGGCTTCGACTGCGCTCATGGAGTTGAACGTAAATCGAAAAACATACTTGCCGGGAGCAACTCCGACGGGTTGACCGAAAATGACGTGCCCGTCCGCCGCGCCGTCTAAATCAGGTGGACCGCCGTTCCCATTCATGCTCCCATCCGTTTGGATGAAAAGGAATTTTGCGACGTCGGTGCCGGGCTCGATGGTCCCGTTTCCGTTGACGTCATACCAGATTTCGCCGAACACTGTGCCCCCCGCGGTAGGTATATTGTATTCCCACATGATGGTGTCGCCGGACGTCATGGTGAAGTTCGAACTGACTCCCCTCACTTTCAAATTCGTCACCTGTGCGTTGACAGGAAAAAGAACGCCGGCGGCTGCGGTACACACAACCAAAAATAAAAATGCTTTCATGCGTCTGCCCTTCTCGTGTGATGGTATCGGTTAGTTAGTAGCTGCATCGTCTGCGATCGAAAGCGCGGCGTCCATTGCCTGGATCCCCTTGTCGATCTCCTCTTTCGTGATGATCAACGGGGGTGCGATCACGAAGTGGCTTACCCAGCCCTGGACGAATACGCCGTTGCTCATCATCTCCGCGGCAACCTTGTCGACAATCAGCGGCGTGCCGCTCACCTTATCGGCATAGGTGTTAAATGGTTCTCTCGTAGTCCGGTTCCGGACGAGGTCCACGGCCCAGAAGAGGCCAAGGCCTCTCACTTCTCCCACTGAGCGGTGTTTCCCCTTGAGTTCCTCCAGCCGCTTCCCAACGTATGCACCCATCTCGACGGCGCGCTCGAGGAGTCTGAGCCGCCGATATTCTTTGATCGATGCAATCGCCGGGGCGAGCGTCAGCGGATGGGCCTCATAGGTATGCCCGTGCGCGAAGTAATGATCGTTGAAGAAATCGCCGATCTTCTTTGTTGTCGCGCAAAGTCCGAGCGGGACATAGGCTGTTGTGATTCCCTTTGCGGTCGTGAGGATGTCCGGAAGGACGTTCCAGTGATCCATCGCAAACCATGTTCCCGTACGTCCCCATCCGCTCATGACCTCGTCCGCGATGAGGAGGACGTTTCGCCTGTCGCAGATCTGGCGGAGGCGCGGCATGTACTCCTTCGGCGGGATAAGCACCCCGTTCGTCCCCACGACGGGTTCCACGATCACCGCCGCGACGTCGCTCTCGTTTTCGATCATGTGGTCGATGTACTCGACGCATGCGATTCCGCATTCGGGATAATGATGGTTCAGCGGACAGCGGTAGCAGTTGACCTCCGGCGCGAAGATCACGCCCGGAATCTTTCCCGCCGGCTCCATGGCCCAGCGCCTCGGGTCTCCCGTAGCGGCGATCGAGCCCATCGTGGAACCGTGGTAGGAGTGGTACCTCGCGATGATCTTCGTCTTCCCCGTCACCATCCGGGCGATCTTGAACGCCGCCTCGTTCGCCTCGGTGCCCGATGTGGTATAAAAGAATTTTTCAAGCCCTTTCGGCAGGACCTCAAGGAGAAGCGTGCTCAATTCGGCCCGTACGTCGGTCGCAAATCCGGGGGCGATATAGGGGAGCGACGCCGCCTGGTCCTGTATTGCCTTGATCACCGCCGGATTCTTGTGCCCAAGCTGGACGCACATGAGCTGGGAAGAAAAGTCGAGGTATTTCTTGCCGGCGGCGTCCGTGAAGTAGCAGCCTTCGGCATCGACGATGTGGAGGGGCTTCCAGTTTTTCTGAAACCGCCAGGTGCCGTAGGTAAGCGAGGCAGTGAGCTCCGAAACCGATGGTGCCGCTGAAACGGGTTTTTCCATTCGCCGGTCAGTGAGAGTGCTTGACATAGGGAATCCTCACGGGAGCATCTCAGTCATCTCTTTGTAGATCTCCGGACGGCGATCGCGATAGAACTGCCAGACATTCCGGACTTCGGAAATCTCGTCGAGGTTCAGGTCGGAGACCAGGAGCTCATCCTTGTCCCTGCTCGCCTGCGCGATGAGCTTTCCCCGCGGGTTGCAGAAATAGCTCTTGCCGTAGAACTCTCCGATGTTCCACGGAGCTTCGTTGCCGACACGGTTGATGGCCCCGACAAAATAACCGTTCGCGACCGCATGTGCGGGCTGCTCGAGCTCCCAGAGGTACTCCGAGAGGCCGGCGACCGTCGCCGACGGGTTGAAGAGAATCTCCGCTCCGTGAAGTCCGAGGATACGCGCACCTTCGGGGAAGTGCCGGTCGTAACAGATGTAGACGCCGATGTCGGCGTAGGCGGTCTTGAAAATCGGGTAGCCCAGATTCCCCGGTTTAAAGTAAAACTTCTCCCAGAATCCCGGCTCGACCTGGGGAATATGGGTCTTGCGGTACTTTCCCAGATAACGCCCGTCGGCGTTTATGACGGCGGCGGTATTATAGTAGACCCCCGTAATCTCGGTCTCGTAGATCGGGGCCACGATGACCATGGAATATTTCTTCGCCAATTCCTGCATGAGCTTCGTGGTTTCGCCTTCGGGGATTTTCTCCGTCAGAGAATACCATTTGGTCTTCTGCTCGGCGCAGAAATAGGGTCCATAGAAGAGCTCCTGAAGGCAGAGGATCTGAACTCCCTTTTTTCCGGCCTCCCCGATCATTCGGACGTGCTTGTCGATCATTCCCTTCTTGATCACATCGATCGGCTGGTCGCCAGGCGCCGAAACTGTTGCCTGTATTAGACCTCCCTTGACAATTCGCGACATATTTCGGATTCCTCTGAAATGTTCGGACAATAATATAGTAAAGTAAATCAGAGAAATTCCACTATGGGGGCATCGTGAGAGGATTTACTTCTCGAAATCCCCCAATCCGTTGCTATTAGGGGGTGTTTCAATTATATTGGCGCAACATCGAACCGATGAACGTTGGATAAATTCGTCATACACGGCGGGAAAACGTTAAAAGGCGCTGTAACGATCGGCGGATCCAAGAACGAGGCGCTGGCGATCATGCCGGCGGCCCTCCTTGCGAGCGGAAAATACTCACTTGGCAATGTGCCGGAGCTCCGCGACATCGCCACGATGGGAAGGCTCCTCGAATTAATGGGCGTTGACATCGAGAGGGAAAGGGATACCCTGGTCGTAAACACGTTCCGGGTGAATAAATTCGAGGCGCCGTACGAGCAGGTGAAAAAGATGCGGGCATCGATCTACGTCCTTGGCCCGCTTGTTGCGCGATACGGCAAGGCGAGGGTCTCCCTCCCGGGAGGATGCGCGTGGGGGCCCCGGCCGGTCAACCTCCATATCGAGGGGATTCGAAAGCTTGGAGCGAAGGTTGAGATACGAGGGGGTTACATCGTCGCGAAAGCCACGCGGCTGAAGGGCGCCAAGATTACGCTCGACGTGTCGAGCGTCGGCGCCACAGGAAATATCATGATGGCCGCCTCACTCGCCAGGGGTACGAGCGTCATTGCGAACGCCGCCACCGAGCCGGAAATCACGGCCCTCGCGGTCTTCCTCACGAAGATGGGCGCCCGGATCGACGGTATCGGCACCTCACGGCTTGAGATCGAAGGAGTAGACACTCTCCACCCGGTCGACGAGCGGATGATTCCCGATCGGATCGAAGCAGGGACGTTTCTGGTCGCGGCGGCCCTCTGCGGCGGGACGGTCAGGCTCGAGATGTGCAAGCCGGATCATCTCATGGCAGTCATCTCAAAGCTCGAGGAAGCGGGTGCGCGATTCGAGCTGGGAGACAACTGGATCAGATTGACGGCGCCCAGAGCGATCCATCCCGTCGACGTCAAGACGGCGATCTACCCGGGGTTCCCGACCGACATGCAGGCCCAGTGGATCACGCTGATGTCCTTGTCGCGCGGGTCCTCGGTGATCATCGATTCCATCTACTTCGACCGCTTCAAGCACGTTCCCGAGCTGATCCGCCTGGGCGCGGACATCGATCTTAACAGGAACGCCGCGATCGTCAAGGGGGTGAAATCGCTGACCGGCACGAAAGTCATGTCCACCGATTTGCGCGCCTCCGCGAGCCTGGTGCTCGCCGGACTCGCGGCCGACGGCACAACCGAAGTCCTCCGCGTGTACCATCTTGACCGGGGCTATGAGCGGATCGAGAAAAAACTCCAGATGCTCGGCGCATCGATCCGGAGGGTTTCGGGACGGGAATTCTGACCCGGCGGGGAACTGCTCTCCTTCTGATCGGCGTCGCAACGGCGGCGCTGTACTGGCAGACGGTTCGATTCGATTTCGTCACCTACGACGATTACGATCTTATCGTCCAGAATCTGGACGTCCTCTCGAGAGTTTCAAACATTCCTGCCGCCTTCGGTTCGCAGGTATTTGAGGGCCACCATGCCGAGAGCGTCTATTACCGGCCCGTTCTGATCGCCGGCTTCATGATGGAGTATCATCTGTGGGACCTCAATCCGGCGGGGTATCACGCGATGAATATCCTTTTCCATCTCGCCACGGCGGTCGTCCTGTTCCTTCTTGTAGAACGGCTCTCCCGAAGCTCTCTTGTTGCCGTCATCGCCGGCCTTCTCTTTGCGGTCCACCCGATCCAGGTAGAATCGGTCGCCTGGATCGCCGGGCGGAACGACGTGCTGCTCGGATTGTTCGTCTGTCTCATGATCACTTGCTATGACGCGTCGCGCGACGGATCGTCTCATGCGGCAAGATCGTTACTGTCTTCCGTCCTCTTTTTCGCTCTTGCCCTCTTCACCAAGGAAGCAGCCGCCTTCTACCTCCTCCTCATCCCCCTCTACGACCTGTGCCTGAGCGAGAACAGGGGAAAGGGTTTTCTGTCGATGGGCTCCCTCGGCCGCTATGCCTCCTTTGCGGGAGTCTTCGCGCTCTATCTTGCCGTCCGTCATTCAATCTTCGGCGAGTATGTGGGTGCGGAGCGATTGTACGGGAACAAACCGCTGCTTCTGCGGCTCCAGGAAGTCCCGGGGATCGTATCGGAATACCTGCTCCTGCTCGCGGCGCCATTCCGTCTCAGCATCGCTCATCCCATAAACCAGTTGAAGTGGTTCCAGCCCCCCTGGACCTGGGTATCATGGGGAGTTCTCGCGGCATTCATTCTCCTCGTCTTGTGGTCCTGGCGGCGAGACCGCGTTGCCGCCTTTGGATTGGCGTGGTTCGCGATCGGACTTCTTCCCACGCTTGACATCGTTCCCGTAGCCGTCCCGATCCTGGAGCACAGGATGTACGTGCCGATGGCGGGCCTTGCCCTGGCCGTGTCGCGCGCGGTTGCTATCCTCCTCGGTCCGCGGCTCGAGCGATCGTGGGCGAAGGTTGCCGCAGCGATTCCGCTTCTTCTCCTTGCGACACTCTCCTATGCGCGTATTCCGGTGTGGCGAAACAGCGAGACCCTCTGGCTTGATGCAATTGAAAAGGCGCCCGCATACAGCAGGTCGTATTTCAATCTGGCGGGGTTCTATTTCAACCAGCAAAGATACGACGACGCCATTCGCCTCCTGAACACCTACGTCCAGATACGGCCTGACGAGTTTCTGGGCTACTCCAAGCTGCGGCAGACATACTATCTTGCGGGGAGAAATGACGATGCGCTGCGCGTGTGCCGCGACATGATTGCACGCTCGCCCCGGGACGCGAACCGGTACATCGAGACGTCGGAGCTCTTCGAGACGCTGAGAATGCCCGATAGCGCGATTGCAATTTGCCGGACGGGATTGCGGGTCGATTCCTCGCTCTACCTTCTCCACGATCATCTCGGATCGCTCTATGCGAGGATGGATAGCCTCGATGAGTCCGAACGGGAATATCGAAAAACCCTCAGCCTGAATCCCCAATACATGCCGGCATACTACGCGCTCGGTCAAATCCAGGCGCTCCGCCGGGAACTCCTTCCTGCAATCCGGTCGATCGAAGAGGGCCTTCGGTACGGAACTCCCCCCGCCGGCGTGCTGCAGTTATTGTCGAACCTGTATGTCGAGACAGGCCAGGACGACAAGGCGCGGGCATTGACCCAGCGCTACGCCTTCTGATCGCTCAATGCGGACATGAGCGCCGGCCCTGAAATTCCGGAGATGGGCGGTTCATCAGTCCGCAGGTTTCCCGCAGTGGAAGCGCTGATCCTGCTCCTGCTTTCGGTGTTGTTCGCTCGAATTCCCCTTCTCAATTACCTGGGATTTGAATACGCGGTTGCCGTCGCTCTCGCTCTTCCATGGGTGGTCGGCCTTCCCTCGATCCGGTTCTTTCGTGCCGAACGAGGTTTCCAGAGGGCATGCACGTACGCGCTGACGCGGGGACTGGCACTTCTTCTCGTTCCGCTTGCCGTTGCCACCGCAAACCTCGTCTTTGTCCGAAACTGCTCCTACGCGGAAGGGCTTCTCTTTTTAATTCTGATTCCCGGGATAACCGTGTTTTGGTCGGCGGCACTCGCAGGGTTCTGTGCGACCGCATTTCGAAGGTCGGGCCTTGCGTACAGCGCCATCATCATCTTATGTCTTGTGTATCCGCTCTACACCGGTTATACATCGCCTCAGATTTTCTCCTACAATTTCATCTACGGTTTTTTCCCTGGCTTCTCCTATGATGAGGTCCTGAGAATCACCCCGCTCTTCCTGCTCTCCCGATTGTACACGATCCTCGCAGGGCTGCTCCTCCTCTGCGGCTCGGAACTCGTCCTTCGGAGAAAGATCCGGCATGCCGCGCACCCGGAGGAATACCCGGCTCAGCGTCTGCCCGGGATGAGAGGTATCTACGCGCTCACAGGATTCATCGGATTTCTCGTGGCTCTGGGGTGGGGATTCCGTGTCTCCCTCGGTTTTGAAACGACACGCGAATCGCTCGAGCGCGAACTCCCGTCGACTTACACCACGGAACACTTCCGGATCTTCTACTCTCCCCAATCGATTTCGCCCTCCGAAATAGGATGGATTGCCGCGCTTCACGAATTCCGGTATTCCCAGGTTGAATCGGCCCTCCAGATCAGGTATCACGGAGAGGTCCGCTCGTACATTTATCCCGACGGCGACGCGAAGCTGCGATTGATAGGGACGAAGACCACCGACATCGCCAAGCCCTGGAGGCACGAAATCCACCTTGTGAAGAGCTCGCTCGAAACAACCCTTAAGCACGAACTTGTCCATGTCATCGCGGGAGAGTTCGGCCTGCCGATCATCAGGGCGCACTACAATATCGGACTCGTCGAAGGTCTTGCCATGGCGGTTGACGGCGATTTTGGCAACCGGACGCTCGACCAGTATGCGGCGGCTGTGAAGAAGTTCAATCTGGTGCGCGATCCCGCCGGACTGATCAGCCCGGTTGGATTTGCCATGAAAGCGTCAACGGTGAGTTATGTGCTCACCGGGTCCTTTTGCCGGTACCTGATCGGACGGTACGGGATCGTGCTCTTCCGGCGGCTCTATTCAGGAACATCGCCTTTTGATGTGTACGGGAAATCGTACGACGAGCTCATCGCGGAGTGGCAGAATTACCTCTCCCGCTTCGATGTTCCCGACGCATGGCGCAACCATGTAGAGTACTATTTCAACAGGCCGTCGATCTTCGCGAAGGAGTGCGCGAGAGAGGTGGCGAAACGGAATGAGGACGGATACAGGGATCTCGCCGGGGGCAATGCCTCCGCGGCGATGAACGATTTTTCGGATGCGCTCGCTACATGCTGGAATTCCGAGTCGTATGCGGGACTGATCCGGGCATCGTTCAGCGCCGGGCGATTCGACACGGTGGTTCAGCTCGTCAACGCCCGGCCATCCGATACGAGTTCCATGTCCGCATTCATCAATCTCTATGTGTTGTATGGCGATGCTCTCTGGCATCGGGGGGAGGTCGACTCGGCGAGGAAGGCCTACCGGGACCTTCTTGGGTTCGACCTCTTCGAATCGGCCGATGAAGCGGCTGCACTCCGGCTCGCAGCAACCGATGATGTGGCTCTCCGTTCCACGCTCCCGGATTTTGCCGCAGGATTGCTGAGCGATTCCTCCGCGCTCCGGCTTCTCGCCTCCCTCCGCCGCCGGACGGAGAGCCCCATCGTCCCATTTCTTGAAGGGCGGCTTCTTCTCAAACGCAAGCGGTTCGGGGAGGCGATCGGAGATCTTCAAGAAGTTGCCGGAACGCTTGCTTCGCCCGTCCTGAACGCGAGGGTTGAGCAGATGCTTGGTGAGGCGTTCTTCCAATCGAAGAACTTTCAGCGGGCACGGGCCCACTTCTGGCAGTCGCTCAATTTCGTCACGAATGAGGCTTCCGCCGATCGGGTCCAGGACTGGGTTGACCGTTGCGACTGGTTTGATAAGAACGGGGGGAGATACATTGGATCCCGATAAGCTCCCCGCTTCCCGACGCCCGCTTCCCGGTTGGTGTCACGGTATGGACCGTGACACCAATTTCACCCTATCATTCCGCGCGGGCTGAAGCCCGCGGCTACAACAAAGCCCGAGCCTACGCTGGGAACGCGGAGCGCCCCAGAGCCGAGTTCCGCCGTGGAGCGGTGGAACGAAGAGGATTGGTTATCCGGCTGGTGTCACGGTATGGACCGTGACACCAGTTTGGCAGGATCAACGCCGGACAAAGCCGGTACCCACAGAGGCCGGCTGGTGTTTCAAGGCGGGCTAATCAGGGCCCCTGCCACCTGTGTCTTTACAGCGGCCAGCGCGGGCTGAAGCCCGCGCCTACCAAAAGACCTGATTGCTGTGCGCCCTCACTTCCTGGAATTCCTCCTGTTTTGGCCGCTTTTGCCGGTGCCTCCCGTCACCCGAATTGGGTGACTCGAATCACGCCCCCGTTGTTCGGAAGCCTGTTTTACCCAATATTACTCCCCGAGTAGCTGATTGATTTGGCGCGGTTTGCGCCATTTTAAAGGGTCGGTCTGAACGACCGCCGTCCACAAGAAGAGGCAAATAGAGAGCGTATGGGCTCGAATATCATACTGGCAGTAGGAGCGCTGATCATCTTCAGCACGTTCCTCAGTTCTTCGGACAAGCTGATGATCATGAATACTCAGCTGGCAGAGCAAAATGAGTATTACCTCACCGGCCTTTCGCTTGGTGAATCGCTCATTACTGAGGCAAAAACAAAGGCGTTCGATCAGAATACCGTGGCGGGACCCGTCTCCGTTCCCGATTCAATGAGTGCGACCCTCGGCACTGACGGCGCAGCGGAAGTTGTTCCTTCGCCCGACACCCTTATTACGAGCAGTCCATATACTTCGGTTACTCCCGGATTTCGGTCGGGAGTCAAGTTTAACGACGTCGATGACTACAACGGCTACAGGCGGAAAATAAATACGCAGCGTGCAGAGGGATACACGCTGTCGACAACGGTCGTCTACGCGAGTGCGACCTATCCTGACTCCACGAAAGCAGGCACAAAGACGTATTGCAAGAAAATGACCGTTGTGGTCAAGAGCCCGTTCATACCCGACTCGATCTCACTCTCGTACGCATTTCTCTATTAGGAATCCCTGATGCACACGCTCTTCGACATCGTCATCTCCGTCGCCCTCGGGGGCCTGCTCCTTGCCATGCTCGTCATGTTCAACGGGAATCTTGTCGAAGGAGGGACTGCCCAATCGCTCAAGATCATCACCCAAACGAATTTCACCGAGGTCACAAAGGATGTTGAGTTCAATTTCCGGAAAATGGGCTACCGTGTGCCGACAGCAAACGACAGTGCGATCGTGATAGCCGATTCGAACAAGATAAAGTTCAAAGGAGATTTCAATAACGACGGGACCGTCGATACGCTTACGTATTTCCTGAATCCGGCCGCGTCCGGCAACGCGAACACGAACACTCACATCTTGAATTCAACGCTCAATGCGAGTGCGACGCAGAAAATTAACATCGGCATCACGAAGTTCCGGTTGACCTATTACGACGCGAATGAGACGCCGTACACGACCTACCCGGTTTCAACTCCCTCGAAGATCAGTTCCATCAAGGTGAGCATGAATCTCGAGAGCACGGTGCCATACAAACTGACATCGGAAAAGTACGTGAAGCTCAATCCCGGCGTCTACTGGGAACGGACGTTCAAGCCGAAGAACCTGAAATAGAACATGACCGGCCACGCGATCATCTATACCGTCATCGGGGTCATCCTCGTTTCCTCGGTCGTGATGTTCAACATCGAGACGAACAGCTCGAGGATTGCCCAAAATTTCTTCGGCGAGTATCTGAATCAATCCGCCCAAAACATCGCACAGAGCGGCGTCAACATGGGATTGCGCCAGCTGGCAAATAATTCATCCTGGCGGGCCGGTTTTCCCATCATGGATCTTCTCGGCGGGAAAGTCACGGTGACCGCCACCGATTCAACCTATCTTGGACTCTCGGTAGTAAAGATCATCTCGATCGGGATAACCAACTACCTGAAATCGGACGAGCACAGAGACACCTCCATCGCCTTTGTCAGAAAAGCCCTTCTGAATCCGATCCCTGTCAAGGGCGCTATCCAGGCGAATGGGCCAGTCGGCACGACCGGAAGCATCACCATCGACGGAAGGAATCATACACTGCCGCCTCCGGACCCGCCGACGCTGATCGATACAACCGGAATCTACGGGGTCTGGTCAACCAGCACGTTTTCGGTCGGCGGAGGCTCGTCGTTCGGCGGCACGGCGAATGGAAAGGATTACACCCCCAATGGGAACAGCAAGAAAAATGGGGCAACTGTACTACAAAACCAGACCTGGCCGGGAGGCTACCCGACGACTCCGGATAGTGCCGCAGGGGGGCCCGGCAACGGGTATCCCGAGGGGACTTTGAAGAGTATGGCACAAAGCGGCATCGGCGGGAGTCAGTACGTGACCGATCCTAAGACTCTGAAGTATCCCCTGAGCGGTGTCACATACGTTGAACTCCCTTCCGGCGGGGTGTGGGGCTCAGCGATAGTTTACGGATCCGGGATTCTCGTTGTCCATAACAGCGCCAGGAATGCGGCAATTAAAAACGCGGCCGGCACAAGCGCGAACCCCGATTTTGTCGGGCTTCTGATTGCAGACGACATCGTTCACGTTCAGGGCGAGATTACGGGCGCCATCATTGAAATGAGCCCTTCTCCATCCGAGGGCGTCGTTATCGGAAACAGCAACGGAAACATCTGGTACTCGAAGCAGGCTGTTCTCAACGCGACTCAAAACATCAGCGGAAGCGGAGGGAACGGTAGCGCGGCAAACGTGATAGGGTGGTGGGAATAAGCCGAGTCGCGGGCTGAGGCTCGAGACACCAATAGCCCCCTGAATTCTAAACGCTGGCTAAAGCCAGCGCCTACCGTCGGCGCCTACCGCCCGCGCATACAGTCCGCGCGTCCTCCTTGCGTCTCGCCCCTGAGATGCATATTTTCACGCATGCAACAGATCAACCGCATCGTTCTTTCGCGGATGAAATACATCGGGGACGTCGTGCTTACAACTCCGATCATCCGTTCCGTGCGAGACCGATTCCCGTCGGCGCATATCGCGTATCTTGCCGAGAAGGAGGCGGTATCCCTTCTCGAAGGGAACCCCTGTCTCAACGAGCTGATACCTTTTGATTTCTCCCGGAACGACGTTATCGAGCAGATCCGCGTCATCCGCCAACTGCGCCGCGGGTCGTTCGACGTTTTCATCGACCTCTTCAGCAACCCCAGGACAGCCCTCATCGCACGCGCGAGCGGAGCCCCCATCAGGATCGGCAGGGACGTCCGGGGGCGGGGACAATTATTTACTCTTAAGATCAAAGATGACGGCAAGCCCAAGAGCGCGATCGAGTTTCATTATCAGTATGTAAAGCCCCTTGGGGTCGAACCGAAGCACTGGAAGACGGAAATAACTCTCTCCGACCAGGAGAAAAGGGAGGCGGGAATCTATCTCCGGTGGCAGAACATAGATCCTGACAGACCCACGGTAGGATTGCATCCGGGCGCGACGTGGCCGGCGAAGATGTGGCCGGCCGAACGGTTTGCCGAGTTGATCGATCTGCTGAATGCGAAGCTCAAGGTGCAGGTTGTTGTGACACAGGGTCCCACCGATGGAGAGGTGATCAAGGAAATCTCCCGTCTTAGTGTGGGGAACGCGGTGTTTCTCAACGTAGTGCCCCTGCGACAGCTTGCCGCGATCATCTCCCATCTCAGGGTGTATGCCGCGAATGACAGCGGACCCATGCACATCGCCGCTGCCGTAGGGACGAAGACGATCGGAATCTTCGGACCCGGCGAGGAGAATATCTGGTTCCCGTATATGCCGCCGCACTATGACGCGACGGCCGGCCACCTGGCTCTCCGCAGAGACGTTCCCTGCCATCCCTGCCACCTCGACTACTGCAACCGCTCCGGAGAAGAATACATGGAGTGCATGAAGCTGTTGAGCGCGAAAGAAGTATTCGAAGAGGTTCGCAAGAGGCTATAGGTTCATTGCATTTCGTCGGGGTTTTCCCGATATTCAAGCACTTTTCCACCGGTTTTTCCTCCTGGACCACACCATGACCACTATAACCGACGCATACGCGCGCGAGGTGCTCGATTCCCGCGGTAATCCGACCGTCGAAGTTGATGTCGTGCTCGACTCCGGCGACCGGGGCCGGGCCTCCGTTCCGAGCGGGGCTTCCACCGGAGAGCACGAGGCGATAGAGCTTCGCGACGGCGACAAGATGCGTTACGGCGGGAAGGGGGTCCTGAACGCCGTCGAAAACGTGAACGGCAAGATTGCGGACGCGATCATCGGTTTTGATGCTGCAGACCAGGCGGGGGTTGACCGTCTCATGATCGAGCTTGACGGAACTCCCAACAAGGGCAAACTCGGGGCAAATGCCATCCTCGGAGTTTCCCTCGCAGTTGCAAAAGCGGCGGCAGCGGCGGCGAAGGCCCCGCTCTACAGGTATCTCGGGGGTCCAAACGCAAAAGTCCTTCCCGTGCCGATGATGAATATCCTCAACGGCGGCAAGCATGCCGACAATAACGTCGATATCCAGGAGTTCATGATCGTTCCTGTTGAGGCCGCGAGTTTTGCGGAGGCTTTGAGGATGGGTACCGAGACCTTCCATTCCCTCAGAGGAGTCCTGACGAAGAAGGGATATGCGACCGGGGTCGGCGACGAAGGGGGTTTCGCTCCCGACCTGAAATCGAACGACGAGGCGATTGAGGTCATCCTTGAAGCGATCGTGAAGGCGGGGATGAAGCCGGGCAAAGAGATCTATCTGGCGCTCGACGCCGCGGCGAGTGAGTTCTTCGGAAAGGGAAAGTACGTTTTCGGCAAGTCCGACAAGTCTTCGCGGAGCCCTGCCCAGATGGTGAAATTCTATGAAGGGTGGGTGAATGAGTATCCGATTCTATCAATAGAAGACGGGATGTCGGAAAACGATTGGGAAGGGTGGAAGATGTTGACCGACGCTCTTGGCGAAAAAGTTCAGCTCGTCGGGGACGACCTCTTCGTCACAAATACCAGGATCTTCGCGGAGGGAATTGAAATGGGGGTCGCGAACTCGATCCTCATCAAGGTCAACCAGATCGGCACTCTCACCGAGACGCTCGACTGCATCGAGATGGCACGGCGGGCCGGATACACCGCGGTGATCAGCCACAGATCGGGTGAAACCGAGGATACGACAATTGCCGATATTGCCGTGGCGACCAATGCCGGTCAGATCAAGACCGGATCGGCAAGCCGCACGGACCGTGTCGCAAAGTACAATCAGCTGCTTCGGATCGAAGAGGAGCTCGACACGACCGGTGTCTTTCCCGGCCTCCAGGCATTCTAGCGAGGTGCGATCGCGGTGCTACCGGCAGCAATAAAATTCGGAACCGACGGCTGGCGCGGAAGAATCGCCGAGGACTACACGTTTGACAACGTGCGCCGGTGCTCCCAGGGATTTGCGGCGTACCTCCGATCGGCAGTCGCACCGGATCGCCTGAAGGCGGGGGTCGTGATCGGGGGCGACCGGCGGTATAATTCCGAGCATTTCGCGGCGGCGGCGGCGGAGGTCATCGCAGGCAACGGCATCCCCGTCCACTTCTGCGGAGGAGGCGTTCCCACACCCGCGATCTCCTTCAGCGTCAAATCGCGCGGCGCCGTCGCCGCCATCAACATAACTGCGAGCCACAACCCTCCCACCGACAACGGCTTCAAAGTCCGCGACGAGTCGGGCGGCGCAATACCGCCGGAGGGCTTGAAGCGGATCGAGGCGGCGATACCTTCCTCGATGGAAGGGGTGAAGCGCGTCAAGTTTGTGGACGGGCTCTCCGCAGGAACGATCATCGAGTTCAATGCCGATTCGAAGTACTTCGAACAGCTCCGGGTCATGATCGATCCGGAGCCGATCCGCGCGTCGGGCATGAAGATCCTCGTAGATCCGATGTGGGGGAATGGAGCCGGCTGGTTTCCGAGAATTCTTTCCGGGGGGAGCGCGGAGATTACCGAGATACACAGCGAGCGAAACCCTTCCTTCCCCGAGATGAGCAGGCCGGAGCCGATCCCGCCGAACGTCGACAGCGGACTTGCGAAGGCCCGGAGCATCGGAGCGGATGTCGTCATTATCACCGACGGCGACGCCGACCGGGTAGGCATCGGCGATGAGAAGGGGAGGTTTATCGACCAGCTCCGCGTCTATGCCCTCCTTGCGATGTATCTCCTCGATGTGCGCGGGCTGCGGGGAGCAATCGTGAAGACCCTTTCGACAACGTCCATGCTTGAAGCGCTGGCAAAGATCTACGGCGTCCCTGTGTATGAAACGGGCGTGGGATTTAAGTATGTCGCTCCCAAGATGACTGAGACAAACGCGCTCATAGGCGGCGAGGAAAGCGGAGGATACGCCTTCCGGGGGCATGTCCCGGAACGCGACGGCATTCTCGCGGGATTGTTCTTCCTCGACCTGATGTGCAGGACGAAACTCAAACCCTCCCAGCTTCTCGATCGCCTGTTTGAACAGGTGGGTCCGCATTTCTATGACAGGATCGATATTGTGATAGACGAAAGCCAGCGTGAGCATTACCTCGGAAAACTGAATTCCCATCGCCCCAGGACGATCGCCGGCATGGAAGTTGCCTCGACAAATTTCTCCGACGGCTTCAAGTACATACTGAAAGACGGAAGCTGGCTGCTCTTCCGCTTTTCCGGAACCGAACCGCTTGTCCGCATTTATTCCGAAGCGCCGAGCCAGGAGCGGATTGCCGCAATACTCGAGGAGGGACGGAAACTGATCCGTTGAGTCAGGAACACCGGCCCGGCATCCGCCAAAACCTTCCCCAGTTCTCGCTTCTCGTTCTCATCAACGCCTTCGTGGGAGCCATGGTGGGAATGGAGCGCTCGATCCTTTCTCTCATCGGCGAACAGGAATTCGGCATCGCCTCACGGGCGGCGATCCTTTCCTTTCTCCTGACGTTCGGCCTCGTCAAGGCGCTGAACAATCTTCTCGCAGGAGCCCTCTCCGATCGTATCGGGAGGAAAAAAGTGCTCGTCGCCGGCTGGATCGTGGGACTTCCTGTCCCTTTTCTCCTGATGGGAGCGCAATCCTGGTCGTGGATCCTGGCGGCAAACATCCTGCTGGGCGTGAATCAGGGTTTGTGCTGGTCGACGACCGTGATCATGAAGATCGATCTTGCCGGTCCGGCGCGCAGGGGCCTCGCCATGGGCCTCAACGAGTTCGCCGGATACCTTTCGGTGGCCGTCGCCGCCTATTGCTCGGCGGTTATTGCGCAGAAGTACGGCCTGCGGCCGTACCCCTTCCTCCTCGGAGCGGGCGTCTCGATCGCCGGGTGTATCCTGTCGGCAATCTTTGTGAAGGAAACGAAGGGTTTCGCGGACGTGGAGCACGCGCAGCGAAATCAGGACGGGGAGAACAACGGCGCCTCTGCGCCGCATACACTGGGATTCAGGGAGGTGTTCCTCAGGACGTCGTGGGGGGACAAGAACCTCTTCTCGTGCAGCCAGGCGGGGCTTGTCAACAACCTGAACGACGCAGCGGCGTGGGGATTGTTCCCCCTCTATTTCGCATCGCTCGGTTTTTCGATCTCTGAGATTGGGATCCTCGCCGCGGTGTATCCGGGGGTGTGGGGAATAGCCCAGATTTTTACAGGCATCCTGAGCGACTCGGTCGGAAGAAAGTGGATGATCGCCTTTGGCATGTGGCTCCAGGGAGCGGGAATCTGGATGATCATGAGCGCGAGCGCATATGTACCCATTCTCGTAGCCTCGGCGGTCCTCGGGCTCGGCACCGCGTTTGTGTACCCCACGCTCCTCGCCGCGGTGGGGGATTGGGCTTCCCCCGCATGGCGCGCAACTGGAGTAGGGGTCTATCGTTTGTGGCGCGATCTCGGATACGCCGTCGGCGCCGTCACGATAGGCGTAGCGGCCGACCTCATCAGCGTGAGAACGGCGATCGGCGGGGTTGCGGTTCTTACCCTCATCTCCGGAATTGCCGTCGCGGCCGTCTACCATGAATTTCCGGGGAAGCATGCCCCGGCGGAACCGACCATCTGATACGCGTGTTAACCAAATCAATCATCCACTACTAAGGAGAAACGACCATGCCGGTACGATCAGCGGACGCAGTGTGGGAGGGCGACCTCAAGTCAGGTAAAGGAAAGATGAAACTGCCAAGCGGGGGGTACGAAGGTGCATTTACCTTCGCGTCCCGGTTCGAAGACGGAAAGGGAACGAACCCGGAAGAACTAATCGCGGCCGCGCATGCGGGCTGTTTCTCGATGGCATTTTCGAGCGGGCTTGCGAAGGCCGGCTTCACCCCGACCAGAGTCAGCACAAACGCAAAGGCGAAACTCGAGAAGGTTGGAGAGGGTTTCAAGATCACGACAATCGATCTTAACACCGAGGGGATCGTTCCGGGGATCGATGAAAAGAAATTTCAGGAGTTGGCTGCCGATGCGAAGAAGAATTGTCCCATTTCTCGGACGCTGGAGGGTGTGAATATTACCTTGAACGCAAAGCTGGTCAGATAGCCGCCTCCCCCTCCGTACCGCGGGGGGAGTGTACCCTTCCTACCTCAGGAACATCCGCACCGATTTGTCTCTCGGGGAGTACTTCAGGCTCCGGAGTCGCATCTGTATGCCGATCCCGGACGGCGCCTACCTTGCTTTTCGCGCCGAAAACTTATAGATTCCCCGCTAACTATCAAGATTACATGGTAGATGTGGATGAGTAAGGAAATCTCCGTCGCTGTGATAGGCTACGGGTACTGGGGGCCAAATCTTCTCCGGAACTTTCAGGAGGCCGATGGCATCCGGGTTGCCGTCTGCTGTGATCAGGACCCGCAGCGTCTTGCCCGCGCCAAGACCAGATCCCCCGGCGTGGAGGTCACAACCAATTTCAGGGACGTCCTCAGCCACTCAGGCGTAGACGCGGTGGCCATCGCCACGCCGGTGCACACTCACTACGACCTGGCCATGCAGGCGCTGCAGGCCGGCAAGCATGTGCTTGTAGAAAAGCCCATGACCAACAGAGTGGACCACGCCCAGGAACTCATCGAACTGGCGCGCAAGAAGGGGCTTGTCCTGATGGTGGACCACGTGTTCGTCTACAGTCCGCCGGTGGTGAAGATGAAGGAGATTATCGAGTCGGGCAAACTCGGAAGCCTCTATTACATCGACAGCGTGAGGATTAATCTCGGACTCTTTCAGCACGATATCAACGTGGTGTGGGATCTGGCGCCCCACGATCTTTCCATCGTCGATTATCTGCTCGGACGCCTGCCGCGGAGCCTCGCGACCGTGGGCAGCGTGCACGCCGACCACGACGTCGAGGACGTGGCGTATCTCAACATGGATTTTGGGGAGGGGCTCCTCGCAAACTTCCACGTCAACTGGCTTTCCCCGGTGAAGGTGCGGCACATGATCATCGGAGGGAGCGAGCAAAGCCTCATATACAACGACCTCGAAAACAGCGAGAAAATCAAGGTATTCAACCGGGGCATCGCGGTCGCAACCGGCACCGAGCAGAGGCGCCAGGTGCTCATCAGCTATCGTTCGGGCGATGTATGGTCTCCCAAATTGAGCACCGAGGAGCCGTTGGCCCGGATGACGGCGCACTTCGCCTCATGCATTCAGGAGGGTTCGCGGCCCGTCACCGACGGAGAATCCGGGCTGCGCGTCGTGAAGATACTCGAAGCCGCCCAGCGAAGCATCAAGGCACAGGGAGGCAGGGTTGTCCTATGAACCCGGCGCCTGAGTTCTCCCGTGTTGCGGATGATGTGAAACTCGGCAAGGGAGTGAGGATCTACGGCTTTGTCAATTTGTACGGCTGTACGATCGGCGACGACACGCGCATAGGCGCCTTCGTCGAGATCCAGCGTAACGCGGTCATCGGCAGGGACTGCAAGATCTCCAGCCACTCTTTCATCTGTGAAGGGGTTGCCGTTGGGGACGGCTGTTTCATCGGCCACCATGTCGTGTTTATCAACGACCGCTACCCGTCGGCGGTCAACGCAGACGGCTCCGTTCAAACCGCAGACGACTGGAAAGTGGTGGAGACAAAGGTGCGCGACCGGGTATCCATCGGAAGCGGGGCTGTCATCCTCTGCGGCGTCACGCTTGGTGAAGGCTCCGTCATCGGAGCAGGTGCGGTTGTCACCAGGGACGTTCCTCCCTATACCGTCGTCGCCGGAAATCCCGCCCGGGTCCTCAGACGGCTCAAGTGAACCTCCGCCCATCCCCAGGTGAGCAGGCCCAGGAGTGAGGGAGGGGAAAGCCCGTCGATAGTCCTCTCTGTTGTCATGCCCGCTTACAACGAAGAGGCCACGATCGAGCGGGTGGTGTTTGAACACCGGGAGGTTCTCTCAAGTGTCCGGGATCTCATCGACGACTGGGAAATCGTCTGCCTCGATGACGCCAGCACGGACCGAACGCTGCAGGTTCTTCAATCGCTCGCCGCGAGGGACAATAAGATACGGGTGATCAGGCATCCCCGCAACAAGGGGATCTATGAATCGTTCGGGGACCTGTTTCGGGATGCGAAAGGCACCCATATCTACATGACCGCTTCCGACGGGCAGTGGCCCGCCGCCAATATCAGGAGAATGCTCGACCCGGTACTCTCATCCCGGTCCGACCTGGTCGTCGGCGTTCGTGCGAACCGGGGGGAAGTATACGGCGTCTGGAGGTATATCGTATCCTCTGTCTTCAACCTCCTGCCGAGAATCTTCTTTGGCGTCGACACAGAGGATGCCGGGAGCGTCAAATTGGGCAAACGGGAGATATTTAATTTTGAGTTAGTCTCGCGAAGCCCGTTCGCCGAAGCCGAACGGATTATCAGGGCTCGGCGGGAGAATTGCAGGGTCGATTTTGTGTCTATCACATTCACTCCCCGTACGAGTGGGAAGATGTCGGGCGCAAAATGGAAAAACCTCACGGCGTCTGGTCGGGACTTCCTCCGATGCATCCTGAAGTACGGAGTATTCAAGAGATGAGAAGGTAAAGGCAAGAACTTCCTCATGACGAAATCAAAGAAACGAAGTTCCGCGCAGCGCGATCGCGCCCCTCAGGGCTCGCGCGTCATGGAATTCATCAACACGTTGATAGCACGCAATCCCTCGCGCAGGCAGGAACTCACCCTGTTCCTGGTCTGCCTCCTTTCAGTGGTGCTCTATGTTTTTTGGGATTTCGTCACCTTCAAGAGGGTGTATCTCTTCAAGGATATTGCAAGCGATTCCATCAACGGGCTCTATCCCCATTTTGTCCATCTGGTCAACTACATGAAAACGGTGGGGATTCCAAAGTGGTCGTTCAATCAGGGGCTGGGCCAGAATATCTTTCCCCTTGGGACGGGGGACCCGTTCATGATCGTTTTCTATCTGCTCGGGAGCAAGAACCTGGTATTCGGGCTTGCGTACGTCGAGATCCTCAAGATCGTTTTCGGCGGCCTCTTCTTCTACAGGTATCTCAGAGTGCTGGGCGTGACGAACTATGCCGCCCTCATCGGAGCGCTGCTGTTCTCCTTCGCCGGTTACATCATCGTGGGGGGCAACTGGTACCACTTCTCATTCGATGCGATGTGCGCGGCCCTTCTGTTGTATTCGTTCGAAAAATTCTTCAAACAGGGTGTCTGGTACCTCCTTCCTCTCCCGTTTGTCCTGCTTGGTTCCTACCAGCCGTTTTACCTCTACCTGTACGGACTCTTCCTCTTCGGATACGGCACCATTCGGTTTCTGGACGAACGAGAATGGAGCGTGAAGGGTTTTTCACTCTTCGCAGTCAAGATGGCCGGGCTATTTCTCTTAGGGACCGTCGTAAGCTCGGTCTTTTTGTTCAGCAATGTCCTGCAGCTTGTGCAGAGCCCGAGAGTCGGCGGAGAGTCGTCGTACTTCCATTTTCTGATGTCGCAACCGGTGTTCGATTTCGCCCCTCAAATCGAATACCTCTCCCTGCTGGCGCGCTCGTTCTCCAGCGACCTCCTTGGAACCGGAAGCGATTTCAGGGGGTGGACGAACTATCTCGAATCGCCGCTCACCTACTGCGGGCTGGCGTGCCTGGTGCTGGCGCCTCAGTTTTTTTGTTTCCAGGACAGGCGGCATAAGGTCCAGTATTCCATTCTCGTCGCCCTCTTCCTAATTCCTCTGGTATTCCCTTTCTTCAGGTACCTGTTCTGGGGATTCACCGGCGATTATTTCCGGACATATTCTTTTTTCATCGCCATTTTGCTCCTGTATTTCAGCATCAGAGCTCTGGGCGCGATTGATAAAGGAGCCCGGGTAAGCGTCAAGGTGTTATCCGGGTCATTCCTTGTCCTTGCCGGAATTCTCTTCCTGCCCCCGTTTGACAGCAATGGACTGATAGACAGGGATCTCCGGTCGGTCGTCATGCTGTTCCTGATTCTCTACGCGGTGTTTCTGCTTCTGATGAACTCGAAGTCATATAAGACCGCGGCGAAGGCGGGGATGCTTATCTGCGTGTGCGTGGAACTCTCATACCTCTCAGGCATCTCGATTAAGAATAGAGACAGCATATCGTCGGACTCGTGGCGGCAAAGAACCGGTTATAACGATTACACGCGTGAGGCAGTGGAGTACCTGAACTCGATTGATACGACATTTTTCAGGGTCGACAAAGATTATTATTCCGGGATGTCGAAAAACACCAGCCTCAACGACGGCAAGGTTCAGAATTATTACGGGACCACCTCCTACAGCTCGTTCAATCAGGTATCCTTCATCAGGTTTCTGCAACAGATGGACCTGATCGATGCGCAGAATGAGCTTTCAACCCGGTGGGCCGGGGGAATCATCACACGTCCGGTGCTCGGTCCGCTGGTAAGCTGCAAATACGTTCTCTCCAAAGGCGACGACCAGGACCTTCGCAAGAGGAGTTATGTAGAGTTGAAAAGCGTCGGCGATGTTCATATCATGAAAAACCCATTCTATCTCCCCCTCGGGATTGCCTACGAACGGCTATTCCTGTCGACAGGTTTCTCGCGGTTAACGCCTGCCCAGAAGGACATATCTCTCCTCAGGGGGTTCGTCGTCGACGCCGCGTCCAGGGAGAAATTTCCGGGTTTTCCGGTCATCGACCTGCACGATTCCACCGGCATGGACACTCTTCAGGATCTCAGGAAGGACCTGCTCTCGCTGCGGGATGACACGCTCTCGATGATCGAGCACGGCCAAAACGCCATCAGGGGAACAATCGACCTCAAGAAGAACAAATTGCTCTTCTTCTCCATCCCGTACGACAAGGGATGGTCGGCAACGGTAGACGGGAGGGAGACGACCCTGGAAGTAGTGAACATCGGATTCATGGGGGTGCCGCTCACGGCGGGGCATCATACCGTTGAATTGAGATTCGAGCCTCCCTACCTTGCCACGGGAGCCGCAGTATCCGGTTTCTCCATCGTGCTCTACGCAGGCCTCTACCTTGCCGTGTCGCGGATTGCGGCGCGAAGGCGCGCCGCCGCTCAGCAAGAAATCCCTCCGGCCGCCCGGTAACCCGCATGTAATTCCGGAGACAGCTCCGTATCGTGAACCATGAAGAAGTCCGGACCCATAACGACGCTCTTTCTCGATATCGGCGGGGTCCTTCTCACGAACGGATGGGACCACGAGGCGCGAGCGCGCGCCGCGAAGGAGTTCGGTCTCGACCTCGACGAGATGAGCAAAAGGCATGAGAAAACGTTCGATGCCTATGAGCTCGGCTTGATGACGCTGGAGGATTATCTCGGCCGCGTGGTGTTCTACACACAGCGGCCTTTTTCGCGCGGAAGATTCATGAAGTACATGTTCGCCCAGTCGAAGGGCCACCCCAGAATGATCGCGCTCTTCCGGCGCCTCAGGAAACGGCATCGGTTAACAGTCGCCGCGCTCAACAATGAGGGGAGGGAGCTGATGCTCCACAGGATTCGCGCCTTCAGACTGAATACGATCTTCGACTTCTACATCACCTCCTGCTTCGTTCACCTCCACAAGCCGGACAAAGCGATGTACCAGGCGGCGCTCGACGTGTCCCAGGCGCCCCCCAGGAATGTCCTCTATATCGACGACCGTCTTGCCTTTATAAAAGCCGCGCGCGCCCTTGGAATCCCGTCAATTCACCACGAAGAATACAATTCTACACGATCGGAGCTGGCGAGATACGGATTGAAGGCAGGCGATTGAGGATGTGGCGCATATTTTGTATACTTTACGCACCGGTATCAATAACCCAGGAGTACTCCGCAATGAAGAAATTCACAGCCGTTGTTCTGCTTCTCCTGCTCGGCGTTCCTGCCATCGCGGTGCCGCAGGAGAAGAAGGATAAGAAAAAGGACGCGAAAGAAGTCACGCTGACCGGAGAGGTCATCGACGTAAAATGTTTCGTCACGGGAATGCAAGGCGGAATGGGAGAGGACCACAAACAGTGCGCCATCGACTGCATCAAGGGCGGCCTTCCCGTCGGCATCTTCGACCAGAAGACCGATAGGTTGTACCTTGTAGTCCCCAAAGCGGGAATGATGGGGGCGAACGAAGAACTCCTACCGTATGTTGCTCAAAAAGTGAAGCTGACGGGCACGATCGCAGAGAAGGGCGGACAGAAGGTCCTCATCTACACAAAGGTTGAAGAGGCAAAGTAACCGATGATTCACATCGCGCAGCGGATGAGCCGGCTCGGGACCGAGACGGCGTTCGAAGTCCTCGCAAAGGCCCGGGCCCTCGAGGCCCGGGGGAAGCACATCATCCATCTCGAGATCGGCGAGCCGGATTTCGACACGCCGCTCAATATCAAGGACGCCGCGAAGAAGGCGCTCGATGAAGGCTTTACCCACTACGGCCCGGCGGCCGGCCTTCCTCAGGCGCGATCGGCCGTTGCGGAGCATGTATCGAGGACGCGCGGAATCCACGTCCGGCCCGAACACGTTGTCATCACACCGGGCGCAAAGCCGATCATGTTCTTCGCAATCCTTGCCTGCATCGACGAGGGCGACGAGGTCATCTACCCCAATCCCGGCTTCCCGATCTACGAGTCGGCAGTCGAGTTCGTGGGCGCTAAGGCGGTTCCACTCCGACTGCGCGAGGAGAAGGGTTTCAGCTTCGACGCCGAAGACCTGCGGCGCCTGGTAACGCCCAGAACACGGATGGTCATTCTGAATTCTCCGCAGAACCCCACCGGGGGAATATTGTGGGAATCCGACATCCGCGCGATCGCGGAGATTGTGAAGGAACACAACCTCCTTGTTCTCTCTGATGAGATATACGACCGGATCCTGTACGACGGAACAAAGGCGTTCAGCATCGCATCCCTTCCCGGCATGCAGGACCGGACCATCATCCTCGACGGGTTTTCGAAGACGTTTGCGATGACGGGATGGCGTCTCGGGTACGGGGTGATGCCCGAAGAGCTCGCAAAACTTGTCGCCCAGCTCCAGGTAAACAGCACGTCATGCACGAGCTCGTTCTCGCAGGTCGCAGGCATCGAGGCGTTAACCGGTCCCCAGAACGACGTCGACCGGATGGTGGAAGAGTTCCGCCGCCGCCGCGACATCATCGTCGACGGGCTCAACGCCATACCCGGCATCAGGTGTCATAAGCCGCTCGGCGCTTTTTACGTCTTTCCAAATATCACGGGAACGGGCCTCACATCGCGCGAGCTGGCAGACCGGCTGCTCAATGACGCCGGCGTGGCGTGCCTTTCGGGAACCGCATTCGGCCGTTTCGGCGAAGGGTACCTTCGCTTCTCCTACGCAAATTCGATTCCCAACATCGAACAGGCGCTCGTTCGGATTGAACGCGCCCTCAAGCACGAAAGCATCCCGGCCGCATAGCGGCTCCGTCTGCGGCGCCGCCGGGACCGAACAGGGAATGCCATGGACGGCGAAGCTCCGCGGGAAAAGATTTTTGTCAAGGCACTTGACGTTGCATCGGCATACGATCTTCATGCAGCCCGCAGAATCCTGGAAGAGGACCTGAAGGGCAAGGTCCTCGAACACACCCCTCTCCTCGTTCAGCTCGATTCCCGGCGAACCGTAGCCCTCTTCGACTACGGCGCGATCGTGTTTTTCAATTTCGACCATTCCGAGCGCGCGTCGTTCGTGGAGCGTCTGATGCCGTTTGCCCAGCGTCCGAACAAAACCGTCAGCGAGGACGATTTCACCCTCTACGTGGGAACGAATCCGAAGGATCCCGAGGGGATGGACGAGCTGTACGTCAAGGAGCTCACGCGCGACATCGCCCTCCTTGTGGGAGCCGTCCTCAGCCGCTCAGTATCGGTGGAGTATTACGAAAAGCTTGTGGAGGGCGCGCTTGCACAATTGGAGGGCCCCATCTGGTCGCTCCAATCGAAGGGGACGATACCGCACGGGGAACGGGAGTTGACGAAGAGGGTCGGCTTTGCGCTCGCGGTCGAGCATGAGCTCGCGTACACGCTATCGGCATTCGACGATCCTGCGATCGTGTGGGACGGGGGAAGGAAAATCGAGGAGCTCTACCGCGCGCTCAAGAGACAGTTCGACCTGGAGGACCGGATCAGGATCATCGAGCAAAAGGTGTCGTTGATTTCCCGCTCAAGCACGTTTATTATCGCCAGGCTGGAAGGGCAGCGCTCGGTGATCCTCGAGTGGGTCATTATCCTTTTGATCGTTGTAGAAATTCTGATCGTCATCTTCGAAAAGGCGCGGTGAGACATTCTCAGGATGATCGAAGAGCGGGTGGAATGTGTTGACCGCCGCGCTGATCGGTTTCAGCACGGGAAATGATTGAAGGAAATTGCCGGGAACGAGGACTCGCTGTTTTCGTTTCAGGAGATGTTTCAGCTGGAATCCGTTTACGAGTGAGTGTGCTTCGGGATCGTTATGGAAGATCACGAATGTCTGATCGGCGATTGCCTTGACCTGTTCGATCAGGGAACGGAGCCTGTCGAGCTCGCGGGCGTCGTATAAGTACCGGTACCGGTCGCTCACGACATGCTTTCCGTCGCTCTCGAGCCGCCACGGTTGTTTCCACGACGCATCGTTCCTCCCCATCATCCTGAAATATCCGGCCCCACACCAGGATACAGCCGTCAGCGGCACATGCTGTTTGATCTGAGGAAGGTCGACGTTCACGAGATGAAGGCGGTTTTCCTGGAAGAAATTGTACATCAGCGGGCTGTACCATGATCGGTGCCTGACTTCGAGGAAGAGGCGGAACGATGAGAATATCCTGCTCAGTTGAAGAAGGTACAACCGGTTTTCCTGCCGGTTTGTGAACAGATAGGGAAACTGGATCAGGAGTCCGCCGAATTTGCCGTTCTCTACCAGGGGTTCGAGGAGCGAGAGGATTGCAGCGACGTCGGATTTTGCCGCATCGTACGTATGAGTAAATCCCCTGTATAATTTTACGGTGAAGAGGAAGTTTTTGTTCGAAGAGACATCACTCAACCACCGCTTCGCAGTTACCGGCGAGAGTGATGTATTGTAAAATGTCGAATTGATCTCGACACAGTCGAAGAATTGGCTATAAAATTCCAGTTTCCTGAAATCATTCCTCGGTCTGCGGGGGTAAAAATAGGTGGTAAACGGGTGGAGGTCCCATCCCCCCATGCCGATATGAACTGAGCGCCGATCCCCGGGAAGTCTCATGGCATCTTTTTAGGGAAGATACGACATTTTTGTGTTCATGTCAAGAGAAAAATAGACAAATTTGTCGTCCCTAACGTACGGTGATGGCAGGGCGGTGATTGGCAAAGACCGGAAACTTTTTTACATTAAAATCCTTACAACTCCCCGCATTACCAGGCATGCCGGCAATGACTTACGGACAACGCGAACCGATGGAAAACGAGGCGATGGAGCACACCCTCGAGACCCAGGCGCTTGCCATCTGGCCGCAGGAAAAACCTTATCTGCGGAGAATCTTTACGACGAGGGGCCTCGACGTCCTCGATGTGGGATGCGGAACAGGGGAGATCTCTTCCCGGGTCCTCAAAGAATACTTTCCGCGCACCGTTACGGGGGTAGACCTCGCCGAGGTGAATCTCCGCCGCGCGGTGAGCCGGTTTCCCGCCGTGGAATATCCGGGGCTTTCGTTTCAGCAGGGCGACGCGGCGTCGATGCAATTCCCCGACGACCGCTTCGACGTCGCGATATGCAGGCACATGCTCCAGGCCGTGCCCGACCCTCATGCCGTTGTCAGGGAAATGATCAGGGTGGTGAAGCCCGGGGGGTGGCTCTACTTCCTCGCCGAGGACTACGGAATGCTCTTCTTTCACCCCACGCGGCGCGACGCGGATGAGTTCTTCCGGGATTACGGCGGGAAGGCGGCAGGCCGGACCGGATCGAACCTTCGCCACGGCCGGACAATGCCGGCCGAGCTCGCCTCGCTGGGCTGTTCGGATCTTGAAGCGAACTACCTCTGCATCGACACGCTAAGAGTGGATCGGCGGCTCCTCGCGCAGATCTTCATTCACTGGAGAGACGGCTTCGAGGGATGGATCAGCCTCAATTCGGGCTATCCGTTGGAGGACGTTCGCGACCGGTTCAACGACATGATTCAGTGCACGTTACGAGACGACGGCTATTCGGCATGGCTCATTCCATCGATCAGCGCCCGCGTAACGGTCGAGGCAAAAAAGCGCGCCGGGGCCGCGCGGACGACCGGCGCCGGACCGCGGCAGAAGAGCCAGTGAGCGTCAACCTGCACGACCGGATACCGATGACAATCACCTTCGCCCAATTGTCCGACATAGGGATGGCCCGCGAAGAGAACGAGGATTTCGCCGGAAAATTTCCGGAGGATTCGCTCGATCTCTCCTCTCCGAACGGCCAGCTCTTTGTGGTGGCCGACGGCATGGGCGGTCACAACGCCGGACGGACAGCCAGCGAGATGGCGGTCAAGGCGCTCGCATCGGCCTTTTATTCGGGTGACGAGGCGGATACGACCGAGCGCCTGAAGCGCGCGTTTCTAGGAGCCAACGAGGAGATCTATTCGCGAAGCAAAAAGAGCAGGGAGTTTCAGGGGATGGGAACGACGTGCGTCGCCCTCGCCATCACCGGGAGCCGAGCGACTGTCGCCCACGTGGGAGATAGCAGGGCGTATCGCATCACGGAACTGAAAAGCGACCGGCTGACGGGCGATCATTCCGTTGTCGCACAGATGGTGCGGCAGGGAATCCTGACCGAAGAGGAAGCGAAGGTCCATCCCCAGCGGTCACACCTCTACCGGGCTCTCGGCGTGCATCCTGAGCTTGAGGTGGACGTTCTCCCGGGAATCGAGGTCAGGGAGAACGATTTCTTCCTGCTGTGCACGGACGGCCTTTACGGCTACGTCACCGACGATGAGATCCGGGAGGTGGTGACATCCAAAGCCCCGCCGGCCGCCTGCGAGCAGCTGGTCCGTGTGGCCAACGCGAGAGGAGGCATGGATAACATCACCGTGCAGATTGTTCGGATAGGGGAATGAGGAAGGAACCTCGATGCTGATCCGGCGGATCATACCCTGTCTCGATATTTTCAGCGGAAGGGTCGTCCACGGGAGGGAGATGGGGCGGCTTGTGGACGTCGGCGACCCGGTCGAGCTCTCCCTAAGGTATTTCGGGGAGGGCGCCGACGAACTGGTCCTGCTCGATATCTCGGTGGAAGGCAAGGACCACAGGCCGTTTTTGGATATCGTGCAGCGCGTGGCGAAACACCTGACGATTCCGCTGACCGCGGGGGGAGGGATCCGCACTCTTGACGACATCGGCCGCCTGATCGGCGCCGGAGCAAATAAGGTGAGCCTGACCACCATCCTCGTCGAAGATCCTCTCCTTCTCGCCAGGGCCGCGGCCAATTTTGGAACTCAAACTCTGGTGGCCTCCATCGATGTCATTCGCACACCGGGTCTGCTCGGCCGGACGGAGAGCAAGCGTCCGGGTTCCGCCGCGACTCGAAACCTCGGGGCGTCCACGGGAGCGCGCTCAAGCGGGCGGCGGTCTGCCAGAAAATTTGAGTCCCGTTCGCATGCACCCGGCTCCACCGTGCCCGCCGCGAGCGACGGCTCTGGCCTTCCCCTGAGCGCAGACCATGCTGCGGGCGGCGCGGCTGAGAAGAAGCGCCGGGGTCCCGGGTCTCACGATCAGGGGTGGGTCATTCATGTGACGAGCGGGACGGAACACTCGGAGTTTGACGGGATCGAGTGGGCGAAGACGGTCGCCGACTGCGGCGCCGGCGAACTGCTCGTGACCTCGATCGATCAGGCCGGAACGAAACAGGGTTACGATCTCGAACTTCTTCGTGAGCTGGCCCTGCGTGTCAATGTGCCGGTCATCGCATCGGGGGGAGCCGGAAACAAGGAACACATTGCCGAAGCGCTCATGGCCGGGGAAGCCGACGCGGTCCTCGCCGCGGGCGTCTTCCATTCAAGGGAGTTGACCATCCCCGACCTGAAGCTCTATCTGCGGTCGAGGGGGATTCCGGTGAGACTCTGACCGTGATATTTCTTCACATGTAAAACCGTTCTCCCGGCCAGATCTTCTGAAATGTCGTGTTCATTCCCCTGCAGATAAAAATCATCCGGCCGTTTTCGAACGGCATCGCATACTTCGAGCCCGTGGTCCACGCGAGTTCGACGTGACTGTAGAATTTCCGTAAATCGGCCAGATTCTCCTGATAGCCGCTCCCGCCGCCAAAGATAATCGCAACATCCCCCGTTCGCCCGCCCGGACCCCATAGCCAGTAGTTGTTGTGCGCGCAGAGCGCGCCCGGGAGGCCGTATTTCTTTCCGAAGAACTCGATCGCAGCGGCCTCGCCGTAATTCCGCACATAGATCACGCACTGAGCCTGCTCCTTCGGAGTCAGCTTCGCATAGACTCCCGCCACATCTGAAACCATCTTCTCCCACCCGAACTGGTCGGCATAGTATTGCGGCAGTTCCGCCACCGCGCTTCGTTCCTGCGCCCTGGGCATAAGCCCGAGAAGCTGTTCATAGGCGATGAACCGATCCACGGGGAGGACAGGCAGCGCAAAAGGAAGAGCCACGAGAGCCGTCAGGATCAGAAGCGCCGGATAGAGGCGTTTCATCCAGCTCCATCCGTGCTCGGTTATCCAATGCTCGGCAAACACCGCGCCTCCCGCGAAATAGAGAGGATAGATCGGAGCAAGGTAATATATCTTCGCATTGCTCGCTATCATGATGAAGAAGACGACGGGATACATCCAGGCAAGAGGGCGAAGAGCCCCATCCCTCGCAGAGGCGAAGAACCAGATGCCCGACAACCAGAGCGGGGCGCTCGGCAAGTTCATGTCCCTGAGCTGTCCCATCAGAAAATCGGGCACCCCGAGGTTCACGTTTTTAAGCGTGCTCGCATTGCGCATGAATTCAACGGAGGGAAAGCCGTGAGCCCACTCCCAGATGACGTGAGGGAGGAACATCAACGCCGCCACGAGCGCACCAAGCCAGAACCATGGGCGTGTGAGTTGGCGCCGCCGGGGCGTAAGCAGAAGACCCGCGGCAAGCCCGATGCAGAGAAATCCAATGGAGTATTTGTTGAGGAGACCGCAACCCGCAACGACTCCGAACGCAATCCAGAGTTTCGGCTCGTCGTCCGTGAGGAACCGAACCACGAGTGCACAGGCTGCTGCCCAGAAAAAGAGGTCGAAGGAGTTCATCGAAAAGAGCTCGCCCTGACCGATGAGGCCGGGCGCCGTGGCGACCGCCAGCGCCGCAAGACCCTGCGCGAACGTTCCTCCGCCGAGCCGCCGGGCCATCGATCCAGCCAGCAGAACAGCTCCCGCACAGGCGACCGAGGAGAGAAGGCGGAGCGCCTGGAGCGAATCGCCGAGAAGCATCCGGTTGATCCACAGGATTGCGATCGACAGCGGCGGCTGGTCTACGTACCCGAATGCGAGATGGTGGCTGCACGCGATGTAGTAGAGTTCATCACGGAAGTAGCCGTAATTGCCGTGGAACGCAATCTGGACTGCGAAGAGCACAAGAGCGATGACGTGAGGCGCCTTGATGGTCTTCATGACTGTTGCAATTGTACGAAAAATGGGCATATATTGAAAGCAATCCTTCCCCATGCAGCGGATTCATGGCAGATTCTGACGGCGCTCTCTATCTCAACCTCGTCTGGCACCAGCACCAACCGCTCTACCTCGATCCTGATCTCGACCAACTGCAGGGCCCCTGGGTGCGGACGCATGGCACGAAGGATTACTACGACATGGCCTCGATCCTTGAGGGCTATCCGGATGTGCACTGCACGTTCAATCTCACTTCCTCGCTCCTGCAGCAGCTCCGGACGTATTATGTAGACCGGCTCGGCCCCTTCGTCGACGTGAAGAAAAGCCGGTTCCACAAAGACGCATTTCTCGCGCAGTGGAAAGGGAAAACCGATCCGTGGGTCGACCTCCTCCTGAAGGCCCCGGCTTCATTCGACCGGAGCGACTTCGCGTTCCTGATCACCAATCCCTGGAACGCCCTCTACATCACTGAAGTCATGCTCGCCCGGTTCCCCGAATACAAAGCGTTGAAAGAGAAGGCCGTTTCGGGACAACCGCTTTCCGAAGAGGAGCTGCGCGGGATAAAGGCGTGGTTCTTTCTCGCATATTTTGATCCAGATTTTCTGGGAGGAAAGGTCTCTCTCACGGACGGCTCCGCGGTCGACATGACCGATCTTATCCAGATGCGGCCCGACGGCGCCTACGTCCTCAGAAGGCCGCTTGTCGAGGAGGATTGCTCCCGCATTCTCGCCGAGACGTACAAGATCCTCGCCAACATTATCCCGGTTCACAGGAAGCTGATGTACGATCCGGCATCGCAAGAAGGACAGATCCAGATCGCGACGACGCCATACTATCATCCGATCCTTCCCCTGATTTTCAATTCGGATGCCGCGCGCATCTGCCAGCCAGCTGATCCCCTGCCGCCAAGTTTTCGTCATCCGGAGGATGCCCAGGCACAGGTGGCAAAGGCGGTCGCCTATTTCAAGGGGATATTCGGCCGAAAGCCTCTCGGGATGTGGCCTGCCGAGGGGGGGGTCTCTCACGAGATCGCCCGGGTGTTCGGGAGCAACGGAATCCAATGGATTGCGGCAGATGAGAAAATCCTTGCGCGTTCCCTCCCGCCGGGACTCTCTAAATTTCATCCGTACCGGATAGGGGAAGACCGGAAAGGGAGCCCGCCATTGGCCATTGTGTTTCGCGATACTGAGCTCTCCGATAAGATCGGCTTTACATATCAGCATTACCGGGGATCCGATGCGGCCAAAGACTTCCTCGCGTCGGTCTTCCAGCGCCTTGAGCCCGGAGGCGGGCCGGGGCGTCTCCTCACAGTAGTGCTCGACGGCGAGAATGCTTGGGAATGGTACCGGTACGACAACGACGGCAAAGAATTTCTGCATTCCCTGTATGGTGATTTGAGCGAGCTCTCCTCGAGCCGCCGGCTCCTGACGGTGACCATGTCTGAGTACATCACGGGGAATATCGCGCGCGGCGTGCCTCCGCATCCTGTCTCATCGATGCGCCCGATTGAAGGGCTGTTTCCCGGTTCCTGGATCAATGCAAACTTTGATACATGGATCGGCCGGGTGGAAAAGAACCGGGCCTGGGAGTACCTCGGCACTGCCCGCAACGATCTCGAACAATCCGGAGTGCCACGCCCCCTTGCGGGCGAGCCGGCTCCGGAGGAAGGGTCGGAGCAATGGTTCGCGTGGCGGGCCTGGGAGGAGTTGTATGCTGCAGAGGGATCCGATTGGTTCTGGTGGTACGGCACGAATCAGGGTTCGCCGTCGGTGGTGGCTCCGTTCGACAAGGCTTTCCTCACGCACGTGCGTAACATCTATCATTTTGCACGCCATGCGAAAGGGGTCATGCCTCAGCGGGATTTCGAACCGATTGCGTCCGTTCGGGCGGAGGAAGGAGTGACGCAGGGCTCGATGGTGAGGGGGTGAGAGGGTGAGCACCGGCCCGTTGAAGACCTATTCGCTCGCCGTCGCATGGAATTGGGAGTTCGACAGGGAATACGTGTCAGGCATCGAACATGAGTGTCAGAGGAGGGGTCTTTCGACGTACCGGATCGATCCGCATAACCTGGCGGATACGCTCGAGAAGCTCGGAGCCGGAGCTATTTCGTTTCAGGCATTCTATGACCGCGCCTCGGACGCAGATCCGAACTTCCTCCCCCTTGTTCAGGCCATGCAGGAGTCGGCGCTCTTTCTGATAAACCCCCGGCCGAAGGTACTGCACGCCATCGACAAGGCGACGATGCATCTTGAGTTCATGACACATGGGCTTCACGTTCCCCATACGATCATTCTTCCTCCGTATCACGAACAGAAGGCCCTTCCATTGAACATGGCGGAGCTGGATTGCCTCGGAACACCCTTCGTCATCAAGCCGGCGAATACCACGGGCGGAGGAACGGGAGTCGTACTGAATGCCTCCACAGTCGCCGAGGTGCTGGAGGCGCGGCAGCTCCACAAAAACGATAAGTATCTGCTCCAGGAGTTCATCGTGCCGAGAAATTTCGACGGGAAAAGAGGGTGGTTCAGGGTCTACAGGGCGTTCGACGAAATCATCCCCTGCTGGTGGGACGACCAGACACACCGGTACACGGCGCTGACCCAGGAGGAGGAAGAGCGCTTCAGCCTTGTCGGGCTCCGGAACGTCATGGAAACCATTGTCAGAGTCTGCGGGCTTGATTTTTTCTCCTCGGAAATAGCCGTCACGGAAGAATCAACGTGCGTCGTGGTGGACTACGTCAACGAGGTGTGCGACATGCGGCTTCAATCGATGCACGCCAACGGCGCTCCGGACGCGATCGTGCACCGTATCGAGGTCCTGATTGCGGCGGAAGTTGCATCGCACGTCAGACACTTTGTTCAGGCCGGATGAGCCCGGTGCGCCCGCTCCTCATAACTCTGAGAACGTTTCCGTCTCTGCCACCGGCCGGGGCGGAACGCCGGCCGGTGTTTCATTTTCACATCCGCCGTTCGGCGCGCGAACGATACAGGTTCGATCAGGGCTTGTTTTCCATCAGCGGCAACGTAATCCTTCCCGACTTCCGCGCGGCCCGGGTCTTCGCGCAGAAGATCAATGAGGTGAGGGAATCGGCGAAAAACCCGGAGAGGGGGGTGAAGGCGGGCCACATCAACGCGATGGGGCTGATCGATGAGATCTATCACTTCATCCTGCGGCTCTATGAAGAGTCGGCAAACCCGGGCGTGTTTTCGCGCGCGCGCGAGTTCCTGCAGAAGGAGTCGGGGAAGAAGGATACGCATGCAGTCCTGCAGAAATTTGGAGAGTTGTTTCCCCCCAGGGACGTCGAATCGGGATCGACCGAGCTCAAGAGTTTTCTCGCCGACGCGTTCGGCCCGAGGCCGAATGCCGACATCATTCTCGAAGAGGTGATACTCCTCTATTTCGCAAACATCAACCCTGCCTTCAGTCCGTTCAAGGAGCTCTTCGACGACGCGGAACTATCCGGCGGAACCGTCTATCGCAATTGCATCTCGGCCCTTGAGGAGTTTTTCAAAACGCAGCCCCCGTTCGGTCCCGAGAAACAATTCATGTTCGACCTTCTCCGAGCGCCGATCCTCGCGAGCCCTCACAGCCTCGAGGGCCAGCTCGAGTTCATCAAGAGGCAGTGGGGTCTGATCCTCTCGGAGAGGTTCAAAGCGAAACTCCTCGGTGCCGGGGATCTGCTCCGCGAGGAATCGAAACCCGGCGGCCCCGGCGCGGGAACTAGACCCCCGACGCCCGTGCCTCACTACCCTCCGTGGGACAGCGCCGACAGCGGCCGATTCGATCAGGAACGATTCACGGCGGATTTCGACTGGATGCCGCGGATCGTGATGCTCGCGAAGAACACGTACGTCTGGCTCGAACAGCTCTCCAGGGAATACCGGCGTCCGATCTCGCGGCTTGACCAGATACCGGACGAGGAACTCGACCGGCTCGCGCGCTGGAACATCACGGGGTTGTGGCTGATCGGAATCTGGGAGCGCAGCCGCGCCTCGCAACGAATCAAACAGATGACCGGCAACCCGGAAGCGGTTGCATCGGCGTACTCGATCTTCGACTACGTGATAGCGGCCGATCTGGGAGGCGAGGGGGCGTTCCTCAATCTCCGCCACCGGGCGTGGCAGCGCGGGATTCGCATGGCGGGAGATATGGTCCCCAATCATGTCGGACTCTATTCGAAGTGGGCCGTCGAACACCCCGATTACTTTGTCCAGTCGGAATACAGCCCGTTCCCCAATTACCGGTTCACCGGCGGGAATCTCTCCGATGATCCGGGCGCCGACATACGCATCGAGGACGGTTACTGGACAAGGCGGGACGCTGCGGTCGTGTTCCAGAGGGTCGACACGCGCACCGGCGCTGCGCGTTACATCTATCACGGGAATGACGGCACGAACATGCCGTGGAACGATACGGCCCAGCTCGATTTCCTGAAGGCGGAAGTCCGCGAAGCGGTGATACGGACTATCCTGCACGTCGCGGGAATGTTTTCGATCATCCGGTTTGACGCGGCGATGACCCTTACCCGGCAGCACTTCCGCCGTCTCTGGTATCCCCAGCCAGGCTCCGGGGGAGACATTCCCTCGAGGGCCGATCACGCGATGAGCCGCGAAGAATTCGACAGGCTCTTTCCGGAGGAATTCTGGCGGGAAGTAGTCGACCGGATCAATGCGGAGATGCCGCAGACCCTCCTGCTGGCCGAGGCATTCTGGCTCCTCGAAGGGTATTTCGTCCGGACTCTCGGAATGCACCGCGTCTATAACAGCGCCTTCATGCACATGCTGATGAAGGAGGAGAACTCAAAGTACAGGGAATTGATCCGGAATACGCTGGCTTACAATCCCGAGATACTCAAGCGGTACGTCAATTTCATGAGCAATCCGGACGAGGAGACGGCGATCGCGCAGTTCGGACGGGATGACAAGTATTTCGGCGTCGCACTGATGATGGTGACGCTCCCCGGTCTCCCCATGCTGGCGCACGGACAGATCGAAGGGTTCCATGAGAAGTACGGGATGGAGTACAAACGCGCCTACTACGACGAGCAGCCCGATGCGGACCTTATCAAACGCCATGAACGCGAAATCTTCCCGCTCATGCAGAAACGGCGGCTGTTCAGCCACGTGGAGAATTTTGAGATGTACGATCTGGTCGACTCGCGGGGGGGAGTGAACGAGAATGTCTTCGCGTATTCGAACAGAGACGGCGGGGAGCGGGCGCTGATCTGCTATCACAACAAGTATGAAGAATGTTCGGGGTGGATCAGGACGGCGGTGCCGAAGGTGAGCGCCTCCGCCTCAGGAGGCGAGAAAGGCCTCGGCATGACGAATCTCGCCGATGCCCTTGCGCTGGAGGCGGGGGATGGCGTCCATTATGTGTTCAGGGACCAAAAGTCGGGGCTTGAGTTCATCCGTTCGGGGAGGGATCTGAGGGAAAAGGGATTGTTTGTCCACCTCAACGCATTTCAGTATCAGGTGTTCACCGAGTTCAGGAAAATTGAGGACTCTTCAGGGTCCTATGCGCGCCTGGCAGATTCCCTGGAAGGGAGAGGCGTTCCTGACATGGAAGATGCCATGGTCGGGCTTCGACTCAGACCCGTACACGAGGCGTTCGGAAGATTGATCAGCGCGGGGCGGCACGGTTCGTTCACAACGACCGTAAAGGACTATGCCCGCTTCGCGGCCGCGGTGGCTGGGTTCATGGGGGGAGTGGAAGAGGGGGAGAAAGAGAAAGGGGAGGAGGAGGCAGTCAGAGGCGTGAAGGAGGATATCGCAACAATGAGCGCTCTCCTTGAATCCCACGGCGAGCGGAAACAGAGCGGGCGAGAGGGATCTCATGATCCGCTGAGGCTGATCAGGACCGCGCCGGGTTTGACGCTGCTTCTTTCGTGGATCTTTACCCGCGGACTCGGCCGGCTTGTGACGGCCGGTGACATTGCGCGCCGAAGCGCGGAGTTGTTCGAAAGGCTGAGACTCTCGGGCACAATTCATTCCGTCATCGACGGAGAGCGGGTCCCGGGGGGCGCTGCGATGGCCGTCGAGGCGATTACGCTGATGATCCTCCATCAAGACGTCTTTGCGGGCGGAACGCAGCGCGAAACGCTGCGCCGGGTCCGGGAGCTCCTCGATGAACCGGGCATCCGGTCGGATCTCCATGTCAACGAGCACCAGGGCGAGCTCTACTATAATAAGGAAGCGTTTGACGAGCTGATGCACTGGCTCTTCATCGCGGGACTCCTGAGGCGAGGGTCCCATCAAACCTCTCCGGAAATCGATACAACCCTTCTTGAACGGATACAGACATCGTCGGACACGTCGGGCTACCGGCTCGATGAGCTGAAGCAACTTCTGATGCGCCCGGCACCGCGCGCCAAGGAAGAGTCTGCAAGCCGCTGACGCCATGCGATCGAACCGCCGGTCAATCGAGCGCAGGTACGGATTTGAGAATCCCTTCAAACCCGATCCATTCTCGAGGAGGGCCTCGAAATATCTGCCCGAGGGCGGAGCGCTGCTCGACGTCGGCTGCGGGGAAGGCGCAGACAGCGCATACTTCGCCGGCAAGGGCTTTGCCGTGCATGCGATCGACAGGAACCGGGAGTACCTGAGGCGGTTCCGGCGTTATTGCAAGGATGAGAACCTTTCCGCAGTTTCCATCGAACACGCCGACGCGACAACCTACGAGTATCCCCGGAACAGATACGATGTTATCGCCAGCATTCTCGTCGTCTGCTGCATGAAGCGGAGCGAGGCGGAAAACGTTGTTCGCGCCATGAAGCGGGCGGTCAAACCGGGGGGCATTATCCTGCTGTCCTCCCGGAACTACCTTGACCCGGAGATCAAAGGATGCCACGCCGGCGGAAGGATGGTCGAACGGAACACGTTTTGCTCCGATTACAGCTGCTGCGAGTACGTCTACTTTATGGAGAAAGGCCGCCTGAGGGAACTCTTCCGGGGATTCAGGGTCCTGTACTACCGCGAGGGGTACGCGGGATGCAAGTATGGAGAGCACCCGCGGCACGGCGACTCCACCATCGTCTGCAGGCGTCAGAAGTAAGGAAGAAACGGAGACCATACCACAGTTGTCGGTGAGCGAGCCATGCAAAATGTCTTAGCGATCATTCTGGGAGGCGGCAGGGGGGAACGCCTCTATCCTTTGACCAAGCACCGGGCAAAACCGGCCCTTCCACTGGCAGGGAAATACCGGCTCATCGATATACCGCTGAGCAATTGCATCAACTCGGGGCTCCTGAAGATCTACGTCCTCACCCAGTTCAATTCCGCCTCACTGAACCAGCATATCGCAAATACCTACCGCTTCTACCCGTTCATGAAGGGATTTGTCGACGTGCTGGCCGCCCAGCAGACGCCGGTGAGCCCCGATTGGTTCCAGGGGACGGCGGATGCCGTGCGAAAGACGCTGTGGGTGATGAGCCCGTGGAAGGTAGATGATTACCTCATTCTCTCCGGCGATCACCTCTATCGGATGGATTACCGGCTCTTCGCCGAACACCACCGTTCGACGAAAGCCGACGTCACGATCTCGGTCGTCCCGATCGAAGAGTCGCACGCTTCCTCATTCGGTCTGATGAAAATCAACGAGCATGGGCGGGTCGTGGAATTCAAGGAAAAACCCACCGGGCAGACTCTCGCCGGGATGAAAGTCGACACCCGCGTGCTCGGCCTGAGTCCGTCGGCCGCGTCAAAGACCCCTTTCCTCGCGTCGATGGGGATTTATATGTTCACGCAGAAAGCCCTGGTCGATCTCCTCACGCGGTACCCTCAGCACGTGGATTTCGGGAGGGACGTGATACCCGAAGCCATTCATGACTGCAACGTTCAGGCGTATGCGTTCCGGGGATACTGGGAGGATATCGGCACGATCGAATCGTTTTACCATGCGAATCTCGCGCTTGTGCGGCAGCCGAAACCCTCCTTCAGCTTCTTCGACGCCGATTTTCCAATCTATACGCGGCCGCGCTTTCTCCCTCCCTCCAAGGTTCTCAACGGCAGGATCGAAGAGTCGATGATCTGCGACGGGTGCATCGTCAAGAGCTCTGAACTGATTAACTCGATCGTCGGTGTACGATCGCGCCTCGAAGAGAAGTCGTCCGTGGAGAATACGCTCATCATGGGAGCCGATTACTATCAGTCCGAAGCGGAGCGCGCGGCCGACCTCGATGCGGGCGCGGTACCCGTCGGCATCGGGGCGGGGTCCGTGCTCCGCAACGTCATTCTCGACAAGAACGCGCGCATCGGCCGAAACGTGAAAATCATCAACAAGGACAAGATCGAGAATGTGGAACGCGAGAGCGAAGGGTACTGGATCCGGAACGGTATCGTGATCGTGATGAAGGATACCACGATACCCGACGGCACGGTCATTTGAGCTGGGCTGTCCGTCTCTCCGCGCATGAAGAGTAAGGAAGTTGTGATGGTTGCGTCGGAAAACGACGCGCTGAAAGGGGGAAAGGTCGGCGGGGTTGGGGATGTCGTTCGGGATCTGCCGAAGGCCCTTGCGAAACTGGGGTGGCGCGTCACGGTCATCGTCCCGTCGTACGGCTTCCTGCACACGAAGAACCCCGCCAGGGCGGTCGCAAGCGTGAAGTTCCCCTTTGGGGGATCGTCCGCGGAAGGAGAAATGTGGGAGGTTACTCCCAGGGAACGGGTCGAAGGCGTGACGACCCTCGTCTTCGAGCATCCCGCTATCCGGGGCAATCCAATCTACTGCCACGACCCGCCCGAACAGGCGTTCGCTCAGGACGCGACAAAGTATGCGCTCTTCTGCTCTGCCGTCGGCCGCTATCTCCTTGCAAGCGGTTCACGGCCGGTTCTCCACCTTCACGACTGGCACACCGGCGCCCTCCTCCTCCTGAGAGAGCTCCATCCGCAGTTCGCCGCTTTGAGGGAGTTCACGACCGCGTTTACGATTCACAATGCGGCGATCCAGGGGACCAGGCCGATCCGGGGCTCTCCCGCGACCGTCGAGGAGTGGTTTCCGGAGTTATTCAACACGACCGGGTGGATCGATGCATGGAAAGACCCCCGGTACGCCGATCCCACTTTCACCCCCATGGCTGCCGGAATTTCCCGTGCGGGAAAGGTGAACACGGTTTCGCCGAGGTATGCCGATGAAATCCTGAAGCCGAGCGATCCTGAGACGGGATTCGTGGGAGGCGAAGGCCTCGAAGGGCTCCTGTTGGACGCCAGGTCACAGGGCCGCCTGTTCGGGATCCTGAACGGATGCGAGTATCAGGCGGAATACGGGATACATGCAATGCCGCTGACTCCTCTTCTGGATCTCGTGAAATCAGAGGCAGGCAAATGGAAGGAAAGCCCCGGCGGACCGACGCGCGCGGAGTTGGCGGATAGAATGATCCGATTCCGGAACTACGAGCCCAAAGTTATCCTCACGAGCGTAACCCGGGTTGTGGATCAGAAAATCAGGATCTTGCTGGAGAAAGGTTCGTCCGGCAAAAGCGGTCTGGAGGAGTTTCTGCGGCTCCTTACGGGTCATGCGGGTGTCTATGTGCTCCTGGGGACGGGCACGCCCGAGTATGAAGACGCTTTGGTATCGGCTCACCGTGAAAACGAGAGATTCCTCTACCTGCGCGGGTATTCCGAAGCCATAGGCGAGGCCCTGTACGCAAGCGGGTCTCTCTTCATCATGCCCAGTCTCTTTGAGCCCTGCGGTATCAGCCAGATGCTCTCGATGCGGAGAGGCCAGCCTTGCATCGTCCATGCGGTCGGAGGTCTCAAGGACACGATTGCCGACGGTGTCAACGGCTTCCAATTTGGAGGCGATACACTTAGGGCCAAAGTGGACGGTTTTATCCGGGTCGCGGGGGAGGCGCTGAAGCTTCATGAGGGCGATCCCGGGAGGTGGAGCAGAATCTCGGGCGCAGCGGCGCGAGCAAGGTTCACATGGGAGAAGAGCGCCAGGCAATACGCCGAACTCATGTATTCGTAACCCTTTTTCCGTTTGAAAGTGAAGGACTTTATGTGTAAGTTCGTAGGGCTTTTTCTACTTTTTGAGGGTATTTAGGCGATAGTATTCGCACCCACATCCCGATTTGATTCTACCCCCTGGCAGGCAATGGCCCGTAACATTGTAGCCGCAGGCCTGATCGTACCGGCACTCCTACTCCTTCCTGCGCTCTCGTGCGCTCAGGAGCTCCCCTTCACATACTACACCTCGGAGAGCGAGGTGAATCCCCTTCCCTCGTCGGATGTCCGGTCGGTATACCAGGATCGGCTGGGATATATCTGGATGGTTGTCTATTCCGGGGGACTCGTCCGATACAATGGTTACAGGTACGAGGTGTATAACATCGGGGACGGGCTCCCCGTGCTCGATGTCCGGCAGATCATCGAAGACCGGTTCGGGCGTCTCTGGGTGGCAACGGAGGCCGGGATTGTCGTTTCAGAGAAACCACTGGACAGGTACGAGGGAGGGGGCCGGATTCGATTTTCATCGCGGATAGGCTCGACCAACCTCCTGCAGAGTGTGGTTGTGGAAAACAGGCTTGCAGCCGATACCCGCGGGACGATTTGGGTGGGCACCCGCGAGAGAGGGATCGTCCGATACGTGCCGGATGGACTCGACTCGATCCGGGTGGACACGATCCGGACAGACCCGCATCGCGAGGGAAAGAACAGGGACGTTCGTGCGATAACGATTCGGCGTGACAGCAGCGTCGCGGCCAGCATCGGAGGCGGGGAGCTCCTGCTGTTCGTGAAGGACCTCACGAAGCCTGAAATTGTGACGGCAAAAGAGGGACTCCCTGTTTCGAACGCCGATGCGTTATTCGACAGCCGCGCCGGGATGCTCTATGGCGGTTGCCAGAACGGGATCGTGTGGCGGCTCGCAGGGGAAGGAGACCATGTGCGTGCGGAAAAAGTGAGCGAGGACCTGAAGAGCCGCATTACGTCGATCACCCAGGAGTCCGGGGGAGCGCTCTGGATTTCGAGCGAAGGTTCGGGTGCCGCCAGACTTTCCTACCAGGATTCCACATCGGCCCGTACGGAAGCCTTCCGGCACCGGAGCGTCTACACAAGGAAAAACGGGCTTCTGAGCGAATCTGTCAGCAGCATCACAGAAGACCGCGAGGGAAACATCTGGATCTCGCAGCTCCTCGGTGTCTCGAAGCTCAAGAGCAACTACTCCGCATTTGGGAGTTTCACGGCAACGTCGCACGGCGGCATGAAGCCCTACCTCTCAACTGCCTCCGTGACTGTCGTCATTCCAACCGTGAACGTGGCGGGATTGGCGCTCATGTTCATAGGGACGGAGGGCGGAGGCGTTGCCCTGATCGATGAGGAGGGGAAGGTCGAGGCAATTCAAACCGACCGGGGCTTGAGTACCAACCTGGTGAACGCTCTTACGCTCGACGATCGCAACCGATTATGGATCGGAACAACAAACGGCATTAACTGCGTATCACTTGATCCACGGTACCCCCCGCCGAGGTCTTCCAGATCGGGCTCGCTCACGATCTTCAACAGGAATACCTCGATCGCCTCCTACCGGCATACTTCGATCTATGCCAGCATCCGAACGGACCTCACTGCAGGAGACGGCTCCGCCAAAACACTCCCTGCGATGTGGTTTAGCGGATACCAGAACCTCTTCTGCCTCGTCAATGGGGGCTGGCTTGTGTTCCGGACTCCCTCAGGTCTACCCGCCACGTTTTTCTCCGGCATGGCGATCGATTCCGGCCGGTATTTGTGGATCGGAACGAGGGACAACGGACTCTACCGCAGTGCCGCCCCCCTCACTCTTTCATACCTGAATGGGCTGCAAACCCGGCCTGATACTGCCCCGGGGAAGGGAGTGGAAATGATCGGCAGTGAGGTCACGTCGCCTGTGTTTCATGCGGTCTGGAACGCGTCGAACGGAGCGCCCTCCAATCAGATCGAGTCGATCGTATGGCGGGACGGGCTTCTCTGGGTAGGCACGCCCGAGGGGTTGATCGCCATTCAGCCGGGGACGCTTCAAGTGAAGGCGCAGATAACTGTGGCCGATGGGCTCCGGGGAAACGACGTGACAAGCATGGCGTTTTCACCTCTCACCGGATCTCTCTGGATCGGCACCAACGGGGGATTGGCGGAGATCGACCCGGTGAGAAAACGCGTCATCCGTGCAATCACGAAGCATGACGGGCTTGTCGATAACGAGGTGTGGTTCTACGGATCGGTGGCGGCCGGGAAGGAGGGATCGGTGTACTTCGGGACCGCCAAGGGGCTGACACTGTATACCCCGCAGTTTGACAAGAAAAATACCATTGCCCCGATACTGCGGCTCCAGAGGACAAGCCTCAGCGAGGAGAACACCGGCGATAACGAGGCCTCATTCGAGTATGCCGCGCTTACCTACGCAAATGAGAAGGAAGTCAGGTATAAGACACGGCTTGTCGGCTACGACCGCGACTGGTCGCCCGAGAAGACCGAGGTGAAGATCCGCTACACAAACCTTCCGGCGTTCTTCCTCTCGAAGGAATACGTCTTCGAAATGGTCGCATCCAACAATGACGGAGTCTGGGCCGAATCGCCGCTCGCGCTGTCGTTCTCCGTACAGCCGCCGTGGTTTTTCAGATGGTGGGCTTTTCTTATCAATATCGGCGTACTCCTTGTCATCATAAATGCCTATTTTCGTCACCGGACCCGGGCCCTCGAACGAAGAAGCCGGGAACTTGAGAGCATCGTGGAGGAGCGGACGCACGAGATCCGTCTCCGTTCGGAGGAGAATCTGCGACAGGCGGAGGAGCTTGCCGCCACGAACGAGCAGCTTGAAGAAAAAAACGCCGAGATCATCAAGACGCAGGAGCAGCTGATCATGCAGGAGAAGCTTGCGTCTCTGGGGGCCTTGACGGCGGGAATCGCCCACGAAATCAAGAACCCGCTCAATTTTGTGAATAATTTCGCGGAGCTCTCTCTCGATCTGATGAAAGAGCTTCGCGAGGATATCACGAAGCAGGAGAGCGCGCTCGAGCCCAAAGCGGCCGCCAACATTCAGGACATATTGACCGACCTGGAGCACAACGCCTCCAAGATCAACGAACACGGCAAGAGGGCCGACAGCATCGTTCGGGGCATGCTGATGCACTCGCGCGGGAAAACCGGCGAGCGGATGCCCACCGACATCAATGTTTTGCTCGACGAGTACGTCAACCTTGCCTACCACGGCCTGCGGGCGCTCGACGCCAACTTCAACATCGGCATCGAAACAGAGTACGACAAGTCGATCGCGCCCATTGAGGTTGTTCCGCAGGATCTGAGCCGCGTGTTCCTGAACATCGTCAACAATGCATGTTACGCGGCGAACGAGAGAAAGAAGGAATCACCCGACGGGTTCGCTCCGAAGCTTATCGTGAAAACGAAGGACCTCGGCTCCAGGATCGAAATACGCATCCGGGATAACGGAAAAGGAATTCCTCCCGAAATCCGGGACAAGATCTTCGAGCCGTTTTTCACGACGAAGCCCACAGGAAAAGGCACCGGCCTCGGCCTTTCGCTCAGCTACGATATCGTCGTGAAGCAGCACCACGGGGAAATCAAGGTGGACTCGAAGGTTGGCGAGTACACCGAGTTCATCATCCTCCTTCCGAAATAGCGCCGCTTTCCCTGCGTCACAAAAAAATGGAGAGAGCCGCGCGGCTCTCTCCATTCAAAGTCTCTCACAACTGCGGCACGGCGGCGCACACAGCGCCGCCATGCGACACTGAACTCTAGAAGATCCCGCCTCCTCCGGTCGACTTGTTGACCCCCGCGATAACGCCTGTTGCATCCGTTACGATGCTCGACGCTGTCGCGCCCGGGAGCAGGGTTTGCGTCGTCGGTGCGGCAACCGGTGAATTGGCGGCCAGAAGAGCCTCTCCCCAACCCATCAACTGGTACTGAAGGGCCGCATCGGTCGCCTGGATCCCATGATTCGAGGCCCAGTTGAACTCGAGAGCGAGCACCTGTTGATTCAGGGCATCGATGTCGGTCTTGACCTGCTTGTTCAGGATATTGTACGCCGCCTGGATTCCGTCTCCCCCTCCGAGCGCCGTCTGGTAAGGATCGGTGAGAAGGAGGGTCCGGATTGTGGCGATGTATCCGATGAGCGCGGCCTTGGAGACCGTCGGATTTCCGCTACCGGAGATCGCCGACGCCAGCTGCTTCTTCCAGAACCCGGGCGTGAAGCCGTTCGTCGGAAGGATTCCGAACTTCAAATCGTTGGTGAGCTTCTTGGAGTTCGGCGCATACCCGAAGTTCCTTCCGCTCTGGTCGGGCTCCCCGGTGACGATGTAGAAATAGGGCGTCGTCCTGGTGAGATAGGTTGCCTCTGTGGGCGCGACGGTCGTCGTGTCTAACCCAACACGGTACGTCCCGTCGGGGATAGATGTAAAGAGGTAGCCGCCGGTTATGTCGGTAGAGGTCGAGCGGATCACCACGCTGTTCGAGTCGTACAGGTTCACCGTGGCGTTGGGAATTCCGGTTTCGGTAGCGTCGCGCAGGCCGTTGCTGTTTGCGTCCGTGAACGCGGATCCGGAGATATCAAAGACACGCGCGCATGCGCCGGCAATCTTGCCGACCTGTGTGCCTGTATTGGTGTTCACCGACGCCAGCACGATCCCTTCACGGACTGTCCCCGGATACAACACATAGAAATGCACGGTGTCCGCGGCGGAGGTCCCGTTCGGTACGTGCCATGTGATTCCGGGATTGACAGATGGGTCATTGTTGGATGAAACCCCATTCGGAGGGCTCGACGACCCGGCGAGAGCAGGCGCGCATCCGGGGAGCTCAATCCTGAAATGGAGATCGACGTCCGGTCCTGTCACCGTATAGGAGAATTTCGTCTGGTTGTTCGCGAGCGTACGCCCGTCGTAGGTGACGGTAAATCCCTGGAGCACGACGCTTTGCGGAAGAAGAGAGACCGCGGCGGCGGACCTGAAACCGCCGAACGGCGATGCCTGAGTCGCAGTGGTTTCAGAGGGGTAACTTGATCGCTCGCACCCGGGAATGAGTAAGATTACCGCGGCGACCAAAACGGCAAGGACAAACGTGGTTTTCATCAGCTGCTCCTCCTAGAGTAGTAGAGTGGATCGGTGGATGCCGCCTCGCGGCGGACCAAGACAAACGGAATTGGATAGATCGGACTTCGGGTGAAGTTGCTTTCGAAACGGTTGGAGTGCCAGCCACCCAAGAAGCTCCCAACGAAACGATAAGGGCTCCCCCGCGGATCCAAAAACAATACAAAGATACATTATTAAAGTTGAAATGCAATAGGGGGGTTTCGCGATTTACCCGGAAAGTAATTGGCGGTTGGTCTGGACAAGATACGCCGGCTAAAGCCGGCGCCTACAGCCGGTGCCTACAGGCTGCGCCTATCATTGGACTCCTATGGGATCGGGGGATTACCGGTGCTTGCGAGAAATCGTTAAACGGAGGGGCTCGGCCTCAGGAGGTCGGACGGTTCTTCCCGAAGAATTGGAGGGCCAGCATCGTGATATCATCCGCGTGAGGGAATCCGGTCTCGAATTTCTCGATCGAGTCGTAGACACAGCGGATTAAGTCCTTGAGCGGCATGTCTTTCCCAGCCTGGAGGCAGGCTATGAGGTTGGGTTCGCCGTAAAGGTCCCGGTTGAAGTTCATAGCCTCGGTGACGCCATCGGTGTACATGAACAGTTTCTCGCCCGGCTGAAGGATGGTTTTCTTCACATCGTACTCCATGTCTTCGAGCATCCCCAGGAGCATGCCCTCGGTGGGGGGCAGAGGTTCCACCGATCCGTCGTTTCTCATCACGTAGGGGGGATTGTGCCCGCCATTGGTGTACTGCACCTCTCCCGTCCGGGTGTTCAAAATACCGTAGAACACCGTGACAAACATGGCCATATTGCTCTCGGGAATCAGCAGCGTATTGACTCTCCGGAGGGCCTCGCCGGGGTTCCCGATCTGCATCGCGATCGACTTGAGAAGCGTGCGGCTCACCGCCATGAAAATAGCCGCCGGAACGCCTTTCCCGGAGACGTCGCCCACGATGAAGGCAAGCCGGTCCTGGTCGAGGAAAAAGAAGTCGTAAAAATCTCCGCCGACTTCCTTCGCCGTTACCATCTGGGCGAAGATGTCGAATTCAGCTCGGCCCGGGAATGCGGGAAAGGTGTTCGGCAGAATCGACTGCTGAATCTTCGTCGCGACGGTGAGATCGCTCCGGACGGAGACCAGCTGCTCATGTTCCTCGACGGCGCGCTTGATGACCTCGAGCTGGGCAATCGTCTTATTGATCGTGAGCTCCAGGTCGTTGAAGTCGATCGGCTTCGTCACGAAGTCGAACGCCCCCCGGTTCATCGCGGTGCGGATGTTCTCCATGTCGCCGTATGCCGAGACGATAACGGCCTTCAGGGCGGGGTTCTTGAACTCGTCGAGTTTCATCAGGAGGGTCAAACCGTCCATCTCGGGCATGTTGATGTCCGAAAGAACGACGCTCACATCGGGGTGGTCGGCGATCTTGACCAGCGCCTCCACTCCGTTCTGGGCGAACAGGAACTCAAATTCCTTGTCGCGGATCTGCTTTCTGAATTTCTGGCGGATGAGCGATTCCAAATCCGGTTCGTCGTCCACCACGAGCATCTTAACGGGCATTCGTTCTCCCGCCTCCCCGGCCGCAACCCGGCACGTTCATGCTGCGCTTACGCGAGGGCAAGCACATCTTTTTTGAGCCTGTCAAAATCAAGCGGCTTGGTGAGGTACTCTTCGGCGCCGAACTTCATCGCCGTCTTGTAGTTGCTCTCGTCGTTATAGGCCGTGATCATGCAGACCCTCAGCTGGGCAAATTTCTCCTTGACGCTTTTCAAGAGCTCGAGTCCCGTCATCCCCGGCATGTTGATGTCGGAGAGGACCAGCACCACATCGGGGGCCGCAAGGCCGCCCAGATAATTCAGCGCTTCCTCCCCCGAGAATGCAAAAAAGAACTCAATCGACCCCTCCCGCAGCTCCTTTCGAAACCGCTGCCTGAAAAGGAATTCAACGTCCCTTTCATCGTCGACAACCATCACCTTCATAGCGCCACCTTTCTCTCAGGATAAACGTTTGGGAATTGAGATAATGAACTCCGCGTATTCCCCCTCTTTCGTGTCAACGGCAATTTCTCCCTTGTGCTCGTGGACAATGATATCATAGCTGAGCGAGAGGCCGAGGCCTGTGCCGGCACCGCTCGGCTTGGTCGTGAAGAACGGGTTGAAAATTCTGTCAAGGATGCTTCGCGGGACTCCGTTCCCGTTGTCGCGTATGCGGACCTGGACCTTCTCGCCCATGTTCTTCGTGCAGACCCAGATCGTGGGCATGAACCCGTTCAGTCCCGATTTTTTCTTTTCGTTCGCCGAGTAGCAGCCATTGTTGACGATGTTCAGGAACACACGGCTGACATCCTGCGGCACCACGTCGATCGGGCCGATCGTGTCATCGTACTTCGACTCGATCTTGACGTTGAAGGAAGAGTCCTGCGCGCGGAGTCCGTGGTAGGCGAGGTTGACGTACTCCGCGAGCAGGGCGTTGATGTCGGTGGGCTGACGTTCGCCCGCCTTTCCGCGCGAATGGAGGAGCATGCCCTTGACGATGCTGTCGGCGCGCTTGCCGTGGTCATTGATTTTGGTGACGTTCTGCTCGAGGTCGTTGAGGAGTTCCGAGATGGCGGATGCATTCGCCGGGTCGAGCTTCAGTTTCTGCTTCTCGAGCTCTTCCCTCAGTTCTTTCGTGAGATCGCTCGAGAGCACGGCAAAATTGTTCACGAAGTTCAAGGGGTTCTTGATCTCGTGAGCGATACCGGCGGTAAGCTGTCCGAGAGATGCCATTTTCTCCGACAGAACCAGCTGCTTTTGCGCTTCCTTGAGCTCCTGCAGAGCCATTTCGGCGTTCTCTCGGTGCGATTCCGCCTGGCTGCGTGAGCGCTCGGTCTCCAGCAGCGCCTGTTCGGTCTTTTCCTTCTCCATCAGAAGTTCCTTCGTGCGCTCCTGCACGAGCGAAAGAAGTTCCAATTCGCGACGCTTCAGTTGACGGACACGGAGCGTATAGAGGCCGGGTCCGATGCCCGCAAAGCCAAACACGCAGATGGCATAGAACCAGGATGTCTGATAGAAGTAGGGCTCGATCGTGAAACTGATCGAGGCCCCCTCCCCGTTCCAGAGGCCGTCGTTGTTCGCCGCGATCACCCTGAAGGTATAGTCGCCGTGCGGTATGTTCGTGTAGTAAGCATCGCGGCGGCTCCCGGCTTCAACCCAGTCCTTATCGAACCCGTCGAGCTTGTATCTGTAAGCCACCTTCTCTGGGCCGATAAAACTGATCCCCGCAAAATGGAACTCAAACTTGGTTTTCCCGGGAGACAGATCCGGCTTCGTGCGGGGATCGATCGACTCTCCGTCGACCTTCACCTGCTCGATGACGACCGCGGGGGGAATGGCGTTGAGTTTGATCGCGGACGGGCGGATCATTGCGACACCCTTCACTGTCGAAAAGCAGAACCTTCCGTCCTTTGTAATCCATCCGGCTGGCTGCACTCCGCCGTTGCATTCCCTGTTTCTCATGCCGTCCGCCGTGCCGTACGCGGTGCACGTGAGGGTGGAGATCTTTCCGTCGGCGACGTCGTTGAGCTCCTTCCGGCTCACACGATAAATCCCCTTGTTGCACGACGACCAGAAATTTCCGGAGGCGTCTTCGAGAATCATGTACGACGCGTAATCGAACAACCCGTTTTTGGGCGTAATAGCGGTGAATTTTCCGTCCTTGAACCTGTGTAATCCGCCGGTCGCTGTGCCGAACCAAAAAACGCCGTCAGCATCTTCATAGATGGCAAAGACCTGCGGATCGCTCAGGCCTTCTTTCGTACCGTAGTTGGTGAACTTCCCATCCTTCAATACACTGAGTCCGTTGACGGAGGAAACCCAGAGAGCGCCGCTCCTGTCCTCCATCACGTCGAGGAGAATCTCGGAAGAAAGGCCGTCGTGAGTTCCGAAACGCGTGAAGGCGCCGTCGTCATACTTGAAGAGGCCCGTTTTGGTGGCGATCCAGATGGCCTTCTCGCGACTCTGAATGATGGTGGCGACATCAACGGGAGGTATGCCCGGGACGGAGGCGACCTTCGGCGCCGCATTCGCGCCCGGTCCCGGAGCGATCCGGTTCAGCCCTCGATTTGTTCCGATCCATATCGTTCCTGAAGAGTCCTCAAGAAATGACGTGACCCCGTTGAAGTGAAGTCCGTCTTTCATCGTATAGACCGCAACCTTTCCGTCCTTGTACCGGTTCAGGCCGCCGTCGAAGGTGCCAATCCAGATGCTTCCATCCCGCGTCTCGGTGATGCAGTTTATCAAATCGCTCGAAAGGCCGTTCTGAGCGGAGAGGTTCGTGAACTTACCATCCCGCAGCCGGCACAAGCCCCCACCGTACGTGCCCAACCAGAGGCTCCCCTCCCTGTCCTCAAAGACCGAGTGGACGTCTGCAACGGGGAGCCCGTCGGCAGGCATAAAGTACTCTACGGTGTCGACGACCGGCTCTCCTGCGCTATCCCGAAATGTCATTCGCCCGAGCCCCCTGCCTCGAACCCGAAACCACAAGGCTCCTTCCTTCTCCTGGAAGAAGACCCCGATGTCGTTGAGCGAGGGGTCTTTGGCTTTCCGGTACGACCAGAAGACCCCGTTCTCGTACCGGTCGATCCCGGCGTCGGTGCCGATCCAGAGGCCTGTTCGATTTGACAAGGAAAGCCCATGGATCGCATTGCTCGAAAGCCCGTCTTTCGTTGTGAATGACGAAATCGCGCCGTTCGTAAACCTGTTCAGGCCGTGTTCGGTCGCGACCCACACGTTGCCGGCGCTGTCTTCTCTGATGCTGTTGACAGTATCTCCTGCGAGGCCTTCGCGCCTCGTATACCTCGTGACCGAACCGCCCTGGGCGTCGGGCGTGAACCGGTCGAGGGCGTGCGGGGAATTGAGCCAGAGGACGTCCTTGCTGTCTTTAAAGAGGAAGAGGAGGGTGTCGCTGGACAATCCGTTCGCCGTGGTGAAGGTTTTCACGCTGTCGTTCATAAGGCGGCTCAGCCCCCGAGTCGACGAAAACCACATTCTCCCCTGCTTGTCCTCGGCGATACCGGTCACTACCTGCGATCCAAGTCCGTCGGATTCCGTAAACGTCCTGAACCTGCCATTGTTCAGCCGCGTGACGCCCCCGCGGCCCACGAATCTGAACCAGATCGCCCCTTCATGGTCTTCAAAGATTTCGGAGATGTTGTGGCTCAGCAGCTCCGGGGTGTTATTCCGGTCGTAGATGGTGAACTTGAGCCCGTCGAACCGGACGAGCCCCTCCTGGGTGGCGAACCAGAGATATCCCTCGCGGGATTGAATGATCGATTCAACCGCGCTCTGGGGGAGCCCGTTCTCCGTGGTCCACACCTCGCGGATGTACTGCGAGATCGATTTCTTTGGATCGAGAGCGTACCCTGTGCCGGAAAGACCGGTGCCCAGTGCACAAAGGATCAGTATGAAGAGGGGGCGCCTCACCTGGTTAGAAACGGCAGAACAGCCTGACATTCAGGGAATGTTTCCGATTAATTACGCGAAAATGAATGTAACCATAAAAATCTCACCCCGCAACCCCCCGGAGGGAGATCCTGCCCGAGCCTCAGAATGGCCAAAAAAAAAGCCCGGTCAAAGTGACCGGGCTTCCCCTGAAGCGGGCCTGTATCTGCGTTAGTGGTTGAACATGTACCGGAGTCCCAGCTGAATCTGCCACCGGGAATTGAGCCCCGGATCATCCGTGAAGGTTTTGGGAGCAAGTGCCTTATAATTGAAGACCGGGTTATACACTCCCGGGGAGGGATTGTCGACGTGATCCAGGACCAGGGGCGACGTGGCAGCCGCACTGGCAGCGCTCCGGACTCCCCAGTCTGAGCTCAGGAGGTTTCCGACGTTCAGTATGTCGCAACTGAGCTCAAAGGTGTGGGGCTGGCCGCTGAAGAGGAAGGTGATGTCCTGGAGGACGCGAAAATCGACATTGCTGAACCAGGGATTCAGACCGCCGAACCGTTCAGCAATCTGTCCCCTGTGCGAGTTAAGATAATCGTCCTGGCGTATGAACGCATCGAACGCAGCCCACTGCTGGGCGGCGGTCACTGTATTCCCGCCCTTGTCCGTATAGGGAGCAAATGTTATCTCACTCTGGTCACGCGGGATATACATGAGATCGTTTGATCCGCTGCCGTCGCCATTCACGTCGCCGGAGTACGTGAATGAATACCGGTTCCCTCCCGCGCCCGCAAACGTGTTGCCTTCGGCGACTTCAAAGAACACCCCGAAGCTCGTGGCGAGATTCTCTGTCCATGCGTGCCGTATGCTGGCGGAGCCGACGATCCTCTGTCTCTCTCCGAACTCAGAGTAGCTCACTTCAGGCTTATTGGGGTTCCCCTGCACCGGATTCTCGCTCCAGAGAACGCTCGCGATCTCGGTGGACTTCATCTGATTCCTGGCCTGAAGATACGTGTATGAGAGGCTCGTGCGGAGTCCGACATCGAACACCTTCCGGAGCTGGCCCGTTATATTCCAGTTATATCCCTCACTCGTGTTGTCGATAACGAAGATCCCGCCTACCGACGGATTATTCGGGGCGCTGGGATAATAGGGTCGCCCATCGACGGCATTCTTGCCGATCGGAGCGCCCAGATTATCGTTTCTCAGGTAGATGGCGTTGATATCCTTGCCGTAGACGAATTCGACCGTGCCGAGAAGATCCCACGGAAGCAGATGGTCGACCGCGAGGTCGGACGTCCACACCTGGGGCCATTTGAAATCGGGAGCCATGGCATTGACGTAGAAGGTCTGCTCCCAGGGAGGAAGATTTGGATTTGAGCCGGGGTTGGAGATATTATTTCCGAACCAGACGAAGGGAAGCCGGCCGGTAAAGATCCCGGTGCCTCCCCGAACCTGAGTCGTCCGGTCGCCCGATGCGTTCCAGTTAAATCCCACTCGAGGCGAGAACAATGGCTTGGCGCCGGGAAGTTTGCTCTGGTCGACGACTTCGGGGTTTCCGTCCGCATCGAGCGACTTGAGGGACCGTGTAAACGGGTTGTCGACGGGCGTGGTGAAGTACATCGGAATGTCCACCCTCAGGCCATAGGTCAGGCTAAGATCTTTGGAAATCAGAAACTCGTCCTGCCCGTAAAATGCCAGCTGCCCTAAGCTGAAATCTTCTCCCTTGAATGGGTTCTTGTCCGCGGCGGCGGTCTGCGCATTCCAGTCCAGGAACATCGCGGAGTCGGTGGGATCGGTGTACTGGAAGAACTCGGAGACCGAAGAGAATGTGGAACCGAAGGAGGGAGGGAGGAAGAAAACGCCGTAGCGGAAAAGATTGAAGGAATTGAAGAACGAAAACTTCTCGAAGTTCGCTCCGAGCGTCAGGACGTGCTGGCCGGTTGTGTACGTGAAGTTGTCCGTGAACTGCCAGACATCCTGGTCGAGCGTGTTATCGATCGAAAACGGTTCATGGCCGACCGTCGTATAGGTTATTCCGTCCTGCCCGATCTCGATCGTGGGAAAAGGCCGGCTGAAGGGATCGCGGAAGTCCCGGAACCTGTTGTAACTTGCGAAAAACCTGTTCGCCATTGTTCCAAACCGGCTGTTGGTTTCCACTGAGAAGGAGTTCAGGTGATTGTTGATGCGATAGCCGGAGTTCCGGAAGGGGAGACTGTTTTCGTTCGGGCCGCGCCCCGTGCCGGCGTAACTGAGGACAAAGGGGTGGGGGCCAAGTTCGCGCCGCCCGTTCAGATAATCGTAACGCAGCGTGACATTGTTGTCCTCATTCACGTTCCAGTCGAGCTTAAGCAGCAATTTGTCGTTGTCTGTTGAATGGTTGTACCCCTCGTAGGGGCCGGTATCGTATCCGTAGGCGTCGAGCATGCGCTGGCGGATGGAATCCATGGTCGATGCTTTCACCCGTGATATGCCGAATCCGGAAGTTCCATGGTTGGCGGCAAAGTCGGATGCGGGGTCCTCCCTCCGAACGTACTCTCCGTTTATGAAGAAAAAGAGGGTGTTCGGAGAGATGGGTCCGCCTACGGAGAATCCGGATTGGTGGAACGCAAGCGTGGGGTTTGCCACGACCTTATTTCCTCTGACGTTGTTTCCCACCAGGTCCTGGTTTCTGTAAAAGCTGTAGAGCGAACCCAGCACATCGTTCGTGCCGCTCTTCGTCACGGTGTTAATTCCCGCGCCGGTAAATCCGCCCTCGCGCACATCGAACGGAGCCACGGATACCTGTACCTGTTCGACTGCATCGAAGGGTACGGGCTCGGCCCCGGTCTGGCCGCCCGGTGCGGGGTCATCGAGGCCGAACGGATTGTTAAAGTAGGAGCCGTCGAGGGAGATATTGTTATAGAGCCAGTTCTTTCCGCCGAAGCTGAAATTTCCGTCGCTTCGGGGGTCGAGCCGGGTGAGATCGCGCGTGCTGCGCTTGATCGAAGGAAGCGCCAGCACCTGGCTTGGGCTGATGAACGTTGCGGCGCCGGTCCGGCCGCTGTTCAGCACCGCGTCGGAGTCGGCGGTGACGACCACTTCCTTGCCCTGCACTGCCTCCTCCTTGATGCTGAAGTCGAGTCGCATATCCTGCGCGAGGCTCAGATAGAGATCCTTCTGCGTCTCCGACTTGTAACCGATGTGCGAGACTGTCACGGTGTACGGTCCGCCGATGCGCATGTTCTGGATGTCGTACTGGCCGTTGACACGCGTGGGAGCGCCGTATCGGGTTCCTGTCGGTTCGTGAACGGCGATGACATTTGCCCCCGGAACCGGCTCACCCTGATCTGTGGTGACAAGCCCGGTCATCGAGGCCGTGGTGACGCCCTGCGCAAAGGAGAGTCCGGAAACCAGAAGGGTTGTGCAAAGAAGAACTATCAATCGTTTCATCGCTCCTCCTGAAAGATTGTTGAAGTTCTTGAGTGTAGGGGTGCCCCCCCTTACGGGACCTGACGAAGAGGGTGGAATCTACAAAGTTCCATAAACATTCACAAGCGATTTTTTGCATTGATTAACGGACGATTTTTGTATATTCAACCCGTGCGGGGGTCACCCCTCTCTTTGACCAAAACACACACTCCGGGGGCATTTCGGCAAGGATCTCCGCATCTTTCGGGAACTCCACCACTCCCAAGGAGGTAATCCGATGAAAAGAATTCTGTACGTCCTGGCAGCTTCCCTCCTGCTCATCGCCGGCTGCGGCAAGAAGCCCGAAGAGCAAAAAAAGATATTCGCCTTCGTGCCGAAACTTCTCGACAACCCGGTGTTCCAGGTAGCGTGGCAGGGGGCCCAGGCCGCGCAGAAGGATCTGGGCGGCGGGACGATTGAGGTTCAGAGGTTCGCCCCCGTGAAATCCGACGCGGTGGAGCAGGCGCAGATCATCGAGAGTCTGATCGAGCGGAAAGTAAGCGGCATCGCGATATCCGTGAACGACGCGGACGCTCTGAAAGAGTCGATCGACAAGGCGGTGGATGCAGGCATTCCCGTGGTCGCGTTCGACTCTGATGCGCTCAAAAGCAAGCGCGCCAGCTTTTACGGGACGAACAACGCCGCGAGCGGGAAGACCATGGGCGAATATCTCGTGAAGTTCATGGGAAAGAAGGGGTTGATCGCACTCCTGATGGGAACGCCCGGCGCGCCAAACCTTGAAGAGCGAAAGGACGGGCTTCTCGCATACCTCAAGGAGTACCCGGACATCCACGTCGTTGCGACCGAGTATTGTTACGACGACGTGAATAGGGCTGTCGCGGGGATGGAAGCCGTCATGCAGGCCCACGGCGACCTTACAGGGTGGGTCATGATCGGCGGTTGGGGAATCTTCACCCCTCCCCCGGGTCCGTTCGCGACAAAGAAGCCCGGCGAACTCACGGTCATCGCGTTCGACGCTTTGCCCGAAGAACTCGAGTATCTCCAGCACGGGTATGTTCAGGCGCTCATAGGGCAGAAGCTCTGGGGATGGGGATATGAGAGCTTTCGCCTCCTGAAGGAGATCACCGAGGGGAAGAAGCCCGGTCCGATCATCGATTCGGGCGTCGATATCGTCACGAAAGAGAACGCGGAGGAGTACGCGACAAAGTGGAAAACGGGAAAGTTTTGAGCAGCCAGGAGCGCATACTCGTCGTCGACGACGATCCGGGGATTCGCCTCCTCATCGAAACGATTCTCCGCCGGGAGGGGTACTCCGTCATCACCGCAGAAGACGGCATGAAGGCGAAAAAGATGATCGAGGGGAAACGAGAGACCTTCGCAAGCATCCTCCTCGACTGGAACATGCCGGAGATGACCGGAATAGACCTCCTCCGCTGGATCAACGAGCAGCCCGAGCTTGAAAACACCCCCGTCATCATGCAGACGGCGCTCGACGCTCCGGAGCGGATCCGGGAAGGGATCGAGGCCGGGGCATACTACTATCTTGTGAAGCCGTTCGATGAGATGCTGCTCGTCTCGATCGTCAAGGGGGCCGTTTCCGATTTTCTCTTCAAGAACTCGCTCCTGAGCAGGATCAGGGAGGGCGAAAATCCCTTCAAGCTTCTTACCGAGGGAACATTCAGGTTCAAAACCCTTACCGACGGAGAGTACCTCGCCGTCAGGATCGCCAGCGCATGCCCCGTGCCGGAAGAAGCGCTGATGATATCCGAATTGATCACGAACGCAGTGGAGCACGGCAACCTCGGCATCACCTACGACGAAAAATCCGCCTACGTCTCGGAAGGCACCCTTCTGAAAGAGGTCGATCGCCGTCTGGCGCTTCCCGAGTTTTCCGCCAAGCACGTTCAGCTGAGTCTTTCGAGGTTCCCCGATAAGCTCACTGTCACGATTGAAGACCAGGGAAAAGGATTCGACTATAAAAAGTATCTCGATTTCGATGAGGCCCGCGTCTTCGACAATCACGGCAGGGGTATCGCAATGACCCGCTCCGCCCTGGGCCTGGAATATGTCGGACCGGGAAACAAGGTCATCGTCACGGTGCCGTTCACATAATGACCGCACAGATTCCACAACCGGCGGAACTGCTGACCGAACTCCAGGCTCTCAGGGAAGAGCTTTCCGGGCTGAGATCCCGGGGCGAGGGAGGCGAGGCAGAGCAGCGTTTGTTCCGGTTTCTTGAAGCCGTGCCCATCGGCATTTTTGTCGTCGACAACACAGGGCGTCCGTACTACGCGAATCAGGCCTCGAAAGAGATACTCGGAAAAGGGATCATGCCCGTAGGTCCTGGAGAACTTGCGGAGACCTATGGCGTCTATAAGGCGGGAACGAATGAACAATACCCCGGTGATCGGATTCCCATCGTACGCGCTCTTGCCGGCGAATACCCGAAGATTGAAGACATCGAGATCCACCGGCCGGACAGGAGAGTGCCTCTTCAGGTATGGGCGGCCCCGATCTTCGATTCGAAGGGAGCCATTGTCTTCGCAATCGCCGCCTTCAGCGACATCACCGAGCGGCGGAAGGCGGAACGGCGGCTTTCGGCCCAGTATGCGGTAACGCGCGTCCTCTCCGAATCCGCTTCGCTGCCGGAGGCCGTCCCAAAGCTCCTTCGAGCGATTTGCGAGAGTGCGGACTGGGAGGTCGGTGCAATCTGGACGATCGACAGGAAAGCAGAGCTCCTTCGATGCGTCGATGTCTGGTGCTCCCCCGGGTGCGAGAATTCCGAGTTCGAACAGCTGACGCGCAGGTTCACATTTCCCCGGGGGATCGGCCTGCCGGGGCGTGTCTGGCAGGGAGGGCGTCCTTCCTGGATTATCGACGTCGTTCACGACGCGAATTTCCCCCGGGCGAAGGCGGCCGAGCGGAGCGGCATCCATGGCGCGTTTGGTTTCCCGATTCTCTCGGGAAGCGAAGTTACCGGCGTTATTGAATCGTTCAGCCGCGCGGTCCGGGCCCCGGACAACGATGTGCTGGAGATGATGGCTGCGCACGGAAGCCAGATCGGGCAATTCATCGAGCGCAAGCAGGCCGAGGAGGAGCTGCGGCAGGCCAAGGAGACCGCCGAGCTTGCAGCAAAATCGAAGGGGGATTTTCTCGCCATCATGAGTCACGAAATCCGCACTCCGATGAACGCCGTGATCGGGATGACCGGGCTCTTGCTCGAGACGGAACTCACCTCAGAGCAGCGCGATTACGCGGAAACGATTCGAATCAGCGGCGAGACCCTCCTGACGGTCATCAACGACATCCTCGACTTCTCGAAGATCGATTCGACGAACCTCGAGCTCGAACGCCAGCCGTTTGAACTCTACGCATGCGTCGAGGACGCGTTCGATCTCCTCGCTCAGAAAGCACTGGAGAAAAGAATCGACCTTGTCTACTCCATCGATCCCGATGTACCGCCGTTTATTTCAGGCGACGTCACCCGGCTCAGGCAGGTCCTCGTGAACCTCTGCAACAATGCGCTGAAGTTCACTGAAAAAGGAGAGATCTTTGTAACGGTGAGCCGGCGGAGCGGCGCCGAAGACGCCGTCGAACTGCAATTTGCCGTCAAAGACACGGGCATCGGAATTCCGGCCGATAAGATCGATCGATTGTTCAAACCCTTCTCCCAGGTCGACACCTCCACAACGCGGAGGTACGGCGGAACGGGGCTCGGGCTTGCCATCTGCGCCAGACTCGTCGAACTAATGGGCGGAACGATCTCCGTGGAGACGACTGAGGGCAAAGGATCCACCTTCACGTTCACGATCAGGACGGCCGCGGCGCCGAGCCTCCCCAAAGTGTACCTCAGGAGCAGAATCCCCGAGCTGAACGGCAAGCGCGCGCTTCTTGTAGACGATAACGCCACAAACCTGAAGATCCTCACGGCGCAGTGCCGCCAGTGGGGGCTCCTTGTGAGATCGACGACGTCGCCGGCCGAAGCGCGGGATTGGCTCGCCAAAGGCGAACCGTTCGACATCGCGATCCTCGACATGCAGATGCCGGACATGGACGGCATACAGCTTGCCGGGGAAATCCGGGCGTTGCGCACAAAGAACGACCTGCCGGTGATTCTTCTCACCTCGCTCGGAAGACAGGAGGAGATTCTGAACTCGGCGAGAGATCTTCTGTCGGCCTGCGTCTCGAAGCCCGTCAAGAAGTCGCAGCTCTTCGACATCGTCATGAACGTGCTCTCGGAGACGGAGCCGGCAGACAGGCCGTTCCCATCGAGGAGGAAACTCGATCAGCACCTGGCGGCCCGCCTGCCTCTGAGGATCCTCATCGCGGAGGATAATGCAATCAACCAGAAGCTGATGCTCCGCATCCTGCGGCAGATGGGATACACGGCCGATGTCGCGGGGAACGGACTTGAGGCCCTCGATGCGTTAAAGCGGAAACGCTACGACGTCGTGTTCATGGATGTCGAGATGCCCGAGATGGACGGACTCGAGGCTACCCGGGCGATGGTCATGACGTACCCCCCGTCTGCCCGACCGGCCATCATCGGTACGACGGCGTACGCCATGGAGGGGGACAGGGAAAAGTTTCTCAGTTCCGGAATGGACGACTACGTCAGCAAGCCGATCAAGCTGGAGCAGATCCAGGAAGCGCTGGAGCGATGGGGCGGGATCAAGCGCGGCACCAAAGACGATCCCCCTCAGGCGGGTACCTCGCGAGGCGGCTCGGGGATGATTGATCCGTCGAGAATCGACGAGCTGAGGGCGATGGGAGGGAACGGCGACCCCGAGCTCGTCGTACATCTGGTCGAATTATACGTTGCGGACTTCCCAAACTCCGTCTCGGAGATCAGGAAGCATGCCCGTGCCGCCAATACCCAAAAGATGCTGATGGCGGCTCACCGCCTGAAAGGTTCGAGCCTGAATCTGGGCGTCACCCGCGTCGCCGATCTCTGCAAGGATATCGAATCGGCCGGAAGGGATGGGAGGTTGGAAGAGTTGGAGGCCCTTCTCGGTCGCCTGGAAGGGTGCCGCGAGGAGGTGATCGCAGAACTGAGGCGAATTGGCGGAGGAACTGCTGCAATCCAGACCAGCTAATCTTTATCTCCCCACCCGGGCCGTGCACCCGAGCCGTCAGTTGGAGGTCTTGACGAGAATTGCATGTCCGTTGAGATTGTGGATAACAAGCTGTCCGGCCTTCCCGCGTTCTTCGTTCACGAATTGCGTGATGCCGGGACACGTGCGAAATCCGTAGTCATCGAAAACTACGACTCCTCCGACGACCAATCTGGGCCATATCCACCTCACGACGTCTTTAGCAGATTGATACACATCGACATCGATGTGACAGAGACGAAAGGACTCGTCGTGGACTAACTTGCCGCTCTCTTCAGGGAAGATGCCGCTTACTACCCTCGTGTTATCCAAGCCAAGCTTGTCAAGCAATTGCTGCACTGTTTCTCTGGTGGTGTCGGCGTGTTCGCCGCCGGCGTATGCCACATCGACGGCACCCCGTTTGACCACACCCGTAAAGGTGTCACAGAGATACACCAAATCCTTGATCCCCCGGAGCTGGCACTGTTTGGCGATCAATGCGCCGCTCCCTCCCCTCCAAACGCCAACCTCGATCAACGCGCCCCTGAAGTTCGAAACTTGCTCAACCAGTTGCCACAGCTCGTAGCACCGGTATCTGTCAACCATCGTGTACGGTTTTATGACCCGAAATGTCGAAAGAAAGGCTTCATCGGTAAGCCAGGGTGCGTAGGTTGCATACGGCAGCACCGGCTCATAGCTGTTATCCCTTCTGAGAACTCTCTTGAACGTATTGAAGGCGGAGCGAGTAATAGTCATCCTGATTACACCTTGTTGAGATCTCTGGTCGGGGGCCGTCCAGGTAGAACGCATCGATCACAGAATCCACCGCCTCAAGATAGGAATAATCCGCGGATTAGCAACCGGAGATGCCCTCGGTTGCGAACGAGACTCCTCTTATGGGTCTTCAGAGTCCTCCTAGCAGACGGTGTTCAAGTTCCGCGGTTCGGAAAAATCCGGCATCACGTCGTTAGGCTTTCGTGTGGGTCCGTGAATCAGGCTGAACTGCTGATTGCGACATGTGTCACACCCGGAGCTCCCCGGACGGATGCCCGGACACTCCGCCGGATCGTAGCCGAGCGCTGATCACATTTCGCGGCCCTGTGACAGCAGTCATAGGACACTTTCAAGATTGTTCCTTTATTGGGGAGCAACCGGGAACTCTGTTCCATCCATCCGCTTTACTTTTCTACAATCTGCCGTCGGAGCAATGCAGTCAAGCGTTTTCATACTGCTTAATATTGGCGTTTTTATGGCCATTTTCTGCCTATATTTCGCCTATCAATACTTCCTCGTCCGGAAGCGCATAAAGGCTAACGAGTACCGGGACCTCCCTATCGGATAAATCGGATAACCAAATTTCTACCGAGCCGTGACCTTTTCCTGACAAGTCACGGCTTTTTTGTTTGTACGCTGAGGATGATGTCTTCTGGCTACCGGTTTGTGTCCGCTCGAATTGAACGTTATCCGAAGACATCATATGCATATGCCCGCCGTGTCTTTCTTACCGAGATTCCTCTTTCCGTGGTGGATCGCCGCAACATTCATCAGTGAGGGAAGCTGCACTAACCCCCCGGCCTCCGGAGACTCCGGAGTCCTGACCAACCTCCGTTTCTCACCCAGCGCCTTCGACTCCTTCCGGAGGAATGCAGAGCTCAGGTTCACTCTCTCATCTCCGCAGACGATCACCGTCTTCATAACGCGGGATGATTCCGGCGGCGGCCGTGAAATTGTCAAGACCCTGATTCTAAATTCCCGTGAAACCAAAGGATCGCACTCCACGACGTGGCTGGGCGACAACAACAAGGGAACATTTGCTCCCGCAGGGAGCTATCTGGGAGTCGTAACGATCGAGCAGGAAAGCTTCTCAACGAGCGTCCAGGTATTTCACTTCTAAAGACTCAATCCACGAATGTTCAACAAACCTTCAGGAGATTCCCATGCACACACACATGTTGTTCCGTCGATACCGCATCCCCTTCGGATTGCCCGGGCTTCTTGCGGGCTTCCTGCTGATGTACGGTTGCGGGAAATTCTCAACGCCCGACCTTTCCATCGACCCCAAATTCATGATGGAGGAGGAGCCTCAGGGCGAGGAGTACCTCATCGCCTTCGTGGATGAGCTCGACCAGCTCGCGGATGCGGGCCCCGGCGTTCGGAGCACCATGCTTCCGGTGGATGTTCCACAGAGCGCAATGAGGAGAACAGTCATCCGGACTTCGGCCGCAGACACAACGTTTGTGTACGGGGAGCTGACCCCTACCGGGCTGGGCGCCGTGGTGACCGAGAGGCATCAGTATCCGAAGGGGATCCTCCTCATCACGGTGAGAAAAACCCACGGATTGCCGGGGGGCGGGGTTGTCTCCCAGACGAAGAAGTACATCACGTTCGCCGATCTCAGCAGCGATAACCCCCAGCAGTCTACCATAACCGAGGTGGCCGGCCTCTCAGGGGATACCATTCTGACTCACGTGGTTCGAAACGGGATCCTTGAGACATACACCTTCCGGTTGCCGGTGGTTACGCGTGTGGTCAATCCGGCGGACGGATCCGTGCGGGTCACATCCCGGTTCGGCGCGGCGGGGGCGGTCGTTTCGGAGGTGAGGGACGGCAGCGGTTCGCTCATTCAGCTTCGCAGGAACAACGGCCTCGCCGACGGAAGCATCGTGAGCTATACGCATTTTGCGGATTCGACATGGCGCAACGTTCGCACCGTGGGTGAAGCGGACGGAACAGTCTTTCGCGAGATCACATCCGGACCCTAGCGTCACTGCCCGACGGGGTTAGACGGCGATGGATCGTGCGAGAACGCGGAGAGTACTGGTTGCGGCCCTTGTCATGGGTCTGGACGCTCTTGCCCCGGTCATCGGTCCACATGCACTCCGGGGGATCGCATCGGCTCAAGTAGAATCTGTTCCTGACACCGGTGCGATCCCCGGAGACCCTTCCGGGCAGGGTTCTGAAACCCTCTACCGCCGCGATGACGATACGCTTCAGCTGCGTTTACTCGAACTCGAATCCGATCGGCTTCGCTATCAGTCCGGGCAATCCGATTTCTGGCATAGACTTCTCCCATCGGTGAACTTCACCGCGAGCCTGGGATGGAAAGATCTCATCGCGCTTGAACCAACCGCCCTTGCGCCGTCCTTTATTCCCAGGGACGCATACCGGGTGACGATCGGAATCTCCCTCTCCGGGATCCTGGAAGACTCGAAGCACGAGGAGGCAGAATTTGGGCTGATGAGAATCGAGGTTCTTCGCGAGCGCCTCCTCGGGCGGATGCGCGGGTCAGCATCGGCGCTGCGCGAGCGCTTGATCGCGATCGAAGGAGAAAAGAATCTCATCCTACGGGAAAAAGGTATCCTCGAGGCGGTCGAGCGCTTCGACGAACTTCGCTTCCGGGGAGGGGAGATCAAGTATGATGCCCTTGCAGGCGCCAAGCTTCGATTGATCGAGCTGGAGAAAAGGCTGCTCCTCCTCGACTTTCAGGCGGCGGAAATCCGGCCGGGGCTCACTCCATCGGGTCGCCGATAGGATTTTCCACGCGCGCCCACCCACCTCCCTTTCGGTTTCTCCATGACCGCAATTAGTCTCAACATGAATGACGCATCTTCGGAACGTCCGGTGCGGAGGAGGTCCAAAGGGAACAAGGCCTCTCCCGCCGCCCGTCAGGATGGAAGGTCGCCCGGTGAGCAAGATACATTTCAGGATCCGGAAGCGGAGGCCCGCCTCAGAGAGTATCTCGGTCTCTTCGAGCAGCTCTTCATGTCATTTCGCGAGCAGGTCTCGGAGTGTGTCGGCGACGGGGCGGAGGGGATCCTGCTCCGGGCCGAGGAACGAGTTCGTTCCCGTCTCCCCGATTTCGATCTTTCGTTCAGCGATCCTTCGACGGCGCTGCAGGTACTTGATCTTCTAGAGGCGGCGTCGAAGGAGGCGCCATTCCTCAGGCGTTCCCGCCTCCGTGAAGCTGCGCTTTCACTCGTCGCAGACCTGTATACGAGGCATTACGAACTCCTCGAACGCTTCCTGGGAGTTGAGGCCCTCGAGCAGTTCTACTATCGTATGAAAAAATGAGATGAGCGGCCCGACGCATATTACGTTCGCACTGTTCATGTACCTGCTGCTCCTCACGACAACAGGCATCGCCCTCAATCCAGTGAATGCCGCATTGATCGCCCTCGCATCGCTCCTGCCCGACATCGATACGGGGGCGAGTTCAGTCGGAAAGCTGATGCCCTTCATTTCACTGAGGATCGAACGGAAATTTGGTCACCGCACGCTGACACATTCGGCCCTCTTCATTGCCGTCGTGGGGTTGGCAGCCCTTCCTCTTTTTCTCATCGGCCGCGATTTGTATGTCTGTGCCCTTGCCGGGTATGCATCGCATCCGTTTCTGGATACAATGACCGTCAACGGCGTGAAACTCTTCCATCCATTCTCTTCTGCCAAATGCGTTTTTCCCCTCGAAGTGAACAACCCTCACCGGTACCGGATTCGCACCGGCGGGAGGATGGACAGAGCCCTTGGGATCATTTTTTTCATCGCCTGCGGACCCTTGTTCTACGTAGCGTACGAAGGGTATGAACGGTTCATACGCGCGACGCAGCAGAATATCGAAGCGGGAGTCCGGGACTACGAGGAGCTTTCACGCGATCATCTCGTCTTTGCCTCGGTGAATGCCATCAACACGCTTACGAAGCAGCCGCTCTCGTCGACGGTGGAGGTCGTCGGCGCGTTGAATCCCCGCACGCTGCTCTTCAAAGGGCCGGACGGGCGCCTGCACACAATGGGAAGGGATTTCGAAGCGGATTATACGGTACACAGCATCCTGTGCGCGCCCGGGGCTCCCGCAAAATCTTCTCTCCGAAGCATCGACGCCGGCAGCAGGTTTCTTTCGGAGGTGGTCTCGTCTCTCGACACATCCGCGGAGAATTATCTCTTCGGAGACTTAGGGACGAGCGATCGCGTTTCCCTCCCGGAGAACGTGAAGGTCTTCACTCCGGTCTCAGGCGAAGGGGGGTCGGTTCGTCTGAATTATGCGACGCGCGAAGATATCCACGCTCTCAACCTCGATCGTGTGTTCCTGACAAAAGGAATCCTGAATGTGAAGACGATTTCCACGGGCGCCGAAGGACCCGCCACTGATCGGCTCGAATCTATCTCCGGCCCGGGAGACGTGGTGCGCCTCAGGAGGCCTCTCGATCGGAAGGATTCCATACTCATCCTCAAGGAACCGGGCGACAGCGTGCGCGTGAATGAAATAATCGCAAGAAAGGAAAACCCGCGGCTCTACGGCGAGCAAAGAGGAATCCTCGAGGGCAAGATCAATGCCCTGCGGGATCGGGGGAGAACAGAAGCCGCCCGATTGGAGGAACGCGTGGCCGAAGCGAGACAGGCGTCGAGCAACGATTCGGCGGCGGCGATCCACGCAGAGGAGCTTCTCCGGGATGGATTCATCGCGGAGAACGTTTTCAGAGATTTTCAGTTGCGCGGGCTCAAGAGCAAAGGAACGCTCTCCGAACGGCTAGCCCTCAGAGCCGCATCGGTCCAAAAAAGAGAACTGGAGCTCCGGGCGCTCCTCCTTGAACTACGCCGGCTCGAAGCAAAAGATGCCGCCGCCGAGCGAGAATCCGAGATCCGCTCTCCCGTAACCGGCCTGCTCTATGATATCCGGAGAATTCAGCTCGATGGGAAGCCGGAGCTTCACATCTTTATACGACCCCTCAGGTGATGCCGGGCGGCGGCGGGACCAGCCGCTTCACCCATGACCCCCTCCGCGATCCGTCCCGTCGAAACCCCCTTTCAAAAGCCCTACCGGTGCGCCAGATGCCTCCGGTCTCAGATTTTTTTCCATCTCTGCTGTCCCGATTGCGGCGCCTGGAATTCCATCGAGAGCCTGGCGGGCGGAGTTTCGCGCGATGATTCGCACCCGGTGGCGCTGGATCAGATCGGGCCCGTCGATCTGCGCCGGATCCCGTGCAACATCGCGCAGATAGACGAATTTCTGGGCGGTGGATTTATCCCCGGGAGTTCTCTTCTGCTCACGGGCGCGCCCGGCGCAGGGAAATCGACACTTGTTCTGCAGATCCTGAATTCGATGAAGTCTTCGGCTCTCTATGTGAGCGGCGAGGAGTCCATCCTTCAGGTAAAACTGCGGGCGAACCGGCTTCACATCAGGTCGGGCCGCATTCTGCTCCTGTTCGAAACGAATGTGAACAAGATTCTGACTCACGCCGCAGGGTCGCGTCCCGGCGTGCTCGTGATTGATTCGATCCAGACAATGTACAGCGACACGTCGGATTCTGTGCCGGGAGGCATCTCACAGATCAGAAAGTGCTCTTATCAATTGCGCCGCGCGGCGCAGCGGCAGGGATTTGTTCTGCTTCTCATCGGCCAGGTGACGAAGGGAGGAAAAGCTGCGGGACCGAAACTCCTCGAGCACGCCGTGGATGTGGTCCTCACGCTGGATACGGGAGACGGAGAGGCGAGATCGCTGAGCGCGTCGAAGAATCGCTTCGGCTCGACGGGAGGGCACTGCGGGCTCACCATGCAAAAGGCGGGCCTGGCATTCCGTCATCAGGTCACGCGCGGCCGCGATGAAAGGCCATGACAGGTTCCGGCTCCCCGGACGACCTGCGGCAGGATACATCGTTTTTCGGGAGGAGCGGAGAGCTCTACCAGCTTGTCAGGAACCTTCAGCGCGGCAGACACACGCTGATACTGGGCGAGAAAGGAGTCGGCAAAAGCCGCCTCATGATGGAGGCGAGATGGGTCCTCACCGGACGGATCCGCAGGATCGATTTTTCACCGGTTGTCCTGGCGCGCCTCCGGGGGGATCTTGCGATCAGGATCGATCCGGCACGCTACAATGTCCTGGCCATCGAGCACGCAAGCCCGCTCGGGGATTGCCTGAAGGAATGCACCGAGCAGCTCTTCTACTTCGGCGACCTCAAAGTGGAAACGGGAGAGGAGCGCTCAGACTGGGCGGCTGTCAAAAAGAAGCTTGCGGGGGCGGGAAGCGTGAAACTTCAGGCGGCTGTCTTCGAGGCGATCGCCCGTTCGGGGAAGCCGTACCTCGTTCTCTTCGACAGTCTCGACCGGATAGCCCCCGCGCAGCATGTTTTTTTCGAATCGCTGATGAACATCGCGCTTGTGTGCGCCGCGGCAATCGAAATGAAAGAGAATGTCGTGTTCAGGAGGGTATGGGCGTCGTTCTCAAAGCTTACGCTCGAGCCGCTGCCGGAGCGCGTGTGTGCGCAGATCGTAGACCATTACCTGGCGCACTATCCAATCCATGTCGTCGATCCGGAGCTCTACCGGAGAGAGATCCTGAAGGCCTCCGGTGGAATTCCCTTTCACATCAAGAATCTCCTCTGGCACGGGCTGAAGGAGAAATACATCGATAACGATGAGATCCGCAGGCTTCGTCAGTCGGATGCGGGGCACTATTTTAACATGGGGCCGATTTATATTTTCGTCGTCGCGCTCTTCACGATGTTCAGGGTCTTCTCCATCGGCTCGGACAACCGCGAGTTCTACATTTATTTCTCCGCGCTGGGCTTCGTGGCCTATATTGTCTTCAGGGTTTTCCGGGCGTTTTTCCTCTTCAGGCCCCAGAAGTATCAATGAGGTGTTCTCTTGAAACTTTAACGGCGATTCGCGTCCCGGGTTGTATTGTAGATAGAGTGTGGTACAAAACCTCTCTTGAAGGATGGTGGATTAGAGGGAGGTTGGGGGGCGGCCGAGAGGCTGCCCCTCGAAATTTCGGGATTGTCCGTGGCGAGACGGGCCCCGCGGTGGGGAGGCGGCGGGGCTCGTGCTTACAGCGATCCGGGGATTGTCACTTGCTCTTTAGTCCCTCGTCCCAATTCGTGACAAGGGTGATGGGAGGAGCCGACTGCAACCCGGTCAAGCGTGGTGTCTTCGGCCTTGTAGACCACGCCCATGCCCCCCTCGCCGAGCTTTTCGAGAATCTTATAATGCGATATGGTCTGACCGATCATGAGAGTGCCGGTCAAACTAATGAAATTACGGGTGTTTACCAAATGCCGGAGTCCTTTCCGGCGGACATACCGCCCGGAAAAGACAGAGGGTTGTAGGTTGGAAAGTAAGCCGGTTACTGCC
>CAZEJT010000003.1:0-382717 GCA_964512655.1 uncultured Chlorobiaceae bacterium | reverse complement strand
GCAATAGGGGGGGAATACTTCTGGCCCACACGGGGGAATGAACTGGCCCTTGACAGGCTATCGACTCCCATGCCGCTCCAACATCCTCGCTAACAATAGATCAAAATACTTTGAGCTGTTGTCGGCGGGCCATCCGTTCAATTATCGAACCGACGCACGAATGCTCGGCGTTTCGAGGCAGACGGTCTACAATTGGTACTACCGGTGGCATGAGTCGAGACGTGAGAAACTCGGCTAATAGAGCCATGAGAAAGCTGCAACCGAGAACAAACACCCATCTTTAAGGCAAGCCCTGACCTAGCGATTACGGATGCCGAAACGTCGATCATCTCCTGCCCGAGTACCATCAGTTAAAGTCGAGGAAGTTGTCGTCCGCCTTACGGACTCTCATTCGCTCAAGCTCATCCCACAGACGGATAAGGGCCCGGTAAACCATGCTATATTCTCCGCCTCCGAATACGGCTTCACGTTCACACCACTGAAAATTGTTCACGAAATAGGCGCAGCTGCTCCGAAGCACTCCGGGAATTTCCCAACTTCAGCAAAGATCCACGAGTTGGTAGATCTTGCAACTAAGAGGTACAGATTAGAGATGCGATCCCGCAGGAGTCCGAAGAAGAAGACGATTGTGCGTGCTTTGGTCGAGGAGAAATATCCGTCCCTTCCTTCGACTGAAAAAGGACTCCTGATAGGCAACATCCGGAAACGTATGAACCTTGCTGATGTGGATGAGGTGCATGCCTCGCCGAAGCGCCCGTATTTCCTGGATGACAAGCCACCTCATCCGTAAACAGTCCTGCCTGGAATTTTTCTCCGCTCTATAGATTCCAGTGCAATTCCACCCCTTTTTTGCCGAAGTTTTATTCCGCATTCCACACATAACTTTGGCTATCTAATCAACGGAAGCTTTGGCTTCCACATCGTTCACTTCTTTCAGAATGGCTTTTCTATGGCTTGCACGATTCACATCACAGGGGCGTTTCAACGCGGGTTTCAGATGAGCGACGACAATAAGAAGTCGATTGCAGATGGCATCAGGGACCTCATCCAAAAACTTGCGCTCACACTGGAATCCAGGATTCGGTTCAATCGCAGCGATGAGTCGGTGACCTTCACGATCAAGGAAGGTGACGACGCCGCGCGGAAATTGGTCCCCGAAATCGAGCGTATGGATGGCGTAAAGGCGACGGTAGCGGGATCTGTCTGGGGGCTTCTCGTCGGAAGACGCTCCTCGATGTTGGAAGCAGCGGAGGCGACGGGTTCAAAGTAACAGGAAAAACAACATTCACGTCGGGCGGTTGGGGGGCGCCGCCTGGGCCTCCACGAAGTGGAAATAGATGTTCGATCGGAAGGTGCAAGCTGATTAATCAACTAAATCCAAAAGCACAACCAAATGGAGATTGCCATGAAACAAGTCACTGTGACTGAAAAATCGCCGGGAATCAGGCGCATCTGCTTCGGGGCGGATGAGTTGAACCACGAGGACGAAAATCTATACACAACATCTCGCGAGGTTTTCAAGGGGGTGAGCGTAGCAGAAATCCCGAAGGAGATACTCGTGAGATTGCAGGGTCAGCCAGATGTTCCCCCGTTTGCACAGGAGTATCTGTTCGGGCGCAGCACAAAAGATCCGAGGATCGTCACGATTAATATCCACGCTTCATTCTACACCAAGTTCTGGCACGAGGTCGTTGCCCTGACGGAGTATATGGCAGCCTTGGAGAAGATCACGAAGAATATCGCTCCGACGTTAAAAGGGGAGACGCAAGTCGATGTTCAGGACCAAGGTGACGGTCACATTCATCTTGATATAACTCGGACGATAGTCGCGAGTACGTCGGACGAAGTGCTTCAACTCGCGGATGAGACTGTGGAAAGTATTCAGAAACCGCTGGAGAGCTTCCTGGATGAAGTCGGTGACTATATCGACTACCAAATGTCGAAGTTGTAGCGCCGCCTAACCCATCACACCCAGAGGTTGGATACGAGATAAAATACGATGCCGATCGGGCTAACGACGACGGTCGGCATCCCAATCAACAAGAAGAAAGGAGAACTTTGAATTTTATGAAACGCACAAGGAAGAACAAAACTCAGACCAGCAACTCGACACAATTTTCTTTGCCAGACGAATTCGAGGTGTGGCTTACAAAGTTCCGGAGGGCAAGACCAGAAGAGTTGGCGAAAAGAGGTCTGCGTGATCGGCGCGACGGGACATACTACATTGAAGAACTCATGGGAGTACCGATCAAACCTTCCGACAGAAGCATCCATTTTGTTCCGACAGATATGTCCAGAGGCGGCACGTTTGTGATGGCGATCGTAGGCGCAGCGAAGGGGATGAATATGGTTATGGCGAGTATTCTCGATACAGAGAAGCCGGAAATCAGAAATAAAATGCTGGAGATTCTTGCAGCAGGAGAACTGAGACGACTCGGCTTAAACGCTGGTAATCAAACCGCCGCACCCGATCAACACGAACCAGTGCCTAAGGCTGACTAAATCGATTTGGGGCGTATGTGGAAGCGAACGATGCCGGCTGGGCGAAGCATGCTTGGCCGGCATCTTTACAGGATAATCGGATGGACACTCAACTAGAATATGAAGATAAACCCGAAGTCCTATCCCTACCCGAGCTAGCCGCTTACCTGGGCGTTTCGCCGACCCTGCTTCGGAGGCTAATGCGAATCCGGAAGTTGCCTTACACGAAAATCGGGCGTCGCGTTGTGTTTTATTTGCCCGTGATTCGCGACTGGTTAGAGAGGAACACTGTGCAACCCGGTCCCCATCCGTCAGACTGGCACCGAAAAAAGTACGACCCAGTGCAGTTGCTGGTCAAGAAGTATACCAAGAGTCAGACTAAGGGCTAACGCAGGATTGGTCGGAGATATAGGACTGTCGTCCACGAGCCCATTTCCAAAGGAACCAACATGAAAATACTCGAGAAAATAAATGCTGTGCAGAGGATGATCCAAGCGGGTGCTGTACAAACTCCTGTGTATGTCCGCTTCGAAGCAGGCCATCACTATACGGCGGGAGTTCTCACGGTATCGCATGACGACGGCCATGTGGTTATTGTCACCGTAGACGATGGTACATTGACCCTTGAGCTAAAGGATGTGACGCACGTTGTCGCCTTCAATGACGCGAAAGGGAAGCCTGTCTTTTTGGGTGGCCTTTGACCGAGAGCCAGACGATGCCGATCGGGCTAACGAAGCTGGTCGACATTGGCGTTCGGGAGAAATCGCGGTATAAGAAGGAGGAGCTTGGATTGGCCTGGCGCGAGGTGCAGCTTTGCTGAAGATAAAACGTTCGTCCCCTTCGGACAAAAACACGGGAAATTTGGAAATCGAGGTGATCCCAACCTCAGGCATGGAAGACTCATTGACCTTAGATGAGACGTGTTCGGTCGCCATGTTGATTGCCAGATGGATACATCGGTCTACCGTCAAGGACGAGATCAGTCCCCAGAATACATCCACTCAAAGCGAAGAAGGCGACCAATGATTATATTACTCTCGTCGAACACTACTGAGGATAACTAATCTGATGCTTACACGAATTCCAGAAAATAAGAAGGCCGCAGAGTACATTAGATGCTCGACAGAGCAACAAGAGGATTCTCCCGAGCAGCAGAAAAGAGAAAACCATACGTTTGCCGCAAAACATGGTTACGAGATCGTCGCGAGCTATGTTGATTTTGGAAAATCCGGGACAACATTCACCCAACGGCCTGAGTTCTTGCGGATGCTTCACGACGTGGAATCGGGAGCCGCCATCTATCGGACAGTCATTTGTTACGACGAATCACGGTGGGGGCGTGCGATTGATTCCGAGGAAAACACATACTGGCGGGTACACTTTGCAAAGTTCGGCGTCAAGGTGATTCTCGTCAAAACGGCGATTGATCCTGACCATGAATATGCGCCGATGCTCAAAGCGTTCGAAAGCATTCAAGCGTCCCAGTACAGCAAGAAGCTCTCTGAACTCACTCTTCGTGGCGCAAAGAACAACGGGGTCTATTCAAATGGTGGAACTGCTCCCTATGGGTATGTGCGTGTCGCTGTCAACCTGCGGACGGGAACAGACCGCGTTCTGCACTTGGGAGAATGGTGCGTGGCAAAACAGGAAAAGGTCAGGTGGGGGTTAGGAGCCGCAGATGAAGTCGATGTAGTACGATTCATCTTCAACGAGCGCGCGCGGGGACGATCCTATATTCTGATTGCGAATGACTTGAACGTTAGAGATATCTCTTGCCCGAGGCGCGGCCGATGGCGTAATCGAGATCAAAAGTGGTGCTCCGCGACAATAAAGGCCATCCTCGATAATCCGGCTTACTATGGGGCGCGTGAGTACAATCGGAATTCGATGAGCCAAATCCTGGCAAAACAGAACGGAAGGCCCGTGAAGAAAGACGTGAATTATCCTCACTGGCTAAACGATCGTAAAGACTGGGTCGTGGCCGAAGACGCTCATCCCGCAATCATCACCAAAGACGTCTGGGAGGCGGCGTACTACTGGACGAGACAGAAGCTCGGCAGTGAAAAGAAATCCGTTAACCGGTATACGTTCCGCAGTCAGTATCTTCTCAGCGGATTGATCAAGTGCCCATTGTGTGGCTTTAACTATCAGGGATGGTCGGGAAAAGCTGACGGAAAGTTGTATTTCAAATACATCGACGGTGGATGGCAGAACAAGCGTGTCTGCTCATACCATTGGATACCGAAGAAGGAGATTGAGGACGCGACACTTACCGCCATCAAGGAAACCCTGGCGAATCCATTTCTGACTCGCGAGATTGAATCTCAGCTAGAATATCTCTACCAGAACGTGCCCCAGAAAAAGGAAGTGAGAGAAAAGGTCGAATCGCTCTTGGCGGAGATAGACGAGAAGGTTGGCAATTGGGTAAAGGTAATTGAATCTGGCAACGCTGCGACGCCTTCGGATGTAGCCCTGACTCGGATCCGCGAGCTGGGGACTGAGAAGAGGAAATTAGCAGATCGTATCCTCGAGCTCGAACAGGAAGTCGAAAGACCGGATTTTCGTTCGGTCACGGATCAGGTGAGTGAATTTCTGGCGGAGTTCAAAGATCGAATCGAGAGAGACGTGCCAATGGAAGAGAAGAAGCTGCTGGTGAAGAAGATCATATCAGCTATTATCATAGACCGCCACAAGCATCTTGCCCGGATGTATGTCCGAAGGCTCCCCGTCGTCACTCCGGCTCTGGCGCGAGCTTACCAAAACAAAAAGGCACTCACCGAGATTCCTGTGAGTGCCGCGAGTAGCGGGGGGAGGAAGATCGAGCTACTCACAGAGCTACATCACGTGATCACCGTGCCTCTACCCCATTGAGAGCCATTAGCCCTTCTGATGCTTCGAGCCCTGACGATCGTGTCGGGGCTTTTTTTACACAGTGCGATCTGGGCACCTTGAGTGCGGAGGGCCGCTATCGTCTGACGGGTGGGACGTTGGCCCTTTTTCTTTACATTAAAGCCGACAAGTGTTGTAATAGCGAACTATTCCGAAGGAGCAATATGTCACACTCAATGGATAAGTTGTACTCTAAAGTCATGCGCGAGGAAAAGGATGAGCAAGAGCGGCATAAAAAAAGTATTGAAGAGAAACTGAGGAGATTAAGGAAGCTCGATATCCAAGAAGTAATCGCGTTGCAAGAGAAATACAAGCACGAAGAGAAAGATGCTGGCAGGCATAGAATGGACGGTCCACATGCAAGAAAGAAGTATGATGAAATGAAAGAGTTACGAGAGGCGTGTGATATAATCATTGCGAACCCACTGCCGAGACAATCAGGTGCTAAAATCAAACCGAAGGTGGTCAAGGGAATGCAAGAAGAAGGAGTGATTATCAAGGGTTACTTAGACCTAGTCACTTCTTCCGGCAAGCCGAGAGTAAGTTTAAACGACCTGGTAGCTGCGAGCGGAATGACGCTGGCTACGGTTAAAGCCAAGATGAACGATGGCGTGTTCTTGGCGAAGCTTGAAAGGGAAATCGAGAAAAAACGAAATCAAGCTAAGAAATCGAACAAAAAGAAGTTATTGATTGATGCCTTATTGGTAGTATCTGAAAAGCAAGAAACGGCGCTTAAGAAAATCACGGAGCGGAAGGAACGCGCCGACAACCACCTTGAAGAATGGGCGTCGGATGAGAGTGAACTAATGGACAGGAAAACAAAGAGGAAAACATACGATTAGCGGTCAACGCGATTAGCTCGACAAGATCTTCCCCATCACGTAGCCCCACAAGTATGTATCTCACCTCTATTGCCTCAGTTTAATTTCCACAGCGATCATCGAGTCGTCCGTAGAATATTTCAGACCCTAAATTCTCACTCGGACCAAGGAGCACTTTTCGACCAGTTTTCGAACAGTCGAGTGCGCAAAATTGGGGAATTCATCTCTCTTTTGCTAAAAAAGGCTCTTTTGCTTGAGCAGTTTCCGATTCTGGATTAATAGGTGTAAGAAATGTTGAAATATGTTAAGAAAGCGTAAATGCCATGCAATAAGTTAAACGATTGGAAATCGCCGGAATGAGGGGAAGGCATTTTTGATCCTAAAGAGCAAATGCAAAGACGACACCTAATCGAGGGAACAAACAAATGATGATAACTAGCAGAACCTACACCAGCCGCGATTTTTATCTGTGCGCATATTTAATCGCAACAGGATGCGAGCTGGAAGCATACAGAAAAGATGGAGGGAATCTAACGACCTTTGTCTTTAATAATTCACAAGAGTTGCAACAACACGTTAAGAAGTTTTACGCACTGGAAGCAACGATTAATCCAGTCGTATACGGAAATGCTCTTAGAAATCTGAAGAGCATGATCCATGCTACAGATAAAAAACCAAATGAAATATATGTTGAACAAATTAGTAGAAACAAATGATAACCACGTAGGATATACTGTATCCTACTGCAATACTGTACATAGCGAGTTAGATGAAATACCGTTCTCCGAGGTTCTACAGACGATTAGAACCGGTAACGGCATCCTATCCATTATTGAGCAAGTCCGCGCAGTAAAGGACCAAAACGAGCGGAACGCCCTAAAAGCAAAAAACCTTCCTGCGTTCTCGATGGGGCTCTTTGAGAATAAGCGCCATAAGAACGAATTCCTCAAGAAGATTCAACACATCATTATAGACTTCGATCACGTCGGCGATCGCCTGAATGATCTTAGGGCGCAGCTGACGAAAGATGAACGCGTCTACTGTTTATTTACGTCTCCATCCGGAGACGGATTGAAATTGGTCTGCGTTCTAGACCAGCCGATAACAAATCCCGAGACGTACAAGCAAGTCTATGAGCATTACACCTCTGCAATTAGCCGTCAATACAAACAAGCGTGCGATAATACAAAAGACGCCAGCCGCATGTGTTTTGTCTCATTTGATCCGGACCTACTTGTAAATCCCAACGCAGTGCCGTTGGCGGTAAACATTCCGTCAATCGGACAAGCGAAGCCGCTGAAACAGCAGGATCCGCTTGCAGAACTTCTATCTGCAGGAACGACGCCTAGTAACCGTACTCTTCGGGCAACAGAAATAATAGGGCACTGTATTGCCCGTGGCATTACTCAAGAGGTTACGATGGTGATGCTGAAGAGCTGGAATAAGCTTAATACGCCTCCGCATGCGGAAAAGAAAATTGTTGATACTGTAACCGATATGTACGCGCGCTATAATCATCCAAATGACGAGATGCCGTTCGAGATTATAGAGAAACATGGCGCATACTACAAGATTACATATAGAAACGATCGGCGATTAGAAAGCATGATCTCATCGTTCAGAATTGAGCCCCTGGAGCTTCTCCAATTGGACGACAGCGATTGTTTAAGCTGCAGAGTTATAACGGCAAGAGGATACACATACGAAAACGTGTTGATAGAGAATACCGATTGGCACACGAAGACCAAGCTTCTTAAGGCTATAGGTCATCAGGATTGCACATTCCATGGATCCGAAAATGATGTCCAGGCATTATGCAGTTACGTAAACAGGTCTGTGCCCATCAGAAAGAAAGGAACGAAAGTGGTTGGGTTACTGCCAGAAGTACAAACTTGGGTTACTGAAGGATTGAATATCACAAGAGACGAAATAGCTAATAATCCAACGATCATAGCATACGATAAAGGGAAGGCGGCATTTTATCACGGAATAAGATATGAAGAATTGAACGATGCTGAATACAGCGTGCTAGTTTCCGGATTGTACGCTGATCTGATGCAGATTAACGAAGAAAATATCATCGCTCCTTGGATTTCGTGGATTTTTGCTTCGCCAGTAAAGCCGATAATTATGGACCACGTCGGTGGATTCCCGCTTACGTTCGTACATGGACCGCAAGGTGGAGGAAAAACTTCATCTGCACGCCTATTGAAAAGGCTCTGCGGATATGTTGACTCAAAGCCGCATTCTTGCAAGCAGAATTGGTTTCCACTGCTGAAGTTGCTCACCGCAACCAACGCAGTACCAATAATGTTGGACGAGTTCAAAGCAAAACTGCTGGATGACCGAGATATCAGAAATATTGTTGCGTTCATGAACAAGTCGTATTCCGGCGAAATCGAAGTCAAAGGCAGGGAAGATCAAACAACAAGAGATTATGTGATCAGTGCGCCTATGTGTGTAATGGGCGAATGGAATATTTCAGTTCCGTCCGTACACGAGCGCATACTGGTGGTAAGGTTTAAGCAGACGGTAAAGAAGGACAAAAATATGCAAGAGGCGTTTAAGCGTCTGTGGCAACTGCCATTAGAAGGATTTATGCCACGATATATACAATTCTGCTTACAGCAAGATATCCCGCAGATGTTTAACGCGGCTAGAACCCAAGTGGAACAGCATTTCGGATCGATAACCGTTGCGCCAAGAATAGTTGATAACCTTGCAGTCATGGTGCTCGGTATGGAACTATTCCGAAAGTGTGGCCTGGCAAACGGCGTCACTGTGCCAACAATTAATACAGCGTGTATACTCGACCATCAGCTAAAGGAGGTTACAGGATCAAACAGCGGATTTGTTCAGTCTGCTGTGGACCAGTTAATCAACGAATTGTCGATCATTGCCATGAAGGAAAAACCGGAAGTGTTCCTGAGCGGCATGTCGAGCGCAACCAGAGATCCGAATGGCCGTGAATGCTTCATAAGAGAAAACCAGGAGTATAAACGGATGAGGATGAACAACAAAGCGCGGACCCATACGGTCGACGCGCTCGTGATCAACTTCAACAAGATATTCCCAGACTTTAAGCAATACGCAAAACATACAGATTTTGAAGGCGATCTCCTGGACAAGGAATCATATCTGCGCTTGTTTGCAGAATGCCCATACATCATTGCGTCAGACCATGCGGTGAAGTTTAACGGCAAGACGGTCCGAGCTTTGGTTGTGGACGTTCTTGAGGCTAAGAATGCGGGCATAAACCTGGAAGGATTCGGTATAGAATAATTCCGGTTACATTTGGTTACATCCGGTTACATGACCGATGTAACCGCCAAATCTGCGAAAGCAGAGTAGAATAAGCAAATAATGAGTAAAAATATGTTGGTTACACGAGTTACAAGAAATGATACACCCTTAATAATAGAATCAGTCATTCGCTCTGTAAAATACGACCTCATAAAAAGGTGAGGGTGTACCCCCATAATCATGTAACCGATGTAACCGGAGAAAAAAAGGTCGATTTTTCAGGAATGCAGTTCAGAATCGCCATTTTTCCGGTTACAAGGTTCATGTAACCGTATGTAACCAGCCGAAAGGCCGTACAAATGCAATCAAAAAGGAAAACAAATATCATATGACAGAAACAGATTATCTAAACTTCATACAACGATATCCCAAGCTCACAACTCACGGCATGGGTGTCCAGGAGATCAGTTACAACACGCCCGCCGAGCGAAAAGCAGTGTTTAGTAAAGCCCGCAAGGATCTAGAAACGTGCTATGGGCAATTCTTAAACTCGATCGGGTACCTGAGAAGTTTAAGAAGACGGCCAACCGTGAATAAGAAACGCGGTACTACATACGTTATTAAGCATGAAGCCGAACATTGGCTTGCTGAGCACGGTGTAAGGGATAATTATATCCGCGAAGGCGCATTCATTGCAGCTGCGCTCTATTTAGGATTCAAATTTGAACAACTACCAGACAGCTCTACAGGTATTCTGAACATCGCCAATCGGAAGAAATACGATTACCTGGCCAGCTTCCGTTTTTGAAAGGAGGAAAACATGGCAATTCTAACAGATCCACATCACACGGAATCGCCCTCAGGACGATACGGCAAGCTAATCAGTGAAGAATCCGGCAAGGAGCGGATTCGCCACAAAATGCAGCTGGATGAACGAGACAGGAGACACCGAAAATTCATCGGGAGCGGAAGTGATGATATGCATAGGATATTTATGCGAGAAAGGTCCCTGCCGAATTTCAGCTAAACGGCCCTCCTGGTCAAAAAAGTAGGGTTCGCAGCGATACAACGGAGTGCAATGATGCCAAAAACCACGGTGTGCAATTGGATACATCCACTTTGGGATAGGATTGATAGACCAGCCTCCTAGCGGGCAGAAGTTCGTACGGACAGATATTGACGACCTACGTAGAATATTTTTGAAAGAACGGAGGATCAGCTAAAGCGCGCAGGGTCTGAATAAATCTTATCGGGAACATTCACCTATTGGGTGCAAAATTGAACACGTTCCAAGATTATCGGGTGGACGCAAAAGGAAATTATCTGTCGGGAGCACAGATAGTGGACCCATCTGGTGGGAAGTTCAACCTACCACTTCTAGCCCTACTTCAGACTATAGACTTGTTTGCAAAGATCTTTTAGGTGTTCATCGGACATATCGAGAATCGGCTCGTACATGAAGGAATTCAAATGGATATTCTCTGGCGTCATCAAAATCACCTTGTCAATGATTTCGATATTTTTGATCTCCGTGGGGAATGCCGTTTTATATATTTCTGCAAGTTTTCTTGTTTGGTTTTCTTCAATGTTAGAAGTTTTCGTGGCGTCATTTATCCTCTTTGTCATGAATCGTTCCACTTGAAGTCTAATCGCAATTGACAGAACTATCTTATTCTCGAAGTTTATCCCCTCAGGAGCAGTTTGGCATTTACTCATTTCTGCATTGATAATGTCAACAACTCTCGTGCTTTTCTTCGGAACGTCATCGGTACCACCAAAATGATGACGGAATACTTCGGCCAAATCGCCATCTGTGATGATATCCGTATCGGTCTTGAAGTGTAACAATGAGGTCAGTGTTTTGTAATCCGGATCATTATCACCCTTGGTATATTCAACGATGTTTCGAATGAACGGGATGCAAGCAATCCGGATTTTGTCGTCGGCGAAGAATTTCTTTTTCCAATCAAGGATGAAGGGATTGCGGATTCCGGTTGCCTTCTCAAAGAAGACCTTCTCCTTGGACTTATAAGCTAAGTAGCAGTGCGAGTATTTTACATACCTGCTCTGGATAGTACGAAAGAAATCAAAATTGTGAGTCAAAATTATTTGATAGAAGTTTTCATTCTTAGAAATCTCCTCCAGATACTCGATGATCGCATACTTGTTCTTATAGTCAAAGGAGTCAGCAAGATCATCGATCACGAAAATCGTCTCTTGGCCATTGATCTTGCGCCGTTCAACCTCAAAAATTATGTTGAGGACGTAAAATGCCTTGCGCTCCCCAGTGCTTAACCCCTCGAGTAATTTGTCCTCGGTTACGGAAGTCGATTGGCCGTCGTCGCTAAAGATGAAATCTAGAGTTAATGCCTTATCTTGTCCAAGAATGACATCGATCCTGTTTTTTGCAACGAGTTTGAATGGGACATGAAACCGTTCATTAAAGGTGTCAATAGCCTTCTCCCAGAGTGTTTGTTGCTCTTTGGCTGCAGTTCGAATTTCCTCAGCCCTCTTTTCGACGTTATGGTGCTCTTCCAGGAGATGGTGAAATGAGTCTATCTTCGTTTTGAAATATGATTTCAAAACGTTTTGCTTGAACTCTGCAAGATTAGACAACTGTGGCAAGATCTTTTCATTGTTTGATAAATACTCCCCAAATTTTCTCAGCCCATCATTCTTCTCTATTTTTGCTTGAAGGTTATCGAATCGTTTCCTGAGCTCTTTGTCCGTCAGGATCTGTTTCTTCTCATCATCAATTACCTGTTCCAGCTCTTTTTCATTCGTTATTACTTTTGTTGAATTCGCGCCCTTTAGTGTGACCGAATGATTTGCCTTGAAGAAGCCATTTTTTGCCAAAACCTTTGCGATCTCTGCACCGTTGAAATAATTGAATACGCCTTTTCTAAAGAATACTGATGCTTCAAGTAACTCGTTATATTTCTTGATATACTCTTGAATAACCGACTGGATATCGATTGTTCCCAAGAACGCGAGCGTCTTTTCATCAAATACCTGGTCATATAAAATGTCTGCGAACTGCACATCTGATTGGCTTTCGACTTCAGATTGTATGCGTTTTAGGGCGTCGATAAATCGATCGTCGCGGGGGGTGAAAGCAGCGGAGATTTCTTTCTCCAAGTTCTTCTTTGATTTGGATATGTCCGCTACCTCCCTTAGAAATCCCTCCTTCGCGTCATTTACCTTCTTATGAATCTCTTCAAACTCAGCTCTTTTCTCTTTGTCGACAAGCAAAACGCAGATTTCCTCGGACGGTCTTAATTCTTCATCATAAGGCCGAATTGATAGAACTGTTTCCGGCGGAATGTCAAGGTTTGCCTGGTCAGTGATCGAGCGCTTAGACTTTCGGACGGGAAAGTACCTATCGATTGAAGGTTGGCTACTACTCAAGTCCAAGAAAGTCTCAGCGAGTGAAGTCTTCATCGAGCCGTTCGGCGCGTAAATGGCAATTACTTTTGGATCCGTAAAATCCATTTCTTGAGTTAACTTCTTAATTCCATAACAATTTTCTAGATCAAATTTGATCTTGGTAATCAATGGACTCACCTTTGTTTTGTTTCGTTGGAAGGCGGAAAGCCGAGATATACCTTCTTCAAGGATAAAATATCGCCTTTCGCCTCTTTAATCGCAATCGCTTCATAGACGATTCAAACTCCTCCGATTAACCCAAGCAGCTTCTGCTCAGGGTAACGAGACAATGCGCATAGTATCCGAGGCCAATGATAATTTGCGATTAGTTCCGATAGCCGATAACTTACCTTAGGGGTGGTCGAATGGAAGGTGGAAACCGAGGATTCCCAGCATCCCGATACTCAAACCAGAAAGTTCCAAAAAGCACTCCAACGGTTGCTGATATGGATCTTAACAATTTAGAGACCTTGTCCAGGATTAGCGGATGGGCACAAGGAATAGTCATAGGGCTAATAATAGTTCTGGCAATTGCCCAGGCGTCAAAGTACTTTATCGACCGAAGGCTCAGCGACCTTAAGGAATCCAGGGATAGAGCGTCTCAACAGAAAATTCTAGTTCTTCAATCCGTCGTAGATAGTCAACAATTAGCAATAAAAAATGTTGATGAGAGGACAAAAACTTGGAGGTTGACTGACGATCAAATCGCCAAAATGGCCACAGTACTTAGAAAGCACAAGGACATCAAGGTGAGGATAATAGCGGAGAGCTCCCCGGATCTTGAACCATTCACCCGACAACTTGAACGACTATTCAACGAGGCGCAATGGACTATTGTCGAAAGCAGCATCTCGTTCGATAAAGCATACGACGGCATTTCCATTTTCGGCGGTGGTAAACCCGAAACCGATGCGCCTGCATTCATTGCGGACCTATATAGGGGCCTTCAACACGCTGGCGTCCAACTAGAAAAACCCACAGCGGACTCATCGTTGCCTTTGGATGTCGTCGGTATTCAAATCGGGAAATCAAAACGGCACTAGTATTTACGGGAGAATTCAAGTTCCACAGTCTCGACATCGGTGAATTGGCGCACCAGTGCTTTTTATTCAACTGTAACCATACTTGACATCACGTCACCGAGTAAGTCGATAATGCGAGATTGTATTTCTGCGACGACTCTAAGAACTGAACTCGAATGCGACGAACAACACAGGCGAGGTCGTACGCGATGTGCATTCTACTAATTTAAGGCTATCGGATGATTGTTGAGAAACGTCAGTACGTTGAGAATAATTCTGTAGTCCTTGAAATGGAGTTCGATTGGTCTCAGATTATCGCTCTCGCCGAGGAACAACATATCACTAAGGAGATTCTAGCTGACTCTTTCTTGACTAGCCTATATGAATGTTTACAGGAAAACATAGACATTGACGAGCTGTTCTGTGAATTCCTGGAGAACCTTTCTGAGGAAAAATAAATGGCAGACTTGGAAGTCAAAATAGAGGACCACACAATAATAATTCGGTACCGATTGGCGATTGCAGATACCATCCAGATCAGGGATGATCTTAAGAAAGACTTCGTTAACATACCTCAACTGAATAAAGAGACGTTCGAATCTTTCGCAGATTGGGTGCTAGATGACATTACTGAGGTTGTAGTTCAGGGCGTCACGAATACCCAAACTGAAGCCAAGGAAAATGAAGATGACGAGAAAAGCGAGTTTGAACCGTGGTAATTATAATGAGTCTGACTCGAGAAACGAATACTGAATTAAGCCTCCACACGAAGGACATTTATGATTGAAACTCTACTTATTGTGATAGGACTTCTCTTGGTCCTTAACGTATATCTAACTATTCGCGCACAGTCGAGAACAGACCCTAAGAACCTGCAAATCATATCTGCGTCTATAGACAATCTTGACAAGAGTCTTGCCCGTCTCGATGCCACTCTAAAGGACGAGCTTGTTCGGAACAGAGATGAAATGAGTCGGAGCTCAAAGAATGCCAGGGAAGAATTGATGAATTCTTTCCATAGTCTTGGTGAGTCAGTCTCGGCCAGAATGGGCCAGAATGCGGAAATGCAGAAGAGTCAACTGGACATTTTCGCCAATAGCCTTACATCTCTTACTCGAACCAATGACGAACGATTCGGAAAGCTCACGGAGACGCTAGGAAATAAATTTGATACCGTATCTGCAAAAATGGAGTCGGGTGCGAAAACGAATCGAGATGAGCTTTCTCTGTCGCTTAAGTCATTTCAAGAACAGTTTAAGTCGAGCGTTTCCGAATTCAATGAGCTTCAGAAGCAAAAGTTCGACAGCCTCACGGCGAAGCAAACAGAACTTCTACAATCTTCTGAGCAAAGGTTAGACAAGATGCGTGAAGTAATGGAGGCGAAATTGAAATCGATTCAAGATGATAACAACGACAAGCTCGAACGTATGAGGCAAACAGTTGACGAGAAATTGCAAAAAACTCTCGAGGAGCGATTGGGAGAATCTTTCAAACTCGTGAGCGACCGACTCGAACAAGTTCATAAGGGACTTGGGGAAATGCAGACGCTTGCGAGCGGTGTGGGTGATCTAAAGAAGGTCCTATCGAATGTCAGGACACGCGGATCGCTGGGAGAATACAGACTCGAAATGATTCTTGAACAAATACTCGCGCCCGAGCAATATGCTAAGGCGGTCGCTACCAAGCCGGAAAGTAGAGAAAATGTTGAATTCGTTATCAAGCTTCCATCAAAGGAGGCGGAGAATGATGTCCTATTGCTACCGGTCGATTCAAAGTTCCCACAGGATAGGTATCAGATGTTGCTGGATGCGTACGACAAGGCTGATCCAATTCTCGTGGACACCGCTATAAAGGAATTGGATAAGACAATTAAAGGCTTGGCAAAAGACATCAGTGACAAATACATTAACCCTCCTGTCACGACTGACTTTGCTATCATGTTTCTACCGTTTGAAGGGCTTTATGCCGAAGTTGTCAAACGGCCCACATTGTTTGAGTCACTACAGAGCGATTTTAGAGTCACGGTTGTTGGCCCTTCCACATTGGCAGCGTTCCTTCACAGTCTTTACATGGGCTTTCGAACCCTGGCAATTCAGAGACGAACGAGTGAAGTCTGGACGTTGCTTGGAGCAGTAAAGACTGAATTTGGCAAGTTCGCGACCGTTCTTGATGGTGTTGATAAGAATCTCCAATCTGCAAGCAATAAGATCCAGGAAGCAAGCCGTAAATCAAGAACAATTGAACGAAAGCTAAGAGGTGTTGAGCTATTGCCACAAGCAGAGGCGGCCAAAGTGTTGGGTGATAGTTCGGATTCAGATGAAGACACAGAAGAATCCGGCGTACAGCTGAAGGAAGAAGATAAATGAGCCTCTTCGCGGTGGCGCTACCTGGAATCTCCACAAACCCCCCCAGGCAAACCATAGTACCATCCAGCCGGGAAAAGCGAGTTCTAATTTTTTTTTTGGGATAACAAAATGCGGGAGAGACTGCTAATTCTCCCGCGGCGAATCAAACAAACCTGTTGCCTTCGGCCCCATAGCTTCAGCATACACCTTCAGCCGCTTCGCTATCCAAAGCCGGTTATCCTGCTTAGGTAATCTCTCCACTTGAGCAACAAATTCAGCAACGGACAACTCCTGATGTTCAGTCAATTCGTCGGGGATATAAATCAGGTACATGCATTCGAGGGCTACCGCAGCAGTCACGAAATTCAAGAAACCACATGCTGAGGACTCGTAGATCTCGACCAACTTGGTCTCTGCCGTGATCGGAATCGCGTCCACAAAAAGCGCGAGGACCCCAAGAAAATCTTCCAACACCTTACGCCTCAGCCTTCAGGAATAGATGGCTAGGTCGGATGTTTCACGCTATTTCACCTCCACCAAATGCTTCCCTTGAAGCCGCAATCCGGTTTGCCATTTCTTGGAAGGGCAACAAGGTTCATCTGTAGGGGCAAACGCATATTCTTCTATGTTTATCCTTCCCGCATGTATTGATAATAGGTTTGAGTTGGGCTTTCCCTTGTAATCGACCAAAAGTTTGAGCCCACGTTTGACGTTGATAAAAACAGCATAACCGCTCCCGAGAATTCTCTCGGGTGAGTAACGGTCTGCAAGAACGTACCGCACAACTTCATCAGCTTCGTTATCTCCATTTAGGTCTCCAGTTTCAGTTCTTAACCTGTAGCATGTGGAAGGGTTTGCCACGAGGTTTGACAGGAATTGGGAGACCGCTGAATCATCGACCCCGTAAGCAGCACGACGATCAGTTTCGGTCGATGTCTTCTCGATGCTAAACAGATTCCCAGTCAAAGCCGGAGTATGATAATGTCCGGTGATAGTGGCTTCAAGAGTGCATCTTACCCTTACTCGAGCGTTCAGAAAATGCGACATCTTGAACTGGTTGTGTATATCCATTACGTCAACACTCCGAACCGTGTCCCATTGCGCAGACTGAAGATATTCGTCTCGGAAGAGTATAGGATCGAATAGCTGTAATATGACATCATATACCTTTGCATCCGTCAGCGTATCCTTGCCAAAGTTTGGCGGTCCATAGAAAAGTTTCCGAATGAGTCTGCCCCTCAATGTGCAGTATTGATTCGCACTAATTCTCACCAAACCGGGAGCTATCGTCCCAGTATCCTGAAGGAGCTTTGCTTTAAAGTCGTCGGGAAGATCTAGAATGATATTATTGAGTATCGCCCGAATCCGCTCACGGGAAGTTTCAATGCCTGGTCCGAGCCGCTTGATCAGTTTATTAATAGATTCTTTCTTTGCGTTCACGGTTATGCGCCTCTTCTTCAGAAGCGCGACCGTTTTTGTTCGGGATTCAGCCCTCGCCGTTTCTCGTTTAATCTCATCGTCTGTAACCTCCTCGTAGACATTCCATGTCTGCATGAAGCCCCCAAATTCGGGCTTTAACGTGGCAAGTGAAGAATGTTTCAGCTTCCTCACCGAGAGGGAAAACATGCCTTGGGATTGAAATACGGTTTGCTTTGTTTGAAGGTACGCATGTTTCGGTGAAACGATGCCGTCAAATATGGTGGCGATCTCGTACAGCCCACCTTGGTGGAGATCGGCGACCATATAGCCTGTGAGCAAAAATGACGGACTTTCAGAAAGTTCGCTCTCTGTGGTTTGCTGCGCAGCCAAAGAACCACTTATTTCATCGTCCTGGGAGTTTAAGCTAGCCAACTCTTGGTCAAGCCTCTTCAAGGAATCAGACAATAAAAGGTAAGTAGGAAGCACGAGCAACACCTTTGTGGCTTCTAGAGTGTCTTTGAGTCTAGCCGTAAGCGATCGGACCCTTTCCATCACCGCCAGTGGATCTATCTCATCGCCGCAATGCATTACCTCATTCGCTATCATATTCTTAATTTGATGCTCGTCCATCGAATCATATGTTGGGCGCGCAGCGACGGCCGATGTGTTCGATTCCTGATTTTCGATTTTGGTTGGGTCCTCAGAGGTCGAACCGGATCGTCTCGGAGGAACGATCAGCACGAATATTACCACCAACGCTACAAAGAGAAAAGCGAGGAAATAAAACCTCTTTTCCGATTTGCTGGTCCAACTAGGAGCTTCAGGACTCATGATCTGATTCCTCCGATCGAAAGATCTACCAGAAACCCAGAACCCCGTCAAACTTAAACCACCCCTCAACAAAAAAACCCCTTGCCGTCGCAGTGGGCAACCGTGAAGATCTGGCAGACCTTACACAGCAACCGCACACGCAAATCAGCAAGGGGCAAATGGGTTTCCCCAGTTGCCCACGCTTTATGCGTATGCGTGTCGCCCAAAATAAACGACAAAGGTAACGCCCGATTCGAGCGCTACCCATAATGCTATGTAAAGTCTGCCAGTGCCAAAATTCCGGAATAATTCATTCAATGTCAACCGCTCTCTTGACCCCGATGAAGTAGAATTCATCAGAATCGACCCATTCCACAAGCTCATGCCAGGAGCAACCACCAGTCTTCTTCTCATCCGCGCTGTCGACCCAGACGTACTTCTTTTGTTTGAGTCCCGCGATTACGATCCAGTGCATAGAGCTCTCAACGCAGAGTATGACGGGTCTCCCGTCACGAAGTAAAGAGTTGAGTTTCGTGCGTGCTCTAACACGTGATGTGGTGCTGCAAACGATCGGGACGCAACCGAATTTCCGAATCGCACGTTGAATCCGAAACCCGTTTGTACCATCTCGTCTGACAGAAAAGGAGTTCCTCCCAGTCGCCAGGAAGATCTTCCAGACGGGTTTACGAATGCCTAGTAGAAGAAGAGAATGGTATATCGCATATTGTGCGCATGCTCCACGCGATTGTAGTCTTATCTGAGTTTTCTTCAGCATGTTTCCTCAATAGTAAAAAAGGACAACCGAACGATCAGTTGTCCTTCTGTGTATGGCCTGCCGATGTTAGTGGAATCCGTTTGACTTCGTCCGAGCGATGAAGATGGCAGTTCCGATTCTCTGAACGTCGAGGCCGGGGACGCCTTTCGAAATCTCGACAGCATCCTCGATGCTTTGACGCATCAGTTCTTTGAAATCGTCCGATCCGTTCAAAGTCTTTGTGGCAGGTTCAGCTTCACCATTCGTGATGGGCTCGAACACCAATTGCCCATTTATCTTCTTGCCGTTTTGTGCGGCCACTTTCTTCAGCGTGAATTCCGAACCCGCCTTCAGACCGTTTGCCTGGATCTGCAGATGAATCTCTTCTGGTGCGAAAAATGATTTCTCTGCACCGTCCACTTGGACCGCATAGAGAAAGTACGGGCCATAATTGCTCTGGCCTTCGTACGCCTTATCTCGCAGGAGCTTTATACGCACAGATTCATTCAGCTTCAGCTCCAGTTTCGGCGGCTTTTCCGTTGCCATTGTTGTTTCCTTTCAAGGTTGTGTAGGAGAACTTCGTGCTAGCTGGTGTTACAACCACGCCTGGCAGAATGACACCCGTCGCTTTGATGTACGAAGCGATCTTTTGCAGGTCCGGCTCGAATGATTCTGGCACTTGTCGCAGGAGCCCTTTCTTTTCGCCAACAGGTACGAACTTAGCGAGGTCGGTAACTTCTACTTTATCGCGCCCTAGCCGTAGTTTCAAAGAACCATGTGGCAAAGCAATCGACTTGCAGCCTGGATCATCGCGATTTGTTCTACGCATGAATTGCTCCAAATTCCATGCGAGCCATGACGCTTGCTTTTCGATTCTTTGAAGCTCAGCTTGTCTGTAGTCTTCCACAATCTTGATTTCCTGGTCCGCAAGCTGATTCACTTCGGCTGCCTTCTGCTCCAAGACCGCCAGCGCTGAGAGGACTTGATCCGCCTTCAAGCGATTCATCTCAAGATGTTGCTGCTTTTCCTTCTGCTCCGATTCCAAGAGCAGTTCTTCGATGAATGAAGTCATGTCACAGTCTCCTTACGAGAATTCTCAGGATATCCTTGATAATCTCTCGTATCTTGTCCCAGTTAACTTTCACCATCTTCATCTCCTTGATTGTTGAGAAAGGGAAGCCGCCAAATCATCCAATGAGCAGCTCTTGTTCGATGTTGTCCTGCCAGGAATCTTTAGCGGCTTCAGTCTGTTACTGTTCTCCTTCGTACCAGATGCAATCTCGTTGTTTCTTATCCGAGCGCATTCGGACAAATTGCGGATGTCGGATTGCGCCGGATGTCAGCCGTTCCATGCCTTTGATGGAAACGACTTTTCCGATGTAACGATCTGGGTTGTCCGACATATCCCTGCGTATTGTGTCTGTCATTCCACTAGCTTGTCCGAGTTCGACAAGTTTGCCATCGACGTACTGGCCGAATCTGACTGCGCCGATCCATTTGTTGTACTTGCCTTCGCCCTTCGTGAAACCGATTACGACGCAATCAAACGTCGCAGAGCGTTTCGCCTTATACCAGTTGTCACTTGGACGTGCGCTTGGGATGTAGAACGCATCCAGTCTTTTTAGGATGATTCCTTCGCCGCCTTTTGCGAGAACATCTTGGTACAGCTTCCGCTTCGCGATTCGTTCTGTAGCAATTGGCAGTACAGCTACGTACTCAGATGTGATCCGAGCCTCTACTTCGTCGAGCCAGAATAGGCGAGCCTGATACGTCTTGTGGACGACATCCGTTCCGCGGTACCGCAGAACGTCAAACACAAATAGTTTCACCTGATGGTTAGAGCCATTTGTTTCTTTTCGATGAACCGTTCCCGCGAGTGTCGCAGAATCTTCGCCTGGAAGGAGTATTTCACCGTCCAGGATACTGTCAGCAAGCTTCGGAAATGTGAGCCTCGCGAGATGTGGTAACGAGATCGTCTTTTCCAGCGGCCTCGTCGGATCGGCAACGCCGGCAGAACGCGAGAATATCCGGAGCCCTGAAAGTGTTACGTGTACGATCGCGCGCATACCATCGAGCTTTTCTTGCGCCACGAACGCCGGATCGTCGAGTAGGCGCTCTAGATGGTGCTCATCTTTCACGCCTTGCGCATTCATGGGCCAGATTATCGGAAGGTCGTCGTTTTTTTTTGAGGTGGTACAGGACTGACGCCATTGCCGCCGACGATGACGTATCCTTTCTTTTCTTTTTCGAGTTGCTTCTTCTGCATGGCCGCAACCGCTGCGTCCTTGTTATCCCCGTCATAAACCGGATGTTCATTTGGGGCCTGACCTATCCGGCCGTAATATCCAGTTACAGTTACACGGCCTTTCGCTTCGGTGAGATGTAGCTCGTAGAATTTGTTGCTGCCTCCACGTGTGCATTCCAACCTGATCATGTTGCCTCCTTTTTAGAAAAGAAAAGGCCGGCAGCCTCCCGAAACTGTGCCGGCCATTGTGAATGGCGGATCTTGTTCACGATGCAAGATCACATATGCCATTCCGACTAGTTCATGAGCATCTTCTGCGCGAGGTCAAAAGCGCGAAGTTTCAGTTTTTCTCCGCCGCCAAACCAGATGCTCTTCAGTTGCTTGTTCGCATCGCGAGAGTGTTGCACATGGTCGGAGAACTCCGTTACTGCATTATAAGCACCCCACAAGCTGCCACGCGACATTTCAGCACCCTGGCCTGATTCATGCAACTCCAGGATAGTTTGCCGTACGTTCTCGTTTCTGGTTTGGAATTTTGCGTCGGGATTTGCCGGAACGAGCGCCTTCACGTAGTCCATCAGTTGCTTCTCGCTGAGTTTGCGCAGAGACATGCGGTTGAAGACCGAATCGAGTTGTGCATACAGATGATTCGTGAGCCCGAGCAATTTGTGCGCTTGCTCCAGCTTGTGTACTGCGTTCGCGGTATGACGAACACGAACTTCTTGCTCATTTCGCGCAAGTGCAATACTGAGCGTGTTGGAACATACAACACGCACCGGCGTCAGCTTTGCACGAACCACCATCGAACCGTCGTGGCTATTCGTGAGGAGCAGGAACTTGTTCACGATGTCGTTTTTGCCGACCCGGATGTACGATGGGAGTTTTGCCAATATCCAAATTCGCTCGCCCTTGCCAAGCACGCCAGCGGTATGGTATATCGCTTCGTTCTGGTCGACAATGCCATCAAAGAACGCAAATGCGTCCCTGTTCTGTATGGGTTGGTATCGTGAGCCCACGACGCCGAGCACTTCACAGGTATCGGTGCGGACGGTGGCGAAGGTGTTCGGTACAATCTTCCGATGACGGTTAATCACCGTTTTAACCGACTTGAGCTGAACTCGGAAATCCAGCCCTGCCGCTTGTATCGCTTCATGCGCTGTAGCCGGTTTTTCTAGCTCTGTTCCGAGCTTATGCCAAGGTACCTCCCCGACGTAGAACATCGATGCCCTGCCGTTGTTGAGATGTAGATTGTGCATGGACAATTGTCCTTTCTGAAATTGATGCAATTACAATGATACCATCGGTATCTTATACCCGAAAAGGACGGCCTATTTCTACAATGAGAGGCCAGGACTTCTCGGCGGGTCTATTGTCATTCGTCTCCGCGTTTCGTAAATTTGCGGATCAGCGGGGGTCGCATTGGGGGAGTGGAATAGGATGCGACATCATCTCTCAATCGGTAATGCATATCAAGTTGTTGCGCGGGCCATCACAACGAACGCCGAACTGTCACTTGCGTCTACAATCTCCCGTCATGACTGCATCCAAGCAGTTCGGCTCAAAGAAGGGAATCTGATGTGATGCGTTTGATATTAGGCGGGTTGATGCTCGCAGCTATCATCGCATTATCACTATGGTTTGTTTCTATTTTTGGAGAAGTATTTCGCCACTATTTGTTAGCGTTTACCATTTTGTGGTTCTTTATTCCATTAGTCTCGTTTTGGCTTGGATCAAAGACCGTCCGGTGGCTAATAACTCTCCCGCAATTGCGCATACTTAGGGTGCTTTTTGTTACAGTGACTATCATTCTATCATTCAGTTGCTTCTCTGATGGACTAATGATAGAGGAAAGGTTCTGCCGCCAATTCATCGCCAGCAGTCATATCTCTTCCTATATTGAGACGGCTGATGATGGAACACCTTTTATGGCGACACGTATTGAGGTCGAAGGCTGGCTTCCAAAGCTTTTTTTTAACCTGTTCGAGCTTGGATTCTTAACATCGCTTGCTGGGATTCCGTACTTGGCATGGTTGGGAATGACACGAGCAATTGAAGAAGTCGAACAAGATCATTTTACGCAAACTTCCACCGGTGCCACAAGATGATCTATGCGCAATCTGTAACACGCAAGATTGCGGCGTTCTTTAGCAATATCTTAGCAGCCTGCACGCAACCAGGTTTGAATGGTGAAATCAAAAACTGGAAATGAATTATGCCACGATGTACTAAATGTGGAACATCTGTCGGCTTGTTTGCTAAACTTTGCGATAAATGCAAGCGAGAAATTGAAATGGATCGCGTTCGTGAGATTAATGAACAACAAGCCAGAAAAGCTGCGGCAATAGCTCAAGCCGAACAACGCCGACTCGAGCAACTGAGGAAAAGGGTTGCGGAAAAGAAGTCAGAAATCCGGAAACTGCTTGAATCTGGGCAAAGCGTTTTCTTGTATGATTCTTTGTACCTCCCTGTCGATTCGCTTTTGTTAGAAAACAACCTCTCCGAAGTCTTTGATATCTCATCAGTGCGACTACTTGGTTTATCGGGTTGGGAAGTTGTTAGTGCTGTCCCACGAACAATGGGAGTCGGGCTAAAAAATCACACCGGCGCCACCCTAGAGGCTTGGGGAGGTGGAATTGGTGGTAACATTATTGGCGTTCACCTAATTCTCAAAAAGCAATTAGCGATAGCTGGAAGCGATGACGATTCCGATCACACACTTGACACATACATAGAGAACCATATTCTTCGGACCTCCAACATGTGATCGACAACCACTTGTCGCTAATCGCATCATATGGTACCCATTACAACAATTGATCTATCGCTCGCATTGTGTCGCGTTGTTTGCCGAGACGAGATGGGCCATCTACCAATAGGACCGATGCCGCCAATAATCCGAAAAAGAAACCAGTAAATAGGGGGCCGAAAACATGTCTCTTCAAGACGATTACAAGAACCTGACAGATGAGTTGTTGACGTTGCTCGATCAACTAGAAATAGACTTAAACAACAAATCGGCCGCACTAGATACTGGTGTATTTCAGAAAGGCTGTAAATTGGTAAATGACCTAGTCGAGTTGTTGGAAAAGAATGGCTCGGGTCTAGATATACTGGAGAGTGAAGTCGCCGAATTTGATATCAACATTCCGGATGAGAAATTCGACCGGTTCCTTCAGCGCGAAACTCGTTTCTTGCAACAATTGAAGCTTAACCCCAAACACATAATGAAGGTGATCGAGGCGTTGGGATCAACGGACCGCGACGCCCGACCATATCGCCTTAACGGGAAGGAGGTGCTCAAGTATCTTCGTGAACTCCGAGAACTGTTCAGTCAGATTGATGACTTGACGCGAAACAAGAAATGGAAGATTTCCAAAGACCTTGTTATGGCTTGTGCGGGTGGAGGGTGGCAGGTAGTTGTCATCGCTGGTGATGTGGCAGGATTCATCGTAGGAACTACCACTTTCGCTGCCGGAGCCTTGATTGCCGCCGGTTCCATTGGTGAAGGCTTGAGGGGTTTAGTAAAGAAAATCTCTAAAATCAAGGGTCTCTACTCGGAAGAAGTTGCAAGGTATCAACATTCGATCCTGAAAACGAAGAAGGGCACCTTCAGAATTAAGAAAAGAGATTCCAAATGAGACGTGTCGGCTCGGAACACGTGCCTAAAACGTTAAACAACGACGCTCGTGGATGAATGGTGCTTCAAAATGTGTGTTTGCTCGCTCAACACTTTTGCTTCGCAGGACGAATGTGTCTATTCAGGGCTCGGGATACAGCTACGTCGTTTGTATAGACGCGTGGCGCAACTGCCCTTGATTAATAAGTAGAGGAGTTCTGGTATGGGAATAATGAAGCGACTATCCTTTGATTGGGACAAACTAGCAGCCATTATTCTTAATAACATTAACGGCAGGTTTTCTAGAGAAGATCTTCAAACAAAAGAAAGTCAAGACGCATTCTTAGACATAACCCTAGGGCGACTTGCTGTGATCAATTCTTCCCTCCCTTGGAATAACAATGACAAGTATCGGGATTGGATTCTAAGAGAATCTTATCGAATTGCAGAGGGAGCATCCGAGATAATCAGTGGCACTGAGAATAAAACGTTCAGTGGTGTCGACACAAGATATTTCGCCAGAGCAATCATGATGGCGGCCGTTCTTGACTACGTCCGGCAGTTTTATACATACGATGGCATAGATTCCGAATTCTTTTATCTTCTATACAAGCGAGTGCTACAAAAGGAAGCGTTGAGTCTGCTGACCGTAGTATAAAGATTTTCATTTTGACCACATTCCCGAATGAAGGATAATATGCGGACGGCAGCGAATCACACTAAGGTGGTACGGCCGGGGTCTTTTACAGAAACAGGAAGAGAATCCACACACGTTAAGATCGTGAAGCCAGAACAGAAATCAAGGATGATGGCAAGAATAACGAAGACCGACACGAAACCAGAATTGGCGGTGCGTCAGTCTTTGTTCCGGTCAGGCTTTCGCTATCGATTGTATGATAAGCAGCTGCCAGGAACGCCCGACATTGTGATGCGAAAATATGCCTTAGTAATCCAAGTAAACGGCTGCTTTTGGCACGGTCATAAGCGATGCAAGCTATTCCGAGAACCGCGCCGCAATAGAGAATACTGGATACCTAAGATAGCGGGCAACATGCGCCGAGACCAGAGAACGCGAAAGGAACTCAGGAAGCTCGGGTGGAAAGTTTTTACGGTTTGGGAATGTGAACTCGCGGAAAAGCGCTTGGATAAAACCATGTCATTACTTGTCAAAGACATTACGAAGAGAGAAACACAAAGAGAGGGTGCGGCGAAGTTCTGATGCTACAATTCATCGACTTGTTTGCGGGCCTTGGCGGTTTTCACAAGGCGCTCAAGGAACTTGGGCACGAATGTGTCTTTGCATCTGAGATAGATCCAAAGTTGCAGGATCTGTATTATAGAAATTGGGGGATAATGCCGGAAGGAAACATAAAAGAAATTGTAGAAAAGAGAATAGGCTCCATCCCCAAACACGGAATCTTGTGTGCTGGCTTTCCTTGTCAACCATTTTCGAAAGCTGGCAAGCAAGAAGGGAGAGCTGACCTTGACAGAGGAACCCTCTTCGATGAAATCGTCAAGGTGCTCGAGTCGCGTAAGCCAAGATACTTCATATTGGAGAATGTACCTTTTATAGCTCAGCACGACAATGAAGAAACGTGGAAGTACATGAAGTCGCAATTGGAAAGAGTTGGGTATAAAGTCGACCATCGAAATTATTCACCACATGACTTTGGTATCCCACAGCACAGGCTAAGGATTTTCATAGTTGGATCACGGGTCGGACTTTCTCACTTCAATTTCGACGAGATAGACAAGTTGAAAAAGCCCTTGATGTCCATTACAGATTTTCTATTGAAAAAACCAAAGAGCGCTCGGGCACTTCCGAGCGAAAACCTAGCCTGCATAAGAATCTGGCAGGAGTTCATCAATTCTCTACCCAAGGAATCTGAATTACCTGGGTTCCCCATCTGGGCCATGGAGTTCGGGGCAACATATCCTTTCGAGGAATCATTTCCACACGGGCTATCGGCCAAACAATTAGGTCGATATAAGGGAAATTTTGGTTGTAACTTGGATGGATATGCGAAAGACGAGCAGCTCAAAAGGCTTCCGAGTTACGCCAGAACCGAGGCAGAATTTCCGGAGTGGAAAAAGAATTTCATAAAGCAGAATCGTGACTTTTACAGTAGGAATAAAAAATTTGTTGGCAACGCCGTAAAGAAAATTGCCAAGTTTGAGTTTCAGAGTTGGCAAAAACTGGAATGGAATGTAGGGCGAGAGAAGGGGAGAATTTTAGACAACCTAATTCAATTCCGGGCGTCCGGAGTAAGAGTCAAAAGGGCAGATTTCTTCCCATCGCTAGTTTGCACACAAACACAAGTCCCGATAGTCGGATGGGAAGGGCGCTATCTCTCCAAACAGGAGTGCTTGGGGCTACAATCGTTAGACGGAATCGAATTACCTGAGATTTACAATGCTGCCTTCCGTGCATTGGGGAATGCTGTAAATGCGACGATTGTCAAGATGATTGCAAAAAGGCTCGTCCGAATTGAGGATAATGGGTTGGAAAAGAGAAAACATCACAAATCAAAAGTGATTGCGAAGCATGAAACAGCGTGAACGTGTAAGCATAAGACCGCAGGTTACCGTCCTCGCAATCCTAAAGTACCTCGAGTACGAGACGTGGTTTGCCCTCGCGGAATTTGTTGACAATGCGATTGCGAGTTTCTTAGCACATGAGAACGAGTTGAGAAAGGTCGAAGGCAAAGCATTTCAACTCGAAGTGAAGATCGAAATAGATGAATCAAAGGACCGGATTACTATTCGTGATAACGCGGGAGGCATTGAGAAGAGCGCCTACGCGCGTGCGTTTAGAGCAGCAGAGATCCCGCCTGATACCTCTGGCTTATCGGAGTTCGGGATGGGAATGAAGTCGGCGGCATGTTGGTTCGCGGACAAATGGAGCGTCCGGTCGACTGCCTTGGGTGAAGAAACGGAAAAGACGGTACGATTCGATATGAAGAAGATCTTCGAAGACAAACTCGAAGAACTGCAAGTGGAGGTAAAACGAGCTCAAAAGAATCAGCATTACACGATAATCGAACTAAATGACGTCAGCAAATTACCGCGCCGGCGTGGTGTTGGAAAGGTGAAATCTCACCTCGCGAGCATTTATCGAGAGTTTATCAGACGCGGTATTTTAATATTGACGGTAGACAATGAAATTCTAGTATATGACGAGCCCAAAATACTTGAAGCTCCAAAGTTTGACGACCCCAAGGGGAAATCAATTCTGTGGCGACGTGATATCGATTTCCCAATCGAGAAAAATCTGAGCGTGCATGGATTCGTTGCAATACGTGAGAAGGCATCTACGCAGCAAGCGGGGTTTGCATTGTTCCGCCGAGGGAGAGTAATCGAAGGCAGTTTTGACAACGGCTTTCGGCCCGAATATATTTTCGGGAACCCCAATAGCTTCAGATATCAACGTGTATTTGGCGAGCTTCACCTTGAGGGCTTTAAAGTTACGTTTACCAAGAAGGGAATCCAGTGGGATGAGAATCTCGACCTTTTCCTACGGTTGCTAAGAGATGACCTTTCACACCGCAGTTTTCCATTGCTACAACAGGCAGAAAAGTATCGTGTCCGAGCATCGGAGAAAGAATACCAGGCCGCGAAAAAAGCATTGGACGAGACTGTCAAGGATTTAGAGAAAAAGGCACCCGACGCGTTATCTGAACTTAGCAAATGCAAGGAAGAGCATTCCGATAGCAAGGGGCTTAGCGAAACAAATAAAGCAATGCATCGAGAGTTCGAGGTGAGATTCAATAGGGCCACATGGAGAATCGCGATCGAGTTGTCTTACGATCCCTCATTGACGGAACTCATCGAAGTGGGGACCCATCTTGTTACGAACAAATCTGTGAACGGATCGGTACGAGATGTTGGGATCCGATTGTCCCTGACACATCCCTTTATGGTGGAGTTTGTCGGTGTCGACAATTCGAAGGTTGAGCCAATTCTTAGAATAGCAGCTGCGTTCGGTCTCTCGGAGGTCCTTGCAAAAGAGAGTGGCGCGAGGACGCAGGGAGAGATAAGACGTAACTTTAACGAACTGATCGCGAAACTGTCCGAGGGGAGCAATAATGCCTGAGGTTATTGAGATACAGGGTAATGCCGATAACAATGATTGGAATCCCGTAGTTGGAGAAGAAATCCTCGGGCTTCTTAGGACAGATGCTAAGTTGGTAGACGCAGGAAATCTTAACGCGTCCGGTCAACGCGTCCTTGATGAGACGATTCGTATCATGGAGGTTTGTGGCAACCCGAATTGCGAGGCAAACGATGAAACCGGTATCGTGATCGGTTATGTACAAAGCGGCAAGACTCTTTCATTCACGGCCCTCACTGCGTTGGCAAGAGACAACAATTATCAGATCGTGATTGTCATTGCGGGCACCTCGACTTCGCTTTTCAACCAATCCACAAATCGATTGAGAAGAGATTTGAAACTTGATACGCGGTTCGATAGACAGTGGACCCTGATACCAAATCCAGGAGAAACCGAACAAAGAGAAACGATTGAAACAGCTTTAGCACAATGGAGGGATCCTCGTTTTCCCAAGGACAGATGCCGAACGTTACTGTTAACAGTGATGAAGCAAAAAGATCGTCTGTTCAATTTGGCGACGCTGTTGGAGGAAATTGACCTCAATGGAGTGCCGACCTTGATAATCGATGATGAAGGGGACCAGGCAAGCCTGAATACATTCGCGCGCCGTGCAGCGCGTCAAGGAATTGAGATAGAAGATTTGACAGAGAACGACGTGTCAACCATATACAGGCGCATTACAAGGCTAAGGGCGCTTTTTCCTCACCATACCTTCGTGCAATATACCGCGACTCCTCAGGCCAACCTTTTTATCAACATTATGGATAGACTCTCTCCAAACTTCATCAAATTGCTGACCCCGGGGGATGACTATACCGGCGGGATTGAGTTCTTCGAGGAGACACCAAGCCTTATTGCCGAAATTCCTGCTTCCGAGTTGCAAACCCCCAACCATCCATTGCACGAACCGCCTAATAGCCTAATCACTGCTTTAAGAATTTTTTTCCTTGGAGTTGTTGCCGGGGAGTTGCTTAAGGATCAGCGGAACAGGTCAATGCTCATTCATCCGTCAAGGTTGCAGGGTGATCAATTTCAGTTCGTTAACTGGGTTAGAACAATTTGCAATAGCTGGAGTCGGCTATTAACAAGTAATGATGAAGAAGAGAAGCGAGTATTGATCGAAGATTTTCGGGAAGCATACGCTGATCTCCATCGAACCGTACCGGACCTGCCGGCATTCGAAGCTCTTACAGACGTCAACCTAGTTCACGCAATTCAATATACACGCATAGTGGAAGTGAATACGCGACAAGGCGCGACGCCACAGATAAACTGGCATGATTGGTATTCGTGGATACTGGTCGGCGGACAGTCGATGGATAGGGGGTTTACCGTGGAGGGTCTGACCGTTACCTATATGCCAAGAAATGTTGGTGTTGGAAATGTTGACACAATTCAACAGCGGGCGCGATTCTTCGGCTACAAGCGAAGCTATCTTGGATACTGCCGAGTATTTCTCGATCAGCTCACAATAGACTCGTATACCTCGATCATAGAACACGAAGAGGATGTAAGAATTAGACTGGAAGAATTTGACGTAAATAATAAACATCTAAATGATTGGGATCGAGAAGCCGTGCTTGACCAAATGTTGAGTCTTACAAGAGCAAACGTCCTTTATGATGATATTGATCGCGATCGATTTGGAAATGCCTGGTTCAGAATAAACGCGCCACACGATACCGAAAATCTGATAGAGACAAATCGGAATGCTATGCTTGAGTTTCTCGGACCAAGGTCTGCCCAGTTTACCGTGGATGAAGGGCACCCCGGTCGGACCGAAGATCAGAGGCATTTGGTCGCGACAATTTCCGTTCGGGAGTGTTTGGATCACCTTCTGAACAAACTTAGGTTCACGAAGGAGAGCGATTCTGCCACGTATTCAAGTCTAAGAGGAATATTGAAGCAATACTTAGTTGAACATCCAGATGAAAACTGCAGGGTGTATTTGATGAGCGCGACGCGAATTGATGAATGGAAAATGAGACTTCGACGCTTAGATAGAAACGATGAGATTCAGCAGCTATTCCAAGGAAGAAACCCGAGGACGGGTGAGATAATTTATCCCGGAGACTCTGAAATCCGAGAAGAAAACCTGCTTTCTATCCAAATCCATCGGCTGAGGCTCGTTGATCGAGACGGACAGGATATAACAGATGAAGGTGGAGTTGCCAAGTTCGTGGATGTGCCCACCCTAGCGATATGGGTGTCCGACCATATTGGTAGAGATATTGTACGACAAGCATGAACTTAGTTGCGCTGTTTGACCAGTTGGAGATCCCGGAGCAGTCCAAAGAAAACACTCTGATTGCCATCGCAGTGCCCGGGTTCCCAAATTTTCGGATTGCGGTTGGCGTGGAAGCCACTCCGGTACTCCTATTCTCCACAGCAAAGAATGGTAGTAGCATCAAGTTGAAAAACGTACGACTAAAGTATTTGTCTGTAAATCAGAATGTTGAGTGCAAAGTAACTGAAAACAGCGTAATTACTCTGCAGTCATTCACTCTCATTAGTTTTGCAAGTTCGGATCGACACCTGCAGGGGTATTTTCTCCAAATCGCGGAGACCCTTGTACGATCATTAGGGACCAATCCGACTGATGAACAGATTCTAGACACACTCTTAAAGTTCGTAGAGGTTTTTCGATCGCTGTCGGACGCGCCAAGGAAAACGGTTCAGGGACTGTGGGCAGAGTTGTTTCTAATCAAACAATCACGTGTACCTAGGATGCTTGTAGAGTACTGGCATGTAAATCCGGAGGAGAAGTTCGATTTTAATGCAAGCGATGAAAGGATAGAAGTAAAGAGCAATACAAAAATGGAACGAGTACACTTCTTTTCGGCCGAACAACTTTCCCCACCAGACAATGTTCAAGTTCTGGTTGCCTCACTGCTGTTAAAGCAAACTAACGCTGGGATTAGTTTCCAAAGCTTGGTAGATGAGATAGCAGCCAATCTGTCGGATAATCTGGAACTTGTGAGGAAACTGCACTCGACGGTTTGCAAGACGTTGGGAGCGTCTCTGGAGGATTCAATAGCTGTGAAGTACGATCCCATCCTGGCAATGGAATCACTGCGATTTTTCAGATATCAAGACATCATGAAGATAGAATCAGACGATATCCCCCCGGGGGTATCCGAAGTGAGGTATCGCTCCGATCTTTCTCATGTTTCACCGGTTGATATTTTGCAATTGGAAACTCGGGGGAGGTTGTTCGGTGGTTTGTAAAGCTTAACTACAATCGGTCCTATTCACGATCAGACAACTCTGACCATTTTGGGCTGATGCTCGAGCACGCGCATGACCTGGTCTCTTAGCGGGTTCGTGATGTGCACGTAGAGGCGAGTGTCCTGAGTGATTTGGAACGTACTCAAGCAACTGCTTATCTTCAAATGATGTACTGCGCTTGAATGCCTCACTGAGGGAATCGGCCTTAGGCACACCCCCTAGGTTCGAAGAAGATACAAATCAGCTACGAGCCGACGTTGTGGTTCCAGATTGGATGGAGAACCAGCTTGTTTTCTTGTCTCATGAAAGACGGTATACAGAGGAGCAAGCTTGCGACACACTCTTGGTTCCATTCGTAGATTCCAAAATCCGTTGGAGCAATCGACCGATTGGCCCAGAGGTTCATCAAGATTCTCCACAGATCGTGCTTCTCGAGCCAGCAGGAACCATGCGCTTGATCGCATGTTATGCTGAGGGAAGAATTGGAGACCCTCTTCAGCTGCCACCTCTGAGATGGTTTATTTCCACCCCAACCTGTAACATCAAACGATTCACCTTGAAGAACAATTAATTCATTCCAAGTCGAATTCAGCAGCTTTCTTATTTGCCGACTCTCCATGAGTCTCTTAACCGGAATCCCCAATTCATCCACCAAGAACCGAGTTGTTGAAGATAGAAGCTCCTCAGTGCCCTTCTGAGATATAACCTCAATCCCCAACATCCTTCCGAAGCGTTGTTTCTCCTCGCCAACTTCGTGAAATCCCATCAACACTCCACATTCCAAAGCCATTTCATCGAGCCAAGTGCGGAACCGTAAGATATCCTCGTAACTCAAGACGCCAAATTCGATTGGCTGCCAGAACATTCCACCAAAGACAGTGTCTTGGTACTGGAACAAAAAGTCTATTTGAAAATGTCTGTGTTCTTCGACAATTGCACTTCTCCGTGCAAACCTTTGAATCATGCCCTTAAACATCCCTGTGAGCGTCGGCCAATCAAGATGATCCAGGCCGTTGGTTGTGCGGTTGGGAAGGGCCGGACGAGGACTCTCTTGGACCATCTGAGCGATGGTTTTCTCTAGCTCAGCAGAGTCGTATGGTTTACTGATGAAATCGTTGGCCCCAAGGTTTTTCCCAAGGATAGCAACCTTTAGATCAGCAAACGCTGTGAGGAAAATAAACGGTACGTTCGCGGTCGAAGGATCGGATTTCAAGCGTTTCAGAAACTCTATCCCGTCAATCTCCGGAGACTTGATGTCCGATATAACAAGGTCTGGATGATATTTCTTAACCCAGTCGATGCCCTCGACCTTCGATGGCACATAAAATGCCTCGTAGCCCAGACCTCTCAAATGGCCCACAAGGAATAGTCCGAGGGATTGCTCGTCATCCAAATGAACGATCTTGAATCTGCGTTCAAGCACGTTGGGAGTTCCTCCTTCGTTCGATTGTGCTGTTCTCACTTTAGTATTCTGCCAATATAGGTGATGTCAAGTGAAAATCAACAGTCGTGTGATCTTTGGACAATGAGCGCCATGATGCTCCACAGACACGCTGACCGGCTTTGTTAATTATGTATCGACGATCCCTTGAAATCTCCTGAATTTTTTAGTAAATTCCGTAAAGCCTGCGACGAAGCAGGAAACTCAGAATAACCCAAAGGAAACTGCCGGACCATAAACACCATCAGAGCATGCACGCGAGTTCGCATCCGCTGATGTTCTAACCCGTTTCGCCCCATCATGCCAAGCGTCCCCAATGGCCCGGCCGGCCTTGGGTGCACGCGTACCTCCCGAACTTACTCCGGCTGGTTGGATCTGGGGCTCGAGCGATTACCAGTACCTTTTTTGGTAAACAATTGAGCCGCCTGACTCTCGCGGTCAGGTTTTTACACATCCAGCACAAGCGCCGGAACCGTCGTCGTCATATTCTTCCCTCAGCTCTTCCGCCGTTTGGGCTCATTTCATATCGCAGCCCAGATTCCGAACCATTCTACCCATAAAGTCGACTCATCAGGCGTCGAGGACAGGATTGTCCACGAAGGGAAGACGTATGTACCGGAATCACTCTACACAGCGTTGGTGGAGGAGCACACCCATCTGCTCGAACAGCTTGCCGAGGAACGGATCATGCTGAATCCCACCCTTCACCAGGTGCAGAAAGACCGGCTGGAGCTCAAGAAACTTGTCCGGGACTTGCGCGGTGATATCAAGAGGTCTTTGTGGAATTTGTCACCGACGATAAAACAGGAATTACGGATGACTTTCTACGAACGACACCACAGGGAGACCAACGTGAAGCAGCGCTTCGACGATGCAATCGCCCGACCCAAGCCTCCGCGTAAACCTGCCTGGTAAGACCTTTGAAAAAAACTTGACAGCAGGAAAATCCTGCTTCTACTTGAGGTGCGACGATGTTACCGCACCAGCGTTGAACGACATCCAGAGTGCGGAATTTTCTCAACCATTTTCAGAAAGGACATTCATGCGTGTTATCAAAATTCCATCGACGTCGGTCCTCGGGCCTGGCCCGGTAAATCCTGAGAGCGACCGGGTAAAGCGCTTCGTTGAAGGATTGAAGACCCTGGCAGGTCGGTTCGACGGCCGGCTCAACGTCGAATTTGAAGAAACCACAATCCTGGTTTCTATTCGATCCGACGCTGTTTTCACCGGTGTCAGCGACTTCCTCCGCAAGCGCGGGATCGAACCCGTCGAGGTGGACCTCCTCGATGAGTTTTTCCCCCCGGCTGCAGATAAGGCAATATAATTCAACTGACAACGAGCCCGGGCGGTCGGGGAGGCGCCGCCCCGTGCGGGGTAATCATTGCGATGTCCCGGTTGGCGTCGAAATTCACTTGACTACTACTTTCAATTCATATTCAGACCAAGGAGAGATGACTATGAACGACCTGCAAATTTCCTTCAACAGCGATGGTAAGACCGTCGTTACCCTGAACGGCAATGTGCTACGTCCGTACCTTGATAGGTTTCACGTTCTCAAAGAAGATTTGGAGGGAGTCCCTCTGGCGGCTTCTCAACAGGAGATCACTTTTTTCGTCCATGACAGAGGTCCCGACGGTAAATGGGATGATGGACCCATGCCTTACTCCATAGAAATGGTGGGTCCCTCATTAGCTGCTGTGGAGTTTTTGTATTCACTTGACACGTACTCCCATCGAGGGATCTTCGGAGCTGACGTCCACTCCCACGTAGTTCAAGAAATTGTGAAAAGTGTGGCACTTGAGCGGCTTGGCGACATTAGCGATTGCGAAGATCGCGGGGAGAGTATGCTCTTCACCTTTGTTTGTTTCTTCGCTGGCAACACATTCGACGATATCATAGGTATTGCAGAGTCATTTGTTCTCAATGTCCTAGAATACACCTACAAATTCATGAACGAGATAAAAGCATTCGTGGACATGAAGTTGACAGAGGTCTAGCGCCGAGATAGTGCCGGCTGGGCTAACGAAGCTGGTCGACATTGGCGTTCGGGAGAAATCGCGGTATAAGAAGGAGGAGCTTGGATTGGCCTGGCGCGAGGTGCAGCTTTGCTGAAGATAAAACGTTCGTCCCCTTCGGACAAAAACACGGGAAATTTGGAAATCGAGGTGATCCCAACCTCAGGCATGGAAGACTCATTGACCTTAGATGAGACGTGTTCGGTCGCCATGTTGATTGCCAGATGGATACATCGGTCTACCGTCAAGGACGAGATCAGTCCCCAGAATACATCCACTCAAAGCGAAGAAGGCGACCAATGATTATATTACTCTCGTCGAACACTACTGAGGATAACTAATCTGATGCTTACACGAATTCCAGAAAATAAGAAGGCCGCAGAGTACATTAGATGCTCGACAGAGCAACAAGAGGATTCTCCCGAGCAGCAGAAAAGAGAAAACCATACGTTTGCCGCAAAACATGGTTACGAGATCGTCGCGAGCTATGTTGATTTTGGAAAATCCGGGACAACATTCACCCAACGGCCTGAGTTCTTGCGGATGCTTCACGACGTGGAATCGGGAGCCGCCATCTATCGGACAGTCATTTGTTACGACGAATCACGGTGGGGGCGTGCGATTGATTCCGAGGAAAACACATACTGGCGGGTACACTTTGCAAAGTTCGGCGTCAAGGTGATTCTCGTCAAAACGGCGATTGATCCTGACCATGAATATGCGCCGATGCTCAAAGCGTTCGAAAGCATTCAAGCGTCCCAGTACAGCAAGAAGCTCTCTGAACTCACTCTTCGTGGCGCAAAGAACAACGGGGTCTATTCAAATGGTGGAACTGCTCCCTATGGGTATGTGCGTGTCGCTGTCAACCTGCGGACGGGAACAGACCGCGTTCTGCACTTGGGAGAATGGTGCGTGGCAAAACAGGAAAAGGTCAGGTGGGGGTTAGGAGCCGCAGATGAAGTCGATGTAGTACGATTCATCTTCAACGAGCGCGCGCGGGGACGATCCTATATTCTGATTGCGAATGACTTGAACGTTAGAGATATCTCTTGCCCGAGGCGCGGCCGATGGCGTAATCGAGATCAAAAGTGGTGCTCCGCGACAATAAAGGCCATCCTCGATAATCCGGCTTACTATGGGGCGCGTGAGTACAATCGGAATTCGATGAGCCAAATCCTGGCAAAACAGAACGGAAGGCCCGTGAAGAAAGACGTGAATTATCCTCACTGGCTAAACGATCGTAAAGACTGGGTCGTGGCCGAAGACGCTCATCCCGCAATCATCACCAAAGACGTCTGGGAGGCGGCGTACTACTGGACGAGACAGAAGCTCGGCAGTGAAAAGAAATCCGTTAACCGGTATACGTTCCGCAGTCAGTATCTTCTCAGCGGATTGATCAAGTGCCCATTGTGTGGCTTTAACTATCAGGGATGGTCGGGAAAAGCTGACGGAAAGTTGTATTTCAAATACATCGACGGTGGATGGCAGAACAAGCGTGTCTGCTCATACCATTGGATACCGAAGAAGGAGATTGAGGACGCGACACTTACCGCCATCAAGGAAACCCTGGCGAATCCATTTCTGACTCGCGAGATTGAATCTCAGCTAGAATATCTCTACCAGAACGTGCCCCAGAAAAAGGAAGTGAGAGAAAAGGTCGAATCGCTCTTGGCGGAGATAGACGAGAAGGTTGGCAATTGGGTAAAGGTAATTGAATCTGGCAACGCTGCGACGCCTTCGGATGTAGCCCTGACTCGGATCCGCGAGCTGGGGACTGAGAAGAGGAAATTAGCAGATCGTATCCTCGAGCTCGAACAGGAAGTCGAAAGACCGGATTTTCGTTCGGTCACGGATCAGGTGAGTGAATTTCTGGCGGAGTTCAAAGATCGAATCGAGAGAGACGTGCCAATGGAAGAGAAGAAGCTGCTGGTGAAGAAGATCATATCAGCTATTATCATAGACCGCCACAAGCATCTTGCCCGGATGTATGTCCGAAGGCTCCCCGTCGTCACTCCGGCTCTGGCGCGAGCTTACCAAAACAAAAAGGCACTCACCGAGATTCCTGTGAGTGCCGCGAGTAGCGGGGGAAGGACTTGAACCTTCAGCCTTTGGGTTATGAGCCCAACGAGCTACCAATTGCTCCACCCCGCGATGTAGTGACTCCAATATACTGAAATCGTCGCGCGAAGTCAATAAAATGAGGATCGGCCGCCGTGGTTACGATCGCGTCGCTTCACTTCATCCACCCCTCCTGACGATACCATGCAACTGTGTTCCTTATCCCCTCCTCGATTGAATAATCCTCCTTAAATCCCAACTCCTTCGCCGCCTTTGAAATGGAGCACGTCCAGGCATCCTGTACAATATCCGTTGCCTTTTCCCAATTCAGTAAAACGGGCTGCCCGCTCACCGCTGAATACGCTTCGGAAATGCCTGCGATTGCATAGACCAACGATACCGGGACTCTGACTCCAAATCCGTGTTTGTGCATCACCCGGCCGGTTATTTCCCCAATTTCCTTCCACGTGTAGTACTTCTCGCTTGAAATAAAGTACACCTTTCCAGAAGCTTCAGGGTGCTCACCCGCCAAAACAATGCCCTTTATCAAATCCGCCACATGAATCAGGCTTACGGTCTTGTCTCTAAAGCCGATCATGGGTTGTATTCCCTTATTCATCGTCTCGAAAAAGGCAAAAATGTCTTTATCACGAGGACCATATACTGCCGGCGGCCGGACGACAGTGACCGGTATGGAATCTGCCAGCTGGAGGCATTCCTTCTCCGCCTCCATTTTGCTCTCGCCGTATGACGTAAGGGGGTGGTAGGGGGTGGTTTCATCCACGGGTTCACCATTAAGCGAGGGCCCGACGGCAGCAAGGGAACTGACCAGAACAAATCGCTTCAGATCAGGCTTTTTCTCCCGGACCGCATCGAGCAAATTTCTGGTCGCCAGGTGGTTTCCGCGGAAATACTCTTCCCTAGTCTTGGCCTTCGTTAGTCCTGCAACGTGGTAAAGGTAAGCTACTCCCTCGACACATTGCCTCAAAACCTCAGCGTCGAACAGATCTCCATACACATATTCAATTGGAAGGTGCTTTAGCCACACCAGTTTCGATGTCTTTCGTACAAGGCATCGTAACTTATACCCTTTCCGATGAAGTTCTTCGGCAAGATGACTTCCGATAAACCCTGTTGCACCGGTGATGAGAACTTGCACGAGGATCTAGAGGGGTTCTGAAGAAAAGAAATCGATCACAACTGCCTTTTCCCGAGAAACGAGGTGAGGGATGACTTGATAGGCTCCTTGAACCTTTGACTTTCTAAGGCCAATGGAGTATATTAAAAAAAATTTAGACAATCAATGAGCCGAACGGCCGCCACAGAGCCCGCAAAACCAGTTCTCAGTGAGAAAAAGAAGGCTATAGATCTTTTTCAGAAGTGCCGCGATTTCACGCGCGCTGACGAGGTCAAAGCTGCCGGCTTCTATCCTTACTTCCGCGCCATCGAGGAAAACGAAGGCCCTGTTGTAAGGATCGAAGGCCGGAAGGTCATCATGGCAGGCTCGAACAACTACCTCGGACTCACGGCTCATCCAAAGGTAAAAGAGGCAGCCATCAAAGCCGTTGAGAAATACGGCACGGGCTGCTCCGGTTCGCGGTATCTTACCGGCACGCTGGACCTCCATTACGAACTTGAATCCCGCCTCGCGAATTTCATGGGAAAAGAGGCCTGCCTTCTCTTCAGCACGGGGTATCAGACGGGGCAGGGCATCATCCCGACCCTGGTCCAGCGCGGTGAGTACGTCATCATGGACAAGGATGACCATGCCTGCCTGGTTGCCGGTACTCTGATGGCGAAAGGGATGTTTGCCGACGTCGTCCGCTACAAGCATGACGACATGGCGGACCTGGAGCGGGTGATCACGCGGCTCCCTGCAGAAGCCGCAAAACTAATCGTTACAGACGGTGTTTTCAGCACCACTGGCGAGATCGTGGACCTTCCAGACCTTGTCAGGATCGCCAAGGCACACAATGCTGGTGTCTTGGTTGACGATGCGCATGCTATTGGTGTGATCGGGCAGGGGGGTAGAGGAACCGCGAGCCACTTCGGCATCACCGATAAAGTCGATATGGTGATGGGCACGTTCAGCAAGACGTTTGCCTCCCTGGGCGGATTCGTGGTGGGCGAAGAGCGCACTATTAACTACCTGAAACATCACTCACCCGCTCTTATTTTCAGCGCCAGCCCGACTCCCGCTTCTGTTGCCGCAGCACTTGCCGCTCTCGATATCCTCGAACAGGAGCCGGAGCGGATCACCAAGCTTATCCGAAACGCCAACAAGATGCGATCCAGCTTCAAGAAGCTTGGATTCCGGATCATCGAGGGAGAATCAGCCGTTGTTCCGGTCATCGTTGGCGACGACATGATTGCCTTCAGGTTCTGGCGCGACCTGTTCGATGCCGGTGTCTTTGTCAATGCTTTTATCAGTCCGGGCGTCCCTCCGGGGATGCAAATGATGCGCACGAGCTACATGGCGACTCACGAGGACAAGCATCTCGACAAGATCCTCGAGCTCTTCGAGCACACAGGGAAGAAGCTTGGCTTGATCAATTGACCCTGCGCCTTCTCGCCGCGCGTCCCCAGGGTTCGGGCCGGATCCCGCCTACCGGCCAGCTATTGAGTCGTTCATTCCATATTCGTATCAGCCGATGAGTCCCGTAGTCATCCGGACTGTATCATCCTCGGGTGATGTCAACCGCTTCATCAAGTTTCAATGGGAAATCTACAAGGGCAACCCGGTCTGGGTCCCCCCATTGCTGATGGACCGGCGCAAGCTGATGGATCGGAAGAAGAATCCATTCTACCGGCATTCCGAGGCGGGATTCTTCCTTGCATATCGGGATGGAAAGATTGTCGGGCGGATCGGCGCGATCATCAACGAGAATCACAACAAGGAACACAAGGATAAGATCGGATTCTTTGGGTTCTTTGAGTGTGTGAATGATGCGGATGTCGCGAATACGCTCATCGGGACTGCGAAGGACTGGCTGAAGCATCGGGGAGCGACGGCTATGCGCGGTCCTGCGAGCCCGTCAGTCAACGATGAATACGGTTTGTTGATCGACGGATTCGACAAACCGCCGGTAGTATTGATGCCGTACAATCCGGCCTATTATCCGACGTTGCTCGAAGGGGCAGGCCTGAAGAAGGCGAAAGATATGTACGCCTATCATGTCCACAAGGATAAGGTGTTCAGCGAAAAGCTGAAGCGGGTGACCGAAATCGTCAAGAAGAAGGAGGGGATTACCTTCCGAACCCTTGACATGAAGAATTTCAAGCGCGAGGTGGAGGTTATCCGCGACCTCTATAATAAAGCGTGGCAGTATAACTGGGGCGCAGTGCCGATGACAGACGCCGAGTTTGATGCGATGGCAAAGGATTTGAAGCCGGTCGTCGTCCCGGAGCTGGTGATCATCGCAGAGTTCAAGGGGGAACCGATCGGGTTCTCGCTATCGCTCCCCGATCTCAACATGGCGCTGAAGCACAACAGGAACGGTTATCTTCTTCCGGGACTGTACTGTCTGTTTCGATATAAGAAATCGATCACTGCTACTCGGATCATCGTACTGGGGGTGGTCAAGGAGCATCAGATGACTGGCGTTGGCGGTGTGCTGTTTTATGAGACCGGTAAGCGCAGCGTCGAGAATGGATATCCCGAAGGGGAGGCCAGTTGGGTGTTGGAGGATAATGTGATGATGAACCGGGGAGCGGAACTACTCAATGCCGACCGTACCAAGACGTACCGGATTTATGAGACTCCACTATCTTAGGAAAGGCCATTTCTATGCCGGTTAAACCTGTGCAAAAGATATGGATGAATGGAAAGATGGTCGACTGGGCTCAGGCGAAGATTCATGTGCTGTCGCATGTCGTACATTACGGCTCGAGCTGGTTTGAAGGGATTCGGTGCTATGAAACGAAGAAGGGTTCTGCAATATTCCGGCTCGATAAGCACCTTGAGCGCCTTTACGATTCGGTGAAAATCTATGCGGCAGAGATTCCCTTCACGAAGGAAGAGCTTGAGAACGCGATCGTTCAGACGATCCGCGTCAACAAAATGAAATCGTGCTATATCCGCCCGGTCGTCTATCGCGGGTATGGTGATGTAGGTGTGAACCCGCTGAACAATCCGGTCGATGTGGCGATCGCTGTCTGGGACTGGGGAACGTATCTCGGCGCGGAGGCGCTCACGAAAGGCATCGATGTCTGTGTATCCTCATGGACAAGGCCAGCGCCGAACACTCTCCCGACCATAGCCAAAGCCGGAGGGAATTATCTCAATGCTCAGCTCATCAAGGTGGAAGCATTGAAAGCGGGTTACACTGAGGGGATTGCACTCGATGTGTCGGGCCATGTGAGTGAAGGAAGCGGTGAGAATATCTTCATGGTGAAGAACGGGGATGTGTATACGCCGCCATTTACATCAAGCATCCTGCCCGGTGTCACGAGAAATTCGGTCATGACACTTCTCCGGGAAATGGAGTATCGGGTCATAGAGGCACCTGTGTCGCGGGAAATGCTGATCATCGCCGATGAAATGTTTTTCACCGGAACTGCCGCCGAGGTAACTCCTATCAGGAGTGTCGACCGCTCCTCCGTCGGGGATGGCAAGGTTGGGCCCATAACCAAAGAGGTCCAGACTGCTTTCTTCGACATCGTGAAGAACGGAAAGGACACGCACGGGTGGCTGCGATTCATTGAGTCTGAGCGTCAAGCCTCCCGCAAAACCGGATCATGAAGTTAAAACCCTCAAAAAAGAACGGTCAGTCAAAGGAGAAGAAAGCTTCTTCGGGGGAATTCGCGGTTTCTCTGAAACGCATTCTCGTCCCGATCGACTTCTCGGAGCCGTCGAAGAACGCACTGAAGTACGCGGCCAGACTTGCGGAGGAATATAAGTCTGAATTGATTCTTGTTTATGTTGTCGAACCTGTCGTCTACCCGGCAGATCTGGGGTTCGGCCAAGCGACGATTCCGAATATCGAGCCGGATTTGGCTAAACGCGGGAAAGCCGGGTTGGAGCAACTGGTAAAGGATTCGGTTTCAAAGGAGATAACAGCCCAGACGATGGTTCGGACAGGGAGGCCCTTCGTCGAGATCCTCACGACGGCGAAAGATGAGCACGCAGACCTGATTGTTATCGCCACCCATGGACATTCTGGTGTCGAACATCTTATATTTGGGAGTACGGCGGAAAAGGTAGTAAAGAGAGCCCGCTGTCCTGTGCTAATGGTGAGGGAGGCGGCGTACTAGGCTTAACAACCTTTGAGGGGAATAAGAAAGGAGGAAGCAAAGTGACATCTCGCATTCTGTCCTTCATTGTATTTATTCTTCTCCTAATATCCGGTTGCAGCCGGACCAACTCTCCGGTAGAGCTCGCGGCGCCCCCCGAACATCTTTCAAGATGGGTTGACGTCAAAGATGACAACACCGCGCCGTCCACCCTTCAGATAACTCCCCGAGTCTTTGCTCCGAATGTCCTGACGACCGTCCGTTTCGGTCTCCCGATCGCGGCAGTAGTATCTCTGAGGATTTACGATGGCACCGGAAACCTCGTGGCAAGACTGGCAGAGCGGGTGAACCTGGAGCCTGGAAGTTATGAGGTGCGTTGGGACGCGTCGGAAGCCGGGAGCGGGGTGTACATTTTCACGCTAATCTATCAGGGGCTAGGGGCGGATCTGGAACCCAACACGGCGACCTTCACGGACAACCGCAAATTGCTTCTGTTGAAATGACGGTTTTTCCTCATATCGGTGCTGCTCATGATCGCGGAGGATATAAAGTGAAACCGGGTTCAGGCACACGTCACCGAAAACGGATTATCGTGAATGCGCTACCGGTTGTAGTAGGAATCGCCCTGATTTGTTCGGGCTGCAGCAGGATCGACGCCCCCGTCCAGCCTCTCCCCGCTGTTACACATACTGTCAAATGGGAAGAGATAAAGGATGGCAGCTATCCATCGTCGTCTCTTCGTGTGTATAACCGGCTTTTCGCACCAAATGCCACAACAACCATTGAGTTCGACCTTCCTGGGGACGCAATTGTATCGTTAAATGTCTATGATGCTGGAGGAGTTGTCACTGCAAAATTGCTCGATCGGGTACAAATGGACGCGGGCACCCAAGAGGTCGAGTTCGATGCCACGAGTCTCGCGGCCGGCGTATATGTCTACACGTTGGCAGCTCGGCTTCTGTCATCTGATCTGGATCTGACTTCCCCGGTTTATGTTGCGAGCCGGAAAATGATGTTGATTAAATAATGAAATGGGGGCAAAGATGAATAAACCGTTCGCATTATTGGCCATGCTGGTTACGATTGCCGTATCACCTCAGGTGTCTCGCGCACAGGGTGAAGCCGCGGCTCTCTTCCTTTTGATTCCACCTTCTGCAGAGGGGAACGGCATGGGCGGGATCGTGAATGCGACAGAAACTGACCGTCCGATGGGCGAACTCGCTAATCCCGGGCTTCTCGGTCTAGCATCCCTCAACCATTATTTTCTTGGAAGCCTGTATCCGTCATCCACCACATGGTTACCAGGGATCCCCGGGGGCGGTGCGAGTTATTCTGCGAAAGCTTTCAGCGCCGGATTGAACCTCAACAGATTCACAGATCTCCCCCTCGGTTTGAGCATCGGTTTCGGCTACTCGCGCGTGAACATCGATTATGGAGTTTTCGCAATTACGGGTCCAGGCGGTCCTGACCCGATTGGCTATTTTAACCCTGAGGAGACTTCTAACAATTTTTCTGTTGGGATCGGCGCCGACTACTATCTCCGACTGGGGCTGGGTTATACGCACAAAAGCGTAACGTCAAGTCTTGCCCCTTACAACGTCCAGGGTCAGGGAAGGCAGGGCGTAGCCGACTTCTCGACGTACGATGTGGGAGCCGTGGCGCAGCTCCCTCTCCTTAGAATTGTTGATGACATCGTAGGATCTGCGCTCATCATCGGACCGGATATACATCCGATTCTTGATGTGACGCTTGGTTACGCCCGCAGAAATCTTGGGGACGATCTTGTGACCTACATCGACCCGGCTCAGGCAGATCCGCTTCCACGTACTGCCACTCTGGGGATTAGTTACAAGCTCGGTTTATCGCTTCCGATTCAGGCCGGGTCGTGGGAAGCTGTTACCTTCACGCTTGCACGTGAGGCGGATGATCTTCTCGTTCAGAGATTCCCGGCTCCGGTAGATAGTGCCGGCAACCAAACAGGTCCTCCGCCGAATCCGCGGTACACCAATGGTGGCGGTGCGATTCAATTCTACAACAACGTGATCCTCGGAGAGGGGAATGGACACATAACGGCTCGAAAGGGTTGGCAGGTAGGTGTCGGCGAGTTCTTCCTTATTCGCGGAGGATCTGTGCATGGGAGGGGCGCCTCGTACACAACGAGCGGCTATGGCTTCCGGCTCGGAGCGATCTTCAAGTTGATTGAGCAGCTTTCACCGCTCGCAGCGGCCACGAGCATCGGCGGATTCATATTTTCTCACATCGATGCTGGTTTTGACCATGCTTCGATCACGACCGATGACCCGAGCGATCCGAATAACGGATTGACGGTTAACGGGTTGAGTTTGATACTGAAGTAGGTCCGGATCGGAAAGAGCGCGGGCTAAAGCCCGCGGCTACAGAAGGGTGTAATTCCGAGGAGCGCGAGAGTCCCTCCAGCGCGCGGTTTAGGCCTTATCGACTTTGATGGTGTTGGTGGGGTGACCTTCGAAGAGAGGGATTCCTGCCAGCATCACCACCATCTCGCCTTTCTCAACGTACCCTTCCCGGACGAGCTGTGCCTGAATCTTCTTGAAGGTCGCATCGGTGTCCTTCTTTAGATCCTCCACGATTAATCCCCTGATCCCCCAGATAAGATTTAAACGCCGCATGATCTTTTCACGAGCGGTGACAGCAATGATCCGTGCGGTCGGTCTGAACTTCGCGACGTGGGCGGCCGTAGAGCCTGAATGTGTCAACGCGACAATGGTCGATGCGTGCAGTTGATCGGCAAGAATGCATGCCGACCTGCTGAGTGGATCGTAGTCATGGGATGAAGGTATCCAATCGGGATCAAATGCCTTCTTACCCATTAATGTCTCTTCGGTAGTCCGGATAATCCTGTCCATCACCTCGATCGCTTGAATCGGGTACTTCCCGATCGAGGTCTCTCCGCTGAGCATCACCGCATCCGCCCCGTCAAGGACAGCGTTCGCCACGTCGCTCGCCTCGGCCCGGGTGGGGGTGGGGTTATTCACCATCGACTCGAGCATCTGTGTCGCGATGATCACCGGCTTACCCTGCTCATTGCATTTTCGCACGATCATTTTCTGGAGAAGCGGCACCTCTTCCGCCGGGAGTTCGACGCCCAGGTCTCCTCGCGCTACCATGACTGCGTCGCATTCCTTGAGAATCCCGTCGATGTTCGCAATTGCCTCCCCCTTTTCGATCTTCGCGATAATTGGGATCTTCTTCCCTTTTGGCCCATTCTCGATGATGAAGTCCCTGAGGGAGGCGATGTCGTGGGCTCGCCGCACGAACGAGAGGGCGACGTAGTCGAAATCATGCTTGAACGCAAACATGAGGTCTTCTTTGTCCTTGTGCGTCAGCGACGGCGCCGAAACGGGGATCCCCGGGAGGTTGATCCCCTTGTGCGCGGTGAGCACGCCTCCTGTGATAATCTCGAGCCGGACATCGCTCTTGTCGGCGCTCAGAACCTTGAGCTCGAGTTTGCCGTCATCGAGGAGGATGCGGTTCCCCTTTTTGACATCCTTCGCAAAATGATGGTACGTCGTTGAAAGGGTCTTCGCATCTCCGATCACGTCGCGCGTAGTGATGGTGACCTTCTGACCGGCCTTAAGGTCAACGGAAGGCGTCTTCAATTCTCCGATCCTGATCTTGGGACCCTGGAGATCCTGAATGATGCTGATCGGTTCACCCGCTCGCTTTGCAGCGTTCCGTATCATTCGCAGCGTCTTCACGTGCTCGGATTCTGTCCCGTGGGAGAAGTTTATCCGGGCAACGTCCATCCCTGCCTTTATCATCGCCGAGGTCAACTGCGGGGTATTACACGCAGGGCCGAGTGTACACACAATCTTCGTCTTTCCAAACGTCCCGTTCGTCATGCGTTCGCTTCCTGTGGACAATGCATGAGGATTTGCGGCAGAATCTCCCCTGAGCGGCCGAGAAGAACCTCGTCGGCAATGGGACTGAGATCAGTTCGCTCAACATTGATCTCCACTACGTAGGCTCCGGCTTCTTTAGCCATCGCCGGCAGTGATGCCGCCGGATAGACGATGGCGGAGGTCCCCACAGCAAAGAATATATCAGCTCGGGCGGCGGCCTTGGCGCTCTGGTTCCACTCATCCATCGGAAGAAGTTCCCCGAACCAGACGACGTCCGGGCGAATCAGCCCGTTGCAAGACGGACAGCGAGGGGCTGTTGCTTGCTCCAGCATCGATGCATCGTCGTATGGCTTTCCGCAACCGACGCAATAGTTACGCTCTATATTACCGTGAAGCTCGTAGACTGTCTTGCTTCCAGCCCTGCGATGAAGATTATCGATGTTCTGGGTGATGATTGCGAACTTGCGATACCGCTTCTCCATTTCAGCGAGTGCGACGTGCCCAGGGTTCGGTTGTGTTGATGTGATCACTTTCCTTCGGGCCTTGTACCATTCCCAGACGAGCTCGGGATTTCGCATGAAGGAGTCAAAGTTCGCCAACTCTGCCGGCTTGAACTTTTTCCAGATCCCGTCGTCTCCCCGAAATGTCGGGACTCCGCTTTCAGCAGAGATTCCGGCGCCGGTGAACACGGCAACGGAATCTGCTGCGGCAAGTTTCGATATCAGACGTGAGGAAATCAAGCGGGAATGGTTTGGATGATGAACACTTCGGCAGTTGTTTGGGGTTTAGTCCGTATCCGAGGTGGAAAGATCTTGGCCTCTAATGGATCCAGGTTGGTTCAGTGCGGTTTGAGGACGAGATGATCCCACGAGGATTTTCCAATCTCGGTCCAGTTCATTGTCATTCGGTAATATCCGCCGGTCAGCCAGAGCGGGGTCTGGTCGTTGTAGTGCTTGAAAAGCGGCTGGCCCGACTCGCCTGAAGTAATAACGATATCGGCATCCAAAGGTTCGGCCATATCGATCACCTGCCGCAGCGTTGGACCGACTTCCACTGCATATGGATTAGCAATCCGGAACTCAGTCTTCGCAACCGTGGTCGCTCCTCCGTCGATCGGGAATGGACCAATGTTGAAGACCCTGTCCAAGGGTTTCACCTTCCCGAAGAGATGATTGAAGGTCACGGTATGAAGGACTCCCCACCGCCAGGTCTTCAATTCGTGCCCGAGCGACTGACGCAGTTCATCAAGCGCATCATTGAGACTCTTTCGAATGATGTCGTTCTTCGTTTCGACTTCCGGAGTCCTGACATCATCAAACCATGACGAATTATTCTGCGACAGCAGATGATCGATTACACGATACGGAATCGCGTCAAAAAAGACAAAGTCTTGGAACAGATCGGGGCCCATTTCGTCTTCAAACGTGTTGTGCAGAAGGTGGACCATGAAGGAACTGAAGATCGCGGTAGCCACGTCCGACTGAGCGAACTTGAAGTCCCAGTTCTTCAGATACGCCAGGGCGCTCACGAGGTCCGGTTCTTTCACGTCTACGCTGTCGTAAGCATGGAGCAGAACGCTTGTGACCTCCCGGGCGTACACGGAGACCTCATCGTGCTGGAACTGTTTGAAGTCTTCGGGCGTGAATTGTTCTGCAGATCCGAGGAGCTCGTTGATCCTTTGGATGCGTGAAGGGGGCTCCCAGAGCGTGGAGATATAATAGGGAAAAGACTTGTCGGCGATCTTCTGATTTGCGCACGCAATGATACCATTTGGCGGATTGAAGAGATGGGGGAGGTCGTCAAATGGAACGAAGCCTTTCCACTCCGCATCTCCTGTCCAACCGGGGAGCGGAAGCATGGCGTTCTGTTTGCCCCGCATCGGAATGTGCCCGGTCGTCCAGTATCCGATGTTTCCCTGAACGTCCGCGTACACTGCGCTCTGGCCCGGGACTGCTATTTCCCGCAAGCCCCGCTCAAAGTCTGTTTTACTGCCTGCGCGATTCATCAGATAGAAGCCGTACATCTCATCGCTCACATCGAGGCCCGTCCATCTCATCGTCACCGGCGTATGGTGGGTGACTGAATCCTGATCGGTGTGCTTGTGCATCGGGTGCACATCGTTGATGACCGGCCCATGGCGTGTTGACCGGAGGCTGATGACAATGCTATCCGACGATCCGATACCGATTACCTCCTCGCGTTGTTCAAACGGAAATGAGGACTTTTCGAACTGATACTGTTCCGGATGCTTCGTCGTATCGACTCGTTCGACGTAGAAATCTGCGTCATCAATCATGGCGTTCGTGAGTCCCCACGCAACATGATCGTTGTGTCCGATGATAACGATGGGAGCGCCGGGAAGCGTGACGCCCGAGACATTCCATCCCGGCGCATTCATGTGGATCTCGTACCAGCGTGAAGGCGCCGGCATCGCGAGATGGGGGTCGTTCGCCAATATTGGTTTGCCGCTCACGGATTTGGAGCCGTTGACAACCCATGCATTGCTTCCACCGCCGAGGGGGCCGAGGCCAAAGCAGTCGCGATACGAGCGGGCGGCATCCATGAATTGGTGAACATCTGTCAACTCGTCTGCTGGGCGGTGAACCCTCCTCCCCAAGAAATCATGTTGAGCCTGATCCCCAAGTGAGATGGAGCGCGGGCTAAAGCCCGCGCCTACCGGGCCTTGGAGAGGCCAGGTGGGGATCGCGTGGAGCCGAGGCGCGACGGACACCGGGAGTCCGCCTTTGGAATTTGCGGACGGCGTCACCGGGTGTCCGCCTTTTGAGCTTACGGACGGCACCATCACAGGTACGCTGTCGGGAAACACGGGAATGATTTCCTCTAGCTTTTCCAGCGGGACTTTTGATGCGATTTCTCCATACGTCAGATCCGTCCACCAGGCGAGGTTGAGCTCCCACGCGATGAGGCGCCCTACCAGGATACTGTGCCTCACATCCCACCGCTCGGGCTGGTAGCGCAGCATATCGAATTCGATCGGGTATCGTCCTTTGTGTGAATCGATGAACGCGTTGACGCCCTCCGTATATGCCTGAAGCATCCCCCATGCGTCGGGATGAAGTTTCTCCATAATCTTGTCGGCAACCCCGCGAAGGTTCAGCGTTCTGAAGAGTTTATCGTAATCAACGGTCGCTGAGCCAAGAACCTCCGAGAGCCGGCCTTCGCCCGCGCGTCTCGAGATATCCATCTGCCATAGGCGGTCCTGAGCATGGACATATCCCACTGCGAACATCAGGTCATGCTCGTCCTGCGCCTTGATGTGGGGGATACCATAATCATCCCGATAAACATCGACAGCCGAATGAAGACCCGCGGATACGATTATCCCCTGAGTTTGGGGGAAGGATTTGGTGACGAGGTGACGGAGGAAGAAGAAACCGGCGGCCAGCGTGACAAGAATGACCAATCCCGCGCCGAGGGTAACCTTCGCGAATTGGCTCACGCCCTGCTGTTTCGGAATTTCTTTGGTATACGAATTTTAATAGCCATTATCCCACCGATACTTGATGGCGCTTACTACCCCCCTATCGAAATAGACGTCTACGTACATGATATCCTTGCGCCCGAACAGCACCTCTGACGCCCTGTACCGCTTATAACGGTAGAACTTATAGTTCGTGTGACCGTCCATGACCGAAAATACTGAATCGGACTTGATAGGGAGAGCGTTGACTGCGTGGTCTGAGTCGCCGACATGAATATAGAAGATTTGAACGGGGGCATTCAGTGAACCGGACAACTCATGGGGAGTGCGAACAAACTCAGTCGCTGTAGAAAAGACCAACGCTTGATTGGTGTCCCGGTATTTGAACGCAATTAAACCGGTCGTAGTTAGATCTTCAACACCTCCACAGGCACAGACAAGGAAGGCACAAGAAATCAGAATTGCCGTTTTCATGTCCGAGAGAGGGTAGACTGGCCCGTGTAGTAAAAAAATAAATCCCGCCATTATGGGGCGGGACAAAGATACGATTTTCGGATTTCGATTGCAACGCCGGCTAAAGCCAGCGCCTACGACAGAAAGGGACGATCGGTGGGCGCAGAAACAATAAGGCCCCGCCGGGATTCGACGAGGCTGGAGTAGCCAAAGGCGTGATACAGATTATTGGAACCGATATGAAATGGTTCCGATCAGATTGTTGGTGGTGACGTCTTCGTCGGTTCTTGAAGTCGCATCGTAATTCACGCGGAAGTTCTTCCAGTACCCGTGAACAAACGCGAGGTCGATCGCAATCGCATTGGCAACCAGAAACCCGGCGCCTGCGGTGATATACTTTTTGTCATAATTGGAGGGGTCGCCGTTGTAAGGGGAGCGCAGGTACGCAAACCCACCCCGGAGCTGGAGGGATCCTTCGATCGGCTCTACCTCGATTCCAACGTGTCCATCAACGGTCGGCTGAAACTCGTCCTTGATCTGGGTATTGAAGCCCAGGAGGCGAGCATTCGCGTTCCGGAATTCCATCTGAGTCCAGTCCGTGTAGTCAATCTCCCCGGTCAGCATCACATTCCGCATTCCGTAGGAGAGACCGGCTGAGAACACAAAGGGCGTTGTCACGTCGTATTCGTTGCGTTCGCGGTCCGCTGTCACGTACTCGAAGTGATCGTGGTTGTCGAAGTCGCTTGTCGCCGACTGCGAGAAAGTTTCCTGCACGGTGATCCACGAAGGTGTCTTGATCGAAACGCCGACCCTGCTGTTTTCTCCGAACCTGTACAGCAGGCCGAGGTTTGCGTTAAATCCGCTGATGTCGCTCTCGACGGTTTCGAGGAGCGAGAACGATGCAAAATCAAAGGGAACCGTATTGTAGAGATTCGTGATATCGTCTTCGTAGTAATTTCGCTGATACGAATACGACCCTGTGACCACATTGAGCGACAAGCCAAGGTAGAGATCTTTTGCAGACTCAAAAGCTCCCGAGAACGAGACATGATTCAATCCGCCGCCCTCGATCACCTTGCCGCTCTGGTTCACGTAGTTTTTAATCCTGCTGTCCCATCGGTATGTATTTGGTCCGAGAGAATCAGCATTGGCAAGATACAGCTCATACATAAGGTTACCACTCGGATTGTTCGTCAGTCCGCTGTCCGGAGCGTACGACTGAATAATGCTACTCACGGGATTGAACCCATTGAAAGACAACCCGGTCGTAAAGTCTGACTGCCTCTCATAGCCGATAGCAAGCACGAAGCTCCCCCTCGTGGTCGGCACTGCGTACACCAGGCCTGCGCTGTTCAGGTTCGTACCGCTATTTGTGAACGACTGGTTCTGCCCGAAAAAGGAGCTTGTGTTGCCGTAGGATATGTTTGAAAGCCCGAGCGAGACCTCATTCAGCCGCAGCTGTGCAAGACCTGCCGGGTTATAATAGGATGCGGAGAAGTCGTTTGACACTCCCGTGTAAGCCATCCCTAAGCCGATCGAGCGGGCCCCGACCCCATAGCCGGGTTGTGAGAGCCGAAGGATATCTTCAGGAAATTGAGCGAAGCCTTGAAGCGAGAAACCTATCGTGCAAATGAAGACAAGGATTGCTACCGAAAAGATCTTTTTCATAGGAGTCGTTGATTCTGAGCTATAGTTGGCTTAGGGTCGACCGCCGCGTATGCTGCCGCTGCTCCGGCCGCCACTTGATGGAGCCTCGGGGCGAGGAGCGGGTGAACTGCCACGCTGGGTGCCGGCGTCGCGTCCGCCGCGGTTGCCGTCATTCGACCGTGGTGTGCTTTGTTGAGGAGGTGGCGGACTGTTCTGTTCGTTCGGCCGCGACTGTGTGGTACCACGTCCTACAGGGGCTGAACCACCGCGTCGCTGGCCCCAGCCGCGAACTGCATGGCCTGATCTGCCATTGGGGCGGGCGCTGCCGCGGACAGATGCATCACCGCGATTTGGTGCACGGTTATGGTTGACAGTTGCAGGAACAGAATTGTGAACTGCGCCGCCGGTTGGATTTGAAGCTGATCTCGCCCCTGTGGGAAAATTATAACCGCCGCGATCAACGTTCACGACCGGGGGTGGCGCACTGGCATCCGTCGGGATATTAACCGTCGTCCCACGGCCGCCACTGCTTACGCCGCGGGTATCGCCAAACACGCGCGAACCGCGGTGGTAGGGATACACGGGATATCCATTCTGACCATAGTAAGGGTAGTACCCGGTGTAGTAGCCGCCGGGGTAGTAGGGAGAATAGTATCCGCCAAAGTTGTACGGATACGGACTGTATCGTGGGTAGCCGTAATAGTCGAATCCGAAATTGAAGGCCCATGGATCGCAGTACGCGGCGTTGAACGCATACGACGGCCAGTAGTATGAAGGGTAGTAATACGAGAAGCCGTAGTACGGACGGGGCCCCCAGTTGTCATTATAGTAACCGTCGTCGTAGCGCTGGCCGCTATCTGAATACGAGGTGTCCTGATACTGACCCTGGTTGTTGTACCCGTAGCCCTCACCGTGCTCGTCCTCGTTTCGCGAGGCGCCCATCTGCGTATAGCAGCCCGGGAAGAGCGCGAGGAACAAACCGAGCGCTCCAACACATGCAAAAAGTCTTAATCGTGGGTTCATTTTAGGCCTCAACTTTCGTGTGGATTCTGCCTGGTGGGCTACAATATTAGTGCCAAAAACGGGGCAAAAAGTTTAAAAATACTACCTCAAATCTACTCTTATCCTACCTAAAAAACAAAATCCCAGTCGGAGATCGTTCCTGCCGCCCCGGCTGTGTGTTTTGGTTAAGACAGAAGCCCTGGAAGTGTTGAATTTTGAGTACAATCAGAGGTTGGTGATATACTCGATCTTCACGGTCCGGGTCCCCACCGAAACGTCCTGCTGGTTCTTCAGAACATCTTTTAGATTGAATCCGATTGTGAAGCCTCCTCCCACCGAAGCCCGAATTCCAAAGCTCAGGTAGCCGCGCCCTCTCCCCAGGGCGTCGTGTTTGCTGTCATTTGAGGCGAGATTGTATTCCGCAATGATATCAGCCACGGGGCCGAGAGATTTATCGACCCCGGCGAAGATGTTGGGAGCATCATCTCCGTCGTCCCGCTCGAGACTGTAATTGATTCCTCCGTGAAAGCTGAGGTCCCCCCAGGCCTCGTAATTCTTGCTGGCAACAGCGTAGAATCCCATCGATTTGATCGTGTAACGGTTAAGGTGGTTGACGAAAAGCTCTTTTCCTTGAGAATCGAAGCCGAGGGCAATGGCTGGGATAAATTCCGTTTCATTCACGATTCGAACTTTGATGGCGAATCCGAGGGATTTGTTCCATGTCGCGGTATCACTGCCGATCAGACCGCCGCCGCCATAGGAGAGTCCAAGGACGAGGCGATCCCATCCCCCGATGGAGACGCCTCCAAGCAAGCCGCCATTCTCATAGAAATCGAGATCGAGTGCGATTGTGCCGTGAGGGATGATTCCTGCCGTGGGAACATCGATGAGATATCTGGGCTCGACTTTCGCATCGGTTCCCGCTGAGCCCTGAGCACGTATTGGAATGTTGAAACGAGCGAGCACGAGAAGGGCGGAAAGTAATACCGTCCTTAGTATGAGCCGACAGTTCACGTATTTCTCGTTCAAAGTGTAGGCGAGAATTTAACCAATTGAGTGTTGTCAAACAAGAGTAGCAATCGAGCGTGGGCGCGTAGCGTCCGAGGAGGCATTCCGCCGCAGGAGCGGCGGAACGAAGATCCCGGCTGGTGTCACGGTCCGGACCGTGACACCAGTTAAGAGCGGCGCGGTGTTTCAACGCCGGCTGAAGCCGGCGCCTACCGACTCATCCGATCACAGCCTCACGTACGTATCTATTCGAAATACCCTCCGTTGCTTTTATCTGGAAAACCATCTAAATTAAAATGGGCGCTGAAACGATATACAGAGCGGAGGTGTTGTAGTTGACGCGTCGGGAATTGAGAGAATAATACTCTGATAGGCGTGCCCATGAATCGATCCGCTACAATCGGTGAGCTGAGGAAGTCCGGCTACCGAGTTCAATCCGTCAAAGATGAGATTCGGAAGAACCTTATCGCCAAGATCCAGAAGAAAGAGCCCCTCTTTCCTGCGATCATCGGCTTCGATAAGACGGTCGTCCCCGCAATTGTCAATGCCATCCTGGCGAAGCACGACATCATGCTCCTCGGCCTCCGGGGGCAGGCAAAGTCTCGCATCGTCCGGCACCTTCCGACTCTCCTCGATGAGTACCTCCCTATTATCGAGGGGTGCGAGATCAACGACAATCCCTTTGACCCTGTTTGCAAACGGTGTGTTGACCTCGTCTCAGAGTGTGGTGATGCGGTGAAAATCGAGTGGATCCACCGCGACGCGCGCCTGGGTGAGAAGCTGGCCACGCCCGACGTCACGATCGCGGATCTGATTGGCGACATCGATCCTATCAAGGCAGCGGCGCAGCGCCTTCACTATTCGCATGAGGGTGCAATTCATTTCGGGATCATTCCCAGGACGAACCGCGGCATCTTCGCGATCAACGAGCTTCCCGACCTCCAGCCCCGCATCCAGGTGGGCTTGTTCAACATCATGGAAGAGAAGGATATTCAGATCAGGGGATTCAACGTTCGCATACCGCTCGATATCCTGATCGTATTCACTGCCAATCCTGAAGACTATACTAATAGAGGGAACATCATCACTCCTCTGAAAGACCGGATCGATTCACAGATTCTGACTCATTACCCGCGCTCAATCGAGGACGCGATCAAAATCACTGAGCAGGAAGCGTGGGTAACTCGAAACGGCCGGCGCGCTCTTGTCCCGCTGTACTTCAAGGAGATTGTTGAGCAGATCGCATTCGAGGCTCGCAAGAGCGAGTTCGTGGATCAGAAGTCAGGCGTGAGCGCGCGCCTTACAATCGCCTCGATGGAAAATCTCGTGAGCAACGCAGAGCGACGAACGATCCTCACAGACGATGATTGCATCGTGCCAAGGATATGCGACCTGCCTCATGTCCTCCCCGGAATGACGGGAAAGATTGAACTTGTGTTCGAGGGCGAGCAGGAGGGCCCGGCAAAAGTAGGAAGAGCGCTGATCGGCAAGGCAGTGCGTGATGTCTTCAAGAAATACTTTCCCGATCCGCTGCAGAGGAAGCTTCAGAGAGGAAGCACCGCGGAGAGCCGGCACGCCGGAGAAGACGCTGAGTACGGGAAAATCATTGGTTGGTTCGAATCGGGAAACAAGATCGAGATCGCCGATGACATGAATGTTGGCGAGTACTTCGCCGAGCTTGACAAGGTGAAGGGCCTCCGTGAGTTGACCAAGAAGCACATGAACATTCCTGACGGAAATGTCCACGAGCTTTCCTCGGCGATGGAATTTGCACTCGACGGACTCCACCAGTTTTCGAAAATCGCAAAAGACGAAGTCGATCATACCATCGAGTATAAGGATCTCGTTGGGAGCATCTTTACCGGACGGGGTAAGGGCGAAGAGGACGACTAAGGACTGATTCGGTATGCGTTACCGCTACAGCAAATGGGTTCCCGGATCGATGACCGACGAGCAGAGGCTCGAGCACCTTGCCTCGCTCTTCAGTTATCTGTTGATCCAGACCAGCGGCGACGTTGAGGAGGCAATCGAGTGGCTCCGCCAGCTCGCACAGGAGTACGGGATCTTTGACGAGAGCCTCTCGATTGAAGATCTCATCGAAAAGCTCAAGGAGATGGGGATCATCGAGGAGGCAAACGAAGTCCTGAAACTCACGACAAAGGGCGTGCAGCGGATCCGACAGGATGCTTTGCGGGAAATCTTCACTTCGCTTCGAAAAGGATCAGTCGGGTACCACGAGATGCCGCAAACCGGCACCGGCATCGACCGATTGAGCGAGACGAAGAAGTGGGCGATCGGCGATGCACCCACCAATATCGATCTGACCTCAACGCTCACCAATGCGTTCAAGCGGGGAGGGATCGAGGAGTTCACGCTCAAGGAAGAAGACCTCGAGGTGTACGAGACGGAGCACATGACATCGTGCGCCACCGTCCTCATGCTCGACATCAGCCATAGCATGATCCTTTACGGCGAGGACCGCATCACGCCGGCGAAGCAAGTTGCCCTCGCGCTCTCCGAACTCATCGCGCAGAAATTCCCGAAAGATTATCTCGCGCTTGTGGTGTTCGGGGATGATGCGAAACTCATGAGCCTCAACGAACTGCCATTCCTGAACGTGGGCCCGTACCACACCAACACGCGTGCTGGCCTTCAACTCGCGCGAAACCTACTGCGCAGAAGGAAGACCGTCAACAAGCAGATCTTCATGGTGACAGATGGAAAACCTTCGGCGATCTTCGACGACAACCACCGGCTCTATAAGAATTCCTTCGGACTCGATCCCCGGATTGTGAATAAGACCCTCGATGAGGCAGTCGCATGCCGGCGCGAAAAGATCACGATCAGCACGTTCATGGTTGCCCGGGATCCATACCTGATTAACTTCATCGAAGAACTTACGAAAGCGAACCACGGGAGGGCATACTATTCCCAGTTGCAAAACCTCGGACAGTTCATCTTCGTCGATTACATTCGCAACCGGCGCAAGAAGTTCGGCGCCTCGTAACCTTCGCCTCTTCTCCTGAGTGCCCGATGGCACTCAGGAATAAATCATCTCAGTTTTCTGCAAAATCTTCTTGACAATCATAGCGAACCTACTAAATTAGGTTTCGACCCCTGATGTCCTGATTTTCCTCCCGCAGGTTTCTTTCCAGGGGCCGCTCCAACCCTCCTCGTACCAGGTGATTTCCATGCCCCGCTTAGCGCACGTTCGACATCTTTCTCATGAAGAAGCTTATTGCTTTGATATCGCAATTTGCGATATCAAACATTGCCTCAGCTGCATTGTCGATCACACTCGTCCTCGCTTTCGCACCGATCACACCGGGATGCAGGAGAGATACGCCCCCGACTCCCACATCGATCTCTTCAGGTGACAGACCTTTCGTGTTTCGAACCCCGTTTTGGTCGAAAGACGGGACGCGAATTCTTGGCCTCAGTCATACTTTCGGTATCGACGGGGATGATCTCTATGAAGTAAGCGCTGATGGCGGCGGCGTGCGGACGATCTTCCATGATACTCTTGAAAAAGATCTCCCAATCCTTTCGCCTGCCGGGAGCAGTATCGAGTATCTGGCAGCTCAAGTGGGACGCATCTACTCACGGGCCCATGTTTGGGTCATCAATTCGGACGGAGGCAACGCACGCGACTTAACGCCCTCGGGAGGCAACTGGGAAAATGTGCGATGGTCCCCTGATAGCCGGTACCTCGTGTTTGACGGTCTGGTCGAAGACTCGGGTTCGGTGAATTATCAGATTGTGCGCGCCAACGTCGAAAGCGGTGAGTCCCGCTTGTTGACAAGATCAGCTCGCTTCGGAAACCGGGACGCCTCCTTTCTGACAACGGGAGACCGGATCGCATACACTTCAAGTCAATTGAAATCCGAATACGGAGGGAAGGTCTGCTTCTCGGGGCTACTCACTGATTCCTCCCGTTCCGCCGCAGGTCCTAAGTCGGTTCCTATTGATACTACACCTACATCAAGTATTAGCCCGAGACCATTGCCGGTAGGGAACATGATCTACTTCCTTTGGGGCACTGGTGGGGAAGCTGGTGCCGGCGTATATGGGCTTGATCTGGATGCGGTGAAGCTGCCCGCCGCGCCCTCTTCATTCGTCTATCTCTATCGGGGAGACTACTTCAACTTCGCACAGTGGTCCCCGGACGGCTCGATGCTCCTCTATTTGAAGGGTAATCCCAGCAGCGATCTCTATCTTCTCGACCGGAGAAGCAGAACAGAGCGGAGAATCACAACGGGGTTTGCGGTACGTCTGTTCAGCTATGCCTGGTCGTCCGATTCGAAGCGGCTCGTATTTTCGGCAAGTGAAGGTGCGGGCCCAACCGCTAACACGTTTATATACGACATTGAGGCAAATGTCTTGAACAAGTTGACGATTACTCACATGTGAGGGCTCGTAACGCCGGCTAAAGCCGGCGCCTACAAAAGCCGGAGGTCGGATCTTTTGTAGGCGCCCCCTTCAGGGGGCGTAACTCGGGCTCAAGCCCGCACCCGCATTCACCATCAATAATCTCAATAGGAGGAGGCCATGAGACACAAGTACTGTGTGATCATGATATTGAGTTTTCTTGTCCCTGCCCGCAGCATCGCCCAAACGTTCGATTCGCACCCTGTTCTCTTCAATCCCTCGAACGCAATCGCATTCAAGATGAACCTCCCGATTACTCATCTTGATATCAACAACTACGTCCCTTCGACGCGAGGAGTATACGCCGGGCGAACTGCCACGTTCAAGTTCTATAATCGTGACTATCCCTGGACGGCCCTCAATCTGTTCATGAGAATCCGCTGGGATTCCGACCTTGACGCTTCGAATGGCGTGACTTGGAGCGACTGGTTTCAGGATCAGACCGAGGATGCCTTCGCGACGGTCGCGAAGACATTCTCACAGTCGGGAATCTATACGATAACGTTTGAAATTGAGCTCTACACCAGCGACGGTGCACAGTCGTACAAGCGTCAGAAACAGTATGAGATTAGGGTGGTCCCGATGCCCACGGCAGTGTACAAGGACAGCCAGGGCAACCAGTTGCACTACTGGGCCGGGAACGACGGGGTTCTGGACAAACCTATTCTGCTCGTCGAAGGATTTGATCCCGACAACCGCGATACGCCAGCCATCAATTACGGTCTCGGATATAACCTCATCGAAGCAGCGCGAAGCCAGGGCTATGACGTCTATATTATGGAGTGGGCCGACGGGGGGGCGGATATGACGGCGAACCGGTATGTCCTTCTCGGAGCATGCCAATTTGTACACCGCCAGCTCGGAAGCACGGAAGCGGCGGTTCAGGTTGTGGGGGTCAGCATGGGAGGGGTGGTTGCGCGTGATGGACTGGCCTTCGCCGAAGATAATCTTTTCGCTCACCCCGGCCAATACATCGAGCACTATGTGAACACCTTCGTCTCCTTCGATGCGCCGCAGCAGGGAGCCCACATCAATTCAAAACTTCAATCGCTGTTCAAGGACAACGGGACCGCACAACAGCAGGTAACCCTTCAGTCGCCTGCCGCAAAGCAGCTTCTGTATGAAGATGTGTACGATGAGACGTATTCGATCCATAGCGATTTCTACCGATCGCTTCGCTCATTGCACAACGACGAGCAGCCCATTGGGTACACGAACGGCTATCCGCGCCGATGTGTGAACTTCACCGTATCAAACGGCAACAGATCTACGGACTATCCGGGACTCACGACAAGTGATGAACTCGCATCGGTGTACGAATACTCCCATGTCAACATTCTATCTATTATAACTCTCCCGGCAATCTCCCATACAGTGCATATCCTCGCGCAGAGCCGGGATCTCTGGCCCGGATCAACCTTTCCCCACGACCTCAGAACGCTCGCCACATCCGGGTTCAAGGATTTTCTGAGTTTCGGCCCGGGCGGAGTGTTTCTGCTGGCAGGGGGCGGTTGGATATTCAACGTGAACTTCAATCCCGCTTATACGCCGACGGAGAGCGCGCTCGACCTCGAGAGCTTTGCGCGCACTACGGACGGGTCCCTGACCGGCGGAAAGAGTTGGTTCGATGACACCTTGACTCAATTGGCGGTTCGGAGGCACGAAGAATTATCGCAAGAAAGCATGAGCAAGGTTTTGGGATGGCTCAATAACAACCGCAGATATGCATACCTTGGTCGGCCGTCAAACCTTCGCGCGATGTTCACCGCCGACAAGTCAGTCCAGGTTACCTTCGATGACGAGGCTGCCTTTGAAGCTGGATTCAAAGTTGAACGAAAAGTGGAAGGTGGGTCGTACGCGGAGATAGCACTTTTGAATGCGAATCAGACCCAGGTTGTCGACTCCGATCCGTCACTCCAGCTGTTCAAGACATACTATTACCGGATCCGCTCCTTCGCGGGAGCGAGGTACTCCCCGTACTCCGAGGAGATTGCCGTGAACCTCCAGCCGCATCTTCAATCCTCGAGTCCCCTCGCTACGTCGTCGAACGGCCAGCACAAGATCATTCAAACGACTTCTTCATCAGGTGCTACAGACCTCTATATGGTGTACGAAAGCGGAGGGAATTCATTCTTGACGCACTACTTTCCGCCGACTGCGACATGGGACAATGAACAATCGATTGGTGGAACGACGGCATCCGGCATCCTAATACGTCATCCATCGTTACTCCTCGATTCACTGGGAGCGATCCCCTACGTTGCGTACGAGAGAGTGGATCAGATATCCTCTTCACACAAAGTGCAACTCGACGGGTATGATAAGAATACGGGAGCTTTCTATCCGCTGCTTGCACTGGGAACCTTTGCAGGAGATACGAGCGTTCATGCAACCCCGGTCGCTGCGATCTCCAAAACCCAAACCGGACTCCCGTCATATCTTGCAGCCTCTTGGAAAAATGGGAGCTCGCAGTCGTTCGGCATTGGGGTTTATGATAACAGAGTGATGAATTCCGTCTACAGCTGGTCAGCCCTTGACCTTTCCACCATCTTTGCATCACAGTTTTCCGCCGCAAGGAATCCGGCGATCGCGATCGACGCGTTGGGGCCCGCATCGAAACCAGTCCCGAACTTCTATATGGTCTGGGAAGAAACCGGCACGAGCGGCGGCATTCGCCTCCTCCATGGATCTTATAAGAGCTCCGTCTGGCCTCCGGCGGTTTCTCAAATCACCTGGGAGGGCGCACAGATCTATCATGTAGCCGATAATAATGCCACTGATGTTCACTCCAATCCGTCGATCGCTTTCGATGCGACGGGGAATGTTTTCATCGCGTGGCAGTACCGGGGAACGGCAGCGGGAAGTATCAGGGTGCAATCGCGCGACGGGTATACTTCGGGCGCCGTCTTGTCGAACGTGTCGTTCGCGCCCTGCGGGACTTCGTCCCCATCATCACCATCATTGTGCGACTACAGGTACACGTCGTCCAAGGCAAACGATCTGAGTCTCATCTGGAGCGCATCAAACGGGATCAATTGCTCTCAACTTGTTGGCGGCACATGGTCCGGACCGTACGTCGTGGCATCGGGTGGATCTCAAGCCAACATCGAGTACACATTCAGTTCCTCAGATGTTGAGCGGGTGGTTTCGTACACGGGCACAACCGGCCCCCCATTCTCAATTGGAACAACTTTGCTTCCGCCGCCTCAGGTTCCAACGAAGACGACTCTCTCCTCACCTTCGAATTCAAACACCGGAATGATTCTTGCTCCAACACTCTCATGGAACTGCAGCATGGGATCGTCGACATACAATCTCCATGTGAACGATGATTACGGATTCGTGCGCGACTATACCGGCATCTCACAGACATTCTTTCAGGTTTCGGGGCTCAATTATTCTACGGCCTATCACTGGCGAGTCCAGGCGGTGAATCCTGTCGGCGGGGGCGCATGGTCCGACACCTGGACTTTCACGACTCAGGCTTCTGCTCCATCGGGGTGCCCGTACGTCTTCGGATGGGACGGGAGTGAGTTCACGGCAGACAACAATATCCTTCCTGCGAGTGAGTATCCCGGGAATGAGGGAAAGGCTGTCGAGGACTATTACAGGTTACGTTCTGCTCCGAGGGAGGAGAATGGACGTTACACGCTTCAACTCAGGGAATTCGAGGAGGAGGAGTCGCACCTGGAGAACATGCGATTGATTGCCGTTGACCATGCGGATTCTACAGAGATTGCCGTCCAGCCCGATGGACGGATTATCCAGTATACTACGCAATCCTTGATCCAACCCGATTCATCGCAACCATGTAGAGATGGAAATGCACTTTCTGCCATGGACGGCACGACAATCCGAATGTCTCAGGGGGATAGTATCACCCTTACTTTCGTTGCGTCTGCGGACCGTGCGTCCGATGACCTCGGCCGCGGCGAGGGTGGCGTCATCCTCGGGGGACGTGCTGTCCACAATGGCGCCGGGCTAAAGGGCAAAACGGTCAAACCACAGTCGCTCGGACATGTCTCGGGGGGCACACCATTGCCCACTCCTTCATCTACGTTCACATTCCGCGAACGGCCTTCGATGGTCTATATTCCATTGGAGACGCTGGAGGATCGAGTCACGATACACTTTACGAATGCGACTGAGCTTGACTATGCAGCACTGGCAAGAGTTGATAGTTCGGCAATGATCGTCAAGGAGCTGAAACCACAATCTGCAACCAGCATGTGCAACGGCCACGCCGCATCAATACCCACCGCGGGTGATTGTATAACCACTCCGCTCCACCAGGGAGAAACGATCGAACTCCAATTCGAAGCCCCGCCGGCGCGGTCGAAGATGCATCGGTGTTTCATTCTGGAAACACGAGGGCGCTATGACCACATTTCTGAGGAAGTCGGGAATGGAGGTCCCCGGAGTTTCGGGCTCGCCCAGAATTACCCGAATCCGTTCAACTCGGAAACGAGGCTGACCTACTCTCTCGCAGCCTCAAGTCATGCTCTTCTTTCGATCTACAATGTGCTCGGAGAGGAAGTATCGCGCCTTGTGGATGAAGATCAGGGGGCGGGGGAATACGAAAAGGTGTGGGAACCAAACGAGCTTCCGAGTGGAGTATATCTTGCGCGGATGATCGTGCGTGATCGATCTGGGAAAACCGTTCATGATCAGAGCCGCAAGCTTCTACTGATGAAATGAACGCCGGCCGAAGCCGGCGGCTACAAAAGATCCAAAGCCGAGCATTTGTAGCCGCGCCCTTCAGGGCGCGTTCGATGACGCGCCGGCTGAAGCCCGCGCCTACCGATATTCCACGCTGGTGTCACGGTCCACACCGTGACACCAGTTTTGAATTTCAGGGGAAATTTGTGCATTTTGGTTCATCCTTTGGGCAATATTCATGCTTCTTCTCGTCCCTGCCATAGAAATCAGAAACGGTGTGTGCGTGCGGAGGGTCCATGGGCTCGGTGGCTCTCTCTCCACTGATGATCCGGTTGAGATGGCAAAGTTGTGGCGGAAGGAGAATGCAAAAGCCCTTCACGTCACCGACATCGACGCAGCGATCGCAGGGCGGATGGTAAACTTCGAAGCTATCACCCGCATGGTCAATAGCGTCGATATCCCGATTACGCTCGGCGGGGGATTGCGCACGGTCGAAGAAGTGAATCGGGCTCTGGACGCAGGAATCTATCGGGTAGTCCTGGGGACGATGCTGATTGTCGACCCTGATTCGGCCAAGCGCGCAATTGAGACGTTCGGGCCGAGCAAGGTGATCCTCGGCATCGATGCGCAGGAGGGTATCGTAAAGGCGAAGGGGTGGAATGTGAGCTCGGGCTTGACCGCAATGACGGTAGCGCTCAACGGCAAGCGGTTAGGGTTCAGGCGCATCGTTTATCACGACATTATCGGCGAGGGCGACAGGAGGGAACCTAACCTGACCGCCATGCGCGATCTTGCGGAGAAAACCGGAATGCGCGTCACGGCATCCGGCGGGATCTCAGACCTCCAGGACCTTCTGCGCCTCCAGGAACTTGAACCCTACGGAATCGATTCCGTGATCATCGGCAGGGCGTTATACGAAAACAGCTTCGCATGCCAGGGCCTCTGGCGGCGCTGCGAGGCAAGCAATTATCCTTACACAGCAAAGGTCTGAATAAAACCGGTATGCCCGAAGTCCTCATACTGCTTGGAAGCAAGAGCGATGAAGAGGTGATGCGAAACTCGTCAGATTATCTGACGAAATTCGGAATCACAAGCGAGATGCGGATATCATCGGCACACCGTAAGCCAGAAGAAACCGCGGCGATGGTCAAGAAAGCAGAGGGTGATGGCTTCAAGATTATCATTGCGGCGGCGGGGATGGCCGCTCACCTCCCCGGGTTCTGCGCTTCACTCACCACGCTCCCTGTCATCGGAGTCCCTCTATCCGGCTCAGAGCTTCATGGGGTCGATGCGCTGTACAGCATTGTGCAGATGCCGGCCGGCGTCCCCGTCGCGACAGTCGCCATCGGCGGCGCGGGGGCCAAAAACGCGGCAGTCCTTGCGGCAGAGATCCTCGCATTATCGAACTCTACCGTCAAGCAGCGCCTCGCCGAATTCCGCAAGAACAACTCCTCCTTTTGACTCCAATCATGGAATCGGCAGGGGACGCCCCACTATTATGAAGATTACTGTCATCGGACATCTTTGCCTCGACGTGATCCAGCATCCTGACGGCAGCGAGACGCAGAGTTACGGCGGAATCTTCTTCTCCGTCGCCACGCTTGCAAATCTTCTGGGGCCCGCCGATACGGTCGCTCCGGTATTCGGGGTGGGGAAAGAGGACTACGATGCGCTGATGGGGCGGCTGAAGGCGTATCCAAACATCGATGCATCCGAGATTTATCAATTCAGCGGGCCGACGAACCATGTGCGTCTCATCTACTCGAGCACATCGGAGCGTACCGAATGCTCGAAGAACATCTCCGAGCCGATTCCCCTGAAGCGAATCCGACCGCATCTTGATGCGGACCTGGTATTGGTCAATATGATTTCAGGATTTGACATCACCCTCGATACGTTCGACGAGATCCGCATGGAGGTGCGCGAGGCGAATACCCCACTCTATCTCGACGTTCACAGCCTGACGCTCGGAATCAAGGAAGACTATACTCGGTTCCATCGCCCCGTGGACTTGTGGCGCCGGTGGCTCTTCATGCTCCATGCTGCTCAGCTGAACGAGGAAGAGGCCGCGATACTCTCACCCGATCAGCTGAACGAAACGTCGCTCGCAAACCATACGCTCGCGCTCGATACGCAAGCCCTCCTCATCACCCGGGGCGAACGAGGGTGCACGGCGTTCATCGATGAGCACAAACATATGCACCGGGTGGAAGTACCGGGATTGCAAATAGCGAGTTCTCCGGATCCAACGGGTTGCGGGGACGTGTTCGGCGCGGCGTACTGTGCGCACTTCGCGAAATCGCGGGATATCGAATCTTCCGTCTACTTTGCGAACAAAGTGGCAGCCCTGAATGCCGGACTGGCGGGATCGCAGGACATCGATAGGATCTCATCCTTCCGGCTGGCCGAAACAGCGGCGGAGGAGGCGAACTGATGAATGTCGCGCTGATCGGTCACGGCAAAATGGGAAAAGAACTCGAGCGGCTCGCGCCTGGCCGGGGGATCACCGTAAAACGCATCTTCACTGAAAAGGGCAATGAGCGGGGCAAGGCTCTCACAAGACAATCATTGAAGGACGTCGACGTCTGCATCGATTTCTCGACGCCCGAAGTGGCCCCCTGGAATATCAAAGCGGCCGCGGAGTGCGGAAAAAACATTGTCGAGGGCACAACCGGCTGGTACAACCAGGTGAAGGAGCTCGAAACACTTGTCAAAGCAAAGAAGATCGGCTGTCTCTATTCGGCCAACTTCTCGCTTGGCATGAATATTTTCCTGCAGCTGGCCGGAACGGCTTCGAAGATGTTCGATAAGTTTGAAGAATACGACGTTGCCATCGGAGAAGTTCACCACCGCGACAAACCCGACAGTCCGAGCGGCACTGCTCTCTCCATCGGGCAGACCATTCTTCAAAATTCCCGCAAGAAGAAAGAGCTGCTCTTCGGGACGCCTCAAAAGGCTATTGCAAAGGATCGACTGCAGGTGGTCTCGACCCGGATTGGCGCCGCGGTTGGCAAGCACACAGTGCTGTTCGACTCGGATGCCGACTGCATCGAACTTGTCCACACCGCTAAGAACAGGAGCGGCTTTGCTCTCGGCGCGCTTGTCGCGGCGGAATGGCTCAACGGGAAGAAGGGCTGGTACACGATGAAGGACGTAATGAGTTCACAGTCATGAAAAAGAAACTGCTGTTCACGGGGACGGGCACCGCGCTTGTAACCCCGTTCAACAACAAAGGAGAGATCGACGAAAAGGCGCTACGGAAACTCGTCGATTTCCAGATCGAAGGCGGGGTTGAGGCGCTCCTTCCCACCGGCACGACCGGTGAGAGTGTTACTCTGACGGATGACGAACAGGCCGAGGTGATCGGTATCGTAGTCGATCAGGCACGCAAACGCGTGAAGGTAATCGCCGGCGCCGGAAGCAACTCGACTGCCAAGGCGATCTCGCTCAGCAAGAAGGCCATGAAAGCCGGGGCAGACGGAATACTGTCGGTGGCTCCGTACTATAATAAGCCGACTCAGGAGGGGTACTTCAGGCACTATCAGGCCATCGCGGATGCGGTCGATGCCCCCATCATCGTCTACAACGTCCCCGGAAGAACGGCGGGAAACATCGAGGCGGCCACGACGCTCCGGATCTTTGAGAAGATCCCTCAGGTCGCGGGGATCAAGGAGGCCTCCGGCAACTTCACGCAGATAATGGAGATCCTGAAAAATCGGGAGAAGGGATTCGGAATGTGGTCGGGGGATGATTCGATTACGCTTCCGCTCGTCGCCCTGGGCGCGGACGGCGTCGTCTCCGTCGTGTCGAACGAGGCTCCCCGGATGTTCTCAGACATGGTACGGCTCAGCCTGAAGGGCGATAACGAGGATGCCCTGAAACTCCAGGAGCGTCTCCTTCCCCTCATGAATTTCAACTTCGTCGAATCGAGCCCGATACCCGTCAAAGCTGCACTCGCAGCGATGGGGTACATCAAGGAGCAGTACAGGCTGCCACTGGTACCGCTGAGCGAAAAGCACCGCCCGGCGCTGAAGAAAATCCTGGCCGATCTCGATCTGATCGACTAATATGATTCTCAGGGAGAAAATCCTCCGGCTCTATGAGCTGCCGATCGAAAAAGTGGACCGCGACGATGCCGTTGAGGCCGTGGACCTTCTCAAGGCGCTGCTCAACAATGGGAGGGCCCGTGCCGCCGAGTACGACGGAAACAAGTGGCGAGTGAATGCGTGGGTGAAGAAGGGAATCCTCCTGGCATTCCGCGTCGGACGGATCGCCGAGATCCACTCGGGGTCGGCCTTCTCGTTCTTCGACAAGGACACGATGCACCTCAAACGATTCTCCGATGCAGACGGGGTCCGAATCGTTGCGGGAGGAACTGCGGCGAGGGACGGGTGCTTTATCGGACCCGGAGTCGTCATCATGCCCCCGTCCTATATCAATATCGGGGCATATCTCGGGGAACACACGATGATAGATTCCCACGCGCTCGTGGGTTCCTGCGCGCAGGTCGGGAAGCGCGTTCACCTGAGCGCGGCGTCGCAGATCGGCGGAGTGCTTGAACCTGTCGGCTCCATGCCTGTGATCGTGGAAGACGACGTGTTCATCGGGGGCAATTGCGGCATTTATGAAGGAACGATCGTCAAGCGGGGAGCGGTCATCGGCGCGGGCGTGATCCTTACAGGGTCGACCCCCGTCTATGACCTGGTCAACGAAACAGTCCACAAGAAATCCAACAACGGGTCGCTTGTCATCCCCGAGCGCGCAGTCGTCATCCCCGGAAACCGCCACATCAATAATCCCTTCGCGAAAGAACACCACCTCTCGATCTACGCACCGATCATCATCAAATACCGTGACGAGAAGACAGACGCCGCGACGGTTCTCGAAGAAAGCCTTCGGTGAAATCGGCGGTCAAGCGTGTTATCGTTACGGGGAGCAACGGGCTTCTCGGCCAGAAGGTCGTGGAGCTTCTCTCAAGATCCAACAACTATAACCTTCTCCTTACCTCGCGGCAGGAGCAGTCGGTCTTCCAGGACGAAGTGCTGGCCTACCGCCGGCTCGACGTGTCGGACAAGCAGGAGGTGCGCGGCGTTGTCGATGAGATCGAGCCCGACGTCATCATCAACACGGCCGCGATGACGAACGTCGATAAATGCGAGACGGACCGCGAGGCCGCATGGAAGGCGAACGTCGTCAGCGTCGAGAATCTGGTTCAGGCGGCCAAGCTCTCGGGCTCCCACCTGGTTCATATCTCGACAGACTATGTGTTCGACGGAAAGAACGGACCGTACAACGAGATCGATCGCCCGAACCCCGTGAGCTACTACGGGCGGACGAAGCTGGCGAGCGAGAACGTGATCAGGACGAGCGGGGTGGCCAATACGATCATCAGGACGATGATCCTCTACGGAGCGGGCTACAATGTCAAGAGTAATTTCGCACTCTGGGTGATGAATAGCCTGAAGGACGGCAGGCCGATTCGTGTCGTCGACGACCAGATGGGAAACCCCACGCTAGCAGACGATCTCGCATTTGCGATCATCAAGGTTGTAGAGCTCGGGCGCCAGGGCTTGTACCATGTCTCTGGTTCCGATCTTGTGAGCCGTTACGATTTTGCAGTGATGCTCGCCGAGATCTTTGATCTCAACAAGAAATATGTCACTGCGATAAAGACCTCGACGCTCAAGCAGCCGGCCCCCCGGCCCATGAAGTCGGGATTCATCACGCTCAAGGCGCAGACCGATCTCGACATCAAGATGTCGGGAATGAAGCACGGCCTGACGGTCCTGAAAAACCAGCTGGCCACGAACTACAAACAAGAGGGAGTTGTAAAGTAACCGATGCTTGACATAAAATTCATCCGCGACCACCCCGACCTCGTAAAGGAAGGAATAAAGAAAAAGGGTGAGACAGACCATGTCGACGAACTTCTCAAGTTTGACGCGGAGCTGCGCGGACTTCTCACAAGGAACGAAGCCTTGAAAGCAAAACGCAACGTGGCTTCGGAGCAGATCGGAAAACTGAAACGGGAAGGGAAGGATGCCTCCTCCGCACTTGCGGAAGTGGAAATAGTGAAGAGTCAGATCAAGGCCCTCGAAGAGGACCAGAAGCGGCTTGAGGAATCTGTCACTCGGCTCATGATGCTTCTGCCGAATATCCCGCACCCCTCGGTCCCCGTAGGAAGCAAGTCCTCCGACAACCAGGAGATTGCCACCTGGGGCGAGGCGCCTTCAATCGATTTCAAGCCGCAGACTCACTGGGATCTGGCGGCGAAACTTGGGATCATCGATTTCGACAGGGGCGCCCGGATAACAGGAGCGGGGTTTCCGGTGTACGTGGGGCAGGGGGCAAGATTGCAGCGCGCGCTCATCAATTTCTTCCTCGATGAGGCTGCGTCGCGCGGGTACCGCGAGCTTCAACCTCCGCTGATGATCAATACCGCCAGCGCAACGGGCACCGGCCAGCTTCCGGACAAGGAAGATCTGATGTACACAGTGCCGAAGGACGAGCTTTACCTTGTACCAACTGCAGAAGTCCCCGTTACAAATTTTCACCGAGACGAGATTCTCTCGGAACAGGATCTCCCGGTCAAGTACTGCGCGTACACTCCCTGCTTCAGGCGTGAAGCCGGCTCGTACGGTAAAGATGTCCGGGGGCTGAACCGTCTGCACCAGTTCGACAAGGTGGAGCTTGTGAAGTTTGTTCATCCAGGAGTGTCGTACAACGAGCTCGAGGCGCTTCGCTCCGACGGGGAACATCTCCTGCAGAAGCTTGGGCTCCGGTACAGGGTCCTCCTCATGTGCACGGGCGACATGGGCTTCACCCAGTCGAAGAAATATGACCTCGAAGTATGGTCCATCGGCCAGCAACGCTGGCTTGAGGTGTCGTCGATCAGCAACTTCGAGGCCTTCCAGGCGCGGCGGATCAATGTCAGGTTCCGACCAAGGGGAGGGGGCAAACCTGAGTTTGTCCATACCCTTAACGGATCCGGTCTTGCGCTTCCTCGCATTGTCGCGGCGTTGCTGGAGAACTATCAGACGCCGGAGGGAAAGGTGGTTGTCCCCAAAGCCCTCCACAAATATACCGGGTTTGAGGTGATTGGCTGACTTGTGACGCGCGCTGAAGCCCGCGGCTACAAAAGTTCGGTTTGGAATCTCTTGTAGCCGCACCCTTTAGGGTGCGTTGTCAACCCGCGACGATGCGCGGGATCAAGCCTGCGCCTACCGAATCTGCAAGGTTTTACGCGATTGGTTAGCCCTCAACACGACCTCCCTGCTTTTTTCCCCGCTCTTTCGTATCTTTTATAGAGGTAATTGCGCGCGGTCCAGCCGTGTGAGGGCTGACTGCGCTCAGTTATCTTCGTTCATTCGACCAACCGCATGAAACCGCTCCTTCGACTCTTACCATACCTGCGCAAGTACAGGAGCACCGTCTACTGGGGACTCCTGACCGTTGTGATGAGCAACGTCTTCACGGTGTTTCAACCCCGCCTCATCGGGCTTGCGATCGACAAACTCAAACTGGGGCTCGAAACCAAGCAGATAGACGAGCCGGGACTCCTCATGTACGCGGGGTTCGTTGTCGGTCTCTCGCTGATCGCGGGCTTTTTCACCTTCCTCACGCGGCAGACCATCATCGTCGTGTCGCGCCACATCGAGTTCGACCTCAGGAACGATTTTCTCGGGCACATCCAGAAAATGCCGCTGTCATACTTCCAGAATACATCGACCGGCGATCTGATGGCCCACGCCACCAACGACATCAGCGCGGTGAGGAACGCGCTCGGGCCCGGCATCATGTATCCCACGGATACCCTTATGACCTTTTCGATGGCTCTTGCGATGATGCTCTGGGCCGATTGGAAGCTGACGTTTCTAGCGCTCATTCCGCTGCCCTTCGTATCGTACGCAGTGTATTATCTGGGCAAACTCATCCACAAGAAGTTCGAAGCGAGGCAGGAGCAGTTCTCGCTCCTCACGCAGAGGGCTCAGGAAAACCTCTCCGGGATCAGGATCGTGAAGGCCTATGTGCGCGAAGCGTATGAGATCGCACGCTTCAGGGGACTGAGCTTCGATTATCTCAAGAAGAACCTGGTCCTGGCAAAGATCCAATCGGTGATGTGGCCGCTCATGTTCATGCTCGTGGGATGCTCGCTTGTGATCACGCTCTACTTTGGGGGAGTGCAGGTCATCGAAGGTACGATCACGCTTGGCACCCTCACCGCTTTTCTCGGATACCTCAGCATTTTGATCTGGCCGATGATCGCCTTCGGCTGGGTGACAAATATCCTCCAGCAGGGCGCCGCCTCGATGGCCCGGCTTGCCAGGATTTACGATGCGGTTCCGGATATCAGGGATACCGCCGGGACCGATGCCACGATCCAGACCATTGACGGGGCAATCGAATTCCGCAACGTCTCATTCACGCACAAGAACGCAGCTGCGCCGGCGCTCAAAGACATCAATCTCCGGATCCCAAAGGGGACAACTCTGGCGATCGTCGGCTATACGGGATCGGGAAAGTCGACGCTCGTTAATCTCGTCCCGCGACTTTATGAGGCGACCGAGGGAGCGGTGCTCATCGACGGTGTGGACGTGAGAAAGATCCCGCTTGAAGTCCTCCGCAGTAAAATCGGGTACGTCCAGCAGGAGACATTTCTGTTTTCAGAGAGCGTGCTTGAAAACATCTCCTACGGCGTCGATAACGGAACGGTCGACCATGTCGGCCGCGCCGCCGAGGTCGCACAGATCGCGCGGGAGGTCGAGGAGTTTCCTAAAGGATTTGAAACGATGATCGGCGAGCGCGGCATCACTCTCTCCGGCGGGCAGAAGCAGCGGACGAGCATCGCCCGGGCCGTCATACGCGATCCGAAGATTCTGATCCTTGATGACGCTCTCTCGTCCGTCGACACGTACACGGAGGAGGAAATCCTGAAACGGCTGCGGACGATGATGCAGGGGCGGACAAGCATCATCATCAGCCATCGCATCTCTACCGTCAAAGACGCCGGTCTGATTATCGTGCTCGATCAGGGTCGGATTGTCGAGCAGGGGACGCACGACTCGCTTGTCGCCTCGGGCGGAATCTATGCCGAACTCTACGAGAAGCAGTTGTTGGAGGAAGAGCTCGAACAGTTGTAGCCGCGCCCTTTAGGGCGCGATCGATCATGCGCGGGCTGAAGCCCGCGGCTACAAGCGCCGATACTCGCATCTTTTGTAGGCGCACCCTTTAGGGTGCGTTGTCAACCCGCCACGAAACGCCGGCTAAAGCCGGCGCCTACCGGGCCGGGTTGGGATTCGTGAAGCACGGTGAAACACGCAACCAGATATGCAGGAAGAAGAAATATTAGGTAAGGCATACGATCGCCGATTGATGCGGCGGCTCCTGAGCTACCTGAGACCCTACAGGAAGCACGTCATCGCGGGAATCATCCTGAGCATCGCCGTCTCGGGGCTGGAGGCCGTGCGCCCGTGGTTCACGAAGTACGCCGTCGATGTCAACATCACCCAGCACGATTCGCGCGGACTCCTCCGGACCGCCCTTTTCTTTCTCGGAGTCCTCCTCCTCCGCGCGTTTGTCCAGTACGCGAACGCGTACCTCACGCAGTGGATCGGGCAGAAGACGATCCTCGACCTCAGGATGCAGCTCTTTGAGCATCTCCAGAAGCTGGGCCTGAAGTTTTACGACCGCAATCCCATCGGAAGGCTGATCACCCGCGTCACAAACGACATCGAAGTCCTGAATGAGATGTTCTCGTCGGGAATCGTCATGGTCTTCAGCGACGTGTTCCTGATCCTGGGAATTCTCTATTTCATGTTCACGATGAGCTGGCAACTCGCGCTCGTTTCTCTGAGCGTTCTCCCGCTCCTTTTTTACGGAACATTTCTCTTCCGCAAGAAGGCCCGTGAAGCATACCGCGACGTGCGCATCCAGCTTGCGCGCATCAACACCTTCATGCAGGAACACATCACCGGCATGATCGTCGATCAGATTTTCAATCGCATCAGAAAGTCGTACCAAAAGTTCTCCGACATCAACGGGGCCCACCGCGATGCGAACATCCGCTCGATTTTCTACTACGCCCTTTTTTATCCCGGGGTAGAGCTGATCGGCGCGCTCGCGGTCGGACTCATCCTCTGGTATGCCGGGGTGGATGCCCTTAAAGGCGGCATCACGATCGGGACGATCATGGCGTTTCTGCAGTTCAATGAGATGTTCTGGAGGCCGATCCGCGACCTGTCGGAGAAGTACAACATTATGCAGACCGCGATGGCCTCCTCGGAGCGCGTGTTCAAGCTTCTCGACGACAATACGTTTGTCCCCGATCCGCCGTCCCCTGTTTCTCTTAAGAGCGTGAGGGGCGAGATCGAATTCCGGAACGTCTGGTTCGCGTACGTCGATGAGGAGTGGGTGTTGAAGGACGTTTCGTTTCGCATCGGTCCGGGAGAGACCGTCGCATTCGTGGGACATACCGGCGCAGGGAAAACTTCGATCATCAGCCTCCTGAGCCGGTTCTACGAGTTCCAGAAGGGTCAGATCCTGATCGACGGCATCGACATCCGGACGGTGGCAAACGAAGAGCTCCGACGGCACATGGCTGTCGTTCTCCAGGACGTTTTCCTTTTCTCGGGCGACATCAAATCGAACATCAACCTCGGGGACGAGACAATAACGCCCGAGCAGGTCCGGGAAGCCGCCCGGGTCGTGGGTGCAGACCGTTTCATCGAGGTGCTTCCCGGCCGCTACGACGAAGAAGTGAAAGAGCGCGGAGCAACCCTGTCGGTCGGTCAGAAACAATTGATCTCCTTCGCGCGGGCGCTCGCGTTCAATCCAAAGATCCTTGTCCTCGACGAGGCGACGTCGAGCATCGACACCGAGAGCGAAATACTCATCCAGCAGGCGATCCGGAAGCTGCTTCACGGGAGAACGTCGATTGTGGTTGCGCACCGTCTCTCCACGATCCAGCGCGCAAACAAGATCATTGTGCTCCATAAGGGGGAGATCCGGGAGATCGGCTCGCACCAGGAGCTGCTCGCGCTGGAAGGAATCTACTACAAGCTCTACCGGCTCCAGTACAAAGAGCAGGAGCGGCAGGTCCTGGTCAACGGGAAGAACTAGACGTCGTGTTGCGCTCCCTCTTCTCCGGTCTGCTTCTCCTTACATCCTTCATCCTCCCCGCGTCTCTTCTTTCACGCCAGAGCCTGTCCGACGGAGAGTCGCGCTGGTCTGAATTCACGACCGAATCGGGGCTTCCTTCCGATCATATCTACCTCATCGCTGAGACGAAGGACGGCACAACCTGGGTTGCAACCGCGGCCGGGTATGCGTGGTACGATGGATACCGGTGGAATCTGGCCGATTCATCTACCGGTTTGAAAAGCGCGCGCGCCTGGGCGATCGGAACGTTCGGCCGTGATTCATTGATCGCCAATCATGATGCCGATATCTTCGTGGGGAACACGCACGGTTTTCGCCGCCTCCCGATCGACTCCGCCAATAGAGTCCTTCCATTGAGCGATACCTCGTTGCTGGTTCGCAGGGGGGCCTTCCTTTCCGTGCTCAGGAATGGTATCCTGGAACCATTCCGTGTCGACACAGCGCGTACGAATGGGAAGACGTTCGAGATACTTTCCAGCCGCGGTGAACACCCTTATCTCGTCCTCGAAAGCGGTATGTACAGGGTGGACGGCAGTCACCTGACGTGCATCATCCCTGCGACTGACGGGCGTGTGCGGGTTAATCTGCTGGCTGAAAACGATGCGGGGACTCTGATCGCCATGATCGGCACACCCATCTCGCGACGCGGACTCGTCCAGATCAGGGGAGACCAGGTTTCAGTCATCCGGGCATGGCAGACGGGGAACTACGCCATCGCGGCGGATGTGGGGGAGGGGGGCGAGATCGTGGTGGCAACCGAATCGGGCGGGCTGGACCTCATCAGGGACGGAGTGACTACGCATTTGGAAATCCCCTTCCAGGGTTTCAGGACCATCGAGTATGTCCACTTCGCGCCGAATGGAAATCTCTGGGTCGGGACAAATCATGGGCTCTTTCTTTACCGGAAGACAGTTCCCCCCTGGAGCTACATGCCGCGTGATTCGATGGGAGCAAAAAACCGAATCCATGAGATCCTTCGAACAAGCAATGGGGATCTCTGGGCCGCCACCGCATACGGTCTCATGATTTTCAGGAAGGACGGGAGGAAGGAGAGCGTCGAGAAGATCGACAATAAACTCCTTACCGAAGTCACCGGACTGATTGAAGATGACGACGGCAACATCTGGATCTCGGGAGGAGCCTCATTCACCGGAGCATACCGGCTGGATGCTCATGGATGGCATCACTTTCCGGTGAGTGACGATCCGGCGGGCGTCCACTTCCACAAGATCAGAAAGGACAGGCACGGACGTCTCTGGTTTTTGGGATTGAGTGAATCGAGTCCGCTCCCCGGCGCGACGGAGCCCGGGGCATACCTCTATGAGAATGGCAAGTTCACCCACTATGGGGTCGACAGCGGGCTGGCGAGCGGCCACGTGTACGCGTTCGACGAAGGGCTCGACGGCTCGCGCGTGTTCGGCACGCTCCACGGCGCCTGCCGCTGGAAGAACGGGAAATGGGAGTACTGGAATCCTTCACAGGGATTTGCCGGTTGGGCCGTTTTCGCGCTCGCCATAGATAGTTCGGGTACAGCATGGTTATGCAACCGGAACGACGGAGTGTGTGCGCTCCTTCCGGACGGACGTAGGATTCAATACACGACACACGACGGACTCGTGGACAACGCCGTCTGGGATGTAAGGATAGGGCCGGACGGAAGGATTTGGTTCGCGACAGACGACGGACTTTCCTGCTACGATCACGGAAACTGGTCGTATTATAACGCGCGCTCCGGCTTAATCGGCGGGCACCTATGGCCTGTGCTTCCGCTCGAGGACAGGGTGTATGTGGGAACGCAGTTCGCCGGTGTGGCTGCATTGAATCTCGAGGCCAGCCAACAGGCATTTCCACGCATCTATCTCGACAAGCCGATCGTGGAGGGTACTTCGGTTCACCTCCGCTGGAGCACATCAATGCCCTGGAATGAGATTCCACAGAGAGATATCTACTCACGCCTCCGGCTCGATAATCAGCCGTGGTCGCCCTGGTCGATGGCGCATACGGCGACGTTTGATGGGCTATCTGCGGGCGGACATGAATTTGAGGTTCAATCAAAAAACCTCTTCGGCACGTTCGACCCGCAAGGCGCCGAGATCGGATTCTCCGTTCCCCCGCCGATCTACCGGCGGCCGGAGTTCCTCGTTCCGGTTGTGGGATCAACCCTGGCCTCGCTTGGATTCGCGATCACATACCTGCGGCGGAAAAGAAAACACGCGGCGGCGCTCCAGGCGAGTGAAGCAAAATTCCGCCGGCTGACGGAGGCCACATTCGAAGGGGTGATTATCCACGACGGGGGCCGGGTCCTGGATGCGAACCAGAGTATACTGCACATGCTCGGATACACCCACTCCGAGTTTGTCGGAACTTCGGCCTTTTCCTTCCTCGCCCCTGAAACCCGGGAAGCGGTTGAGAGGATCGCTATGTCTGATTCCGGCGTGATTTGCGAGGCAGTCGGAATCAAAAAAGACGGCTCCCGCATCCCGATTGAAGTGATCGGAAAGACCATTCCTTTCGATAATCATTCTGCCGGCGTCACGGCGGTGAGGGATATTACGGAGAGAAAACGCGCCGAAGAGAAGCTCATGGCCTACCAGTCGCAGTTGCGATCGCTTGCCCTTGAGCTCGAGGCGACGGAGGAGCGCGAGCGCCGCCGCATGGCGACGTATCTGCACGATTACATCGGGCAAAGCCTTGCGCTGTGTAAGATCAAGCTGGGAGCAGTCCCGGCTCCGGCGCTTCCGACGCATCAGCTTGCCCACCTGCAAGAGATCAGAGCGCTGCTGGAGCAAATGATTCTGAATACCCAATCGCTGACGTTTGAACTCAGCCCGCCCGTTCTCTATGAGCTCGGATTCGAAGACGCACTGGAATGGCTCACCGAGCAGATCGAGCGACAGCACGGGATCAAGGTCGGTTACGAAAATGATGACGAACCGAAGCCGTTGCGCGAGGAAGTCAAGATCCTCCTTTTCCACGCGGTTCGTGAGCTGCTCGTGAACGTTGTTAAGCATGCATACGCGAAAAACGCAAGGGTCTCGCTGCGGAAGAGCACCGACAAGCTCGAGGTGACTGTTCAGGATGACGGGATCGGACTGAAGGAGCCGGCGGGAGAGGCTGGCCGCAGTTCCGGACGCCCTCTCCCGGCGAAGCACGAGCCCGGAAAGGGCGGATTCGGCCTTTTCAACATCCGGGAACGGATTACCCCGCTCGGCGGCCGAATCTACATTACTTCCACGGCAGGAATGGGAACGCGCGTCGTGCTCAGAGTTCCCTTGCTCTCCGAGGAACGGGACCGCTCATAGAAGAAGGCGGGAATCATCCTGTGGGAAAGCGAATTCTCCTCGTAGATGATCACAAGATTGTGCGCGAGGGGCTCCGTCTGATACTTGAACTGATCGAAGGCGTTGAAGTCGTCGCGGAGGCGGATAACGGCCCGGGCGCGCTGGCGCTTGCGAAGCAGCTCCGTCCCGATGTCGTGATCATGGATATCATCATCCCGGGAATGAACGGGATCGACACAACGGCGGAGATCATCGGAGAGGTGTCGGGCATCAAGATCATCGCCCTCTCGATGCACTCCGATAAGAGATACGTCTTGAGAATGCTGAGAGCCGGAGCTCACGGATACCTCAGGAAGGATTGCGCGTCGGAAGAATTGGAAGCGGCGATTCAGACCGTTCTGTCCGACCGGATCTACATCAGTCCACAACTCTCGGGATTCGACGTCACCGGAGCCGTGGAGAAATCCGAACTCGTCACCTCTCTCACGTTCTCGTTGCTCTCTCCCAAGGAGCGCCGGGTTCTTCAACTTATCGCGGAAGGGAAGACGACGAAACAGATCGCGACACAGGTGAACGCGGCCGAAAAAACTGTCGAGAAGCACCGGCAGCGTGTCATGGAGAAGCTCGACATCCACAGCATTGCTGAACTTACTAAGTACGCCATTCGGGAAGGGCTAACGTCAGCTGAGAGCTGACCGTAACGGCCATTTCTCATCCCCTCGATTCGTTTTTATTGGCGAACATCCCTCCCGCAACTCTGTCAGTCGAGTGCGTCAAATTTTCTCACTCTTCCCTAAAAACGCGTCAATTTCAATGGGGGGGTAGGGAAAGTCCCCATTGCACCTCTTCCGATTTGCCAATACATTCTACTTGGTCATATATACCTCAATATTTGCGAAACCGCGGCCGCCCCACCGTCCGAGGATGGCGGACTGGTGAGGGCGGCCACGCGGGAAACCATCATTCAGAGGTCTATGCCCTAGAAAGCCGATTCCCGGGAGGAGAATCGGCTTTCTATTTTTCATTCCCCTTGCTTCTTCCTACCTTTGACTTCTTCGGAAGACGTCCGGGTTCTCATCGGATGTCTCCGGAACATTCCCGGCAGCATCGTCGTTGAACAAGTGTAATTATCACAACCGCGCACTCAAAAGGAGAGGTCCACGTATGAAACGCCTGGTTTTTTATCTCTTTCTAACAGCATTCACCATCGGAGATACTGCGGTTGCGCAGAGCAAGCGAGTCGTGGCCGGATCCAGATCGAGCGTGGACCTTACGATCTACAATCAGAATCTCTCGCTCATCCGCGAGGAACGGCCGGTGGAGATCCCCAACGGTATCAGCCGGCTTGTGTTACCGGACATTCCGGCAACGATCGACGGGACATCCCTCCATTTTTCGAGCCTCACGGATCCCACCGCTGTCCGCGTCCTCGAACAGAATTACCAGTACGACCTCGTCAGCCAGGCGAAGATGCTCGAGAAGTACATCGGTAAGACGGTTGAATTCGTACGCCACAACGATGAGACGAAGAAGGACTATACGGTCACGGGGAAACTTCTCGCAAGCGGATATTCGCCGCAGGGCGGAGCAACAGGAGGCATGATAGCGGAGATCGATGGCAAAATAGAAATCAATCCGCAGGGCCGACTCGTCCTTCCGAGCCTGCCGGAGGGCCTCATCCTCAAACCTCAACTTGAGTGGTTGGTCTCCAATAGCCATCCCGGAAGCCACAATGTAGAATTGAGTTATCTGGCCGGCCAGTTGTCGTGGAGCGCTGATTACGTGGCTCTCCTCGACAAGAATGATCAAAACCTCGACCTTACGGGCTGGGTTACCCTGAGCAACAATTCTGGGACCACATTTAAAGATGCAGGCCTCAAACTGGTCGCGGGCGATATTAATCGCGTGCGCGAGGAGATGAACGCATACAAGGGCATGCGCGATGGGCTTATGGCTGGTCAAATTGTACAACCTCAATTCCAGCAAAGCGAGCTCTTCGAATACAAACTGTACACCTTGCAACGAAAGACCGATCTGAACTCCAACGAAACGAAGCAGCTTGAACTGGTTTCGGGAAGAAACGTTTCATCGAAGAAAATGTTCATCTACGACGGGCTCTCAGACCAATGGCGGGGATGGTACAACAACTATTCGTATCGCAGCCAGGGAACGTTCGGACAGGAGTCGAACAACAAGGTCGGCGTCTATATGACATTCAAGAACGAGCAGAAATCGGGGCTTGGGATCCCGCTTCCAAAAGGGAAGGTGCGGGTCTACAAGCGCGATGATGACGGTAAGGAACAATTCATCGGTGAAGATCAAATCGACCATACGCCGAAAGATGAGGAGATCAAGCTCTATCTTGGAAACGCATTTGACATCGTCGGCGAACGCGCGCAGACCGACTTCAAGTCTTTCGCAGGCGGAAGGGTGGTCGAGGAGACAATCCAGATCAAAGTCCGGAATCACAAGAAGGATGCCGCGGAGGTGATGGTGTACGAGCATCCCTGGCGGTGGAATCAGTGGGAGATTACGAAGAGCAACACCGAGTACACAAAGGTCGATCAGAGCACGGTCAAATTCCCGGTGACCATTGCGAAGGATGGGGAGAAGGTGATTACCTACACGATTCGGTATTCGTGGTGAGGGCTACCGCTTCCCTTGCAGGAATTCCTCGCACACCTTCATGTCGTGTTCGCTGCCAAGGAACACAGGCGTGTGCTCGTGGAGAGATGTGGGCTGGATCTGAAGAATGCTCTGCTTTCCGTCGCTGGACTTACCTCCCGCCTGCTCGATAATGAACGCCATCGGATTGCATTCGTACATCAGACGCAATTTACCTTTTGGATTCTTCCTATCAGCGGGATATGAAAAGATGCCCCCGTATAAGAGCGTCCGATGTGAATCGCCCACCATCGTGCCGATGTAGCGTAGAGAGTATGGCCGATCGGTTTTCGAATCCTGCTCGGTCAGATACCTGACGTACCGCTGAACCGATTCATCCCAGTTACAATAGTTCCCCTCGTTGAGACTGTAGATCTTTCCCTTCTTCGGAATCCGGATATTCTCGTGAGAGAGGAGGAATTCACCTACGGTAGGATCGAGCGTGAAGCCGTGCACTCCTCTTCCCGTTGAATAGACAAAGATCGTGCTTGAGCCGTAGATGATGTATCCTGCCGCGACCTGTTTGTACCCCGGCTGAAGGCAATCGGCCAGCGTGCCTTTCCCCGACGTTGAGATTCTTCTGTAGACGCTGAAGATCGACCCGATCGTGATGTTTGCGTCGATGTTCGACGAACCGTCGAGAGGATCGTACAGCAGAACGTACTTGCCATCGGGATACTGATCCGGGATGTGCAGAATGTCTTCATTCTCCTCGGAGGCCATAACACAGAGATGTCCGCCGTGATCCATTGCCTTGTAGATCGTTTCATCGGCGAACTCATCCAGCTTCTTCACGACATCGCCGCTCGCATTCATGCGGCCCGTAGTTCCCAGGATATTCACCAGTCCCGCCTTGCACACCTCGCGCCATACAAGCTTTGCCGCAAGCGAGAGGTCATGCAGGAGTCCGGAAAAATTCCCCGTCGCATTCGGATAGAGTCGCTCCTGCTCATTGATGAAGCGTTCGAGCGTCATGAATTTTTTTACGGGCACCGTCGTGTCGATCATCGAACTCACCGATTATGGGATGGCGGAAGGTGGAAGAAAATGTACTGAAACTCAATTCTATTCGCAAGGGAAAATCTTGCGTTTCCCGGCGAGAGTGCCTATATTTCGCGAGCGTTGTGTGAGTAAGGAGAAACTATGAAGATTGTTGTTTGCGTAAATCACGTACCCGACACAGAGACCAAGGTGAAGATCGGCGCCGACGGAAAGTCGATCGACCGCACCGGCGTGAACTTCATGCTCAGCCCATACGATGAATTTGCAATCGAAGCGGCGCTTCAGTTGAAGGAAAAGTTCGGGGGCGAGACGATAGCGCTATCGCTGGGGACAGACGCTCACAAGGAAACGCTTCGAAAATCGCTCGCCATGGGGATGGACAAGGCGGTTCTGCTGAAGGACGACTCGACCCGCGATTCATATTCAGTCGCCTCCGCTCTTGCCGACGAACTGCGGACACACAACGCGGACTGCATCCTGTTCGGTAAGCAGTCGATCGACTACTACGACGAGCAGGTGCCCGGACTTGTGGCGGAAATGCTCGGACTTCCTTCGGTCTCAGTCGTGGTAAAGATCGAGAATCGTGACGGGACAGTGGTCTGCGAGCGCGAAATCGAAGGGGGGCACGAAGTTCTTGAGGCCCGGTTTCCACTCGTCATCGCCGCACAGAAAGGTCTCAACGAGCCGAGGTATCCGTCGCTGAAAGGCATCATGGCAGCGAAATCGAAGCCGATCGAAGAAAGGCAGCCGAAGCCCGCAACCCCGAAAGTTGAAGTGATCGCATTGCACAAACCCCCCGCCAAACCCCCGGGCAAGATCGTCGGGACCGGCATCGACGCCGTTCCTGAGCTAGTCCGGCTCCTGCATGAAGAAGCGAAGGTGATCTGAACCATGAAGATCCTCGCATTCGCGGAACAGCGGGAGGGAAAATTCAAGAAAGCCGCCTTTGAGGTAACCCAGGCTGCCCGCAAGCTCGCAGACCAGCTCGGCGGAGAGACGGTAACGCTCGTCATCGGGCACGATGTCGAAAAAATCGTACAGCCGCTGGGAGGTTATGGAGCCTCGCGCGTTCTTGTAGCCGACGAGCCCCGGCTTCACTACTATTCAACCGGCGCATACTCCAGGGTGATCGCGGAAGCGGCAAAGAAGGAGGATGCCGGCGTTGTGATGCTGCCCGCGAGCCAGATGGGCAAAGACCTTACTCCCCGTGTTGCCGCGAAACTTGACGCAGGCGCCGCTCCCGATTGTGTCGCGCTGAGGGTTGAGAACGGTGAAATCATAGCCACCCGGCCGGTCTACGCCGGCAAGGCATCTATCGATGTGCGCGTCATTTCTCCCGTGAAGGTGTTCTCGCTCCGGCCGAACGTTTTCACCGCCACGGCATCAAACGGTTCGACAATTGGCGGCGTCGAGCGAGTCAACGTCGCATTTGACGAGAAGGATTTCGCCGCGAAGGTTACGGGGGTCAAGATCGCGGAGGGCCGGCCCGATGTCACCGAAGCAGGCATCATCGTTTCCGGCGGACGGGGCTTGCGCGGCCCGGAAAATTTTCATCTCGTCGAAAAACTTGCCGATGTTCTTGGCGCCGCGGTCGGCGCGTCGCGCGCCGTTGTCGATGCGGGGTGGCGTCCGCACGACGAGCAGGTTGGTCAAACGGGAAAAACTGTGTCTCCATCTCTCTACATCGCGTGCGGGATCTCCGGCGCCGTTCAGCACCTTGCGGGTATGTCTACTTCTAAGTATATTGTCGCTATCAACAAAGATAAAGACGCGCCGATTTTTCAGGTCGCGGACTACGGTGTCGTCGGAGATCTGTTCGAAGTGTTGCCGGCGTTGACGAACGAGCTGAAGCGGGCGCTCGGTAAATAACGGAGCAGGAGATACGGTGGAAAAGATTCAGGTTGATATACTCGGTCTGTCGACGAGTCCCGCCAGCGGTGGAGCGTATGCCCTTATTCTCAAGGAAGTGAACGGCAACCGGCGACTTCCTATCATCATCGGCGCATTCGAAGCCCAGTCGATTGCGCTCGAAATGGAAGGAATCAAGCCCCCCAGGCCCTTGACCCACGATCTGATGAAGAATATCCTCGAATCCGTCGGCGCGGATCTCTCGGAGATCACGATCAGCGAGCTGCGCGACGGCACGTTCTACGCGAAGCTCATCCTCGACAGCCAGGAGATCGATGCGCGCCCCAGCGACGCTATCGCCCTCGCCGTGCGGTTCGGCGTGCCGATCTTTGTTATCGACAAAGTGATGGATGAAGCCGCCTTCCTCCCCGAGAACGAAGAGGAAGGGGCTGAGGCGGGAGCCGCACCGAAGGGGAAAGAAGTGAAACTCACCAAACTTGAAGCCCTTCGGGCTCAGCTGAAAGAATCAATCGAGAGGGAAGACTACGAGCGTGCGGCATCGCTCCGCGATGAGATCCGCAAGCTCGAACAGCGGCACTAGTAGTCCTTCACCAGACTCACCATCTCCCTCACCGCGTTTTCCAGCCCCCCGATCACGGCGCGTACGATCACCGCGTGACCGATGCTCATCTCCTCTATCTCCGGGATCGCCGCGATCTTGCCGACATTGCCGTAATCCAATCCGTGTCCGGCGTTCACAACTAATCCCTGCGATTTCCCGAACGCGGCCATCTTCTGGATCTGAGCCGCGAGTCTCTTGTGTTCCTTTGGGGTGCGCGCGTTTGCGTACTCGCCGGTATGAATTTCAATCATTTCAGCGCCGGTCTCGCGTGCGGCCTCAATCTGATCCTTGACGGGATCGATGAAGAGGCTCACCGCAATTCCCGCGTCCTGAAGTTTTCTCACGGCAAGCCTCAGCTGCTTTCTGAGGCGCACGGCGTCGAGTCCGCCTTCGGTTGTCAGTTCCCTCCTCTTTTCCGGAACAAGAGTCGCAAGATCGGGCTTTATCTCTCGGGCGATTGCGATGATCTCCGGTGTTGCCGCCATCTCGAGGTCAAGCTTCGTTTTGATGCTTCTGCGGAGCCGCTTCACGTCGTCGTCGCGGATGTGCCTCCTGTCTTCGCGGAGATGGCAGACGATCCCATCGGCGCCGGCGTGCTCGACAACTTCAGCCGCCATGACAGGATCGGGATCGCTTCCGCCCCTGGCATTACGGATCGTCGCAACATGATCGATGTTGATTGAAAGACGCATGGGAGACTGTACTAGAGTCGCTTTCGAATGATGAACTGGAACCGGTCGGGCTTGCGCGAGATGATTCTGACATCGGGTGGACCGCCGATGGTAGGCGCCACAGTCCCGGCAGAGTCCTCCATGAGGTCGCGGAATTCGACGGAGGCCTGGAAATCCGACCCCGTAACCCTCGCAAGCTGCTCGATGCCGCCCCGCACGATGAGATCGATCCGTGAGGGAATGAAGATAACTTCCCGTCCCATCGGCACGCCCTGTGCGGTGAGGCGAATGCCGGGAAATGTCTTTTCCGCGAAAGGCTGTACGTTGATTTGCAGCCGTACTTCCGTTCGGGAGAGCGCGATCGAATAATTCGAGGGCTCTTCCAGCGAAAGGTCGAGATCGATGGGGGAGCGCAGCGCTTCAAACTTCTTGAACTCGGTCGGCCACTCCTTGATCGAATCGATAACCCTCTTTGTTCCTCCGATCAGCACGCTGTCGGGACTGACTCGCAGGGCTCCAACCTGTCCATAGCCGTCACGGAAGTCGGCTGCGACGTGGGGATAGACGGGCACCTTTTTCTCTTTGTATTCATCCAGCGCAAGGAGGAGAGTATCCGGCGTGACCTCTACAACCTGAAGGCTTGCCGGGAGCTTAAGATGTTCGAGGAGATCGCGAGCGGTGACAGCGAAGGTTTCTGATCCGAGGGTTGAGCCGTCGATGGAGTATTTCAACTCGGGTGCGAAGTAGAGGCCGGCAACCGCCCAGCCGGTCCCCCGGAGATGCACGGTGATAGTCTTGGGTACCGGAAACTTCAGCGCTTTCCCTGCCCTGATATTCTCAACAACGGTTGGAACGCGCTTCACGACCGTGTATTCGTTCCGCAGATTGACCGAAATCCACGTCGCGATCGCAAAGACGATCGAACCGATCACTATGTGATAGCGCTTGTTCTCCATTCCCAAAAAAAAACTCCATCAAGCCGTCGCCGATGGAGTTCGTCAGTTCAACAAGAACCTACCTGGGAAACTTTACAGCCATCAAATGCGCGATAAGGTCATCGCGGTTTGCCTTTGAAATCTGCCGGCCTGCAATGGGCAAGCCTTTAACGGTCCGAGCGTAACGCCGGAGCTCATGCACGGTCATGTCTTTCAACTGCTGGAGGTGCGTCTGCTCGTCGTCGCTCATGATTGGCGGCTCTTCCGCGGGCGCCTCGGACTCGGCAGAGTCAGCTTCGGGTTCCGGAGATGACTCTGCCGCGGTTTCTCTTGCCTGTTTCCTCGCGCGCCGGCCCGCCGGGGGCTGCTCCCCCGAAGGCTGCTTCTCTTTCGTCTGCCACGGCGGAGGATAGATCAGGATTTCGGTTTCATCATCCGGGCGGGGAATGACATGCGCGGAAACGAGCTCCCCGACTCTCTGAGCCGCCGCCGCTCCGGCATCAACGGCGGCACGGATCGCGGCAACATCGCCTCTGAGCTTGATGGTCATCAGACCCGCGTCTGCGCGCTCCTTGCCGATCAGCTCAACATCTGCCGCCTTCGTGGCGGCGTCAGCCGCTTCGATGGCGCCGACAAGTCCCCGAGTCTCTATGAGTCCGAGGGCGTAGTCAAGCATAGTTTGGGTCTAAAAGAGGGGTGAACTACTGCGAAGGAAAACAGGGCCTCACTTCCGCTTTGGAAGAATGCTTTCAACATCCATATGCGGGCGTGGGATCACGTGTACGGAGACGAGCTCGCCAACGCGCTGGGCAGCTGCGGCGCCCGCGTCAGTCGCAGCCTTCACCGCCCCGACATCCCCGCGCACCATGACCGTGACATATCCGCCGCCGATGACTTCCTTGCCAATCAGTGTGACCTTGGCCGCCTTGACCATGGCATCGGCTGCTTCGATTGAGCCAACGAGTCCCTTAGTCTCGACCATTCCCAACGCATCGAGAGAAATATCCGCCATGAACGAACTCCTTTCAAAGAGTGTAAGATGGCTAAAAATAACGCGAAACGAATATACCTAAACGGGAGCATATTGTCAATTGGATTTTCATGCTCCCGAATGGCGCCTCCGTGCCCCTGAACTTGCGATCGTGCCCCCGTGTTTTCCTTGTATGCCCCTTTAGATGATTGAAATTAAGGCCTCATTTCTCTATATTTTTCCCACATGCCACTCACCAGGAAGTCCAAAATTTGGATCACGATTCTCGCGATCCCCGCAGGGCTTATCGTCCTTGCCCTCATCTTTGCCACGTTCTATTTTACCAGCGAGCGGCTGAAAGCCGTCGTGATCCCGCAGATAGAGGGGTCGACTCACCGGACGGTTTCGGTCAAGGACATATCCTTGTCAATATTTCCCCTTGGGGTTTCCGTAGGAGGCCTCTCAATATCCAATCCGCCCAATAAGGGGTTCGAAAGCTCGGAATTCATTGCTCTCGACCACCTTGCCCTGAACGTGAAGATCCTCCCGCTTATCACGGGCAAGATTGAAATGGGTCGGATCCGCCTCGATCATCCCGTAATCAACCTCGAGGTGACTCCCGATGGCCTGAAGAACTTCTCCGGCAACGCAACCGAGGCCGAGGCGAAAAAGCAGGGGTCTCTAAAGGAAGAGCGGGGAAGTGCCGGAGCGTTTCTCCTTTCGGACCTGGAAATCCGAAACGGGGAGTTGCTCTACACCGATAGGAAATTCGACAGCCGGATGGCCGTGAGCGGGTTGAATGGGAAGCTCAGTGCGGAGACAAAACCCGCTGAGAACGCGCTTCATGTGACCGAGAATGTATCGGTCGACAGTTTCAGCTACGGCTCGCTGAGATGGTGGTACCTCTCCGGACAGCCTGTCACCTCAACCGGCTCTATTGTCTACGAGATAGGCAACGACATCCTGAAGTTCGACAACCTGACAGCCAAAGTGCGCGAGTTGCCGTTGAGCATTGCAGGAAGCATCGGGAAACTCTCCGAGAAATCGAATGACATGGATCTTCACATCTCCTCGCCCGGGATCCAGATGACCCAGTTTCTCTCCATCCTGCCGCCCGAGATGCTCAAGAAGACGAGCGGACTCGAGGGCTCCGGCGAGATTGCGCTGTCTCTCGCTGTGACGGGGCCGTCGAGCGAAACCATCAACCCCGCGGTATCCGCGTCATTCACAGTCTCAAACGGGTCGATCCACTACGCGTCGCTCCCGAAGTCGATCACGAATGTCAACCTCTCGGGAGCATTCGAGAAGCCCTCGGTTCCCCTCGGCGCCAAGGGGATCGGTAGTTTTCGCCTCCATAAGTTCTCCGCCAATTTCGGGAGCAACTCGATCGACGGCCGCCTTCAGATGACAAACTTAGACGATCCTCTCCTCAGCGCTGCGCTCAACGGTTCCATGAACCTCGACGAGGTCAAAGAGTTCTACCCTCTCGAGCCGGGCACTGAGCTTCACGGCCGCATGAAATCCGCCATCTCCATCGACGGCAAACCCAAGCTGCCCCAGACCCTCAAGGCGAACGGCACGATCGACCTGCAGGGTGTAACGATCAAATCCGCCGCATCCAAAGCACCGATCAGCAACCTGAACGGCACCGTCGAGTTCAACAACCAGGTCGTCCAGTCGAAACAGCTCGCGATGAACATCGGCGAGTCGGATCTAAACCTCTCGTTCGCACTCAAGAACTATCTGGGGATGGTGATGGAGGATGCCGCGAAATCCGCCGGTACTCCAACCGCCACGTTGACGCTCAAATCGAAACAACTTCGGACCGCCGACCTGATGTCCGACAATGCTCCCCCGGCAGGAGCGCCCAAGACCGGATCTGCCTCCGCGAAGAAACCGGCAGGCGGCGGCTTGGTCCCGGGAATCGATGTCAACGCGGACGTCAGCATCGACAAACTGGTAACCGACAAATTTACGTTCAACAACGCGAAGGGGACGGCGGCGATCTCCGGTGGAAAAGTCAATCTGAAGAACTTCACCGTCAATGCGTTTCAAGGGACCATTAAATCGCAGGGCACTCTCGATCTCCACGACCAGGCGAAGAAACCGTTCGACCTTGATCTCAGCATTGTAAACGTAGAATCGGGCGAGCTCCTTCCCAAGTTCACATCGTTCGGGAAATACCTTGCCGGAAAATTGAACCTGAACACCAAGCTGAAGGGTGATCTCAACGACACGCTCGGGCTTAATACTCAATCGCTTCTCGGCAACGGCGACGTGCACATCCTCGAGGGGAAGCTGTTGGGACTGCCGCTGATGCAGAAAGTGGCGCAGTTCACGAACCTGGAGTCGATGAAGCAGGTGAACTTCAAGGACTGGACGAATGCATTCTCGATCCAGGACGGCCGTTTCAACGTGAAGGGTTTGAAAGTTGACGCCGGCACGACGAAATTTCTCGTCGACGGATCGCAGGGGCTCGACGGCTCGTTGAATTACAATCTCAACGTCAGGCTGCCCGGCGACGTATCCGACCGGCTCAAGCTGAACGGAGTGGGCGACCAGGTACTGCAATTCCTCAAGGATAAAGACGGGAATTTCAATCTGAATTTCCTCGTCGGCGGGACCGCATCGGATCCCGTTCTCAAACTGAACACCGAGGCGCAGGCGAACGCAGCGAAACAGAAAGTTGAGGAAGATCTGAAGAAGAAGGCTCAGGAAGGGCTTATGAAATTGTTCAAGAAGCCCTGAACGAACACCGCCCCGCCCCTGACGGTGAATAAGAAGCCGACCCTCTATGCGAAGCCCCGTCAGTCCCTCGGGCAGAATTTCCTCATCGATGAGAACATCGTCCGGAAGATCGTCAAGTCGTTTCGACCCCTCCCGGGCGATGTGGTCATGGAGATCGGCCCCGGCCGTGGCGCTCTAACCCACGAACTCGCCGGGAGGGTAAAACATCTCATCCTCGTTGAAATCGACGGACGCATCATCGAGGACCTTCGGAACCGCTTCGCATCGCCCGGCGTTACCATCCTCCATCAGGACTTCCTCGACGTCGACCTGGGATGGTGGCGAGACACTCATCAGGCCAAGATCCGGCTTCTCGGAAACATCCCGTATCATCTCACAAGCCCCATTCTCTTCAAGTCCTTCGAAGAGCGCTCTTCCATCAAGGATGTCACGATTATGGCGCAGAAGGAAGTAACACGGAGGGTCGTGGCAAAGCCGGGAACCAAGGACTACGGAATTCTCTCCGTCGCATCAAGGCTCTACGGTACGCCGGAGATCCTCTTTGATGTATCGCCGAATTGCTTCTACCCCAGGCCGAAGGTGACGTCAAGCATTCTTCACATCCACTTTTTCAACCGCCTTCCGGGCGGAGTAAACCCCGAGGTCTTTTCCACTGTCATCCGTACGGTGTTCGGCAAGCGGCGCAAGACGCTGAGAAACGGGTTGAAGTATCTTCCCTACACGGAAGCTGCGGTGGGACGAATTATGGACGGAGTTACTCTCCCGCTCGAAAAGCGGCCGGAGCAATTGACCCCCGAGCAATTCTTTGACCTGACCAACCAAATCGAGCGGCTTGTTGCATGACCGACGCGGCGCGCGATATCAACCATATCATCACGACCGAAGACGCGATTATCATCCCACGCTCGCGGGGGATCAAAACGATCGAGGTCGACGATGCCCTCATGGAAGATATCAGGGAGCTGGCGCACGAACGCACGGGGCCGCTCCTCCTGAATATTCTTGCCGACCTCCACGCCGCCGATATCGGCGACATCATCGACCGGCTCGAGCCGGAAGACGGACAGTATGTGTTCAACCTGCTCGACACGGCAACCGGCAGCGCTGTCCTCCTTGAGCTCGGTCCTGATGCGCGCGGACAGATACTCGACTCTCTCCCGTCGGACCGGATTACGGCCTACGTCGATCTCCTCGCCTCCGATGACGCGGCTGATCTGGTCGCTCAATTGCCTCCCGGCATCGCAGAGAAAGTTCTTCACGCGATGCCGGCAAAGGATTCCACGGCCGTCCAGCGCCTCATGGAGTACCCTCCCGAGTCCGCGGGCGGGATCATGGGTACGGAGTACGTTGCGGTCGGCATGCACTCGACCGTCAAGCAGGCGATCAAGGCGGTTCGCATGTCGGCCAAGAAACACATGCTGATTTACAATGTGTACGTGGTGGATGAAGAGGGCCATCTCGTCGGGGCGCTCCCCCTCCAGTCGCTCGTCCTCCACTCGCCGAACCGGCGCGTGTACAAGATCATGGAAGGCGATGCCAAGAGCGTCAGCACCGATGTTGACCAGGAGCAGGTCGCCGATATGTTCCGCAAATACGACCTTGTGTCGCTGCCGGTGGTCGAAAAGACGGGCAAGCTCGTCGGCCGGATTACGATCGATGACATCGTCGACGTTATCGAACAGGAGCACAGCGAGGACGTTGCGCGATTGGTCGGTTCTGATGCGGAGGAGCTGGAACGGCGCACCCCCTCCCAGATTGCGCTGTTGCGCCTGCCGTGGGTCCTTACGACGCTTGCCATCGAATTCGGGGCAGGGGTTGTGATTCATTATTTCGACAAGACCCTGAGTCGCGTCATTCTCCTCGCGTCCTTCATGCCGATCATCTCAGCGATTTCAGGAAACACCGGTCTGCAGTCCGCCGCGATCATCGTGCGCGCTATGTCGACCGGTCACGTTACGCTCGACCGGTGGTGGCCTCCGGTCTCACGGCAAATGCAGACCACTCTGATTATCGGCGGCGCATGCGGACTTGTCATCGGCATTGTTGGAGCAATCTGGCAGGGGGTGTGGGAGTTCGGACTGGTGGTCGGAATAGCAATGTTCGTTTCAGTTAACCTCTCCGGACTTGTGGGCACGACGGTGCCGATGATATCGAAGCGCCTCGGTTTCGATCCGGCGCTCACTGCGGGACCTTTCGAAACGGCATTCCAGGATGTAATCGGCATAAGCATTTTCCTCACTCTCGCCACATTGATGCTTCAGTGGATTGCTTGAGGAGACGCGCTTGCCCCTGAGCATCTCCTCCATCGTACGCACACCCGGCCCGGTCGATCGCCTGGTCATTGCATTTTCTACGGTCGTTTCGATCCTCGCCATCATCGCCCTTCCGGGCTCAGCCTCGTGGAACCGCATTGTCCCGATTAATATCGGGCTGAGTGTGATCATCACTCTGCTCTCCATCGCGGCCACGCACCCGGAGATGCGCCTTCTCCGATTCTTGCACGACTGGTATCCGGTCGGTGTGATCTTCCTGGTCTTCAAGGAAGTCTACATCATCATCCAGTCGATCGGACGGCCAGATATCGACCTGACGTTGATCGAGATCGATCACTTCCTCTTCGGCGTCCACCCCACCGTGTGGCTCGCGCAGTGGGCCTCCCCGGTAGTAACGGAGATCCTTCAACTCGCCTATGTGAGTTATTACCTTTTGATGGTGACACTCGCCGCGGAGCTGCTCATGCGGCGGGATTACGACAAGTTCTCGTTCGTCATGTTCACGCTGACCTACGGATTCTTCCTTTCGTATCTCGGCTACATTCTCTTCCCGGCGATCGGGCCCAGGTTCACGCTCCATGCATTCGGGTCTCTCGACAAGGAGTTGCCGGGGGTCTTTTTCACGAATCCGCTTCGGGATTTCCTCGATGCCGGCGAGTCAATTCCCCACGATCTGCCTAATCCTGCCGCTGTGGCGCAGCGAGACGCATTCCCGAGCGGGCACACCGAGATGACCCTTCTCGTGATGTACTTCGCGAGAAAGTACCAGGTCAAGTCCCGATATGCACTTTATGTGATCGGGACTCTGCTGATCCTCAGCACGGTCTACCTGCGGTATCACTACGTGGTGGATCTGATCGGGGGTGCGCTGTTTATGGGATTCACCGTGTGGACGGCTCCGGCTCTTTTCGCGCTTCTTCAGCGCAATCGGGCGCGGGCGAATGAGGGAGTGTTGGCGGAGGGACCAGTCGCCTCTTCTTCGGAATGATCCGTAACCTTCCCCGGTAGGCGCCGGCTTCAGCCGGCGCGTCATCGTGCGGAGATTTGTATGCTCGCCCTTTTCCCGACTGGTGTCACGGTCCCTACCGTGACACCAGTTTGATTCGCCGGGACACTTTGTATTCTTTTGTAGCCGCGGGCTTCAGCCCGCGCTCACTGATGCGCGCCCTAAAGGGCGCGGCTACAAAAAACCATCCCGAAAGCCTTGAGTAGGCGCAGGATTTAGCCTGCGCCAGCCACGTTTTCTCCCAGCTGTTCGATCAGGCCGTTACTGTGGCCGGTTCACCGAGACTGATGAGATGCTGCAGGACTTTCCTGGCCTCCGCAAGTCTCTCGTCCACGCTGCCGCCTGAGTCGAGCTTAATCTCCAGTAGAAGCTCTTTGCCTGCCTGCGTGATCTGCCTTCTCCTGCTCTTATCACGCGAGATCTCCTCGGCGATTTTCTGAATCGGCGCAGAGGTGTCGCCATCTTTCCCATAGAACCAGTTGTCTGATTCCGGGGGAAGGGTGACGGTAAGAACGCCCGCCCTCAGCGCGACCTTTTGGTATCCTGCCTTCGACGCGGCCAGCCGAAGCTCAACGAGCCCAAAGAGATTCTCCACCTCCGGCGGATACGCCCCGAACCTGTCGCGGAGCTCTTCGCGCATGGAACGGAGTTCTTCCTCCGCCTGCGCCCTGTAGAGTCGCCGGTATATGTCAAGCCGCTCCGCATCCGCTTCGATATAAAAATCCGGAATAAGCGCTTCGATATCCGATTCGACAATAGCTTCCGAGGTTCGGGCGGCTTCAATACCTTTCCCACCCTCCCGTTCGAACACCTCTTTAAACTCCTCCTGTTTGAGCTCCTCGACTGCTTCGCGCACGACACGCTCGTACATTTCAAACCCCATTTCCAGAATGTATCCCGATTGCTCTCCTCCGAGCAGATTACCGGCGCCTCGTATCTCAAGGTCCCGCATGGCAAGATTGAATCCTGCCCCGAGTTCCGTGAACTCCTCGATTGCCTGCAATCTCCGGAAGGTCGCTCTGGGCAACACGCTGAGCGGCGGAGTGAGGAGATAGGCGAACGCCTGCACGTTCGACCTCCCGACCCGTCCCCGGAGCTGATAGAGTTCTGCCAGGCCGAATCTGTCGGCCCGATTGACAATGATCGTATTCACATTCGGGATATCGAGCCCCGACTCGATGATCTTTGTGCAGACAAGGACGTCGTATTTCTTCTCGAGAAACTCGAGCATCGCCTTTTCCAACTGGTGTCCGGGCATCTGGCCGTGAGCGATGTGAAGTCGTGCTTCCGGGACGTGCGCCCGGACCTGATCGGCAACTGCCTCTATATTATTGACCCTGTCATGAACGAAATAGACCTGCCCCCCGCGATGGATCTCTTTAAGAATGGCTTCCCGGATCACTCCCCAGTGAACCTGCCTCCCGGTTGAATCGCCTGCGATGATTTCCGTGCTTATTGGAAGACGGTTTCTGGGAGGCGTTGCGATGAGAGACAGATCTCGCGCGCCAATGAGAGAAAAATGCAGGGTCCGCGGGATCGGGGTCGCCGTAAGAGTAAGCGTATCGACGCTGGCCTTGACCTTGCGCAGCTTCTCTTTCGCCGCAACACCGAAGCGATGTTCTTCATCGATGATCAAAAGACCCAGATCCTTGAATTCGACGTCTGCAGAAAGAAGCCGGTGCGTCCCAATGATGATATCGAGCGCGCCTTTCTTCAAATCCTCGAGGATTCTCAATTGCTCCTTGCGGGATTTGAAGCGGGTGATGTTCTCGATCCTTGTCGTGTATCTCGAGAGCCGATCCTGGAACGTATTAAAGTGCTGGAGCGCAAGGATTGTAGTCGGAACAAGCACCGCGGCCTGCGTTCCATCCATCACTGCCTTGAACGCAGCCCTCACGGCTACCTCTGTTTTGCCAAACCCGACATCGCCGCAGATCAGCCGATCCATCGGGGCGGCGTTCTCCATGTCGTTCTTTACCTCGAGTGTCGCCCTTGCCTGATCGACGGTGTCTTCGTACATGAAAGACGCCTCAAGCTCCTTCTGCCAGTGGGTGTCGGGCGAAAACGCGTGCCCTTTCTCGTGTTTTCTGCGCGCGTACAAGCGAATCAGATCCCGCGCTATATCTTTGATTCGTTTCTTCGCGCGCGCTTTCGTCCGCTCCCATTCGGCGCCGCCAAGCTTGTTCAGCGCCGGGACGTGCCCCTCCTGCGATGAATACTTCTGTACGCGGTTGATAAAATTGAGATTGACGTACAGGACATCATTCTCCAGGAAGAGAAGCTTCATCACTTCCTGTTCGACTCCCCCCACCTTGATCTTCGACAGACCCGCGAACGATCCGATTCCGTGGTCGGCGTGAACAATGAAATCCCCTCTCTTGAGTTGATGCAGTTCTTTCTGCGAAAACCCCTTGAAGCGCCTGCGTTTCGCCGTCCCCCGTCGCTTGATCCTTCCGAAGATTTCATGCTCCGTAAAGACGGCCAGACGCAAAGGATGGTAAATGAATCCGGCGTGCACGGTTTCGGAGAGGACGGTGAATGACGGTACTACGCCCCCCCCGGGCGGGCTGTCCCCGGCGCGTGGGCGAGCCCCGGGGCCTGCGACTCCTTCGATCTCTGCGTTTACGGATGAGCGGCGACCCCTGGAAGAATCCCGGTCGTCCGCTGATGGCGCCCGATCGGGAGATGTAAGCGTCTCCTCGATGAGCTCACTCAGACGCTTTGCTTCCTCCTTCGTGTCGCAGCTGAGAATGAGCTTATACTCCTGCCGGGAGAGGGCCCTCATTTCATCGATGAGTCTCGAAACACTCCCGTTGAATGATGGCTGCGAAACTGACCCGAAGTCGATTCTGGCCTGACCAAACTGAGATTGTACGATGGTGAGGAAGTCGCGAATCTTCGAGAACACTTCGGCAAAAGCGAGGTGGTCTCCTGCGCCCTCTTTGTCGAGCTCGTTGATCTCCCCCTCTATGAGCGCGGGTTCATCAAGAATGACGATGGAGTCCTTCGCCACATGATCGAATAGCGACGCTACACGTGAACCGGGACGCCGCGCCGAACCAGCCGGGAGTGATTCGTCCCCGGGTGCCTCCCGCTCAAGGGGCGGGACAAGTGAGGCCCGTTTGAGCTGGCGTATGGAGCGCTGCGAAAGGACGTCGAACTCCCTGATCGACTCAATGGAGTTCCCCCAGAATTCGAACCTGATCGGGTGCTCTCCCACATACGGAAACACATCCAGAATTCCTCCACGGACTGCAAACTCTCCGTATCCTTCTACGAACTCCTTTCTCTCAAAGCCCAGCTCCGTAAGCCGGCTCAGCAACGATTGAAAGTCACGTTCCTCATTCACCTGCAGCTCGAGAATCGTTTGCCTGAACTCAGCGGGAGCCGGCACTTTCTGTGCAACGGAGGTCGGGGATGCTACAACGAGGAGGCGCGAGGGTTTGGCGAGCGATTGGAGCGTTTCGATCTGCGCAACAGATGACGTGAGATCGAGTGATTGTGCGGAGTGCTGCGAGCGCCTCGCGAACAGCCTGACGTTTCCCTCACCCCCAAGTTGCGCGCAGTCGTCCCGGAGCATCTCCGCCCTGTCATCGTCGCGCGCGACCACGACAACCTGTTTCTGGGTCTCTTCGCCGACAAAAACGGCGACAAACGCCAGCAGGGAGCCCGAGATCCCTTTCACCACGAGCGGGTCTGTTGCAGCCGCGCCCGTCAGGGCGCGCGACAGTTCGCCAAACTTCCCGGATTTGAATATCTCTTTCTTGATTTCCTGCATAAACGCACCTCACCCCTGAGATAGCGCGACGAGCGCCACCGCAAGGGTCTATAAAAGGTACTCAACCCGGCTGGTCTTTCCAAACATTCTTGAGTTTTCCTCATTAATATTGTATCTATCGGGCATGTTGCCCGCGTTCATCTCCAAGACCAGATACCTCGAAGGTCTTCAGTGCCACAAGCTGGTCTGGTTCCGTGTGAACGCGAAGGATCAGATCCCTCCCATCGACGCCTCCACGCAGGCGATCTTCGATCAGGGCCATCTCGTCGGATCATACGCACGAAAGCTCTACCCGAAGGGTTATGCAATCCAAGCGAAGCCATGGGATTTCACGCTCATCCAAAAGCTTTCCACGGCTGCATTGAAGCGCGGAGTTCCGTTGTTCGAGGCGGGTCTCACGCACCAGGGCGCCTTCGCACGCTTTGATATTCTGAATCCTGTCGATGGCGGAGAATGGGATCTCATCGAAGTGAAAAGTTCCACGGAAGTGAAGGAAGTGAATTACGACGATGCCGCCATTCAGTACTTTATTGCAACAGGCGCCGGGCTGAAGATTCGCCGCTGCATCGTCACCCATATCAACAATCAATATGTCCGCAGGGGGGCGATAGATCCGGCTCAGCTTTTCTCATCGGCGGATGTCACGGAGGAAATCAAGGCGAAGCAGGCCGATGTTCCCAAAACTCTTTCGGAGATTCAATCCGTTATCCGCCTGAAGCAATACCCCAATATCAAAATCGGACCGCAGTGCAATGATCCTTACGAGTGCATCCTCAAGGATTTTTGCTGGGATTTTCTGCCAAAAGACAGCGTCTTCACGCTCTATCGCTCAAAGCGCTCATTTGAATGGCTCAACTCCGGCATCACCAACCTTATTGATATCCCTGCGGATTCTACATTCAGTTCGCAGCAGCAGATTCAGATCGATGCCGTGCGTGCCGGACGACCCCACATCGACCGCGAAGCGATCAGGTCGTTCCTCGATTCCCTCGCGTACCCTCTCTACTATCTCGATTTTGAAACAATCAATACCGCGCTCCCCCTGTTCGACGGTGTGCGGCCGTATCAGCAGCTCCCGTTCCAATATTCGCTGCACATTCAGGATGCACCCGACGCCGAGCCCAGGCACCACAGCTTTCTCGCGAATGGATCATCAGACCCGCGTCCATCGATCCTGACCGATCTCAGGAACCTTCTGGGCACTTCCGGCTCGATCGTGGCTTACAACTCCTCGTTCGAGCAGCGAATTCTTCGGGAGGCATCGGAGGAATTTACTGAGTACAAGGATTGGTTCTCCGCCGTCGACCAGCGCGTCGTGGATTTGCTTGTGCCGTTCCGCGCGTTCTCCTATTACAACCCCGAGCAGCGGGGAACCGCTTCGCTCAAGGCAGTGCTGCCTGCGCTGACGGGAAAGGGTTACGAGGGATTGCCCATCGCCGACGGCGAAACCGCAAGCAGGGAATACCTTCGCGTCACATTTTCGAAGGTCAGCCCCGCAGACCGTGAGGCGGTCCGCCGGCAGCTCGAAGAGTACTGCGGATATGACACGATGGCGATGATATGGCTGGTGAACGAGCTCCGACAACTGGCAGCATGAACGATACTATCATCATAAACGATCAGCTGACACTCCCCTATTCCGAAGTGAGCTTCCGCTTCGCCCGCAGCGGCGGGCGTGGGGGCCAGAATGTCAATAAAGTGGAGACGAGGGTCGAGTTACTTTTCGATGTAGCCGGATCGAAAAGCATTACAGAAGTTCAGCGCAGACAGATTTTGACCAGGCTGCGATCCTATATCGACTCTTCCGGCATGTTACGCATCGTGGCGCAGGAATCTCGAAGCCAGTGGCGCAACAGGGTAGATGCGATGGAGCGTTTTGTGGAGCTGATGAAGATGGCAATAAAGCCGGTGAAGAAACGCGTGGTCACAAAGGTTTCGCATGCGGCGAAGCAAAAACGTCTCGACGACAAGAAACGCCGGAGCGAAACGAAACAATTGCGGAGGGGAATCCTGTAAGATAGAGTTAATTTTTTTTAACGTTGCGGAAGCCGCAGATACTCCCCGTATTCAGCCCGCCTGATCTCTCTCGAAACCAAACCTGAACGATCAAAATCCTTGGGTTGTTATGCCCAATGGACGTATGCGCTGCAATATCGCGCGTATTGCCAGATCCGATGGTAGGATCTATTGATCAGACAATCAGGAAGGGAAACGGTATGCGGACCCAGATTCTCTTCATCGTGATATTGCTCGCCCTGATCTCGACGCAGGTGCATGCCCAGGGACTGAGCCTCGGCCCTCAGATCGGGTATCAAAAGAGTAAAGACGCCGACGACGGGAAAATCCTCGTAGGAGCCGCCTTGCGAATGAAGCTTGGCGAGATACTCGGCGCGGAAGGATCGGTGGGATACAGGGAAGAAAGCTATTCGAGCGGAGCCATGACGGTCAAGAGTTGGCCTGTCATGGCAACCGGCTTAATCTATCCGTTCCCCGCGCTGTACGGGGCAATTGGAGCCGGTTGGTACAACTCGACCATCGATTACGACCAGGGGAGATTCCCCATAGGCACGGTTGCGAGTGAGACCAAGCAGCGAGTCGGCTGGCACTTTGGCGGAGGATTGGAAATACCGGCCAGCCAAAGTCTCATGCTGACCGCCGATATCCGGTACGTCTTCCTCGATTACAATTTCACGGCAGTGCCCGGAAGCTCCGGCGTCAACAGCGACTTCTATGTTGCGACGGTCGGATTCTTGTTCGGCTTATAGGACAATTCCCCGCGTGGAGGATCAAGTGCGGGGCCGGTAATTCCTCAGGGAGGATCTTGATGGATGAGAGAGCCGTTCAGGGGTGAGCGGCTCTTTCGTTATTCCTGCACTACTCTTCCGCTGACCGCTGGAATCGCTTCATCTTCTCCAAACACTCCTCCAATTCCCTTCCCTTCAAGCCTTTCGTCTCGAGATACTCGGGGGTGATCGAGGAGACGTCGAGCCGGCCCGAGATTGCGCAGAGTTCAAGCCGCGAGAATTTCTGTGCTCCAAGCACGTAATCCTCGAATGCTTCCCAGGCCATCGGCACTACCTTTTTGGTGACCTGCGCAATTGCTTCACCATACACCCTGATCTCGTGCTGGGCATGAGGATCCATGCGCAAGGACAAGAAATGAAAGAGATTGTGGAGATCAATCTTCCAGTACCACTCAGTGTAGAGCGACAAGGGAAGGTGGATCCGCGCGAGCTCGCGCGCGATGTCCTCTTCCAGCATGTCCGAGTATTGCTTGTACGTCTGAACCTGAGCCGACACAAGGATATCCAGCACTCTTTTCCTTAACTCTTCCGGAACATCCCCGATTTCCCTCCCCTGCTTGTTCCGTTTGCTCTGGCGATGGATCGCGCCCAGATCCGGAACATAGAATTCGTCCTTCATGACCGAATAGCGCCCGGAATACTCGTTGACATTGGCGGTCCGGTGCCTGATCCACTGGCGGGCGACGAAAATGGGCAGCTTCACGTGAAATTTGAGCTCAACCATCTCGAAGGGCGTCGTGTGCATATGCCGCATGAGATAGCGGATGAGGCCGCGGTCTTCGTTCACGCTCTTCGTCCCTTTGCCGTATGAGACCCGGGCAGCCTGGACGATCGACTCATCTCCTCCCATGTAGTCGATGAGCCGCACGAACCCCGCGTTGAGGCATTTGATTTCCTTATCGAGAACTTCTTCGGCTTGTGGATTAGTTACATGAGCCATTGGATGTGCGAGTGGTAACTGTGGAGATGAATGTACGCATAACCGTCGAGAGGCGCAAAATCCTTTGAATTTCCATGCAAGTTTCACTATCTTTTTCCCATGATCAAGGTCGCCGCGGGTATCATTTTCCGGGACGGAGGTTCATCGGGATCCGGTCACGTGTTACTGGCTCAACGCAAACAGTCGGCTCGCTACGCCCTCAGGTGGGAGTTCCCCGGCGGGAAGCTCGAGGATCACGAACCCCTTGAAGAATGCCTGCTACGCGAGCTTCGCGAGGAGCTTGGCATCAGCGCTGAGATCGGGCCCCTCTTCCACCACCAGCATCATGTGTATCCGGACGCGGGATCATTTGACGTGTTCTACTATATCGTCAAGAAGTTCTCGGGGGAAATCACTAACCACGCGTTCGCACGATGGCAATGGGTCCCCGTCTCCGATCTTCCCTCCTTCGACATCCTCGAGGGGAATAAGGATGTTGTCCGGAAACTGGTCGACCGCTATGGCAGTTGCTGACAACAAGGAGCTCGAAGGTCTCCGGCGCCGGATCCTCGGATGGTATCGCAAGGATGGAAGAAGGTTCCTCTGGAGAACGACCTCGGATCCCTATACCATTCTTATCTCCGAGATCATGCTCCAACAGACTCAGGCATCGCGCGTCGAGGAAAAACTCCCGGTATTTCTGAAGAAATACCCTTCTTTGCGTTCGCTTGCTTACTCGAGCAGTGCAGATGTTATCCGTGCTTGGCGGGGAATGGGTTATAATAATAGAGCGATCCGGCTCAGGGATCTTGCGAGGGTAGTTGTCGACACTTACGGCGGCCGACTTCCGGAAAACCCTGCCGAGCTTGACCAGCTTCCAGGCATCGGCCGGTACACGGCGAACGCAGTAGCCTGTTTTGCATTCAGGCGCCGTGTGCCAGTAGTGGAAGTGAATGTACTCCGGGTTTTCTCCCGGATCTTCTGGAGAATGAAGGAACCTTCCGGCCGCAAGGACCCTGCAAGGGTTTGGGAAATGGCTGAGCGAATCCTGCCCCGCGACGCCTGGACGTGGAATCAGTCCATCATTGAGCTTGGTGCGACGGTATGCAGGGGTTCGAGGCCCGACTGCATGCAATGTCCGGTGAGATCGTACTGCAAATCATCTCACCTCTCGAGGGTCAGCGCTTCCCGTCCGCAATCCGGAAACGCAGGGATGATCAAGAACGAGCCCGGCTATGCCGGGATTCCGAGGCGGCTCTGGCGGGGACGCGTTGTTGAGGCCCTTCGGGATGTAGGAGACGGAGAGTCGGTTCACGTCGACATTCTTGGGAAACGAATTAAGCCCGATTTTGGATCGCGCGACCGTAAGTGGCTGAAAGGCCTGGTAGTGGTGCTTGTCAACGACGGGATCGTCCGACGGGTTCAGGATAAGCGCGGAATCAGGGTAGCGCTTTCGACTGGAGACGCGGGCTGAAGCCCGCGCCTACAAACGCACGGTTACCAAGGCGCGGCTTTGTATCTTTTGTAGCCGCGCCCTTCAGGGCGCGTTCGATGACGCGCCGGCTTTAGACGGCGCCTACAAGATGAGAATGAAGAAGCGCATACCGAAATTGCATTTCAGCGAACTCCTTCCCCTCTATCTTGAGCGGAAGGGGGCAATCCGGAGCCGGCTCTCCGACTTTGAGAGAATTCCTCGGTCCGAGTACTTTTACGAGCTCGTCTATTGCATCCTTACTCCTCAATCGAGCGCGGTGAATGCGGGAAAGGCGGTCGCGTTCTTACAGAAGCATGATCTTCTGAACAGCGACATCGACCCCGAACCCCTTCTTCATCAGGACGACTTCTATATCCGCTTCCATCGCACAAAGGCAAAGAACCTTCTTGCGATCAAGGAGCAGTTCGATTTAGTCGCGCTTCACCTCGCCAATGGCAGCAAGAGCATTGAACTGAGGGAATGGCTTGTGAAGAATGTGCGGGGGCTTGGCTGGAAAGAAGCATCGCACTTCCTCCGTAACGTCGGGCACCGAAATCTCGCGATCCTCGACAGACACATTCTGAGAAACCTGATTCGCTTCGGCGTGCTCCGCCGTCTCCCGAAGAGGCTGACGCCTCGCCGTTACATGTCAATTGAACAGAAATTTCTGGCATTCTCGCGCGAGGTGCGCATTCCGATGGATGAACTGGACCTCCTATTTTGGAGCATGGAAACAGGAGAGATTCTCAAATGAAGGTAGCGCCTCAGTTTCGGCTCGACGCAAAGCATCGGAACTTAGCCATGGTGCGTACAGGGCGCCGGCTAAAGCCGGCGGCTACAATATCCGAAACACGGTCGGGATCCAAATGAAGGTGCTCGTGATCGGAGCCGGTATGATGGGAGGTGCGCTCGCGTACGACCTCACGCATTCGCGGGGCGTCGACGGCGTGATCCTTGCCGATATCAACATCGATCGGGCGCGGGACGCCGCCAGGTCGATCGGGGCGAGCGCGGAGGCGGTTCACCTCGACACCCGCTCGGCGGACTCCGTCGTTCGGGTCATGAAGAGGGCATCGGTTGCCGTTGGAGCTACAACATACACTCACAATGTGGCGCTCACCGAAGCCGCAATCCGTGCGGGCATCCATTTTTGCGACCTGGGAGGCAACATGGATGTAGTCGGCCGCCAGATGTCGATGGACCGGGAGGCCAAAGCCGCCGGTGTCTGCATCGTCCCAAATTGCGGTCTTGCTCCGGGTCTCGCGTGCGTTGTGGCGGCTCAGGGAGCCGCACGATTGAGCGAGGTGGATTCGATCCATATCCGGGTCGGAGGCCTCCCTCTTCATCCAAAGCCGCCCCTTAACTATCAGCTGGTTTTCTCTGCCGAGGGGTTAATCAACGAATACCTGGAGCCGGCCGACGTGATCCGGAACGGGCAGCCGCAAAAGGTCGAATCGATGGATGATCTCGAGGAGCTCGAGTTTCCGGCGCCGTTCGGAAAACTGGAGGCGTTCAACACTTCCGGAGGGGTTTCGACGCTTCCCGTCATGTTCAAAGGAAAGCTGAAAGAGCTTGATTACAAAACGATCCGGTACCCGGGTCACTGCGAAAAGTTCAGACTCCTTCTCGCCCTGGGCTTCGCAAGCTCGGAACCTATCGTGACGGGGATGTCGGTGAGGACTGCGCGCGAACTCTTCGAGGAGCTTCTCAGGCGGAAGCTCCCCTCAAACGGACCGGATGCGGTGCTGACGCGCGTGACAATCACCGGAAGGATCGATGCGCACCGCAAGACTCTTGTATATGAGATGATTGATTATTATGATGAGAAGCTCAAAATAACGTCGATGATGCGGACAACTGCCTTTCCGACATCGATCATCGCACAGATGATCGCCAACGGCACGATTACGGCAAGGGGCGTTGTGCTGCCTGAGCAGTGCGTGCCGCTTCCGCCCCTTCTCGAGGAACTGCGCAACCGAAACATTTTCATCAAGGAATCCCTCACCTGACGCACCGCCGCCGGAGCAGACTATGAAACGCCCTCTCTCAGTCACCATCGTCACAAAGAACCCGTCGACCCAGCGCGAGGTTCACAACCGCTACGACGTCGAGACGGGTTTTCCACGCCTGAGGCTCGTGTTCATTTTCTTCAGGGCGTTTTTCTCCGCGTTGAGCTAGCGGGCATTCTTCAACCACTATCGGAGCAGACTATGGCTGACACAAATTCATTTGATATCGTCTCTGTCGTTGATATGCAGGAAGTCGACAACGCGCTGAACCAGGCGCGGAAGGAGATCATTCAGCGGTACGACTTCAAAGGCTCGAAAACCTCCATCGACCTCAAGCCGAAGGAATTTGAGATAGTGCTGATTTCGGACGATGATTTCCGCATGAAGGCCGTTGTCGATATCCTGCAGGGGAAATTCGTAAAGCGCGGCGTTCCTTTGAAGGCCTTGAAATACGGCGAGGTCGAGCCGGCCGCGGGCGGAACCGTGAGGCGCGTGATCAAGATGCAGAACGGGATTGAGAAGGAAAGCGCGAAGCACATCGTAAAACTGATCAAGGATTCGAAGCTCAGGGTCCAATCGCAGATCATGGATGCGCAGGTGCGGGTGAGCGGGAAGAGCAAAGACGACCTGCAGGCGATCATGCAGATGCTTCGACAGGCCGAGCTTGACTTTGCGGTTCAATTCACGAACTACCGCTGACCGATCTGATGCTTCGAAGGCTCCTCCTCATTGCATGGCTGGCGCTGCCTCTTCCATCCGGGGCACAGGAGGGCCTTTCCGTTGTCTTCAATCAGGACCCCGCGCGCAACACGCGGATATCGGCGATGGTGGTCGCCGGAACGGTCTATGGGTCCGTGACAGATCTCGCAAGGGCTTTCAATCTCCGATCGGTCATCAATCCCGACACAAAACATTTCGAACTGAGCGCGCATCAGTTCACGGTCATCCTGATTCCTAACAATCCTTTTATCACCGTCGTCGACGAGAAGCGCAACGCCAGCATGATCCAGCTTCAGCGAAACTCACTGCAGTCCGGATCGGATTTCTTCCTCCCTATCGATGAGTTCATACCCGTCTTCGACGACATCATGCGGGAGGATATCAAGTATGATCCCGCCCTCAGGCAGATCGCGGTGGGTCTTGTCGTGCGAACCTCGCCGTTCGACATCTCGGCCGTCTCGTACGAACAGAAGGTGAACGGCGATCTCATCCGGCTTCAGTGTTCGAAGAAGCTCCCCAATGCGGAGTCGTGGTGCAAGCCGATGGGAAGCGACACCTGGGTCTATGTGACGCTCGCCGACGGACGCGCCGATGCGGCGGCGCTCCAGGCCTTTAAATCCAACGGCACATTGAAGAAGGTGATGGTGTTTCAGTCGCCCACATCGGTCCAGCTGACCTTTAGACTCACGGGAGAGGTGAAGAGCGCGGAGCTGATTCCGGCCGAGGGAAGCAACGACATCCTCATTGCGCTCCATAGACCGACAGAGGAGGAGATTGCCGCCCGCAAAGCGCGCGATATCGGTGGAAACCTTCAACGTGAGAGGGACCGCTGGAAGCTCGACGTTCTTGTCATCGATGCCGGGCACGGCGGTGAAGATCCCGGTGCGATAGGCGTGACGCGCACAAAGGAGAAGGATGTCACGCTCGCGATCGCCCTCAAGCTTGGCCGGCTCATCGAGCGGAATCTCCCTGACGTCAAGGTCGTATACACCCGCACGCGGGATGAATTTGTTGAGCTCTACCGGCGCGGCCAGATCGCGAACCAGGCCGGCGGCAAGCTCTTCATCAGCATCCACTGTAATTCGATGGCTCACAAGCCGAACCGCACGAGCGGATACGAAATTTATCTGCTGAGGCCGGGGAAAACGGACAATGCGCTTCGCATTGCCGAGCGCGAAAACGCTGTTGTCAAATACGAGCAGGGGTTTGAGCAGCGCTACCAGCAATTGACCGAAGAGAATTTTATCCTCCTGACGATGGCACAGAGCGCGTATGTGAAGTACAGCGAGAAGTTTGCCGACATCTTGCACCATGAAATGGGCAAGCAGACGGGCCTGGATAATAACGGCGTGAAGCAGGCCGGCTTCTATGTTCTGGTCGGCGCGTCGATGCCGAACGTTCTCGTCGAAACTGCCTACCTCTCGAATAAGCACGACGAGAAGATCCTCAAAAGCGACAAGGGTCAGCAGAAAATCGCGGAGTCGGTCTTCAACGCGGTGCGCCGGTACAAACATGAGTATGAAAAATCCCTCGAGGAGGGAAAAACCCTGGGAGCGGAACCCCGCTGACTGACATGAGGCTGAGAGACTTCCGCATATCGACAAAACTTCTTCTGACGATTCTCCCGCTCATCTTTCTCGCCATCGGGACGAGCGCGTACATCAACGCCGTCTTCGAGGAGCGGGACATGATCGATCAGGCGCAGGCCTCGGCGCAAACCTATGCGGATCTTGTCCGGAAATCGCTCGTGGAGCAGATGGTCACCAGGCAGAGGATCGATGACGATTATCTCAAGCGGCTCAGCACGGGGGGAGACATCGACAGTCTCCACATCTGCTTCGAGACCGACAGCCTTCATCTGAAGGAAGAGTACCGGTCAGAAGAGCGGATCCGCCGTCTCCGGAGGAGGGAGCTGGAATCCCGGGAAAGCTCCGGGGGCGAGGACGTCTGCCGGATAGGAGAGACTGTCTACAGAAGGAGGGGCGAAGAATTCAACGCACTCATTCCCTTCAAGGCGGTAGCGCGTTGTCAGTCCTGTCACGACGTGCCGGAAGGGCATGTACTGGGCGTGGCCGCGATGAATATTTCTCTCTCTCGCATCGAGACGTCGATACAAAAGAGCTGGAATCGCTCATTTAACGTCTTCCTTCTCTTCACTGGCACCGGAATCATCCTGAGTGTCATCCTGTACCAATTCCTTATCGCCCGCCGGCTGAAGGCGCTCGTGGAGGCAACGAAGGCGATCGGAAACGGCAGCCTGCAGCAAAGCCTGGCACGCGACCCCTCGAAGGATGAGCTCGGAGAACTGAGTTCTGCGTTCGAGACGATGAGGGTGCGGTTGAAGAAAACGCAGGATGAGCTGATTCATTCGGAACGGCTATCCACGGTGGGTCAGATGGCAAGTTCAATCGTCCACGACTTCCGCACTCCGATGAGCACGATCAACCTTGCCATCGAATCGCTCGAGCAGGGGAAGGGCTTCACGCCCGAGAAGACGCAGCACTGGTACCGTATGATTCACGACGCGATTCGCAAGATGGTGACCATGGCGCAGGAGCTCCTCGATTTTTCACGCGGCGAGGCGCATCTGAATAAGGCGGACATGCCGGTGCATGAATTCGTCGACATCCTGGTCTCATCCGTGCGGGCCAACCTCGAACACAATCACATCAGGATCCGCGTCGAGAATCGCTGCACCGGGAACGCAATCTTTGACGCCGAACGGCTCCATCGGGCGCTGGTCAACATCATCACGAACTCACAGGATGCGATGCCTCAAGGGGGCGAGATACACTTCAGCATTGAGCGCCACCAGGGCGCAATCCGCTTCATCCTTTCGGATTCGGGGATTGGCATTCCCCCGGAGATCCGTGACAAGATTTTCGACGCCTTTGTAACTGCGGGGAAGAAGAAGGGCACCGGTTTGGGTCTTGCGATCACGAAAAGGATCATCGACCAGCACGGGGGGACAATCGAGGTCGAAAGCGAGGTTGGAAGGGGAACAACGTTTACCATTACAATCCCCGACGCATGACCGGAACGCGGAGCTGCCGCTGCGCCTCCCCCCGGTTGTTTCCCTTACTGAACTACCAGGACGGGAATCGAGAGGCGGTGTCTCACCTGTGAGATTGAGGCTCCGAAGATAAGGTCTTTCAGGCCTCTGTGCCTGTGCCCGCCCATCACCAGCAGGTCGATCCGGTTCTCTTTCGCGAGGTGAACGAGCTGTTCCGGCACCCGGCCATACCCGAGGACCGCGAAGGCTCTAATCCCCGCACCTTGTAGTTGGCGGGCAATCGCCTCCAGTTTCTCCGCGTCATTCCTCGCCTCGTCATCGTACGCCTCTTTGCCGAACAACTGGCCGCTCACGCCCTCCACCACATGAAAGAGGTACAGGGCGGCCGAATGCTGATGCGCAAGTGTTTGTGCGTGTGAAAGAACTTTTTCGTCGATCGCGCCGTAGTCAACCGCGACCCCGATCCTCGAATACTTCTCCTCGTGCAGCATGACCGGCGCGACCGCGACCGGAGCAACTTTCTTCCCGCGCCTCCAGGTGTCAGGAATTGCAATGTAGACCAAGAGCAGGCCGCAGGCGATGGCCGCCGGAACAATGGTCAGCCAAAGGACGATCGCGTTCGGGCCGGCGCCTGTGATCCAGTCGCCGATTGTGCCAACGACGAGCTTCGCATTGAGCCCGATGATGACCACTGCCGAGATCCAGGCGAGGATTTTGACGATGAAATTATTCGCGAATTCTCCCATCCGTCCCTTTTCACTGGTGAACTGAATCAGGGGGACAACCGCAAACGGAAGCTGCAAACTGAGGATGACCTGGCTCAGGATGAGAAGACCGTATGACCCCCCCTCCCCCTGGATTGATATGACCAGAACCGCCGGAACGATCGCGATCAGCCGCGTGATCAGCCGGCGCAGAATCGGGCGAATCTTAAACCGGAGAAACCCCTCCATGACGATCTGCCCCGCCAGTGTTCCAGTCAGCGTAGAGCTCTGCCCCGCCGAGAGCAGTGCTATCGCGAACGCCGTGCTTGCAAGGGCTGTACCCATGAGCGGGGTAAGGAGTTGGTAGGCCTGCTGAATCTCTGTTACAATGATCCCGTTACGATAGAAAACCGCGGCCGCTACGAGCAGTATCGCGGCATTAACAAAGAATGCCGCATTGAGAGCGATGGATGTATCGATGAGGTTGTACTTGCACGCGATTCGTTTGCTCTCCGCGGTGCGTCCCACATCGCGTGTCTGCACTAAAGCGGAGTGCAGGTACAGATTGTGCGGCATGACGGTCGCGCCCAGGATGCCGATTGCAACGAAGAGACTCTCTCTGCTCAGGTGCGGCACCAGGCCCCGAGCCGCCTCATGCCAGCTTGGCTTTGAGAGGAAGATCTCGATCCCGAAGCAAATGCCTATCGTGCCAATCAGCATCAGGATGAATGCCTCCATTTTCCTGATGCCAAGCTGCTGGATCACGAGAAAGAGCATCGTGTCGAAACCCGTGATGATGACGCCGTAGAGGAGCGGGACTTTGAACAGGAGATTCAAACCGATCGCCGTACCGAGGACCTCAGCGAGATCGCACGCCGCGATCGCAATCTCGCAGAGAATCCAGAGTGTGAAAGCGATTGGTTTGGGATAGCGCTCCCTGCATGCCTGTGCAAGATCCCTGCCGGTAACGATTCCAAGGCGGGCCGAGAGGGTCTGAAGGAGAATTGCCATCAGGTTCGACATCAGGAGTACCCACACCAACTGATAACCAAACCTGGCCCCGCCCTCGAGATCAGTCGCCCAGTTGCCCGGATCCATGTATCCGACGCTGACGAGATATGCCGGGCCCGCAAACGCGAACATCCTCCTGACCACACTAACCGTAGCCGGTACGGCGACAGTCCGGTGGACTTCAGATAGCGAAACTGCGGTATCTTCTTGAATTGAGCGCATTTCTGCTGAAGCGATCTAAAAAAATGTATGTGTTCGCGGGTGGAAAGTCAAACCCAGAGTAAGGAGGTCTGATTCGGTGATAGCCGGAATCACGCGGTGGTAGGCGCGGGCTTTAGCCCGCGCTGAAAGATGCGCGCCCTGAAGGGCGCGGCTACAATGCCATCGTTCGCAGCGCGCCCATCTTTTGTAGCCGCCGGCTTTAGCCGGCGTTCGCAGATGGTGGAGGGAACCTCAGTTGCGTCAACCAATCCTGATTCGGCAGAGGACCTGAATCAGGCAGCGGCCGTCCGTTTAACGAGGAAGATATTATAGAGGATCATGCAAGCCGTCGCCCCGAAGCCGATCGCGGCAAGGATGGTCCACATCGTGGCCGGACGGAAGGAATCCTGCAGGTATGTCTGTACGAGCCATCCCGAAAGAGGCCCGGCAACAAAAGAGCCTATCGCAACCGGCAAGAATGCGAAGCCCATGAATGTCCCGACCTGATCCTTGGGGGCAAGGGCGCTGACATACTCATAAAACCGTGGCGCCTGTGTAGCCTCTCCGACTGCGAAGAGCGCCATTGCGAAGATCGCGACCGTAATTGTCTGTGAACTCGCAATGAGGAGCCACGAACAGCTCGCTATCACGAAGCCCAGGGTCATCGCTGTAATAGGACGGAATTTCTTTGCCAACGCCGTGAGGGGCACACTCAGAATGATAATTGTCCACGCATCGACTGTCTCCAGCAGCTCAAACTTGGGATACTTGAGCACTTCGATAACGTAAAACGGGAAGGAATAGAAGATCTGCCAGAACATGATCCAGAAGCCGGAGAATATTACCAGGAAGCTGATGAACCGTGCATTCCGAAAAACAAGTAGCATATCCCGAAACACCTGCCCCAGTGTCTTCTTATTCTGATCGTCTCCCGCCGACTCCGGCTCTCTGAAGAAGAAGAGGGTTCCAAGAAGAAGTAGAAACGAGGTAACCGAAGACATCACAAGTACATACTCGATGCCGAGGCCCTCGCGCACCTGAAGGGCAAGAATCGGACCCAGCGCCCCTCCGATGTTTACGAGTGTATAATAGATGGAAAATCCGAGTGATCGCGAGCCTTCGGTCGTGGTCTTCGCAACGGTCCCCACGATACAGGGCTTGATCAGCGATCCCCCAATGGCAGTAAGGAGGAGAACTGTTACGGTGTAGGTTGTCTTGCCAATCGCCCCGACGATGGCCTGCCCAAACTCCAACCCTGCGAATCCGATCAGGAAGTAGCCGATACAAAAAAATGAGAAGCAGGCCATCAGCGTTTTCCTGAATCCATACCGGTCAACGAACGTGCCTGCGACTATCGGGAGCGAAAATATAACACCTGAAAAGAGTCCGGCGAGTGATCCGGCCATCTGCGCGCCGAGACCAACTTTAATTGCAAGGTAAACGGTGAGGACCGCCTTCGCGCCGTAGAATGCCAGCCGCTCGAACAGCTCGAGCGTATTCGCCACCCAGAATGTCCGGTTGAATCCCGTGCGTGCTTTTTGGATCCACTCGTTAAATTTCATCAAGCCACCTTCCCGGATTTTAAGAGGGGAACATAGGTAAATAGACCGCCATTAGCAAGATCCCGGGCTGAATCCGCCGAGAGGTCTATACAAACGCCAAACGAATGAGGAATATGTACACTCCTACAAAGAATTCGAACAACGAGATAATCCCAATGATGATCACCCACCGTCTGATCAAGAGCACGTTCGCCGTAAGGGCGGCTAGTATTGCCGAAGTATCTTTGGCATCCATGGCATCTCCGGGTTTTGGTGATGATTGAATCGATCATCCAGGCTTAAAAGGTATCGTGCCTGATGGGTAATAGCAAGCCGTCTTCTTGTTCATCCCCTATTTTTTCCTTATCTTGATTCGCTTTTCCATCGAGTTTTCGTCGCTTTTCGCTATTCCTGAAGGATACCACGGATGCTTTCCCCGGACAAGATCCAAAATCAGAAGCTCCAGGCATGGGTGAAGGAGATCTTCGCGCTCTGCGAGCCGTTGGGCATCCACTGGTGCGACGGATCCGACGAAGAGTACCGGGAGCTCTGCGAGAAGCTGGTCGCATCGGGAACGTTCATCCGGTTGAACGACAAGAAGCGCCCAAACAGCTTCCTTTCCCGCTCCGACCCAAGCGACGTTGCACGCGTGGAGGACCGCACCTTCATCTGCAGCGTACGAAAGGATGATGCCGGCCCCACAAATAACTGGGTCAATCCCAGGGAGATGAAGGCGACCCTCACGCGCCTCTTCCGGGGGTGCATGCGCGGCAGAACCATGTATGTCATTCCGTTCAGCATGGGACCGCTGGGATCTCCACTCTCCCATATCGGCGTCCAGATCACCGATTCCCCTTACGTGGTCGTCAGCACGAAGATCATGACTCGTATGGGTAAGAAAGTGATCGACATCCTCGGCGACGGAGAATTCGTGCCCTGCCTCCACTCCGTAGGATTTCCTCTGGAGCCGGGCCAAAAGGATGTCTCCTGGCCCTCCAACAAGGAGCACAAGTACATCGTTCATTTCCCGGAAGAGCGCGCGATCTGGTCGTACGGCAGCGGCTATGGCGGCAATGCGCTGCTCGGCAAAAAATGCTTTGCGCTGAGGATCGCGTCCGTGATGGCTCGCGACGAGGGCTGGCTTGCGGAACACATGCTCATCCTCGGCGTCGAGTCTCCGGAAGGCGAGAAGACGTACGTAGCGGCCGCTTTCCCGAGCGCGTGCGGGAAGACAAATTTTGCCATGTTGATCCCTCCGAAAGAGTTCGGCGGCTGGAAGGTGACGACGGTTGGCGATGACATCGCATGGATCAAGCAGGGAGGAGACGGCAGGCTCTACGCGATCAACCCCGAGGCGGGGTATTTCGGTGTCGCTCCCGGGATGTCCATGAAGACCAATCCTCATGCGATGGAATGCATCGCTTCCAACACAATCTTCACGAACGTGGCCCTGACACCCGACGGCGATGTCTGGTGGGAAGGCATGACCGAAACTCTCCCTCCGTCCCTCATCGACTGGCAGGGAAAAGAATGGACCCCGGCGAGCGGACGGGCTGCTGCTCATCCGAATGCCCGGTTCACGGTGCCGGCGAGTCAAAATCCGATAGTCGATCCGTCCTGGGAAGACGCAAAAGGAGTTCCGATCAGCGCCTTTATCTTTGGCGGAAGAAGGAGCAGCGTCGTCCCTCTTGTGTGCCAATCCGCCAACTGGAATTTTGGTGTCTACGCTGCCGCAACCATGGGCTCCGAAACCACCGCAGCGGCAGCCGGCGACCTCGGCAAAGTCCGGCGTGACCCGATGGCAATGCTTCCGTTTTGCGGGTACCACATGGCCGATTACTTCAACCACTGGCTCCAGTTCGGCAGGAACCTGGCGAATCCGCCGCGGATCTTCTGCGTCAATTGGTTCCGAAAAGACGAGAACGGAAAGTTCATCTGGCCGGGGTTTTCACAGAACATGCGCATTCTCAAGTGGATCGTCGACCGGGCGAGAGGACGCGGCTACGGAATTGAGAGCCCTCTCGGATGGATGCCGCGATACGAAGATCTCTGTTGGGCCGGGCTCGAGCAGTTCACGCATGAAAAGTTTAATAATGTCATGTCACTGAACAGCGAGGAGTGGAAGAAGGAGCTTCTCTCTCACGAGGAATTCTTCTCGAAGCTCTACGACAAGCTCCCCAAGGAATTTATCTTCATGCGCGAGCTGACGCTCTCCAGCCTCTGGCGCTCCCCGCAGCACTGGGAACTCGCGTCTGAACGATAGCCCTCCGCCATGAAGGCAGTTCGGTTCCACACCTTCGGCGGCCGGGAAGTATTGAAACACGAGGATGCCCCGACACCCGTCGCCGGTCCCGGCGAAGTAGTTCTCAATCTTAAAGCCGCCGCACTCAATCACCTCGATCTCTGGGTCCGCAGCGGTCTTCGCGAGCGTAATATTCCCCTCCCTCATATCCCGGGCTCGGACGGTTCGGGCATGGTATCCGGACTGGGCGCGGGTGTCGACTGGCTGAAAGAGGGTGACCGGGTATTAATCTCTTCAGGCCTGTCATGCGGCCATTGTGATGCCTGCCTCTCGGGTCAGGATAATCTGTGCAGATTCTACCGCGTGCTAGGCGTTCGGGAGGATGGAACCTACGCCGAGTATCTGAAAATCCCCGCTATCAACTGTGTTCCGATTCCTGATGGGCTTGATTTCAACGAAGCAGCGGCAATCCCGCTCGTCTTCCTGACGGCGTGGCATATGCTCGTGACCCGGGCCGGTTTGAAGCCGGGCGAAACGGCGCTTATTCACGGCGCCGGGAGTGGCGTGGGTTCCGCGGGACTGCAGATTGCGAAGATGGTGGGCGCCCGCGTGATAACCACGGCGGGTTCCACCGAGAAATTGGAGAAGGCGCGCAAGCTCGGCGCGGACGAACTGATCAATTATCGTGAAACGGATCTGATAGAGGAGATCAAACGGCTGACGGAAAAGAAAGGTGTTGATGTTGTCTTCGAACACATCGGAGGAGAGGTCTTTGAAAAGAGCATCCAGATAATCGCGAAGGGAGGGCGGCTCGTCACGTGCGGCGCAACTTCAGAGTTCGCGGTGAAACTTGACATCCGCTATGTCTATACCCGCCACCAGACAATTCTTGGTTCGTGGATGGGAGGCAAGGCCGAGCTGATTGAAGTGCTGAAATTCTTCGAAGGCGGCAAGGAAGCGCGGCGCCTCCATCCTGTTGTCGACAGCGTCTTTCCTCTTGCAAAGGCTGCCGATGCACAGCAGCGAATGGAGGAGAGAAAGAACTTCGGAAAGATTGTGCTTCAAATCTAGCAGTGGTTTCCTTCTCCGATATCGAATCGGCCTACAAGGTCGTAAGCAAGGCAGCCCACAAGACCCCCCTCCTCACTTCCCGCACATTCAACGACATTTCCGGCAACAAAGTTTATTTTAAGGCGGAGAATTTTCAGCGGGTCGGCGCGTTCAAATTCAGAGGCGCTTACAACAAGATTTCCTCGCTGACGCCCGAAGAGAAGAAGGCGGGGGTTGTCGCACACTCCTCCGGGAACCACGCCCAGGGTGTTGCGCTCGCCTGCAAACTCCTCGGCGTGAAGACGGTCATCGTGATGCCGGGCGATTCGGTTGCACGAAAGGTCGACGCTACCAAATCATACGGCGCCGAGGTCGTATTCTGCGGAAACACAACAGACGACCGGGAGCGAACGACAGATGAACTTATCCACACATTCGGCTACACGCTCGTTCATCCGTTCAACGACCCCGTGCTGATTGCGGGACAGGGTACGGTTGCCTACGAACTCTCCCCGGAACTGAAGGAACTGGATTATTTGATCGTCCCTATCGGCGGTGGGGGACTTATCTCCGGATGTTCGATCGCAGCAAAATCATTGTATCCCCGGATAAAAGTCATCGGCGTGGAGACCGAGGGCGCCAATGATGCCTATCAATCCTTCCGTGCGAAGAAAGTCGTGAAGCTCGACAGGGTCGACACGATCGCCGATGGGATGCGCACGCTCTCCGTCGGAAATCTGAATCTGGAGATCATCCTCCGGTACGTGGACGACGTCATCACGATCAAGGATGACGATATCTATCCCATGATGAAGTTTTTCGCTGAACGGATGAAGATCATTGTGGAACCCACCGGCGCGGTTGCTGGGGCCGCAGTGATGAAGCGGTCGATCGGAGCCTCAGGCAAAAGAGTCGCTGTCATCATCAGCGGCGGGAATGCCGATGCTGCGTTCCTCAAGACGATTCTGTGAAACCCATGCAGGATGCAAATCCTGGAAACCTTCCCTTTCAGCATAACAAAGGATCTCGGGATTGACCGGTCAGATCATATCCCATTATGAAATCCTTGAAGAGCTGGGCGAGGGGGGCATGGGTGTGGTGTATAAGGCCCGCGATACGCAGCTCGACCGTATCGTCGCGGTGAAGTTTCTCCCCCTCGGCCGTCACACCGACGAGGAGGGGAGGCTGCGCTTCGTGCGCGAAGCGCGCGCGGCTTCCGCCCTCGAGCATCCGAACATCTGCACGTTCTACGAAATGGGCGAGACCCCCGATCAACAGCTCTTCATCGTAATGGCCTACTATGATGGCAACAGCGTCAAGGAGAGAATCAGGGAGTGCCCCCTTCCCATCGATGAATGCGTCCGGACAGCCATGTCGGTGGCCGAGGGGCTTGCACAGGCCCATGGCCGCGGGATCATTCATCGTGACATAAAATCTGAGAACATCAGGGTGACCGCTGACGGCATCGTGAAGATCATGGACTTCGGCCTCGCGAGCATCAAGGGGGAATCACGCCTGACGAGAACCGGCGCGACGATGGGAACCGCGCCGTACATGTCGCCCGAGCAGGCCCGCGGGGAGGACCTGGACAGCCGCACCGATGTATGGTCGCTCGGCATTGTATTGTATGAAATGGTCGCGGGCCGCCTCCCCTTCAATAGCGAATACAACGAAGCCATCGTCTATTCGATCCTGAATGAAGATCCGGAGCCTCTCACCTCCTTGCGCAGCGACGTCCCGATCGAGCTCGAGCGGATTGTAAGCAAGGCGATGAACAAAGGTCGTGGAAGCCGGTATCAGCACGCTGATGAGTTGCTTGCCGATTTGCGAACACTTCGGGAGGCGAGCAAACAGGGAGGCCTCCCCGCGAGACCCGGGGCCCGGCGCAAGACGATTGCCGGCTCAACGGCGGCTGTTCTTATTGTCGCCGTTCTTGCGGCGGCCGGTCTCATCCTCCTCCTCATGAAGCCCGCGGGGCCCCCGAAGAAGTCGATCGCAGTCTTGCCGTTTACGAACATGAGCAGGGACGGAGAGAACGAATACTTCAGCGACGGCATGACGGAGGACATCATCACTGACCTCGCCAAGATCGGCAAATTCAAGGTGATCTCGCGTACCTCCGTCATGCGGTACAAAAACACCAGCAAAGGTGTGCGGGACATCGGCAAAGAACTGGGAGTCGCTACGGTTCTGGAAGGGAGCGTCCGCCGCTCGGGTAATCAAGTCCGGATTGTAGCGCAGCTGATTGATGCGCTGAATGATGAACACCTCTGGGCGGAGACCTATGATAAGGAGCTGACGCAAATATTTGCCATCCAGAGCGACGTGGCGCAGCAAATCACGAAAGCCCTCAACGAGACGCTATCATCAACGCAGAAGGGGCAGCTGGAAAAGGCGGCGACGGGGAGTGTCGATGCGTACAACCTGTATCTTGAAGGCCGTTTTTACTGGAACAAGAGGACGGGCGACAACTTGAAGAAAGCGATCGACTACTTCAACCAGGCAGTAGAAAAGGATTCAGCCTATGCACTGGCGTATGCCGGATTAGCCTCCGCGTATGTTCTCTCCCCGTTTTACGCCGGTCTCCCGCCATCGGAGTTCATGGGAAAAGCCAAGACCGCCGCTATGAAGGCAATGGAGATTGACGAAACGCTCTCCGAGGCCCATGCCGTTCTTGGTTACATCAAGGGAAATTTCGAATGGAACTGGGCCGATGCGGAGAAGGAATACAAGCGGGCGATCGAATTTAATCCCGGCTATCCGACCGCCTATCAGTGGTACAGCGTTTGTCTGAGCTCCGTCGGCAGGCTTGAAGAGGCACTGACGACGATCAAGAAGGCCCAGGAACTCGATCCGCTGTCGCTGATCATCAATGAAACCGTGGCCGACAGGTATTATCTCCTGAAACGGTATGACGAGGCAATAGCGCAGTACCGGAAGACCCTGGAGCTCGACTCAAACTTTTCCGGCGCACATGCGGGGCTCGCGCTTGTCTACCAGGAAGAAGGCAGGTTCCAAGAAGCGCTCGCGGAGTGCCGAACGGTGAGGGCTCTCGCCGGAAACAGCCCCGTCCGGCTGGAGTACCTTGGTTTCATTAACGCGATGGCGGGAAGAAAGGAGGAAGCAAAGCAGGTTCTCGATGAATTGCTCGCTTTCTCCCGACAGGGCTATTCTCTTTCAGTTCAGATTGCCGCAGTCTATTCCTCGTTGAACGAAAGGGATAGCGCATTTCAATGGCTGGGACATGCGTATAACGAGCACAATGAACTTCTGAGAACACTCAAGGTGGCGCGTGTGTGGGACAACCTCCGCCCGGATCCCCGATTCGGAGTGTTCGTGAAGAGGGTAGGGCTTGATTCGTGATCGGCGGGACGCCACCCTACCTTGACATCATATTTTACTAATAGTATCTTAGCGGCACAGCGATGCCGGACGCCAGCCTGGGTGCGGCGTTCAGAACTGATTGAGGCGCTTCGCAAGCGGGGAGGAATGAACGACCGGATGCCAAGGTGAGCCCTCAGCTCGCGGGGGCCAGGAACGGAAGATCCAAATCTTCGGAGGAGCAAACAATGGCATCTGTGAATAATCAATCCCTGCTCATACTCATCCCTTGTTTTCTCCTCGTACTTCTGCAAGAATCAGTCCCCGCTCAGGAGCCCCCAATCGAGTGGGGTAAAATTTCCCGAAGCGACTTTCGGATCGCCCCGATTCCTCCGGACAGCGACGCAACCGCGCTGATCCTCTGTGATTATGGCGAATCGTCACTCAATGACGAGCTCGGCATCGTCTTCACGCGCATTACCCGAATCAAGATTCTTACCGCTGCAGGCTTCGACTGGGGCACCCGGAGGGTGATCATTCTTGCGAAGGACGATGAGCAGCGATGCAAGGACATCGAAGGGGCCACGTTCGTTCTCGATCGCGACAGCAACATTATTCATAAGGATATGGACAGTAAGGCCGTTTTTGAGGAGGACGTGGACGGCAGGCACAAGCGATACCGCTTTACGCTGCCGAGTCTCGCCCCGGGCTGCATCATAGAGTTTCGCTACACCATCGTGGCTAAGCACCTCGCCGACGTCGAGGACTGGACATTCCAATTGTCAGAACCCGTTCACTGGAGCGAATACCGCGTGCGCGCCCCGGCGCAAATCGCATATGCCGTTGTGAACATCGGATACGAGCCTTTCTTCCAGAATGAGGTTACCCATGTGCCTCAGCATTTTAGCGGAGAGACCTCAGCTTTCCTTCACGAAGAATTGGCTCGATGCAACCAGTACAGATGGGTGGTTCGGGATGCGCCCGCATTGCGGGAAGAGCCCTTCATAACAACTGTGGAAGACTATGCGATGAAGGTGCAGCTGCAGCTCTCCGGTTATGCAAGCCCGGCTGGGGGCGTCGTAGATGTCTTAAGAAACTGGGAATCGGTGGTCAGCGAGCTCCTTGACGACGGAAAATTCGGCAAGAGAATCGACGCGACAGGAGACGTGAGTCGAAAGGCCCAGGAAGTTTCAGCCCGCCTCGCCACCCCCGAAGAAAAAGTCAGAGCATTGTACGATTTCGTGCGCAGCAGCATCGTATGGACGGGCTCTCACCGCCTCCTCGCGGATGCCGGGCCTGATGAGGTGCTTAAGACGAAAAAAGGAAGCGATGCCGAAATAAACTTTCTCCTGCTCTCACTCATGAAGAGCGTCGGCATTGACGGATACCCCGTTATCGCCAGCACCCGCTCAAACGGCACCGTCCATGACGTCTACCCAATCGTTTCTCAGTTCAATTGTGTGATCGCCGGCGTCAAGCTCGGCGAGTCAGAGCGCTTTCTCGATGCGACGGATCGGTTCAGGCCCATGGAAATGCTGCCGTATCGACTGCTCAACGTCAGCGGCCTTGTTGTTCAGTCCGGCCCCGTCCGGTGGGTCAGGCTTGTCGCACGGGAGGGCTTCATTCATCATACCGAAATGAAGATCGCCCTAAGTCCCGATGGGGCAATCCATGGTACCGCGGAGAGCAGGGATGCCGAGTACAGCGGCCTTGAAAAGCGAAGGGATATCCAGGATGGGAAGGCTCAAACAGTTGCTCAAGGAATCTTCGGTCTTGAAGGCGCGGGAATAACAGTAGATTCCGTGGTATTTACCCACGCGGACAACAGCACGAGTCCCCTGAAAACCTGGGCGACAATCTCAGCCGAAGATTTCGCCCAGAAGGCGGGTGATCTCATGTACGTGAGTCCGGTTATCGCCGATAGAATTAGAAAGAATCCGTTCAAACAACAGGAACGAAAGTATCCACTCGACTTGGGGTACGGAAGAGATATCTCCAGCGTGACCACTCTTTCTATTCCGGACGGTTATGCGATCAAAGAATACCCATTGGATCGTGAGATCGAACTGAGCAAGGAGGCAGCACTCTACTCGAGAAAAACCACGGTGAACGAAGGGAATATTCAGATCTCGAGCACACTGAGGCTCAAGGCGGCCGAGCTGCCGGCTGCATCCTATGGCAGACTGAAGGATTTTTATCAGAAGCTGGTGTCCCTTCAGGGTGAACAAATCGTCCTCGAGCGGGTGAAGTCTTCAAAGTGACGCCCTTGAATCGAGACCGCACAGTACTTCTGAACGGTCCGTCGAGACTGCTGTGTGTTGTCGCGCTGACATGCTTGATCTCGAGCATGGGGGATGCCATACGGAACGACGATGATGGAAAGCAATTCGCGGTTGAGAGAATCCCCGATCGTTTGCTCAAGGAGGCGGATGCGGTCCTTCGCCGGGAAATCAGAATTTTTGAGGTTCGGAATGGCAGCCGGGCGAGCGAGCGGGTGAGCAAAGTGGTGACAGTCCTTACCAAAGAGGGGCGAAATAGAGGTGTTCTTGAGCTCGCACACGATAGATTCTGCCGGATTGAAAAACTGGAGGGGAGAATCTACGACGCGCGCGGCGAAGAAGTCCGAACTCTTGAAGGTTCGGACATCAGGGACTACAGTACCATCAGCGAAGCCGATCTCTTCCAGGACGCACGCGTGAGTACGGCAGAGCTTTATGACGACCATCTTCCGTACACCGTTCGTTTTGAATACGAGCGCTCATTTGACGGGTACATCAATTGGCCTCCCTGGTACGCGCAGGAGTCCGAGGATCCGGTAGAGTATTCGCGCTTTGAAGTGCTGGTGCCTGTTTCCGTGCAACTTCGCTACTGGACGAACCGGGATTCGCTCTTGCCGCACATCCAGGAGAAAGACGGCAAACGATCATACGTTTGGAGCGCAGCCGGCCTCCCGAAGATGCCGAAATTTGAACCTGAAGAGGAAATCGAGGCGGTAACATCGGTGGTCCGCATCGCGCCCGGAACATTTCGTCTGGAAAATTACGAAGGAGACATGTCGTCGTGGAAGTCATTCGGATCGTGGTGCTCGACGCTTGCCTCGGGGCTGCGCCGCCTGCCGCTTTCAGCCGTGCAAGACCTTCATTCGATCACTCAGACGACTCCCGGCGTCAAAGAGCGAATCAGCAAGGTCTATCACTACATGCAGGCCCGAACAAGATACGTGAGCATCCAGCTCGGGATCGGCGGTTGGAAGCCCTATGATGCCAGCTACGTGCACGAAAGAGGCTACGGCGACTGTAAGGCTCTTTCGAATTATATGATTGCGCTCCTGGAGGAGGCCGGTATCACCGCCTATCCCGCGCTTGTCAATCGAGGCACTGCTGCGCCTCCCCTTATCACCGCCTTTCCGAGCAACCAGTTCAATCACATGATCGTCTGCGTTCCCGTGCCGCCGGATACGGTTTGGCTCGAATGCACAAGCCGCTCGTCTCCGCCCGGACATCTTGGCTGCGACGATGAGAACCGGGATGTTTTACTCCTTCTACCCGCAGGGGGCTCAATAGTCAGGACCCCGCGGAGTGACTGTCTGGTCAATAGGCGGGTCAGAACGATGCGCGTCCGGCTCGCCGGAAACGGAGAGGGAATCCTCTCCTCAACCACGATGGTGGAAGGAGATCAGGGAGACGATGTGCGCGAGACTCTTGATGCGACCTCGGGTACTGACCGTGAGAGATGGGTCCTGAATGATCTAAAGGTGACGGGGGCAAAGATTCTTCAATCCAGCGTTGAAGGGCTGGATGCCAACAGCGGGAGAATCATCGTACGCGCGTCTCTTTCGGTCCCACGCATGGCCGCCGGTTCGATGAACAGACTTTTCTTCCAACCGAACATCGCCGACCGACGGAGCTACATTCCGCCCTTGCTTTCGGTTCGTCTCTCTCCGGTTCGATTCATATATCCCTACACCGACATCGACTCGGTAGAGTACTCGGTGCCGGGTGGATACAAGGTCGAGGCCCTCCCGGCCAGCTCGTCGCTGGAGAACTCGTTCGGCTCGTTCGCGAGCAGCACGACATCGTTGGGAGACACCGCCCTGTTGTATGTCCGCCATCTTCAGGTCCGGCCCTTCTCAATCTCACCGTCGAAGTACGACGAATACCGGCAGTTTTTTTCGTCTGTGGCCAGGTCGGATCGAGAGCAGGTGGTCCTTGTTGCACCATCACGCGCCCGGTGAGGATTCTCTCATGATTGACACTTTCCGCGGGATTCGGTACATTCTCTTACCGTTTTCAATTAACCATCCCGCTCCAACAATCATCAATTAATCGGAGGGCACTACCATGTACCTCGTAAGAGATGTTATGCATTGCAAGCCCGGCCAGGTGCGCCCGCTCGTCGATAAGTTCAAGGATCTCGCAAAGCTCATGACAAAGGCGGGCTATGTCTCGTCGATGCGGGTATCGACGGATCTTTCAGGCGAGCGCTACTGGACGGTCGTTTCGGAATCCGAGGTCGAAAACCTGGATTCGTACGGCGAGATGTCACGCAAGGCGATGGCGGATCCGAAGTTCCAGAAAGTCATGAAGAACTACCACGAACTCGTGGACGAGGGCCGGCGGGAAATTTTCAAGATCGAGATATAAACCTGCCGCGTTTCACTCAGACGCCGGTATAACTTCGCCGCGTGGCGAAGTTATACCGGCGTTGCTATATCTTCCGCAGCGCCTGCTGAAAATCCCGTACCAGGTCTTCCACCCCTTCAATTCCAACCGAAATCCTGATCATTCCCGGCGTAACGCCGTGGCTCTTCAGCTCGTTTGAGTTCATGTTGATGTGGGAGGAGTAGACCGGAATACTCACGAGCGTCTCCACTCCGCCAAGCGACATCGCGTTGATTGCAACCTTGAGATTGTCGCACACGTTCACGGCCGCCTTCACGCCCCCCTTTACCTCGATCGTTACCATCCCTCCGAATCCCGACATCTGCTTCTTCGCCAGCTTGTGCTGGGGATGCGAGGGAAGGCCGGGATACAGAACGCGCAGAACCTTCGGGTGCTTCTCGAGGGCCCTTGCGAGCGCCATCGCATTCTCGTTTTGTTTTCTGACGCGCAGCTCAAAGGTCTTGAGACTACGGTTGAGAAGAAACGCTGCAAATGGGTCGGCGCACCCCCCGAGATGTTTAGCGAGCCCCTTGACCCTGTCAATCATCGCCCGCTTTCCAACCACGACTCCGCCCATGATATCCGCATGTCCGCCGAGATATTTCGTTGTGCTCTCGAGGATCACATCGATGCCGTGCTTGAACGGATCCTGATTGACGATTGTCGCAAACGTATTATCGATGATGACCGTAAACTTCCTGTGGAATTCTTTTTCCGCCCGGCGGGTCAGCCGGACGAGCCTGTCGATATCGACGAGGCGCAGCGTTGGATTTGTCGGGGTCTCGAAATAGACGACTTTAGTCTTAGGGGTGATCAGATAGAGAAGGTCGTCAAGGGACACCGGGTCGAGGTGCTTTACCGCGATCGAATATCCGGGGAGGGTGTCGCGAAAGAATCGGTACGAGCCGCCGTACAGGGCGGGGGTGCTTACGATCTCGTCGCCCGCGCGGCACATTGAGAGGATAGTCGTGGATATCGCCGCCATGCCGGACGCAAAGAGAGCCGCGGCATCGCCCCCTTCCATCAGCGCAATGCGGTCTTCCACTTCGTTAACGGTGGGATTGTGGTACCGCGTGTAGACGTAGACACTCGGGTCGCCGTGCGCAAACCGGATGGCATCCTTCGAATTCTGGAACCGGTAGGTGCTCGTCTGGTAGATTGGGGTGTTGACCGGCCCCTTGAAAGCGTGCAGGTGCTTTCCGTGGATGGCCGTTGTCGCAAGTGAGAGTTTACTGCGCTTGGTTCTTTTCATTCTTTGCTCATTCGGGTAATTCTCTGCCTGTTAGCGGGCGCAGGTCTGCGCTCGTCCGCCGTCGATGCTGAAACTTCCCCCGGTGATCCAGCCTGCGCGAGGAGACGCCAGAAAGAGAATCAACTCGGCGACTTCTTCCGCGGTGCCGACGCGGCCAAGGGGATGCGTGGTCTTGCTGTGTTCGAGGAATGTCTTGTATGCGTCTTCGGCCATTCCGCCCGCTCTGTGAAGGTTCGTGACGACTACTCCCGGGTTGACTGCATTGATTCTGACACCTTTGGGACCGAGCTCGAGCGCAGCGCAGTGCGTCAATTGATCGACCCCGGCTTTGCTGGCACAGTACGCCAGGACGTTCGCGAAGGAGCGAATGCCCGTGACGCTCGAAAGGTTAACGATATTCCCCCTGCGCTCTATAATAGAGGGGAGGGCAAGCTGGGTCAAACGGAAGAGCGAGCGCACATTGATATCAAACATCTTGTCCCACTGCTCGAGGGTCGTCGTCTCGATCGATCCTCCTGCTATCGTGCCCGCGGCATTCACGAGGACGTCGATACCTCCGAAGCGCCCGGCCGTCTTTTTCACGATCCGGAGGCGATCCTCCTCGTTCGTCACATCCGCGGGGATTATTTCCACGCGTTCCTTCGGGATCGACGAGGCGATCGATTTCATCTCACCCTCCCTCCTGCTCACCAGCGAAACGGAGGCTCCGCGCTCAGCCGCCATGAGCGCAATTGCCCGTCCGATGCCGCTTGAGGCGCCGGTAACGATAAAGACTTTCCCCGAGAATTCGCCCGTCATCTCCCCGGGGTGGAAAGTATCTTGGTTCTCGCCCTGTGGAAGACTCCGTCGAACATGTGTTTCGTCAGTTTACCGGTGAATGTGTTTTGCTGGCTGGGGTGGTACGAGGCGATCAAAAACTGATTCTTGTTCAACACGACCTCCTCGCCGTGGCTGAATTGGGGCCGTCTCGGAAGCGAGGTAATCTCAAGCTCCCGGAACACGTTAAGGACGGTATCGAAGGCCACCTTTCCGAGCGCCACGATGACACGGACCTTCTTGAGAAGGCACAATTCCTGGATTAAGTATGGCCTGCAATTGCGCAGTTCGGCGGGTAAGAGCTTGTTCTGCGGAGGCGCACAGCGGGCGGACGCAGTGATGTAACAGTCGATCAGGCGGAGCCCGTCGGCGGTTGAGGTGGATGCCGCCTGACTGGCGAACCCATATCGATGGAGCGTTTCATACAACCAGTCGCCGCTCCTGTCTCCGGTAAACATCCTGCCGGTTCTATTTCCGCCATGCGCGGCAGGGGCCAAACCCACAATCAGCAACCGCGCATCGGGATCGCCCAGGCTCGGCACCGGTTTGCCCCAATAGACAGAATCCCTGAATCGCGCAACCCTGTCACGTGCAACCTTTTCCCGCCATGCCACCAGCCGGGGGCACGCCCTGCACGCGACGATTTTCTGCTGAAGCGAGTCGAGCTCTGGCCTGTTCATTCCAGAAATTGCTCGCTGCGCTCTTCGCGGCTGGGTTCGAGATTGTTATCATTCATGAGCCGTGCGCAGGCGTTCCACCGGAGAATCGCGTCGTCGTTTCCCTTCGGCCGTGTCGACTCCGCCTTCTCGAAAAGTTCCATCGCTTCACGCAGCCATTCGTAGGCATGAGCCCTGCTGCCCGGCATCCGGCGGCTCAGGACAGCTTTGGCGCGGCGTTCACAAATGATCCCGCCGTAATAAGCGCGTTCATACTCGTCGCGCAATCTAGGCAGAACCTCCCGCGCCAGTTCAACCTCGGAGAGATTCCCCTCACCGAACTGATCCGTTAGGGAGAGGAGCAGAACGACCTGCGCCGTCCGGTTCGCGGGATCTACATCGAGTATATCCCGGCATATACTCTCGGCTTCTCTCGGCTCGTTGAGCAGACGATACCGTTCAGCTTTTTCCAGGGCCGCGGGAATGGCTTGTCCGGACAATCGTTTAAGCGTAATCATGTTGGTTCCCCTTAGCGCATGAAGAATTGTAAGAGCCTTCGGAGCGGGTCGTAAAAGCGGTCGACAACCCGTTCCTTCAGCGGTATGATCGCGTTGTCTGTGATCGTGATACCCTCCGGACAAACCTTCGTACAGCATTTCGTAATATTGCAGAGGCCCACCCCCTGGGCCTTTTTCAGCTCCTCCAGCCTGTCCTCGCTGTCGAGAGGGTGCATCTCGAGCGAGGCCACGTACACGAAGTATCTGGGGCCGACAAATTTCTCGTGGAGATGGTGCTCCCGCAGCACATGACAGACGTCCTGACAGAGGAAACATTCGATGCACTTGCGGAATTCCTGAACGCGATCGACGTCCTGCTGACCGATCCGCCAGGTCCCGTCTGGGGCGTCGGGAGGTCTGGGCCGGAACCGCTTGATCTGTTTCTTCACACGGAAATTCCACGAGACATCGGTTACAAGGTCTTTGATGATTGGGAATGTCCGCATCGGCTCTATCGTCGTCGGCTTTTCGAGGTCGAGATCGCTCAGGCGTGTCATACACATTAGCCTGGGATTGCCGTTCACTTCCGCCGAGCATGAGCCGCACTTGCCGGCTTTGCAGTTCCAGCGGACGGCCAGATCAGTTGCCTGCTCTCCCTGAATCTGGTGGACGGCGTCGAGGACCACCATTCCCTCCGAAACCTTCGTTTCGTACTGCTCGAATCTGCCGCCGCCTGGATCACCGCGCCAGATCGCAAAAGTCGCTCTATCCCTCACTTCATTTCCTCGATAATCGCCTTTAAGTCGGGTCTCATCTCCGCTACCGGCTCCCGGAGCGTCACCATCCGCCCGTCGCCGTCTTTTCGAATGACGATGTTCAATTTCCCGAGGGCCTGATTTTTGTCCGGAAAGTCTTCACGGAAATGAGCCCCACGGCTCTCCTTGCGCTCGAGCGCGGCGAGCGTGATCATTTCGGAAACCGTCAGGAGATTCTCCAGGTCGAGCGCCGTGTGCCAGCCGGGATTGTACTCGCGGTTTCCGTTGACGCGAACTCTCCTGTGTGCATCGCGAAGCTTGTGAAGCTCCTTAAGCGCCTGAACCATTTCTTCCTCTCGGCGCACAATGCCGACAAGCTTCTGCATCATCTCCTGGAGCTCAGACTGAACCTGAAAAGGGTTTGCGCTCCGCGGACCTCCGTTCGGCTCAAACGGCTTCAGCGCCGCTGCCGCGGCGAGCTCGACTTCCTTCTCGTCGATTGAACACTCTCCCTGCTCCCGGGCGAACCCGGCTGCAAACTCCCCGGCCCGCTTTCCAAACACAAGCAGATCTGAAAGCGAATTACCGCCAAGCCGGTTCGCTCCGTGAAGGCCTGCGGCGCACTCGCCGGCGGCAAAGAGCCCCGGAACCGTCGACATCTGCGTGTCGGCGTCAACCCGGACACCACCCATGATATAGTGCGTCGTCGGCCCTACTTCCATCGGCTCGCTGGTGATATCGATATCCGCCAGTTGCTTGAACTGGTGATACATGCTCGGCAGCTTTTTCTTGATCGTCTCGGCTGCGTTCGGCAGTTTCTTTCCAATCCAGGAAATATCGAGGAACACCCCGCCGTGCGGGCTTGCCCGCCCCTCCTTGATTTCGCGGACGATGCAGCGGGCAACGTGATCGCGGGTGAGAAGTTCCGGCGGCCTCCGGGCGTCCGGGTCCCCCTGCGTGTAGCGCCACCCCTCCTCCTCATTGTCGGCAGTCTGATTCCTGTAGAGCTCCGGAATGTCATCGAACATGAATCTGCGGCCCTCCTTGTTCAGGAGGATCCCCCCCTCTCCCCGAACGCTCTCCGTAACAAGAATCCCCTGAACGCTTGGCGGCCAGACCATCCCGGTCGGGTGAAACTGGACGAATTCCATATCGACGAGGTCTGCCCCGGCGCGATACGCAAGCGCGTGGCCATCGCCCGTATACTCCCAGCTGTTGCTCGTGATTCTGTATGCTCTCCCGATCCCTCCGGTCGCGATAATGACGGCGGGGGCGTGAAATACCTTAAACCTCCCTTTCTCCCTCTCGAAACCGAATGCGCCTGAAATCCGGGCGCCGTCTTTCAAAAGCGTGGTAATTGTGCATTCCATATGGACTTCGATGCCCTGATGGATGCCGTAGTCCTGGAGTGTGCGGATCATCTCCAGGCCGGTGCGGTCGCCGACGTGGGCAAGCCGAGGATACCTGTGTCCTCCGAAATGGCGCTGGAGAACCCGGCCGTCTTTGGTGCGGTCGAACAAAGCGCCCCATGCCTCCAGCTCCCGGACGCGATCCGGGGCTTCGGTTGCATGAAGCTCCGCCATCCGCCAGCTGTTGAGATACTGTCCCCCCCGCATGGTGTCGGCGAAATGGACCTTCCAGTTGTCCCGCTGATCGACGTTAGCGAGCGCGGCTGCTATCCCCCCTTCTGCCATTACGGTGTGGGCCTTCCCCAAAAGTGACTTGCATACCAGGCCTACTGAAACCCCTGCTGCTGAAGCCTCGATGGCCGCCCTCAGGCCCGCTCCGCCGGCGCCGATCACGAGGACATCGTACCGATGTGATTCAAACTGCGGCATCAGAGAATTCTCCAGTCGATCAAGATGCCCATTGAACAGAGACGGACGTACAGATCGGCGAACGCGACGGAGAAAAGACTCATCCATGCCCAGACCATGTGCCGCCGGTTGAGGCAGCTCACGCAGGCATACGATTGCAGCCGTATGGATCCGCGCGAGAGCTGGTCGCGGGACCCGCCGATCAGATGTCGGAGGGAGTGACAGCCGAGAGCATATCCCCCGAGGAAGACCACATTCGCAGCAAGCACGAGCGTGCCGACCCCGATGCCGAACGTTGCTTCGCCGGTGACCGGATCTGTAAACCGGAAGGCAGCGACAACGTCGGTCGCGAGAATCACCAGGAACGGCAGCGCGACGTAGAGGAAATAGCGATGGATATTCTGCATGATCAGAGGGAATGAGTTTTCGCCGCGGTACGAACCGCGCGGCTCGGCGACAGTGCACGACGGAGGATCGGCCCAGAAGGCCTTGTAGTAGGCACCCCGGTAGTAATAGCATGTCAGACGAAAGCCCCCGGGCGCCCAGAGGATGAGAAACGCCGGTGACCACGGGAGCACACGGGGCCACCACCCTGGATGAGCTCCGAACCAGCTTCGGGGCGAGTCTCCGAAGAGCTCCGGCGAATAGAACGGGGAAAGGTACGGGCCAAATGTGTAATGACTCCCCTGGAACGCCGCCCACGTTGCGTAACCGACGAAGGCCGAAAGGCCGATGAAGGTCGCCAGCGGCTGGAGCCACCACAGGTCGCGGCGCTGCGTAAGGGCCGCGCGTTCCGGGATCGGGGGCTTCTCCAATTCGGGGGGACGAGTTATGATCTGAGGAATCTTGCCGGATGGACCGTTCTCACCGGCCGCCGGTGATGTAATTTTCGAGCTGCTTGATCGTGAACTCCCGCTCGGAGATCAGCACCCTCACCACATCGCCTATCGAGATAACGCCGAGCAGGTTGTCGTCTTCCAGTACGGGCAAATGGCGGATGCGCTTGCTCGTCATCAGGGCCATGCACTCCTCGATCGAGTGGCTGGGACGGACATAGAGCACCTCTTCGGTCATGATTTCTCTCACCGGGATCGTCTTGGACGCCTTCCCCTTGAGTATCACTTTCCGGGCATAATCACGCTCTGAGAAAATCCCCACCAGCTTTCTCCCGTCGAGAACGAGCAGCGCCCCCACGTTCTTTTCGGCCATAAGTTTCAGAGCATCATAGACCTTCATGTCCGGAGGGACCGACCAGGTATCGGCCCCTTTTTCCTGCAGTAGTTGGCTGACTGTTATCATATTTGACGCCTCCTGATTAAAGGGTTTCTACGATTTCATCGTGGCAAAGAGCTTGTTGAGACTCTCTTTCGCGTCTCCGAAGAGCATCATGCATTTCTCATTATAATAGAGTTCGTTCTCTACGCCCGCGAAACCGGGGCGCATACTTCGCTTGAGGACGATGATTGTCTTTGCCCGATCGACCTCGAGGATCGGCATCCCGTATAGGGGGCTGTTCTTATTGCTTCGGGCGGCGGGGTTCGTCACGTCGTTGGCTCCCACCACCAGCGCGAGATCGGCTTCCGGAAAGTACGGGTTGATCTGCTCCATTCCAAACAGCTGATCGTACGGAACGTTCGCCTCGGCGAGGAGCACGTTCATATGACCCGGCATCCGGCCCGCGACCGGGTGAATCGCATACTTGACATCGATACCGCGCTTGATCAATTGTTTGGCCAATTCGGCTACGCCGTGCTGCGCCTGTGCGACCGCCATCCCGTATCCGGGGACGATGATGACCGACCTGGCCCCGTCAAGGAGGGACGGGACCTCGTCCGCCTGGATGCTCCGGGTATTCCCTCTGGCGTCACCTCCCACCCCGGCTCCCTCCTCTGCCGAGACCTTGCCGAATGCCCCGAACAGTACGTTCATCGGGGAGCGATTCATCGCGCGGCACATCAGAAGCGAAAGGAGTAGGCCGGAGGTTCCGTCGAGTGAGCCGGTGATGATCTGGATCTTATTCATAAGAACGAATCCCATCGACGCATCGGCGAGGCCGCCATATGAATTCAGGAGCGCGATCACCACCGGCATATCCGCGGCCCCGATGGGCAGAACCAGCAGGAACCCGAAGAGCAATGCAAGGCCGACCATCACCTGGAATACCAAGGGAGCCCCCGGCGTGAGAACAACGAAGATCAGACTCGCGATGATAACCGCCAGCAGACCGAGGTTAAAGACGTTTTGTCCCCGGTATGTGAGGGGATGGCCCGGGAGGAGGCCCTGCAGTTTCGCGGCGGCCATCAGGCTCCCCGTGAATGTGAGCCCGCCGACGACCACCTCAAAACCGAGCGGCGTCATCACGACCTTGTCGAGCACGCCGGCGTGGCGAAAATATTCGGAGACTCCCACCAGGCATGCCGCAAGCGCCCCGAGTGAATGTGAGAGTGCGGTTCGCTGAGGCACGGCAGTCATCGGGATGCGCAAGCCCATTGTACCGCCCAGAACCGACCCGATGACAAAACCGATCCCGATCCAGGTGTAGTTGACAATTTCGTGGTGGAAGAGTGTGCCGATAACGGCCAGGAGCATTCCGCATGCGGCGAGGAGCATCCCTCTCCGCGCGTACTTCGGGGAGCTCAGCCCCTTGAGCCCCAGGATAAAGAGAGCGGCCGAGACGATGTAGGAATACTGCAACACTGCTGTGGGCAGCCTCCCCTCGGCCGGCGCTCCGGGTGTTCCGGCTTGAGGCCGCATCAGGTAATAGACACCTGCTGCCGCGATGAGAACTATGAGGACAGCAGCTCCCCGGCGCCGGGAAGCACCATGTTTCTCGCCGGATGCCTGATCTTTCGTAGTTTTGAACATTTTCAACATGCGGTCCGTGATGAGGAAACCGCCCACAACGTTTGTCGTTGAACATGTCACGGCGACGAATCCGAGGGCCGTGCTGAGGGTACCGTAGTTGGCTCCGGCGACCACGAGCGAACCGACGAGGGAAATTCCCGCGATCGCGTTGGTGGCGGACATCAACGGGGTGTGAAGAAGCGGAGGTACGCGCGTGATGACGTGATAACCGAGGAAACCGGCGAGCATGAAGATATAAAGCCCGATTTCGAGCTCGGTCGTCATGCGTTCGGATTCACCCTTTGTGTGACCGGCTGAGCCGGCGCGGACAATCCCAGGGCTTGCCGGACCTGCGGGTTCGCCACCTCCCCCTTGTGCGTCAGGAGAGTATCGCGGATTATCTGATCTTCAAGATTCAGGTTGATCTCTCCGTCCTTGATGAGATTGAGGAGAAATGCCGTGACATTCCGGGCGTACATCTGGCTTGCGTGGTAGGGTACGCTCGCGGATAGGTTCAGAGGACCGATAATGGAGACTCCGTGAACCTCAACCGTCCGTCCGGCCTGGGTCAGCTCACAGTTGCCTCCCGATTCGGCCGCGAGATCGATCACCACCGAACCCGGCCTCATCCCTTCGACCGCGGCGGCTGTGATCAGGAGCGGAGCCTTTTTGCCGGGGATCGCCGCCGTCGTGATGACAACGTCGCTGTCGGCAACCGCGCGGGACATCAATTCCCGCTGGCGCCGGTAAAAGTCCTCCCCCATGTCCACCGCGTAGCCCGACCCTGCCTCGGCGTTCTTGCTTTCCAGCTCGAGTTCGAGAAATTTCGCCCCGAGACTTTCAACCTGCTCTTTCACCGCCGGCCGGACGTCGTACGCCTGAACCACCGCGCCGAGTCGGTGGGAGGTGGCGATCGCCTGAAGGCCGGCGACGCCCGCGCCGACGACCAGAACCCGGGCAGGCGTGATTGTGCCCGCCGCAGTAATCATCATAGGGAACATTTTACCGAGAAGTCCCGCCGCCATCAGGACCGACTTGTAACCCGAGATCGATGCCATCGAGGTGAGGGCGTCCATGCCCTGGGCTCTGCTGATGCGGGGAAGAAGTTCGAGGGCAAACGAGGATAATCCTCTTGCGGCGAGCTCGCGCACCGCCTCGAGCGCGCCGAGGGGGTTGAGCAAACCGATAAGCGCCTGGTCGGACCCCGGCAGATCTCTGTCGGTCCTTTTAGTCCCGGGCTCGAGGCCCCGAACCTGGACAAGGGCTTGGACCATTGAGAGAAGCCGGGCCCGGTCTGTTGCCAACCGGGCTCCCTGTTCGAGATAGGCCTCGTCAGGGAATCCCGCCGCCGCACCCGCGCCTCTCTCAATCGCGACTTCCACTCCCGCTTTCACGAGGAGAGGCAAAACTGTGGGCACCAGGGCAACCCGTTTTTCCTGGAGGGAGACTTCGCAGGGAATTCCGACTACCATCGTCGATTGGGGAAGGGGAGGGCCTCCGCGCCGGAGATGTCGCAAAGTGTCGGATCGGGGCCGCTCAGCCGGCGGCCGGAGCGGACTCCGTTATCGATTTCATTCAGAGAGCAATCGGCCCAAATCATACTCTCCTGGATGGTGATACCGCATTCGACCAGAGTGGCGATTCCGGCTGAGGAGGAACACCTCAGCGAATTGATCCGGAGAGGAGTTCTTCCCCGGGAAACCGGATCAGTACCGGCGGACCTTCTTGTCGATCCTCGTCGACCATGCATCGATGCCTCCGAGAAGGTTCTTCACATTCTTGAACCCCTTCTCGTAGAGGAACTCGACTGCCCTCTGGCTCCGGCTGCCGTGGTGGCAGTGGACGATAATTTCCTTCGCGGTATCAAGCTCGGTGAACCGTTTCGGCAGTTCGCCGAGTGGAATAAGCTCTCCGCCGATATTGGCAGTGCGGTACTCCGAGGGTTCACGGACGTCGAGGATGAGGGGCTTCTCTCCGCGGTCGAGCTTCTCTTTGAGCTGCTCGGGCGTGATCTGAAGCGACTTCATGTCGTACGTCTTATCGATTGGCGGCTCCTTGAGAAATCCAAGGTTGTACTTTCTCACGAGCTGGAAGCGCGGGGGCTGGACCGGAAGGTCGGCGGTGACCATCTCGACGAATTCCCTCTGGGATTTTGCCTGAAGCGCGGGGTTGAACCGGCGTTCGAACCCTATTGTTGAACTTGGCTTTGGACTTATCGCCTTGCCGCATGAGGAACCGGAAAAATGCGTCGGATAGATCTCCACCGCATCGTTGAGCGGCAGCAATTTACCCCAGATGCTCTCATAGAGAAGCTCGCTGCTTCCGTCGAGATCGGGCCTGCCGGTATCCCCGACGAAGAGCGTGTCTCCGGTGAGCGCAAGCCACGGCTCCTCGCTTCGCGTCGTGTCGCTGACCAGAATCGTCATACTGTCGCGCGTGTGTCCCGGAGTGTGCAGCACTTTGAGAAGCACATTGCCCATCCTGATGACCTCTCCGTCCTTGACGCCCTTCACGGGGTACCCGGCGTCCACCGATTCATGGAAATGGACGGGGGCCCCGGTGGTCTCCGCGAGCCTGCGCGCGCCGGAGATATGGTCGGCCTGCGCGTGCGTTTCGAAGATGTGGGTGATCGTCATTCCGTGGTCCGCGGCATACTGGAGGTACGGCTTGATCTCATACTGAGGATCGATGACGGCGCAGGCATTCATCCGGGTGCAGCCTACCAGGTAGGAGAGGCACCCGCCTTCTTCGTGGCGGAACTGTTGGAATATCACCCGCTAGCCGGTCCTGCTCTTGAGCCGCTGCAGCGCGTGGGCAAGCGCCGTGAGCTCAGCTTCTTCGCGGGTCATCCCGTCTGTGCGCGAGATGGTGGCGCCGGGGTCGATGTTCGCGATGTGACAGTGGTAGTGGTCGCCGATCTTATACGAGGTCACGTTCACCAGTAATCCTCCCAGCTCTCTTTTTTCAACACGGAATTCTTCTGCTCCCGGCATGGTCAGGCCCCCCTCTCGACGGGGGCCGCAACCGCGTTGCCCCACTCGGTCCAGGAGCCGTCGTAGTTTTTCACATTTGGATATCCGAGGAGATACTTGAGCACGAACCATGTGTGGCTCGAGCGCTCGCCGATGCGGCAGTAGGCGACCACATTCTTGTCGGGCGTGACGCCTCTGCCCTGATAGAGGGCCTCAAGGTCCGCCGGATTCTTGAACGTCCCGTCTTCATTGCATGCGAGTCCCCACGGGATGCTTTTCGCCCCCGGGATGTGGCCGCCGCGCTGGCAGGTTTCGGGAAGGCCGGGCGGCGCGAGAATCTTTCCACTGTACTCATCCGCGGAACGCACATCAACGAGCACGGTAGCGGGAGACTTCATCTCGTCTTCGACCTGACGCCGGAATGCGCGGAACATTTCGTTGTATGTCATTGCGCGATAGGACGCTTGCTTCGCGGCCGGCGAATCCTTCGTGAGGTCGCGTCCCTCAGCGAGCCATTTCTTGCGTCCGCCGTTCATGATGCGGACGTCCTTGTGGCCATACATCTTCAATTGCCAAAATGCCCAGGCGGCGAACCAGTTATTGTTGTCGCCATAGAGGACAATCGTGGTATCGTTGCCGATGCCGCTTGTGCCCAGCAGACGTTCGAGGTCTGCGCGGCTGATGATATCCCGCTGGATGACATCGCATAATTGGGTCTGCCAGTTCCATCCCACCGATCCAGGGATGTGCCCTTCATTGTAGGCAGCGGTGTCGACATCAACCTCCGCAATAACGACACCCGAGTCGTTCTTGTGCTGATCCACCCACTCGGTTGAAACAAGGACATCAGGATTGGAATATGATTGCATGCATTCTTCCTCCTTCCGGCTTGATGATGAGGGTGATAGTGCGGTGTGAAGAGATCGGGGTCACCTGCCGGCGGTGTGAGCCGTCCGGGTCACGCATCTGGCAGATCACCCGGCTCAACTAATCAATAAAAGAAGTTGTTCTGATAAATGCAAAGGGAATTCAGGAGCAGCCGGTTCTTTGCGCCGGTTGGCATTAATTTCTTATATTAAATCAGGCTCTAATGAACAAAATTCTTCTCATCGCCGTCCTCACGGCAGCGGCTTCCGCTCCGGCTCTCTCTCAGACCAAGGCCACCGATATGCGATTCCGGCTTGCGGAGAGCTATGAACAGAGCGGGGATTTTGAGACCGCGGTAAAGATCTACGAGTCTCTGTACGCCAAAGATTCGTCGAGCATGATCATTTTTGAATGCCTCCGGCGCGATTACCTCCAGCTCAAGCGATACGATAACGCCGTATCCCTTCTGCAGTATGTGATACACAAGATGCCCGACAACATCAGCCTCCTTTCGGAACTTGCCTCCGTCTATATGTTGAAGTCCGAGGAGGCGAAGGCGGATTCGGTCTGGGAAAAGGCGATCGCGGTGGATACGAAGCATGAGACAACCTACCGGCTTGTGGGAAGCTCCATGGTGCAGAGCCGCCAATTTGACCGGGCGGCTTCCGTCTATAAACGCGGGCGTGTCGCGGTTGGCGACGCTCAGCTGTTCACCTCCGACATCGCCTATCTCTATTCCATCATGCTCAAATATCCGGAGGCGACGAGGGAATATCTGAATCTGGTCAAGCAGAACCCCAACCAGCTGGGATTTGCCGAATCGCGCATCGCGGCGTACACGGGCCGGGCCGACGGCCTGAGCACGGCGACTCTTGCAGTTGAAGAGGCGGCGAAATCCGAGCAGCAAAATCTTGTCTTCCGGCAAATGCTCGCCTGGCTCTATATGGAGGGCAAGCATTACGATCGGGCGTTTGAAGTCTACAAGGTCATCGACGACCAGGGGAAAGCGCAGGGGCACGAGCTCTTCGGATTTGCTTCACGGGCCCTGAATGAAAAAGCGTACGCGGTTGCCGCAAACGCATTTGCCGGAATTGTCGCAAAGTATCCGAAGTTCGAGCAGATGGCGATGGTAAAATTCGGGTATGCGCGGACCCAGGAGGAGCTCGGCTCGGAAAGCGATACGCTCAAACTCTTTGGCGGAGTCAGCCCTTTCCCGTCGAAGTCGCACACCGAAGACGAAGGCAAACAGCTCTATGGCGCCGCGATTGCGGCGTACGAGCAGGTCATCGCTCAATTCCCGGCGAACGAACTCGCTGCGCGCTCAATGCTCCGCATTGCTCTGCTGAAGCAGGAAAGGCTTTCGGATCTGGGGGGCGCGCGATCGCAGCTCGAATTACTCTGCAGCAAGTACCCGATGTTCCCGGCCGTGACCGAAGAAGCAACGCTTCGCCTCGGCGACGTGTATCTGATAGCCGGCGAGCTGGATAAAGCGGATGCCGAGTACGGGATCCTCGTCCCGCACACCCCGGCGCTGAATCCGAGGCAGGAGACCGCGGCCCTGCGGCTCGCCGAGCTCGACTATTACCGCAAACGGTTTCACGATGCGCTCGCGAAGCTCAAGGACCTCACCAAAAACGCCGGATCCGACGTCACCAACGATGCGCTCAGCATGCAGATTTTCATTCAGGATAACCTGAAAGCCGACGACGCGCCCCTGAAGGCCTTCGCGGATGCCGATCTCCTGAGCCGGCAGCAAAAATATCCGGAAGCTCTTGCGGCATTCCAGTCGGTCGTGGACAAGTATCCCAAGTCAGACGTGGTGGACGAGGCGCTGATGAATGTCGGAGATCTCCTCACCCGCCTCAGCCGTTTCTCCGATGCTCTTGGAGTGTATAACCGGCTCCTGAAGGAGTATCCCGAGAGCATCGAACTCGATAAGACACACATGAAGATCGGAGAGGTCTATCGGCTGGGACTGAAGGATGTGCCCAACGCCATCGCAACGTATCAGAAAGTCCTCGAACAATATCCGAACTCGATCTACGCCGCCGAAGCGCGAAGGAGAATCCGGGAGCTGAGAGGAGATAATATATGATGTTCGATGTGTGTGAGGGAGTTGCAGGCGCCGGCTTCAGCCGGCGTGGCCCGGAAAGCAAACGAAATCCGGGGACAGCCGGAGTTCTCAGGCAGGTTCCGGTGATCGCAGCGACCGCCATTCTCTGCCTCATCCTCGCGACATCTCTCGCATTCGCGCAGAAGATACTGGTCCCGATGGACCTCAAACAGACGGACCATCTGAAGGCATACGGCATCGCGTATTGGGCGCTCACGAAAAACATCGAAGTCGATTGGCTCCTGAATTACCGCGGCGGCTCCTTCATGATGGACGGCGTTGCCACGGTTGCCCAGGAATGCAGGATTCGCGGTGTGGTGTTCGAAGAAATAGGCGGAGCGCAGGCCAGCGCGATTTATTCCGAGGTGCAGAACGAAAACAACAATATGGATGCGGTGCGGCTGGAGAAAGCGCCGAAGATCGCCGTCTATGTCACTCCCAACACCCTTCCCTGGGACGATGCCGTCACGCTCGTGATGGAGTACGCGGAAATCCCGTACGACAAGGTGTGGGACCCCGAAGTTCTTCAGGACAAACTCCTCAACTACGACTGGATTCATCTCCATCACGAGGACTTCACGGGCCAGTACGGCAAGTTTTACGCGAACTATTCCACCCAGCCTTGGTATGTGGAGCAGCAGGTGCTCTATGAAAAGAGAGCGAAGGAGCTGGGGTTTAAGAAGGTCTCGGAGGTAAAGAAGGCCGTGGCGAGGAAGATCAAGGAATACATTGCGGCCGGGGGATTTCTGTTCGCGATGTGCTCCGCCACCGACACATACGACATCGCCCTTGCGGCCCAGAATACCGACATCTGCGATGTCATGTACGACGGCGATCCTCCCGATGCGGATGCCCAGAAAAAGCTCGACTACTCGAAATGCCTCGCATTTGAAAACTTCAAACTCGAGATGAACCCCCTGCGGTACGAGTATTCAGACATCGACATTCCGCCGAGCGACATGCTGCCGCCTCCGAATCAGGAGACCGACTATTTCACGCTCTTTGAATTCTCGGCGAAGTACGATCCTGTTCCCACGATGCTGACGCAGGACCACGCCAACATCATCAAAGGGTTTCTGGGGCAAACCACCAATTTCAAGAAGAGCCTCATCAAAAAGAACGTCACTATTCTCGCGGAGAAGGAAGGCACGGAGGAAGTCCGGTACATCCACGGCAATTACGGCCGCGGAACCTGGACATTTTACGGAGGTCACGATCCCGAGGATTACCAACACGCGGTGGGCGACCAACCCACGGATCTGAGCCTGCACAAGAATTCACCGGGTTATCGATTGATCCTCAATAACATCCTCTTCCCGGCCGCGAAAAAGAAACAGCAGAAAACGTAGCGCCGGATTGCGCCTCGCTATCATCTCAGACATCCACTCGAATCTCGGCGCTCTGGAGAAGGCGCTGGAGATCGTCTCCGCACAACACGTGGACGCGGTCGTATGCCTCGGCGATCTCATCGGCTACGGCGCGAACCCCAATGAGTGCATCGAACTCGTCCGGAACACCACGGAACACATCCTGTTGGGAAATCACGATGAGGCCGCAATCGATCTCTCAAGAACGGAATACTTCAACCCGCTCGCGAGGGTGGCGGCGGAGTGGACCAACAAACAGTTGACCCCCGAACACGCAGAGTTTGTCGGCCGGCTCCCGTACACGCTCGAGCTGGAGGGCGCGCTCTTCGTGCACTCATCGCCCTTCGAACCCAATGAGTGGCATTATGTCCTTACTCCCGCCGACGCCCAGTTCAATTTCTATTATTTTGAGGAGCAGGTTTGTTTCCTCGGACATTCGCACGTGCCGGCCATATATTGTGACGACGGGCGAACGGAGGAGTACGCGGCGGGGAAGAAATTTATCATCAACGTGGGGAGCGTCGGTCAGCCGCGCGACAACGACCCGCGGCTGAGTATGGGGATACTGGATACCGGGGCGGCCACGTACGAAAATATTCGGGCGGAGTACGACGTGGAGGAGTCCGCAGAGCGAATCAGGAAGGCGGGTTTGCCGAGACCGCTTGCGGACAGGTTGCTGGTGGGAAGATAGGCGCATGTGGTAGGCGCACGCTTTAGCGTGCGTAGCGCCGGCTAAAGCCGGCGCCTACCGTGAATTGTGAAGTTCCAGGTGTAGGGCGCGGAGCGCCAAATGATGCGTTCCGCCGCAGGAGCGGCGGAGCGAGGGGGAGACGGGAGGATTCGCTGGTGTCACGGTATGGACCGTGACACCAGTACCGCTGGGCATGACCCCGAAGGGGTGCGTTTAGCGGGAGCCCTTCAACTCTCCGATCTTCTGTACTACGAAATCTCTCTGATCATCGGTCAGCTTCTCGGAGCGAAGCTGGACATACTCTTCCAGCGCCTCTCCTTTCAGCTTTAACGTCTCAAGGGCTTTCGCAACCATGAGCCGGTCGTCCATGCGCATTGCGAGCTCAGGATGGATCCTGAATAATCCCTTCGCCTTGAGCACGCCCGTTTCGTAAAACCCGCTGCCGAACAGAACTTCGGTTCCCTTCATCTGCATCAGCCCAATCTGCGGATCGGTTCCCGCAGAGATGTGGCGCTGAGTAACATCGGGCCCGTGGATAATTGTAGTTCTCGGCATGTTGAGCTCGTCACCGCTCCCCTTCTCCGGAACACTCCGAATGCGCTCCATCGCAAGCTTCAGGAGCAGGTCTTCCCGCGTGAGCGACCGCAAATCCGACAGATCGATAATCGCCATCTCGGGAAGGACGACCGTCGTTTTGCCGTCCACAAGAAGCGTCGATGAGGACTTCTCGTCGGATTTCATCGAGTCTTCGGGCTTGAGAACGTCTCCCCGCGCAACGGGGACCCACTGTTCCTGGACGTTGTGCCGGACGTACACATGCCCTTTCAGCGCCATCACCCTGATCTCAGCCCGCAGCCCCGGCGCCGCCAGCGCCGACAGGAGCATGAGGCATCTCATCAATCTTATTGTCTCGCGTTTCATACCTAAGCCCGCCTTTCTGTATTAATCGACTATTCCAAGATCTACCACGCGCACCCAACCCCTCACCATGCCGAGATTCACCTCGACATCGTTGAAATATTCCTGCGCGCCGGCCTTCCACGCTTCTTCGAACCCCTTCGTAATTGCCGTGGTCTCTATCGGAATCCATACAGACTCGGTGCCATGGTCGTTTCCCCGGATGACGTACCGCTTGGGATTGCCGGCCAGCAGCGAGGCGCTCCCCGCGTTGACTCCGCTGTCGAACATCAGATAGATATGCGAATCTTCGGGGTGACCGGGGGGAACAACATCCACAAACGCGGTCGAAATCCCCATGCTTGCCAGCAGAGCCGCATAGCACACGCTCATATCGTCGCAATCTCCCCCCCGGATCCTGATCGTCTCCGATGGGTACTGAACAAAATCCTCGCTTTTCTTAGGATCGTTCACATAGAGGAGCTGTTCGGCAAATTCGTCAAAGATAATCCTGGCCCTCGCAACGGCGGCAAGTTCGCCCGGCACGGTGTCGAGCAGAACCTTGTAGTGGTTCAGATACGATCTCGTGAAGTGAATGACATCCGAGTCATCGGGCGTAACGAAGTATCTCAGTACCGAGACGTCTCCGTTCCAATCGTTCCGCGCGTGTATCAGGACGCGGCTCTGATACCGGTCCTCATATGAGCCATCCTCGTCGATGGCTTTGATCGTGACGTCGCCATTCCGGACGCTCATAGACCGGGCGGCGCGGAGAGAATCATTGAAGACCGCATACAATGGGACTCCCATCGTATCCCCCGGGGGGATTCTCTCGGGCTTCGTCTCGGTCGGTGCATCCATCAACTTGTCGATGAAGAATCCCAGTTTCACCTCGATCGGTTTTGTGGACGTGTTTCGGACGATGGCACGCCCGATGGGACGGTATGCGTACAGGGGGCGAAGCGCCGGAAAGAAGTCGCCGCTCATGTCGACACGGTCGATGTGCACCGGAATCGGACGGATGCCGCCGAAGCTGATCTGCGCTGTGAGCGAAACGCGGTCTCCGGTGAACCGGTTATACTCCAGACTCGCAATATCCGCCTCCTGGTATGCGCTGATCCCCGCTGAGCCCTTCCGGTACGTCTCCGAGAAAAACTTCAGGTAGCTCGCATCGACCGAGACCGCGCCATACGCGCCCCCGATTCCAAGACTCAACGCGTCGGCTGAGAGAGTGGATGAACCATCGGCATATAATCCACCACGGAGTAAAAGGCGCCACGGTCCGCTCCACTCTCCGCCTACGCGAAATTGTTTTTTCGTATCTCCGTCAGCGCTCACGAGGAGCCCTTCCATGAGGCTGTATCCCGCCCCGAACCGCACGTAGCGCGGCAGGGTCAGATCAAATTGACTTTCCTCTTCGGGTAGACGGGAATCGATTACCTGCACGAGGTTTTTGGCAACAGCCCCGAACCGATACCCCGGTCGCGGAGACCACGAAATACCGAGATCCGCGAGAAACATACCCGCTGAATATTCCACCGGCGTTGATTGGATGACGGAGTTGGCATCGACACTGAACCTGGTGTCGCTCACCTGGTTCTCAAAGCGATGGACGCTGAGGCCGAACGCAAAGTCCTCGGGCCCCCTGACCGCAAAGCCAACCGCATAGGGCTCGCTGTAACTGATTTTCTTGTCGAACCGCGTCGTCAGAGACCTTGAAGAATCTTCGAATGAAAAAGTGGAGGGAACAGTGAAATCCAGTGTAATCCCCGGCGAGACGCGGAATCCGGCGGCATAGATATCCACAAAGCGCTTCCCGACTCCCACTACCTGGGCCGTGATCGTATGATCGCTCAATGTCGGGGAGACAAAATTCCCGGCCTCGATTTGCCAATCGTTCAGCCCAGTGAGTCCCGCCGGGTTCCAGTCCAGCGCGTTGAGGTCGCCCGCGAGCGCGGTGTACCCGCCCAAGCCGATCGCCCTCGCCGAGCTCAAATGCTGCGTATAGGAGGTTGAAGCTGCCATGATCATCCACATGCATGCCAATCCTATGCGGGTAGGAGGCAATAAGCTCATAGTCGCCGCTAGGGACCGAGTGTCAGGAGAAGGTTGTGTGTCGAGGCGGCTGTTGCCACCACGTCATCCGGATAACCCCCGACCTGCACAATCGACCTCGCCCCGGAGGTAAATGTGAACAGGGCGGCCGGACGGCCACGCAGAATCTGGAGAACCGCCGTGGGAATGACAGTCTCGCCGCGATTCGTGCTGAGCCGCAGCCGGACAAGCGGACGGGCCCGTACGCCCGATTGGACGTCGCTGATCAGGATATCGACAAAGGATCCGCCTCCGGTCCATCGCACCGTGAGGTTGTGGGAGAGAGATACGGTCTGATCCGGCCCGGGCGAATCAACGTGCAGAAGCGGCGGAGATTGCACGTCAATTGTGAATGGAGCGATTGAACCGACGCCCGTGCCGGTCCACCGGTATCCGTGGCTCCCGACAAATTGAAATCCCCTGCCGCCGACGCCGTCCACGCTGACCAGGAAGTACTGGATCCCGAGAAGGGTATCCAGCGCCAATCGGGGGATTTGCAATCTCTTCTCGCGCGGGAGGAGCGGTATTGCATCGATACTGACCACTCCGGCATCGAGAGTCTTGTACGCGAGCGTATCGCCGCCGAGAATGACCGGCGCAGACCGATCGAAGAATATCGCGCGTGTGAGGGACCCTTCATGATGCTCGGTCTTGCTGTCGAAGATTGATCCCGAGACTATCAGCTGCCCGAACACCTTGCCCTGAACGGGAGGGAAAAGGTGGGCCGAGTCGATATCATCGGTCCCGAACGCTCCGACTCCCGCACTGGAGTTGCCGAGTATCACAAGGTCCGCCTTGCGTGCCGAGTCGTCTACGAGATTGACGGGGCCGGGTTTTTCGCAGCCTGCCGCCAGGAACAGCACGGCCCCCAGACTCAGGAGCCGGATCAATCTCATCGTATGGTTGTGCGCTCGTATCATCGAACCCAATCTAATAAAAGCTTCCCCCGCCTGCAATGACTTCGGCCGCTTGCAGACGGGGGAAACAGTCAGGCCTTTACGTTACCGTACGACGATGTACGGCGTGCCCCAGAACTCATTCGTAAACGGATCGTCGTTGACGTAGATCGAGCCGTACGATATGACATCGGCGATCGCGTTGAACCGGACCGCGAGGATGCCTGTGGGCAGGAAGTTCGGCAGCCTGCTGACGAACACTCTCTGATACACTCTGTCGAAATTCCCGGCGCTTCCGGTGATCGAGATGAGTTTCATCAGGGTTCTGCGCCGCTCGGCTCCGTCGCCCGCGATTCCGTACCGCAGGTGTGCTATCTCAGCCGAATCATTGGCGCTGTGCACCGTGAGCGTGACCTTCACGGTATCCCCCACCCTGAAGCGCGGTATCGAGCCGCGGAAGAGTCCGAGTCGGAACCACGTCTGCAGAGGATCCGTATAGGTGGTATCGAAATGTCCCACCGCTTCAATTTCAAGCGAGGTGATGGAGAACATGTTGAGCGTATCCGGACGCGTCTTACCCTGGACCATGGTTATCGCAACCGGCACCCAGTTCCTCAGCGGATTGTCGGTGCGCGCCACGCGGATAAACCGGACCTTTCGCTTCACGACTTCCTCGAAGGGCTTCTTAATGACTGTGTCGATGACAACCGTGTCGATTGTCTTGAATCCGAGCCCTACCCAGAATTCGCCGGGCAGGATCTTCGTGATCGTGACGAGAGCGCTTGAGTCACCTGGCGCGATCGTGACATCATAGTGCCGGGTTACCTGGTTCCAGAAAATATGACGCCCCCATCGGACGGGGTACAGTGAATCTCCGAAGATCCTCCCCAGATGTGAAAGCTCGGCGGCGTCGATCTTCGCCAGGCCGTCATACTCCGGATTCCTTAACCCGTTATCATCGATGGTCAATTCATCCGATGTGGAAAACTGCGCGACCGAATCGATCGTGGTCACCTCAGCCTGAAGCGCCGCCTGATCAGTGAGCGTCGGGGGGCCGACCACGTTTTCCTTTGCGCAACCGGCCAGCCCGATCGCCAGGGCCATCAGCAGCATGGAAAGATGGAGTAACTTCATAACCGTATCTCCTCTAATATGAGTGACCTCTGTGCGGTCTTATTAATTGTCCCGCCGCTCTTTCCCACACGCCCGCACGTGATTATGGATACAACAAGAGCAGCGGGACAAGATCTACCATCCATCAGATGCTGCCACTTCCCTATTGTGGCGGGCATCTTCTGGGACAGTTCAACATCAACCATCGTGCCAGAGGCCTCGTATGGAGGATGGAGGCGAATTTGGAAGGAAAATGCGGAATTGCAGCCGGATTTACCCGGATGAACTAGCCGGATCGTGCGGGAATTTTCCCCGCTTATGCCGGGTCGTCCCCGATCCGGCGGATTGGCGTCTGATTCGGGGATGAAATGCCCGTTCCGGCAGACCACTCCCCCCGCGAGTATGCACGGAGGATCTCGTCAAGGAAGGGATGGTATCTCTGAGGGAGGTTCTTATACTTCGACCGGGAGGCCTCAATGATGGCCTCTGCCGAGAGGGAACGGTCGGCCGCATCCACGGCATTTCCCAGGTACTCGATGAGCTTTTTCTCGACGCGCCCTCGGACGCCGGGCTCATCGGATGCTGAGATAGCCGCCACCGTCGCGGGAATATCCCACCGCAGCTCCGCAAATGTCTTGAATGAGAAGCCGCGCAGGTATTCTGTGACCGTACCGCGGTTGAATCCTCCCAGCTCATCAGCCGTTTCGGATATGGCATTTCTTGAGAACTGCTTTCCCCGAAGCGAATCGATGATCTGTCGTTCGATGTCCACGGCTGAAGCGGCGGTCGATGCGATCTCCTCGGGCAGATCCTTTATGCGAATCATCTGACGGTTCTCGGAAGCCGCGAGAATCGCCGCCCGCTTGATCACGCTTTGAAGCTCCCTGACGTTCCCTTTCCATTTGTGCCGGCAAAGCACTTCGACCACAACGGTGCTGCAATTCATTCCCGGGGCTTCCCGCTCCATGAAATAGCCGATCAGCAGGGGAATATCCTTTTCCCGTTCTCTCAGCGGCGGAAGGTTGATTGAAAAGACGTTGAGGCGATAATAGAGATCTTCCCTGAAATGTTTGTCGGACACGGCCCGGCGGAGGTCCCGGTTCGTTGCCGCGATGACGCGGACGTTCACCTTCATTGTCCTTGTCCCTCCGACTCTTTCGAACGAGCCATCCTGGAGGACCCGGAGGAGTTTCACCTGAAACGCCTCGCTCGTCTCGGCAATCTCGTCGAGAAAGATCGTTCCGCCGTCCGCGAGCTCAAAGCGGCCCTGCCTCTCCTTGAGGGCGCCGGTAAACGCTCCCCGCTCGTGACCGAAGAGCTCGCTCTCCAGCAGGGTCTCTGTCAGCGCCCCGCAGTTCACCGCGACGAACGGCTTCTCTGAGCGCGGTGAGTGTGCGTGAATGGCCCTTGCCACGAGCTCCTTACCCGTTCCGCTCTCTCCCAGGACGAGCACATTCGCATCGTTGGCGGAGATCTTCTTGAGGAATATTATGATTTCCTCCATCGGTCCCGCCGGATTGTAAACGATCCCTGCGAAGTTCTGCGCAGCTTCCCCCGCCGCAGGAGGTTCGGAGTGCGGCTGGAGGTCGCCGGCGTGCGTTCGGAGTCTCGCGATTTCCCGCTGGTACGAATCGATCTCGGCAACGAGATTCGCACTGCGGGTTTCTTCATGACGCTGCCGCACTCCGGTGAGCTCCAGCTCAAGTTCCTTCAGCCGGGATTCCTTGTCATGCAGCAGCCGGTCAACCCGGGCTTTTTCATCCTCAACCTGCTTGTGGCGGTACAGGACGAGGGCTGCCGTTACACAGAGAGCACAAAACAGTGACGGCACAATCGGGATAATCAATGAGCCTGCCGAAAATCCGACGAGCGACGCCGCGACAAGGAGGACGAGGAGGGAAACTACTCCGAGGATCCCATAGAGTTGGCGGCCCATGTGCATGAACAGGATGCACACACAGCCGATGATGAAGGCGAGAAGATAGCTCAGCCAGTGCGGGAGTGTTCGAAGAAACGAGCCGTGCAGGGCATCGTGAATGACGGTGGCATGAAGACCGATCGAGGGGAATTGGGAAGAAAAGGGAGTAGAGATAAACGAGCTTCTTCCGCCCGCGATGATGCCGAGCAAAACGATTTTCCCTTTCACCCTCTCGAGCTCCTCATGGCCGGTTCCGTGTCCCTCGCCCTCATCATACGCCTTCAGAAAATCAACCGTCGAGATGAGATTGAGCGAGTTGTTCCCGCCTGCAAAGTTCGGGATGATGCTTCCGGTCCCGGAGAGAGGAATCGACACGGCGGAGTTGCCGGAACCAATCACCGCTTCTCCGGCATCAATCGTCACGTCGGATCTGCCGGCTCCGAGGGCAACTCTCAGGAGCTCGAGCGACAGCGCGGGAACGAATCCTTCGCCCGTCCGTACGAAGAGGGGAATCTCTCCCGGCTCAAAGAGTGTCGTGTGGCCGAACCCCGCGGCGCTGTTGAGAAGTTGCGGGAATGGACGTTCGAGTCGTCCTCCCCGCGGGAACGGCATGGGCAGGTTGGACCGGTATGTGAACCCCGCGGGGAGGCCGGATGAATCCGATTCCTTTGAGTCCCCCGCATGAAGAGTGCGGAAATAACCGCCAACGACTACGTTCCCCGACTTCTGAACGACTGAGGCAAGAATCTCATCGTATTCCGGGTGTTCCAGATCCGGCTCGGTAAACGCTACGTCGACGCCCACGGCCTTCGCGCCCAGCTGATGAAGGACATCCAGGATGAGCGCATAGTAACTTCGCTTCAATGGGATGCCGCCGAGCGATGCGATGTCGTCTCCGGAAAGATAGAGGATCACAATCGAGGAGTCGAGCTGCGATTCACCCCTGACATGATATTTCGCGGAGGTCACGCTCCGCTCGAGCTCGCCGAATGTGCCGGAGAGAAGGTGCGTGAGGAGGATTGCGGCGGCCAGAACGCCGAAACCCAGAAGAAGACGTTTCGGATTAGACCGGATCATAGCGCAGGGTCACCGCCTGGTCAAACCCTGAGGCCTGAGCCACTGGAGCGGGTCCTGCTTCTCGCGGTCCTTCCAGATCTCGAAATGCAGGAGCGGCCCCGAGAGGGCTTCGCCGCTCTTCCCGATCTGATCTCCTTCATTGAGGTTGTCTCCCTCGCCGACAGAAATCTCCGAGAGGTGAGAGTACACGCTCCGGAATCCGTTGCGGTGATTCAGGATTACGAGGTTTCCAAATGAGGGGAGCCACCAGATCGTTGAAACCTCTCCGGAGGCGACGGCGGCAACGGGTGTTCCGGCCGAGACCCCGATGTCGATCCCGGTATTCTGGGTTACCGTATGAAGCACCGGGTTCTCCTGCGTGCCGAACCGCCCCACGATCCTACCCTGCGTAACCGGCCAGGGGAGGCGGCCCCGCTTCAGGTCGAATCCCGTCCCCGGGGCGGCAGTGCCGGGCCCCGGCGGAGTAGTTTCATCGCGGGGGGACTTATCCTTGCGGGCCCGCTCTTTCTCGATCAGTCCGCTGATCAGGTTTTCCAGTTTCTTCGCGTCGTCGACCTTTCGATTGATCTCGCGTCTGAAGTTACGCTTGTCTTTCCTGATCTCCGCGAGGAGGACTTTTCGCTTCCTGGCGCGCACGGCAAGCTTCTCCTCTTCCCGCCCTTTCTCCGAAATCAATTGCTTGCGGGCAGAAAGCTGTTCCTGCAATCTTGCCCGTTGAAGCTCAAGAGCCGACTTCCGGTCGGAGATGCTGTCGATGTCTTCGCGCCTCTGCTCGGAGAAACGCTTCAGATACTCGGACCTGATCAGCATGGTATTAAGCGATCCGGAGCTGAGGAGGAGTTCGAGATCGTACAGGCGTCCGAACTTGTAGGCGGCTGTCACGTATTGGGCGTATTCTCCCTTCAGGTACCCGACGCGGTCGCTGAGGTTTCCGATCTGAGACCGGGCGCGGTCGATATCCTGCGAGAGGGATTTCTCGTCATCGTGAAGCCTCGCGATCAGCCGCCGCAGGAGGGTAGCCTGCCTGTCGTACGTATCGAGGAGTTCAAGAGTCGCGTGCTCCTTGCGCTCCTTCTCCTTGATCTTCTGCTCGTACTGATCGATCTCTTTCCTCAGCTTCTCGAGGTCGGATCTTTTTTGCTTTAGCTCGCTCCGCTGGGCGAAGGAAGGAGAAGCAAGGATGCACGCAAGGATGAGGAAGAACGCCGGGAGGGGGCGGGCGCTCATCAGCGGTTGATGATCTCGACGCGTTCCGGGAGGGAAAGAGAGCAGTCGACCGGCCTGTTGAGCTCGATGCCGGAATACGCAATCGTAATGCTCCGGTGTTCCCGGGGGAAGATCACCCGGAGGAACTTTGGCACCGGCGCCGGCGGTGAATCGTCTACTCTGTCGGCTACGGCGGTGAGAGTCGGAGTCCCGGATGTGTCGACGACCTTATACCCCCTTACGACAAATGCTTCCCCGTCGACATTGTACTCCTTGACGGTTTCGCCACTCGTGTAGCTGATATCATAACGCCCGTCATATGTGGAGAATGCCATGAGAGAGTCCCCCGCCCCGGCGCCGGGGAATTCGCCCGTGAACACGTTCAGAACTTCATCGAATTCCATCTTCAATCGGAACATCGATTGCAGGGTCCTCCCGTCGGGTGCCCCGACGATCGCCCTGTTTTCCATCTTATTGAAGAACGTGAATTGCCCGCGCGAGAGCATGAGCGTTCCCACGTGGATCCCGAAGGGTCCTTTGAACTCCACCAGAAGGGAATCGGGCTTCTTCAGGCGCGCGGTGAAAAAACCCGAGGTGGATCCCTCGGGCGATTCGATGGTGATTGTGCCGTCTCCTTTGAGCGTCCTCACTTTTTCGTTCCGCTCACGGACCCGGCGCAAAACCTCCCCGACCGGGAGGGGGGCCTCCCTGACACTCTTTGTCGATGGTCCGCAGCCGGAGAGAACCGCGAGCAGAAGGGCAGGAATAATGTCCCGGCGCCGGCATCTCACAGACTCCCCCGTTGAATCTTCTCCTTGAGCGCGGTGTTCGTTGCGTCGATCAGCAGCGCCTTCTGCCAGTACTCCAGCGCTTTCTCCTTCTTCGACTCCTTGAAGTAGACGTCGCCGAGGTGTTCGAGAATAACCGCGCTTGTGCTGCCGAGCTCGACCGCCTTGCGGATATACCTCTCCGCCTCATCGTACTGCTGCATCCGGTAATAGATCCAGCCGTAGGTGTCGAGGTACGATTGATTGACCGGCTGCTGCTCGACCGCTTCCTTCGACATCTTCAGAGATCTTTGCAGCTGAAGCCCCCGCTCGCAGAGACTGTAGGCGTAATTGTTCAGGAGGAGATGGTTCTTCGGATCGATCCGAAGCGCGCGTTCGTAGATGCTGTCCGATTCTTCCGGCCGCTTCATCTCGTCGTACACAAGGGCCAGTGCGCTCAATGCGTCGACTCTCTTCCCGTCGAGCTGGACCGCCTTTTCGAGCGACGCCGCGGCCTCCGGCAGTTCGCGCTTTCTCTGATACGAAACCCCGAGAAGGAAATGAATCCGAAACTCTTCGGGAACGGACTTCTTCGCCTCATTGAGGACCTGAATTGCATCGTCGAACTGGCCCCTGTCGTAATAGATGGAGGCGATGCCCACCCATCCGTCGGCATTCCACCCGGCGAGATCCTTCACCTTCTTAAAGTGCAGAAGCGCCGCGGAGTCGTCCTTCGAAATATTTTCGATCATGCCAAGGTACCAGTACGGGCGCCAATCGTCCGGGTGGGAGTTCCGGATCCGGTTGAAGAGCTTGATCGCGTATGGGGCTACGCCCGAGTCCTTCTGGATGAAGTTGAGAAAGACCGTGCCGAACTTGATCTGGTCGTCTACTGTGAGGGAATCCTTGCGGAGGACTTCCTCGAACTGCTTGGCCGCGGCGTCGTAATCCTGCTTCGTCAGATATCCGTGCGCGATCGCGGCGCGGACGTCGAGGTCCTCGGGATGGGCCTCGACAAGCTCGCTATAGATCCGGAGCGCCGCGTCCACGCTGTCGCTGCGTAGGTAGGCGTCGCCCAGGGCCTTCTTCACCTCGAAATTTGCAGGATCAATCGAGAGCATCCCTTTGTACGCCTCCGCTTGCCGGCGGAAATCCCTCATCGAGCCGTAAATCTGGCTCATCTGGAAGTAGGCGTCGTTATCGGGACCGAAGCGGTCGATCACCTCCCGGTAGGTCTTTATCGCTTTCTCGGGTTTCTGGACCTGGAGAAGCCTTCCCAGACTGAGCCATGCCTCGAGGTAGGATGAGTCGAGTCTGATGACCTCCTCGTACTCCTTGATCGCCCCGTCGAGGTCGAGGGCGTTGACGTAAACGTTGGCGAGGGTTTCATGATAGGTCCGGTTCTTCGGTGCGAGGCGAACCGCTTCGCGGCCCGCTTCTATCGCGCGCGTATGGTTGTCAAGAATGGAATAATCTTTGGCGATGGCGTGATAGATGGCGGGGTCCTGCTTCTCGTGGAGCGCCTCCTGGTACTGGAGTATCGCCTCCGCGTACTTGCCGGTCTGGTCGAGAAGCGATCCTTCGATGAAGCGGCGCAGGGCGAGTTCGTCGTCGGTGTGGCTTTTGAGAGGGAGGGTGCCTGCGGGTTTTTCCTGCTGCGCCATATTGCCCGACCCGCTGCAGCCGGCGATGATCAGCGCAGCGAATGCCGCGACCACGGTCCTCATACGCATCTTCCCCACATGCTTCTCCTGAGTGGCCCGCATGAAAAAATATAGCAATTTAGGGCTTGAATAACAACGCCTGATGCGGGACTCAGTACCCTCTCAGCTTCGGGTTTTCGGGAATGAAGGTTGCAGTCTGCGACGCAAGCTCGCGATCTCCCGCGTGAATTCCCTTGATGGTGACCCGGAGCTGTTCGCCGGCGATCTTGTTCCAATCTTCCTTTCCGCCGACTTCGCGTCCGACGAGCTTGACGACATCGTGTTGGTAGGGAGGAATGATCATCTCGGGCAACGGCAGGAATCTGTCGTTGTACTGGTAGGCGACATTGTTGGATGTGACCTTAATGTAACCGCGGCCGAGAAGGAGCGAGTCGCGGTTATTGTTCGTCAGTTCGATCTCGACGTGCGTGACGATTCCCTCCTCCATGGTATACCGGGCGCGGAAGAGGTAGTCAACCTTCGCAGGGCGGTCTGCTACCCGGTACTCGAGGCAGTTGCAGTCGTTATTGATCGCGCGGTAGGAATAGCTGGCCGGAGGGGACAGGGCCCTGCACCCAGGTTCAAACAGACTGAAGAGCGGCGCGGCAGCTGTGATGGCCCATATACAACGGATCGTTACTCTGCGTCCCGGCCGCTGTGCGGCGTTACTTTGCGGCCTTCCTGGCCCGCTGAAACCCGGGTTTGATGACATTGTAAATGAGGTCGATTCTCTTCTTATAAGGAACAAAGGCGCTCTTCATTGCGTTTAGCGACAGCTTCTCAAGGTCGTGAAGATTGAGTTTAAACGCGTCTGCGGCCAATTTGTACTCCCGGGTGAGGTTTGTATTGCTCATCAGCCGGTCGTCTGTGTTGAGCGTGACCCGGAACTTGTAGCGATGATAGATTCCGAAGGGATGCTCCTCCACGCTCTTCACGGCTCCGGTATCCACGTTGCTCGTGAGGCAAAGCTCGAGGGGGATGCGCTTGTCCAGCACATACTGAGCCAGATACCCCATGTTTTCCACTTCGGTTGGGTCGTCGTCTGAGATAGACATGTCTTCGACAAGGCGCGTGGCGTGCCCGATCCGGTGGGCGCCGCACCACTGGATTGCCTGCCAGATCGATTCTTTGCCGAAGGCTTCTCCCGCGTGAATCGTGATGTTGAAATTTTCCCTCTGGATGTAATGAAACGCGTCGACATGTTTCTTCGGAGGGTAGCCTCCCTCCTCGCCCGCGAGGTCGAAACCGACGACATTTCTCTCCCGGAAATCGATCGCCAGTTCGGCCATCTCCTGTGAGAGAGTCATGTCGCGCATCGCGCAGATGATCAGTCCGTACTCGACGCCGAAATCTTTTTTCCCCTTCTCGAGTCCCCGCAGGACAGCGGTCACAATTTCTTCCCAGTGCAGCCCGCGCTCGGTGTGAAAGACCGGAGCAAATCGCGTCTCGACATAGACCACGCCGTCGTTGTGCATGTCTTCCATCATCTCGTACGCGACGCGCTCGAGCCCTTCGTCGGTCTGCATGACCCCCGTGGTGTGGACGAAGCCCTCGAGATAGAGCGGGAGGCTCCCCCGCTGCGCGCCGCGGTGAAACCACTCCGCCAGTTCGCCAGGGTCGGTTGTGGGGAGCTTGTCGTAGCCCATGTCCTTTGCGAGTTCGATGATCGTCTTCGGGCGCAATCCCCCATCGAGGTGGTCGTGGAGCAGGGCTTTGGGCAAAGAACGGATGAGTTTTTCCGAGAGCTTCATAAGAAGGGGTATATTATTGTAGCTGTCCTACCGCTCGCTCGACGGCGCGCAGAATCCGGCCGTCCTTTACACACCTCAGGGCGGTCTGAATATCATCGTAGAGCGGCCGGTCCCCCCCAAGATGCCGGATCTCCTTACGGATCGTCGCATGCGCGGCCGCGACTCCTTCGCCGGGCGACATGACATCCCTCGACGACGGGTTGGCGCTTGAAAAATCGACCCCCTGCGCGGCGACCATCAGTTCGATGGCAAGGACTGTCTCAGTGTTGCGAAGCACCTGCCATGCCTTCTGCGCGCTGATCGATCCCATGCTGTTGTGGTCTTCCTGATTTGCCGAGGTCGGGATCGAATCGACGCTCGCGGGGTGTGCGAGGACCTTGTTTTCGGAAACCATCGACGCCGCGGTATATTGAGCGATCATCATTCCCGAGTGAAGTCCGCCGTTTTCGCTCAGGAACCTTGGAAGTCCGCTTAACGAGCCGTTCACCATCCGCTCGATGCGGCGCTCCGATATGCTTGCGAGCTCGGCGAGCGCGATCGCGAGAAAATCCAGGGCAAGCGCGAGCGGTTGGCCGTGAAAATTCCCCCCCTCGAGATGCTTCCTGTCCTCCGGAAAGATGAGGGGGTTATCGGTTGCCGAGTTAATCTCCGTCGAGACGACATCATAGGCGTACTGAACCGCATCGCGCGAAGCGCCGTGCACCTGGGGCATGCACCGGATCGAGTACGCATCCTGTACCCGTGGATCGTTGTGCCTGTGCGACTCCCTGATCTGGCTTTTTCTCATGAGCCGGCGTAAATTTGCGGCGCTCGCTGCCTGCCCTTTGAATGGGCGCAGTTTGTGGATCCGTGGATCGAACGCGGTGTCCGTTCCCTTCAAGGCTTCCACGCTCATCGCGCCGGCGATGTCTGCCACCTTGCACAACGCGCGGGCTTCATGAACCGCATGCACTCCATACGCCGCCATCATCTGGGTCCCGTTGACGAGCGCAAGCCCCTCTTTTGCTCCAAGCCGCAGGGGCTTCAAGCCGATGCGGCGCAGTGCCAGCGATGAATCCATCACTGACTCTTTGTACCATACCTTCCCCCGTCCGAGCATGGTCAACACCAGGTGTGCAAGGGGCGCCAGATCGCCGCTCGATCCGACAGATCCCTTCGACGGAATAATCGGGATCACTCCGGCGTTAAAGACTTTGCGGAAGAACTCCACCGTTTCAAGCCGGACGCCGGAATAACCCTTCGCAAGGGCATTTAAACGGAGGATGGTCATCGCCCTCGCCACTTCATACGGCAGGGGCTCGCCGGCTCCGGCAGAGTGGCTCACGATCAGGTTGGTTTGAAGCTCCTCGATATGCGCCGGGCTGATGCGGACGTTGCTCAGTTCGCCGAACCCCGTGGTCACGCCATAAATAGTTTCGCCGCGCCGGACCCAGTCTTCGACAAGCTTGCGAGACGCGAGCATGCGCCGCCGCGAAGCCCGTGAGAAGGAGATTCGCGAAACATTCTTGGAACAGCGATAAGCATCTTCGACGGTGAGGGTGTTCCCGTCGAGAACGAGGGACTCCATCAGATCCTCTTTGGGGGGTGCTTTTTAGAAAAATCTGCCCGAATTTACAAAGAAGGGCCCTGAAATGCAATGAACTCACCGCGCCCCGGGCATTTGAAATTATGTGACTTCTTCTATATCTTAATCCGTCGTTCACATCCCGAGGGGTCCAATGACAATCTCCCAGAAGATCGGATACTTTTTCCTGATCGCGGCCGCACTGCTTCCGATCATCCTCGCGGTCAGCTGCAAAAGCAACGACACATCCACGGGCCCGCCGGTCATCACGCCGATTACCGACGATCTCTTCCCGCTTGTCGCCGGCCGCAGATTTGAATTCTCTGGATATCTTGTCGCAGTCGGCTCAGTCGATTCGGCTGTCAGTGGTTCGGCCGCATCATACATCGGCGTCTGGAATGTCCTCCCCGGGCCTTCGGGCACCTGGCTGATTCAGGATTCAACCACTGTTTTCGGTTACACTTCTGTGCGATATTTTCAGATCAAGAAGGATACCTCCAACGGCGATCTATCGTTTCGTCAGACGCTCGGCCCGTTCTATCGGTTTTTCCACGTATCGTTCACCGACACCGCCGTTTGGATCGGCCTCGCCCGGCCGAGCCAGGGGCTCGCCACGGCGTGGACTGCCTTCGATACCACTGTAACCGGAAACATTCCCGGAGTAGGCTCCGCCCCCGTCCGCCTTCAGATCTTCGGAGAGATACTCGGGCAGGTTTCTATCACAGACAGTTCCTCGGCGCACACAGTTTATCCGAAAGCATACAAAGTGCGCACGTGGCGAAAGATAACCGCCGGCGGAATTGTCGTGCAGGACGACGCAACCACCGCGATACTCTGGCTTGCCGCCGATGTCGGCCCCGTACAGGTGAATGTCGCCGGCGATACGGAAAACTACGGCTTCTTCCGCGTCTTAAAGAGCAGGAATTTCTAGCGCAATTGCGGCTGGAATTACCAGGCTACGGGCAGGTATCATCGAGCCTGCCGTGATAATCCCTCCCGGGATACGAACCTCCGTACCCCTTCTGTGCATACTTGCTTCACTCCCGCTCCTCTTTTGTAATATATCTCTCGTTGCCCAACCGACAGGAACCATGAGCGGGACTGTCGTGAGCGATGCATCGGGCGATCCGGTCGCAGATGCGGATGTTCTTATCAACGGCACGACGCTTGGCGCCGCAACGGATGCGGAGGGAAAGTTTCTGATCTCACATATTCCCCTGGGACAGTACACGTTCACCGTGATGGCGATCGGGTATCAGACCGAGGAGTTTCTTGGGTTGATTGGCAAAACGAACGATACTTCCTATGTCGCCCTCCGAATGAAGGAGGCCGCCGTTCAGGTCGGCGAGGTGGTCGTCTATGGCGCTTCATTCAGGCGCGAGCGCATCGCCGAGGCCCCTGCGGCGGTCTCAACGATCGAGGCCGGCGACCTCCAGCTTAACTCAGGCCAGGGCCAGGTGCCAAAGCTCCTTGAGCACCTCCCCGGTGTCGATCTCGCTCAGAACGGGCTCTTCGATTTCAATATCAATACCCGGGGATTCAACAGTTCGCTCACACGCCGGCTCCTCGTTCTCCTTGACGGGAGAGATCTCTCGGTCGTCTTCCTCGGCTCACAGGAATGGAACGGATTGACAGTTCCCGTCGAGGACCTGGGCCGCCTCGAGCTCGTCCGGGGCCCCGGTTCCGCCCTCTACGGCGCGAACGCATTCAACGGAGTCCTCAATATTATCACGCCGGCGCCGAAAGAAGTATCCGGCACCAAACTCTCGCTTGCGGCGGGCGAAAAAAACACATTCCGCACAGACATCCAGCATGCGGGCATCTCAGGAAGATGGAGTTACAAGATGAATCTCGGCCGCTCGCAAGGGGATACGTGGAGCGTTCCACGCGACACATCGCAGGCACGTCCGTTCGAGTACGCGGGATTCAACCCTTTTATCAATCTGGAAGTGAAGGCGCTGAATACGAATCCCGTCACATCAACGTACGGGTCTGCGCGCGCGGACTACGAGATCGACACGAAGACCACGGCCGCCGCGGAAGCCGGCCTTGCGCAGGTTGAGAATGAAGTCTTCGTCACCGGGATCGGAAGAGTCCAGGTAACACGTGCCTGGAAACCGTGGGGCCGCCTGCATTACTCGGACGAACATTCGATCGCACAATTCTGGGCGACCGGTCGGGACTCGCGCGAACCCCAGTACTCTCTCTCGACGGGTCTCCCTCTGGAGGAGCACTCGCTAGCGCTGCAGGGAGACTATCAATATCACTTCGCACCGCTGGGCGAGCATGCCCTGGTAACTACAGGAATCTCGTACAGGTATCAAAGCGTCGACACGCGCGGTACGCTGATGCTTGCCGAGCACGAGGATAACATGACCGGCCTCTTCGGGCAGATGGAGTACAGGTTCTCAGAGCAATGGAAAATCCTTGGAGCAACTCGCTGGGACAGAAGCACCCTGTACTCGGGCCAGTTCTCTCCAAAGGTCGCACTGGTCTGGTCGCCGCTCCATGACCACAATTTTCGCGTCACGTATAACCGCGCGTTCCAGTCGCCGAACTACGCGGAGCTTTTTCTCTACGTCCTCCATCCGTCCCAGCCGCTCGCCTACCTCGGAAACAGCGATCTGGAAGTGGAAAAGATCAACGGGTTTGAGTTCGGTTACAGAGGCCTGTTTGGCAATGCACTTGACGCGACGGTTGACGCATATTACGACCGGCTCAGCGACTTCATCACCGATCTCACGCCCGGAGCAAACCCCGCATACCACGGACAGGAGAATATCGGCGGAAAACTCCGGTCGGTTTGGTCGTACGGCAACGCCGGGAAGGTGACGGAATCAGGGTTTGAGGTTGGGTTGAATTATGGGTTGTCCGAGGATTGGACTCTTTCGGGGAACTACTCCTTCTTTGACTTTACCATCGATGAGCAGAGCACGAATAGTCCGCTGTTGCCGAATACTCCTCAGCACAAGCTCAACGGAGCGGTTTCATACAAGCACCGGAATGGTTTACAGGCGGGGCTTTCTCTGAAGTATGTTCCTTCGTACGATTGGTCTGCGGGAATCTTTCAGGGGAGAATACTTTCGTACACGATCGTGAATCTTACCGGGAGGTACAAGTTGACCCAGAACCTCACGCTCGGTGTAGATGTGTCGAACCTCCTCGACAGGGAACACTACGAGATTTTTGGAGGGTCGCTGTTGAAGAGGAGGGCCATCGGAACAATCACGGTCAACTTGTAGGCGCCCCCTTTAGGGGGCGTTACCATGTTGCAAAACACCGCACCCCTTTTGCAAGCTTAGAATCTACCGATTCAGAGTGCGAAGCAAAAGTGCTGGGCGATATAGTCACGCCTACTCACCTTGGGCGTTGGGCGCCGGTGTGTACGGATTAACGATCTGTCTAATATTCCATGTGTATATACTCATGTCCGCGTCTGTGATGCGGGAGGTAAAGAAGGAGATCTTAGACGGATATCCGAAGCGGGAGTCGTACTCGACAAAAAGGGAATCGCCGGGCAGGAGGCGCGAGCCGACCCCCTCCACCCGAGAAAACAAGTCATCAGCCGTCATGTAAAACGGGTAGTTTCGGGGCATCGTGTCCTTGTCCGATTCTCGCACGACAAGAGCCTTCAGACCAGCAAGGACGTAAATCCGAACGGTATCAGATGGCACCCACCCCCCTGCGCTCACCTGCTCGATCACATAGTCGGTTAGGTGATAGGCTCTCCACCGGTCCAGGGGATTCGGAATCGAGCTGTAATTCCTGAGAACAGGAAATGTTACGAATTGATCTCCCGGGTCCGGTTTCCCAGGACCGTTCATAAGTGAGGTACCATCGTTGCAGGTCGTGAATAGAAACAGAGACAAGCTGCAAAATAAGACCAGAGGCAAATGGACAAGTGAGAGCATTTTGATCTTTGCAGTCAATTCCGTTCTCCTTCCCGGTTAGAGTCGATGTACTGCAAAAGACCTTGTCAAAGTGACTCTTCGATTGCGCATGACTCTCGAAATGCGGACGCCGGCTAAAGCCGGCGCCTACCAATCTCGCCTACCGGCCTTTCTTTCCTGCTCCCTTGTGACTCGGTTTCGACTTTTTCGACCTGGTGTCACGGTCCGGACCGTGACACCAGCCGGGCCTACCGGCTCTTCTTACCGCCTCGCTTGGATCCCGCTTTTGGTTTTGCCTCCGCTTTGACTCCCTTCGGTTCTGTTGCTTTCTTCTTTGCTCCGGCGGGTTTCTCGGCAACCGGTTCGGCTGATTTGGTCTCAGCTGGCGGCGCTGCCGGAGCAGCTCCCTCCGATTCCTCTTTCGCCTCCTCCGTAGGAACCGCAGCAAGATCTGCAACCTGATCACCCGACTCGAGGCGTATGAGTCTGACGCCCTGGGTGATGCGTCCGGCCATTCGGATCTCCCTTGCAGGCTGGCGTATGATGACGCCCTTGGCGGTCATCACGACGATGTCGTCGTTATCGAGCACCTCTTTGATCCCGACCATCTTTCCTGTCTTGTCCGTAACGCGTAGCGTGATGACGCCCTTTCCACCGCGATGCCGTATGGGGTACTCATCCAGCTCGCTGCGTTTCCCGAATCCGTTCTGAGCGACGACAAGAATTGAAGTCTTCCTTCGCTTGAGGGCGACCGCGCCGACAACCCTGTCTCCCTTGTTGAGAGTGACCGCGCGTACGCCGGATGCGCTCCGGCCCATCGGCCTCGCGTCCTTCTCGGAGAAGCGGATCGCCATCCCATCGTGAGTGCCGATGATGATGTCCTCGGTCCCGTCGGTCAGTTTCACGTCCTTTACGGTGTCATCCTTCCGCATGCTGATAGCCGCGATCCCGGTCCGGCGAACGTTTCCGAACTCGGAGAGCGCGGTCTTCTTGATGACTCCGTGTACCGTCACCATCGCCACGAAATGCTTGTCGTCGAATTCCTGCACGGGGACAAATGCCGCGATGGTTTCGTCGTTCTGCTTCGAAACGAGATTGACGATCGACTTCCCGCGCGAGGCGCGCCCTGCCTCGGGAATCTCGTGCACCTTCAGCCAGTAGCATCGGCCCTTATCCGTGAAGAAGAGGATATAATTGTGCGTGGAGGCGATGAAGAGGTGTTCGATGAAATCGTCTTCCTTCGTCGTCGCGCCAGTCACCCCTCTTCCTCCGCGGCCCTGTCTCCTGTACCCGGAGACCGGGAACCGCTTGATGAAGCCGCCGTGGCTGATGGTGATGACCACGTTCTCCTCGGCAATCATGTCCTCGACGCTGAATTCCTCGGCCTTGTAAACGATTTCCGTGCGCCGCTCGTCGCCGTATTTCTTCCTGATCTCGAGGAGCTCTTCCTTGATCATTTGCATCTGGAGCTTCTTGCTGGCCAGGATCGCCTTGAGCCGCTCGATCAGCTTGATCGTTTCTTTGTACTCGTCTTCGACCTTCTTCCGCTCGAGCCCCGTGAGTTTCTGCAGGCGCATGTCGAGGATCGCTTTCGCCTGGATCTCCGATAACTTGAACCGCTTCATCAGCCCTTCCTGGGCCGCCGGCACATCCTTCGATTTCTTAATGAGCTTGATGATCTCATCGATATTGTCGAGGGCGATGATGTATCCCTCGAGAATGTGGGCCCGTTTCTCGGCTTCGCTCAGTTCGTACTTCGCCCGCCGGACGATGATCGTATTGCGGTGCTTGATGAAATGATCGATGATCTCCCTGAGTTTGAGCAGCGCCGGCCTGCCGTCCACAAGAGCGAGCATGATGACCCCGTAGGTCGTCTGCATCTGCGTGTGCTTGTAGAGGTTGTTGAGCACAACGGGCGCATTGGCGTCGCGCTTGAGCTCGATGACCACCCGGAGTCCGTCACGATCAGACTCGTCGCGGATGTCGGAGATGTCGTCGATCTTCTTCTCGCGAGCCAGGTCGGCGATCTTCTCGATGAGGCTCGACTTATTGACTTGATAGGGAATCTCGGTTACAACGATCGACTGGCGGTCGGCGCGCCCGGTCTCGATGGAGGCCTTGGCGCGAACAATGATTCTCCCCCGCCCGGTCTTGTACGCCTCCTTGACTCCCTGGTACCCGTAGATTATTCCGCCGGTGGGAAAATCGGGCGCTTTCACGATCTTTAACAGCTTTTCATCCGGAAGATCGGGATTGTCGATCACGGCAACGCATCCGTCGACAACTTCGGTGAGGTTGTGCGGGGGGACGTTCGTAGTCATGCCGACGGCAATGCCCGAGGTCCCGTTCACCAGGAGGTTCGGGATCAGGGCGGGAAGGACTGTCGGTTCCTTGAGCGAATCGTCGAAATTCGGGACAAAGTCGACCGTGTTCTTCTCGAGATCCCGGAGCATTTCTTCGGCGATTCTCGAGAGGCGCGCCTCGGTGTAACGCATCGCCGCGGGCGCATCGCCGTCGACCGAACCGAAATTCCCCTGCCCGTCGACCAGCGGGTAGCGGAGCGAGAATGGCTGTGCCATTCTTACCATCGTGTCGTAGACCGCCGTGTCGCCGTGGGGGTGATATTTTCCCAAAACCTCGCCCACGATGCGGGCGGCCTTCTTATAGGCCCTGTTGCTTGCGAGGCCCAGCTCCTGCATGCCAAAAAGAACGCGCCGGTGAACCGGCTTCAATCCGTCGCGCACATCGGGGAGCGCCCGCGCAACGATTACGCTCATCGCATAATCGATGTACGAGCCCTTCATTTCTTCTTCGATATCGACTGGAACTACTTTTTCATTAACCCCGGCCACTCATTCCCCTGATGTTCTGATCACTTTGAATTCTTCGTCAGATGCTAAAACTTGCTCTTGATAAACGTATAGAGTGAATCGTTTTCAAAATACCACCGTGTTGCCACCACCGAAGCCGGGACCATGGGACCTATGCACTCTCTGCCCATGCGCAGGTCATCCTCGAAAAGCTCCGGCGGTCCTGCCTTACCAGAAAAAAGATCGACCCCGGGCTTCTTTCTGTACACCCTGAGATCGAATTCGCTCGTGACGTTCTCTTCGCCGCGGGGCGAACAAAGCCTTATCTGCCGGAGGAAGAACGCCATTTCGCGGTAGTTGTCGAGCTCAATCGTTTTCTTGCTGCTAAGATTGCTGATGCTTATTCTGTCTACCGACCATCCCTTCAGGCCAAGATCCTCGAGAGGGGCGTCGCTGCCCCGTCCGCATCCCGCCAGTAGAAGACATATGCCGGCCCACGCCAGCTGGTTATCCAAGCTTACACGTCAAGGTTTCTCACGTACTTTGCGTTCTTCTCGATAAAGTCGCGCCTCGGCTCCACCTCGTCCCCCATGAGTATGGAGAACGTCCGGTCCGCATCCGCCGCGTTCTCGATCGACACGAGGAGCACGGTACGCGTATCCGGGTTCATCGTGGTGCTCCACAATTGCTCGGGATTCATCTCGCCGAGACCTTTGAAGCGTGAAACCGTTATGCCGGCGGAGCTGAGCGCGGCGCCATCCTCGGAAACTACTTCCACCACCTCTTCTACCCCGGGCTCAGGCGCCGCCTTTTCTCCGTTCTTTTTCTTGTCGGCCTTGAATTGCTTCACGATCTCCTCGCGCTCGTCCTCATCGAAGGCGTAGAGCTCCTGCTTTCCCTTCTTCACCTTGTAGAGCGGCGGCTGCGCGATGTACACGTGGCCGAGCTCTATGATTTCCTTCATGTAGCGGAAGAACAGCGTGAGGAGAAGCGTCCGGATGTGCGATCCGTCCACGTCCGCGTCGCACATCAGTATGATCTTTCCGTACCTGATTTTCTCGGCATTGAACTCCTCGCCGACACCCGCGCCTATGGCCGTGAAGATGGCGCGGATCTCTTCGTTCTCGAGGATCTTATGCAGGCGCGCCTTCTCGACGTTCAGAATCTTCCCCTTGATCGGAAGAATCGCCTGGAACCGGCGGTCGCGGCCCTGCTTCGCGCTTCCACCGGCGGAGTCGCCCTCGACGATGTACAGTTCGCAATGCTCGGGATCGTTGATCGAGCAATCGGCAAGTTTTCCGGGAAGACTTGACGACTCGAGAGCGCTCTTCCTCCGGGTCAGGTCTCGCGCCTTCCGGGCCGCCTCGCGCGCCTCCGCTGCCCGCAGACATTTGTCGATCAGCCGCCGGGCGTCGCCGGGATTCTCATCCAGCCAGATTGCGAGTTGATCGCTTACAATCGCCTCGACAATGCCTTTGATCTCGCTGTTGCCGAGTTTCGTCTTGGTCTGTCCCTCGAATTGGGGCTCGGGAACCTTCACGCTCAGGACAGCCGTCAGGCCTTCACGGAAATCGTCTCCGGTCAGCTGGACGCCGTTTTCCTTCACCAGGTTGTTCTTCGACGCATAGCTGTTCAATGTCCGGGTGAGCGCGGTGCGGAAACCGATCAGATGCGTGCCGCCCTCGAGGGTGTTGATATTGTTGACGTAGGTGAAGACGTTTTCGTTATACTGATCGTTGTACTGGAAAGCGATCTCTGCCTCGACGACCCGCCCGGCCTCGTCTTTATCCTGCCCTTTCATGTACACGGGCTTCTTCATGATCGGAGGCCTGGTAGAATCGATGTACTGCACGAATTCGAGAAGGCCTCCTTTGAAGTGGAACGACTCCTCGCGCTCCTGCCCGTCGCGCAGATCCACGATCCGGAGCGTAACGCTCGGATTGAGGAAAGCCAGCTCTCTCAGCCGCTCGGCGATCGTTTCGAACTTGAACGTACGGTTCTTGAAGATCGTGTTGTCGGGAAGGAACGAAACTTTCGTGCCCGTCTTTTTCGCATCCGCTTTTCCGACGACTTTCACCGCCCCTTGCGGCTTCCCCTTTGCGTACTTCTGATACCAGACCTTGCCGTCCCTGTAGACTTCCGCTTCCAGCCACTCGGAGAGGGCGTTCACAACCGATACGCCCACGCCGTGCAGTCCTCCCGATACCTTGTATGTGTTCTTGTCGAACTTCCCGCCGGCGTGCAGCACCGTCATGACTACTTCGAGCGCCGATCGCTTCTCGTCGGCGTGGATGTCCGTCGGAATCCCCCGGCCGTCGTCGGCGACGCTCACAGAGCCGTCCTTGTTGATGCTCAGCTGTATGTGGTGCGCGAATCCGGCAAGCGCTTCGTCAATCGAATTGTCCACCACCTCGTACACGAGGTGATGCAGCCCGCGCGCGGACACATCGCCGATGTACATGGCGGGCCGCTGCCGGACCGGTTCGAGTCCCTTGAGGACCGTGATATCGTCCGCGGTGTAATCGCCGTTCGTTTTCTTCTTCGCGGCGGATTCCTCAGCCGTCATCTTCACCTTTGACTTCTTATCCTCGTCAACAACCTTTTTCATTGGCTCCTTTAGCGGAAAATTATATCCCGAACGATTTCCTGATGCATCGTGTGATTGATCTTCTCAATCAGGTCTTTCTTCAGATACACAAGCTCATTGCGCCACACCGCTTCTTCGACATGGACGAAGAGTTTCCCGTCGGCGATGCGCTCTGCCTTCGTTACATCCGCGATCGGTCCTCCAACAATCCGGGGCCACGCGTCGATCACCTCATATTGCTTGATCTTGCCGCCAATCCCCAGCATCCCGAGGACCGATGAAATCCCGCTGCCGATCTGCTTTGGCGCCGCTTTGCTCATCCGAGTCCCGCCAGCTGGTACTCGCTCACGTTCCCGTTCCGTACGAGAAAGCGTTTCTGCGAGTCGGCGAACACGGTGCCGTTCTCAAAGAGCCGGACGCTTGTCGAGGTGATGAATGTTTGGCTCAAGCCCCCGACAAACTGCAAAAGTTCGTTCGCCCTGTGCTCGTCGAGCTCGCTGAAGATGTCGTCGAGCAGGAGAATGGGCGCCTCGCCGGCGCGGTCTTTGAGATAGAAGAACTCCGCAATCTTCAGCGCAACCAGAAATGTCTTCTGCTGCCCCTGTGACGCGAAGCTTCTCACATCGTTTCTATTAATTCTGAACACGAGCTCGTCGCGCTGAGGTCCCACGAGTGTAAGCCCCGCTCTCATCTCGGCCGGTCTCGCCTGTTCGATCTCCCGGCGAAGGAGATCCCTGATGCCTGAGTCATCCAGATGCTTTGCAAGGGGGATCATCGGCTGATACTCGATCGAGGGCTCTTCCACAGCGCCGATCAGATGGTGATATGCGGTTGTGACAAAGTCCCCGAACTCCGCGATGAACTGCCTGCGCTTGTTCATCAATGCGGCGCCGAGGATAACCATTTGCTCGTCCCAGGGAGCAAGAAGGGCGGAGGAGTCGGTCCTCTGGAGTTTTCCGTCTCTCAGGATCTTGTTGCGCTGCCTCAACACCTTCCGGTACGCGATCAGGTCCTGCAGATAGACGCTGCTTGACTGCGAGATGACCAGATCGACGAACTTGCGGCGCTCCGCGGGAGCTCCTGAGGCAATCGCCATGTGCTCGGGGGAGAAAATCACTATCGGAAACCTGCCGATGAGCGCGGTGAAGGGCTCGACTCGCCGCTTATCGACAAGAACCGCCTTCTCGACAGGGGATTTCGAATAGGCGACGCGGACGTGATGCTCGCTGCCGGCGGAGCCGAGGAAGGTCCCTTCGATCTCAAAAAGATCGGCGCCGAAGTTCAGGGCGAGAGCGTCGCTCGAGGTGTGAAAGCTCTTCGTGAGACAGAGGTACGAGATCGCTTCCAGGACGTTCGTCTTTCCCTCGCCGTTGTCGCCAAGCAGCAAGTTTGTACCGCCGCCGAACTGGATGTAGGAATCGATGTGGTTTCTGAAGTGCCGGAGCTTGAGATTCGCTAGCTGCATCGAGGCGCGATCAATCACTCAACCTCACTGGCATGACGAGCATCAACAGGTTCTCCCCGTCCCTCTGGGAGGCGGGCTTGAGAATGCTCGCCCTGGTCGGCGAGCTGAACATCAGCTGGACCTGGTCGGTGTCGATGTGGGAGAGCATGTCGATCATGTAGGAGGAATTGAACCCGATCTCCATCGGCTCGGCAGAATAATCGCAGGGCAGGGTCTCGCGCGCCTCGCTGCCGAAATCGATGTCTTCCGCAGATATCGCCACGGAACCCTTGCGAAGGGAGAACCGGACCTGATGTGTGGCGGAGCTGGCGTACAGGGCTGTCCTTCGAACCGACGCAAGAAGCTGGTTCTTATCGACCAGCATCTCTTTGTCGTTCTCGAGAGGTATAACGCTTTCGTAGTTTGGAAACTTCTCTTCGATCATCCGTGAGATGAGCCGCGTCGAGCCCATCGAAAACATCGCGTGGTTATCGTTGAATGACACGCCGCTCTCCGCTTCGTCGGCCGATTTCAAAACGAGGTTAAGCGCCTTGGCCGGAATAACAACCTCGCGGTCCCCCATCGTCGATTCGAACGATGAATTGATCAGCCGCACAAGCCGGTGCCCGTCTGTGGCCACGGCCCTGATTTCATTCTTCTTGATCTGAATGAGCACGCCCATCATGGCCGGCCGGAGCTCGTCCGAGCTGACGGCAAACGATGTCTTCGTAATCAGCCGGCTGAGGATGTCGCTCCCGATTTTCATCTCCGCTTCGGGCTTGAACTTCGGGACCGCCGGGTAGTTCTCGCTTGATTCACCCGTGAGCCGGTACTCACCGTTGTTCGTCTTCATCAGCACCTTGTTGTTTTCTCCCTGTGAAGAGAAATTGATGTCGGTATTGGGAAGAGAGCGGACGGTCTCCAGCAGCCTTTTTGCCGGCACCGCGAGAGTCCCGTTCTCGCCGTTTTTCACCTGAAGCGCGACAGACATCGAAGTGTCGAGATCTGTTGCCGTGATGTGGAGCCGGTTGTCAGAGACTTCGAAGAGAAAATTCTCCAAAATAGGAAGCGTCGACCTGGTTGGAATGACGCCTCCGATACTTCCAAGAACCTTTTGTAATTCAACGCTGGACGATGAAAATTTCATTGCTTTCCCTCTCCTGGATGGTGTGCCGAGGCACGCTGATGACCTCTAAATTTACGAAATTTGGGCATGAAATTCAATGATAGAACCGTGATAACTGTATATAGATTCAATGGGTTATGGAAATTTTACCCGCTGTTTCCCCCTGTGGTACGATCCTTTCTTTATGCTGCTATTATATAGTAAAGTGGTTTAGAAGGAATACTACTAATTATAAGAGATGTTAACAGGTGTATATCTCCGGAACTCAATTTGCTCAAACCACTTACCGGCCCCGATGCTGTTCTCGGCCTGTGAACCCGCTGGGAACAACGAGCAGTCTGTTCACAAGATACTAGACCGACGCTATGATTCGCTCAGGAGTGGAATCCTGTGCACATCAGGTTCACAGCAATGCACCCATACTCCACAGACCTATCAACATGCATCTCCAAAAACGGCAAGTGCCCGATATCACTCGGGCACTTGTACTCTCGTAACACCGGCGCGAAGTTACACAACGCTCAGCTCCAATTTTGCTCTCAGCTGCTGGACAAGATTTTTCTGTTTGGGATCCTTTGTCATCCCGTCCTCAACGGTTTGGTATGCATGGATGACGGTGCTGTGATCACGTCCCCCGAAATGCGTGCCGATTGTCTTGAGGGATGAATTTGTCAGCTCCTTCGTGAGATACATGGCGATTTGCCGGGCGTTCACCACCTCCTGCTTCCGGGTCTTCGCCCGGATGAGGTCTTCGGCAATTCCCAGATGGCCGCAGACGACTCGCTGGATTTCTTCCACCGTAATGTGCGTTCGGACCTCGCCGATAATGGAGCGAACAACTTCCTTCGCGAGCTCCAGATCGATGGAGCGTTTCTCCAGAGAAGATCTGGCGATCAATCCGATCAGACACCCCTCCAGTTCGCGGATGTTAGACGTGACGTTCAAAGCAATGAACTCGACCACCGGGAGAGGAAGGTCGATCCCCTGATCGCCGCTCTTCTTCCGCAGGATGGCGATACGAGTCTCGAGATCGGGAGGTTGGACATCTGCGGTCAGGCCGCACTGAAAGCGGGAAATCAGGCGCTCATGTAGGCCTTTCAGCTCTTTCGGCGGTTTGTCACAGGAGAGGACGATCTGTTTGCCGAGAGCATGGATCTCGTTGAAGGTGTGGAAGAACGTGTCCTGTGTCTTCTCCTTGCCGGCAAAGAACTGGATATCATCGACGATGAGTAGATCGACGCGGCGGTAGTAGTTGGAGAATTCTGCAATGCGGTCCTTCTGAATCGCTTCGACGAAATCGATCGTGAACTTCTCGCTCGAAACGTACAGCACCCTCTTGTTTCTATCCGTCTGCATCACGTGATTGCCGATCGCGTGCACCAGGTGGGTTTTCCCGAGTCCCACGCCGCCATAGATAACGAGCGGGTTGAACGAGGTTCCCCCGAGCGTGTTTGCTACCGCGAGGGCGGCGGCGCACGCAAACTGATTGCTTTCACCCTTGATGTAATTCTGAAAGGTATAGCGAGGGTTGAGAAACGGCACGGCCGGAGCCCTTCTCACCTCGTCGCCGGAAGGTCCGGCAGAGGTTCCGGCAGAGGGCGTTCGATACGCCTGCTGCTCGGTAGAGAGATTGCCCGCAGCTTCAGGGGATGCCGCCGGCGCGGGAGGGAGCGCCGAGCGCAGATCCCGCTCCTCCGCGACGATTTCATAGTCGATTCCAATTTCCGATCCGATGACCTGAGTAAGCGCTTCGTTCAGGAGCGAGTAGTGATGTTCTTCGAGCCAGTCGGCAAAGAACTGGCTGGGCACCTGAATGACCAATTTCCTGTCGGTCATCCGCAAGGGGATGATCGGCTTGAACCACGCATTGTAGCTCTGGCTGTTTACCCGTGCCTCAATGAGTTTGAGGCATTGGTTCCATGTCTTCTCGTGGAGAGGTGACTGATCAACTCGCCCGGTAATCGGGTCCGGTTCGGGTGAGTTGTTCGGGGCAGGGGCATCTGTGGGCATTACTTTGTAACCTCATAAGACGAAATGGATTACAACGATTTGAACCGTTGTCTACAGTTTATCAACAATCATGTGAACAAATTCTCCCGGCGGGGAGGGTGCGCGATACGACGGGTATGGTGGAAAGTATACGGCCGACGAAAGACGAAAGTGCCCCCGAGAGCTTGATTCTACAGGACTTAATGGTGCAATATCCTTCGTTGAGAGATCTCCGCGGGCAACTGCAGAGCGAGGCAGGAATGCTCATTAACAGTTATCCACACGTTGTCGACAGGAGCTTGAAGCCTCCAACCTTGAGTTATAATACAAAGTTTTGGAGTTCACGTCAAGAGAAATTTTGTTGAAAATGGAAGTTCCAATAAGTAAGTTACTCCTTCAGCCCACGGAGGTCCTACGAGTCAGCGGAATCGTCCATCGCCCAAGCGGCGAGAGGAACAAAAACGCAGAAAGCCCTTCCTCAGCCCTGCGGCCAAGACCCACATCAAGACGTTCCGGGTGAGAATACCGGAACAGGTCCTGAAAGATCTCCGAACGAGAATCGCACGCACCCGATGGCCTGATGAAATAACCGGATCGGGGTGGGAGTTTGGCGCAAATCTGAGTTACATGAAGAAACTTGCCGCGTACTGGGAGAAGAGATTCGACTGGAGACAGATTGAACGCGCCGTGAATCGCTATCCCAACTACCTTGCCGAAATAGACGGGCACAAAATCCATTTCATGATGATCAAAGGGGGAGAAAAGAATTCGATCCCTCTGATCGTCACGCACGGCTGGCCCGGATCCTTTCTTGAGTTCATGAAAATCATTCCCCTCCTCACGGAAGGGCCCGCTCCCACATTTGATCTTGTCATTCCGTCCATGCCGGGATTTGGCTTCTCCGATCGGATAACGGAGAACGGGTGCAATGTCCGCTACATGGCCCGCCTTTGGTTCAAATTGATGAGGATGATCGGGTACGAGCGATTTGGCGCGCAGGGAGGAGACTTCGGATCCGGGGTGAGCACGGCTCTCGCCCTGGAATATCCCGAGCATGTGATAGGTCTGCATTTAAACTACATCCCGGGATCGGATATTCCTTACCTGCCGGAAGGACAAACCCTGACCCAGGAGGAAATCGAATTCGGAAAACACGCTGCCGACTGGTACGACAGGGAGGGGGCATATGACCATCAGCAAAGAACAAAGCCAATTACGCTCGGGTACTCACTGAACGATTCCCCCGTCGGATTGTGCGCCTGGATCGTGGAAAAATTTCATGGCTGGTCGGATTGCAAGGGCGACGTCGAAAGCGTATTCACGAAGGATGAGCTGCTCGCCAACGTGACACTCTACTGGGTCACGCAAACGATTCATTCCTCGACGCGGCTTTACTACGAGAACAGCAAGATCCCATGGCGATTTGGGGGAGATGAGTACGTGAGTGTGCCGGTTGGTATCGTAAAGTTCGCCCTGGAGGATCCATTCGCCCCGCGAGTAATCATCAAGAGGGGATACAATGTTCAGCATTGGACCGACTATCCGGAGGGAGGCCATTTCGCGGCAATGGAGAAACCGCAACTTCTTGCAGAGGACATAAAAGAGTTCTTTCGAACTCTGGGCATGGGCTGAATTTGGCGCGGCCGGGTTTTTGAGCAAGGCGGACGCAGAGTTCTTTAACTGAGCACGACCAATTCCACTCAACACATAAGGAGGTGCGTCATGAAACTAACAGCATTAGTAGGATTGGCGATTCTTGGAGGAGTTGTCCTCGGGGTACTAATTCTTCCTCTCGGGAGCTGCACAGACAACTCTCGCATTCTGCAGGCCAGAATAGATTCGCTGCAGAATGAGCTGAAAAAATATGCGGAAGAAAGGGCGACAGTTGAAGCGCGCCTGATCAAGTTTGACACGCTCGACTTCGAAGTTTTTACCCACCAGAAATGGGATCGCCTTGGTGAAAGCCATGCAGACAACATTGTTGTCAATTGGCCGGACAGTCGTCAAACGAAAGATATTGCGACCCATATCGAAGACTTGAAAGGGATGTTTGTCTTCGCGCCCGACACAAGAGTACTTGAGCACCCGATCAGGTTCGGCTCAGGGGATTATACCTGTGTCACAGGCAATATGATGGGTACGTTTTCCAAACCCATGCCGATTGGCAAAGGCAAAAGCATCAAACCGACCGGGAAGGCATTCAACGTCTCCATGTGCACCGTCGGGCACTGGCAAAACGGGAGAATGATAGAGGAATCCCTCTTCTGGGACAACCAGGCGTTCATGAAGCAGATCGGCCTGGTGAAATAGACCGCGTAATAAGAAGACGGGAGGCTATCCTCAACCCACACAATAAGTGAGGCAACGATGAAAACGCTCTTGGTTGCAGCAGCCATTCTGTTGGTGGTCATCACGGTGAGCGGATGCTTTCCGGGAACGAACGCCTATTCACCCTTTGAGAGGGCAGGGTTCTTCGCCGGCGTATGGCATGGGTGGATTGCCCCACTCTCGCTTATAGTCGGGATTTTCAATCATGATGTGCGAATCTACGAACCCTTCAACTCGGGATGGTGGTATGATTTCGGATATTACATCGCCGTGATCGCCGGTTTTGGAGGGCTTCAGCTCACACGCAAGAGAAGAAAGCAGATCAAGGGGACCGAAATGTGATTGAAGGATGACTAACCACGCAAAGGGGACCTTCGAAGTAAGGCTCGAACCCCAGGGTCCGGACGAGGTATACCTCGGGACGCCGCTGGGCAGGATGCTGATCAACAAGAAGTTCACCGGAGATATTGAAGGCGAGAGCAAAGGGCAAATGCTCACCGCCGGTGGAAACGTGAAGGGATCGGCGGGATACGTTGCGATCGAGCTGGTGAGCGGCACGCTGATGGGCAGGAAGGGGTCGTTTGTGCTTCAGCACCGGGGCACGATGAACCGCGGCGCCCCCGATCTGAAAATCACCGTGGTGCCCGACTCAGGAACGGAAGGGCTGGAGGGAATCTCCGGAAGCCTCGTCATCAACATCGTGGATGGGAAGCACCTTTACGATTTCGAATACACGCTCGGAGAGTAACTAGAGGAGAAACGTTATGCCAACTTCGATCTACAGCGTTCACCCCAGCTCACTCATGACACAGAGGTGGATCGCCGGGTTGAAGCAATCCACAGGCCGATCGCTGGACGAGTGGGTTGCATTGATCGAGAAGACCGGCCCGAAAGGATCCGATGCCAAACGTGCCTGGTTAAAGAGCAAGCACGGCATGGGGACAAACACCGCCGCCTGGTTTGCGGACTACGTTGAGGGGAGGCCCGTCGAAACCGGGGCGCCCGAAGAATATCTGCAGGCCGCCGAGCGTTACGTCGAGGAAATGTTCTCCGGAGGCAAATCGGGCCTGCGGCCCATCTACGACAAGGTGCTGAAAGTCGGACTGGGGATCGGGAAGGATGTAAAGGCGTGTCCGTGCCAGACGATCGTGCCGCTCTTCCGCAAACACGTTTTCGCGCAGATCAAGCCGAGCACCCAGACACGAATCGATCTTGGCCTGGCGCTGGGCGACCGAAAGGCCACCGGTCGGCTGATCGACACGGGAGGTTTCGCCAAGAAGGATCGAATCACGCATCGAATACCGCTCACCTCCCTGAAGGAAATCAATGACGATGTGAAACGATGGTTGAAGATCGCGTACGACCGCGACGCATGACCCCAATTGGTTTGTATTTGCAGCGGGCTTTGCGTATATTGGCAATTCACCGTCAAATTGCAGGCTTTTGAAGGCAGAGGATTGTGAACAGCAATCCTCTTTTTACATCCCCGGAAGCATCGATTTTAATCGGAGTCGAACAGTATGAAGCGGACATTTCAACCAAGTGTGCGGAAACGTAAAAACAAGCACGGATTCCGCGAGCGCATGAAATCGAAAGATGGGAGAAAAGTTCTCGCCCGCCGCCGCAAAAAAGGACGCTGGAAGCTCACCGTCAGCGACGAACGTTAGGCCCCCACAATCCGGTCCACAGGGAGTGAGACTCACTCTGAAGCGATCGGAGATCTTGAGCGGAAGAAACAATTTTCAGCTTGTTTTCCAGCAAGGAAGAAAGATTCAGGGAAAGTACCTCCATTGCCTCGTCCTGGCAGACGACCGCTTGAAGCTGCGGCCTGGATCCAGTTCGGGGGTGGGATTCACGGCGCCCGGGCAGCTCAAGAGAGCAGTCGACCGGAACCGCCTCAAGAGGTTACTACGTGAAGCATACAGGATCAACAAGGCGATACTCCGGCCGCGACTGAAGCGCCAATCAAAACCTCTGGCACTGGTATTCCTGTACTCCTCCAACGTCACCAAATCGCAGCGGTTCCCAGCGTATCAGGATGTCGAAACGGACATGAAAAACCTCCTCCATATGCTCGCCGATTCGAAGCCCGGGGAATCCGAATGATCCTCCTTCTTCTTCGCTTTTACAAGCGGTGGATCTCGCCGGCCGTCGCCGCGAACACCTGCAGATTTTACCCATCCTGCTCCTCGTATGCAATCGAATCGGTTGAGAGGTATGGTTCAGCCAGGGGCATCTGGCTTGCCGTGAAAAGAGTGCTGCGTTGTCATCCTATGCATGCCGGCGGATATGACCCGGTCCCTTAACTCCCCCCTCATCATTTACTGATTCTCCAGATCGATGGACCGAAATACAATAATAGGGTTCGTCCTTATCGGCATCATCCTGATGGTCTGGATGTATATGAATGCCCCGCCGCCCACCAAGGCTCCGGTGGGTGCAGAATCTACCGCAGTCCACGTACCGAAGCCCGACACCACGATCAACCGCCAGCCGATTCCCGGCAATGAACGCGCGGGAGGCGATACTCTCGGCAAGTTCTTCTCACCACTTGCCACAGGGGAAGCAAAGACCATCCGGATCGAAACCAAGTACTACCGGGCGGAGATATCCACCCGGGGCGGCGCCATCCAATCGTGGGAGTTAAAGCAGTTTAAGACATGGGATAAGTACCCTGTAAATCTCGTCGACGGCCCCAATACGCGCGATTTCAACCTCACGTTTTTTACCTCCGATGGGAAGCTCGTCAACACGAAGAATCTCGTGTTCAAGCCGGAATTTCAGGGGGGGCAGGACGTTACTCTCGGCGAGAACGATTCGGTCAGGATAGATCTGGTTCTCTCCGTGGACCAGAAGAGCCGCATAGTCAAATCGCTCGTCTTTTATGGCGGGCTCTATTCGTTCGACGCGGTGTATCGGTTCGAGAACATGGAGAATATTATCTCCAATTTCGAATACCAGGTCTCCTGGGAGTCAGGACTCAGGTATCAGGAACGGAACACCGTTAACGAATCGAATTTCGCCAAGGCCTCGGCATTTGCAGGCGGGGAGCTCACAGACGTTGACGCAAATAACTTCAATGAGCCCATAAAGCAGAACGTGTCCGGCCGTGTGACCTGGGTGGCCGCGAGAAACAAGTACTTCGCGCTCGCAATCATTCCCCGCGAGAAGGCGAGCCAGGGAGCCTACATCGAAGGCAATAGGGTGCATCTGCCGGATAATGGCGCGAAGGAGAACTACAGTCTCGCTCTTAAGATGCCCTTCGTCGGTAACCCCGTAGAGACCGACAGGTTCACGGTTTATCTGGGGCCCCTCGACTTCGACATTGTGAAGAAGTATGATGTCGAGCTCGATAGGATTATGAGCCTCGGGGCCGCCTGGATCATCAGACCGATCTCCCGCTATGTCATTATCCCGACGTTCAACTTCCTGCGGCTGTTCATTTCGAACTTCGGAGTCGTTCTCATCATCTTCTCTATCCTCATAAAGGTCGTGCTCTACCCCCTGACGAAGAGCAGCATGACCTCGATGAGGAAGATGCAGGCTCTTCAGCCGATGATGACCGAGATCCGGGAGAAGCACAAAGATGATCCGCAGAAGATGAACCAGGCAATGATGCGGCTCTATAAGGAGTATGGCGTGAACCCCGCCGGCGGCTGTCTCCCCATGCTCTTGCAACTGCCGATCCTGTATGCACTATGGGCGGTATTCAGCGCTACGATCGAATTGCGGCAGGCTTCTTTCGTGTGGTGGATTCAGGATCTTTCCACCCCCGATGTTGTCGCGACCCTCCCGTTCAAGATCCCTTTCTTCAATATCAGCGAGGTCAGCGGGCTCGCACTCCTGATGGGCGTGACTATGTTTGTTCAGCAGAAGATGAGCGTGAAAGATCCGCGTCAGAAGATGATGGTGTGGATGATGCCGGTACTTCTGACGATGATGTTCAATGGGTTCCCCTCGGGCCTCAACCTATACTACTTCATGTTCAATCTCTTCTCCATAGCCCAGCAGGTCTACGTGAACAAGCAGCACAAAGACGAGCCGCTGAGGAAGGTGGAGGAGAAGAAAAGAAGCGGGGGTCTGATTTCCAGGATTGCGAAAAACCTCCCACAGCGTCCACGGTAGAGCTAGCTCCCGGCAGGTTTTCAACCGAAGCCCCAACCCTTATACGATGGTTGGGGCTTTGATCTTATCGTACCACAATGAGCTTCCTGGTTTCGCTGATTGAGCCGGCGCGAAGCCGATAAAAGTATGTGCCACTGGATAAACCATCGGCATTCCAATGCCTTGAATACACCCCCGGAGGCATCTCTTGGGCAAAAACTGTTGATACCTCTCTCCCCAATTCATCAAACACTTTCAGCGAGACGAACGCTTTCGATGGAAGACTAAACGTGAATGTTGTCGACGGATTGAAGGGGTTAGGATAGTTCTGACCCAGCGCAAATTCGCGGGGAACGTGCGGCTGGCCGCCGGTAACATCGTTGGGGAGTAATAACCTCGCGACCCCATAGGTCGCACTGTCGCCTTCGAACTGAAACGACCCGGCAGCATAAAGCGTGCTGTCGATAATTGTAAAACCCGACACGATTGCTTGAACACCGCCTGGCCCCGAATGCCAACTCGATCCATCCCATACGGCCAAACCATTAGCCGGCACAACCCCATCGGAGGTGTCGAACGCCTCGTGTGTGCCGCCGGCGATCAAGGTACTTCCGAAGTTGCTAAATGCTCCATAGGACTTGTGAAGTCGTGGCGTAAGAATCTCCTCCCAAACACCGTCCTTGAACCGGGCAATGAGGTTTGTGTTATACGGAGAGTAAACGCTGGCGTAGAGAGAATTTCCAAAGGTGGCAAGGGCGGCATATATGTGCTCCGGCCACGGATTCAGCCCAAGGACAGACCAACTCGACCCGTTCCACTTCATCACCCGCTCGAAACCTCCGACATATAAATCATTCTGGAACACGGTCATCGAAGATCCGCCGGCATAATCGGTATCTGATCCCACCCGCACCCACGATCCGTTCACGAGCTTCGCGACTGCCATGTCAAACACACCGCTGACGTACAACTCACCCTGGTACACAAACATCGCGTGTACGGGGAAGGCCTTTATCGTCTCGTCAACAGCATGCCATTCAAAACCATCCCAGCGGGCAACATTCTTCGCCCGGATTCCTCCGATCGAGTCGAACTCTCCTCCGGCGTACAAATCAGTTCCAAGGCCCAAGACCGCACGAATTTCGTTATTCGGGGCATTCGACGCGGTGAGGCCACCTGCGAGCGAGTGCCATTCGGTCCCGTCCCAGCGCGCAATGGAGTGCGCTTCAACACCCGCGACACTACCGAAAGAACCGGCCACAATGAGGTTGCCGTCAAAGCCTGTTAACGTCCAGATGGCCGGGGGGACAGCCGTGTCCGGTCCCATGAAGCTGCTTTTGATCGGAACCCAGGCTTGGGTTTGGGCAGTCGAGTGAAGCCAGAGAAGGTAAACGATCGGAAGGAAAATGCGTGTCCTCATAAGCCACCTCGAGTGGGTAATGGACACCAATTACATTACCCTACACAACCTTTTGGAGAAAGTCAAATGAATTACGGGTCGGAGAGTTTCAATTGATGCAGGGGAAAGGCCATAATCGGGTCTATCAGGTCTCATTCGCAGAAAGTCCCAACCGGCCGCGCCAGGTGGGACTTTTTCATTAGAGGGAATGAAGGCCAGTTGAAGGTGTCTCCGAGTTGTTCCGGATTATCACCCCGTCTTCCAGTCAAACGTAATCAGCTTCTCGACTACGAGCCGACTTACCTCGGAATGATCCTCCGCCCAGGAAGTGAATTCGATGAGGATGCTGTACGTACCCCGGCCCATCTTTACCGTATCGCCACGAGCATCGTAGAGTGTCCCGTCGATCGTGAACGCACCCTGGATGTTCTCACCCGGATGGAACAAAACAGTAAAGTCTGCACAAAGCGGCCGCGTCCTCGGATCATAGAGAAAAACCTCCTGGAAGTATGGATCGTAGATACGAAAGTCTATCCCGGTGATCAGATAGTCGCAACCTGAATAACAGAGCCGCGTGAAAATACCGCGGTTTTTCACGCTCGCCGTCACGGTCACCGGGCTGGTGAGGCTGCCAACCGAAGGTGAGGGTGTGACAGCGACCTCGATGCCAAGTAGCTGGGATGGAACGACTAGCACGTCATGATTGCATCCCAACAAGAAAAAGCACACCGTTATGCTCGTCAACACGCGCATAGATTCTCCGAGCCCTCTTCACTCAATCTACCCAACTCCCGCCTCATGCACAACCACTGAACCGATTAGTGCTGTTTCATTGTTGTACATCTCAGTTCGCGTATTATCTGTTAATCTGCACAACAAAAAGGCAAAGGAACCCATGATTCGGCGTTATCTAATGAGAATCAACAACACCGCTTACCTCGTTGTTTTCGCGCTGGCAACATCGTTCGGCAGCAATCGCTCCCGCGGCACGGCCCCGGGCGACACCCTCACTGGCTCGAAACTCCACCAGGTTGCATCGCCGGCGGACACACAAGCCGGAGACCGGCTTCACTCACAGTTTCTCATGGACCTAGTGTTCGAAAGGGGGCCATCAAATAACGTTGGATCCCCGGGTGTGAAGCGGGTAGTTGTTGCCGTCTCCGGTGGAACTTTTGAGGGTCCGCGACTAAAGGGTACTGTAGTAAATCCAAGCGGTGACTGGATGGTGGTGCGTCCCGATGGCACAAGCTCCCTCGACATTCGGTTTGTTTTGCAGACCGATGATGACCAGAAGATTCTAATGACCTGTCGCGGGATCGCCTACAAAGATCCGGGTGGGGAGCTGTTCGCCCGCATCGTACCTATGTTCGAGGCCGGAGCAGAAAAATACGCCTGGCTCAACAAGGTCATAGCGGTGGGGGTGTATAAGTCCATTCCGGGGAAGGTAGAATACCGCGTCTACCAGATTCTATAGAACGCCGCATCAACCTACCTGAGTAGCAACAGCTTCTTTGCAGCGATATTCGAGCGCATCTGAAGCCGATAGAAATACACGCCGCTCGGCATCGAGGATGCATTCCAGGAAACAGTGTGACTGCCGGCCTCCTGTTCCTGGTCGACCAGAGTTACCATTTCACGGCCGAGCACATCGTACACCTTCATCACCGCGCGGCCGCGTGATGGGATTTCGTAGTTTATCACCGTTGAAGGATTGAACGGATTCGGATAATTCTGTTCGAGGGCGAATCGCAGCGGGAGCTGTGGCGAGGGAGTTTTCACGTCCGTCACAAGTGTATCCCATTTCCCAACGGCGAAGGCGGGCGCAACAATCTGCTCCACTGTAAATCCGTTGATACCCTTCGACGCCACCCTCAGATCAATCGCGACCGAGTCCTCCCCTGTCGCCGCCCTGATATCCGCCTGTAGGATTCTCCCCTCCCTTTCAGCCACTTTCGCAATCTCCGTCAGGGCAAGGGGTATCCACGGTTCCGTTCCGTGCTTTCGGTACCAAGATTTGGTGGAATCAGCCAGTGGAACATGGTTTGTATCGCTCAGCACGTTCACAGAAAAGCGCAGAGTCCCCGGCTCGTTTTTCACGAAGGTGTCAGTAGTTTGATTATTCGAATCGAGAAGCATGAACGATGTAATGCTCTGAGGGTTCGCCGCCAATCCGGCGCCGAGATTGAATTCCGATGAGAGTGTCTGGGTTCCCCGGATGCTGCGAAGCCAGTAGTTGCTCGATGTCGCCACGACCTTATAGGTGTCTGCGGTAAGTTCAAGCGGAGGGCTCGGCTCAGCGAGGGGTTTTGTGAAGAGCTCCGTGCCGTTCTTGTCAAAGACGCTATACGTTCCGGCCACGATATCACGATACCGGATCTCGCGGAGCATTCCCTCAAAGATCGGCCGAAAGAACAGCGTGTTCGTCCCAATAATATTGTTGTTCCACACCATCAGCAGGTGGGCCGGCGCCCCTCCGAACGTCAACGTCCCTCCGCTCTTGAAGCGGGGGACAGCGGGGTCGACCAACTCCCTCGCCGTGACCACGACACTGTCCCCGTATGGCATGATAAACGGCGACTCATAGTCGAGAGAAAGGGCCGGAACATTGGAATAGCTCGAGTAGAATTTTAGAGCCACGTCCTCCGTGAGGCTGGGAGATTTTCCGAAATATCCTGTGAACGCATATTCATCTCCGTTCACCGAGAGAGTGTCCAGATCGGCACCAATCCCGGAGAAGCCCCCCATTCCCCCGAAGTCGGTGTATGACCAGATTGTAGTGAATTGCGCAGCCGACATAGTCCCGGGAGGAACTTTGACCTTGAAATGCTCTTGAATGAAATCCGCGGGAGAATTGACCGCCAACCTGGCGCCGGTCATGCCCGTGAATCTCTCGAACTGCACGACGTGGAAGGTCATGGTCTTCATAAGATCGATCTGGAGTTCGACCGGTTTGAAGGAATGGCTCGCGGACGCGCCGGAGATCAGCACGGTGTCGGAGGCTCCGGAAAACGTAGTGTTCCAGTCACCGAAATTGGGGAGCGAAGTAATAACGGCGTGCTGTGGTGCGCGGTACGTCGCCAGAGAAGCACCATCTTGATCAACGCCCTGAAAGATCAGCGGATTGACGGCTTGAGCCGCATCGAGGAAGACCTCGGAAGCATCGGTGACGACAGGAACCCCTTCGTTGATGACGATTCTGGGCGGCACGTCAGGACTCCGGAAGACGGTGAAAAACTCGTAAGCGCCCTTGACAGGAGCGTACACCACGGCTCGGGTCGGACTGGTCCGGTTCACCCTCTGCATGTTGCTGATAAAGCCGAAGGTATTTGTGTAGCCGATAAAAAAGGGATCCGGCTCGCTCGTGGTGATGACCAGCCTGCTGGTCCGCACGAATGCCCATGGAACAACGGCGGTATCGGCAGTGCCGCTCAATATCACGCGCCCGGTAAAACGGAGAATATCCTCATCAGCAATGGCCACAAACGCATTATCCACCGTAAGGGTGGCAATCACCATGGCCGAGTCTTGTGCGGGGATGGAAAAACTCGAAGGAGACACGTTCAGCGAGATGCCGGATGCAATTCCCCCGACATCGATTGCATACGACTGCGACGATGAATGAGTGTTGTAGACGCGCAATGTTTCAGGCAACGACCATGGGGCTGCTGCGGGGTCGTCCAATCCGTAGCTCAACGCGGAAGGGGTAACGAGCGTCTTAGCTGATACTGATTGTATCGCCCGTACTCTCCCTCCCCCCTGCAGGTAGGCGTTGAGGCCGATATTTCTGGCTTTGTTCACGATCGCGGACTTGATCATGGCCGGAGTCCAGGAGCGGTGGACACCCTTGATTAATGCAGCGACTCCGGCAACCATCGGGGTGGCCATGGACGTGCCGCTCAGGACCTTGAACCCGGCAGGCGGATACGTCGAGTTGATGTCGACTCCCGGCGCGAGAACGTCCGGCTTGATGCTGAACGACGTTGTGTTCGGCCCACGGGATGAGAAGAAGGCCAGGTTATCCGAAAGGTCAGACGCCCCAACGGTGATTGCAAGCTCCGCCGTCCCGGGGCTGTTGATGGTTTCGGAGCCATCATAAAAGTAATTATTCTCCTTTCCTTGAACTGGGATCTTGTGCCCCGTGTTTCCCGCAGCGATACAGAATGTGACCCCGAGCCGCACCGCATTGTCGACTGCAACGCTTCCCGGATCATCGGGCCCACCGGGGCCCCCGATACTCATGTTCACAATGTCGAGCCTGTCGGAGTCATCCCCGTTCTGATCCGGATCGACGGTGCGTTCGATCGAAGCGATGATATCACTTACGGCGCCGCTCCCCGCCGCATTGAGAGCCTTGTAAGCGTACAAAATCGAGTGGGGAGCGACCCCCTTTACAGTGTCGGCGTCCGCTGCGATAATGCCTGCGACATGCGTCCCATGCCCGTTGTCATCCGCCGGATCCTTGTCATTATTCACAAAATCGTATCCCCCGGCGACCTTAAAACCGGGTCCAAACCCTCCGCCAAGTGCCGGGTGAAGATAATCGATCCCCGAATCGATGATTCCGACGCGGACACTATCACCCTGCGTCCCGAGTGTCCCCCAGACGGCCGGGGCGCCAATTAGTTCGATCGCCGGCTCGATTGTCGCGTGCACCTCACCATCGGGATAGACTCCCCTAACGTACGCAAGGCGCCTGAGCGCCGGTAATATCCTGCCGGGGACCGTGGCACTGACGCCGAAGAACGCCTTGTAGTACCGATGACGGATTCCTACGCGATCCGATGTTGCGGAGCGAAATGTCCTTGTGATAGCAGCTGCATCGGCGCCGAATTGTGAAAAGCGTGCCAGGTAGGAATCCGACGATCTCGCCTTGAAAGGAGGATGCGGCTCCCTACGGGCCAGGAACATTGGCTCGTCGTTGAACTCAACGATTACCTTCTGCAGCGCTCCGAGCCTCTGTTCCTCTGCCCTCCTCGCGCTGTCCATGGACATCAGTGCCCGGCGGGTGGAATCACCAGACGACGGATATCCACCGGCGAGAAGGATCGTCGGTGTGATGATCAAGACAAGAAGTTCGAGAAACCTCCTCATGATTCTGTACACCCTACTTCAGAATTCAGATCGAGTAATTGTAACCGCGGGCGATACTGCAAAATCCGTACCGGGAAGGATTCAGGCAAGGAGGTTCCCGGATATCCCTCCTTATCCCGCACTGGTATGAGGGCCTAGACTATATGTACTACAGATAGTCCCAACTTGTGTACGCTTGTTGGGGCATATAGTTTAGCGGGAGCAGGCTTCAGGATGACGGGATATTCAAGAATCCCAACTGGATCACGATTCGGGAGGCAGATCGCGTCATGAACCTGTGGCGGCGTGTATGGGGGGCCTGGGTCTAATAGGCAATTTCAACAGTTGTTCGATACGTGAACTCATTTTTCAAGTTGTGAATGATGTAATGAGCTACGTCGGCTCGCGAAATTGTAAGGCAATGCTGCAAGAATCTGTCGACGGCAACCCGGTATTTTCCCACAGACGGCTTGTTGAGGAGCCGCGGTGGACGAACAATTGTCCAATTCACGGCACTAACCTTTATGAGGGTTTCCATTCTACGAAGATCATCGTACATGTTCTTCAGCAGATTCTGCAAAACATATTTGGTGAGGGATCGGACCGCCCATGAGTGGGAGGGATTCACCTCCAGTCCTGAGGCCGAGATGAAGAAGCCCCGCTGTGTCCGCGCATTCTTCATTGCGGCGATCACATTCCTTACGCCTTGGGAATAGAGAGTGGTCTGCTTCAGGGAATCCTTTCCGATGGCAGAAATTACAACATCCTTCCCGGCAAAATGTGGTTCGATGGTTTCAGGGCGCATGACGTCACCCTGCACTATCTCAAGGTTGTCGTGCCGAAGGCCCAGGTTGGATGGTGTCCGAAGAAGCGCCGTCACCTTGAAACCCTCCTTCAGGGCCATCTCCACAACCTGCCTTCCGATTCCGCCATTGGCCCCGATCACCAAAATATTGTGCGGGTCTCGTTGATCATTAATAAGTGAAGTACGGGCGGTGTCCATATTCCTTGTCACATCAATTGGTTTAGATTCGTCATTATTGTACCATAACTGAATGACGCGGCAGGACGAGAAAATGTGACGGATGAAGAGAGAAGAGTCGTTGGTCGAGAGATTTGAGAGCCAGAGGCCCCGTCTGCGGGCAATCGCGTACCGGATTCTTGGCTCGTTACCCGAAGCGGAGGATGCCGTTCAGGAGGCGTGGATACGGTTGAGAAATGCCGACATAAACAGAGTCGAGAACCTGGAGGGATGGCTGACAACCGTCACCGCGCGCATCTGCCTGGACATGCTCCGTGCTCGGAAATCACGCCGGGAAGAATCGCTCGAGTTTCACGAGTTCGATAGGACCATGCCTTCATACACGTCGATGAATCCTGAGGCTGAATCGGCATTGGCGGAGTCGGTAGGTCTTGCCCTGCTCGTCGTCCTGAAGACTCTGACGCCCGCAGAGCGTGTCGCATTCGTGCTGCATGATGTTTTTGAGTACCCTTTCGATGCCATCGCGCCTATCGTGCAACGTTCAACGACTGCAACGCGCCAGCTTGCCAGTCGTGCGCGACGCCGCGTCCAGGGTACTCCCAAGACATCGTCGGGTGAAATTGAAGACCAACAAAAAGCGGTGAATGCCTTTCTTGAAGCTGCACGTGAAGGAAATGTTGCGGGCTTGATAGCGGTTCTTGATCCCGATGTCGAACTGAGGGCCGATGCCAGCGCATCACCCTCCGGGTTGGCAACGGAGATCCGTGGCGCGGAAAGCGTGGCGAAGGTAGCTGTCGCTTTCTCCGGGCGCGCCCGGTTTGGTCAAATTGGACTAGTGAATGGCGCCGTGGGAATTATCGTCGCCCCGAGAGGTGATTTGCAGGTTGTTCTTGAATTCACGATCGCAAACGGAAAGGTAGTCAAACTCGAGGTTGTTGCTGACCCCACCCGGCTTAACAGAATCGATCTGGCCGTCCTCCAGTAAATTGTAGTAAGTCCCAACCGGACGCGCCGGTTGGGACTTTTTCATTCGAGGGAATGAAGCCAATTGAAGGTGTCCCCGGATTATCCCCCCGTTTTCCAGTCAAATGTAATCAGCTTCTCAACGTCGAGCCGATTTGTATCGGATGGATTCTCCTCCGCCCAGGAAGTGAATTCGATGAGGACGGTGTAAGTACCCCCGCCCATCGTAAGCGTATCTCCACGGACATCATAGAGCGTTCCGTCGAATGTGAACGCACCCTGGATTTTCTCACCCGGATGGAACGACACACGATAGTTTGCACAATGCGGCCACGTCGTCGGGTTGTAGAGAAAAACCTCTTGGAAGTAGGGATCATAGATACGAAAGGCTATCCCGGTGATCAGATAGTCGCAACCTGAAAAACAAATCCGCGTCGATACACCCCGGTTGTTCACGCGCGCCGTGATGGTCACCGGGCTGGTGACGCTGCCCACTGTGGGTGAACGAGTGACAGTGAGCTCGATGCCGAGTGTATCGGGTGGAACGGTTAACACGTCCTGATTGCACCCCAACAACAAGAAGCACAATGATATGCTCATCGCCACCCGCATGATACCTACGCTCAATCTTGCGATGACTCCACTCGATACTGTTGTTGCTGCCATTGCTACCTCCTCGGAGTATTCCACTCCTTAGCCCAGATCATTTCGTCGATTTCCAACCCACCGTGAGCAGCTTCTGTTCTACGAGGACGCTTGCCCCGGAAGGGTTTTCCTCGGCCCAGGAAGTGAACTCAATGATGACGGAGTACGTGCCAGGCTTCATAGCCGATGAATCTCCCTGTGCGGTAAAGATTGTTCCGTCGATTATGAAGGTGCCCTCGAATGTCTTGCTCGGATAGAAATGCTCAACAAAGTCCGCGCAATAGGGCCGGGTCAGCGGATTGGAGAGATAGACCTCCCTGAAGTAGGGATCATAAAGGTGATAGGTAATTCCGGGGGTCAGATAACCGCAACCGGAATAGCATATCCTGCGAAGGTTCCCACTGTTTACGACGCTCACCCTAACCGTGACCGGGGTCAGCGCACTTCCTGTTACAGGCGAGGCGCTGCCGTTGAGCTCGATGTTGGGTCTGGGGTATTGGACGAATGTTTCTTCCTCGCTGCATCCCAACAAGAAAAAGCACACCGATATGCTCGCCAACACGCGCATGAATTCTCTGAGCCCTGGAGGTAGTTCCGTGCGGTGATCCAAAACGATCGCCGGCCCCCGGCCGCCCCCTGGCAGTCAGATACCTCTTCACTAAATCTACCCAACTCCCGGCTCATGCACAACCGAAGGAAAGTTCATGGACAGCTCGTTGTTTCTTTTGGCCTAGTTTCCTAAATTCAGAGGCCAGTCTCCCTATCCAATTCAGTGATGACTCCCCAGGACGATATTATTGCCGCCATCGCTACCCCCATTGGGGAGGGGGGTATTTCTGTCCTTCGCGTCAGCGGGAAGGGGGCCATCGAGCTCTGCGACAGTAGATTCCGCAAGGGGGGAACCCTGTCATTGGCTCCTACGCACACGGTCCACTTCGGCGATTTCACGGACATCGCCGGAGAAGTAATCGACGAGGTTGTTGCAACCGTCTTCAGGGCGCCGGGATCCTATACCGGAGAAGATACGGTAGAAATCAGCTGTCACGGGGGGATGTACTTGACCGGCAAAATCCTCGCGTCCCTCCTCCAGAGCGGTGCCCGGTCCGCCGAGCCCGGGGAATTCACCAAGAGAGCCTTTCTCAACGGCAGAATCGATCTTTCACAAGCGGAAGCAGTTGCAGATCTAATTAAAGCGCGATCAGAAGATTCTTTGCGTGTTTCGATGATGCAACTTCAGGGTCGGCTGTCTTCCAAAGTCGGTGAACTCCGTGAAAGACTCATTCATCTCTGCGGCCTTCTCGAACTTGAACTCGACTTTGCGGAGGAGGGGATTGAAATTGCAGATAAAGCTATTATAAACAATAGTTTAATAGCTATTCTTGGGGAGATCTCCTCCTTAGTCGATTCCTACAAGTACGGAAAGCTCTATCGAGAAGGTGTAAGAGTTGTTCTGATCGGCCGGCCGAACGTTGGCAAATCAAGTATTCTCAATGCGTTACTATCCGAAGATCGAGCGATTGTCACAGAGATTCCCGGGACCACACGAGATGTTATCCACGAAACTTTCAACATCGGTGGACTTCTATGTACCCTCACTGACACAGCGGGCCTCAGGGAGAGCGATGACCTGGTTGAGAGAGAAGGTATCCTGCGAACTCAGAAGGAGTTAAGTCAGGCGGACATCGTCGCTTTCGTCGTTGAGGCAGGAAGCGTCTCAGAGGGCGAGTGGTCCATACTCAGCAAGTTGAAGGAGGAAGGGACCGACAGCCGGCGCATTGTCCTCGCGGTTAACAAAACCGATCTGAAGCCAGGATGGCGACTTGAGCTTCCAAAGTGCCGTCTAGGACTTCCGGTAACATATCTCTCAGCAAGAACGTTGGAGGGGCTTGAGGAATTCAGAGAACTCTTGTATTCGACCGCCTTACACGGCAATGGTTCGAGCCCCGAGAAGAGCCTAATTGTCACGAACGAGCGCCAGAAAGACAGTTTCTCGAAGGCCTCTGAACATCTTTCCAAGGCGAAGCAGGACCTTTGCCAGGGGAAGAGTAACGAACTGGTAGCCGTTGGGGTCAGGCTTGCTCTGGATAGCCTTGGTGAGATCATAGGGACAGTGGCCTCGGACGAGATTCTAAACGCTATCTTTGCCAAGTTCTGTATCGGGAAGTAGGTGTTGTTTCACGTGGAACAAATGTATTAGAGGGCACTGGCCTGAAATCCTATTATGACATAGTGGTCGTCGGTGGCGGGCACGCGGGTATTGAAGCCGCGCTTGCTTCGGCCCGGATGGGGTGCAGCACGGCGCTATTGACAATGGATAGGAAATCCATCGGGCGCATGTCATGCAACCCTGCGATAGGAGGCACTGCCAAGGGCCATTTGGTGCGTGAGATCGACGCTCTCGGCGGGGAAATGGGGAAAATAGCCGATGCTACCGGGATCCAATTCAAGATGCTAAACAAGTCCAAAGGCCCCGCAGTATGGTCCCCAAGATGCCAAAACGATCGAGAATTGTACTCCTTGGAGGCCAGGAAAAGGCTCGAATCACAGGAAAACCTTGAAATCCTTGAGGATTCTCTCGCAGCGGTTCTCACTTCCCAGAACGGAGTCCCCGGGAAGAGGCTGCTCAAAGGCTTAACTACCGGCCGGGGGCATACTATTAGCTGTAGATGCTTAATACTCTGTGCCGGGACCTTCCTGCGGGGCTTGATGCATACAGGCCTAGATCAGGTTGCCGGCGGGCGGGCGGGAGAGGCCCCCTCAAGTGGTGTTACAGAGAACCTTGTTGCTCTAGGGTTTCTGAGTGGGCGGCTCAAGACAGGCACTCCGCCAAGAATTGACCTGGACAGCATCAGGCTTGACGAGCTCGAAGAGCAACACAGCGATGACCCGCCTCAGCCATTTTCCTTCCAAAATGAGCGAATTTCGAACCCATTGATACCTATGTACCTTACCCATACTAATGGGCGCACCCATCAGGCGCTGAGGAAGGGGTTCGACCGATCCCCCATGTTCACGGGCAGGATAAAGGGGATAGGTCCAAGGTATTGTCCTTCGATCGAGGATAAGATTGTTCGATTTGCGGACAAGGGTAGCCATCAGATCTTCCTGGAGCCAGAAGGCTACAACACCAAGACTGTATACGTTAACGGCTTCTCCACCAGTCTACCTTCTGAAGTACAATACGAGGGCCTAAAGACAATTCCAGGGCTTGAAGACGTTCGCATGCTTCGGCCGGGCTATGCCGTCGAGTACGACTATTTCCCGCCTCATCAGATCAAGCCCACAATGGAGACCAAACTGATCGATGGCCTCTTTTTTGCGGGTCAAATTTGCGGGACATCCGGATACGAAGAGGCAGGGGGGCAAGGGCTGATGGCTGGAATCAATGCCGCCAGGGAGGCAAAGGGGCAAAATCCGTTCATTTTGAGGCGTTCGGAGGCATATATCGGCGTGATGATAGATGATCTTGTAAGCAAGAGTACCGAAGAACCATACAGGATGTTCACCTCGAGAGCCGAATACAGGTTGCTCCTTAGGCAAGACAATGCAGATAGACGCCTTACCAGGAAGGGGTTCGAACTCGGCCTGGTTTCCCAATCAGCCCATGATCGCCTGCAGCTTAAGGAGGCCCTCGTCAAGGAGGGGATTGATTACCTTGAGAATGAGGGGTGTCTACCCGCCGAAATCAATCCGTACTTGGAGAGCCGCCAGAGCTCCACAATTACCCAAAAGGAAAGGCTAGGCCAGGTAGCGCGAAGACCGGAGGTGGATCTCAAGGACCTGCTGAAGACCATAGAGTCACGCGCATGTGGATATGTCGATAAATTGTTGAACCTTTCAGACGGGAGGCTGAAAAACGAGGTAATTGAGCAATTGGAGATAGAGACCAAGTACGAGGGATATATCAAACAGCAAAACGACCAGATCAGGAACTTCGAAAAAGTTGAGTCTATGACGATACCTGATGAATACGACTTCGCATCTATCACATCATTATCAACAGAGGGGAGGGAGAAGCTCACGAAGTTCAAACCTTCTACGGTCGGGCAGGCTTCTCGCGTCAGCGGCGTAACGCCAGCGGATCTATCAGTCCTCATGGTGCAATTGAAGCGGTGAGTAGTCCGCCCTGTTTCACGTGGAATATGCTTCCATAAATCCTGTAAAAACAAGATGTTATGGAAACACTCACGGAGTTCAGGACAATTTGTAAGAAGAACGGGTTTTCGGTCTCCGATGATCAGGCGAATTTGCTACACCAATATGTTGAGTCACTTCTTGATTGGAACAAGAAAATAAATCTGATCTCTCGTCGTGACGAGGAAGGTATCTGGGAGCGGCATGTCCTGGCCTCGGCAGCTCTGTTATTCAAGTACGATCTTTTGCCAGAGAGTTCGATAGTTGACATCGGGACCGGGGGTGGTCTTCCCGGCATTCCCCTCGGAATCCTCGCAGACCGTTTGAACGTCACTCTGATCGATTCGATTCAGAAGAAGATCCGGGCGGTTACCGAGATAATAGCCACGTTAAAGCTGAAGGGAGTAAAGGCGGTCTGTGGCCGGATAGAGGAGCTGAACAAATCGGCTCCATACCGTAATTCGTACGACTACGTAATCGCACGCGGGGTGGGAAGCATCTCCGAGATCGTGAAATGGGGCACCCCCCTACTCAAGAGCTCCTCGGCCGGAGAGGGTTCCGAAGGCTCACACCGGGGCAGGTCCCTTGATCGGGGAGCGATTATCCTTTTAAAGGGTGGAGATCTCACTCAGGAAGTGGACCAGGCCAGGATAAAGCTCAAGCCCCGGCGGATCGATTTGTACCCTCTTGTGATCGATGGGATAGATCCGATGGGTCTCGTTGATAAGAAGATAGTCATAGTCCGACCATGAAGGCCAGGAATGAATAACGACAAACGCCTTTTCAACCAGCTTCAAACCCTGATAACTGAGAAGTCCAATCCGAGGACGCGTGATCTCGACAGCAGAGACATCCGGGGGATCCTCCAGTCGATCGCTCGAGAAGATGCAATGGTGCCAGCTGCCGTGAAGCGTGAGCTCCCGGATATCGCAAGAGCAGTCGAGGTTGTTGTGCGCTCATTCAAGTCAGGCGGCCGGCTAATTTACGTAGGAGCGGGAACAAGCGGGCGACTCGGGATCCTGGATGCCGCAGAATGCCCGCCAACCTATGGCACCGATCCAAAGATGGTCCAGGGTCTCATTGCGGGAGGGAAAAGCGCTGTTTTCAGAGCAATAGAGGGATCTGAAGACCTTGAGGCGAGCGGAAAGTCGGATATCATCCGGATGAAGGCAGGCAAGAAAGATGTTGTCTGTGGAATCGCTGCCAGCATGAGGACACCGTATGTAATTGGCGCGCTTCGAGAAGCCAAGCGCCGCGGAGCCGCTACTTTGCTCGTGACAACAAATTCAAGATCAGCGCTTGGAAGGCCGGAGTTCGCTGCACTACAAAAGAGTGTCGATGTCGCCATATGCCCCGTGGTAGGTCCTGAAGTGGTAATGGGTTCGACGAGGATGAAAGCCGGGACTGCCCAGAAACTTGTGCTGAACATGATCACCACCGCGTCGATGGTACGATTGGGAAAGGTGCTCGGCAATATGATGGTGGACCTGAAGCTGAACAGCCGGAAGCTTGAAGAGCGGGCGAAACGCGTCCTGATGATGACGACAGGGATCGGATATAAAGATGCTTCAACGAAACTGCGCCAGGCCGGCGGACACGTCAAGACCGCGATCGTCATGGTGAAGCTTGGTCTGTCAGCGCGTCGTGCCGCAGCACGTCTTAAGTTGGCGGAGGGCTTTGTAGGCGTAGCCATCAGAGACATCGATGGGCGCAGCGATCATCTCAAATCAAGAAGAAGAGGCTAGCACATGAAGAGCGTGATTCTCGATGCGGAAATGTACCCGCCGTTCGGAGGTTTTCCGAAGGAGGGGATCAGGTTTCTGAAGCAGCTCAAGAAGAATAACAACAGGGAATGGTTCACCAGGCACAAACCCGAGTACGAGGAGTTCGTGAAATTCCCGATGCAATCGCTTATCGCCTCGCTCAGGGAGCCCATGTCGGAGATCGCTCCGGAGTTTGACGTCCACCCGAGGCGGAGCCTCTTCAGGATCTACCGGGATATCCGCTTCAGCAACAACAAAGCGCCCTACAAGACGCACGTTGCGGCGGTCTTCCATCTTCGAGGCAACTGGCAGGGGAGCGCGGGGTATTATCTTCACATCGAGCCCGGGCAGGTATTTCTGGGCGGGGGGATCTATATGCCAGACAGCAACCAGCTTAAGAAGATCCGCGGCGCGATCTCAGATCATCAGACCAAGTTCCGGTCTATCATGGAAGATAAATCTTTCAAGAAGAGATTCGGCGGGCTGGAGGGGGAAAAGCTGAAACGGAATCCGCTCGGCTATTCGGCAGACCACCCGATGATCGAATGGCTCAAGTACAAGCAGTTCTTTTCTGGGGTAGAATGGGAAGAGAAGAGCTGTTACTCATCGAAGATGGTTGGCAATGTCGTCGACGTGTACAGGGGGCTTCTACCGCTGATCAGGTTTCTGAACGAGGCGATGGGGAAATAGAGTGCAGCGGAGAGCCTTCATTCAAGTAATGTGATTGATATGACAAATCGGAGGGTAACGATTTTGTCGCATTATCCTTGACTTCACGACAAATATGTCGTACCTTCGGGAGGAGGGTCAGATGCTGGAATGGAAGGAAGATGGTCTCAGGATCATCGAAACCGGTGAGTATGCGCTTGAAAAGTATCGGTTGCTGAGCAACTATCTCTCCATTTTCTCAACATGACCGCGGGATTGATTTTTGGGACAAGGCTTTGCGAGGCAGCTCGAACCAGGATGCATTCAATTTTTCATAACAATCACAAATGGCTGGCCCATCATCGATAGAATGGACTGAAGCGTCGTGGAATCCCGTAACGGGTTGCGATAAGATTAGCCCGGGGTGCAAACACTGTTATGCCGAGAGGCTGGCGAAGCGCTTGCAGGCGATGGGCTCCCCCCGTTATCGTAACGGATTCGGCATCACACTTCATCCGGACTTGATCAACGTGCCTCTTACTTGGCGGAGACCAAGGCAAATCTTTGTCAATTCGATGAGCGACCTTTTCCATGAGGATATTCCGATCGGCTTTCTGGTTCAGGTTTTTTCCATGATGCAACAGGCGCATTGGCACACATTTCAAGTTTTGACCAAACGTTCTGGCAGGCTGGCCGAGCTTGCCGGCATCCTGCCATGGCCAACAAACATTTGGATGGGCGTGAGCGTGGAAACGCCAAAGTATTTCTCCCGGATTCGTGACCTCCTCCTCGTTCCGGCCGCTGTGAGGTTCCTCTCATTGGAGCCACTTCTCGCTCCTTTGCCGAATGTGCCGCTGGCCGGCATCGATTGGGTAATAGTAGGGGGGGAATCAGGACCCGGTGCTCGCGAGATGAAATCGGAATGGGTGAGGGAGATCAAAGCCTCCTGTGAAAGGGAGGAAGTGGCATTCTTCTTTAAGCAGTGGGGCGGAGTCAGAAAGAAAGCCACAGGACGCATTTTGGATGGGAGACAATACGACGGCATGCCCCAACCCACCCGACGACAGTCTCAAGAGCTGATGACCACTCTGGGGTCAAGGATCCCTCTGGCCATCTGAGTACCACTCATCCCCCGTTCTATGGCGGGGATTGATTCTAACCAAGATTGCCCGTATTGAGCTGCGTTCGGATGAGCAAGTAAGATCAAAGCTTCATGCAGTGTCGGGGTCCATCGATTCGACGCAATCAACAAGTGCCGTTATGCCCTTGCGAAAAACCTCCTCCTTCACGAGTAGACTCACCACCAGATAGCCCTCCGTCTCGAAATCGAAGAAATAACCAGGGAACAGGTAGAAACCAGTCTCCTCGAGGAGCAGCACCGCCCACTCCTCGTCCGATTTCACGTTCGGCACCCGGATAATCCCATACCATCCTCCCTCACACTGGAGAACAGAACAAGCGGATCCTGATGGAACCTCGGCGAGCATGGCGCCATAGTTGGACCTGAGCCGGGCGAGCAGGTTCTCACGGATATTGTCGCCCGCCTCCATGATCTCCGGAAGCGCGATCTGAACGGGAGTGTTCACGGAGAGAAATGTATCGGAAACGATCTCAAGCCGGCCCGCGGCTTCTGTACGATCGGCCGGCGGACCTCCCACGACGATCCATCCCAATTTAAGCTGGGGGAGTCCGGCCATCTTCGAAATTCCGTTTAGAGTGAACGACAGGATATCCTGTTCACCCGCCGTTGAAATCCGGGAGTTCCCGCCGTGAAGCGGAAACTCCAAAAAAACTTCATCCGTGATAATCGGGATCGAATGCTGCGCGCACATCTCTTTGATCGCGCGGTACTCATCCTGTTTCAGGAACATGCCGGTGGGGTTGTGGGGATTGACGATGACAACAGCCCGTGTCGATTTCCCGATCGCGGCCTCCACAGAGTCAAGATCGACTCGCCACACATCATCGTACTCGAGACGATATCCGCCAAGCGTCACATCGCTAAGACGTGCCAGGGAGTCAAAAAGAGGGTAGGTAGGCCGGGGAATGAGAATCTCCTCTCCCGGATCACAGAGGAGCTTGAAAAGTATCGAATACGCCTCGCTTGTGCTTGAGGTGAGGAAGATCGATGATGGATCCGCGGTGATATTCCAGGTAGAATCGTAGTACTCGGAGATTGTTTCGCGGGCGCTCAGGAGGCCGCGCGGGTCGGGCTCGTAGCGAAGGACTCTTGGATCGGAAAGGGAAGCGGCAAGGTCGATTTCCGGATAACCTATCCCGACCTCGGTTGGGTTTGAAACTGTGAGATCGTAAACCGGTTTGCCGCTCTTGCGTCGCTCTTCAAGGAGGGCGGCCAGCTTGTTGGGCCGCCGCGGCCACCCGGTGCGGCGGGAAAAGCGCACTACTACTCGAGCTCCGCCGCGATTGACTCGGCTTTCTTCTTGGACATTCTCACGCGCTCGTTGTGGTCGAGGTACCGCTTCCGAAGCCGGAGGGAAGCGGGCGTCACCTCAATATACTCATCGTCGTTGATCCACTCAATCGCCTGCTCGAGCGTGTGGATGTTAGGCGGTTCGAGCCGAATGGCCTCGTCGGCGCCGCTCGCGCGCATGTTGGTGAGCTGTTTTGTCTTGCAGACGTTGACGATAATGTCCTCGTCCCTCGCGTTCTCGCCGACCACCATCCCCTGATAGACCCGGGTGCCGGGCTCGATGAAGAATGTGATCCGGTCCTGCAATTTGAACATCGCGTACGCGGTTGCTACACCGTCCTCCAACTGTATGACGCCTCCTTTGTGGCGCGTGGCCAGATCGCCTTTGTAGGGCTCGTAACCGTGGAAATTGTGGTGGAGAATGCCCGTCCCCTTTGTGTCGGTCATGAATTCTGAACGGAACCCAAGCAACCCCCGCGCAGGCACGAGGAATTCCAGACGAGTGTTACCCGATGACTGGATCATGGCCCGCATGACGCCTTTGCGCGACCCCAGGTTCTCGATGATGATTCCGACAAACTCATCAGGCACGTCGACGATGACGTGCTCCATCGGTTCGCACAGCACATCGTTGATCCGCTTATAAATCACCTGCGGCGCAGAGACCTGAAACTCATACCCTTCCCGTCGCATGGTCTCGATCAGAATCCCCAGATGCAGCTCTCCCCGGCCGCTCACCTTGAAGGTGTCGGGCGTGTCGGTGAGCTCGACGCGGAGGCTGACGTTCGAGCGGAGCTCTTTCGCGAGACGGTCTCCGAGAGCTCGCGTTGTTACATACTTCCCCTCCTGCCCGGCGAAAGGAGAATTATTGACAATGAAATTCATCGAGAGAGTCGGCTCTTCAATCGTAACGAAAGGCAGCGGGCTGGGATCTGCGGAATCAGCGAGTGTTTCTCCGATCTCAACATCTTCCATTCCGGAGATTGCGATGATGTCGCCTGCGGAAGCCTCTTCGACCTCGATTCGCTTCAATCCTGCGAAGGTGTAGATCTTCGTAACTTTTGCGTCTTCCACCTGCGCATCACGGTGGATGATCTTCATCGGAGAGCCGAGGCGGATAGTTCCTTGCTCTATGCGCCCGATTCCCAGCCTTCCGAGATAGTCGTTATAGTCAATAGTGGTTACGAGCATCTTGAACGGTGAGTCGGTATCGCCCGGAGGCGGGGGAATCTTGTTTATGATTGTCTCAAAGAGCGGTTCGAGATTCACCCCTTCGTCTTCGAGCTCACACTTTGCGATCCCCTGTTTGGCAATCGCGTAGACAGTCGGGAAGTCAAGTTGTTTGTTGTCGGCTCCGAGTGAGAGGAAAAGCTCGAAGACCTCATCGAGGACCGCGTGAGGGCGTGCGTCCTTGCGGTCGATCTTGTTGATCACGACGATCGGCTGGAGGTTCAGCTCGAGCGATTTTTTCAGAACAAACTTTGTACCCGGGAGCGGTCCTTCTGCCGCGTCAACGAGAAGGAGAACCCCGTTGACCATCTTGAGGGTCCGTTCGACTTCTCCGGCAAAATCCGAGTGACCCGGCGTGTCAACGATGTTGATCTTGATTTCTTTAGGGCCTCCGTCACCTTTGGGTCGTTTGTAGATGACGGCGGTGTTCTTCGCAAGGATGGTAATGCCGCGTTCGCGCTCCAGTTCGTTAGAATCCATCACGCGTTTGACAACTTCCTGGTTCTCCCGGAATGTGCCTGTCTGGCGAAGCATGTGATCTACGAGCGTGGTCTTGCCGTGATCGACGTGCGCGATGATGGCGATATTTCGTATGTCGGGTCGGTTATTCATGGCCTAAGATAGAACAAAAACGCCTCAAGCCGTTGATTCTGACCGAGGCGTTCAAACTTGAACGGGTGTAATTTACGGAATTACGAGGAATTTTCCAAACTATCTGATAAGTACGAGCTTTCGCGTCTGTGTAAAGTTGTTCTTCGCGTCCGCTACCCCTACCGCGTGTAGACGGCAGAAGTAGACGCCGCTCGCGAAATTGGCGCCGTTCCACGTAACCGACTTGTATCCGGCGGGCTGCTCGCCGTCGATGAGGGTTGCGACCTGCTCGCCAAGGGTGTTATAGATCTTCAATTCAACCCGGCTGTCGACGGGGAGTTGGTACTGGATGACCGTCTGAGGATTGAACGGATTGGGATAGTTCTGATCGAGCGCGAATGTTCTCGGAAGCGCAGCCGAACCTGTAATTCGCAGCGCTACCGTGTCGGCTGCAGCCGGGATCGTGAGGGAACCGCTCTTGCTCAGCTCTATACTTCCGGTCCCTACCCTCAGCACGCCAAGGAGAGTGCTCGATTTCACATCCCAGCTGATCGTGACCGGATACTCGGCCGAGCTTATGCGGATCGGGAAATTTTGGGCCTTGTGATCTAGGACGATCTCACATTCTTTGTTTGAGCCGAACCGCACGTCAAAGGAGCCCTCAGGCGGGGGCGGCGGCAACTCAAAGAATCCTTCATTCCCCGGCAGATCGGATCTTGGTCCGAAGTAAAGAACCCGGGTTCTACTCAGGGCGTCCGTGACGGTCAGGCGCGAGGCCGCGGTGTAGGGGTCTATCGGCAAGGCTGCGGGTTTTCCGGGGAAGGCGGCACCCGTTTGCAGAATCAGCTGACAGGCGATTTTCACCTTTACCCAATATGCATGAGTAGGTGAGATGCTGTCGGGTTTAAAGTAGCCCGCCTGAGTATAGCCAAAGACCCTCGAAGAAATCTGGCCGGCAGGAATGGTGTTGAGGACCGTGACGGGCGTCGGGGTCGATAGCGAACCGATGAGATTCCATCCCTGGAGCATGGGGATCGTGTCAATCGTGCGAGGGAACCCTACAAACGTGAATACCGGATCGACGACATTCTTCCAATAACCTTCGCCTGATTTCAGCGTATCGCGAATAAGATACGATCCGCGGTAGGCGTACAGCGGAGGCAACAGATATGGGCAGATTGCATCCACCGGGACGGAGATAAGCTGCCAGTGCGTGCCGAGGTTCTCCGAGATCTCAATCTCCCCTCCGGGGCTTCCAGCCACTCCGGAAACCGCGACAGTCTCAGGACCGGCGAAGCCGACGATGTTGAAAATTATGTGGGCCTCATGCAGTCCCGCCGTGACGGGGGTGAAGGTGACGGGAACGGAGAGACTTTCAGAACCCGCAATGGTGGCGTTGCCGTACGAGAGGACGAACGTCGTATCGTCGGAAACGATCGACGTGATCACCGCATTGGTCGTGAGGCGAAGGTTCTGAACGCTGATGGTTTTTGTCTGCCTGCATCCCACATGTATGGTATCGAACACCAGCGGATTGGTGTTGAGGATTGTGCCGGGGCTGGTGAAACCGGGATCGAGCACGTAGTCGATGGTTTGCGATGCGAGATCGGTGATCCGTATCCGCGTGCTGTAATAACCGACCCCGAGAGTGTCCGGCAATGGGGTGGTGTAAATTGAATCGCTCTGGCTCAGGGTAAGAGGAAGCCACGTCGACGAGGTCGACTTTCGATACCACGCGCTTACCGAGTCGACAACCTCAGGGGCCGTCGGGATAATCCGGAGCTGATTGACGGGGAGCGAGTCGGGCAAATTGCCATCATGGAGGAAGAGGAGACTCCTGAATCTCGGGCAGACATTAAGGGAGTTGAGGGAACTTCCGGTGAGTGTGGTGGTAGCCGTCCCGTTCCGGGGTCCGACCCTGTAATTGCCGAAGACAGTTTGAAATTTGAAATTTCCTCCGGTAACGACAGTCAGCAATGTATCGAGATGATATCTCGGAAGATTCTGAAAGAGTCCTGAATCGACAGGAGTGCCACTCAGCCAGGTCTTGTAGGTTATCGGCCCGACAACACGGTCGCCGAGCCCGGTGAGCATGTAGGCGTCGGTTGCCACCTGCACGTCAATTGCGGTGCCATAGGCGATCACCCTTCCCGCCCACATCGGGGGGATAAGTCCCAGGGGACTGGTGTACGAGGGCCTGGTGGAGACAAACTGCGAGGATCCGAAATAGAAACCGGTGGGTCCGACCGAAAACCTCATCGTGTCCGGCTGGGAAACAGCGGTGTATGAGGTTCTGTGAACCATGCTTGCCAGTATGCTCTGGGGATCTGCCGCAAGCCAGTGTGTCAGATAGGGGAAATTCTCCTCGATAGGCTGAGGGGCATAATACCCTTTAAATTGATATGGCGGATAGATGATACCGAGAGAAGTCGTACCGAGCCCGGTGGTTGCCGAGGAGAATATCGTCGTGAGATTCAGCCGGGTCGTACCGGGCGGGACAGCGCAGCGGTAATTCATGGTTTTAAACTTCGTGGGGTCGTTCTGCAGCGTGATAGGGCCGGAAATCCCTGTGCTGACCACGAAGGGGAATAGATACTCGGCGCTTCCTGCCAGGAAGAAGTCGGGGATGGTTGAGATCTCGTAGATATAGTTGGAACTGATGTTCGAGATGTACCTCTTCTTATGCGCGTTCTGGCCGAAGAAGGAGATGCCGAATTTGGATCTGGTGCTCACGACCGATTCGAGCTCCAGTCTGCCAGTGGTGATCTCCTGAGAATTGATATTGATCAAATGGAATGTAATCAGGTTCGCCGCATCCGTTGAGTGAATAGTAACCGTCGTATTCCCGTTGACGCTGACTCCCTCCTTCACGACCATCTGAGAATCCGAGTAGAAAAAAGTTTCGACGTCGTATGTATCGACCGGCACCAGGACGCTCAAGCCGAGGCCAATGAGGTTGGTGAACGCAGCATTAAAAAAGAGAGTGTCGCTATTGTTATGAATGTCGACGAGCGTTGGTGCGGTATCGAACGAAAGATTCAGGAGCGGGCTCTTGATGAACGCGAAGGGAACCGTTATGCTGTCGGATGTGATCGACGACTTTGCGACGAGAGTGTTGAAATATGAGGGAGGATATCCCACAGGGAATGGGTAGACCGTGTTGTCAACGGATGCAGTCAACACAACCTTCGCAGAATCATTCGCGTTTACGACCAGCGTCGGCAGGTCAAAGGCGAATGTAATCCCGCTCGGAGGCGAATTCTTCATCGAGATGTTAAAGCTCTCGAGGATGTTCTTGAAATTATATACCGTCAACGTATCCTTCACCGTCCACGTTGACTGGGAGGTGACGTCAAGACCGTTGCTGATGGATCCGGGGACTACGACGACGCTTTCCTTCGCCGCATCGAAGACGTTGATGCGTCCGTGACCCTGATTCCAGTAATTCAGCCCCAGATCGTGAGCACTCTCCATGAGATTGGCTTTGATTTCATCCGGACTCCATGAGGGATGGAGCTCGCGAAGGAGCGCAGCTGCGCCCGCCACATGAGGGGTCGCCATCGAGGTCCCGCTCAGGTAGAAGTATCCGCCGCCAACCTTGGCGGAATAGACATTTACGCCCGGGGCAATCACGTCGGGCTTGATTGCAAACGTCGTTCCTGCCGGCCCGCGGGAGCTAAAGGAGGCTATCACATCGAGGTCGCTGCAGGCGCCAACAGTAAGGGCTTTGCGGGCGCATCCGGGCGAGTTGATGGTATAATTGCCGGGCCCGCTATTTCCCGCGGCAACGGCGCACACCAGACCGCTCGTGACGGCGTTATCGATGGCGCGGGATCCGGGGTCATTAGGATTGCCGGAGCCGCCGATACTGAGATTGAGCACCGAGATGGGTGTAGGAGTTGCCGGATTGCTGTCGGGATCGAGGGCGAGGTTGATGCCGGCGATTATCTGGGAAGAAAACCCCTGCCCGTTCTGATCGAGGACTTTGAAGGCCCACAGACGCGCCCCAAAGGCCACCCCGCGCAGGTTAGTAGGCCCCGGTCCGTTGCCCGCGGCGATTCCAGCGACGTGAGTCCCGTGGCCGTTATCGTCCATCGGGTCGTTGTCGTTGTTGATGATATCGTATCCGCCGATCACTTTAGTGTTCGGGAACGGGGCACCCCCAAGCGCTTCGTGTAGGTAATCGATCCCCGTATCGAGGATCCCGATTTCCGTGCTGTCTCCGTGTAGACCGTACGTGCTCCAGTATGTAGGAGCGCCGATCAGCGTATTGCTCGAATCATCGAGCGCATGGACGAGGAAATCCTCGCTGATGGCGCTTACATAAGGAAGCTTGCGGATTTCGTCGAGAACCCATCGGTGAGTGGTAAGAGCAACCCCGTTAATGGCGGTCGAGTATTCGTACCGGATCGACGAAACCTGTCCGGTGAATGTACTCCGAGACCTTGGGGGCGGATTAAGGTCGATCCTGGGAAGGTCGGCCTTGAACTGATCGTGATCGAGCCGCACTGCCGTGAGCGCGGACTGTATTCGGTCGGAGGGGTGCTTTTCTCTGACGCTGTGGACCAGGCTCAGCGGGAGGTTCTTGAACTCGACGATCACTTTGACTTCGTCGTCGGGGGAAATCCCGAATCTTTGGAGGACGCTGTCGCCCTTCGAGAGTGTGACGACTGTGGTACCGGGGGCATAGGTCGCCGTCACATTGTTTGGTGTGGATTTTCCCGTCACGAAAAGGGTGCCGGCGCCCGAGGCATCCGGCAGCTGAGGCGCAATAATCGCTTGTTGCCCCGGCGGAATGCCTGACGTGACGCTGGATGGAGTTTGCGCTAGAGCGGAGGAAGCTAGAAGGAGAAGTGCCGCTTGTACACTATGTAACAACCTCACGTTTCCCCCCGGTAAAGGTTGGAGAAGCGACGGCCGTCGTCCCGAAGAGTGACGGCGCGGAAAAGATTTTTCACCCCTTGGTTATCAAATTATGGGAATTGAAAGCAAATGTCAAGGGTGGCGATGCGAATCTTTCAGGACCGCCTTTTAATACGAAAACGCGCAGATGTTCCTCTTCTCACGCAGGAAAGGCAGGTTTTCACCCCGGTAGTCTAACGAGCCCATGGAGTGTAATCGGGTCGGATTCAGATTAAAAAGATTTCACTTGCATTATACAAGTGACTTTAGTACCTTCCACCATACGCACAATGACAATCTCAGCCTATCGTCCATGAATAAGAAGCGATCCAAACGGTCCAATTGCCCGATCAACTTTGCCCTGGAAACCTTCGGCGATATGTGGTCGCTTTTAATTGTGCGAGACATGATTAACAGGCAGAAGAGCACGTACGGGGAGTTCCTTCTCTCCGAGGAGAAAATTTCAACGAACATTCTCGCCGACCGGCTTGCCCGGCTCGAGCGAAAAGGAATCATCGAGAAGAAACCACACGCCACCGACCGGCGCAAGGATACGTACCGGCTCACGAGCAAAGGCCTCGACCTCGCACCAGTACTTCTCGAGATGGTAGTGTGGAGTGCAAAATATGATCCGAACACCCCGGTCACGAAAGAATTTGTTGAGAGAGTGAAGAAAGACAGACCAAAATTCGCAGGAGATTCCGATGGACACTGACAAGAGCATATCTCAGAGATTGACACAACAGCACGCGCCCGTCGACGGGGGGAATTCCGCGGCGGCATCTCCGGAACGGAAGAAGGAATCGCCATGGAGAACAATCGGTGTGGTGGCCGGCATTTGCCTCGTGATCGTTGGCGGCCTCGTGTACTGGCTCTACTGGCGCCAGTTCGAGGACACAGACGACGCTCAGATCGATGCGAATATCAGCCACGTCAGCGCGCGCGTCCCGGGCACCGTCACTTCCGTTCACGTGGTCGATAATCAGGTGGTCAGAGAAGGCGATCTGCTGATCCAGCTTGACACCAGCGATCTCGTCGTCGCGCTCGCAGAAGCCCGGGCAGAGTTGACACTTTCCGAAGCGCAGATCGGGACGGCGCGGCACGACCTCGATCAGGCCGATGCGCAGAGCGGGTTTGCCCGACGGGAGCTCGAACGGGATCAACCTCTCATCGCGCAGGAGGTGATTGCCAGATCGGAGTATGACAAGGTAGCAAGCACCGCAAGAGCTGCCAATGCTCAGGTCGAGTCGGCGAAAAAGCGAGTCGCTACTCAGCAGGCGAGCCTGCAGGTAGCCCGTGCGCGTCTCAAACAGGCGGAATTGAACCTTGGATACGCGAGCGTCGTTGCGCCGGTGGGCGGGATCGTAGGGAAGAAGACAATCAATGTGGGAGACCGTGTTGCCGTGGGACAGCTGCTTCTCTACATCACAAACGCAGAGGACATGTGGGTGACGGCGAATTACCGCGAGACACAGGTCGAGCAAATGCACGCCGGACAACCGGCGGTGATCCATGTCGATGCCATTTCCCGAGACTACAACGGCAAAGTGGAGAGTTTCGGGGGTGCGACGGGATCCCAGTACAGCCTCCTTCCGCCTGAAAACGCCAGCGGAAACTACGTGAAGGTTGTGCAGCGTCTGCCCGTGCGAATCACGATTGATCCCGGACAGCCCGACATGGAACGCCTCCGTCCGGGCATGTCTGTCGAGCCCAAAGTCAGAGTGCGATGAATTCCGAAGAATCCCTCCGGATCACCCGGGAACAGGGGTGGACGGGGGGTCATAATCCATGGCTGATCGCGTTCGTCGTCAGCATGGCGACGTTCATGGAGATCCTCGACACGGCGATCGCGAACGTCTCGCTACCCCATATCGCCGGAAGCCTCTCCGCGAGCCAGGACCAGAGCACATGGGTCATTACGTCGTATCTGATGGCAAACGCGATCGTGCTTCCGATAAGCGGCTGGCTCTCGACCAGGATCGGCAGGAAGCGCTACTACATGGGTTCTGTAGTCATCTTCGTCCTCAGCTCATTCCTCTGCGGCATCGCCCCAAACCTCGAGTTCCTGATCCTCTTCCGCATCATACAGGGACTGGGCGGCGGAGGGCTCGGCCCGAGCGAGCAAGCTATCCTCGCCGATACGTTTCCGGCGCCCAAGCGGGCGATGGGCATCGCGGTGTATGGAATGGCAGTGGTCATCGCGCCGGCGATCGGCCCGACGCTTGGAGGCTTCATTACGGATCACTACTCGTGGCGGTGGATCTTTTTCATTAACATCCCGTTTGGCGTATTGAGTCTTCTGCTCTCCTCGCGGCTTCTCGTAGATCCGCCGCACCTTGTCGAGGCAAAAAAACGCGTCGGTCGCATCGATACGATCGGACTCTCGCTTATCGCCGTCGGCCTGGGCGCGCTGGAGTACGTTCTGGACAAGGGGCAGGAAGACGATTGGTTCGCGTCAAGCGCGATCACGATCTCGGCGATCGTCGCGGCCGTCGTGCTGATCTCATTCGTGATTTGGGAGTGGAAGCAGGAGCATCCGGTTGTCGAGGTCCGCATGTTCCGCGACAAGAGTTTTTCTACCGCCTCGCTCATGATGCTCGCGCTAGGGATAGCGCTCTATGCCCCTACGGTACTCCTCCCCCAATACACTCAGGTCGTGATGGGTTGGTCCTCACTGCGCGCCGGTTTGGCTCTTTCTCCCGGGGCCCTGGTGATGATCTTTCTCTTTCCGCTCGCGGGATTCCTGGCAACGAGAGTTGATGTCCGGATCCTGATCGCGTTCGGCTTCGCGGCCATCTCGCTCGGTCTCTATAATATCGCCAGGACCCTCTATCCGGGGATTGATTTCGGCACCGCGGTCTGGATGCGGATCGAACAGATGATCGGAGCCGCGTTCCTCTTCGTTTCCATCAATCAAGTGGCGTACGCAGGGATTTCCCCCGCCAAGAGCAACCAGGTGTCGGGGATTGTTAACCTCATGAGGAATGTAGGGGGCGATGTGGGCATCGCGATGGTCACCACCCTGATAGCGCAGCGCGCGCAAATGCACCAGGAGCGGCTGACCGCGCACCTTGTCGCGGCTAACCCGCTTCTTACGACGCGCCTCGAAGGGATCGCTCACTCATTGCAGCAGGCGGGAATGGAGATGACGCAGGCGACCCGAACAGCCGTGGGGGTAATCTATCGGCAGGTACTCCAGCAGGCAGCAACGCTGGCCTATCTCGACGCCTTCCTTGTGCTGGCGTGCATCATGGCGGTGATGGTCCCCGCCGTCCTGCTCACCAGGCGTGTGCGCCCGGGGGCCTCCGCGGGGGCCGGGGCGCATTAGGGGGTTACTGCTGAGTAACTGCCCCGCAGAATGAATCGAATGAGTCCGTCAGGAGTTTCGCGACCTCATGCGGATCGCGGATCTCAATATCCGATCGGTGAATCATCCTCACGAGCTTGCCGTCGCGCAAAAGGGCGAACGACGGAGACGACGGAGGCATCCCGGTAAAGTAGGAGCGGGCCTGTTGTGTTGCCTCACGATCGCCGCTGGCGAATACTGTGGCGATGGAATCCGGTTTGGTCTGATGCTTCATCGCCATGGAGAGGGCCGGCCGGGCAATTCCCCCCGCGCAACCGCAGACTGAATTCACGAAGACCAGGACCGTCCCCTTCTTTGACAAAAGTTCGTCAACCTCCTCGGGTGTCTGGAGATCCGTCACTCCGAGGCGGGTAACCTGATCTTTGATCTGATTTGCCAGTATGTCGTGCATGCATTACTCCTTCTACCCTTAATATACGAAACGCAGGAGTAATTCGGAACTTCCTACGCAGGCTGGGCCGCAGGCGCTTTCACGATGGCCGCAATGACAAGGCCGGCGATCAGCCATCCGATGACGGCATCGGCGACCATCGCAGTCGTATAGTCCATGGGGTACCCCATCCAGTTCCATGCTGGCAGGAAGGATACGAATGAAGCGAAGATGCCGAGAGTTCCGCAGAACACGACCCGGGATACATACGACGCCCCCCGCGCTGTGCTGCGGGAAAGGAGCCATGCGGCAAGGATGGCGGCGATGAGGTCGAGAATGAACCCCCAGATGTATTGCCCCGCCATCGCCGGATCATATCCCGATGGATCATAGATGAGCCAGAAATTCGGGCCGGTCTGCATTTTTTTCATGAACGTTTCCGCCGGCGCCTTCGCCTGATCTGCCGGCAGGTCGCCTGTCATTCCCGGCGATGCGGGGAACAGATAGACCCCTTTCGATGGAATGCCTGTCTTCAGGACAGTAGCCACGAAGTCCTCGTTCGGGATGGTGTGAATGCTGGATTTATGAAGGGGCAGGGTCGTCCAGGAGAGCGCGCTCCAGATGAATAGGGCGAGCCCACCCGCAAGCGCCGCGATCAGGATTTTTTTCATGATATCCTCCGGTAAGTGATTCAGAATTTCGCATATGATACTGAAAGCGGCGCGAAGTCGCAAGAGGAGGCATCAGCCGGCGATTTTACCGCATTTCAGCGGGCATGCACAATATTCCCTTTCCTTAACCGTCTCACTATATAAAGAAAGAAATCCGTCGTTGGCATCTCGAGAGGAAGAAGCGAATCGCAACGGTGCGGTCGAACAAGCGGTACGTAGAGAGCGTGGACGGCTGTTCAATTTCATCCTCCGACGGGTCAGATCCCGGGAGGACGCGGAAGACATTTTGCAGGATGTTTTCTACCAGCTGGTCACAAGTTACAGCGTTACGCAACCGATTGAAAAACTGACCTCATGGCTCTTCACCGTCGCCAGAAACAAGATTATCGACTTGTACAGGAAGCGCCGCCCGGCAGTGTCCATGACACAGAGCGTTGTGAATCTCGATGCGAGCGGCGAAACCGGCATTCCCCTGAATCTTGAAGACATCCTCTTCGATCCTTCGGAAACTCCGGACCAGGCATATGCGCGATCGGTCGTGTGGACCGAACTTGCGGATGCCCTCGACGATTTACCCGAGAATCAGCGGCAGGTTTTTGTGATGCATGAGCTGGAGGGGAGAAGTTTCAAGGAAATTGCGGAACTGACCGGCGAGCCGATCAATACGCTTCTCTCGCGCAAACGATACGCGGTGCTGTTCCTCAGGGAACGGCTCCAGGAGCTTTATAATGAAATTGAACAATCGTAGAAAGGAATACCATGAAAGGGTGGTGGCTTTTTAGAATCGGCAGGTTCATCCTCGCGATGATCGTGGGTACGTTTGTGCTCGGGTTCATCGTGATGGCCCTGTGGAATGCGCTCATACCGGACATTTTTCACGGTCCGGACCTCGGGTACTGGCAGGCGGTGGGACTCCTCCTCTTATCCCACATTCTGCTGAGGGCATGGGGGTTTGCCCGGTATGGAAACGGGTGGCGCCACAATCGATGGAAGCACCGGTTTGAGGAGAAGCTCGCTTCGATGAGTCCGGAAGAACGGGAGAAATTCCGCGAGGAATACCGGCGCAGATGCGGGCCGTTCCGCGACGAGAAACCTCCCGATCCGCAGCAAACGAAATTGTAGCAAACTGTTTCACAACCAAACGTGGAAAGGAAATACGAATGTCAAATCTCATTCAGTTTCTGAGCGCGGGTCAGGATCCGCAAAGCAGTCAGCAGGCCCCGCGTCCAAACGGAGATCTTGCGCTTCTCGATGCGTATTCAGCCGCGGTCACTAAAGTCGTGGATCGTCTTTCGCCGACCGTCGTGAAGGTCGACGTCTCACACCACGGCCGCAGGCGGCGTCGCCATCAGGGGCAGCAGGCGCCCGAATCATCCCGCAGGATGACGGGGGGCGGATCGGGGCTGATCTTTACGCCCGACGGATTCATTCTCACGAACAGTCACGTCATCCACAATGCGGCGCTGATCAATGTGACGCTGGCCGACGGGAGGGAATTCCGCGCTGAGCTGATCGGCGACGATCCTCACACCGACATCGCGGTGATCCGGATTCAGGGTCAGGATCTCCCGACGGCAGTCCTCGGCGATTCACAGGGAATCCGCATCGGCGAGCTGGTGATCGCGATCGGGAATCCATTCGGATTCCAGTGTACCGTGACGACGGGAGTCATCAGCGCGCTGGGACGGTCGCTGAGGGCCGGGGGCGGACGATTGATCGATAATGTCATCCAGACCGATGCCGCCCTCAATCCGGGGAATTCCGGAGGACCGCTCGTCAATTCACGTGGCGAAGTCGTAGGCATCAACACCGCCGCCATTCCGTGGGGGCAAGGAATCTGCTTCTCGATTCCGGTGAACACGGCGAGGCTCATTGCGGGGCTCCTCATGCGCGACGGCAAGGTCTCGCGGGCGTACCTCGGCATCGCGGGTCAGGTGCTCGACATCGCCCGCGGTGCGCTTCATGCGCACGCGCTGACTGGATCGCGCGGCGTGATGGTGGCGCATGTCGATCCGTCCGGGCCGGCGGACTCGGCGGGGCTTCTGGTGGGAGATGTCATCGTGGAAATCGATTCGAAGCGGGTAGAGAGCATCGACGATATGCATCGAAGCCTCACGGCCGATGCGATTGGAAGGGAGGCACGGTTGACGGTGCTGAGGCTGGAGAAGAAGATCCTTCTCAAGGTCGTCCCGAGGGAGCTTCCGTCGTCTTAATGGCGGCACGGTAGGCGCACCCTTTAGGGTGGGAGTTGTGCAAATGTCCAGCGCGGGCTGAAGCCCGCGCGCATCAGAATCCCGCGAAAGCAAGAAAGGGGCTATGGATGGGGAGTTCTTAGCGACACTCCCGAACTTCCATCGCCCCTTCTGTGTTTAGATTTCGATGCCCGACTACAAGTATCTCATCGTCGGCGGGGGGATGACCGCGGATGCCGCGGTGAAGGGAATTCGCGAACTGGACTCCGCCGGTACGATTGGAATCATCGGCAGCGAGCCCGATCCTCCGTACGACCGGCCCCCTCTCACAAAAGCGTTGTGGAAAGGGAACCCGGTTGATCAGGTCTGGCGCAAAACCCCCACCGGCAATCTCCATATGCATCTCGGCATGACCGCGACGAGCATCGAACCATCAAAGAAACTGGTCATCGATGATTCCAACACGAAGTATTCCTACGATAAGCTCCTGCTGGCCACCGGAGGCACCGTGCGCCGGCTGTCGTGGAATGTTGACGGAGTTGTCTACTACCGGACGCTCGCCGATTACCGGAAGTTGAGGGAAATTGCCGGGCGGGTGAAGAATATCGTTGTCATCGGCGGAGGCTTCATCGGCTCCGAGATCGCCGCCGCTCTTGCGATGAACGGTGTTTCAGCGACAATGATCTTTCCCGATAGGAGCATTGGGTCGAGAATCTACCCCCCGGGACTTTCACAATTCCTCAATACCTTTTACTCGTCGAAGGGCGTAACGATCCTCGCAAACGAATCTGTGGTTGGAATCGAAGAAACCGGCAGCTTGTACAGGGTAACCACCCGGAGCGGAAAAGCCCTGAAGACGGAAGGAGTGGTGGCGGGAATCGGCATCGAACCGAACGTCGGGCTCGCAAAGGCAGCGGGTTTGAGAATCGACAATGGGATCGTTGTGGATGAATTTACAACGACGTCGGGCGCGAACATCTATGCCGCAGGTGACGCCGCCAACTTCTATAATCCGGCCCTCGGAAAAAGACTCCGGGTGGAGCACGAGGATAACGCAAATACGATGGGCGCGACCGCGGGAAAGAATATGGCCGGAGCGCATCAGCCGTATGATCACCTTCCATTCTTCTACTCCGATCTCTTCGAGTTGGGCTACGAGGCTGTGGGCGATTTGGACTCTCGACTGGAAACTGTCGAGGATTGGAAAGATCAATACAAAGAAGGCGTCGTCTATTACCTCGACCGCGGCCGGGTCCGCGGAGTACTTCTCTGGAACACGTGGGGTCAGGTGGATAATGCCCGTTCATTGATCTCCGAAAAAGGTCCCTTCACCGCATCCAACCTGAAAGGAAGATTACCGGCATAAATCGGCGGGATTCCGTACATTTTGCAGCATGAAAGTCCCGCGAGAAAGTCAGTCTTCCTGGAAGGCGTCGCTCACTCCTCTCCGTCAGCCACTCTTCCGCGCCCTCTGGATAGCTTCAGTCGTTTCCAACATCGGATCCTGGATTCAGGAGGTGGGGGAAGGATGGCTGATGACAACGCTGACAAACTCGCCCGCTCTCGTGGGGCTCCTCGAGACCGCGGTGACACTTCCGATGTTCCTTTTCGCCCTCCCTTCCGGCGCGCTGGCCGACATTCTCGACAGGCGCCGAATCTTGATTTTCACGCAAACCTGGATGGTCGTTGCTGCCGCGGTCCTGGGAGTCCTGTCACTCACCGGTGGCGTGACTCCGGGAGTACTTCTCCTTCTCACATTTCTTCTCAGCGCCGGCAATGCGATGAACGGCCCGGCGTGGCAGGCCTCGATCCCGGAGCTGGTGGACCGGGAAGAGCTGACTGCTGCGATCGCCCTCGGGAGCGTCGGTTTCAATGCGGCGCGCGCGATCGGCCCTGCATTGGGCGGCATCGTGATCGCCGCATCGGGGCCGTGGGCCGCGTTCCTCCTCAACGCCGTGTCCTTCATCGGAGTCATCATCGTATTGGTGGGTTGGCGCCGGGAGCATCGCGAAAGCATTCTTCCGGCGGAACGAGTATTCAACGCGATGCGCGCGGGACTCCGGTATGTCCGTTACTCTCCGCCTTTGCAAGCCGTCCTCATTCGCACCTCCGCCTTCATGATTTTCGCAAGCTCCATGTGGGCTACCCTTCCATTCATCGCGCGGCACGAGATGGGCTTGAGTGCGTTCCAGTACGGCATGCTCATCGGATGTTTCGGCGCCGGCGCAGTCGCCGGAGCGGTTCTCCTCGCATACGCGAGACAGAGGCTCTCAACGGACAATCTTGTCGTCGTTGCATCGTTGTGCTTCGCAGGTCTGTTGACCGTGCTCGCCTTTGTGAGGGTGTTTCTCCCTGTCTGCGGGGCGATGTTCATCGGAGGGATTGCGTGGATGATCATGATGGCGAGTCTGAATACGGCGGCGCTGACCGGATCTCCCGCCTGGGTTCGCGCCCGCTCGATGGCCGTCTATCTGTTGGTCTTCATGGGATGTTTCGCGGCCGGGGGAGGAATCTGGGGCGGGCTCAGCGGCTATGCGGGGATCCCGATAGCGCTTTCCTCGGCGGCCGCGGGCCTTCTTGTGGGCCTGGCTGCGACGCGGCGGTTCAGGCTCGCCTCGGCGGGTGGCACGGATCTCACCCCGTCGATGCACTGGACTTTGCCGGTGAGTGTGATCGAACCGCATCCGGATCGAGGGCCGGTGATGGTTACGGTCGAATACATCGTCAAGCCGCATAATGCTGGAAAGTTCACGGAAGCGATTCATGCCCTCGGCAAGATCCGGCGCCGGGATGGTGCCGTGCAGTGGGGGGTGTTCAGGGATGTCTCAGACCCGGAGCTGTTCGTGGAGACGTTCTTTGTCGAGTCGTGGGCAGAACACCTCCGTCAACACGAGAGGGTTACGGTGTCTGACCGGGAGGCGGAGGTGAAGGTACAGTCGTACCACGAGGGTCCGAACCTCCCGAAGGTTGCTCATCTGATATACTCCGACAACACATCTCCGCAGGAGTAAGAAAGAATCTCCTCTCACGCTGGCGAAAGCCGGAGCCTACCGCTTCCGCGAACCTCCTCGCCACACAAGCCCTGTAAAAACAAGCCTTTAAATCGGCTCAATTTTTTTCCAAATTTTTCCCTTGACACTGAAACAAAATAGCACTATACTGCGTATAGTTAATTAACACTGTTCAGTAAGTAATCATCATTCAGGACCGATCATGACCATTGCAGCGCGCAAGCTACGGCAGAAAGAAGAGATGAAGGGGCTAATCCTTAAGGAAGCGATGAAGCTCTTTTTGGCCGAGGGTTTCGGAAATGTCTCCATCAGGCGGATCGCCGAGAAGATCGAGTACAGTCCCGCAACCATCTACCTCTACTTCAAAGACAAAGATGAGATCCTTTGCGCCCTGCATGAGGAGGGGTTCAACGAGCTCTACCGGCGTCAACTGGCCATACCGAAGACGAAAGATCCCCTCGAGAGAATCCGCAAGCACGGGCATGTGTACGTGAAGTTCGCGCTGGAGCAGGACGAATACTACAATCTCATGTTCATCATGAGAAGCCCCGTAAAAAAATTTGAAAATAACGCAGAGCAATGGGACGCCGGACTCCGCTCGTATGAATTTTTTAAGAAAGATGTCAAGGCGGCGATCGATGCCGGAGTCCTGCGCGCTGCCGATCCTGAACTCGCAACATTCTCCCTCTGGTCGCATGCGCATGGGATCGTTTCTCTCATGCTCAGGAAACGGTGCCCCATGATCGATCAATCGCAGCTGCCGGCCATTGCGAAGGCGGCCCTCGATTTCGTCATAGATAATATCAGCTGCACCAACTAGCCCTTATCAAAGGAACTTCCCATGAACTCAAGAATCCTTGCCATTGCCATCGTGGCCCTCGTCGCAACAACGATTCCTGTTACCATTTGGGCGCAGGATCATAGCGCCCTCACCGTTGAAGAGGCCATCAACATCGGGCTCGAGAACAGCAAAAGCCTCCACTCCTCATCGATGAGAGTTCAGGGCGCAACGTCAAGATCGGGCGAGGCGCACGCTTCGCTTCTCCCCACTCTCAAGGCAGCCGGAAGCTACACGCGACTCAGTGACGTTCCATCGTTCGTCGCGACGGTGCCGAAAGACGCATTCGGTCAGAACTTCCCGCCGCAGAATGTTGCTTTCCCGCTTTCGCAGACGGTGCTTAATAACTACGGGGTCCGGTTGTCGCTGCAACAGCCCCTTTTTACCGGAATGCGCCTCCAGTCGGGCGCGGACATGGCCGAATACAATGCCCAGGCGACGGAGCAGGATTACAACAAGGACAAGGCCCAGCTCGTCTATGATATAAAGGACGCTTACTGGGGCCTCTACAAAGCAATCGAATTCAAAAAGGTCATCGACGAGAACATTGAACAGGTCAAAGCGCACCTGACAGATGTCAAGAGCCTCGCGGCTCAGGGGATCGTGACCAAGAATGAAGTGCTGAGAGTCGAGGTGCAGCTCTCGAATGAGCAGGTCGCTCAGCTCTCCGCGCAGAACAACGTCCGCCTTGCAACAATCGGACTTTGCAATATCATCGGCCTGCCGTTGACGACCGACGTCCGTCCCGTGTCCGAGGTCAAGACGAGCGCCGATTCATCCGCTCAGCTCGATGCGCTCATCCGGCAGGCGGTGGAAGCCAGGCCCGAAGTGCTTGGCATGGAATACAGAGTTAAAGCCGGCGAGTCGGCGGTCACGCAGGCCCGTTCCGGCTGGTACCCGCAGATCTATCTGACCGGCAATTACTATTACGCCCGCCCGAACACGCGAATCGTCCCGACGGTCGATGAGTTCAAAGACACATGGGATGTGGGCGTGTCCGTCTCGCTCGATATCTGGAATTGGGGCACGACGGTTCAGCAGACGAACCAGGCCCAGGCGCAGCTCGCCGAGGCGAACGACGCGCTCGGCCAGCTGAAGGATGCGATTCACCTTGAAGTGACGCAATCGTATCTCAACGTGAACGAATCGGGAGAGCGAATCGGAGTTGCCGAGAAAGGCATCGCGCAGGCGGAAGAAAACTATCGGATTACGAACGCAAAGTTTAAGGCAGGGCTAGCGCTGAACTCCGATTTGCTCGACGCAGAAGCGGGGCTCCTGCAGGCGAAATGGAATCATATCCAGGCCCGAGTGGACCATGAATTGGCGCGAGCGCGCCTGGCGAGGGTTACCGGTGTGTGAAGCCGATTGACGCGGGCTGAAGCCCGCGGCTCCAGAATTCCCGGATCTTTAAAGTAGTGTCAACAAAGCGGACAAAACCAATAAAGAGGCTCCTATGAACAGAATCAAGGTTTTCACGATATCGGTGCTCGTACTCGGCGCCGTAGTGGGCATTCTCCTCTATAATAAGTCGCGTATGGAAGCGCGGTCGAAGTCGGACATTCTTACCAACGTTCCGGTCTCGGTAGCCGTAGTTTCCTCGGGGAAAGCCGGGGACGACCGGATGCTGGTCGGGACTGTATCGGCGAACAACGACGTTGCCGTTGTCTCAGAGACGCAGGGGCGCGTTACAAAAGTCCTCGCGGATGTGGGCGACCGAAGGGAGGCCGGTTCGGTCCTCATCCAGGTCGACGACGAGCTCAAGCACGCAAACTTTGCTACGGCCGAAGTCAACTACCTGAAGGCAAAGAGAGATCTCGAGCGCTTTGAATCGCTCGTCAAGGAGGACGCAGCCACCGATCAGCAGGTTGAAGCAGCGCGTCTTGCCTGCAAGTCGGCGGAAGCCCAGTTTGTGACGGCCCGCAGGGAATACCGGGACACCAAGATCACCACGCCGATTTCCGGGACGATCACGGCGCGTCCCGTGGATGTCGGAGCGTACGTGCAGAAGGGCACGCCCGTGGCAAATGTCGTTGATCTCTCTTCCCTGAGGGTGAAACTCAACGTTGCCGAAAAGGATGTGTTTGCTTTGAAGACGGGATCCCCCGTGGAAGTCACGACCGATGTGTATCCCGGCGTTATGTTCGCCGCGAAGATTCACACGATCAGCGACAAGAGCGACGAATCACACTCGTATCCAGTCGAGGTGATCCTCGCAAACAGCCGTGAGCATCCTCTGCGCTCCGGCATGTTCTGCAAGGTCTCATTCACGTCATCGGCAAGTCCGAATGCGCTCACCATCCCGAGGGAAGCGCTCATCGGCAGCACGAAAAAGCCGCAGGTGTTCAGGATCGAAGGGAACCTTGCCCGGCTGGCCGATGTCGTCATCGGCTCTGAGTTCGGGACGCAGATCGCGGTCCAGAAAGGGCTCACGGCGGGAGATAAGATTGTGATTTCCGGACAGAATAATCTCCAAGACGGCTCGTCCATAACCATCATCAACTAGATAAGAACGCCGGCTGAAGCCGGCGCCTACCGGAGAATATCAACTATGACACTCACAGAACTATCCATCAAACGGCCGACACTCATTGTAGTTATCTTCGCAGCGCTGGCGGTCGTCGGGATCTTCAGCTACAGCCAGCTCAAGTATGAGCTCCTTCCGAAGATTACACCCCCCTGGGTCACGATCATTACGGTGTATCCGGGAGCCTCCCCGAACGAAGTCGAGACCTCGATAACGAAGCCGATCGAAGATGCGGTATCGGGCGTAGACAAGGTGAAAACGGTCTACGGTACGTCTCAGGAAGGCGTCTCCACGGTCTCGCTCGAACTGGAGATGTCTGCCGACATCGACGCGTCGCTGCAGGATGCGCAGCGGAAGATCAGCGAAGCCGCCTCGACTCTTCCGGAGGGAGCGAAATCCCCCAGGCTTACAAAATTCGCGCTCGACGAGCTTCCGGTGCTCCGCCTTGGCGCCACTGCCAGCATGCCGTCAAGGGATTTCTTTCAGATGGTGAACGACCGGATACGGCCCCGGCTCGCGAAGCTCGCAGGAGTGGGACAGATTACTCTCGTGGGGGGAGACGAACGGGAGATCAAGGCGAATATCGATCCCCAGAAGCTTCGCTCCTACGGCTTATCACTTCTTCAGGTGACCCAGCTTGTCAAAACGTCGAACCTCGATTTTCCGACGGGGAAGATAGAGCAGGGTGAGATGCAGTACATCGTACGGCTTGCGGGCAAGTACAAGTCGATCGATGACATCCGGCGCCTCGTTGTCGGACAGTCGCCGCAGGGGGTCGTCATCCATCTCTCCGACATAGCAGAAGTTGAAGATGGGCGCAAGGAGTATTCCACGATCAGCCGGATCAACGGAAGAACGTCCCTCGGCATCCTCGTCCAGAAACAGGGAGAAGCAAATGCGGTCGAGGTGAGCAAAATCGTACGGTCGGAATTGAAGAAGATCGAAGCGGACTTTGCGGACAAGAACCTGAAGTTTGAGATTGCCCAGGACGGATCGACGTTTACGATCGACGCCGCCGATGCGGTGAAGCACGATCTGATGCTCGCGATCGTCTTCGTCGCCCTGGTCATGCTCGCCTTCCTGCACAGCATCAGGAACTCCCTGATTGTCATGATCGCGATCCCGGCGTCGCTTGTGTCGACGTTTATCGGCATGTATGCCTTCGGATTTTCGCTGAACCTGATGACGCTCCTCGGGATGTCGCTCGTCATCGGCATTCTCGTCGACGATTCCATCGTCGTCCTTGAAAACATCTACCGGCATCTCGAGAAAGGCGAAGACCAGCGCTCCGCGGCGCTCAAAGGGCGGAACGAGATCGGCTTCGCGGCCCTCTCGATCACGCTGGTCGACGTGGTTGTGTTCGTTCCGCTCGCCCTCGTTTCGGGCCTGATCGGAAGCATTATGCGCGAGTTCGCGCTGGTCGTGGTCTTTTCCACACTCATGAGTCTGTTCGTTTCATTCACCGTCACCCCGCTCCTCGCCTCGCGCTTCGCGAAACTGGAGCACCTGACAAGAGGAACGATCCTCGGATCCTTTGCGCTCTGGTTCGAGGGAATTTACACGAGGATCACCGAATGGTACCTGGGTGTTCTGAAATGGGGACTGCGCAACAGGGGGAAGGTTGCTCTCATCACGGTCGTACTCTTTGTCGGATCTCTGATGCTGGTTCCCCTCGGCTTTATCGGGAACGAATTCATGACGCCGGTGGACCGCGGCGAATTCACGGTATCGCTCGAACTTTCCAGCGGCGCGACGCTTGATCACACGAATCGTGTCACGCAGGAAGTGGAGCGGTTTGTATCCGGCATCCCCGAAGTGAAACGAACCTTCGTCAACGTGGGGGTTTCCACCGAGGGATTTGTGGGGCAATCCTCCAATTATATCTCGGAATTGAACGTGGCTCTTGTGCCGAAAGAGGAGCGCAACCGTTCGACCGACGAGGTCAGCGACCAGATCAAGGAATGGGCTCAGCAGCTTCCGGGAGTGAAGGTGAGGGTCAATCCGATCGGGATCTTCGGGACCGCGAATCAGTCGCCCATCGCCCTCGTCATCAACGCGCCCGACTATGATAACGCGCGCCAGGCGGCGGGCATCGTGGAGGGAATCGTGCAGAAGATCCCGGGAACCGCAGACGTTCGCCTTTCTTCCGAGGAGGGGAAGCCCGAAACGCGGATCGAGATCGATCGTGAGAAGCTTGCCGAGCTCGGGCTCACTCTCGGGGACGTAGGCGCGTCGCTCAGGATCGCCTTCAACGGCGATGACGACTCGAAGTACCGCGAGGGGTCGAATGAGTACCCAATCCGTGTCGTGCTCGACCAGTTCGACCGTTCCACGAAGAAGGATATCGAGAATCTCTCCTTTGTGAACCGCAGCGGCCGGGTCGTCGAGCTCAAGCAATTTGCGCGCGTCGACATGGCGACGGGCCCTTCGAAGCTCCAGAGGCAAAACAGGAACTCTGCGGTGACCGTGTTTTCGCAGGCCGCGGGCCGGCCGGCAGGCACGATCGTGGCCGACATAAGGACCGCTCTCGCGAAGACAACCCTCCCGGCCGGAGCCACTATCACGTACTCGGGCGACGAACAAAACCGCGAGGAGTCGTTCTCCAGCCTCATGCTGGCGATGGTCGCCGCGATTCTGTTCGTGTTCATGATCATGGTGGCGCTCTATGATTCGTATCTCTATCCGTTCGTGGTGCTCTTCTCTATCCCGGTCGCGGTGATCGGGGCATTCCTCGCGCTTGCACTGACGATGAAGTCGCTCAGCATCTTCACGATCCTGGGCATGATCATGCTGATCGGGCTCGTGGGAAAGAACGCCATACTTCTGGTGGACAGGGCCAATCAAATGCGGCGCGAGCAGCAGCTCAATGTGTTCGATGCCCTCGTTGAAGCAGGCCAGACGCGCCTGCGGCCGATCCTGATGACGACCGCTTCGATGATCGTGGGAATGATGCCCATCGCAATCAGCCTCAGCTCGGGATCGGAATGGAAGTCGGGCCTCGCGGTGGCGCTGATCGGAGGACTGATCAGCTCGCTCCTCCTGACGCTGGTTCTCGTGCCGGTCGTCTATTCAAAGGTCGATGAACTGCGGGTCTCGGTTCCTGCACTTGTGCGACGACTTGTCAAAAAGTTCAGAACCGCGCGTGCTGGGAAAAGCATTGTCACGAATCCGGCTCAGGCCATCGAAATGGAAAAACACGGCGTCGAAAGCGCTGTTGGAGCATAGGCCCGGCGCATGATAAACCGCAGAAGCTTTGTGAAGGGAGTCGGCCTGGGGTTGCTCGCTCCGGGCGAGGTCATTGCACAGGAGCGCAAGCGAAGGTTTTCGCCGTTCTCGTTCTTGTTCAGCAACATTGAAACGGCGGCCCCGTCGTTCAAGCCCGATCCGAAAAGCTGGAGCAATTCGGCTATTACGGCTGCATGGATCGGGCATGCGACCGTGCTGATCAATTTCTACGGCACGATGATACTCACGGATCCTGTTTTCTCGAAACGGGTCGGACCGAGCTTCATCAGGCTGGGCACGTTCGGACCGAAGCGGCTCGTGGATCCCGCGCTCCGGATCGAAGAGCTGCCGCCGCTCGATCTCATCCTGCTTTCGCACGCACATTTCGATCATCTCGATCTTTCTTCCCTGCGACGGCTCGGAAAGAGCACTCCGGTCGTGATGGCGAAGAACACATCGGATATCGTGGAGGATATGAAATGGAAAAGCGTCCGGGAACTTGACTGGGGCGAAAAAACTACGGTCAGCGGCATCGAGATCGAGGGATTACGCGTGAACCATTTCGGCTGGAGATGGCCATGGGAACACGATCGGTCGAGGGGAAACCATGAAGGGCGAAGTTTCAACGGGTATCTTCTCACGAAGAACGGACGGCACATCGTATTCGGAGGAGACACCGCCTACCAGGAGTACTTCAAGGAGATCGGCGACCGGAATATCAATCCGGTTCTTGCTATCATGCCGATAGGTGCCTACGATCCATGGATTTTCGTCCATGCCAACCCGGAGCAAAGCGCCGCGATGACGAAGCAGATGGGAGCGAAGGCGATACTTCCCGTTCACTGGAGCACGTTCACGCTGAGCAACGAGCCGGTGAACGAGCCGATCGAACGGTTGAAAAAGGCGATTGAGGGGGAACCTCTCGAATTGGCAATGGATCAAATCGGAAAAACCTGGACGGTACAATGACAGAGCGAACGATTCGCGTGGGGCACAGCCCCGATCCCGACGACGCCTTCATGTTCTACGGGCTCTCGAGCGGGAAGGTCAAGCTCGACGGCATCAAGATCGAGCATGTCCTCCAGGACATTCAATCGCTCAACGACCGTGCAAGGAAGGCTGAACTTGAGGTGACTGCGATCTCAGCGCATGCGTTTCCACACGTGGCCGACAGATACTGGATCATGCGCACGGGGGCGAGCATGGGCGAGGGATACGGTCCGGTGATCATCTCGCGGAAGTATAAGAGCATCGGGGAGTTGAAGGGGAAAATGGTCGGCACCCCCGGGCCTCTGACGACTGCCACTCTGCTCTTCAAAATTTTCACAAGTGGGATTTCGAATACTGACATGCCGTTTGACCGAATCATGTCTGAAATCGATAACGGAACAATCGATGCCGGGCTTCTCATTCATGAAGGCCAGATCACGTATCAATCCCTCGGGTACAACAAGATTCTGGATTTCGGCGAATTGTGGCAGCGGGAAACGGGCGGGTTGCCGCTTCCTCTTGGTTTGGATGTGGTACGAAAGGACCTGGGAGAAGAGCTTGCTGCGCGGTTATCGAAGGGGCTCCAGCAGAGCATTGCCTACGGGTACGCTCATCAGGATGAATCGATCCCCTACGCTATGCAGTGGGGAAGGGGAATCGACCGGAGGCTTGGAGAGCAATTCGTCAAAATGTATGTCAGCGATCTGACGATCGACATGGGAGAACCGGGCAAAAAGGCTCTCGATCTCCTTTTCGCGAAAGCGCATGCCGGGGGGCTGATCCCGCGTGCCCCTGAGATCGTGCTGTATTGAGCAATACCCTTCCCGTAGCGCGTCTATTTTGGGACAACGTGTGTTTGGGGGGATTTAGGATGCCCGGGGACGGGCGTGACGCAGCTAGAGCCGGTCGACACGGATCTATTTGGTGCTTTCCAGCGGCCTGGATGAAAATCCTGCTTTGAACCCTGAGAGGCGACTAGTCTTCGTTAGAATCGGCAATAATTCCTTGACAATGCGATGCGAATTCAGTAGCTTCAAAAGAGTTGTTATCTGATCTTCGGGAGCCATCAGCCCTACCTCTTATTCTTGCCGTAAGTTGTAATTTTGTAATCTCTCAACTCCGTTCAGAGTGCGGGGGCACACGAAGTCTCATGGACTCCCGCTCGGTTGTCATCCGGAGTTTACTTCTATCAGTTGCAGGTTGGCTTGCACACGCAAACAAAAAAACTCATTTTGCTCAGATGAACGGACGACTTCAAAGGACGAGCACATGAATAGGAATCTCCCATTTCTCATTTTCGTGTTAACTCTCTGCACACCCACGAATCCGTTGCAAGCACAATGGGTTCAAACGAATGGACCATACGGCGGATCCATTAACTGCCTTGGAGTTTCCGGCACGATTCTCTTCGCCGGAACGTATGGCGGGGGCGGCGTCTATTGTTCAACGAACGACGGTGCAAGCTGGACTCAAACCGCCATGACGTCTGGCCGGGTCTACGCTCTGGCGGCGTCCGGTGCGAATCTCTTTGCCGGGACGAGCGACAGCGGCGTCTTTCTGTCCACCAACAACGGCACAAGTTGGACTGCAGTCAACACGGGCTTGACGAATACCCATGTTTATGCTCTTGCTGTCTCCGACACAAACCTCTTCGCTGGGACGGAAGGCGGCGGTGTTTTTCTTTCGACGAACGACGGTGCAAGCTGGACTCCAACCGCCATGACTTTTGGCCAGGTCTATGCTCTGGCTGTGTCCGGCGCGAGTCTCTTTGCAGGATCTTTTGGCGGAGGAGTCTTTATCTCCACGAACAATGGAACAAGCTGGACTCAAACCGGTTTGAAGAACACGTATGTTGTTACTCTCGCCATCTCCGGCACGAATATCGTTGCCGGGACCTATGCGGACTCCGGCATCCTTCGTTCCACCAACAACGGCACAACCTGGTCCCCGATCAATGCGGGTTTGACAAATAACTATGTCCGCGCTCTCGCATTTTCCGGAGCGAATCTCCTTGCGGGGACTGACGGAGGCGCTTTCCTCTCCACCGATAACGGCACGAGCTGGGCTCTGCTCAATTCCGGCTTTGCAAATCCGTATGTCAATACCTTCGTTGTCAGCGGAGAGAATCTCTTTACGGGGACCCTTGGGAATGGCGTATTTCGATCTACCGATAATGGTACAAGCTGGACGGCTGCGAGTACCGGTCTGTCATACCATTATGTCAATGCTCTTGCCCATTCGCCCGGTTTCTCGGGAAATCTATTCGCCGGCACCCGGGACGGCGGCGTCTTTCTGTCCACCAACGAGGGCACAAGCTGGAGTGCATCGAGTACCGGTATGACGAATCCATTTGTCCTTGCTCTTGCTCCCGGCCTGTCGGGAGATTTCTTCGCAGGGACGAGGGACAGCGGCGTCTTTTTGTCCACCAACAGCGGCACAAGTTGGACTGCGGTCAACACGGGCCTGATGAATATCCATGTTAATGCTCTTGCTGTCTCCGACACAAACCTCTTCGCCGGGACGAAAGGCGGCGGTGTCTTTCTTTCGACGAACAACGGCTCGAGCTGGACTGAAGCCGGCTTGACGGGCGAGTATGTCCCCGCTCTTGCCGTCTCGCCAGGGTCGGGGCATCTCTTTGCCGGAACTGGCGGCCACGGAGTGTTCATTTCGACTGACAACGGCACGAGCTGGACTGCGATCAACAACGGACTTGCCAGGGCGCCTTACGACTCAACACTCTTCGTTCAGGTGAATGATTTCGGAGTTAACGGAACGAATCTCTTCGCCGGGTGCCAGGGCGGGGTATTTGTCTCTTCCGACGAAGGTGCAAACTGGACGGCAGCCGGTAGCGGATTGGACAACACCGATGTTCGTTCTCTTGCATCAGACGCGTCGGGAAATGTATTTGCGGGGACGTGGGGGGGTGGAATCTTCCGTTCGACCGACAACGGGACAAGCTGGACGGCTGTCAATACCTCCCTGTCGAATATGTATATCGAAGCTCTTTCCGTTTTGAGCACAAACCTGATTGCCGGGACATGGGGCGGCGGAGTTTGGAAGCGGCCGTTGTCGGATCTGATAACTACGGTAGTCAGGACCCCGACGGACTTGCCGATTCGTATCAGCCTTCGCCAAAACTATCCGAATCCGTTTAATCCAGCAACGACTATCTCTTTTAGTCTTCCGTCTCAATCGTTTGTATCCCTGAAAATATTCGATGATTTGGGAAGAGAAGTAGCGGCGCTTCTCTCCGAAGAATTACCGGCAGGAACGTACGCACGTCCATGGAATGCGGCAACATTGCCCAGCGGTGTTTATTTCTATCGACTGCAGGCCGGGGCCTTCTCGGGGACGAGAAAACTCACACTCCTCCGATAGGACGGGCAACTGCAACCAGCAATCCTGATTACTGTCGCCTGTCGAATATATTGAACCGGACTTGTCCCTCAGTACATCATTTCGAACACACGCTCAAGAGTTGTGAATACAGAGGAGTTCCGGCTCCCCGCTACATTGCATCTCCTATCCGAATGCAATCCTGCTCGAGTTGAAGGGGGGCGATCGAGACGCTCGAGAGTCCATCCAACCCCGTCAGCACGGGGTTGAACGGCGACGTCAGGATGTTCACGAAGCGCGAGGGCACCGGGAGAATGCCGACCTGAAGTTTCCTGAACGAAAACCAGATGTTGTTATTCCAGATTGTGTGAAGAGCCAGATCGAACGAGATTCCGGCGTCAAAGCTTCTTGAGGAGAGCCGGACGCTCAGCACCCCGCCTCTCATCGAACACGTATCGATCCTGACCGACCCCCCGGAAGACTCATCAACGTACTTTCGCAGGGCCGCCGCCGAGACCGAAAAATTCTCCACACGCAATCCGCCGATTGAAAGAAGGACGAGCGTGTCGTTCCGCATCAGTCTCGCCGGATCGAACCGCAGCCCGGTCAACGCCAGCCGGATATTTTCAACGGACATCCCTACCGGATTGAACGTGAAATCGCCAAACTCGCCGCGCCGGGCGGCAACAGTAAGTCCCGCGGCATAACCCCTCAGCAAAGCCTCCGAGTCCGCGCTGTCGATCCGCAGTTCATACCCTTCGAGTGGTTTCAGATACCGCCGGATGAACTGATCCGCATGCTGTCGCAGCCTTTCTCTCACCTCCGCAGGGGAAGCGTTTCTAACGCCAGCCGGTTCCACGCGAACAAGGATGGCGTCGGAAGTGTCTGGCAATTTCCACCGCTGCATGACCGTGTAGATGCCGGAGCCCGGATTGAGGGGGGTGCCGGACGCCGGCGATGCCTCCAAGAGTATCTCATCCCTGAGACGATCGCGCTCTGCAGAATTATCGCCTGTGTTTCCGGTCTTGAGAAGGACGTAATCGGCGAAGAGCGGAAAGCCGGTGGTTCCCATAACCGAGATGGGATAGCGCGGGAGCCTCGCGGCATACGAAATCGTGGCGTTATTGAAATAGACGTAGTCCGGTATCACGCGAACGACCGCTCGCGCTCGCGAGTGGCCCATCCGGTCGTTCTCGATGGCGGCTGCGATTGAATCCTGTTTCCAATCCTGATACAACGGGCCGTCAACGGAGAGGATGGGTCCTGAGAGGAGCGGTCTCTCCAGCCGTTCGCCGAGAGGCGTCTCGCGGGGAACGAAGGAAACGAGCATGAACTGTGCGATGGGAATGACGACAAGTGCCGCCGCGAGAGCACGCTTCACGACCGGGGCGAACTCTTCCTGATCGATCCACGAGACGCATCCGGCCGCACCGAGGACCGCGAGGGGTCCGAGGAGCGGAAGCGAGAATCTCGGCACTTTGAAGCTGATGAGAGTCAGGAAGACGTAGCCGCAGACGAACGAGAGGAGGGGAAGAACCGCACCCCCTCGGAATCTCAGAACACAGAAAATAGATCCGCCGATGACGAGCGGAAAAATGAACCAGGAAACCTCTTCCGGGATGATGCGGAGATAGTACGAGAGCGATAGGAGAAAGGTTTCCTCTCCCCGTCCAAGCTCGCCCCCGCGGCTGCCGACGATCTGGATGAAATGAACGAGATACCAGGGAGCTGCGATGACAAGGGCGGCGAGCAGGCTGAGCGCGCAATTTCCCGCGCGGCGAAACCGGTCGTCATGAATCCGGAAAGCCGCAGCTGTTTCGTAGAGAAACGGAGCCAGAACAAAAAACGGGAACGTCCACTTGGTGAGCATCCCGGCTCCGAGCGAAAGGCCGAGGATGAGGCTCGGGAGCGTCCGCTCAAATGCATCGGTCCGGATCAGGAGATAGAGGGAGAGCGCCGTCATTGAAGCGAGAGGGAGGTCGAGCATGAAGGTGTGCGAGAACCGGATGACGAGCGGAAAGGAGGCCGCGAAGAGCGCGGCAACGATTCCCTCCCGGTCGCCGAAGAGTTCCCTGCCGATCCCGAACACAGAGAGGAGAAAGACGCAGAAGAACATGGTCATGACGTGCTGGCCCGCGGACTCCGATTCTCCAAGGACCCGGTACACCACGATCGAAGCGTAGGAAACCAACGGCGGGTAATACCACGAGACATTCAGGGCCTGGTGAAGCCCCGTCCGTACTGTGTCCTCGCCTATTCTATCGGCATTCAGGCTCTCGGCGAGGTGTATCGCTGAATCCCAGTGCTGGGGGTGGCCTCCGATGCGCTCCCATCCCGCGCCGGCGGCGATGACGAGGAGGAGAAGAAGAACAAGCGGGAGCCAGGGACGCATCGCGTTGGCAGGTCAGAGTCGGCTGTTCATGCCCGGATTTGGTAGGCGCGGACTTTAGTCCGCGTGCAAGTGTGGAATACATGCGCGGGCTGAGGCCCGCGCCTACCGTCCGCGCGTATCGGTATGGGCCGGACTTACATCAGGTGCGGCCAGAGCCAGCAGAAAGTGTACGCGGTTATCAGCGCGTAGACGAGTCCGTCGATGGTCGACTTGATTGTAGTTACGATTGACCGGCGATACCAGATGACAAATGGCCATATGGCGAGAGTGTACCCCATGAAGGCGGAAATTCCAACGAGTCTCATAATCTGACCGGATTCGGCTCCGGCTGAGAGGGTACGGCCGGCGATATACGCCGAACAGAGGCTGACAACGATGCAGAAGACGAACCAGCCGAAAAGATTCTTTCCGATTCCCTTCATGCCGCCGCTGGGGTAGACGGTCATCATGACGACGGGACCCTTCGTGCGCTTCTCCTGATATTCAGGCGACTTCATGTCGGCCATGCTCGAGGGGCGGGGCATCATATAATCGCCCGGCGGGATGTTCAGAGGACGGAGGGCGTCCATGGCCCGGTCCTCCTCGGGGACCTTACCATAATCGCTCTTGTGCCATGGGAGCGCCATGTGGATGATCGAACTCATGATGAAGACGAACACGGACGAGAGGAAAATCGGAAGCATGAGCGTGTCAAGTCCCGTCATTGTGATTCTCCATTGATGTGATGGTGAGTGTTATGCCGCTTCAGCATTCTCATACACCTTGAGGATTTCGTAGAGCGTCGTCCGCTGAGCGGGAATGAAGCCCGCCTCGCGGATCAGGTTGATGACTTCCTCCGTATTCGTCTTGTTGATGAAGTTCGCGGCGGCGTGGACGTTCTCCTCGAAAAGTGTACCGCCGAAATCGTCCGCGCCGAAATGGAGAGCGATCTGCCCCGTCTTCTTTCCCTCGGAAAACCAGGAAGCCTGGATGTGGTCGAAGTTGTCCAGGTATATTCTTGAGACCGCCAGTATCTGGAGGTACCGGATGGGCGTGGCGTACCGGGGAATGATTTTTTCGAGGGGCGTGTTGCCCGGCTTGAAGCTCCAGGGTACGAAGGCGGTAAACCCGTGACGCTCGTCCTGCAGCCGGCGGATCGACTCGAGGTGCTCGATTATGTTCTCATCTGTTTCGAGATGCCCGTACATCATCGTTGCGGTGGATTTGAAGCCGATCCGGTGGGCCTCGCGCATCACGTTCAGCCAATCGGCAGATGTCCCCTTGAGACTCGAAATCTTCTTCTTCACACCATCGGACAGGATCTCCGCCCCGCCCCCGGGAATCGTGCGCTGGCCCGCATCCCACAATCTCTTGAGGACCTGCGGCACGGTCAGGCCCGAAACATGGGACATGCCGATGATTTCCGAGGTGGAGTAGAAATGAGGCATTACTTCGGGGACTTCTTTTACTGTGCGCGCCACCATCTCGACATAGTACTCAAACGGGATTGCGGGGTTGACACCGCCCTGAAGGAGCACCGTCGTGACGCCCCGCGCCGCGGCATCTTTAAACTTACGAATCATCTGATCGACGCTGTAGGTGTACTCTCCTTCCTCGCCCGGATGGCGGTAGAAGGCGCAGAAGATACAGTCGATGTTGCAGATGTTCGTGTAATTGGGGTTCGTGTCCACGACGAAGGTGACCGCGGCGTCGCCCGAGCGGCCGGGTGGATTTTTTAGGAGCCGGATCTCGCTTGCCAGTTCTCCCAGATCGAGGAGAGGAGCGTTCTTAAGGAGCGCCACACCCTCTTCGGGAGCGAGCCTCTCGCCAGCCCGCACTTTTGCCGCTATCTGATCGAGTGTCTGCACGGCCTACTAGTTCACCGCCTTAACTTCGGCCAGCGGCTCCAGCTCGCCCACAAGCCGCCTGAACTCCTTCATTGCCTCCCGTTCCCGTTCACCGAGGGTGTAGTTAAAACCCTCGAGATACTCTTCGACTTCGCTCCTCGTGAGTCCGATCTCTTTCCCGGCAAGCTCTCCGATCTCCGCCAAATGACCGCCGGCATCCGCGAGCGAGTTTCCGATGGACTGGCTCAGGGTTCTCTTTGCCTCCGCCGGGAAATTCTTGTCGACCGCCCACACCGCAAAGACGAACGGCATGTTTTTCCAGTCATACCATTCTTTGGCGAGATCGAAGACGAGCTCGTACCCTTCGAGCCCGAACTTATTTTTCCTCAGTGCCTCATCTCCGATGAGCAGGACGGCGTCGTAGGCGGAGAAGTCGTTTACTCCTCCGTGAAGGCGCTCGAACACCGCATGGACGCCGTACTTCTTTTCAAGCAGGACGTGCAGGAGGCGGACGGACGTGGCTGTTTCGTCGGTGATGCCGATGCGCTTTCCGTTCAGGTCCCTCCACCCATGGTTCGAAAAGAGCATCACGCTTTTTACCTGATCGCGCGTTGCGATGCACCAGTTCAGCAACTCGAGCCCTTCGGAACGCTTGAAATAATCCATCAGCGAGAACGGACCGGCGGCGATCTGGCCCTTCTCCTGGAGGATCCCCATGCGCCGCGGAGTCACAGGGAGGACCTTAAAGGAATGCGGCTCAATGTGCTGGTAGAACGGCACGGAATTCAGGTACGGGATCTTTCCGATCACGCCGCCGGCGTGCACATTCAGGGGATTATAATAGACATCCCGTTCGACCGGGATTTTTCCCGCGTCCGTGATAATCCTGATAATCTGCTCTTTCGCCAGTTTCATCGGGCTGACGGCCCCGGCATCGTGCGCGATACGTTCCTCGCCGACGGTCCCGTCGATATCGTCAGCGCCAAAATTGAGCGCGATCGACGCCACTTCCTCGGTCAGCATCACCCAGTATGCCTTGATGTGCGGGAAGTTGTCGAGCATGAGGCGTGAAATCGCGATCGTCTTCAGATCGTCGATGGCCGATGTAAACCTGTCGCGCGGCTTGATGCCAGTGTCGCCCGGCTGAAAGGCGAGGGGGATAAACGTAAGAAATCCGTTCGTTTCATCCTGGGCTTCGCGAAGCCGGATCATGTGGTTGATCCGCTCTTCCAGCGTTTCGATGTGGCCGTAGAGAAGCGTGCTGTTCGTAGGAATTCCGAGATGATGAGCGGTCTTATGCACCTCGAACCAGGTCTTCGCGCCGATCTTCTGGTTGAAAATAAGTTTCCGTACGCGCTCCGAGAACACCTCTGCTCCCCCGCCCGGCATTGTCCTCAGCCCCGCCTCCTTCAACTGCCTGAGAACCTCCTCGATCGAGAGCTTGAATTTCTTATGGAAGAAATCGATCTCGACGGCGGTGAATGCCTTCACGTCGATCCCAGGAAACTTCGCGTGGATCGATCTCACGATGTCGAGGTAGCGCTCCCAGGGCCAGTCGGCCGGCATCCCGCCCGTGATGTGCACTTCATGAATGTCGGGGGTAAGCTTTGAGAGGATTTCTTCTGTGGCCATCTCGTACGCTTCGGGGTCTCCCTTCTTGACCGCGAAGTCGCAGAACTTGCAGGAGAGAATGCAGATATTGGTGTGTTCGATCTTCTGGTTCAGCACGAAGTAGACGGCGTCGCCGCTCTTCGTCTGCTGAACGAAATGCGCCATCTTTCCGAGCGAGATGATGTCTCCCGTCGCATAGAGGGCGAGCCCGTCGGCAAGCGAGAGCCGTTCGCCGCGGCGCACTTTTTCCCAGATGGGAATGAGATTCGGATCGCGGAAACGGATGGTCATCGCGCCCAGATCTTCCCCCACTTCTCGTCGACGCGTTTCACGACGTCCTCCCGCATCGCGAGGGGGCGCGGGTATCCGGGCTTCCAGGTTGCGTCGATCCCCATGACTCCTTTATAGATTGGAGAGATCCCAAGAAGCGAGCTTTGCGCAAAAACAACGTCCCGCTCGCAATCGAACCGCGTAAAGACCCCCCAAATATAACTCTCCTGATTATAAATGTCCACGTCATCGCTGACCGCGGCGAGAATGGGAACGGATTGCATCCGCGGGTCCTTCACAAGTTTTTCCACTATTTCCCTCCCTCCCGAAGAGACTTTCACAAGAAGGAGGGTTTCTTCGATAAGATTCGAGTCGAGGATGCGCGGGTCGGCAGCTTTCGCTGCGGCGCCCGCCTCGGCGGGGTGATGCCACGCGTCCGGAGGCGCGGACTCTTCAGGGGCATTGGACCCGCCGCCCGTTCGGATTCCACGGCCCTCCTTCCCCGTCGCGTCGATGATCATCTTGCTTCCAAGATTCATCTTGTAGCTGGTGAAGTCGAGCGTGTCGAGGGGGACTTTCGGTATCATGATGAAGTCGTAATGCGGATTGAAATTCTCCCTCACTTCCCGCAGCACCGCCCGCCAGTCGCGCACGTCGATTCCCGAGCGGACGGCGATGATGCACTTCGTGAGCGATAACTGATCGGTTCCCATGATCCCCAGGGCTGCCTTCATCGCCTCCTTGTGGAAACGCTCCTCGATGGAAACGATGAGGAGATTATGGAAACCCGCTTCATAGTACGCCCAGATTCCCTGTACCTCTTTGTGAATCAGCTTCACAAGCGGACCGAGGATCTGCTGCGTGGCGTCTCCAAGAAACTTGTCCTCCATGGGCGGCTTCCCGACCACGATTGCCGGATAGATCGGATTCCGCCTGTGGGTGATGGCCCTGACGTGAAACACGGGAAACTCCGCCGCCGCCGAGTAGTGGCCGAAATGGTCGCCGAACGGCCCCTCCATGCGACGCTCGCGGACGGGAACTGTTCCTTCAAGAATAAATTCGGCGGAGGCGGGGACATCGAGAGAGATCGTCTTTCCCCGCGCAAACTCAATCCTGCTGTTCCGGAGAAAACCCGCGAACATCGCCTCATCGAGCCCCTCGGGAAGAGCGGCGACTGTCGCGATCAGAAGCGCGGGGTCTGTGCCGAGCGCGACAGCAAGCTCGAGGTCCTTACCCAGCTTCTCCGACTGGAAGTAGTGAAAACCGCCGCCCTTCTGGATCTGCCAGTGCATGCCGGTTGCAGCCCCGTCGTACACGTGCATCCGGTAGATCCCAATATTCCGGCGTCCGTCGCGCGGATCGACGGTAATCACCTGGCCGTATGTGATGAAGTGTCCTCCGTCGTCCGGCCAGCAGACCTGAATTGGCAGGCGGCTAAGATCGGGAGGCGCACCAACCTCCTGGGCGGGGCCCGAGGATACCCTCTTCGGCCTGGCATGGAGGAGGCGGCGAAGCATTTTTCTGTTTCCGAGGAGTTTGTCGAGTGAGGGAGGAAACGCCTTGTCGAGGAACCGGATCAGTTCTTCGCCGATCCTGTCGGGGTGAGCGCCGAGCGCAAGCTCGATCCGTTTGGAGCTTGCAAAATGGTTCACGACAAGGGGAAATGCGGAACCTGTGGGATGCGCGACGAGGAGGGCCGGCTTGCCTTCTCTGAGGGCACGCACCGAGACCTCGGTAAGCTCAAGGACGGGATCGATCTCGACTTGGGTACGGTGGAGTTCGCCCGCCGACGCGAGCTCCGAGAGATACCCGCGGAAATCTCGCGGCACTACTCCAGCTCTCCCGCCCGCCAACCGGGGGTGTCGCGCAGGCCGAGGACGCCGAGCAGTTTGTCGGTGAAGCCCCGCACATACTCTTCCACGGTTTTCGGCACGAAGTACAACGGGGGAGAGATGGGCATGATGATGGCGCCGGCGTGAGAAAGTCTCGTGCTCTGCTCGAGGGCTATTGCCGAGAGGGGCGTTTCGCGGATGCAGAGGATCAGGCGGTACCGCTCCTTCAGCGCCACCTGCGCGGTGCGGGTGATCAGCGTGTCGCCGATACCAGACGCCACCTTGCCGAGCGTGGATGTCGAGCACGGAAGTATGACGTAGGCATCAAAGCTGTTGGATCCAGACGCAAGAGGGGCCGTCAGATCGTCGTTTGCAAACTGCCGCTTCACATAGGGCTGAAGGTCCTTCTCGGACATATTGAGCTCGTCCTTCAGGAGGGCTTTTCCCCACTTGCTCACAATCAGGAATTTATCCTGTGGGCACTGTTTCAGGAAGTCGAGGGCGTACACCGCCCCGGATGAGCCGGTTATCCCGATGACGATTCTCACCGGGCAGCGGCTCCGGTGACGATCATCGCGAAGACGAGGAATCCGAGGCCGGCGTTAATCTTGAAGAATGCGAGCTCGACGTTTGAAGATTTGTACTGCTGAAGCCAGAGGAGAATGCCGGTAAGGAGAAGGAAGGGGACCGCGTACCACGTCCGGATCGTGGTGAAGAACAGGAACGCAAGGCAGGTGAATGCCGCCGCATGCAGCGCGGAAGAGATGAAGAGCGCCCGCGCCTTCCCGTAACGGGAAACCAGGGAGTAGAGACGTTCGCGCCGGTCAAACTCCTCGTCGAGCGTCGCATAGATGATGTCGAACCCCGCTCCCCAGAAGACGGTAAAGAGACAGAGAAGTATTGCGGGAAGGATATTCTCGAACGACGGCGACGCCGCAAACCAGCCTCCGAGCGGCGCCATTGCCATTCCGAGGCCCACTCCGAAATGCGAGAGCGCGGTGAACCGCTTCATGTATGGGTACATCGAGAAGATAAGAAGCGGGATCGGGGAAAGAAGGAGGCAAAACGTTGAAATAGCGGCGGCAGAAACGAGATAGACCGTTATCCCGGCGACGAGCACCCCGACCGCCTCGCCGAGCGTCATCTTGCCGCTGGGGAGCTCGCGGATCATGGTGCGGGGGTTTCGTCCGTCGATGTTGCGGTCGATGATGCGGTTCAGAGCGAAGGCGGCCGTCCGTGCGCCCACGGCGCTCAGGAGCACGAGGAGCAGGATCCTTACGGAAGGAAATTCGTGCACTCCCAAAGCAAGGCCGCTGTAGATCAACGGAAGCGTGAAGAGGGTGTGTTCGATCTTCACGAAACTCAGGTATCTGTTCGTCTGGAAGATGGACATCCGGGTGTGGGAAAGGCCTCGAAAATATATGGAATTATCGATTCTGAAGCAAGAATACGCAAAAATCCTTGAATCTTTCCCGACTTTTCAGTATACTTCTAATTCGTTCGCCCCCATATCCAACCGTTGTAACCGCAAACGAAAGGATCTGTTCGATGAAGTTGAATCCCGGGAAGCTGACGGCGCTTCCCTATGCAATCCTGGCGCTCGGCTTTCTTCAGAGCTGTGCTCCCAAGTACGATGACCAGGTGGTCCTGGAGGTTGGCAAGAGCAAAGTCACGATGCGTGATTATGAATCCTTCTACCTGCGGAACAGCGCGGGGATCGATGTGGCACGCCAGAGCACCGCGGAAGAGCGGGAACGCTTCCTCGACCTGCTGACGAACTACAAGCTGAAGCTTCAGGACGCCTACGACCGGAACCTTCTCCAGGATCCGGAGATCATGAAGGAGCTCAGGGAATACCGTGCGACACTCGCCTCCACCTATCTCATCGAGAAGGAAATAACTACTCCGGGCATCCAGCAGTTGTACGAGCGCCGCCAGAACCAGATCCACGTCCAGCACATCCTTCTATCGATGAAGCCCGACGCGGGCCCGGAGGACACCCTCCGCCTCTACACGAAGGCGGCGGATCTCATCAAGCGCGCCAAAGTGGGAGAGAACTTCGACAGCCTTGCGATCAAGTACTCCGAAGCTCCCGGGAACGCCACGACCCACGGCGACCTCTACTTTCTCACCGGCGGAAAGGTCACCGGCTCCTTTGAGGATGGAGTATACGCCCTGAAAAAAGGGGAGATCAGCCCCCGGCCGGTCCGCACCCCGTTCGGATATCACATCATCAAGGTACTCGAGATCGAACCCACGAGGGTCATGAAAGTCCGGCATATCATGGCCAGGTTCCAGAACAACAATAACCCCGATTCCGCGGATGTCGCCGGCGCGCACGCGCGCATCACGGCCATCCAGGACAGTCTCAAAAAGGGACGGGACTTCGCGGAGCTGGCCGGCAAGCTGACAGAGGACGGCGGCAGCGCAGGCTCGGGGGGCGATCTCGGATGGTTCGAGCGGGCGCGGTGGGTGCTCCCGTTCGACATTACGGCGTTCGGCATGAAGCCCGGACAGATATCGGGCATTATCAGGACCCCGTTCGGATTTCATATCATCAGGTGCGACAGTGTCAAATCGCTTCCGCCGTATGCGGCGATGGAGCCCGAACTGAAGAAGACGTATCAACAGATGCGATACAACGACGACTACTCCGTGTACGTCGATTCGATGAAGAAGCAGTTCGGGTATGCTTTTCACGAGGATGCGTTCAGGGCATTCCTCTCGCACGTCGATTCGACGAAGACGACCGACGATTCGGCCTGGGACCAGTCGATCCCTTCCAATATCCGCTCCTCCGCGCTCATGACAATCGGCGGACAACCGGTGTCGATCGACACGGTCATCTCCATTCTCCGGAATAAGCAGGAATACCGCAGCGCCTCGCTCAGGGCAGGCGACCTCAAGCCTCATATCGACCGCATCGCCGACGCGTTTCTCTTCGAGCGAAGGTCCGAAGGCCTTGAGCGGAAGTATCCCGAATTTGCCTCGCTCATGAGCGAGTACACCGACGGCATTATCCTCTACAGGCTTGAACAGATGGAAGTGTGGAACAAAACAAGCGTGAGCGACTCCTCGCTCAAGCAGTTCTTCTCTCAGAACAGAGAGAAGTTCATGTATCCGGAACGGCTCAGGGTAAGCGAGATTTACCTCGAGGCCGATACGACCGCTCTCGTGGTCTACGACTCGCTAAAGCACGGGGCCGACTTCACGAGGATCGCCAAAGAGTGGAACGAGGATCCGGAGTTGAAAGAAAAATCGGGAGACAAGGGGTTCATCAACGCAGATACGGACGAGGTTTCCAGGAAAGCCGTTACCCTGAAGGTCGGCGAATTCTCCGAGCCGTTCGAGCTCGAGAGCGGATCCTACGCGATCATAAAGCTGGTTGCAAAAGATCCTCCGCGTCAGAAAACCTTCGAAGAGGCCGGAGCCGAAGTCTCGAACGCATACCAGGAACACGAATCGAAAATGCTTGAGAAGGAGTGGATCGACCGCATCAGACAGAAGTATGTGGTGAAACAGAACAAGGCGCTCCTCAAGAACGCCTTCTCCTCACCGCAGGTCTCACGATCACGGTGAGATGCATCCTCGTTCTCTGCACGATTGCACTCCTCGCCGCACTGTCAGCTTCCTGCCGGCGGCAATCGCCGGACCGGGTCATCGCCCGTGTCGGTGACGCCGAACTGACTCTGGAAGACGCCAGAGCCCACATCGATACCACCCGCACCGCGCTTGAGTACGCCCTCAGCGATTACGTCTCCTACTGGGTGAACACGGAACTTCTGTACCAGGAGGCGAAGCGGAGGGGGATCGAAAGTTCGGGCGAGTTCAAGCGCCAGCTCGAGGACGTGCGGCGCCAGCTGGCAAGCCAGACATTCCTCGACCGGTACGTCTACGCGGACACCTCCGACCTGACCCCCGAGGCTGTGAGGGACTACTTCGGCCGCCACGAAGCGGAATTCCAGGTGCATGAAAACACGCTCAGGCTGAACCTGGTCGCGCTGAATAACCGCGACCGTGCGAACGCCTTCCAGGCGGCAGTGGCGCAGGGATCGCAGTGGCAGAGCGCCGTCGAGAAGCTCCTGCGCGATTCGACGGCCGCATCGAGCATCCTCTCGACATCAAGCGGCCAGTACTACACCTCCCAGACCCTGTTTCCCCCCGAACTGTGGAAAGTCGCATCCGCCCTCTCGGTGAATGAGGTGTCGTTTCCCGTCAAAACTCCCGGAGGATATTTCGTGCTTCAGTGCCTGGCGCGCCTTCAGCAGGGCGCTCCCGCGGCAATCGATCTCGCCCGGCCCGAAGTGAGGCAGCGGCTTTTGATCGAGATGCACCGCCGGAAGTACGACGAGCTCCTCGGAAACCTTCGGAAGAACGCAGATGTTGAACTGATGTTGGAACCACATCGGACCGCAGACAGCGCTCATACGCAGCCCCATGGTCAGACCCATACTCAAGATTGACTCGATGCGCTTTCCCTTAGCGCTCGCTTTCCTCTGTATATGGTGCGCCCTCGCCGCGGAGATCCACGCGCAGGAGTCGCAGCAGGCAATCGACCGGATCGTCGCAGTTGTGGGAAAGGAGCCGATCCTCCTCTCCGACCTTACCGCTCAAACGGAGTTCTACGCATTCAATAACCACGTCGACCCCGGCACCCCGGGTTTGAAACAGCAGGTCCTCGAGGCCCTCATCAACGAGAAGCTCATGCTCGCGAGCGCTCTCGAAGACACGAACATCACCGTCACGGAGGACGAGGTGACGACCCAGCTCGATGCGCTCGTCGCCCAGCGCATTCAGCAGGCGGGATCGGAGAAGAAGGTCGAGGAGCTGTACGGCATGCCGATCTCGAAAATGAAGCGCGAGTTCCGCGACGAGACCAGGAAGCGGCTCCTCGTGCAGTACCTCCAGCAGTCGAAGTTCGGCTCCATCAAGTCGTCCCGCCGCGAGGTTGAGGATTTTTATGCAACCTTCAAAGACAGCCTTCCCCCCGTTCCCGAGTCGGCAGAGCTCTATCACATCTTCAAGCTTCCGCTGGTGGGAGAAGCCGCCAGGGCGAAGGTGAGGGCGAAAGCCCGGGTCATTCTCGATTCGATCAAGGCCGGGGCCGACTTTGCCGATTTTGCCCGCCGCTATTCGAAGGATGCGGCCACGGCTCCGTCGGGGGGCGATCTCGGTTCGTGGCGGAGGGGGCAGTTCGTGAAGGAATTTGAGGAAGTCGTCTTCGCGCTGAAAGACAGCGCGCTCTCCGACATCGTGGAAACGTCGCGCGGATTTCATATCATACAATTGCTCGAGCGAAGGGGGGAGTCGGTTCACGCCCGGCACATACTCTTCAAAATCGGCATCGACAGCTCGGCGGCGGAGTCCACGAAGGCGTTCCTCAGCGGACTCAAGGACAGCATTGCGCACGGCGCCGATTTTTCGGAGCTGGCGAAAAAGTATTCCGACGACAAGGAGTCGGGCCCCCTCGGCGGCGCGCTGGGAAATCTTCCGATCGCCCAGTTCGACAAGTCGCTGCAGGATCTCATCCACCGGATGAAAGAAGGCGAGCTCAGCGATCCGGTCCAGGTGTCCACCGGGTCCACGTCGGGATATCAGATCGTCTATCTGAAGAGGCATACTTCGGAACACTCCATGAACCTGCGCGACGATTGGACCCAGGTGGAAAACCTTTCGGGATCGTACAAGCAGAATCAGGAATATCAGAAATGGATCAAGCAGCTGCGGCAGCAGTACTACTGGGAAGTGCGGCTCTAACATCGGAGAGGGCGGAGTGAACACAAACCGGCAGGTAACGGGGTTGAACGACGTCGAGGCGGTCGCCGCCCTTCGCAACGGTTTCGCGGCGATGAAGAGCGAGATTGCCAAGGTGATCGTGGGGCAGGATGAGGTGATCGAGCAGCTCCTGATCTCGCTCCTCGCGCGGGGCCACTGCCTCCTGGTGGGAGTGCCCGGTCTGGCAAAGACGCTCCTCATTAAGACGGTCGCCGAGGTCATGGACCTGAACTTCAGCAGGATACAGTTTACCCCCGATCTCATGCCGAGCGATATCACCGGCACGGAGATCATCGAGGATAACCGCTCGACAGGGAGCAAGTCGTTCAAGTTCGTGAAAGGCCCGGTCTTTGCAAACATTCTTCTTGCCGATGAGATAAACCGCACGCCTCCCAAGACGCAGGCGGCGCTCCTCGAAGCGATGCAGGAGCACCATGTGACGGCGGCGGGCCAGAAGTACGTCCTCGAAGAACCGTTCTTCGTCCTTGCGACCCAGAATCCGATCGAGCAGGAAGGAACCTATCCCCTTCCCGAAGCGCAGCTCGACAGGTTCATGTTCAATCTCTGGCTCGATTATCCCAGCGACAAGGAAGAGATCGAGATCGTCAAGTCGACGACAAGCATGTACGCCCCCAAGCTCAACCATGTGCTGGGGAAGGAAGAAATCCTCTTCTATCAGGACCTTGTGCGCCGCGTCCCCGTCGCGGATAACGTGGTCTCCTATGCGGTGAACGTCGTGACCCGCACCAGGCCGAAGGCCTCCGCATCACCGCAGTTCATTAAGGACTGGCTCAGCTGGGGAGCGGGCCCGAGGGCCTCGCAGTATCTTATTCTTGGGGCGAAAACCCGCGCGATCCTCGAAGGAAGGCATACTCCGGACATCGAAGACGTGCGCAAGGTCGTCGGTCCCGTGCTCCGGCACAGGATTGTCCCAAACTTCAACGCGGAGGCCGACGGTGTCGCCGCCATTCAGATCGTCGAGAAGCTCCTGGAAAACGACTGACGAGCGGCTCATGCCGAATGCCAGCCGGTTGATCCGGATTTCGAGCCGGACGGCGTTCGTTCTGCTCCTCCTTCCGTGTACTTCCCGCTCAGACACTCCCCCGGCCCGGAAGTACTGGGTCTATTTTGTTGACAAAGGCCGCACTTCGGATCTCTCTCACATTACGCGCCGCGCCCTCCAGCGGCGGTCGAAAGTTCTCCCCCCGGGCGAGCTCGTGGATTTGCAGGATCTCCCTGTCGCGGCCGGGTACATTCGTGCAGTGCGCGATGCGGGAGGCGTGCCTGCCAGAGAGAGCAGGTGGCTGAATGCCGCGAGCTTTTTCATGACGCAGGATATCGTCGGGCGGGTCTCTCACTTCCCGTTTGTACTCCGCGTCGCTCCGGTGGCGGCCTTCCGCTCGCGAAGGGAGCCCGTACCCCGTCCCGCGAATGCGCGGCCGCCGGCGCCCTCCTCGATGGGCGTTGATTACGGAGAGTCGTTCACCCAGATATCGGCAATCGATGTCCCGCCCCTTCATGAGATTGGCGTGACCGGTTCGGGAGTTCTGGTGGGCATGCTCGACTCAGGATTCCGATGGCGCGTGCACGAGGCTCTGCGCACGCGGCATGTGATCGCAGAGCACGATTTTGTCTTCAACGACGACACGACCGCCAACCAGCCGGGCGACGACCCGGGGCAGGATACCCACGGGACGCTCACGATGTCTGTCCTCGGAGGATACAAGCCCGGAATACTGGTCGGTCCGGCGTTCGATGCCGCCTTCATCCTCGGAAAGACGGAAGATATACGGAGCGAGACGGAGGTGGAAGAGGACAACTGGGCCGCAGGGATTGAGTGGATGGAAGCTCAGGGAGTGGACGTCGTGAGCAGTTCACTTGGCTATAATGCGTTCGACGACGGAAGTGGATATTCATGGGCAAACGGCGATTTCAATGGCCGTACCTCCGTCACCGCGAAGGCGGCCGCAAGGGCTGGCCGGCTGGGAGTGGTCGTGTGCGATGCGATGGGGAACGAATTGAACGGCGACGGTGTGACGGGCACGATGCTCACCCCCGCCGATGCCGACAGCATCGTGTCGGTGGGAGCGGTGACATTCGACGGCGTGCTCGCCGGGTTCAGTTCGACGGGCCCGACGAACGACGGCCGGACGAAGCCCGACGTCTCGGCTCCCGGGGTGCATGTGCTGTGCGCGCTCGTTCCGGATTCATACGGCTACCAGCAGGGGACTTCGCTTGCGACTCCCCTCGCCGCCGGGTCGGCGGCGCTCGTCCTCTCCGCAAGGCCGGAATTGACCCCCATCCAGGTACGGGATGCCCTCCGCGCTACGGCTCGCCCGCTTACCGAGAACCCCAGATTTCCTTCGAGCCCGAATAACTTCACAGGCTGGGGTCTCGTCGACGCCTTCAAGGCGGCATTGTATTTCGGTCCGGTCTTCGGATCGTCCCCACGGGTGTCGGTCGAAGATTCCGGGAGCGTGGTGACGGCCACGGTAATTTCCTCCGCAGGCCTGCTCGCCGGCGGTGTGGTACTGCATTACACCGCCGCGTCCGATGGCGCCTCCTCGACGGTCGCGATGACCCTCGATTCGTCGATGTTCTTTCCCACCTCGGGAAGATACCGCGCAAGGATTCCTCTCCAGGAGCGCGGGACTCTTGTCCAGTTCTCGATGCAGGCTTCGGACAGCGCTGGGAATTCATACCAGAGTCCGCCCCCCTCCGCCGCGACGGTGTGGCACCTGCGGTACGGTATCCCGGGAATATCGAAGGATCCCCTGATCCCCCGGTCATTCTCTCTCGCGCAAAACTTTCCTAATCCGTTTAACAGCCAAACGATCATTGAGTACGATCTTGCGTCCGCGGAAAACGTGACGATACGCGTGTACGACGCTCTGGGAAGGCAGGTTGCCGTCTTCGACCAGGGGTATCAGCAGGCCGGATACAGCCATACCGTGGCTTTCGACGGGCGCGACCTCGCAAGCGGCGTCTACTATTATAGACTTACCACGCCGGCGCAATCGGCCACCCGGAAAATGCTCCTTGTCCGCTAATCCCGGGATGGCAAACCTATCTCTCTCGCTCGGCGGAAACATCGTTGTCGCGCTTCTCCTGATCACGCTTCTGATCGGAGCGGCGTTCCTCTTTTACAGGTACACGCTGCCCCCTCTCCCCCTGAGCCGGCGGGTGATTCTCTCGGTGATCAGGTCGCTGGCCCTTGTGCTGATGCTGCTGATTTTCTTCGAGCCGATACTTCGATTGATGCAAACGGATCGCCAGCCTGCGCACATCGCAGTCCTTATCGACAATACCCAGAGCATGACGATTCCTTCGCCTCGAAATAGCGCCTCGGGAATCCCTCCTCTCGTCAACGGACATGGGGGAGCGCCGGGACTCGGGTCGCTTCCCTCCGGCGCGGGCCTCACACTCCATCTCTTCTCTTCGAAACTCAGCGCCGCGCTGAGCTCGCTTCCGGATTCCCTCTCGTACGACGGTCAGAGCACAGATATTTCCGCAGCGCTTTCGGACCTCAGGGATCAGATCGCGCGCGAAAACATCCGCGGCGTCGTTCTTATCTCCGACGGGAACTATACCGCGGGACGAAATCCTCTCTACGAGGCCGAAGCTCTGAGAGTCCCCGTCTTCACGATTGGCGTCGGCGATACGAATGAGCAGAAGGACATCCTGATCGAGAAGGTCGTGTCCAATTCGCTCGCGTACGCGGAGACCCGCGTGCCCGTCGACGTTACTGTAAAGGCCGCAGGTTTCTCCGGTCAAAACGTGGAAGTCACGCTCTCGGAAGGATCCTCCGTCCTCGATCGAACGGTGTTATCTCTCAGGGAGGGATCGCGGGAGTATCCCCTGAAGATGGGCGTTGTCCCGAAAGAGGAAGGGACAAAAAAGTATACCGTTGCCGTCTCCCCATTGAGCGGCGAACTGACGGAGAAGAACAACTCGCGCTCGTTTTTCATCAGGGTGCTCCGGAGCAAGTTGAAGGTTGTGCTCTTCGCGGGGGCGCCGAACGCCGATGTCTCCGCTGTGCGACAGGCGCTTTTGGAAGACGGGCATTTCAGCGTGACCTCCTATGTGCAGAAGAGCGCCAACGAGTTTTACGAAGGGTCGCTCTCCCGCCAGGCGCTCGACAGTGCCGACTGTATCGGTCTCCTCGGGTTTCCATCGCAAGCCACCCCTGCGGCCGTGATCCAGCAGATCGTGGATGCGGTTGAAAGGCTGCACAAGCCGCTCTTCTTCATAAACAGCAGGTCGACCGATTATTCCCGGCTTCAGCGCTTCGAGCCGTTTCTCCCGTTCGCATGGTCGGGAGTAAACCAGAGCGAGATTCTGGTGCAGGCCTCGATCCCCCCCGGGCGCGCAAACCACCCGCTCGTATCCCTGCAATCCACTGCCACTGAAGAATCGTGGCAGCAGCTTCCCCCGGTCTTCAAGACTCTGACCGCGTTCCGGACAAAACCGGAGGCGGAAGCACTGGCTATGGCGGTGTACCAGAATATCCCCAGCAGCGAACCTCTGATCGCCGCCAGGAATACGGGAGGCCAGAAATCGTATGCGATCACCGGCGAGGGAATATGGCGCTGGCGGCTTCTTGCGCAGGACGACAGCCGCACGGCGAATCTCTTCACCAATCTGATGGGGAATGTGATCCGGTGGCTCACCACGCGCGAGGACCAGAAGCGGGTGCGCGTGACGCCCGTGAAGGAGATCTTCACCACCGCCGAGCCGGCCGAGATGGCCGGCCAGGTGTACGACGAGCAATTGCGTCCCGAGGACGACGCCGAGCTCACCGTCGAGGTTGAGCGCGGAAAGGACAAGACCCGGTTTCAATTGACGGCGGAGGGAAACGGGCGCTACTCGGGCTCGGTCGACGGGCTCCCGGAAGGCGACTATGCGTACACGGCCAAAGCAACCGCGAACGGGACGGTGATCGGCGAGGACAAAGGAAAATTCTCCGTCGGGCAGGCGAACGTGGAATTCCTGCAGACCAGGATGAACAAACAGCTCCTGGAGCAGATCGCATATCAAACGGGGGGCAGATATTACGACATCGATCAGTCCGGCGGCCTATCGCACGATGTGGCGGAAGCCGTGAAGCTTGAGCCGAAGGAAGTTGTCAATACGAGCGAGATCGAACTCTGGAACTGGAAATACCTCGCCGCGGCCATCATACTGCTTTTCGCGGTTGAATGGTTCATGCGAAAAGGAAGCGGCATGATATGATGAAAGGTGCGAAGCGCGCGGCGAAGCCGGGATCGAAGCCGCTGAGCGCGGAATATATTCGAAAAATCGACGCGTACTGGCGCGCTTCGAACTACCTTTCAGTCGGGCAGATCTTTCTCTATGATAATCCCCTTCTGAAAAGACCTCTCGGGAGAGAGCATATCAAGCCGCGCCTTCTCGGCCATTGGGGAACGACGCCGGGGCTCAACTTTATCTACGCGCACCTGAACAGAGTGATCAAGGAGCGCGAACTCGACGCGATTTTCATTACAGGACCCGGGCACGGCGGGCCCGGCCTGGTGGCGCACGCGTACCTCGAAGGCACCTACAGCGAGGTCTATCCCGACATCTCGCAGGATGAGGAGGGGATGAAGAAGCTCTTCAAACAATTCTCGTTCCCGGGCGGCATCCCGAGCCATGTCGCGCCCGAAACTCCCGGATCGATTCACGAGGGAGGAGAACTGGGGTATTCGCTCTCGCATGCCTTCGGCGCCGTGTTCGACAATCCGGGCCTTCTGGCGGCTTGTGTCATCGGCGACGGCGAGGCGGAAACCGGCCCTCTTGCCACGAGCTGGCACTCGAACAAATTCCTCAACCCCGTGCACGACGGAGCGGTCCTTCCGATCCTTCATCTGAACGGATACAAGATTGCGGGGCCGACGGTGCTCGCGCGGATTCCGCGGAGCGAGCTCGAATCGCTCCTCGAGGGGTACGGATACGCCGCGGAGTTTGTCGAGGGAAACGACCCGCAAAAAATGCACCGGCTCATGGCCACTGCACTTGACAGCGCAATAGGTGAGATCGAACGGATTCAGCGCGACGCGCGCGCGAAGGGCTTCAGGAAACGTCCGCGCTGGCCGATGATCGTGTTGCGCACGCCGAAGGGATGGACAGGCCCCAGAAAAGTCGACGGAAAACTGACAGAGGGAACATTCCGCTCCCATCAGGTGCCGATCCCGCAGGTCGCCACTCCCGCCCACGTGAAGATTCTCGAGAAGTGGATGAAGAGTTACCGGCCGCAGGAGTTGTTCGACGAGGAGGGCGCTCTCGTACCCGAGCTCGCAGAGCTGGCGCCGGAAGGACTGCGGAGGATGAGCGCGAATCCGCATGCCAACGGGGGACTCCTCCTGCGTGAATTGCGCCTCCCCGATTTCCGGGAGTACGCCGTGCATGTAAAGAAACCTGGAGCAACCGATGCCGAATCGGCGCGGGTCCAGGGAACCTACATCCGGGATGTAGTCAGAATGAACCCGGACAATTTCCGCGTCTTCAGCCCGGATGAGACTTCATCGAACAGATGGGGGGCCGTCTTCGAGGTTACCGACCGATGCTCGACTGCTGAAATCCTCCCTATCGACGACCATGTCGCCCCCGATGGCCGCGTGATGGAAATGCTGAGCGAGCATCAGTGCGAAGGGTGGCTCGAAGGATACCTCCTCACGGGGCGTCACGGATTCTTCTCCTGCTACGAAGCGTTCATCCACATCGTCGATTCGATGTTCAACCAGCACGCGAAGTGGCTGAAAGTCACGGGCCACATCCCCTGGCGCCGGCCGATCGCCTCGCTGAATTACCTTCTCTCGTCGCACGTGTGGAGGCAGGACCACAACGGCTTCAGCCACCAGGACCCCGGCTTCATCGATCACGTTATCAATAAAAAGGGAGAGGTGATCCGCGTCTACCTCCCGCCCGATGCGAACACGCTCCTTTCGGTGACCGACCATTGCCTGCGCAGCAGGAATTACGTTAACGTCATTGTCGCAGGGAAGCAGCCCGCGCCCCAATGGCTCGGCATGGATGCCGCAGTCAGGCACTCTACCTCGGGTATCGGGATCTGGGAGTGGGCCAGCAGCGACAAAGGGCGGGAACCCGATGTCGTCATGGCCTGCGCCGGGGACGTGCCGACGCTGGAGGTGCTGGCGGCGGTGGAGCTGCTGAGAGGGCTCTTCCCCGAGCTGAAGGTCCGTGTCATCAACGTGATGGACCTGATGAAATTGCAGCCGCAGAGTGAACATCCGCACGGTCTGAGCGATAAAGAATTCGATCAGCTGTTCACGCGCGACAAGCCGATCATGTTTGCATACCACGGGTATCCGTGGCTGATCCACCGGCTCACGTACCGCCGTGCGAATCATAACAACCTCCATGTCCGGGGTTACAAGGAGGAGGGGACCACCACAACACCGTTCGACATGGCCGTCATGAACGACCTCGACCGCTTTCACCTGGTGGCCGACGTCATTGATCGCGTCCCCACACTTGGCCCGAAAGCAGCCCATGCCAAACAGGCGATCAGGGATAAGCTCGTGGAGCACAAGCTGTATATCGCCAGGTACGGGCAGGATATGCCCGAAATCCTCAATTGGAGGTGGGGGGAGGGAAATCCATCCCGGCTGTTGTAGCCGCGGGCTTCAGCCCGCGCTTCATCGATCGCGCCCTGAAGGGCGCGGCTACAAAATTTCTCGAAATTCGCAACTTTTCCGATTGAAATACGTCTATCAATTGTTACACCTATCTGTTATCCCCACTCACACGCATATCGTAAGGAGCGTCAACAGTATGATGAAGTTGTTATCGTCCGCCATGTTCGTCACGATTTTCCTCTGCGGCCTCTTGAATGCGCAGACCTCGCAAACCAAGCCGATCGATCCGGTAAACATCGATCCGAGCGTGCAGCCGACGCAGGACTTTTTTCAGTACGCCAACGGAGGCTGGATCAAGAACAATCCCATCCCGTCGGACCAGAGTTCATGGGGAAGCTTTCAGGAGCTGCGCGACAAGAGTCTTTACGCGATGAGAAGCATCCTTGAAGAGGCCGCGCAAAAAACAAGCGCGCCCTGGTCTGAGGGGATGGGGAAGGGAAGCAACGAGCAGAAGATGGGCGACTTCTGGTTCAGCGGGATGGATTCAGTCGCGATCGAGGCACAGGGGGCCAAGCCGCTCGATGAGGAAATGAACGCGATCAAGAACATGAGGAGCACCGCAGATCTCCAGAAGGAACTCGCGCGCCTTCAGACCCTGAATATCGGGGCACCCTTCGGCTTCGGGAGCGGGCAGGATTTTAAGAACAGCAGCGCCGTCATCGTTCAGATAGGCCAGGGAGGATTAAGTCTCCCCGAGCGTGATTACTATCTGAACCCCGACGAAGATTCACTCAGGCATCAGTACACGGACCATGTCGCAAAAATGTTCGTCCTTCTCGGAGACGACCCCGGTGTCGCGAAGGCCGAGGCGGACACGGTCCTCGATTTCGAGACGGAGCTCGCCAGGGCGTCATTGACGAACGTCGAGATGCGCGATATCGAAACGCTGTACAACAAGATGACCGTGGCCCAGGTCAACGCACTCACGCCCGATTTTTCATGGACCGGCTTCTTCGCGAATGTTGGTTTGAAGAATCCCGGCGACGTTAACGTGCTCACGCCCGGATTCTTCAAACAGATGAATGCGATGATTACCTCGGAGCCGCTCGCATCCTGGAAGACGTATCTCCGGTGGCACGTCATCAACGGGTCGGCGAGATTCCTCAGCACCCCTTTTGTCATGGAGGACTTTCGATTCAAGGGCCAGATCCTGAGCGGCCAGAAGGAGATAAAGGCGAGATGGAAGCGGGTAGTGGCGTCGGCGGACGGGTCGCTTGGTGAGGCGCTCGGGCAGCTCTATGTTGCGAAGTATTTCCCGCCCGAGGCCAAAACGCGGGCGAAGGAAATGATCAACAACCTCATTGCAGCCCTGCACGACAAGATCAATCATCTTGCATGGATGAGCGATGAGACGAAGAAACAGGCGAACAAGAAGCTCGACATGTTCACTGTGAAAGTGGGCTATCCCGATAAGTGGCGGGATTACTCGTCGCTCGAGATCGACCGCGGCCCGTTCGCACTGAACATGCTCAGGGTGGCCCGGTTCGATTTTCAGTACGATCTCGATAAGATCGGGAAGCCGGTCGACAAGATGGAGTGGACCATGACTCCGCCGACCGTCAACGCGTACTACAACCCGCTCCACAACGAGATCGTCTTCCCTGCCGGCATCATGCAGCCCCCGTTCTTCGATCCGAAGGCAGACGATGCGGTGAACTACGGAGGGATGGGCGGAGCGATCGGGCACGAGATGTCGCACGGGTTTGACGATCAAGGTCGCACGTTCGACGGAGACGGCAACATGAAGAACTGGTGGACGAGCGACGACAGCGCCAAGTACATGGCGGCGGCTCAGCGCATCACCGATCAGTTCAACGGGTACGTTGCGATCGACACATTCCACGTCAACGGCAAGCTCACCCTCGGCGAGGACATCGGCGACTTCGGCGGGCTTACGATCTCCTATGCCGCATTCAAAAAGGCGCAGGAAGGGAAACCCCAGGAAAAGATAGACGGCTTCACGCCCGACCAGCGCTTCTTCCTGGCGTGGGCGCAGGTCTGGCGCGGAAAGTACAAGGATGCAGCCCTGAAGCAGCTCGTCAAGACCAACCCCCACGCTCCGGGCCGCTTCCGCGTCAACGGACCCCTCTCGAACATGCCGGAGTTTTTCGAGGCATTCAGCGTGAAAGAGGGAGATCCGATGATGCGCCCGGCGGATGAGCGGCCGAAGATCTGGTAATTGCATTTACACTCCCAAAAAACTAAGTTTACAGTGCCCCGGCACGCCTCCTCATTAATCAAAGGAGTTCCTATGTTCAGGCCCAAGATGATGCGCAGAGCCTGCGCCCTGTTCGTTCTTGTCCCGATGCTGTTTGCCCTTGCCGGTCTCCCGTTGTTCGGACAGGTCAAGCCGGCCGTCGGGATCCATCAAAACACGCCGAACGTGCATGCATTCACGAACGCGAGAATCGTCGTCTCTCCTGGTAGTGTCATCGAGAGAGGCACGCTTGTGATTCGCGACGGCACCATCGCCGCAGTCGGCGCGAAGGTCGATGTGCCGGCCGACGCCCGGGTCTGGGACCTTTCCGGCATGACGATCTATCCCGGATTTATCGACGGCTATTCCGATGTCGGGGTCCCCAAGAAACCCGCTCCCGGCGGCGGCCAGGATCAGGATCAGGCCGCACCAAAGCCGCCCGAACCGCGCGGGCCGAAGCACTGGAATGACAACGTCCTTTCGTCGCAGAACGCAGACGAACTCTTCATGCCCGACGCAAAGGCAGCGGAGAAGATGAGGGGAATGGGATTTACCACCGCCCTCGTCGTTCCGCAGAAGGGAATCTTTCGGGGCACGAGCGCCGTGTTCGACCTTGGAGACGGAACGCCAAACGATCTTCTCGTCAGGCCGCATGTGGCCCAGCACATCACCTTCGAAACATCGCGGGGCGACGGCTACCCGAATTCGCTGATCGGAACAATCGCCCTGATCCGGCAGACGATGCTCGACGCGCAGTGGTTTAGGAGCGCGATGCAGGCGGCTGATAAAAATCCCGGCGAGGCAAGGCCGGAATTCGTGGCGGACCTGGCCGCGCTGGAAGACGCGGTCACGGCGAAACAGCCCGTTATCTTCGAAACCACCGACGAGATGAGCCTGCTGCGTGCCGTGCGGATCGCAAAGGAATTCTCGCTGAAGATCCTGGTACGCGGAAGCGGCTACGAATACCGCCGCCTCGCCGCGGTGAAACAGACCGGACTACCGGTCATTCTTCCAGTGAATTTCCCGGATGCTCCCTCTGTTCAATCGCCCGAAGAGGCGCTGAACGCGGGACTCGAAGAGCTGCGCTCATGGGATGAGGCGCCCGGCAATCCAAAGGCCCTCCACGATGCGGGGGTGACATTCGCCCTCACAACCGCGACGCTCAAAGATCCGGGGACATTCCTTGGGAACGTCCGCAAGGCGATCGAGCGGGGACTCCCGCGCGACGCGGCGCTGGCGGCGTTGACTACAGTGCCGGCGAAGTTGTACGGAATCGACCAGAAGACCGGCACTTTGAGCGCTGGAAAGCTTGCGAATTTTGTCGTGGCCGACAGCGATATCTTCGCCGAAAAGTCGGTGATTCACGAAACGTGGATCGACGGGAAGCGCTATACTGTCAAGCCGAAGCCGGAACTGGATCCCCGGGGCACCTGGAAGGCGACTCTCTCGGGAACGGCCGTCAACGATCTCACGATTGTCCTCAAAGGGGAGGTGGCTACCCCGCAGGCATCGGTGAAGGTCCTGGGTAAGGAAGCCAAGGCGACAGCCACATCCTTCTCGAATCTTATTCTCCAGTTTTCGTTCAATGGCGACTCGGTAGGATTCGACCGCTTCATCCGGATGTCGGGCAGCGTTCAGGGGAACCGTCTCATAGGCACCGGCGAGCTCTCCGACGGCAAGATGTTCACGTGGAGCGCCGACCGGACGGACAAGTTCAAGCCCGAGCCCGACACTTCGAAGTCGAAACCGCCATCGGCGGCTTCCTTCGGCCTTGTGTATCCACCCGGTGCGTTTGGACGGGCAAAGGCCCCCGAACAACCGGCGCATATCATTGTGAAGGACGCCACGGTCTGGACCTGCGGACCCCAGGGAACGCTTGAACACGCCGACGTGCTGGTCTCTGCAGGAAAAATCTCAAAAGTCGGACAGCATCTTGCGGCTCCCGCCGACGCAGTAGTCATCAATGGAGTGGGGATGCACATCACGCCCGGGTTGATCGACTGCCACTCGCACACGGGAGTCGCCGGGAGCGTCAATGAGTCGGGCTCCGCGATCACGGCGGAAGTGCGAATCGGGGATGCCCTCGATCCGGACGACATCGCGCTCTACCGGGAGCTGGCCGGGGGCCTCACCGTCGCCCACGTTCTCCACGGCTCGGCAAATCCTATCGGCGGCCAGTGCCAGCCGATCAAGCTGCGCTGGGGGGTACTGCCGGAAGAGATGAAGTTCGAAGGCGCGGCGCCCACGATCAAGTTTGCCCTCGGCGAGAACCCCAAACAGAGCAACTGGGGCGACAGGTATACCTCGCGCTATCCTCAGACCCGCGAGGGGGTCGAACAAATTATCCGCGATGAGTTCCGCGCGGCGCTCGATTACGAGCGGACGTGGAAGGATTACCAATCAGGGAAAATGAAGATCCCGCCGAGGCGCGACCTCCGGCTCGATGCAATCGCGGAGATCCTGCACGGCAAGCGGATCATCCACTGTCATTCGTACAGGCAGGATGAGATCGAGATGCTGATGAGGGTTGCCGAAGAATTCGGTTTCCGCGTCGGAACATTCCAGCACGTCCTGGAGGGCTACAAGGTAGCGGACCAGATGGCTGCTCACGGGGCGATGGGCTCGACGTTCAGCGATTGGTGGGCGTACAAGTTCGAGGTGTACGATGCGATTCCCTATAACGGCGCGCTCATGCATGACGAAGGCGTGGTTGTTTCGTTTAACTCCGACAGCGATGAGCTTGCACGGCGCCTGAACACGGAGGCCGCGAAGGCAGTGAAATACGGAGGGGTCTCTCAGGAAGAAGCGCTCAAATTCGTGACAATCAACCCCGCGAAACAAATGCACGTCGAGAAGCGGGTGGGTTCGCTGGAAGCGGGGAAGGACGCCGATTTCGTGGTGTGGAGCGGAAATCCCCTTTCCACGTATTCGATCTGCGAGCAAACCTGGATCGACGGGAAAAAGTACTTCGACAGGGACGAGGACCGGAAGATGAACGAGGAAGTGACGCGCGAGCGGAGCACGCTGATCCAGAAAATCCTGCAGTCGAACAAGAGCGGCGCAGGCGGAGGGAAAGTCACTGCGTCGAGCGAGGAGAGTTACCGGAGCGATGAAAAGGAACCATACTCCTGCAGAGACGAAGCAGCCGGAAAGGAGCGACCGTAACATGAACACACGAACACTTTCACTCGCAATCGCCCTTATCGCGGGCTTCTCTTTTCTGAAGGCGTCGGAGATTCCGGCGAAGCCGCAGGATCATCCGATCGCTCTTGTAGGAGGCACCGTTCACACCGTGAGCGGAGCCGTGATTGAAAACGGAACAGTCCTGTTCGAGAAAGGGAAGCTGACACGGGTCGGATCGAACGTCGATTTGCCGCAGAATGCCGAGAAGATCGACGTGCACGGGAAACATGTCTATCCCGGACTGATCGATGCGCGCTCGGTTGTCGGTCTTATGGAAATCGACGCGGCGCGCGCGACCCGCGACATCTCTGAAAGCGGCAGCGTGAACCCGAACATACGAACAGAGGTGGCGGTCAATCCCGAGAGCGAAATCATACCTGTCACCCGCGCGAACGGGATTACGACGGCGGTGGCGATGCCCGACGGAGGAGCTGTCAGCGGAACCGCGGCCGCGATCCAGCTCGACGGCTGGACGTGGGAAGAGATGACGCTGAAGGCTCCGGTCGGAATGGTTGTGAACTGGCCGTCGATGACGATCAATCACGCATGGTGGGAAACGCGTTCGGAGGATGATCAGAAGAAGGCCCGCGACAAGAGCCTCGACGAGATCCGGAACACATTCCGCGATGCCCGGTCATACATGCAGGCCAAGCGCTCCGAAACGCAGCAGCATGTTCCATTTCACAAAACAGATATGCGCTGGGAAGCGATGGCGCCGGTCCTCGACCGCTCGATCCCCGTGCTGATGAACGCCGAGGAGCTTCAGCAAATCGAATCGGCAATCGCCTGGGCGGGGCAGGAAGGAGTCAAGCTCATTCTTGTGGGCGGGTACGATTCATGGCGCGTGGCAAACCTCCTCAAGGAAAAAGACATTCCGGTGATCATCAACCCGATTCACCGCACTCCCTGGAGAAGGTGGGAGGCCTATGATGAGCCATTCACGCTCCCCAAGAAGCTCCTCGATGCCGGAGTCCGTTTCTGTATCGCGGGCGACGCAGGGGCGTCGAATGAGAGGAACGTCCCGTACCACGCCGCGACGGCGGCTTCGTACGGCCTCCCAAAAGACGAGGCGCTGAAGGCCATTACGCTCTATCCGGCGCAGATCCTGGGAATCGCAGACCGGGTCGGCTCACTCGATGTCGGGAAGGACGCGACGTTGATCGTCACAGACGGCGATCCGCTGGAGATCATGACGCACGTGGAGATGGAGTTTATCGGCGGAAAGAACATCAGCCTCAACAGCAAGCACACCCGGCTGTACGAGAAGTACAAGGAGAAGTACCGGAGGCTGGGAGCCAAAGACGCGGGTGGGTCGACCGGGGCACGCGAGACCGGCAAAAGGTGATTATCGGATTCGGTAGGCGCCGGCTTCAGCCGGCGCGGTAGCCGCGGGCTTCAGCCCGCGTTAACGCAAGAAGGTAAGGGAAAATCTGTCGGGAGGTGTAGCGGCACTTCTTGAGGCGGTTCATATCTGCCTCGGGGTGCCGCTTGACGTTAGCGGGGCATCATCCAACGCACCCTGAAGGGCGCGCCTACCGGGAGATGGTTCGAGCGGACTCGCGCCGCCGGCCTTAGTGCTCGAAGACGACGATAAACGTATTGACGACGCCGAGAGCGAGGTACACCGTAATCCCCAGCGATACGGCCCACTCTACAAGCAACGAAATTTTCTCCTGAATCCTTAGCTTCATACATCCCTCCTGGTGGTGTCCCCTCTCTGCAATAAATATACCTGTGTCAATGACAAATAGCAATAGACCGTGGGCGGGAACTGAGGGGGAAAACAGCGAGAATTGCGTAAAGCAGCCCCTTTCGGGGGCGAATTTCACGAATCAGTGTTGAGGACTATGTTGCGGATGGTCTGGTGGATCTCGTGCATATCGACCCGGCCTTTGCGCAGGTAGGGGATTCCGTGCATTTTAAGCGTCGCAATGTCCTTCGAATCGAGATCACGCCCGGTTATGACGATGACGGGGACGTTCTTGTGCTTTGAATGGTCTTTGAGGTCGCGGATCAGGTCGAATCCGCTCAGCCTGTTGAGGGCGAGGTCCATGATGATCGCAGACGGCTTTTCACGGTCGACCCACTGAAGGAAATTCTCCTCGAGAGGGAACAGGACTCCCTTGAAGCCCTCGTCTTCGACGACGAATTTCATCAGCTCTGAAAAACCGGGGCTGTCTTCGACAATCAGGACTGTTTTCTTCTTCATCCCCTGCGGGGCGGAACTCGGCACGATCGGTTTGGTTGTGTCGGAGAGTTACTGTGGCGCCAACCCGCAGATAGGATAGAAAAAAATGCATTAAAAGTCAAACAATTTCCGCACTTTGGCGCGAGAAAGGCGTGGGTGTTCGCGGCGGGAAAGGATCCGTCGTGGCGCGATTGGTGCGTTGACTTTGAGCGAAAATTTCGGTACATTGTCGCGTTCAAATTCCCCGAAGAATCAGCCAATCGAGCGCATTTCATCATGTTTGCCGTAGTCAACATAGCGGAAGAGCAGTTCAAGGTAAGCCCATCTGACCGCCTCTTTGTTCCACGTCTGCAGCAGGAAGTTGGGACGACGGTGAAGTTCGACAAAGTACTTTTGCTGTCCGATGACACGAGCGTCAAGATCGGCGCCCCGTTCATCAAGAGCGCTGCCGTTGAGGCGAAGATTCTCGGGCATGTGAAGGACGACACGGTGATCGTGTTCAAGAAGAAGAAGCGCAAGGGCTACCGCGTCCGCCGCGGCCACCGTCAGCAGTACACCGAAGTTGAAATTACTGGAATCGGGCAATCGGCTGAGGAGCGTTGAGTCATGGCACATAAAAAAGGCGGCGGAAGCTCACGAAACGGACGCGACAGCAACTCGCAGCGCCTGGGCGTGAAGCGGTTTGGCGGTGAAAAAGTGACCGCGGGAAGCATTATCGTCCGCCAGCGCGGCACGCGCTTTTCCCCCGGGATCAACGTCGGCGTCGGCAGCGACGACACACTCTTCGCTCTCAAAGACGGAGTAGTCAATTTCCGCCGCTTCGGAAAATCGTCGAAGGTCGTCAGCATCATCACGGCGTAACCGCCGGGCGCCAATCAAGCGTTTTCCGTGTCCCCGCTCGGGGGCATCATTCCTGGTTGCAGTTCCTGGTTTTGGCCCTCCCGTAACAATTCTCACACTCACAGAAGGACATCGATGAAGATTACCGTCGTTGGAGCAGGCAATGTGGGTGCCACGGCCGCGCAGCGCATCGCAGACAAAGAGCTCGCAAATGAAGTGGTTCTCATCGATATCGTCGAAGGGCTGCCGCAGGGGAAAGGGCTCGACATGTACGAGGCCGCCCCAATAGAAGGGACCGACACGCGCGTGGGAGGCACGAACTCCTACGACGATACGGCGAATTCAAACATCGTCGTCATCACCGCCGGTCTCGCGCGCAAACCGGGAATGACCCGCGAGCAGCTTCAGGAAACGAACGCGGGAATCGTCAAGGCGGTGACGGAGGCGATCGTCGCAAAATCGCCCCAGGCGATCCTCATCGTTGTTTCAAACCCGCTCGACATCATGACGTATGTCGCGTACAAGGTCAGCGGCTTCGAGCGCCACCGGGTGATCGGGATGGCCGGGATTCTCGACACCGCGCGCTACCGCACATTCATCGCAAACGAGCTGGGCGTTTCGGTGGAGGATATCCAGGCGCTGGTCCTCGGCGGACACGGAGATTCGATGGTCCCTCTCGTCCGGTACACGACGATTGCGGGCGTCCCGTTGTCGGAGTTCATGGACAGGCCGACGATTGAAAAGATCGTAAAGCGGACGCGCGACGGGGGAATCGAGATCGTCAATTACCTGAAGTCGGGGAGCGCCTACTACGCCCCTTCAGCGGCGGCGGTTGAGATGGTCGAAGCGATCGTGAAAGACAAGAAGAGAATTCTCCCCTGCGCCGCATACCTGCAGGGAGAGTACGGTCTGCGCGACACCTACATCGGAGTGCCTGTGAAACTGGGGAGGAAAGGAATCGAACAGATTGTCGAGGTGCCTCTGACGGCGGAAGAGAAGGCGGGCTTACATAAATCTGCGGAAGAGGTGAAATCGAATATCGCGAAGCTGAAGCTCTAGCGCTACAACTCCATTTTCATTACTACTTTAGCTCCTCCCGGCAGCCTCTCGAACTCCACGCTGTCCATCAGCGATTTCATCAGGAACACGCCGCGCCCGTTTTCACGAAGGAGGTTTTCTTCCGCAAGGGGATTGGGGATCGTCTCGGGGTCGACCCCTCCTCCTTCATCCTGAACCTGCACGGTCAACGACGCGTTGTTCACCTCGAAGGTCAGCGTCACCTTCTTTGCCGGATTGCGCTTGTTGCCGTGGATGATGCCGTTGTTCACGGCTTCGGTGGTTGCGACGAGCAGCTTATTGTAGCGGGTATCTCCCAGGCGCAGCTTCGCGTTGATTCCCTCCAGGAACTCCTCCACTTTCATGATTTCGTTCGGTGAGCTCACCAGTTCGAGGGAGAAGCTCATGTGTTCATGCTTCGCCATCCAGGCCCGGGATTACATATGTACGAAAAGAGACATGGTCATGTTTGCGAACGAATGCCCTGCAGTTCCTGTCTGAGTCTGAGTTTCATACCAGCCGCTGGTGGAGAACCTGGTGCGATCGCTGACGTCCCAGTCAATGGCTGTTACAGGGCCAATACTGCGAAGATAGCGGTCAAGGCTGCGTTCCGGGCCGTTGAAGAGGTACCGCCGCTGACTAAAATAACGAATCCCTGCTGAAAAAAGCAAACCGGGATTGAGGCGGTACCGGATGGTGGCGAGATAGGTCTGGTCCTCAAATGAGGTCAGAGGACGCTCCGAGAAATCGGACCATCGGAGCTCTCCCTGCTCGTAGACGCGGATGAGGCTGTACCACTCAAACCTGAGCCGCCGGGTGAGGGCGAGCCCGGTTGAGTCGGCAAAGGAGAACTGCCTGAAGGCATAACTCCGGATCGGGGACGAGGGCGACTCGAAATCGTAGACAGTATAGTTCGCGAGGACCTCAAACGTATTCGTTGTGGTAAGATCCGGCGAAGGCGAGTACGCAAGTCTCGGCGCCAGCCGAAGGACGCGGTTCCATGTGTTGTCGGCGCTCCGGCTCGAGAGGATGTAGACGAGGTGCGTCAGATTTACGTTCGCCTGAAGCCAGAACGCGAAGTGCCTGTTGAGCCGGTGGAACCATACCGCGCTTGCGATATACCAGAGCTCATCGCGGTCGTCGTCGTTCAGGATGCTCGGCGTGTCATAGCGGAGGAGGGTCCCGGAGCCGGCGAGCGATATCGTATCGGATTCCGGAAGTCCGAGCGTGAGGCCCGAGGCAAGCGAAGTGCGCCGCGAATGATTGTTCTTCCTCTCTTCCGCCTGCGCGGCAGGTCCGGGAGTTCCGGCGAACGTTAGGGGCTCTCCCTGAACGCTGTGGTCTTCATCCCTCTCCTGGTACGAAAACTGGGCCGTGCCGTGCAAAGAGTTCCACGGCATGTAATCTATCAGCGCGGCGCTCTCGAGCCTCAATTCTTTGATTTCGTTGTTCGGTGTCGAACCGGCCGACCCCGCCGGGCTCTGATAACGGTTGCTCCTTCCGATGTCTCGGGCGTAAATATCGCCCTGAAACGAGATCGACAGGCGCTTCGTGACGCCGTAGGCCAGCGAGTCATACACGGTGAGCGCATCCTCCGTGCGCGTCTCTATGTTCTGAGAGACGTTGAACTCGCGTTGAATCTGCGGATCGGCGGTAAAATAAAAATCGCGCCGGTTCCGCGTGTAGAGAAATTGCAGGGAATTGCGTGTCTGTTCGAAGAATGTCCTGTCAATCGTAAGGTAGGCGCTGCGGGTCTCGAGCGTGCGGGGACTGAGCCGGTCGTACTCCCACATACCGGTCAAGGAAGTCTGGTAGCCGTTGTAGTCGACCCCCCTCGCCGCGAGGTTGATGAGATACGCGGGCCCCGAATCCCGCTGATCGAACTGATGATCGTACCGGACTCCTATGAATGGATCGATCACCACCTCCTCGACGGGACGATAGGAGAGCCCTCCGTACACGGCCTGCGATGAGGCGTTGCTGATGCCGATATTCTTGTTGTCTGAGAGGCTGAAAAATGTGGCCTTCATGGCCACGCTCAGCGGCGACCAGAGCCGCTGCGAAAGCGTGAGGTCGAGGGAATGCTCGTCGGCGATGAGTTTCCGGTCTGTCTGGATCAGGGTGGAGAGAAACCTGTCCCCCAGTTTCAGCGAGAAGGGGCCCCAGTAGTTCTGGTAAAATGCAATCTCGTTCCAGTGGTAGGTATTGATGAGTCTGTCGAACGAGATAGACGCGGCGTTGGCCCGGGCCGAGGTGTCAGGGGGCGCCTCCGCGGGCCTGTGCCCCGCAAAGGGTTCCTGTGCATTCATCGGACGGGTAATGAGACAGAGCGCCAGTGCGGCACCGAGCGCCGGAGCGAGCCCTACCATACGCCGAGAGATTTGCCGGCATCGATGTTTATCGAGATCCCGTTAATGAAGGCCGCCGCATCCGAGGCAAGGAAAAGGACGGCGCTCGCCACTTCCCCCGGGGATGCGATCCGCCCGTACATCGTCGAGCGGGCCGCCTGCAGGCGCACCTCGTCGAGTGGTTTCTGAGTCAGGGCGGCAAGCGCCTTGAAGGTTTCTTCCGTCAGCGGCGTATCAGTGGTTCCGGGATTCACGCTGTTCACCGTTATCCGGTCGGGTTCCAGCTCCTTCGAGAGCGACTTGGTAAAATTGAGGAGGGCGGCGTTGGTGATTCCCGGCATCATGAAATGCGGGCCCGGCTCCTTCCCCGCAATTCCGACCACGTTCACGATCCTTCCTCCTCCGGCGGCCCTCATGTGCGGGATGACTTCGCGCGCCGCCCGGACATATCCGAGAAGTTTGAGCTGAAGGTGGTATTCCATCTCCTCATCGGAGACCTGCATGATTCCCCCGATGTGGGCGCCGCCGGCATTGTTCACAAGAATATCAATTCGTCCGAATTTTCCCACGGCCGCAGCGACGAAGCGGTGAATGTCGTTCACGCGGGTCATGTTCGCTTTCACCGCGAGTATGTCGGCGCGGGATGCAGCCCGAATCTCGTCGGCTGCCTGCTGTAAGAGGGGTTCGTCGCGGGCGCAAATCCCCACGCGCGCTCCCTGCGCCGCCATGGCGGAGGCCACGGCTCTTCCGATCCCTCTGCTTCCGCCAGTGATGAGGGCAACCTTGCCCTCCAATCCGAGGGTGGTAGACATCCTCTGTTCCTCCTCTTAGACTCTTTCGGGCAGACTACCCCGCTGTGTGCTCCGAACAAGAGCTCCTGTAGCCGCGCCCTTCAGGGCGCGCACCGCACGGCGCGGGCTAAAGCCCGCGCCTACAAATCAAATTTCTGGCCGCGCTCGGGAATGTCGACCCTCGTGTACCCTCGATCTTTGAGCCCGGATTGAAGGTCGAGCGCTCGTGCGTACTCGCCGTGGACAAGACAAATCCTGCAGAGCTGCTTCTTGTCGAACTGAGCGATATACGCGAGGAGTTCGTTTCCGTCCGCGTGAGCGCTGAAGGAGTTGTGAACGATGACCTCCGCCTTCCGCTTGTACGGAGTTCCGAAGATCTTGACCTCCTCGTCTTTTTCCACAAGGCGCTTGCCGAGAGTATGATCCGCCTGATATCCCACGATCAGGATGGTGTTGCGCGCATCGCCGATGTTGTTCGCGAGATGGTGAAGAATGCGGCCTGCCTCGCACATCCCCGAGGCCGCGATGATCATGCAGGGCCCTTTGACGTCGTTGATCTGCTTCGATTCCTCAACGGATCGGACGTAGCGGAGGCGGTCGAGCCCGAAAGGGTCATGCGCTTTCTGAATATGCCCGTAGATCTCGTCGTCGAAACACTCGGGATGATTCCTGTAGATGTCGGTCGCGTTCACGGCGAGAGGGCTGTCGACGTAGATCGGAATTCGCGGCAGTGTTCCCTCGTCCCAGAGCTGGTGGAGCGAGTACACGAGATCCTGGGTGCGGCCCACGCTGAATGCGGGAACGACGATTTTTCCGCCGCGGTCGATCGTGTGTGCAAGATCCGCGGCAAGTACCTGGCCCATGTTTTCGGGGGAGTCGTGAGTCTTGCCGCCGTAGGTGCTTTCGCTGATCAAAGTGTCTGCGTTTCCCAGGAAATCAGGATCGCGGATGATCGGCATGTTCCGGCGGCCGAGATCGCCCGTGAAGCAGAGGGTTGTGGACTTCCCGTTCTCCCTGATTGAAACGCGGACCGACGCAGACCCGAGGATATGGCCGGCGTCGACGTACTCTGCCGTAATCTCATCCGTCACCTTGAACGGGGTCCGGTACTCTACTCCGCGGAAGAGCTTGAGGGCGGCGGCCGCGTCATCCGCCGTGTAGAGGGGCTGGATGGGAGGCTGGTGCTGCTTCGCCAGCCGCTTGTTCAGAAACTCCGCGTCCTTTTCCTGTATGAATCCGCTGTCCGCGAGCATGATGGAGCAGAGATCCCGGGTCGCGAGCGTGGAATAGATCGGCCCCGCGTACCCCTGCTTCACGAGTCCCGGAAGATTACCGCTGTGATCGATGTGCGCGTGCGAGAGGACAACGGCGTCGATCGTTGCGGGGTCGAACGGGAAGGTCCGGTTGCGGGCATTCGCTTCCTCACGGCGCCCCTGGAAGAGCCCGCAGTCGAGGAGGACGGTCTTGCCGGCGACGTGAAGGACGTGCATCGAGCCGGTCACCGTACGGGCGGCCCCCTGGAATTCTATCTGCATGCGGGTCTAATCGTTCTGCTTGCCGCGATACTCCATCGCCGCGCGCACAAAATCGCGGAAGAGCGGGTGGGGGTTTGTGGCACGCGACCGGAGTTCCGGGTGGAACTGCGAGCCGACGAACCAGGGGTGGTCGCGGAGCTCGATCATCTCGACGAGGTTGTTCGTGGGGCAGATGCCCGAGACGATCATCCCGTGTTGCTCGAGCGTGTCCTTGAATGCATTGTTGACTTCGTAGCGGTGGCGGTGGCGTTCGGAGATCAGTTCCTTCTTGTACGCCCGGTGCGTCCTCGTTCCCTTCAGGATCTTGCAGGGATATGATCCGAGCCTCATCGTCCCTCCGTAGGCGGTAACCTTCTTCTGCTCAAGCATCATGTCGATGACATTCTGCTTCGTCTGTTTGAACTCCGTGCTGTTTGCCTCCGCGAGGCCGCAGACATTCCGGGCAAGCTCAATCACTGCGCACTGGAGGCCGAGGCAGATTCCGAGGAAGGGGATTTCGTTTTCGCGCACGTAGCGGATCGCGGCCACTTTCCCCTCGATACCGCGCTCCCCGAATCCGGGTGCGACCAACAGGCCGGAGAGGCCGTTCAAGAGAGCCCCCGCTCCGACCCGCTCGATGTCCTCGGCCCGGATCCAGGAGAGGAGCACCTTTACATTGTTCGCCGCCCCGGCATGCACGAACGATTCGGCGATGCTCTTGTATGCGTCCTGGTGATCGGTGTATTTCCCGCATATCCCGATGGTAATCTGGCCCTGCGGGTGCTTGATCCGCTCGACGAGTTTCTTCCATTCGTTGAGGTTTGGTTTCGCGCACGTGAGGTCCAGCTTCTCGAGCACGATCTCATCTACGGATTCCTCCGCGAACTGCAGCGGGACCTGGTAAATGGTGGGTACATCGTGCGCATCGACGACCGATTCGGTATCCACATTCGTAAAGAGGGCGATCTTTTCGCGCACATCCTTCGTCAAGGGCGCCTCCGACCGGCAGATGAGGATGTCGGGCTGGATCCCGATTTCGAGGAGGGTTTTCACGCTGTGCTGCGTGGGTTTCGTCTTCGTCTCTCCCGCCGCCTTGATGTAGGGGACGAGGGTAACATGGACGCTGATCGCATTTTTCTTTCCCCGCGCAAACATGAACTGGCGCATCGCTTCGAGGAACGGAAGTCCCTCGATATCGCCCACAGTACCGCCGATCTCGATGATGACGACGTCGTAGTCGCCCGTGGAGGAGAGGAGCTCAAACCTTCGTTTAATCTCATCGGTGATATGCGGAATCACCTGCACCGTCGCGCCGAGGTAATCGCCCCTCCGCTCTCTCGAGATTACTTCGAAATAAACCTGGCCGGTCGTCGCATTGTTGTCGCGCGTCATGTTGACGCCGAGGAACCGCTCGTAGTGCCCCAGGTCGAGATCCGTTTCCGCGCCGTCTTCCGTCACGTACACTTCCCCGTGTTGGAAGGGGTTCATGGTTCCCGGGTCGACGTTCAGGTACGGGTCGAATTTCTGGATCGTCACGCGGAGGCCTCTCGACTTCAGCAACAGGCCGATCGACGCAGCCGCGATTCCTTTCCCGAGCGAGGAGATGACCCCGCCGGTGATGAAAATGAATTTAACCTTGTTTCTGGCCAATGGGCTCTCTCATTTTGTGCTGATGGGTCCCGGTGTAACGATGCCGCCGGAGAGGACGAGCTTCAATCCGTCCTCGACGGACATCTCGAGCACTTTGGCGCTCTGCCGTGGAAGAAGGACCATCGTTCCGGAGGTGGGGTTCGGCGGATTCGGTACGTACACGCTGATCAGGTCGCCGGACGTGGCGCCTGATTTGATCGACAACTCGTTCGTCACGAATCCGATCGTGGACAGCCCCACGCGCGGATACTCGATGAGAACCACTTCCCGAAACGACTTTCCCCTCTGGCCCGGCTGAAACGCGTTTAACAGATCCTTGGTCGCTCCATAAATCGTGCGCGCCAGCGGGATCGAAGCGATGATTCGCTCGAAGAACTTGAAGATCGCAAGCCCGATGAGGTTCCGTGAGAGGGCGCCGACGAGAAAGATCACCACGATCATCGCAAGAAACCCGAGGCCCGGTATGTGGCGTTTGAGGATCTGATCGAAGACGGGGGAGATGATCCCGTCGACGGAGCTGAAGAGCACGTTGAACACCCACACCGTGATGACCACAGGCACGAGGACGATAAACCCCCGGCCGAATGTCGCCCGCAGAATCTGCCAGAAGCTCCGCCTCTTCGGCTCACCGGTCATTCCACATCCACCGAGGATTTTTCCCGCAGAAGCGTTCGCACGCGGTCCATGTCTTCCGGGGTGTCCACCGGTATGCTGTCGTATTGCGTGATTCGCGTCTTGATCCTCATTCCCTTCTCTATGATGCGGAGCTGCTCGAGCTGTTCGATCTCTTCGAGGCGGGAGGGAGGCCACGATGCGAATTCGAGAAGGAAATCTCGCCGGTACGCGTAGAGTCCTATATGCTTGTAATAGATCCGTCGAGCGGATAAGGGGCCCTCCGGGCTCGATCGGTAATGGGGGATCGGCGATCGGGAAAAGTAAATCGCATATCCGTCCGAATCCGCCACTGCCTTGACAACGCTCGGATTGATGACATCTTCAGGGTTCTCGATCTTCCGGATGAGAGTTCCCACACGTACGCCTGAATCGCCCTGAAGGAGCTCGATCACCTCATCAATCATCCGGGGCACGATCAGCGGTTCGTCGCCCTGGACATTGACCACAATGTCCGTCTCCGTCATCTCCCGGGCAGCCAGCGCGACGCGGTCGCTCCCCGAGCGGACGTGCGCCGGGGTCATCACCACATCCCCGCCAAAGCCATTTACCGCATCCGCGATCCGCGAGTCATCGGTGGCAACCACCACCGTTCCGGCCAACCGCGCGCGCTTCGCACGCTCATAGACGTGCTGAATCACCGGCTTTCCGGAGAGCTTGAGCAGAGGCTTCGCCGGGAGCCGTGTCGAAGCGTACCTCGCAGGGATGATGATCGCAGTTGACCCGGCCGCCATCGCCTAAGCGCCCCCCCGGCGTGAGCCTTCATCGGGAATCACCTTCGGGACTTTGAAGAATTTCTCCGATGTGTCCGGAGCGTTTTTCATCGCCTCTTCCCGCGGAAGGGAAGGAATCAGGGAGTCCTCTCTGAAGACGTTTGAAAGTTCGATGACATGCGACAGCGGCTCCACCTTCGTCGTGTCGAGCTCGTTCAACTTCTCCATGTAGGCCAGGATTTCATTGAGCTGCTGAACGAGTTTCTCTTTTTCGGCACCGGTAAACTCAAGACGCGCCAGCGACGCAACATACTCCACGTCTTTGATTGTCACTGCCATGAATGCGCCCGTCCTGTCATTTCTCAAGATTTCGTTCAATCGCAGCGCGCACCTCATCGCGGAGATTCAACTCTCCCTGCCTGCCGTTCACGCCGGCGGTATCAATGGGTTTTGCAAGCACCAGCGTAATCGTCCCCGGATGAATACGCAGGGAGCCCTTCTGCATGATGTTGAAGCTTCCATTTATGGCCAAAGGCACGATCGGCACCCCCGCTCTCGATGCCAGATTGAACGGCCCGCGCTTGAACTGCTGCATCTTCCCATCCGGAGTGCGGGTCCCCTCGCCGAACATTAGAACGGAACCGCCGCGCGCGATCCTCCGCCGGGCCTCTTCGATCGTCTGCATCGCGTCCTGCGTGTTTTCCCGGTCTATGGCAATGTAGGTCTTCTGGATGTGCAAGCCCCAACCGAAGAAAGGAATCTTCTCCAGGTCTTTTCGGTAGACGATGCGGATATCGTGCGGGATCCCCGCAATCACGGAGGGAATGTCGAAGAGGCTGGCGTGGTTCGAAACAATAATATAATTCCGGGAGAAGTCGACGCGATCCGTTCCCTCGACGGTGATCCTGACGCCCGAAACGGCGAGAACTACATGAGCCCAGAATTTTACCAGGTTGAAGTATATCCGCTCCGACCGGGTGAGAATCGTACTCACGATCACGAGCGATGCAACCAGGGCCGAAAAAATGGCGATGAACGAAACCCTCAGAGCGGAAAGGATCATGGCCGGCGGCGAGCATCGATATTCGGAGAGTTGGAGGAAAACCGGGGGGGGAAGGGCGCCGTTGCATGAAGGAGTTCTTCAAGAGACGTTCCTGGCACCGACTTGCCCTCGCGAAGAGTGAGCGACTTCGTGGTTTGGTGAAGATACGAAAACATGCTCTGAAAATCAAGGAATTCGCATGGCCCATTCGTTGATGGAAGCCGCGGGGTGCGCATCCCTGCAATTGTTTTTGTGACGGTACATTTGTACAATCTCTCCTCGTGATATGAACGGCACTCCGTCCGGACCATTCAGGACTTTCGACGTACTCGTTCTCGGAGCACTCACCGGGGCCTGGACGTATCTCTACCTCGGTTTCTTCTCTCCCGACCCGTACATACTCTCCTACGGCGCCAATCCGCGAATAATTCTTTGGTTCATTCGCATCTCTCTTCCGATTCTCTTCGCTGGATCGGTATTGCTCTACCTCCGTCTGAGATCGCGAAGAATTCAACCGGGCGCATTGCTCCTCGCGGCAGTCACCACAATCGTTTCTCTGTGCCTCGCGTACATGGCCGGCGAGATCTACTATCAGCGCTGGTTCGATCGACATCGCCCGGCCTATCACCCGTATCTCCAGCTCATGCCTGCGGATCCGGGGCCACCCGCGGCGCTCAGCAAGGGGGGCGCCCCGGGCGAGATTACGGTGTATTGTTTCGGAGGTTCAACTACGGAATTGCCCGATAGCTCGGGGATTGACTGGCCCTCCCGGGTGGAGAGATTGCTTCACGACACTTACGGCATGCGCAACGTAAGAATCCACAATCTGGGAAGACAGTGGTACACCTCTCTTCACACGTTGATCAACTATGAAACAAACATCCGCGAGCGAAAGCCTGCCCTCATTCTTTATATGGGAGCGGTCAACGATCTTCTGCAGAACGCCGATTTCTCGTACTTCAGCCGGGGACCGTTCCGCGACGACTACGGTCATTTCTACGGGCCCGTCAACCGTATCGTGGACCGGCGCTCGCTCTGGCGCTATCTCTCAGACGTGGTATCGCGCCTCTGGTACTCCAGGCCGAGGGAAATCATAGATACCGATACGTTTCCGGGCCTGGTTCCGTATCGAAGAAACCTTCAGACGATGATCGAATTGGGCCGGAGCGGCGGCACAAAAGTCGCTCTTATGACCGAACCATGCCTCCTGAAGCCGGTTATGTCGGAGGAGGAAATTGCATCGGTAGGAATGACGAGGGTGGAGGCGATAAACGATTCGGAGGTCTGGAGTCCCAATACCGTTCTGAACGGAATGGAACGATACAACGGAGCGCTAAGGGAAATCGCAGACCAGAACAGGCTTTGCCTGATCGATCTCGAAAAAGCCGTGCCCAAATCGCTTACCTTCTTCCGGGATGAGGTGCACTACCGCGACACCACATTCAACATTATCGCACCCTTCGTCGCAGCCAAATTGCGCGAGTGCCTCTCGGAGAGCGCCACACAGTATTAAACTATTCCGAGATTACCTGCACCGTAATTTCCCTCTTTCGGGCCCGATTGTCGAAATCGACCAGCACGATCTGCTGCCAGGTCCCGAGCTGGAGCTTGCCGCGGATTACGGGAATCGAGAGGGAGGGGCCCATGAGGGCGGCGCGAACGTGCGCGAAACCGTTCCCGTCTCCCCATCTCGCATCGTGGTCGTAGTGAATCCCCTCAGGCGCAAGCCGTTCGATCGGCTTTTTCAGATCGGCCACAGCGCCGCTTTCAAATTCGATTGTCGTGATCCCGGCTGTAGATCCGGGGACGAAGACCACAGCGATGCCATTCGTCACGTTCGATGAAGAAACGAAGGCGCTCACCTGATCGGTGATGTCAAGGACGTGGGAGAATCCTTCGGTGCGCACATGAAAGGATGTAGCTCTTACAGGCATGATGAGGAAATTGTTACATTTGATCTCGCCGATCGGTTGCGCGACCCCATAAAGGGGGCGCCTACAGAGCGAAAGAAGTTAAATTATTCGCGCAATAATAACAAGGCACGATGAAGATCCTTGCTCTCACAGACATACATGGAGCGTATAAACACGCGGCTGAAATCGTCGCGGCCGCGCCGGCAGACGTCGTGGTCATCGGCGGCGATCTGACCACTGTCGGGAGCGTGAAGGAAGCGGAAGAAGCGATCAAACTTCTACAGTCTGCCGCGAACGCTACGCTGCTGTGCGTGTCCGGCAATATGGATTTGCCCCAGCACGACCAGATGCAGGAACGAATGGGGGTCTCCCTCAACGCCCGGGGGGTAAAAGTGGGGGATGTCGGCTTCTTTGGCGTCTCCGCCGCGCCCATTTCTCCGCTCCACACCCCGTATGAGATCACCGAAGAAGAAATCTCAGAGCGCATCGGCAGAGGCTATGCTCAGGTGCAAGGCTGCACGTCGACTGTCTTTGTCCCCCACGCTCCTCCATACGGGACAAAAGTCGACATCATACACGCAGGACTCCATGTGGGGAGCACAGCCGTGCGCGACTTCATAGAGGATGCCAGGCCCTCGGTCGTGATATGCGGCCACATCCACGAAGCGAGGGGGCAGGATATCCTCGACGCGACGCAGATCGTGAACTGCGGACCCGCATTCAATGGCTTTTATGCTGAAATCAACATCGGCGATACCATAAGCATCGAGAATCTTCAATTCCGGAAATAATACGTTCCGGAACCCTTCCCCTGGGTGATCCCCCCCTTTTCTCCCTCCATTAATCCCCCCTAAATTCGCAAAAAATAAGGCATTTTTCCTCTCCCCCGGCAGGGGCGTTGTCCCAGACATTAAATATGTCCAAAAATGGGATTTCTGCATATTTTTCCTTGACTTTCAAACGCAATTCTCTAAATTGGTAGGTCACGGTGGGGAAAAGTGGGGAATAATGGAGTGGAATTCTTAACGATTTAAAAGGCTCAATGTCATCTTTCAAGGGATCATATATGTACTCGGTCGATGAGAAAGGGCGGGTCAATCTGCCCGCAAAGCTGCGGAAATATGTCTCTCCTGACACGAATGACACTTTTGTACTCACCCGGGGATTCGAAAAGTGTCTTTTCGTCTACCCGATCGACGAGTGGAACAAACTGGAAGAAAATTTGCGAAATCTCTCCGGCTACGATCCGGAGCACCGGAGGTTCATCAGGGCGCTCCTGGAACTGGCCGCGGAGAGCCAGCTTGATTCGCAGGCGCGTCTTTCGATACCTCAGGAGCTCAGGGAATACGCAAACATAGAGAGCGAAGTCCGGATCATCGGTACGCTCGATAAGATTGAGCTCTGGAATCCCCAGGTCTACGAGGAATATCGCACGTCGCAACCCGAAACCTACGAGAGCATCGCCGCAAAGGTCATGAAATAGGGCCGCGGCGGATTCCCTCCATCTTTCGAACCCGATGAATACGATATCTTGATACTCAATGAATTCCACACCCCTGTCCTTGTCGACGCCGTCCTTCACTATCTGCAGCCCGTTCCTGAAGGGATCTATCTCGACGGCACTCTCGGGGGCGGAGGGCACGCGGAGGAGATTCTCATGAAGAGCGCTCCCTCCGGCCGCGTGGTTGGATTCGACATGGATTCTGATGCGATTGAATTTGCGCGTAAGCGCCTCGGGAGATTCGGCGGCCGGGTTACGCTCGTCAACGATAATGCCTCCAACCTCCAATCGAAGTTGCGCGACGCCGGCGTCGCTACACTTAACGGAATGATCATGGATCTGGGGATCTCCTCGCACCAGATCGACGCTCCCGAAAGAGGTTTCAGTTTTCAACAGGATGCCCGGCTCGACCTGCGGATGGACCGCCGCGATTCGTCCGACGGCTGGACCGTTGTCAACACGTACCCGCAGGAGCGCCTGGCGGAAGTCATCCGGAATTATGGCGAAGAGCGGGCGGCCGGGCGGATCGCGAGGCGCATCACGGCTCAGCGGGAAAAGGGGCCGATCAATACCACGGCTCAGCTTGCAGGCCTCATCCGCTCCATTGCGCGAGGAAAGCCTCAGCAGACGCTCGCACGCGTGTTTCAGGCCATCCGGATTGAGGTCAACAGGGAATTATCGAATCTGAGGGCGGCCCTCGAAGGGGCCATGGAATTCCTCTCTCCGGGGGGGAGAATTGTCATTATCTCCTACCATTCGCTCGAGGATCGGGTTGTGAAAGAGTTTTTCAGGGAGGAGTCCAGGCGTTCGATCCCTTCGGGGACAAAATTGCTCCCTGACCGGCCCCGGGTCCCGAGACTGAAACTTCTGACCAGAAAGCCGGTCGTCCCGGCTGAAGCCGAAATTGCGAGAAATTCAAGGTCACGGAGCGCAAAACTGAGAGCCGCGGAAAGAATATGAACAATGCAAACATCCCGGATGCAGTCGCCGAACAGCCGGTAGTACGGCCGCAGGCCGAACGGCGGTATGTCTATAACGGGGAATTCGCCGCGGGCCCGGCCGTTGACGTCGCGCCGCGAAGCAACCGGCCCGTCAAGAGGCGGAAGCGCTCGCCGTTCAATATGGTCGCCACGCTTGTCGCGGTCTCGCTTCTCATCGTTTTCTATGTCTGGAACAAGATCACCGTGGACCGTCTTGCGGTCGAGGTGAATGATTTGCAGGCGCAGTATCAGAAGATAGTCAGCGCAAACGATCTCCTGCGGGCCGAGATCAATAAGAAGTCCACGCTTGAGCGGATAGGCAAGATGGCTACTCAATTGGGCCTCACTTACCCGAAAGAACAGCCGGCCTGGTTCGAGGTCGACGGCGGTAAGCTGGAAGAGTTCGAATCGGAATAATCGTCACCGAATCCCGGAACGGCAGAGAAGCATCGATGAGCAATCAGGGAAATACGATTCCGCAGCAGGAAACCCCCGGCATGCTCCGGCCCATCACGCTGCGCGTGAGGCTGCTGCTGGGCGGGATCCTTGTCCTCTTTGCAGTCGTGGGCGCGCGCCTTGCGCAAATCCAGGTCATTGATTCTCAGAAGTATCGTTCCATCGCCCAGAAGCAGTACCGTGCGAAAGTCGACCTTCCCGCGGCGCGCGGGATCCTCTTCGACCGCAACGGGACGATGATTGCATCGAACACAATGCTGGTGTCGTACGCCGCCGACCCTACGCTCGCCGAGGATAATGCGAAGGCCATTGCCCGCAGGTTTTCAAAACTCTTCGGCAGGCCGCCAGGTTACTATCTTGGAAAGCTTCATTCAGACTCGAGGTTCGTGTGGTTGGAGCGATTGGCGAATGTAGGAAGTCTGAAGAAAATCGAACTAAAAGAGTTCGACGGCCTTGTGGTCCGCTACGAGCCGAAGAGGATCTATCATGACCTCCTTGCCGGGCAGCTTGTCGGCGCGACGGATGTGGATAACAAGGGAATAGCGGGCGTCGAGTCGAAGTTCGAGGATGATCTCCGCGGAACGGACGGGTGCGTGATCTTCCAGCGCGACGGGCTTGGCCGGGCGAGACCCTCCGTCGATTATCCGCGCGTTGAGCCGGTCAACGGGTCGAACATCTCCCTCACGCTCGACATGGAGGTACAGGCGATTGCCGAGCAGGAGCTCAGGAAGGGAGTAGAGCAGAACGCCGCCGAAGCGGGGATCGCCATCGTCCTCCGCCCGAAGACAGGCGAGATCCTCGCGATGGCGCAGTGCCCGAGCGTCGACCCGAACAACTTCAAGTGTTATTCGCTTCCGCAGCAGCGGCTTCGCGCAGTGACCGATCTCTTCGAGCCGGGATCCGTGTTCAAGATCGTTACCGCATCTGCAGCGCTTGAAAACGGACTCGTTACTCCCGAGAAAGAGTTTTTTGCCGAGAACGGGACATACACGGTACCCGTGCCGAATGGAAAGCCGCGCAAGATCGTGGATACGCATAAGGAAGGCTGGATCACGGTCCGTCAGGCGATGGAGGTGTCGAGCAATATCGTGATGGCGAAGGTAAGCGATCTCGTGGGGAGCGAGCGGCTCTATAAGATGGCGAGGGATTACGGTTTTGGGATTTCCACGAACGTGGAACTGCCGGGCGAGGTGAGCGGGCTCCTGAAGAAGCCCGTCGACTGGTCGGCGACGACATTGAACACAATTGCGTACGGGTACGAGGTGGGAGCGACGCCGCTCCAGATTGCCGCGGCGTACGGAGCGGTGGCGAACGGCGGGATTCTCATGAAGCCCTACATCTTCTGGAAGGAAACGGATCAGGAGGGACGGATCGTCCGCTCCCAGCAGCCCGAGCAGATCAGGCGGGTGGTCTCGGCGGCGACGGCAAGAACGATGACCGACCTTTTTGAGGGTGTCGTCTTGCGCGGCACCGGAAAATCGGCGGCGATCCCGGGGGTGAGGATCGCGGGCAAAACGGGCACCTCGAAGAAATACGTTGAGGGTCATTATGCGCAGGGAAGCTACACGGCGTCCTTCGTGGGATTTTTCCCGATCGAGGACCCGCAGATCCTCTGCCTCGTGATGATGGACAATCCGCGCGGAGGGAATTACACAGGCGGGCTCACGAGCGCGCCCGTGTTCCGGGCGATCGCCCAGCGTCTGATGACCAGCTCGGATCTCTTTGCCCCCGCGCCGGCAGGCAATGATGTGATAGTGAAGAATGTCGTGCACGGCGACTCATCGGGAGAGGAGATCGCAGATGCAACGAGGGCCGAGGCGCAAACGGCCGACGGCGTGAAGGCCGGGTTTGTCCCGGATGTACGGGGGTTGTCCCTGCGGCGCGCCGTGAACCTCCTCGGCACGGGCAGATTGGTGCCGGTTGTGAACGGTTCGGGCGTCGTCGTGAGCCAGTCGCCCGCCGGAGGATCGTCTGCAAAGCCGGGGATGAAAGTCGTTCTCACATGCCAGGCAAAGGCGGCGGCGTTTGTGACGAATTAGGCCGGTGATGGCCGGCTCTGAGCGTGAGGAGGTTGTGTTGCGACTCCCGGGAAAACGCCTACAGTATGAACCTATCGAAGCTGCTCGAAGGTGTAACAGTTGTCAAGATGTTCCAGACTCTCTACGGTCAGATGGTCGTTACCCACGACATTGAGGTCCGCGGCATTCAGTACGATTCGAGACGGATCGAAAAGGGAGATGTCTTCGTGGCGCTGCGTGGAAGCGCCCAGGACGGACACAAGTTCGTGACGGCAGCCGTGGAGAGAGGGGCAAAAGTGGCGGTGCTCGAGGACGACGGCGCGATGCCGGATTCGTACTTCATGCATGCGGGCGTCGCCAAGATTATCGTCCCGGATACGCGGATCGCGCTCGCCCGGATGTCGGCGTCGTTTTACGACAACCCCTCGGCGCGGCTTACGCTTGTCGGGGTTACCGGGACGAACGGCAAGACGACGACGGCGTACCTGATCCGATCCATTCTCGAATCGGGAGGATCGAAGACGGGGCTGGTCGGCACGATCGAATATGTCATCGGAAATCGCGCGGTTCCCGCCACGCACACGACGCCTGAATCGCTCGAGCTCAATGAGCTTCTCGCGCGGATGGCGGACGAGGGGTGCACCGCCGCGGTGATGGAGGTTTCGTCTCATGCGCTCGACCAGCGGCGGGTCTACGGTCTCGAGTACCGCGCGGCGGTCTTTACGAACCTGACGCAGGACCACCTCGATTATCACGGCACGATGGAAGCGTACTTCGGCGCGAAGAAGAAGCTCTTTGAAAGCCTGAGCCCGCGTTCGTGGGCCATCGTGAACATAGACGACGAGTGGGGAGAGAAGATGGTTGCCGCAGCCGCAGGCCGCACGCTGACGTATGGACTGGTACCCGGCGCCGATGTGCAGGCGAAGGGGATCAGCCTTTCCATGAAGGGGACCGCCTTCACTCTGTTCCATGCGGGCGAAGAGAGCGCGGTTGAATCGCCGCTGGTCGGCCGTTTCAATGTGAGCAATATTCTCGCGGCATTTTCCGCGGGGATCTCCCTCGGCATCCCTAAGGCGGCGATCCAGAAGGCCGTTCGCTCGATGAAGCCGGTTCCGGGGAGGTTCGAGGCGGTCGCGTCAAATGCGGGGTGGACGGCTGTGATCGACTACGCCCACACTCCCGATGCTCTCGAAAAAGCGCTCTCCGCCGTGCGCGACGTCGTCGTTAGTGGAGGAACATCGGGGCGCGTCATCACGGTGTTCGGATGCGGGGGGAACCGCGACCGCACCAAGCGCCCCAAGATGGCCCGGGTCGCGACCCGGCTCGGAGACATTACCGTCGTCACTTCCGACAACCCGCGCCTCGAAGATCCTGAGAGGATCATCGACGAAGTGATGACGGGAGTGGAGCCCGGCGCCGTTGTGCACCGGCAGTCGGACCGCGAACAGGCGATCGTCATGGCTCTCGGACTCGCCAGGCCGGGAGATGCCGTTCTGATTGCCGGAAAGGGGCATGAAACCTATCAGGTGATCGGCGAAAAAAAGATTCACTTCAGCGACAGGGAAATCGTCGATGCCTTCGTGCGTTCAAAGGCATGAACCTGACGCTGTCGGACCTTCTCTGCGTCGAGCATGCGGCGATGTGGAACATCGATCGCCTGAACAACAGGTCCTTCACGGGCGTATCGACGGACTCGAGATCGGTGGGAGCCGGAGAGCTCTTCGTGGCAATCAGAGGGGAGAGCGTCGACGGCCATCAATTTGTCGAGAAGGCTTTCCGCCGCGGCGCGGCGTGTGCGGTGGTAGACCGGCGGGCCGATATTCACGCCTACCGTCAGCGTCCGTTTCTGGTGGTGCACGACACGACGAAAGCGTACGGCCGCCTGGCCAATGTGTACCGGAAGAAATTCACAATTCCGTTCCTCGCCGTCGCGGGGAGTAACGGAAAGACGACGACCAAAGAAATGATCGCGAAGGTTCTCACAGCGCGCTACAAAGTGCTCAGCACCGAAGGAAATCTCAACAACCACATCGGCGTGCCTCGGACGCTCTTCCGGCTCCACAAGCAGCACGAGCTTGCCGTGGTGGAAATCGGGACAAATCACTTTGGCGAGCTCGAGAACCTCTGTTCGATTCTTGAGCCGACCCACGGCCTCATCACGAACGTCGGCCGCGAACATCTCGAGTTCTTCAAGACGCCCGCCGGCGTCGCGAGGGCCGAAGGCGAGCTGTTCGACGCGCTCGGGCAGAGCGGCACCGGCTTTGTGAATGCAGACGACCGGCGCGTCGTGGCTCAGGCCGCGCCGCTCCGGAGACGGATCTCGTACGGGTTCACGAAGGGGAGCATCAGGGGAAAGGTCAGGTCCGTCGGGGCAAACGGGTGCGCGGAAATCGTGGTGAAAGAGCACGGCCGGAGGCCCTTCACGCTGCGCCTGAGGACGCCGGGACTCCATGCGGCGGCGAACGCGCTGTCTGCGTCCGCCGTCGGGTTGTCGTTCGGCGTGACGGCGAGAAACATCGCCCGCTCGCTCGGCGCATTCACGAGCGTCGGGAAGAGAATGGAAGTGCTCCGTCTGCGGGGGATGACGATTCTGAACGACACCTACAACGCCAATCCCGATTCCGTGCTCTCGGCGCTCAGGACCCTCGAGCAGATGCAGACGGTGGGGAAGAAGATCGTGGTCCTGGCCGACATGCTGGAACTGGGCGGGACATCTGCCGCGGAGCACGAGCGGATCGGAAAGGCGGTCAGCGCAATGGGTTTCGATCACCTGATGACGTTCGGCAGGATGGCCAGATTCATCAATCGGTCTGCCGCGATGAGGGCGAAGAGGCATTTTGCCCGAAAAGAAGAACTCGCGAGAGCGCTCGCCGAAATGTCGTCGCCGCCGGATATTATTCTCGTGAAAGGATCCCGCGGCATGCAAATGGAAGAAGTCGTGCACTGGATGCAGAACAACTCTTCGAAGAAAAGAGCATGAAGAAGATTCTCGCGATCGTCTCTCTGTGCCTGTGGGCGCTGGGCCTGCGGCCGGCCACCCCGCATCACGCGGACCTCTCAGGCACGTGGGTCATGAACATCCAGAAGAGCAAGAATCTTCCGCCGTCGTTCAAGAACGTGAAGACGTACAAGATGCGCGTGGAGGATGCGGGCGATTCAATGACGGTGTTCATTCAGTTCGAAGGGATGGGCCAGAAGGTGGACATTCCGCCGACGGTCTATTCGTTCGACGGAATCGAGCGCTACCGGGAAGATACGGCCCGGGGATCCAAACGGTGGGCAACCACCACGTGGACGACCAACGGCCTGAAGCTGATTGTAAACTCGCGGGTAATCCAGTCCCGGGGCAGCGGGCGGCAATATAAGGAAACTGACGTCTGGCTGCTGCGCGGCACGAAGAGGCTCGACATCGAGGTGACACAGAAATTTGAAGGAAGCGATTCGACAAACAGCGAGCAGCGGATCTTCAGCCGCGCGGCGAACTGATGCTCTACTACCTGCTCGATTACATCCGGCACAGGTACAGTCCCCCGGGCTTCGGGATGTTCCGCTACATCACGGTCCGCGCCGGGGCGGCGGCGATCACCGCGCTGATCATCTCCTTCTGGCTGGGGCCCAAGATCATTCGCATGCTCAGGGACCACCAGATCGGAGAGGCGGCGAAGCTCGAGGCGCCGAAGTCGCACCTGAGCAAGGCGGGAACGCCGACGATGGGGGGCCTGATACTTCTCGCCGCGATTCTCGTCCCGGCGGCGCTCTGGGCGGATATCAAGAACGGATACATCTTTCTCATTCTCTTCGTGACGGCGGCCCTCGGCGCCGTCGGATGGCTCGACGATTATCTGAAGGTTGTGAGAAAGAAGCGCAAGGGCCTCATCGAGGAATACAAGCTCATCGGCCAGATACTCGTGGGCGCTTTCGTGGGGTGCGTGATCTATTTCTATCCGCAATATATCGACCCGGATCTCTGGAAGATCAAGTCGAGCACGACGGTGCCGTTCTTCAAGCACATGGAAATCGACTTCGGCTACCTCTACATCCCGATGGTCATCTTTGTCATCACCGCGACGAGCAATGCGGTCAACCTTACGGACGGGCTCGACGGGCTTGCGGCGGGCATCATCGGAATCGTGGGGTTGACCCTCGCGGTCATCAGCTACGTCTCGGGGAACGCGGTCATAAGCCAGTATCTGACCATCCCGTATCTCCGCGGGAACGGGGAGCTGAGCATCTATTGCGCGGCCATGGTGGGCGCGTCGCTCGGTTTTCTCTGGTTCAACGCGTATCCGGCCCAGGTCTTCATGGGCGACACGGGATCGCTGGCCCTCGGGGGCGCTCTCGGGGCGCTTTGCGTGTTAATAAAGAAAGAGCTGCTGCTTCCGACCCTGGGCGGGGTGTTCCTCGTGGAAACCCTCTCGGTGATCATCCAGCGGTACTATTTCAAGTACACGAAGCGGAAATACGGCGAGGGGCGGCGTGTCTTTAAGATGGCCCCCCTTCACCACCACTTCGAGATGCTCGGGTGGCCCGAGCCGAAGATCGTCACCAGGTTTTATATCATGGCGATTCTGCTCATGATCCTGAGTCTGGCGACGTTTAAAGTTCGATGAGCGGGTGGGGCGTGCAGACTGTACAGACAGTTTCCGAACATCAATTCTTTCTGGATCACCGGCCCATAGGATCTATGCCTGATACAGGGGTCAAAGGAAAACGGGTCACCGTGCTTGGCGCCGCAAGGAGCGGAGTCGGAGTCGCGCAGCTTCTGCAGCGCAGCGGCGCTTCCGTTTTTGTGAGCGACATCGCGGGCCCCGACCGGCTGAAGGAGAACCTTGCCCGGCTCAGATCCCTCGGCATCCCGTTCGAGACCGGGGCGCATTCGGCGAAGGTCCTCGACACGGATCTTCTGGTGATCAGCCCGGGGATACCGTCGAGGATCCCGCTTGTGGTTGAGGCGGAGAGACGCGGCCTTCGGGTGGTGAGCGAGCTGGAGATAGCAAGCTGGTTCTGCCCGTCGCCGATTGTGGCCGTGACGGGAACGAACGGCAAAACGACCACCACGACTCTTATCGGCCGGATGCTCGCCGACGCAAGAAAAGCCCATGTGGTTGCCGGGAATATCGGCACGGCGTTTTCCTCGGTGCTCGATGAGCTCACGAAAGACTCGCTGGCAGTCCTCGAGGTCAGCAGTTTTCAGCTTGATACCATCGAGACGTTTCACCCGGCAATCGCGGTTATCCTGAACATCACGCCCGACCATCTCGACCGCTACGAAAACGATTTCAAGAAATACGCTGCGTCGAAGTCGAGGATCTTCGAGAATCAGGACTCGCGCGACATGCTGATCTATAACGCCGACGATCCGGAGACGCGCGAGCAGGTGCGCTTCCGGCGCCCGCATGCGGGGCGCATTCTTGCTTTCGGGATGAAGCAGACAACCGATGAAGGGGCGTTTGTGGAAAACGGAGAGCTGACCGTCGCACTCGAAGGCATCAGGAAACCAATCGTCCCGGCCGAAGACATCAGCATGCGGGGAATCCACAACCTGTACAACGCGATGGCGGCGACTCTCGTTGCGTTCGCCGTCGAGGTACCTGCGCCTTCTCTCAGGGCGACCCTCAAGAACTTCAAGGGCGTCGAGCACCGTCTCGAATTTGTACGCGAGGTCGACGGCGTCGGCTACGTGAACGACTCGAAAGCGACGAACGTCGATTCGGTCTGGTACGCCCTCCAATCGTTCGAAGAGCCGGTCGTTCTCCTTCTCGGCGGCCGGGATAAAGGAAACGACTACTCGAAGCTCTACGAGCTGGCCGATAAGCATGTCAAGGCGATCGTCGCCATCGGCGAGTCGGCCGACAAGGTGTACCAGGCGTTCGTAGGGCGGCAGAACGTGGTGAAGGCCGGATCGATGCAGGAGGCGGTGAACATCGCGCGCGGGCTGGCCAGCCCGGGCGACGTTGTGCTTTTGTCGCCGGCCTGCTCATCGTTCGACTGGTTTGAGAACTACGAGCACCGGGGCCGCGTCTTCAAGGAGATTGTGAACGCACTATGAGCTCCCAGCGCAATCATGTTGACTTTGCGATGTTCATCGCCGTGCTGACGCTGATGCTGATGAGCCTCGGCGTCGTCTACAGCGCCTCGGCAAGCTACGCACTGGCAAAGTACGGCGAGAGCACCAGGATGCTTACGAGCCATGCGGTCAAAGTCCTCCTCGGCATGATCGGGATGTTTATCGGATTGAGAGTCGATTATCACAAACTGCAGCGCTTCACGAAGTTCGGGGTCGTCGCGGCCGTGGCGCTGCTGATGGTCACCCTTGTCCTCGGAGGCGAGGCGAAGGGCGCCACGCGCTGGCTTCGCTACAGCAGCATCGGCTTTCAGCCTTCTGAGTTTGCGAAGTACGCTCTTCTCTTCCACCTCTGCTCGCTGATTGCGATCAAGGGGGAACTCATACGCGATTTCAAGCGGGGTTTCGTTCCGATGATGGTCTGGATCGGCGTCGTCACGGGTCTCGTCATGCTTCAGCCGAATTTCAGCATGGGTGCGATGATCTTTTTCCTGAGCCTCATCATGCTGTTTATCGGGCGGGCGAAGTTCTCGCATCTCGCTCTCACGTTTGCAGTCCTCGTTCCGCTTCTCCTCATCTATATGCTGAGCGCAGAATACCGGCGTATCCGGCTCATGGCCTTCTTTGGCATCGGCGGAGCTACGCCCAAATCCACCTACCAGTCGTCGCAGGGAATCCTCGGCTTCGGGAACGGCGGGATCTTCGGGGTCGGCCCCGGAGAGAGCAAACAGCGCGACTTCTTCCTGCCGGAGTCGTACGGCGACTTCGTGTTTTCGATCGTCGGCGAGGAGTACGGCTTCGTGGGCACGATGTTCTGCATGCTCCTCTTTCTGACGATTGCATTCAGGGGATTCAAGATCGCCCGGTTTGCGCGCGACGTCTTCGGCCGGAATCTCGCTATCGCAGCCACCTGCGCCATCACGTTCTACGCTCTCATCAACGCGGGCGTGACGCTGGGGATCCTGCCGACAACCGGTCTTCCGATGCCGTTCGTCAGCTACGGCGGCTCGTCGATGGTCTTCTCGGCATGCGCGGTGGGAGTGCTGCTCAATATTTCGTCGCAGACCGACCTGCACCCGAGAGCGCGCCAGGTGCCGGTGGTCGGATCGGTCAATGCCGGCGAAGCAAATGTCGGAAAGGTCTACTGATGTGGGGGACGTGCGCGCAATATTCTCGGGCGGCGGCACCGGCGGGCATCTCTTCCCTGCCCTCGCGATCGCCGATGAGCTCAAGCGGCTCGAGCCCCGAGCGGAGATACTTTTCATCGGGACGAAAGACAAAATCGAGGCGACCGTCGTCCCGCGCAAAGGGTACCGGTTCCGGTCGATCTGGATCGGCGGTTTTCGCAGAGGATTTCATGCGAGCAACCTTCTCTTTCCCGTCAGGACTGCGGTGGGGTTGATGCAGGCGGCGCGGATCATACGGAACTTCAGGCCGGACGTCGTTGTCGGGACCGGCGGTTATGTCTCCGGCCCGGTGCTCCGCTCGGCGGTCTCGCTTGGGGTGCCGACCCTCATTCAGGAGCAGAACAGCTATCCGGGGATCACGACGCGCATTCTTGCCCGAAAAGTCGACGAAGTACACCTGACGTTTGAGGGCTCCGCAAGCTTCATCGACCGCACGGAAGGGGTCTTCGTGACGGGCAACCCGACGCGTGCGGGACTCGACGGTGTGGACATGAATGAGGCGAGCCGCTACTTCGGCTTCGACCCCGCGTTTGCGGGGAGGACGGTTCTGATCTTCGGCGGAAGCCTCGGCGCGAGGTCAATCAACGCGGCGATCGAGAAGAGTCTCGAACAGCTGATGAAGAGCGACATCAGGATCGTGTGGCAGACGGGCGAAGCGGACGCAGCGAACGAGCAGAAGCTCTGTGAAGAGTGGGGCCCGGCACGCGCGTGGGTCGGCGCCTTTATCGACAAGATGGAATACGCGTACCGCGTGGCCGACCTCGTGGTCTGCCGGGCGGGCGCGACGACGATTGCAGAGCTGACGCGGCTGGGGAAACCCGCGATTCTCGTTCCGTATCCGCACGCGGCGGCGAATCATCAGGTGGAAAACGCCCGGTCAATGGCCGAGGCGGGCGCGGCGGAGATCGTCTATGATCATGAAGCCCTCGAATCGCTGGAGACGAGAATCCTCGGGGCTCTCGAGGAGCGGCGCCTGATTGAAATGGGCACAAGGAGCAGGAAGCTCGGGAAACCGGACGCGGCGCTGCGCATTGCCGAACGCGTGCTGGCGCTGGCCCGGGGCGGCTCTCGGGGCGCCTCTATCGCAGCCGCACCGAGATAGCGGCACGATGGAACCGACAGCGCTGCCTCCGGGCGCAAAGGTGTTCAAGTATAAGCTCGACTTTTATTACCAGCAGGCGTTGCTCTATCTCGTGACATTGTTGCTGTACGGTGGAATCAGGGGAACGATCACCTTCGAGCGCCTCCCGTCGCTCGTTTCCGATCCGATTCTCTACATCATCATTCTGTTCGTGATCATTTCGTTCGTGGTGCTCGGACTGAACAAGGCGCGCGACCGCAAGCTGATCATCGCGGCGGACAAGATCATCTTCCACCACAAATTCCATCAGCGGGAGATTCCGCTCTCTTCGATCGAGTGGTTTCACATCGGGCGCGAGCGGAGAGTGCAGACGGCGGGCCGTTCGCAGGTGATCGTGTTCAAGATGAAGCAGCGCAGGCGGCTCTTTCGGATCCGGGTCGGACGGTACGAGCACGAGAAAGAATTGATCATGGAGATGCAACGCATTGCGCAGAGCATTCCCAAGGGGAAACGGTTTGATTTCAGCAGACACTGAGAACAGCGGAGAAGGAGATCCATGGGGCAGATACTGCAATTCATTGTGCTCGGACTCGTCGTCGGAGTCATATCCGGAGTCCTCGGCATCGGGGGCGCGGTCTTCATCGTGCCGGCGCTCGTGTACATCTACGGATGGGAACAGCACATGGCGCAGGGAACGACGCTTGCCATGCTCATCCCCCCCATCGGGATCTTCGCGGCGATGAGTTACTACAAGGCGGGTCATGTCGATCTCAAAGTAGCGGGACTCCTCTGTCTCGGCTTCATCGTGGGTGGATATTTCGGCGGCCTTTTCGCGCACCAGCTTCCATCAGACACACTCAGAAAGATCTTTGGCGCAGCGCTCTTCCTGATTTCGTTGAAGATGATTCTGGGGAAATGACAATCGGACGGCAATGTTCAGGTCGATTAAGAAAATACACTTCGTCGGGATCGGCGGCATCGGCATGAGCGGCATCGCCGAGATCCTGCTCGATCAGGGCTTCAAGGTGAGCGGGTCTGACCGGTCCTTGAGCGAAGTCACCGAGCGCCTCCAATCCCTCGGCGCCGATATCAGGGAAGGGCATCTCGATAAAAACGTCGGGCCGGATGTGGATGCCCTCGTTTACTCTTCCGCCATCGGCCCCGAGAACCCGGAAATCCGTGAGGCCCGAAAGAGGAACATTCCGGTGATCCGGCGGGCGGAGATGCTTGCCGAGGTCATGAGATTGAAGTACGGGGTCGGAATTGCCGGAACGCACGGGAAAACGACCACCACGTCCATGGTCAGCCTCGTCCTGATGGAAGGGGGGCTCGACCCGACGGTCATCGTGGGCGGGAAGCTCAGCGGTCTCGGGGGGACGAACGCCCGCCTGGGGCACGGCGAGTTTATCGTCGTGGAAGCGGACGAGTTCGACCGCTCGTTCCTTTCAATCACTCCGACCATCGCCGTGCTCACGACGCTTGAGACGGACCATCTCGATTGCTACCGCGACTTCGAGGAAATCAAGGGGGCCTTCACGCAGTTCGCGAACAAAGTGCCGTTTTACGGATTCATCGTCCTCTGCCTCGATGAACCGGCCCTGCAGGATATCATGCCGCGCCTCAATAATAAAAAGACGATCACCTACGGATTGAATCCGCAGGCCGACATTCAGGCGCTCGACATCCACTTCAAGGGGAATACGTCCGTGTTTTCGGTCGTTCGGGAGCGGCACGAGCTGGGCCAGGTAACCTTGCAGATCCCGGGCCGGCACAACGTTCAGAATGCGCTGGCCGCGATCGCCGTGGGACTCGAACTCGGGGTGGGCTTCGAGCGGGCGAAAGCGGGAATCGAGAAGTTCACGGGCGTTTACCGCCGGTGGGAGAAAAAGGGGGAGGTCGACGGGATCACGGTGTACGACGATTACGCCCACCACCCCACAGAATGCTCGGCGACGCTCTCCGGAGCGAAGGCCGGGTGGCGGCGCCGCGTCGTGTGCGTGTTCCAGCCGCACCTCTACTCGAGGACGCGCGACTTTTACGAGGAATTTGCGAAATCGTTCCTCCTCTCCGACGTGCTGATCGTGACGGACGTCTATCCGGCGCGCGAGGAACCGATCCAGGGAGTAACGGGGGAACTGATCGTGAACGCGGCGAGACAATACGGGCATAAAGACGCCTACTACCTCGCCGACAAGAAGGAGGTTCCGGCGATGCTGATGAAGATCGCAAAGCCGAATGACATTGTGATCACCATGGGCGCGGGAGACATCTGGAAAAGCGGGGAAGAATTTCTCAAACAGTTGCACAAGCGTAAGTGACGGCCGACGAGCTTGGAAACGGAATTCGAAACCGCAGAAGTTGAAGTGATTAATATCGACGATATACGGAAGCATTTCCGGGGGCAGATCCGGCTCGGCGAGCCGCTGAGCAAGTACACGTCGTTTCGCGTGGGCGGCCCCGCGGATTATTTTCTCGAGCCGGCTGACAAGCAAGACGTTGCGGCCATCGTCCCGTTCCTCAACCGCGAGAGCGTTCCCTGCCTTGTGATCGGCAAGGGAAGCAACATGCTCGTGAGCGACAAAGGCGTGCGCGGGGCGGTGCTGAATCTCGAGCAGGGACTCGTCGGGATGCGTGCGGAGAAAGGGGTTGTCTTTGTCGATGCCGGAGTCACGATGGCCCGCTTTGTGGATTTCTGCGTTCAGCAGGGGCTCAAGGGGGTCGAGATGCTTCCCGGAATTCCGGGCACGGTGGGCGGAGGAGTCCTGATGAACGCCGGGGCGTACGGAGGCGAAATCTCCGATCATCTGGCCGACGTCGAGGTCCTCAGGAACGGCGAGATCATTCGGGTGCCGAAAGATCAGGCCGGCTTTCAGTACCGGAAGTCGGGGTTCGGCGAGGACATCGTCCTCGGCGCCTCCTTCAGGCTCGAGCCGGGAGACAAGGAAGAGATCATGAAGCGGCGAAAAGAGTTGATGATGAAACGAAACCGGGCGCAACCGGTGAACTTCCCGAACTCGGGGAGCATGTTCAAGAACCCCCCGGGAAGCTTTGCCGCGAAACTCCTCGATGAGGCGGGGATGAAGGGGACCCGCGAAGGGGGGGCCCAGATCTCGGAGCGGCATGCGAACTTCATCGTAAACCTCGGGGATGCGACGGCAAGCGACATCCTCGAGTTGATCAAGCTCGCCCGGAAGGCGGTCCGGGAAAAGTTCGGGATTTCCCTTGAGTTGGAAGTTAAACTGATCGGATTCCCCGAAGACGTGAATCGCGAGGTATACGAATGACGGCACAGGATCAGAACGATAGTATGACCGAAGATCGAGACCAGAAGCGCTGGGGACTCTGGCTGCTGATTCCCCTCCTTTTGTGCATGATGCTGGTCTTCGCATTCTCGATACCGTGGAAGAAGTCGCTGCGGCTCCGGCACGTCCAGGTTGAAGGCCTCCACGCCCTGACAGCGCCCGAGATCGCAGGGCTCGCCAGAGTTCCGATGAACACGCCGCTCTTCGACATCGACCTGGCCGGAGCCCAGCAGCAGATTTCGGCCAACCCGTTTGTCAGAAGCGCAACCGTAACGCGGGAATTCCCCGACGCGCTTCTCATATCGGTCCAGGAGCGCGAGCCGGTCGCGACCGTGAACGGAGGGCAGGTCTGGTACGTCGATGAATCGGGCGTCCTGATGCCGTTCAGGCAGTCCTCTCTCAAGCTCGACCTTCCGATCATCAGCGGTGTGACCGGCATGCAGAACGCGAAAGCGGGAGAAACAGTCGGCAACGGGGAAATTGCGGACGCGCTCGAGATCCTGCGCGTCGCGCGCACGACCGATTCGAACCTGTTTCATTTTATATCGGAAATCAACATGAACCGCGGCGGAGACATCACTCTTTTTTCGGTCGAAGGCCCGGCTCCGATCATTTTCGGACGGGGCGCGACTGCGAAGAAGCTCTATCTCCTCCGGACATTCTGGAATACCGTCGTGAAGGCGCAGGGGCCCGAGAAGCTGCAGTCGCTCGACCTCAGGTTCGAGGATCAGGTAGTTGCCAAGTGGGCCCAGCAGCCCGAAAAAACGGTTACAAAGGCGTCGCTCTGAAGAAATCGAGGGGGATCGAAGGAAGGGATTTATGGACAATGAAATCATAGTCGGACTGGATATCGGGACGACAAAAGTGTGCAGCGTCGTTGCGTCGGCCGACGAAGGAGGGCGGTTCAATGTACTCGGCGTCGGCCGGAGCCCGTCCGACGGGCTGACTCGCGGCGTCGTGACGAATATTGACAAGACGGTCCGTTCCATCCAGAGCGCTGTGGCCGAGGCGGAGTCGCGCTCCGGGATCAAGATCCAGTCCGTCATCGTGGGCATCGCGGGAGATCACATCCAGAGCTTTCAGAGCCGCGGCGTGATCGCGATCAGCAGGCCTGAGAACGAGATCACACAGGCCGACGTGCACCGTCTGATTGAAGACACCAAGCGCGTGGCTCTTCCTTCCGACCGGAGGATCATCCACGTTATTCCGCAGGAGTTCATCATCGACGGACAGGACGGGGTGTGCGACCCGGTCGGGATGTCGGGCGTGAGGCTCGAGGCGAACGTCCATATCATTACCGGGCTCGTGACGGCGGCTCAAAATATCTACAAATGCGTACAGCGCGCGGGGCTCCACATCCGTGACATGGTGCTGGAGCCGCTCGCTTCGAGCTACGCCGTCCTGGAGCAGGAAGAAGAAGAGGTGGGGATTGCGCTTCTCGACGTGGGTGGAGGCACCACAGACCTCGCCGTCTTCGAAGACCGCACGATCCGCCACACCGCTGTGATACCGGTAGCGGGAAACCAGGTTACCAACGACATAAGGAAAGGACTGGGGGTCCTCACAGAGCAGGCGGAAAAGTTGAAATGCGTCCACGGCTTTGCGTACGCGGCGAGCGTCGTGGACGACGAACCGATCACCATTCCCGGCATCGGAGGGCGGCCCCCTCTGGAGATCGACAAGCGCCTCTTGGCGCAGATCATCCAACCGAGGATGGAGGAAATCTTCGAGATCGCCGCGATGGAGATCAAGCGCTCCGGTTATTCACGGCACCTCGCCGCCGGGGTGGTGCTGACCGGAGGAGGAGCGCTCATCAAGGGCGCCGCGGAGCTTGCGAGAGAAGTGCTTGGGATGCCCGTCAAGATCGGCATTCCGGGAGGGTTCAATGCGGGACTCGTGCGTGAGATCGAGAATCCGATCTATGCGACGTGCGTGGGGCTGGTGCTGCACGGCCTCCGAAATAAGGAGGCGACGCCGCTTCATTTCGACAACGGCGAGAACGGAAACGGATCGATCAAAAAGATTTTCGGGAAAATGAAGAGCTGGTTCGACGAACTTTGATGGAACTACACAAAAATTACTCAACAATTACTCACTCACCAATATAAGGAGATACACTTGTGATAGAGCTCGATAACTACTTCGACCACGGGGCAAAGATCCGTGTGGTGGGAGTTGGTGGCGGCGGAGGCAATGCCATCAACAGCATGATCGAGAAGCGGCTTCAGGGAGTCGACTTCTTTGCGATCAATTGCGACATGCAGTCGCTGGAGCGCAATAAAGCACCGAATAAGATCCAGATCGGGAAAAACCTCACGCGCGGGCTCGGCGCTGGAGCGGATCCTTCGATCGGCCAGCGGGCCGTCGAGGAAGACCGCGATGAGATCGCGCGAGCGATCGCGGGAAGCGACATGGTGTTCGTCACCGCGGGCATGGGCGGCGGCACCGGGACCGGCGGCGGACCGATCGTTGCGAACATCGCGAGGAGCATCGGCGCCCTCGTGGTCGGCATCGTGACCCGGCCGTTCACCTGTGAAGGCAAGAAGCGCATGGCGCAGGCCGAAGCGGGGATCGAAGAGATGAAGAAACAGGTCGATACCCTCATCAGCATCCCGAACCAGAAGCTCCTCTCCATCGTCGAGCGCAACACGCCTCTGCAGGAAGCGTTCGACCGCGCGAATGAGGTGCTGCACAACGCAACGCGGGGGATTTCCGAGCTGATTACCACTCCCGGGCTGATCAACGTCGATTTCGCCGACGTGCGGACGATCATGCGCGAGATGGGCGATGCCTTGATGGGTTCCGGCGTGGCGACGGGCGAGAACCGGGCGATCGAAGCGGCGCACGCGGCGATTTCGAGCCCGCTCCTTGAAGGGGTCTCCATTTCCGGAGCGCTTGGTGTGCTCGTAAACGTCACGGGCGGAGCTACGATGTCGCTCGTCGAGGTCGACGAGGCGGTCAGCGTCATCCATGAAGCCGCGGGCGAAGAGGCCAACGTGATCATGGGCGCGGTGATCGACGAGAACCTGGGCGACGAGATGATGGTGACCGTGATTGCGACCGGCTTCAACAAGCGCGGCGTGGGCGGCGTGAGGATCGCGCGGCCGACGGCAAAGGTCATCGAACGGATTCCGGTCGGCATCTCCGACCTTCAGCGGCTCGATGAACCGGCGTTTCTTCGGAAGGGAATCGATATCACGCTGAACCCGTTCAAGACTGAAGACATCGAGCAGCCGAAGACGGATTCAAACATCGATATGGACAAGCCCGCATTCCTCCGCAAGATCATGGATTGATGAAGAGACCGGAGATACTCGATCGTGTACTCTGAGACCGGCGCGCCGTCCCGTCCCGCCTGAGGCGGGGTGGTACGGTTCGCCGGGCTCTCTCTTCAAACTTCCAGGGAGGCCTGATACCTCGTTAACATGCTAGGCGCACCCTTTAGTGTGCGCAGATTTGATGTGCAGAACGCGGGCCAAGGCCCTCGACTACCTCACGTGATGACCGGTTGCTTCTCGCCCTCCTGTTTGATAGATTACTCCTGCCAAAAGGAGGAGCCATGAAAAAACACATACACTTCTTGCTCTTGATTCTGGGCACTGTTGTATTTCTTTTCACCGTGCGCAAGTACTCTGCACCGCTTGTAATGCCTGATCAGAATCCCCGCGGCTATACTGACGCAGCGATGATCTCTTACACGGTGATTAACGAAGAAAACATGCGCACGATCCACGAGACGGACATGCTAAAGGGGGCGATCAAGTCGTTTGGCCTCTATGCAGGATTCGTAGTTCTGGTGTTTGGGCATCGGGTGTTTTATCGGCCCACCAAGCCTACGCCTCCGGTAGATTAGTAATCGAAACACGCGCCTCCCGTTTCGGATAACTCACTTCGATTTGCGTCTTTTCGTCTTCGCCGTGATTCTTTCCATAAATGCGTCGAGATCCTCAGTGAGCTTTCCGGCCTGATACTCGGCCTGCCCCTCTTTGATCTGGTTTTTCATTCCTGGATTCCTCATCTCGAGATAATCTTCGTATTCATCCACGTCGAGAATGGCGGCAACAGGAATTCCGTCTTTCTCGAGAATGAAGTGCTCCTTTTTATTATGTACACGCCGGATGATGGCGCCAAGGTTAATCCGCGCTTTTGTAAGCGGAAGCCGGCCGACTGAAGCCTTCATGCGCATGGTTAATTACGAGCAATGAATATAACAACGTTAATTAACGTTAATCATTTACAACATACCATATTTCATGTTGATAGTCAAGGATCCGAAGAGGTCCGGCATTGTGTGGCGTACACGAAGAAATGGAGCTACAGAGTGAGGATTCGGATCACTCATTGTGGTGGTGGGCGTGGAAGCTCCCCTTTACTTTCTTTGGGTTTACACCCTTGACGACTCCGTCGCCGCGCTGCCAGCCGGCATAGCAATCGGGGCAAACGGCTTTTCCCTCCTTCACGTCATCGGCGCACGGGCAGCTCTGATGATCGAGCGCGCACCTGTCGCATGGGTCCTTGATACAGCAGTCGTATTTTCCTTCCCGGGCAAGCTCCCGCTTTGCGTCGGCAAGGAGTGATCGGGCTTTCCGGATCTTTTCCGGCGCCGCGGAGTTATCCCCCGATTTTTGTGATATGCCAGCGTCCTCCTTTTGCTCATCCCGGAGAACAAGCGTCATTCCGCATTTTGGACACGTGCCGGGTTTATCGGATTTGACCTCAGGATGCATCGGGCAGGTGTACACCTTCCCGTTCTGCGTCGGGGTGAGTGATGAGCCCGCCACCGGGGAAGCGCTACTCTGAGCGCTGGCCGCTGTGCCAAAGACAACGGATGAAATGAGGAACATAGCGAGTACACACATGAATCGTTTCATTTCTTGGTCTCCTCTGATGAGTAATTGTTGGTTTACGATTGAACCTCAAGGATCTGACCGTTCACCTGTTGTTTCTTGATTGTCCGGCCCCTCCAGATCTCGTAGATCGCCGGATAGACGAGTAGTTCGAGCAGAAACGACGTGAAGATGCCGCCGATCATCGGGGCCGCGATACGGCGCATCACGTCCGACCCGGCGCCTGTCGACCACATGATCGGAACCAGCCCCATAAACATGACGCCTACTGTCATCACTTTCGGCCGCAGGCGCTTTACCGCTCCATGTTCGATCGCCTCCTTCAGATCCACAATCGAGTTCATTCTTCCTTTCGCTTTCATCTCATTAAACGCGAGATCGAGGTACAGAAGCATGAAGACGCCGGTCTCTGCATCCACGCCGAGAAGAGCGATCAACCCCACCCAGACGGCGATGCTCATGTTGTAACCGAGAAAGTACAGGAACCATATCGCGCCGATGGCCGAGAACGGGACGGCAAGCAGGATGATCGACGTCTTCACCATCGACTTCGTGTTGAAGTAGAGGAGGAGAAAAACGATAAAGAGCGTTATCGGTACGACGAGCCAGAGTCGCGCAACGACGCGCTGGAGGTATTCGTACTGCCCGCTCCACTGGAGGCTGTAGCCCGGTGGCAGCTTCACCTTCTCTGCCACCACGCGCTTTGCCTCCTCGACGTAGCTCCCCATATCACGGTCTGCGACGTCCACGTAGAGCCTCCCGGCCTTGAAGCCCGCTTCGTCGTTTATCATGGGGGGGCCCGTGTGGAGAGTGATATCGGCCACCTGCGCCAGCGGAACCTGCGCGCCGGCCGGTGTCGGCACGAGGACTCTGCTGAGCTTTGTAAGATCGTCCCTCAGTTCTCGCGCGTACCGGACGTTAACAGGATATCGCTCCCGCCCTTCGACGGTGGTCGTAATGGTATTCCCTCCGATGGCCGATTCGATGATGTCGTTCACGTCGTTGACGGTCAGCTCATAACGGGCCGCTTCCTCGCGCTTGACCTGAAAATCGATATAGTAACCGCCGGTCACCCGTTCAAAGAAGGCGCTTCGCGTTCCGGGGACGGTTTGCAATTCCCGCTCGAGCTCGAGCCCGATGGTCTCAATGGTATTCAAATCTTCACCCAGAACTTTGATCCCGACCGGAGTCCGGACGCCGGTTGTAATCATGTCTATCCTCGTTCGAATCGGAAAGAGCCAGGCGTTTGCGAAGGCCGGGATCTGGACAGCCCGATCCATTTCGTCGATGAGTTCCTCCCACCTGATCCTTCTATCCTCGGGCCACACCATCCTCAAAGGTTTCTTCAGCAACTCGGGAGCCCAGCCCGAGTACCACCGCTGAACATGAAGCACGCGCCAATCGGTCTCCGGTTTGAGCATGACAGTCGTTTCGACCATGCTCAACGGAGCCGGGTCGGTGGCAGACTCGGATTTTCCGATCTTACCGAACACGCTTTGGACTTCGGGGAATTGCTTGATGAGCCGGTCCTGAATCTGAAGATACTTCGACGCTTCCGTCACCGAAATGCCCGGGAGCGTGATGGGCATATATAGAATTGTTCCCTCGTTCAGGGGCGGCATGAATTCCGATCCCAGCTGGAAAAAGATGGGGATCGTGAGAAGGACACAGAGAGCCGCTATCGATATGACGAGCCACTTATGGTTCAATACGGCCTTCAACACCGGATGATAGACCTTCATCAGCGGCTTGCTGATGGGATGGTTCTCCTCGCTGTGTATTTTCCCGACGAGAACAGCATTGGCGATACGGCACAGCCATCGCGGCCTGAATGTGAACGGCTCCGTGCGCATGAACATTACCCGGATTGCCGGGTCGAGTGTGATGGCGAGAAAGGCCGCGATTGCCATCGAGAAATTCTTTGTGAAGGCAAGGGGCTTGAAGAGGCGTCCCTCCTGGTATTGAAGGGCGAAAATCGGCAGGAATGAAACTGCAATCACCAGGAGAGAGAAGAAGCTGGGCCCCCCGACTTCCTTGACCGCATCGACAATCACCCGCACGGCGTTACCCGGGCGGCCGTCAGATTCCCAATGCTCGAGCTTCTTGTGCGTCTGCTCGACAACGACAATCGCAGCGTCGACCATCGCCCCGATCGCGATTGCGATGCCTCCGAGCGACATGATGTTCGAGGTGACGCCGGATCCGTACATCGGGATGAACGAGAGCAGGACGGCAATCGGGATCGTCAGTATGGGAATAACGGCGCTCGGCACGTGCCACAGAAAAATAAGGATAACGATGCTGACGATAATCAATTCCTCGATAAGGGTATGCCTGAGGTTGTCGATCGAGCGCTGGATGAGGTCCGAGCGGTCGTAGGTCGTTACAACTTCCACGCCCTCGGGGAAGGAGGGCTGTACCTCTGCAAGCTTGGCCTTCACCCGTTCAATCACATCCATCACATTCTGGCCGAACCGCACAACGACGATGCCGCCTGTGACTTCCCCCTCTCCATTGAACTCTGCAATGCCCCGGCGCATATCGGGTCCCAGCTCGACCCGCGCGACGTTCCTGACGAGAATCGGCGTGCCCTTGCCGTCGGATCCGACCGAAAGGTCCTCGATGTCCTTCGTTGAGGTGATATACCCTCGCCCCCGGACTGCGTACTCCTTGCCGGTGAATTCCACGACACGGCCTCCCACTTCGTTATTGCTGTTACGAATAACGTCGATGACTTTGTTCAAAGGTATGTTGTATGCAAGGAGCTTTGTCGGATCGACGTTTACCTGATATTGCTTTACAAATCCGCCCACGGGTGCGACCTCCGCAACACCGGGCACGCTCGAAAGCCAGTACCGCATGTACCAGTCGTTGAACGATCGAAGTTCCGATGGTGTGTGTTTGCCGCTTTTGTCGACAAGCGCGTACTCGAATGCCCATCCGACGCCCGTCGCATCGGGTCCGAGTGTGGGCGTGACTCCCCCGGGGAGCTTGCCCGTAATCTTGCTCATGTATTCAAGGACGCGGCTCCGCCCCCAGTAGATATCGGTTCCCTCGTCGAAGATGACCGTTACATATGAAAAACCGTAATCCGAGAGTGCCCGCACGGCACTCACGTGGGGAGCCGCGAGCATTGAAGAGACGATGGGGTAGGTGATCTGGGCTTCGACGAGGTCCGGACTCCGCCCGGGCCACTCGGTGTAGATAATGACCTGAGGATCAGACAGATCCGGAATGGCATCGAGAGGTATGTTCTGAAGCGCCCAGACGCCGATCAGGACCAATGCCAGCACGACAACGACAACCAGGCCTCTGTTTGCGGCGGAGAATTCGATGAGTCGATTGATCATTGCGGATCCTCCTGGCGGACCGTCGGCTTCCTCATCTGATCGAAGACCCCCTTGAGTCTGCTTTCGGAGTCAAGAATGAAGTTGGCGGCGGTCACCACCCGCTCGCCGCTCTCAAGCCCGCCCGATATCACGTAGAATTGGTCGGTCTCCCCGCCCACCTTCACTATGCGGGGTGAGAAGTACCCGTCCCCTTCATCCACGAAGACATACTGCTCGGTCCCCGTGTTCAGGACGGCATCCCGGGGTAGCGAGAGCTTCCTGCCGAGGTTTGTCTTCAAATAGACATTCACAAACATGTCGGGTTTGAGGGCGTTATTGGGATTCAAAAATTCAAGGCGCACCCGTTGAACGCGGGTCATGGGATCGAGGAAGGGGTAGATATAAATGATCGTTCCCCGAAGCGGTTCCTTGAGGGTGCTATAAGGAAAGTCGATTTCCGCGGACTGCCCTACCTTCACAAAAGGTAATTCGTACTCGTAGACGTCGGCGAGCACCCAGACCGTAGAGAGGTCGGCGATCTTGTAGAGTTCCATTCCAGGTTCAATTTTCATCCCTGCGAGGGCTTTCTTCTCGATCACGTAGCCCGAGATCGGGGAGCGGATCGGCACATACGTCTCGGGCTCATCCCGCTCTTCGAGCTTCCGGATTTGCTCATCGGTGAACTGCCACAATCGCAGACGTTGCCGTGCTGTCTGAAGCAGATTGGACTGCGTCGTTGAATCGGATTCTACGCTCCAATTTGTGTCATTGGCGGCCTTCTTTGCGATAAGGTACTCCTGCTGCGCAGATACAAGATCGGGGCTGTACACCGTGAAAAGCGGATCGCCCTTGCGCACCTCCTTGCCGACGTAATCGACAAATAGATTCTCAATCCAGGCGCCCGTCCGGAGCGTCACGACGGCGAGTTTGGGTTCGGCATAGTCGACCTTTCCCACTGTCCGAATAGTTGCCGCGAGGGATCGAACTTCAGCAGTCGTAGTCTTGAGCCCGATCAGCTGTTGTTTCTCCGAAGGGACGAAGATCTTTCCCCCGTCTTGCCTCGGCCCGGGGGTCACTGTCCCGCCCCGGACGGGTTGCTTCATAACCGGCACAAGCTTCATCGAGCAGATAGAGCAATTCCCGGGATGATCCGCTCGTACTTGCGGGTGCATGGGGCAGGTGTAATACTCAATCTGATCCTGGTTCTCACCAGGGGATTGTGCTGTCGTGCCGGAGTTATCAGTCGAATCGTAGACAGGAACCATCTCCATTCCCATCGGCGATTTGCCCGGTTTCTCACTTTTGAAACCAGGCATCATCGGATCGCTCCAGTACAGGATCTTTCTTTCCTTTTTCTCGCGGAAGACCGTGGGGTACAGCAACACGCCCGTTATGCCTGCGATGGCGATGACGCAAATCATCAATATTGATTTTTTTCTCATGACGTTCCTCATTTCTTAACGGCTTGCATGGATGTTTTGTGTTCCGACAGTGAGCGCGAGCTCCGCCAGAGTTTGCTCGTAGCGCATGCGGGCCGTGAAATACTCTTTCGTCAACTCGACCAGCGTGCGGTATGAGTCGATGAGGGCAAGAAAATCGATTCTGCCCGTTCCGTACGACGCCAGATTTCCTTTGAGGACCTGTTGTGCCTGCGGGATGATCGAGGCGCGGTAGGTTCCGAGCTGCCGTCTGTCCGATTCCGCCTTGTAATACAGATCTCTCACGCCGGAAAGCACCATGTTGCGGGAGGCATTGTAATTCGCCATCGATCGGTTGATTGCGGCGGTTGCCTCTTCCACGCGCGCGTTCGCCTTGCCCAGAGTCCAGGGTGCGAACGGCAGGGTAATTCCGGCACGAATTCTCCAGCCCCTGAACCCGGTCGCCGCAAGGGTGCCCCGTTCCAGTTCGAATGCGAGGTCGGGAATGTATTCCTGTTTTGCCAGTGAAAGCTCCGTTCGGGCCTCATCGATGCTTAATGAATCGTGCTTCAGCATGGCACGGTTCTCGAGAGCGGATTCGACCAGCGAATCGAGCGGGGCGCTCGCAACGACCTCCTCGGAGATGACCGCGTAACCGAGGGTGTCCTTAGGGGAGCGGTTCAGGACTGACATCAGGACGGCCTTTGCGCTCAACTCCTGCTGACGCAGCGCGACCAGATCGTTGCTCACCCGGGCAAGCTCAACCTCGGTTTTCAAGACATCCTGCTGGCTTCCCGAGCCCACGGAATACCGTGTCTGGGCGCTCGCCAGGAATTGTTTCAGAAGCCTGCGATTGTCCCTGTCGAGGACGACATTCTGCTGAACGTTCCAGAGTTCATAGTATGCCGACTTGAGCCGGGCGATGACTTCATTGATCTTTTCAAGGTGGTCGTGATGCGCATGCTCGGCCCGAATCTCGGCCAATGTTCCCTGCGTCGAGAGTTTCGTCGGAAACCGAACCAGCTGGGTCAGCTTCAGATTGTCGTACGTTCCCTCAGGCCATTCTTCCCTCATGTACTGCAGTTGAGGATCATCGAGGGATCTTGCCCCCGACACGCGGCCTTTCATCACGTCCATTTGGGACTCGGCGGCCTGGATCTCCGGGTTGTTCATCACGGCTTCGGGGATGAGAAACTGGAGATCAAGCGTGGTTGGCTCAGGGAGAAGAACCGAGTCAACCTGGCCGTATGCTCCCAGGCATGAGAAAATGACCAGCGCCGTAACGAGAGCCCCTTTCATGATAACACCTCCCTAACGGCTGCAGCACGCCACGGCCGCAGACACCCGGATGTGGGGTTGTCTGGAATGGATGTGAATTGGTTCATGATGATTCCTCGCATTCGTTTTCCCTTCGTGAATGACGTTTGAAAAGCCCGGGCGGATACCACTACGTCCGCCGGACCTCACGACAAAAAACAGTTCTGCGGCGGCTCGCATTTAGAGCGAACCCCGGAACTGGCGCGGAATCCTTAAATGAGAAGGGTAGAAGAAGAGACGATGAGCTGGCTGAGCGGGGGAGAGTGCGAGTGCTCAGCAAGCTGCCCTAGAATGATGGGGGCCGGGCCGGCCGGAGGGTTGAGCATGACGGTTTGCATCGCGCGAACCGAGGAGGCGTCGGACGACAGTTCGCTCTTATCCTGGGAGACAACTTTAACGTTTGCCTCGATGTGCTTTGACGCGCAACAGCCGGCAGAGCGTGAGAGCGAGTGCGTGCTCGAAGCGCTGCTCGTCGGCACAGGCAGATCCATCATCGCCGGAGAGCAGATGAGGCCCCCTTCGTGGCTAACCCGCTGAACGCAATACTTAAAATCGACGGTCCAGCCGGATTGGGCAACAAACAGCGCCAGCACCAGGCACGAAATCGATATCTGTTTTGCTACACGCTTCATCGTGGACGGAAAGTAACCATTCCTTCGTGCAAACGCAATACCCCCACACATTTCCATCACGCCATAAGGCATTCCAGGGGGAATTAGCCCTTTTTGCCGATCTGCTAACAGTTATAACAGTTTCCGTGTAGATTAGTTCCGGGAAGGACCACATTAGCAAGCCGTGCCCTCACGCGATTACGGATTCGACTTGTGGCTGATGGTGGTGCTGGCCCGATAGTGTTGATCATGGCTACTGCCCTGTCCGTGTTATCAGGAACTTTATCATCACCCAATAGTGCCGAAACAAACTCCGACTAGTACCGAGGGACTGTACAATTCCTGTTACCGGCCCTGCGAAGCGCAATCTGAGCACGCATTAAACCGTTCCGGTCTGACAACTTGCACTTTGAGGATGCTTTTCAATCTGGATTATCGAGTGTTCTATCTTCAGCAAGACTCCATTCTCCTTCGATGACCTGAGTTCTTTCCGCTTCACGTCCTCAGCACTCTCATCGCATTCAGTATCGCGATCATCGCGACGCCCATGTCGCCGAGCACCGCCTCCCACATCGTCGCGATGCCGAAAGCGCCGAGGAGAATGAAGAAGAGCTTGACTGCGAACGCAAATGCGATGTTCTGCCAGACGATCGTACGGGTTCGCTTTGCGACATCAATGGCAGTTACGACTTGCATTGGCGAATCGGTCATGAGTACAACGTCGGCAGTTTCCACTGCGGCGTCGGAACCAAGCGCGCCCATGGCAATGCCGACATCCGCGCGGGCGATCACTGGCGCGTCGTTGATGCCATCACCAACGAACGCAACTTTGCCATTGCCGCCCGGACTGAGCAGCTTCTCAATGTGCTCAACTTTGTTTTCCGGAAGAAGGTCTGAGTAGTATTCCTTTATACCAAGTTTCTCGGCGAACACGTCTGCGGCGCTCTTGTTATCGCCTGTAAGCATGACTGTCGTGACCTGCCGGGAGTTCAGGGTGGCTATTGTCTCGGCAGCTTGATCTTTCAGTGAATCGGAGATGACGATGTAGCCCACATATTTTCTCTCCACCGTCACGTGAACAACGGTTCCCTCGACGTCGCATTTGTCGTGTTCGATATTCTGAAGATGAAGCAGCTTATCGTTTCCTACTAACACTTCTTTCCCATCCACCTTCGCCTGAATGCCGTGCCCGGAAATCTCGTTTACTTCAATAATGTTGCTCTGTTGAATCTCTTTTCCGTACGCCTCCACAATGGATTTCGCTATGGGGTGGCTTGAGTTCGCTTCTGCATGAGCAGCGTACTTCAGCAGTTCGTCTTTGGGATATCCATTCGCGGGTACAATCTCGGCGACTTTGAATTCGCCCTTGGTCAGCGTTCCAGTTTTGTCAAAGACGACCGTCTTGATTTTTGTGAGAGCATCAAGATAGTTGGACCCTTTCACGAGAATTCCTTTTCGTGAAGCGCTGCCGACTCCACCAAAGTATCCCAGTGGAATGCTGATGACGAGCGCGCACGGGCATGAGATTACCAACATAACCAATGCTCTGTAAATCCAGTCAGTGAAGGTCGCTCCTTGAACGAATAGAGGAGGAATAACCGCAAGCAGAAGTGCGCCGATCACCACTACCGGAGTGTAGTACCGGGCGAATGTTGTAATGAACTTTTCTGTCTCCGCCTTCTTGCTCATAGCATTCTCCACCAACTCCAAAATCCTTGAGATCGATGATTCACCGAACTTCTTCGTCACCTTCACTGTCAGCATTCCGCTCGTGTTTAGCATGCCGGCCAATACCGCTTCACCTTCCTTGACTGAACGGGGAACCGATTCTCCAGTGAGCGCAGATGTATCGACAAATGAGTTGCCTTCTGTAATAGTTCCATCCAGCGGAATCTTTTCTCCTGGCTTCACGACGATAAGTTCTCCCGGGGAAACCTCTGCCGGTGACGCCTTTGTCACATCGCTATTGGCTCCTCGCGACAGAAGAAGATTGGCATAGTCCGGGCGAATCTCCAGCAATGCTTTGATGGAACGCCGCGAGCGATTGACGGCAATGTCCTGAAACAATTCGCCGACAGCGTAGAACAACATCACGGCAACTGCCTCCGCCATTGCATCAATGGTCAGCGCACCGAGCGTGGCAATGGACATGAGAAAGTGCTCGTTGAACACTTTTCCCTTCACCATGCTTCTCAGTGCGCCGTTTAGTACTCCCCATCCGCTGATAAGATACGCCGTGACGAACACACCCAACTCAGCAATGCGGAATGGAGTGTTGTGGATTTCCTTTTCGTAGAACGTTCCGAAAACCAACAGCAAAAGCGTGATTACAATCTTGATGAGTTCGGCTCCGTGTTCGGCAATTGGACTCTTCATCTGAGATGGTTTGTTGTCGGGATGCTTTGCTTCAACCTGTGCGTTTCCAAAGAGCAGTTGCTTCTAAAGCAACACAAAAGCCTGATGCAACGTGCACCAGGCTTTTTCCATCAGGGGATCATCGAACTGCAAAATAAAGAGACTCGGAATTTCTTCCAAGCCTTATTACGAATACGACGAGCTCACTTCTTACAGCAGCATGGAACATTACATGTACTTTGGGAAGTGCAAAGCGGGCAATTGCCTTGCTTTCCCTGCTCGCTCTTTACCGTAAATGCGAACGTACTCACAGCGATTCCCAGTGCGCTGAGTATCAACACGAGCTTACTCTTCATCCGTTTTTTCCCTCCTTTCGTGGTTTAGTATTGGTGAGTGATGAATTCAATGAGTTTCGTAACCAAGCAAGTTCGTCAATGAGTTCTTTCAAACCCAGCGTTGAAAATTCGGTTCTCAAAAACTGTAGCCGTTCAGCATCATCACAATCGCCAGGACATAGTGCAAGCCGTTCGGCTAACACCTCTGCGAAATGTTTCTTAAGTTGATCGTCTAATACCACATAAATCGCCTGATGCAACCCCTTCTCCACGGCTTTCAATTGAGCATAGATTTCTTTGACGGATCGATCGTCGTTGAGCATCGCTTCGATCCCACCCAGTTGTCCTTTGAGGTAGTGGAGTCGCGTTACAATTTCCTTTTTCTCTTTTTGACTGATTGCCATACTTATTAATCCCGAATTTGCTACACAAAAGATAAGCTCATGGGGGGGTGTTTGTCAACATTATTGAGGCGTAGCAGTGGTCCCTTAGAGCGCGGTCAAAAGCGCGCCCCCTGAAGGGGACGACTACCGTGCGCGAAACAAAGTGCACAGCAGTCGGCCGTTGCTTCTTGCCCCCTCTTTGATAGATAGCTATCGTATTCGAATGGCGTTTATCGCGGGGATGGTAGCGGCCGGTCAAAGGGAGAACTTGTTTCTTACCCCGTATGTTTATAATTTGGAGCAGTAACGATGTCAACCTTGCTTAAGAATATCGCCAGGTATCTCACCACGGGTTTTCTTCTGTTGGCTGTGTCAGGCTTTACACTTGCCATTCATCATGAGCACTCCCTGGGAACTTCCGCATCGCAGCACGAGCACCATGGGCCCCAAGGTGTCGTCCTCAGCGCTACGCCGCGGAGCTACCATGAAGTTCACCTTGTCAGGTTCCTCTCTGGCGATAGCTTTAACGGATCAGAGAAGAGTCACCTCAAAGCTTCTCTTGTAAAACTTTTCACAGTACAATTGAATCCAGTTGAAATTCCTTCAGATCCTCATTCAGCGTCAGCCGCACGCACCGATATAAGGGAGACCGGTCCGCCCTCGGTGGATGCGTGTGTCCTTTTCTGTAGTTTCCTCATCTGACATTCCCCTCGCTTGTCCTTGACAAGCGCCAGTTGTTCTTTTTCGCGCGGGATCCGGTAATCCATTTCTGAGCGTGATTGCCCAGGCGCGCGGCATTGAAGTTCTCCGTGCGTACACCAAGTAACTATCATGAAAGGAATGATTGTCATGAAACGATTTGCATTCGTCCTTACGGTGGCCGTGGCTTGCTTGCACGCTTCAAACCAAGTTGGTCTAGCACAACAGAAGCATCGGCACGCGAAAACAGCGGGCATGATTGATTCATCGCAGGTACAGTCCGAAACAGTAGGATCGGGTACAGTCACAACCACATCCGATTCCGCATCGGCGCTGCGCACCACAGGTGAGAAGAGTTCGGCGTCCACCAAAGAGATCGTCGGGCGGTATCTCGATCTGAAAAATGCTTTGGCTAATGATAAGACAAAAGAAGCGGCTGCCGCAGGCGCCGCCTTGGAAGCCGCATTCAAAAAGTTCGATAAGAACAATTTGACTGCTTCGCAAAAGAAAGTATATGAAGACATGGCAGATGATGCGAGAGAGCATGGAGAGCATATTGGCGCGAATGCCGGCAACATCGAGCACCAGCGGGAACATTTCGATATGCTCAGTAAAGATATCTATGACCTGGTAAAAGCATGCGGCACTGATCAATTGCTGTATAAGGATTTTTGTCCGATGTATAATGACAAAAAGGGTGCAATGTGGCTGAGCGAAAGAAAGGAAATAAAAAACCCGTATTACGGAAAGAAGATGCTCAAATGCGGTTCAGTGAAAGAAGAGATTAAGTAAACATCGTGAACCGAGTGAAAGCAACACTCCTGGCGGTGATGGCAGGATGCATCGTCTTGCAATTTATCCGGCCTGCCCGGAATCAAAATGGGCAGGCGGTGCAAGACGGTATGATGAAAACATTCAACGTTCCGGGTAATGTGTATTCCCTTTTAAGGAACGCCTGCTTCGATTGCCATAGCAACAATACCTCCTACCCCTGGTATTTCAATGTTCAACCTGTCGGATGGATGCTGGCGAATGATATTGAAAATGGCAAAGCCATGCTGAACTTCAGCGACCTTTATTCTCTCTCGCCGCGAAGACAAATAAGCAAACTTCAGGAGGTCGAGAATAGGATTAAGGACGGCACAATGCCCTTGACCGCATATAAACTCATGCATCCGAGCGCAAGACTGACCTCAGAACAAAGGCAGCAGCTCGTGGACTGGATTCAATCGACAAAGGACAATATTGATGCCCACAGATAATAACTCTTCTGACTGGACATCCAGTCATAGTGTTAAATGAAAGCAAATACGCGTATGAAAAAAACTCTTATCGGCATCTCCATGTTGGTTTGCGCTTCGATGGCAATTTTTGCCCAGACCACCGTCCGCTATAACCTCTACGTCGCGGATACTATCGTGACATTTGGTGAGAAACCAACCCGGGCTATCGCGGTAAATGGAATGATACCCATGCCAACATTGACATTTACCGAAGGCGACACGGCAGAAATATATGTGCACAACAATCTCAATGAAGAGACATCCTTGCACTGGCACGGCCTCTTCCTCCCAAACAGGTACGACGGAGTACCGTATCTTACGCAGATGCCCATCAAACCCCATACAACACATTTGTACAGGTTCCCCATCGTGCAGCACGGAACCCATTGGTACCATAGCCATACTGGGTTCCAGGAACAAATCGGCATGTATGGCGCGTTCATCATGAAGAAGAGAAAAGAATGGGATATCCCGACCATTCCCGTTGTGTTGAGCGAGTGGACCGACATTAACCCCGAAGAAGTCCATCGCAGTCTCAAGAGCGCCACGGACTGGTTTGCCATAAAAAAGGGCACAACCCAGAGCTACGGCGAGGCATTGCTGAACGGAAATTTGGGGACAAAAATCACGAATGAATGGAAGCGGATGAATGCGATGGACGTGAGCGACGTGTATTACGAGAACTTCCTGGTCAACGGAAAAAGCAGGAATCAAGCGCCGGAATTTAAGGCAGGTGATAAAGTAAGGCTGCGCATTGCCAACGCCGGCGCGTCCGACTATTTCTGGCTCACCTATTCTGGCGGCAAAATAACCGTCGTTGCGACCGACGGTAACGATGTAGAACCTGTCGAGGTCGATCGACTGATTATCGCCGTTTCAGAAACCTATGACGTCGTAGTGACCATTCCGGACAACAGGAGTTATGAATTCTTAGCGACGGCGGAAGACCGAACGGGGTCGGCTTCGTTATGGTTAGGAAGCGGGGAGAAAGTGCCGGCCACAAAGCTGCCAAAGCTCAAGTATTTTGCCGGGATGCAAATGATGAACGAGATGATGGATATGAGCGGCGACGTCGTCGAAATGGAGGGCATGAAAATGCAGAATCAGGAGATGGACATGAACAATGTCATGTACCCTGAGATTACTGGTCCGGAACATCCCGAAGATTCCGCGAACGTGAAGGAGATGAAACCGCACGATACAATGAACGTGGATGACATGCACATGAGCCACGGCGGTAACACGATGGCCGGCATGGAGAATGAAAATGAAGATATTATCACGTTGAATTACGCAATGCTGCGTTCGACTAAAAAAACAACGTTGCCTCCCGGCCCACTGCACGAACTGAAATTTGACCTTACCGGCAATATGAACCGCTATGTGTGGTCGATGAATGATAAGGCGGTGTCTGAAAGCGATAAGATCCTTATCAAGAAGGGAGCAAACGTAAGACTTATCTTGTTTAACAACAGCATGATGCGGCACCCGATACATCTTCATGGACACGATTTCAGGCTTGTTAATGGTCAAGATGAATATGCCCCTCTGAAAAATATCATCGACATCATGCCGATGGAAAGAGATACCATAGAATTTGCCGCAACGGAACCCGGTGGAGATTGGTTTTTCCATTGCCATATTCTCTACCACATGATGTCCGGAATGGGTAGGATTTTCAGTTACGAGAATTCACCTCCAAACCCGGACTTACCGGATCCGCAAAGCGCTCTACAGAAGCTATATGACGATGACCGCGAGTTTCACCCGATGGCGCGCGTGGGCTTGGAAAGCAACGGAAGCGATGGCGAAGCGATGTATGCCAATACCCATTGGAAAATGCAAGCCATATGGCACTTGGGTTATCACGACGAGCACGGATATGAAGTTGAGACCAATGTCGGCCGATACCTCGGCCGGATGCAGTGGTGGTTCCCGTATGTCGGGCTCGACTATCATTACAAGAGAGTTGATTCCCCGGAAAATACTTTGTTCGGTCAGGTAAGCAATAAAAACAACAGGAAAGCGTTCGTCGCAGGCATGCAATACACATTGCCAATGCTTGTGATTGCCGATTCGCGATTTGATACGGACGGCAAGTTTCGCTTTCAGCTCAGCAGAGAAGACGTTTCTCTCACCAGCCGCCTGCGATTCGGTTTCATGGTAAATTCTGATCGGGAGTATACGGTAGGCGGCAGATATGTTATCACAAAGTATTATTCGGTGTCAACCCACTACGACAGCGATATGGGTGCCGGCATTGGAATAACTTTCACCTATTAGCCGCAGCTCGAGAGCCAAAGTAGAAATCGGATGATTGACGGTGTGTGAATAAGAACGGAAACTACTGCAATCTGGACCCGTACGTCAACTGGAAACAGGTCAATCTTGGCCGTCAGTTGGTGTTGCTTCTTGCCCGCTTGTTTGATAGATTAATGTTGTATGCGAAAGGCGTTCATTGCGGGGATGGTTGCGGCGATGGCGTTTCCCCTCCTCCTCTTCTCCCAGAGTGCAAAGACGGGCAGCTCGTTCAAGATCGCGCGGCTGAAGTATGCCGGCGGCGGCGACTGGTACAACGATACCCAGGAGGAAACGAACCTGCTGAAATACGTGAGGCTGCATACCAACATTGATGTCGAGCCCGCGTACGAGTTCGTCGAGATCACGAGCGACAAGTTTTTCACTTATCCGTTCATCTTCATGACCGGGCACGGAAACATGACGTTCAGCGACGTCGAGATCAAGCGCCTCAGGACGTACATGGAGAACGGCGGTTTTATCTACGCGGACGACGACTACGGGATGGACAAGGCGTTCCGCCGCGAGATCAAGAAAGTGTTCCCTGAGCAGGAGCTCGTGGAGCTTCCGTACTCGTTCGGGCTCTACCACTGCCAGTATGACTTTCCGAAGGGTCCTCCGAAAACCCATGAGCACAACGGTAAACCCGCACAGGGCTTCGGATTATTCCATAACAGCCGGCTCGTCCTCTATTATACATATGAGTCGAACCCGAGCGACGGGTGGAACGACGAGGAAGTGCACGGCGATCCGCCCGATAAGCGGGAGGAAGCCCTTCGTTTCGGAACGAATATAGTTGCATGGGCGTTAACCCATTGAGCCCCACGGTACGCAGATGAGCAACTCATCCCTCTATTCGGATATCCTCGGGCGCATCGGCGCCGTCAGGAGCAAAGAAAACCGGCTCGCCCTCTTCTACGGCATTCTCGCGACGGTGATGCTATCTCTCCTCCTTCTCCTCGTGACAGTCGTGGTGGAAGAGGTATTCTCCTTCGGTGTCCCCGGGCGCACGCTTCTTTTCTCTGCCGCGGCCCTCGGATTTCTGGGAGTATCCGTATGGTTTGTCCTTCGGCCGATACTCCGGCTTGCCGGCATCCTCAGGACGGCAGGCACTGCCGAGATCGCCCAAAGGGTTGGAGATCATTTCCCCCAGGTCCGCGACCGCCTTCTGGATGCGATCCAGATGTACGAGGAACGTGAGAAGCTCAAGTCGAGCTATTCAGTCGAACTGATCGACGCCTCGTTCAGCGATCTCCATAGACAGATTGAGTCCCTCGTGTTCACGGAGGCGGTACAAGATTCCGCTGTGAGGAAGATGGGCAAGACCGTCCTCTTCGCGTTCGGCATTTTTATTCTCACCTTCGTCGTCTCGCCGTCGGGATTCCTGGGCTCTCTCTATAGAATCGCCAACTACAACGTCTCCTTCGCATCCCCTCTCCCTGTCCGATTCGTCATCGAGCCGGGGAACGCCGATGTAGTGCGCGGCCAGACGGTCCCGATCACGATTCGCACCGAAGGAAGGCCGGTCGAGGGCATCACCGTCCTGACCCGTCAGCAAGGGCAGCTCGAGTTCGATTCGCGCTTGATCCACAGGCAGGGGGATGCGTTCAAGACGGAGATCCAGGACATCAAGTCATCGACGGAGTATTATGCCACTGTCGATGACATCAAGAGCGACAAATTCACCATCAATGTGCTCGACCGGCCCCTGATCCGCGTTCTCCAGGTGAAGCTCACTCCTCCTTCGTACACCCGCCTGCCGGCGAGAACGGGAGAGGATAACATCGGCGACATCGACGCGTATCCGGGAACGAAGGTCGGCCTCCATGTCGGCTCGAGCAAGCCGCTCTCGCAGGCAACTTTGGTGTTCAGCGACAGCAGCGCGGCGCCGCTCGACATCAACGGTGCGAACGCCGAGGGTTCATTCGTGGTCCACCGGAACAAGACGTATCACGTCCTTCTGAAGGATGCCGACGGACTGCCCAACATCGATCCGATCGAGTACACGATCCGGGCCACGCCCGATGAGTTCCCGACCGCGGAGATTCTTTCGCCCGCGAAGAATGTCGATGTCACGCAGGAGATGAAACTCGACCTCTTCACCCGCATCAATGATGACTTCGGCTTTACAAAACTCCGCCTGGCATACCGGCTGTCTCAGTCGAGGTACGAACCGCCGGCCGAGAATTTCACGTTCCTGGACATTCCTCTTCAGGAGCGGAACCAGAGCCCCCAGGAGCTCTGGTACCATTGGGACGTGTCGGGGCTCCATCTGGTCCCCGAAGACGCGCTCTCGTACTACGTCGAGGTGTTCGATAACGACAACGTGAACGGCCCGAAATCCGGGAAGAGCGAGACGTATCTTCTTCGGCTCCCCTCGTTGGAGGAGGTCTTCTCCGACGTTTCGCAGGCGCATGATCAGTCGATGGATGAGATGCAGAGCGTATCGAAAGAGACCCAGCGGCTCAGGCAGGATATCGAGGACCTGCAGCGCGAGATGAAGAAGAACCGCGACAAGGCCGACTGGCAGCAGCAGAAAAAGGCGCAGGAGCTGACGCAGCGGCACGACGAGATGAAAAAGCGGCTCGAGGAGACGACGAAAAAGCTCGACGAGATGATGAAGAAGATGGAGGAGAATAAACTCCTCTCCGACGAGACGATGGAGAAATATGCCGAGCTGCAAAAGCTGATGGAACAGTTGAAATCGCCCGAGCTGCAGGAGGCCCTCAAGAAGCTCCAGGAATCCGCGAAACAACTTTCGCCCGAGGAGATGCGGCAGGCGATGGAGCAGCTGAAGCTCTCGGAGGAGCAGTTCCGGCAGAGCCTCGAGCGCACGGTCGAGCTTCTGAAGCGGATCCACATCGAGCAGAAGATCGACGAGCTGATCAAGCGGGCGGAAGAGCTGCAGAAGCAACAGGAGGCGCTCAAGGAGCAGACCTCGAAGACAAACTCTTCCGATCAGCAAAAGCGCGACGCCCTCTCGCAGCAGCAGAAGGATCTCCAGAAACAGGCCGAATCGCTTGAGAAGCAGGCGGGCGATCTCACGAAGAAGATGGAAGAGTTTCCGAAGGAGATGCCCGTAGACCAGATGGCCAAGACCCAGCAGAATCTGGAGAAGAATCAGGTGGGGCAGAAGATGAGTCAGTCGGCCCAGCAGATGCAGTCGGGCGACATGCAGAGCGCCCAGCAGAGCCAGGAGCAGAGCGAACAGTCTCTGGCCGATTTCCAGCAGCAGATGAAGGATGTCCAGAAGCAGCTCCAGGACGAGCAGGCGAAGCAGGTTACCCGCGAGATGCGGAAACAGCTCGAGAACATGGTCGAACTCTCCCGCAGGCAGGAGGCGCTCAAGGAAGAAACCAAGGCGATGGATCCCAATTCCCAGCGCTTCCGCGAAGGGGCGCAGCAGCAGAGCGAGATGAAGAACGACCTGGGCAACGTCGCCGCGAATATGGCGGAGCTCTCCAAGAAAACGTTCGCCGTAAGCCCCGAGATGGGGAAGGAAATGGGCGATGCGATGAAGGAGATGCAGGGCGCGCTCGATAACATGGAAGCCCGGAATCCGGGAGGGTCATCAGAACAGCAGGGCGAGTCGATGGGATCCTTGAACCGCGCCGCCCTCATGATGCAGAACGCCCTGAGCGGACTCCAGGGCGCGCAGAGCGGTCTGGGCATGGCGGGCCTCATGGGCCGCCTGGGGCAGATGGCAGGAATGCAGGGATCGATCAATTCCGGAACGGGGAAAGCCATGGAAATGGGGAACGGCACGGGGAACGGACTCACGCCCCAGCAGCAGGCGGAGTACGGGCGGCTCGCGGGTTCTCAGGGAGCGGTTCAGCAATCGCTCAAGGAGCTGGCCCAGCAGGCGAAGGATGCCGGCGAGTACAGCAAACTCCTGGGCGACCTCGACCGGATTGCGCAGGAGATGCAGGAGGTCCAGACCGACCTCGAGCAGGGGAATGTGAATCCCGGCACGACGAAAAAGCAGGACCATATCCTCTCCCGCCTCCTCGATTCGCAGCGCTCAATGCGCGAGCGCGACTATGAGAAACGCCGGAAGGCGGAAGCTGGAAAGGACATTCGCCGCGCAAGCCCCGCCGACATCGATGTCTCGACGCAGGAAGGAAAGAACAAGTTGAGGGAGGAGCTTCTCAAAGTCCTGGAAGGAAGGTACTCGAAGGACTACGAGGAGCTGATCAAGAAATACTTCGACCAGCTGGAGAAGGACGAGGTGCACCAGCAATAGGTAGTGCCACTCGATCGCCCCGCGCAAAGAAGTATGGCTTGACATGGGAGGCGCGGAGCCCACAAAGACGCATTTTATTCAGCGTCCCGGCTGGTGTCACGGTCCGAACCGTGACACCAGTTTGACGAAAGCACCGGCCGGCACAAAGTCGCTCCAGGGCATCCACACTCCGCGTGCGATTATTCTTTGATTCCTCCCGCCATGATTCCCCCGATGTAGTATTTCTGCACCGCCGCGAAGAGGATGAGCACGGGGGCAACGGTGATTACGGACCCTGCCATCATCAGCTCTGTGTCCTGGACGTGTTCCAGAGAAAGGTTCGAGAGGGCGACAGGGAGCGTGTACATCGAGTCGTCAGTCATTACGATCAGGGGCCACAGGAAGTCGTTCCACACGCCCATGAACGTGAAGACGGCGAGGGTAATAAGGATAGGCCTGCACACCGGAAGGATGAGCGACCAGTAGATGCGAAAATCCCCCGCGCCGTCGAGCCGCGCCGCCTCGATGTAACTGTCGGGAATTGATGACGCAAACTGGCGTATCAGGAAAATTCCGAAAATGCTCGCGAGCCCCGGGATGATCACGCCGACGTAGGAATTCACGAGCCCCATCTTGTTCAGCATCAGGAAGAGAGGGAGCATCGTTACCTGCGCGGGGATCACCAAGGAGGCGATGAGAAACTTGAACAGGGGCTCGCGCCCGCGAAAACGATATTTCGCGAAGGCATATCCTGCCATAGAGTTGATCACAAGCGATAACGCGGTGACGCTGACCGCGAGGAAGGCGCTGTTGAAGAGCGCACGCGCCATGTTCATCCTCGTCAGCACTCCCGCGTACTGCTCGAGCGTTACGGGGTGAGGGATCCACGGGGGCGGAAACGTGCTCGCCTCATCCGAAGGCATCAGCGAAGCCGCCACCATCCAGACGATCGGCGCAAGGGAGATCGCCGCGACCGCGATGGCAAGGGCGTACCCCAGGAGCTTTCCAAATGTCTTCATCAGAGCATCAGCCGTCTGCGTATGCGCGACTGCAGCACCGATGCGGCGAGGATGAACGCGAAGAGGACGAATGCAACCGCGGCCGAGTACCCCATGTTCCACCACCGGAACCCCTGCTGATACATGAGCAGTACGAGGCTGAGCGTGCTGTTGAGCGGCCCGCCCTGCGTCATCACATACGGCTCCGCGAAGAGCTGGAAATAGCCGATCATCGTGATGACGGTGATGAAGAGCGTCGTTGGGGCAAGCATGGGGAGCGTGATCATGCGAAACTGCTCGAACTTCCCGGCGCCGTCGATCGCCGCCGCTTCATAGAGCTCGGCGGGGATACTCCCGAGTCCCGCTATAAAAATGATCATGTTGTACCCGAAATTCTTCCAGACCGCCATGAGGATGATCGCGAACATCGCCCAGGCAGGATCTCCGAGCCAGTCGATTCCCGAAATCCCCAGCCACGAAAGCGCATAGTTGAGGAGGCCGTAGCGGGGATGATAGATGAAGCGCCAAACCACCGCGACCGCAACGAGAGTCGTAACGACCGGGGCGAAATACGCGGTGCGGAAAAAACCCTTGAAGCGCACGAGCTTTGAGTGGAGAAGGAGCGCGGTAGCAAGTGAGACCGCGATCGACAGGGGTCCGCCGATCAGGAGAAACGTGAGCGTGTTCTTCAACGCCTTCCAGAAGAGGGGATCGGAGACCAGCTGAGCGTAATTCCTGAAGCCGACGAACCGGGCGTAATCGGGGTTCCCAAGGGAGTAGATGTCGAAATCGGTGAAGCTCATCAGAAGCGCCGCAATCACAGGGATGAAGAAGAATATCCCGATTGCGAGCAGCGCCGGTGCGAGAAAGAACAACGCGGCCCTCCCTTTGGGTTTTGTGACCATCTTTTGTTCAATACTGCGGGGACTGTCGGGGCATAGCTCAAGGTAATAGAAATGTCCTCTTTTCCAACAGTCATGCGGTTGGTGATGATTTCAACAACCTTGGGCTAACCAACTTGACCCAAGAAAGGGAAATCACGAGATTCAAGTTGGCAAACCGTGAGGGGGCAGATCAGCTCCCCCCGGTAATCCGGTCGTCCTCCATCAGGACTGGCCAGAAAGGAGCAGGGATGTACGACGATCAAAACTCCAGGACCCTGCAAGGATTCTTATGGAGACAGGAGAAACTATCGGACTACTAAGCTGGTCGCCCTGTGGCGTAGCGATTCCCGTCGGACCGACACATTGGATCGTCCAGGATTCGCGAGCGATTGTGTGAAATGAGAGGCTAGGAGATGGCGATCATAAAAGGCTTCACATCCGAACGTAAGGCGTACCGCGCTGCCAGGTGTTCACTTCGAAAAGTCCCCCTTCGCCGAGAAGACGTCCCCGCTAGGCGCGAGAGGAAGCATCATCGCGCACTCGCCCCGTCCGCCTTCGTCTTCCTGATTGTCCTCATCAGTAATGTCGCCGTCAGAGCGCAAGAATCCTCTATATCGGGCATCGTCACCGACAGCAGTACGGGTTTGCCATTGGAGGATGCGATTGCCTATCTTGAAAATTCCGCGGTTGGCACTTCGACGAGACACGATGGCGGCTTTACCCTAGCAGGGTTGCTTCCTGGCCGCTATAAACTGATCATTGCACGAGTTGGCTATATGCGTCATGCCAGCGAGGTGACGGTCGGACAACGCGACTCACTTACGTTCGCATTCGCCCTTGTTCCCGGACCAATTCGGCTTCATGAAACCGAGGTAATCGGCACTCCCTCGATAGAGTTTTCCAGACGCGGTATGTTTCTGTTCCCTGTTCAGAGAGGAGATAGCTACTGCCTGTACGGCGCCGAGACGGCAGTTCCCATCGGGTTTCTCCCCACCGACAGCGTGCTCTGCATGTGTTCGGCTGAACCCGCTGTCGTCGACAGTCAATGGTATCTCAGGGTGTGGCTCCTGTTGTATAATATCAGTGAGAAATCATTAAACTTCGACACCAGAAGTGCGGTCAGCCTTGACGTACGAAAGGTCAAGTCCACATATCGATCTCTCCGTCCGTGGTTTCCAGAATCGAATGTTGCAGATGCTAGGGACTCGCTCACCAGCCAGATTGTCTCTGGAACAATCGGCCGTACGCTCCAGGTGTTGGGGGATCAACGCGTAGCATACATCAAGGGCGCGGAGCTATTCGAACGTCGGGCCCGAGCTTCGTGGATGGGAAGGAACGCCCCCGCAGAAGTCTTGGGCGGAGCCAATCCGCAATATCTACGAGGGGTTTACGACCAATGCCAATTCATGGGCACCTTGCGGCACTATAATATTTCTCCGGGGTCCGGAGTGCATGGATACATATATTTCCCCTGGCCGGGGTTGAATTGGCAAATCTCGGGTACCGGGCTCACCGAAGCGTATACAAGCCAGTACACATTGAACCTGTTAACCCCATCTGGAGTAAGGCGAATTGAATTCACGCCGCATTAAGGTGTCGTTCTCCGTCTGGGTGATCGAATCATTCGCGTTGGCTACGATTGCTGCGCTACCGGGAACATCTCCAAGTGAACAACTCCGCCACACCGGCACGATCCGCGGGCAGGTTACAGATGCTGACAGCGGGCGACCTATTTCCAATGTCAACGTCTTCCTTGCCAACACTTTTCTTGGAACCTCCACAGATACCAATGGTGGATTCTTCCTCAGGGGTGTTCCCCCCGGCTCCTTCAGTCTGGTAGTATCACGAGTGGGCTATGAACGGCAGATCCAGTCAGTACTCCTCGCTCAAGGTGACTCTCTCGTCCGCAATATTCAGCTGACGGCAAATCCGCTATCGACGCAAGCCATTGAGGTGAGCACCAGCTATCCGAAAGACTGGGAAGAGAACCTCAAACGCTTTTCACGAGCGTTTATCGGTGAAAGCAATAATTGCCGGATCCTGAACCCTGAAGTGTTGACTTTTCGATGTGCCCATGACTCTCTCCTAGCTAACGCTGACAGTGTGCTCCGAATAGAAAACAGGGAATTGGGGTACTATCTGCAGGTTAGTCTCGAGGACTTCTATTGGAATACTGCGCAAGACTATGGCCACTATCTCATTTACCCTCTGTTTGAGTCATTGCGTCCAAAGAGCGAGCGTGAGAATTCGATGTGGGAAGAGAACCGTCTTAAAGCCTATAAAGGTTCGCTCAAACATTTCTTGCATTCGCTTGTCATCCACGACTGCGAGCGAGAGCTGTTCACCGTTTTTTCAGGTTCGTTAAGAAGTCTACTCAAGGGAACAGGACACCGAGTAGATCCATCAGAACTCGATCTGAGTCCGGCCGAAGGTACCCCATTTCAGAAACTCACGTTTCCCGGCGTACTCAGGATTGAATACGGCCAAAGATCTGATGAGATCCAGCCCGAGGAGGGTATGTATCGTGGGAGGCCAAGACGCATGAGCGGCGTTGAGGACATGAATTCAGTGAGCGTAATCGAATTGAAAAGCTCATTCGCACTTATCGATTCGGCGGGGAACGTTCTCAACCCGCCGGCTCTTGAAGTTGCAGGTAGGTGGGGGGAAAATCGAGTTTCGGAACTACTACCTCTCTATTAGATCTCAGTACTTTTCATCATTGCGTAAGGAGAATTAGGCGAGAGCAGATTGAGAGCCCTAGCCGAGGTAGTGGATCTAGGATTCGATAGGGCGGCGACGAACACACTCACCCCGAAACCCGTTCACGTTAACGAACATCTTTTCATGGTCGAGCCCGACATATCGGATGCGGACTGATGTTCAAAGGTTATGTTGGGGTTTCCTTTGAAGCCTCGGACAATGCAGGTGAACGGCTCGAGATTGTCGAATACGTTCCCCCTCTGAAAACAATTGAATTGCCCAGAGTCTTGGGGGACTTGGGATACGTAGCGGAAAGGGGGTTTTTCGCAGAGGGCGTCACTTTCCAAATGAGCAACGAAACCGTTCGGCTCAGCGGCCATATACAAGCCACCTTCTTTTTTCGAGGATTACGTTGATCTCGTGGTCGAGTCCGGCAAGGCCCTCGTCAACGGTCATCCTGTCCGTCGAGATCAACTCGGCATATTCACGCACCTTTTGGGCAATCTGTTCCCACTCCGGAATCTTCGGAGTCGCCACGACGTGCTTCAATTGTTCGAAGAAGGCTGCCGCGTACCTGTTCTTGGCGAGCGATGTGTCGCGCCATGCGCCGACGACAGCGGGAAGATCCCCCGTGAGCCGGTACATCTGAATCTGTTGCGCGGGCTCGGAGAGATACTCGATCACTTTCCACATCTCCTCCTTGTGCGTCGATGTGCCGAACATGACGAGGCTCGAGCCGCCGGCGAGCGATACTCCGGTCGTCCCGTCGGGACCGGGAAGGGGGGCGGTCATCCACGATCCCTGCAGATCCGGAGGGAGGCGCCTCGAAAACTCGCCGATGTTCCATGGGCCCGTGATGTACGTCGAGAAGAATCCTTCCGCGAACGACTGGTACACGCTCACAATCTGGGCGGTCCTCACGGGCGCCCACCCATTCTGGAAGAAGCCGTGGAAGAAACGAATCGCCTTTGTGAATTCCGGACTGCTGAAATTGCCGCGTGTATCCCGCTCTGTAAGAAGCGAGGCATGTTCCTGCAGTCCGAAGATCACAGGCTCGACCCAGTCGTTCTTCGTCGAAAGGAAGAGGCCGTAGTTCTCAGGCGACAGTTTTTTCAGCTTCCCGCAGAGGTCGTACCATTCGTCCCACGATTTCGGAGGGTGCGAATAGCCTGCCCGGGCGCACAGATCTGACCTGTAAAAAAGCACTCTCGTGTCGACGTACCACGGAATACCGTAGAGGGTTGAATCGACGATGTTTGTGTCCCAGATGCCGGGGAAGTAGAGGGAATCGCGCACCGAAGCGCTTTTACTGACCCACGGCCCGAGGGATTCAATGGCGTTCAGCGTCTTGAATTCAGGGATCCACGTGTTACCCAGCTGGCAGAGATCGGGGAGAGAGCGGCCGGCAAATGCGGTGAGAAGCTTTTCGTGCGCGGCGTTCCAGGGTATCATTTGTACGCGCACTCTGATCCCGGGATTCCTCCGCTCGAATTCGGGCATGAGCTGAGCGGCATGCTCGCCTTCCGCGCCGAAAGCCCAGAAGACGACCTCGGTCTTATCCGAAGACCGGCTCCCGCATCCGCCGGAGAATCCAGACCAGAGGCATATCAAACCGAGAAGGATTCTTTTCATTTCCCTACCACCTCAAACTCTGCCTCGATCACGTCCCTGGAATTGGCGCCCATATACACCTTGAACAACCCCGGTTCCACGACCTTCACCATGTTCTGATTGTAGAAAGCGAGTTCATCGGGCCTGAGTACGAAACGCACTTCAGCCTTTTCCCCCGCCTTCAGCCGCACGCGCCGGAACGACTTGAGCTCTTCTACCGGCCGCGTTACGCTCGCCGTGACATCGCGAGTATAGAGCTGAACGACTTCCTCGCCGTCTACCTTTCCCGTATTCGCAAGGGTTGCAGTGACGACGAGAGTGTCGGAGAGTCCGATTCTTGGAGCGCTCAACGTGAGGTTTGAGAGTGCGAACGTTGTATAGCTCAGCCCGTATCCGAAGGGAAAGAGGGGAGTATTCGGCACATCAAGATACCGGGATGAATACTTTTCTTTTTCGTCCAGTTTGGGCCTGCCGGTATTCTTATGGTTATAATAGAGGGGGATCTGTCCGATGCTTCTCGGGAAAGAAACGGGGAGCTTGCCGGAAGGGTTCACGGCTCCAAATAACACGTCCGCAATCGCATGTCCGGCCTCGGTCCCAAGAAACCATGTCTCGATGATGGCCGGGACGGTCTCCGTTTCCCAGGGGATTGTCAGAGGGCGGCCGTTCATCAGGACAAGCACGATCGGTTTTCCGGTCTCATGGAGCTTCATCAAAAGTTCTTTCTGCGCTTCAGGAATGTCTATCGAAGAGCGGCTGGCAGCCTCGCCGCTCATCTCCTCGCTCTCGCCGAGGACGACGACAGACACATCAGCCCCATTCGCGGCATCGACTGCCTCGTGCAGCATGACCGTCGTGTCGTGCTCGATGCCGCACCCCTTCGCATATGTCACCCTTGTATCTGAAGGCGCCTTTTCTTTTATGGCTTCGAGCAGTGTGACCACGTCCTCGACATTACCGAGTCCGTGCCAGGGACCGAGAGGATCCTTCCGGTCATCGGCAAGAGGTCCGATGACTGCAATCGTGCGCTGTTTGGCGGAGAGAGGGAGCAGCGAGCCCTCATTCTTCAACAGCACGATTGATTTGCTTGCCACCTCGAGAGCGGCACTCCGGTGATCGTTCGTAAGAAACGCCTCAGCTTCCCGCTCGGGAGTGGCGTTGCGGGTGGGATTGTCGAATAGCCCCAGGTTGAATTTTGCTCTCAGGACCCGGCGGACGGACTCGTTCACCGCATCTTCCCTTACCCGCCCGCTTCGAACGAGCGCGGGGAGTTCCTTCTGGTAGATCCGGCTCACCATGTCCAGGTCCACTCCGGCGTTAATGGCGAGCTCGCCGGCTTCGGATCTGGATGCGGCCAATCCGTGCGCCTGGAGCTCTTCGATTGCCGTCCAGTCGCTCACCACGAAACCGTTGAACTTCCACTCGTTCCGGAGAATGTCTGTCATGAGCAATCGGCTCGCAGAGCTGGGAACGCCGGAGATTTCATTGAATGAGGACATAAGACTTCCTGCTCCGGCCATGACCGCGGCCCGGAAGGGCGGCAGGTAGATTTCGCGGAGCGTCCGTTCCGACATGTCGGCGACATTATAATCCCGGCCAGCCTCGGCGGCGCCGTAAGCGGCAAAATGCTTGGCGCAAGCCATGATCGAGGCCGGATTGGCCAGGTCACTTCCCTGAAATCCTCTGACCCGAGCAGCCGCCATGAGCGAGCCGAGATAGGGGTCTTCCCCCGATCCCTCGACGATGCGCCCCCAGCGCGGGTCGCGGGCAATATCTACCATCGGGGCGAATGTCCACTGAACTCCTGCAGCGGATGCCTCCGCTGCGGCGGTGTGAGCGGAGAGTTCCACCAGCTGAGTGTCCCACGTGCTTGCTTCGGCGATCGGGACCGGAAAGATCGTTCTGAAACCGTGGATGACGTCGAGCCCGAGGAGAAGAGGAATGTGGAGACGCGTTTCCTTTACCGCAACGCGCTGAGCCTCTGCGACGGCTTTTGCCCCCTGCAGGTTCAACACCGAGCCTATGAGGCCTTTTCTCAGCGCGGCCAGATCTTCATCGGCGAGGTGCGGCCCGCGCTCCTTGCTCCAGTCTGCATTCACCTGGCAAAGCTGGCCGCATTTCTCCTCGAGCGTCATGATGCTCAGGAGAGAATCGATCCTGCGCTCAACACCCGCCTGCCGCGCGATCACAGATCCGCAGACGAGGATGAGCAAAGAGGCCGATGTATGAAGGGATTTCATGATGCGTATGAAATCAGATTAAGGAGATAGCGCTGCAAGACGGGATCGACCCGCCGTTCATACAAAGAATCTTCCACATCCTGCTTCACGAGACGGCCCCGGAGCTGGAGCCGTGAGACGATCACTCTGCCCTTTTCGTATGGAATCTCAACAACGGCCGAAACTCCGAGCTTCAGCCCGCATCGCGCAAACACGGTGGCGGGGACGCTGATGGAAACGTTGTGCTGCGATATGACCTCGCCGCCGAAACCGCCGTTGAACATGTGGAGATGCTCTTTTTTTATTCCCTTCCAAAGGGGGTGTTTCAGATCTTCGGGAAAAATATACGAATCATATCCTCCCCTGTCCGGATCGGCCCTATGTTGAATGGTGAGGGTCATATCTTCCAGAGCCCGGACTTCCTTCACCCCCTCGATGCCGAATTCAGGTTCAATCAGCACCAGTGTGGCCCCGTCGCGGACGCGGGCGCTCAATCCATGAATCTGAGATTGGTACTTATCGCTTGTGATCGTCCCTTCGCCTGCGTAGATCACCCGTGCAGGATTCAATCCCTGCTCGGTCCACTCCCCGACGGCAAAGCCCTGCCCTTTCAGGTACGTGGCGAGCTCCTCTCCGCCAATCGCGGCGATCGATGTCGCTCGCATGCCCGACGATCGATTGACCGGCTCGAATACGTGGGCAATCTTCTGCGAGATACAACCGCCCGAAGAACCTCCTCTCGGCATCAACTCAGCCCGGATGCGGAATTCGCCGGGGTCCGGCGGCATCAAGAATGTCAATGGCATGACTGCGCTTCCGCTTGCCTCCAGGGCAAACCCAATCCGTTCCTCGGAGAGCCACTCGCCCTCCGGATCAGTCACACCGTATCGTACCGAGCCGCTCGTATTCTCCGCAGAGTCGTTGAACGCGAAGAGCCGCACCCTGCGGCGCTCGTTCGTGAAGAAGTGGCGATCCCACAATTCGAGGCTGATGCCGAAGGGCGCGAAGGCGTTCTTCAGCGTCTTCAGAATCGGCTTCGGCGTGGGATCGGCCATCCTTCCCGCAAACCAGTTGGCCGTGGGCCCGGAATCGTTGCTGAGATAGACAAATGGCTGTATAGCATCGACGCGCATCCGCCGGAAGAGCTCGACAAGCTCCTGCGCGAGGAACGTTTGCCTCTCCGCAAGCTCACCGGGCGTCCAGTCCTTCCCAAGCCATCGCTCGACCACTTCCCGCGTCAGGACGGTCGGCTCCCCCTTGCGATCGATCCACCACCAGAGGAATTCGTTGACGACAGAGGGCGCGGCCGAATGTTCGATTGCTTCGAGCGAATCGGCAAATCCCATTCTTCGATCGTTGAGCACGGGGCAGAGCGAGTAGATATAGGGATGCTGTTCCACAAAATCCACGGATTCCCACGGTCTCGTGGGATCCAGTTTTTTCATCTGCGGGACTATGTCGTTCTGCACCGTGGCATCGGAGCACTCGTTCAGCGCGTCCCAGATGATGATGCTCGGGTGATTCCAGTTATCCTGAAGCCATCGCGTAAATTCGTCCCTGATCTGCTCTTTCGATCCGGATGTTGTCCAGAACATCCACTCATTCTGAAGGAGCATGCCGAATTCGTCCGCGATGTCGTACCACCGGTTGTACATCTGGCCGATGTGATTCCGGAAAAAATTGAAATTATGCGCCTTTGGAATATCGATGAGGGCTTTCCTGATCCATTCAGGGTTCCAGGGAAGCACGCCCCGCTCCGGGTCTGAGAGGAAGCGGTGAAACGCAATATTGCCCCCGCGAAGAAAGATCCGCTTTCCGTTGAGAAGAAAGCCGGCGCCGGAAATTGTGAACTCCCGCATCCCGAACGCGGCGAGGTGAAGATCGGAAAGGGTTTCTTCGCAACAGAGGCGTGTCTCTGCTTCGTACAGGAAAGGAGAATCGGGAGACCAAAAATGTGCGCCGTCAATTCCGTGATTGAACGTTTCCACATGCGTGCTGTTTCCCCCGAGCGAAAGTTTTCGCTCGATATTCCCACTCGCCGGCCTGCGCGAAGCCTTCTCGAGGATTCTCGATGTGATCGCGACGGACTGTTTCGCCGGCGAGAGATTCTGAACCGAGACGCGCACTTCCGCTCTTGCCGGATCGATGTGAGGTATCACCTGCACGCGCCGGACGCGGGGATTGCCGCATTGAAGCACGTAGACATCTCCCCATATTCCGGGGATCCACTCGGCGCGTTCCTGGTCGTTGCCGGCAGCGCTGTGCGGCGGGAGATCCTCGCGCCGGCCGACCCGCACGATGAGTTCGTTCGCTCCGGTCCGGATTGCCTCGCGGGCGTCATATTCCTGCGAGGTGTAACAGGCAATGTCGCCCCCGAGATGCTTCCCGTTCAGCCAGACATCGGTCCCGAACATCGCCTGCTCGATGACGATGAATGCGAGATCGGCTAGAGCGGATGGCTCCGGGATTTCAAATGATGTCTTGTGCCAGTGATATTTGTATTGTCTCCAGTCGACCGGAGGGACCGCGGTGTCGACCAGCGACGGGACAGGTGCCGTGTGGGCCCAGGTTGACGGGATGATCTCATCGTTACCCGGCTGAAGCTGCCACACCCCGTTAAGAGGGATAATCAGTCTCGGGGATTTCATGGCCGGGTTCATTGATAGAAAAACTCGACTGTCGCAGGGAGCCGCTCAACGATCACCTCATTTCCCGCGGCTCTCCGCGCCTTCTTTCCGTTGACGGCCGCCGATGTGAACTGTTGGGTGAGGGGAGAGACAAGATGAATCTTGCCGCGAGGAATGTGCGCGTTGCCGCCGAGAGCGACGGTGACCTTTTTCCCGACCTTTCGAAGATCGATGCTGATGGGGCCGTAGTACGTGGGGAGATTTGCCGCGTGTACGCCGGAGGAATCGCTCACCCACTCGTCGGGTATTCCCCCTCCCACCACAAGAGAGGAATCCTTCTCTCTCTCATACACGAACATGGAGCGTACGGAACGGATGAAGTCGGACCCGCACCACGTATGCGGCATATCACCGATGAATCCCGGCGCCGATGAGTCCCTGCGAACAACCTCGGCCCAATCATTCCATGCATGAGGCCGGCGGTCGTTCATGAAGAATTTCAGGAGGCTGTATGCGCGCTCTTTTTCGCCGAGAAAGACAAAGGAGCCGATGAGGCGGTTCTCGTACGGCGTGTAATCGTTCCACCCGGTTGCATCGTCCCGGCGCTTCGTGAAATACTCATAGTAGCGCTCGAATGTGCGGTGCAACTGCGGCTCCGGAATGGAGCCCAGCTCATCCGCGGGGTTGATCCCGATCGTTGTGGAGGTGGCGTCGAAGTCGCCCAGCTCCACGCACCCGGGGACAAAATCGATCTTCTTCGTGCTCATCGCAAGCCGCATGGAAGCGTAGAGGTCGCTCCGGAAGTCATCCCGCTCGGCGGAAAACTCCCGGAAAAGTTCCTTCTCGCCGACGATTCCCGCGATCGAGGCGGCATCCTTGAGGCCGAGGAGCGTGAAGAAGTCGTCCCAGTAGGAATGCATCGGCTTCGCGGAATAGCCCTCGTGGCTTATCGACTCGGGGACGAGTCCGAAGCATGCGCGCTCTTCCGGTGATCCGTTCTTGTAACGGTCGGTCTTCCGCTCCGCCCGAAGAGATTGAATGTATCGGACGGTTTTCACGACCGTGCCGAACTTCGACCGGAGCCATGCGGTGTCCCCGGTGAACTTGTAGTACTGCATGACAGCGTAGATGTATTCCCCGTTACTGTCATGCTCAGGCGTGGGATCGGCTCCGCGCTGGTCGACAACGCACGGGATCTTTCCGCTCGGGTACTGGAAACCCGAGTACCAATCGATAAACTCTCTCACTTCGTCCCTGAGGCCGAGCTCCAGAAGGGCCGTCGACGTGAGAGAGCCGTCGCGGATCCATGAGCGCTCGTAGCTCCTCGAGCCGGGCTGAATTCCCGGTCCGTCGCGGTTAATCAGAATGTAGGCGACGTTCGATTTGATAGTGTTGGAAACCTGTAGTGCGGACGCAGGGAGCGTGAACTTGACCCTGCCAAGCTGCGACTCCCATGCCTGTACAGTAGCGTCATGGGCGAGCGTCACGTAGATATCGGCGCCATCGGCCATGTTCGGAACCGGGCTTCCCCTCCATGTGTGAAACGGTACGGCGATATGGAACTCCTTCGAGCTTCCCGACTCGACATCGTAATCGTATTCCAGAGCTGCCGATGAGAACCCTGTTGAGTCCCTCACGTCGTGAGACGCGGGCAGTGTTCCTTTCCGAAGATACTCCGTGATATCGCCCCCGTCGAAGCTTGTCGCGCCGAATGACGAGGGAGTCGATATGGGGACAACGATCTTGTCCTGCACATGCAGGAGTCCGTTCTCATACCGGATGCTGTCGATGGGGGCCACGCCGCCGGGATTGTTGAGCTTCTGCCAGGGAGGGTTCACCTGAAAAGGGCGGATGGCTACGAAGAGTTTCCCCTTCGGAGGAGAGCTTCCGTGGTTCTCAATTCTGTAGGTTGCGGTCAGGAGAGACGAGCCAGCCCTCCCCGCGGAAAAGGCGCGGACTTTGAGCTCAATTCCTCCGTATTTCCAAGTCACGGAGGGAATGGGGAGATACCCCTGCTCGAGCGACTGCGACACCGACACGTCGTTCCAGGTTACGAGCTTGTTCCCTAGGTACAGGAACGGCTCGAGCGAAAAGCGGAGCTTGTCGACCTCAATCGCCCCCTGCTCGCTCATGAGCGCTTCTTTCGTATCGCCGCTGCTGCCCACGATGGTCCAGTAATTCTGCCGGTTTAGGAAGTATCGCGGGTACAGCCCTTTCGGCGATTCCCCGGCGATCGCCGTAAAGAAGTCATTCGGGCTCGATGAAAACTCCGGTCCCTTGACCTCGAGCCGGACCATGCCGAAGCCCTTCCCGGCGCTGCTTTTCGTGAGGTTGATCCTCATGAATCGCGCGTCTTTCTCCGGGAGGTAGATGAAGTCCCTTCCTCCGTTTCCGCCCACCACAGTGTACGCGGTTGTCCACTCGTTGCCATCGTCAGAAAGTTGAACCTCGTACGACACGGCATAGCGCTCTGTATCCCAATCGATGACAAGGCCGCCGATTTCCTTCAGATAGTGGAAATCGATCCACAGCCACTCCCGCTTGCCCCCCGCTCTCCATCCCGTTATAAGAGTCCCCCGTTCATCCGATACCGGCTCCCCTCCCTTGCTCATCGAGGAAAACCCGAATGCCGCCCGAGCCGTTTTCGCGGCGTTGTCATCGATCTCCTCGCATCTGAAGTTATCGATGAACACTTTTCCTTTCCCGCCCGTACCGGCAGAGACGACAAACTCAATTTTTGCCGCGTTGTGAATTTCGCCGCCCCCTGCGGGCCCCCACGCGAATGAGATATGGCGCTTCTTAATGCGCTCTCTCGTCCAGGTTTTCGGGTACTCGATATTGAGCTTCTTTATCCAGAACACATTCCCGCTGTCGTCGAGGAGCTTGAATTCGAAGTTATTGACGGGCGTCTCTGCGCGCATATCGAACGTGAACTGGTAGTCGGCGGGGAGGGGAAAGTGAAATTCTTTCTGCGCGATCGCATATCCCGAGCCTTTCGTGAGGTCAAATTCCATGACCATCGCTTTCCCGTCTTTTCCCTGGCCCGAGGTGAGATTCAACGACGCGCCTTCGGAAGTGATGGGTTTCCATCCCTCAAGGGCCTCAAAATTGTCAAGCGGGAAGACCCTCGCTTCCCCCCGCCAGTCGATTATATCTTTTCCGGGAAAATTTACGGGGGCATGGATGCACGATGCAATGGCAGCGAGCAGGAAAAGGCCGCCGATCTTAATCAGCTTTGACAACCGCCGTCCGTTCACCGATTCCGTTTTCGTTAAACGCCTCGATCTGATAGTAATACGGAAGATCCCTCTCCATCCCCTTGAAGAAATATTCATTGGCACCGTAGACCATGATGTTATTATAGAGTTTGTCCGGCGCGATACCAGTGTACACGGTGTAGCCGGTCGCATCGTCGGCCATTTGCCATTTGATCCAGGCATTCCGCCTCTCGCTCTTCCCTCTCAGGACGGTAAAGTGTTTCACGGCACCCGGTTTGCTGCCGCCGCCTTCGCCGAACACACGGAATCCGCTCAAAGCAAATTTGCCGGTCGGGACATGGACATTCTCGATCTTCATGTAGCGCGCCTGAACCGGAAAGGCGAGTTCCACGTAATCATGGGGGACATCGGTTGTGTTCCGGCTCTTATCAATGACAGAGTTCCACTTCTTGCCGTCGAGAGAGGAAGTGATTCTGTATTGGTGATAAATCCCCCGCTGTTTGCCGAGGAACCCGGCGTCCTGGTCTGCATAGTCGACCTGAATCGCGTGCACTGTGGATTCACGGCCGAGATCCGATTGCAGCCATTCTCCTTCGCCCCCGGACGAAGCGCTCCAGTACGTTCTGATGTTCTCGTCGACTGCGAAGTTGGGCTCGTACCCGCCCAGTGTGGAGGATACGGTAACAGGTTTATTGTAATTCAGAAGCATCCACCCTGTGAAGAGGCTCTTCGACGAGTCGGCTCTTTCGCGAGGCATGAGGTGAGGATAGTCGCCGTACGCGGTATTAGTATAGAGCACCCCGTCGGCATCGAATCCGGACGGAAAGAGGGCAATTCTTCGTTCGAAGTTGTTCTTGACGGAGATAGCCGTTGTGGCAACGTGCCAGTAGTTGCCGTGTGCATCGACGAATGTAGAGCCGTGACCGGCGCCGCGCGCGAACCCTCCGGGTTTATACGAAAACGGATTGTGTTTTTGATAGGTGAACGGTCCGAGAGGATGCTCTCCCACATAGACCCCGTCGGCGTAGCCGCTCTGTTCCGTCCCCGGGGCCGCGTACTGAAGGTAATACCTGCCGCCGTGCTTGTTCATCCAGGATCCTTCGATGAAGGGATCGAGGAACGTGTTGTCGTTGTATTCGCCGAAGCGTTCCCAGCCGTGCACGTCGCCATGAGCGTGGATCAGTTCCACCCGTTCTCCAACCGGCTGGAAGGTGCGCCGATCGATCTCCTGGCCGTAGGTCGGGTAGAGGTTACTGGATCCGTAATAGAGGTAGATTCGTCCGTCGTCATCCAGAAAGAACCCCGGGTCCCACGCCCCGACTGCGAATGAATCCACCCGCTCCTTCCAGTCGTCACTCCGGGGATTCGTGCTCATCCATACGGGAAAGTCGTGCGTGTACGTCGAGCCGAGGAGCAGGAGGGTGTCTCCCAGGACGAGGGTTGCGGGCGCGCAGAGATCGTCGTACACCTTATGCCAGGGTTTGAGAAACCGTCGCGGAACGAAGTTCCACTGCAGCATGTCGGTCGACCACCAGTATCCCCATTGGTTTGTGGAGAAGAGATAATAGTCGCCCTTGAACGGGGTTATCACCGGATCCGCCGTAGCGCGGTGGTTCCCCTGTTCCGCAAAATCAGGGATGGGGGAATAGGCGTAATCGATGTTCATCGGATTGCAATACGTGTGTTGCTGAGCCGAGGTATAGGCCGAAAGGAAGAGACTCGTAAAGATCATCGTCAGCGAAGGCGAAAAACTGTAGTGCATTAGGTTCTCTGAGACGCGCCGGCTAAAGCCGGCGGCTACCTTTCCACCCTATCGAGCCAGCCGCCCTTGAAACCCGCCCGCTTCAATCCTTCTACGATGTACTTATTCTTCTTCATGACTTCCCATACAAACCCGTTCCTGTAATTCTCGATCATCAACACAATCGGGCCCTGATCGATGCCGAGATAGTCGTGATCGAACCAGCCGTGAGGAGTCTGGGAGGTGATGTAGGAGGGATTGAAGGCGTCAACGAATCCATATTTCGTCCAGAGGAGTTCTCCGTATTTGTTCCGCATCGCCTTCACCGCCGGAATGGAGATTTCGGGAGCGAAGGGCACGGAGCCGGCAGCAGCAGTCGGAGCGATCGTCCCGTCGTCGACTTCCTCTTCTGCGCCCGTACCGCGCGCGGAGTAAGAGCGGAATTTTCTCTCGATGCCGTTCACCGTGAACACCGTGTCCTTCGGGCCGTCGCAGGCGGTGAGGCCCCAGATCGAGTCCGAATAATCGTCCCAGCGATGGGGATTCGCGGCAGCGTAGGCGCGGTGGACATATGCCGCTCGCCGTGAGTTTTCGAAGTAATCGAGCCCCTTTTCCCGCATGTAGGGGTCTTTGATGCCGCGGAAATCGATCCACGCATGTGAATATTGATGCCCGAAGAGCGGCATGAAGTTGACGAGGTTCTGGCCGTAATGCTCAGCCCATACGTACGTTGACGTCCACGTGTCCCAGACGCCCGGTGGAACGGTATGTGTCGGGGATCCGAGCGCGAGGATGTAGACGATCATTGCCTCGTTGTAACCGTGCCACACCCACGAATGGAATCCCTCCTCCGGTTTCCATCCCATGACGATGCCTTTCGTAGCGCCCATTGCCCAGGTCCAGTCGACACGGCGGTAGAGAGAATCCGCGGCGGTCCTGATCTCTGCCTCATCCGCGCCGCTTCCGTCGAAGTATGATCCGCAGAATAAGACACCGGCCATGAGGAGCCCGGTGTCGATCGTGGAAAGCTCGCAATTCCACTCTCTCGACCCGTTTTCTTTCCTTATGAAGTGGTAAAAGAAGCCTTTGTAGCCGCCAACGTCGGTCTTATCGGGGGATTGCCGCAGTCCGAGAAGAAACCGCAGCGTCGTCAGAGTCCTCGATGCGGCCTCCGCCCTGGTAATCATGTGGTGCTCGGATGCAATCGGATACGTCGTGAGCCCGAAACCGACGGCGGCAATGCTTGAAGGCGACCACTCCGCGGGCCAGCGGTCGGGTGTAAGTCCAGTTTTCCCGGGCATGACGTCGAGGAACCAGCGGATCGTTCGTTCCTGAAGGGTGTCGAGGAAGGGATCCCGGTTCGTTATCCCGGGCGCGGGCATTCGCACCATCTTCTTCGATTCATCCCCCTGACACGAAACGGGATGGATCATCAGGTGAGTTGCAAGGGGCAGCAGGGCGAGGAGCTTCGTGAGTCGCATGGGAGATTATTGTACGAGGACCAGTTTCCGGCTCAGTGATGTTCCCGGAGCCGTGAGGCGGCAGAAGTAGACACCGCTTGATATTCCCGACGCATTCCACGATCTCGAGTATTCGCCGGCACGAAGCTCTTCGTTCACGATGACAGCGACCTCCCGGCCGAGAAGATCGTAGACAGTAAGACGCACCGGGCCCTCCTTCCCCGAAGGAATGCGGAACGAGATGTCTGTGACAGGATTGAACGGGTTCGGATAATTCTGCTCCAGCTCGAAGTCCGAAGGGAGCCGTTGCTTTCCGTCATCGACGCTCGTTACTGGCTGAAAGCCCGCGCGCTCGAGGCCTCGCTGCACATCGGCATTCTGCATGAACCGGCTCCACACACCGCCGTTCCTGTAATTCTCAATCATGATGATGATCGGGCCCTGATCGATTCCGATCTCATCGGGCCCGAACCAGTTTTGTCCAAGGTTGAACGCATCACGGAAGCCGTACCCGGTCCAGAGCTGCGGACGGTAGTTGTTCCACATGTTCCATATCGCGGGGAAGACCTCAGCGGGAGCGAAGGGAAGAGAGCTGATCGGAGCCGTAGGCACGAGGGTTCCATCATCTCCCTGCGCTGGAGGGGCGCCACGGGCGCTGTATCCGGAAGGGGCGTCGCTCGCGGTTATTCCCCAGAGAGTGTCGCTGTATCCTGAGAACCCGCCGGGATTAGCCGCGCAGTATGCTCGCTGCGCGAGCGTGGCCCGTCTGGAATTCTCGAAATAATCGAAACCGCGGTTGCGCGTGTAGGCGTCTCTTATGTTCCGGAAATCGATCCAGCAATGAGAATACTGATGTCCGAAGAGCGGAGGGAACACCACGTAGGAGTATCCATATTCTGTTGCGTATGTGTATCCTCCGGTCCATTCCTGCCATCCGTACTGATCGGAGATCGGATGCGTCGGCGAGCCGTAACCGAGGATGTACATGATCATCGCCTCGTTGTATCCCGCCCACTGGCCGTATCCGGCAAACTGCGTACCCGGCATCCACCCCATCAGAAGGCCGGGGTTGAAGTTTCTGAACCACTCCCAGTCGGCCCGGTAGTAAATCGAGTCGGCCAGCGCGCGGATCTGCATCTCGGTCGAATCGGCCCCGTTGAAATACTCCCTGACGTACAGAATACCCGCGAAGAGAAGTCCGCTGTCGATCGTGGATAACTCACTGCTCCATGTCCGCACCGCCGAGCTCATGTCGAGGAAGTGATAATAGAAACCTTTATAGCCGTTCGTCCCCGCTGCCGCCGTTCCCTGGGGTCCCGACCAGAGCGTGCCCAGGGCCGCACGGACCCGGTCACGCGCGGCCGCTCGTGTCACCCATCCGTGGTCTGCGCCGATGCAGAGGGCCGTGAGTCCGAACCCGAGGGATGCGATGCTGCATGGAGCTCCCGACGCGCTCCTGTCTTTGATCAGGCCATTTGAGGAGTTTGCCTCGTTCCAGAAGTAATTGAACGATGTGTGCTGAAGCGTGTCAAGGAGCTGATCCGTGGTCAACTGTCCGTACGCGGTGCCTCTGCACGCGAGTGCTGCGGCCAGCAACCACATCGGGCGCGCGTTCATCGTCCCCCGTATCATCCCAGCTATCATCCCATCCGGGCCCGCACCGTGACCGAGGTGCCGGCAGGAAAAACCGGAAGTGTCTTTTCGCGGGGGCCGTTCGACTCGCAGTGCGGCTTTCCATCGACCCAGAGATGTTTCACCCCGCACTCAACGCCTTCAGGGTTTTCCACGCGGATGTCGAACGTCGCTCCCCTGAATCTGCGGCGTACACGAAAAGCCTTCCATGATTGCGGAACGCACGGGTCGACGAGAAGTCCGCCGAACGTGGGGCGAATGCCCAGTATCCATTCGAGGCCCGCGCGAAAGAGCCAGGCCGCCGATCCCGTGTACCATGTCCAGCCCCCGCGTCCGAAGAAGCCGGAATCCGGTCCCTCGATATTCCCCGGAGTAACGTAGGGTTCCGCACAGTACCGGTCGGGCTCCTTCCCCCGGTATATGGGATTCAATCTGCAATAGATTCTGAAAGCGCTCTCGCCGCGCCCGAGCAGCGCGGCGGCGATCACCGCCCACGTGGCGGCGTGCGTGTAGACTCCGCCGTTCTCTCTCATGCCCGGGCTGTATCGTGTGAGGTAGCCGATGTACTTGTCGGGATGCGAGTACGCAGGGCGGAGAAGGAGCGGGCCGATCTCGGTTTCAAGTCTCTTCTCCACGACGTCCATGACGTGCCCGGCGCGCTGCGGGTCGGCGACGCCCGCGATGACCGCCCAGGTCTGCGGATTGAGCCAGATTGCTCCCTCATGATTTTCATTGCTCCCGATCTTTTCCCCGGAATCTTTCGTGGCTCCGTAATACCAGCCGCCGTCCCATCCGACCGAGTTAAGGCTCTCGGCCAGATCGATTGCCCGCGCGGCATAAGAGAGGGAGCGCGCCGTATCGCCATGCCGTCCGGCGATGCCGCCGAAATCGACAAGGATGCGGTGGATAAAATGACCGAGCCAGACAGATTCCCCCTTCATCTCGAGGCCGACGGCGCTCAACCCGTCGTTCCAGTCGCCCGCGCCGATGAGAGGGAGCCCCCGATCGCTGAACCGCTCAAGGGCTTTGTCGATCGCGCGGCAGCAGTGATCGTAGAGTGTCGCGGGGGTATCCTGATCGATGAACGGCTCGGCCAGGGAAAGGATCGTGAAATCGTTTGTTTCCTGCAGGTAACTGTTCACAACATACGGGAGCCAGAGGAGATTGTCTGAGATCTGGTTGTGCAGGCCGAGTTCGGTGATGGGATGCCACCAGTGATACACCGTCCCGTCCTTGAACTGGTGCCGCGCATGCAGGAGTATCTGCGCTTTCGTCTCTTCTGGGCTGATGGGGAGCCAGATCTGGCTGTCCTGGAGCTGATCGCGGAAGCCGTAAGCGCCTCCGGTCTGGTAATACGCCGTTCGCCCGCGCAGCCTCCCCGAAATCGCCTGATACTTCAGCCATGTGTTCTGCATGATGTTCATCGCATCATCGGGCGTCTCCACCGTCACCGTGGAGAGGATCTTCTCCCACCGGTTTCCGACACGTTCGAACGCACGGTCCACTTCTCCGGCTCCCCGGTACTTCTGCACGAGTTCCACAGCCTGTTTCTGCGAGCTCGCGGCGCCGAGCGTAAAGTGCGCCTTCTTCGATTCTCCCGGTTTCAACTTCAGCCGCACGTGGAGACTGGCGATCGGATCGAGCCAGCTTCCGCTTCGCTTCTGAAGCGCCGGCTGCCGCAGGGCCGCGGGCGCGGACAGCGAGCCGTACATCCCGAGAAACGACTCCTTGTCAGTGTCGTATGAAACCGGCCTGGTGCTCGAAGAGTGAAACGCGAGGTAGGGCCAGTCGGTATTCCAGTGGCCGCGATCGGTGGGGACTTCCCAGAGCCGCTTCTCCGCGAAAATCGCGCGTGCGTGAGGAAGGTATTCCGTTTCGATGAATGATTTATGGAACTCCCTGTGCCAGTCGGGGGACTGGCCGAGGCACCACTCCATGTATGTGATCACGTCGATCGTGCGGCTCCTGCGCGAACGGTTTCTCACGGTCAACTTCCACAATTCGAGCGGCTCTCCCTCGGGAACGAGAATGAGGAGTTCTGTCTCGATGTCATGGTTCGTGGATTGAATGACCGAGTATCCGATGCCGTGACGGCAGGCGTACTTCTTCGGCCGGGCGCAGACGGGTTTCCAAGCGGCGGACCAGAAACGATTCTTCTCGTCGCGCAGATAGATGTACTTCCCCCAATCGTCTCTGATGAGGTCCTGTTCCCACCTCGTAATGCGGTTCAGCTGGGCGTGTGTCCGCCAGCTGTAGCCACCGCCGGTCTGGGAAAGAGTCAGGCCGTAATCACCGTTGCTGATGACATTGATCCACGGGCGGGGAGTCCGGGGGGTGGTGATGATGTATTCACGTCCGTCGGGGGAGAAATGACCATATGGAGTGCGGTAGCCGTTCACGGAAAATCGTGGCTGCGGGGAACAGACTTAAAAAGATATTCCGAGCGTAAAGCGATGGGAATTCTTGACCCGGCCCTCGTCGGCCCAGGCGTAGTCGAACGAAACTGAATATGTATCCAGGGCGGCCCTGAATCCGGCTCCGAGTGTGAGCCCGACCTCCGAGTCGGTCAAAAATATGTTTTGGTATCCGCCCCGCACGAAAAATGTGTTTGCATACGACCACTCTGCGCCCATGCTGACGCTCTCGGTATTATCGCTCGGGTGGAAGGCGTCGACGGAGGCGCGAATCGTGTTCTCGTCGTTGATGATGAGCGGAATCCCGAGGCCGACGCGGAAGAGAATCGGCAGGGGGTAATCGTCTGTCAGGAGCGCCCCCGGAAGCGTGGCGTTGTCGCCGAAGGCCGCGGGATTCTGATCGTACAATATGCGAAGGTCTGTGCCGTCGTACCGGGCCCGCGTTCCAAAATTCGAGATGCTTGCGCCGATGTGAAGCCCCCGTTCGGAGATTCTGTAGAGCGTTCCGACGCTCAAAGCGAACGCGCTGAGCCCGCTGTGCCAGATCGTCTCCGAAATGTACGTCCCCTGGATGCCGACCGAGAACTGGTCGGAGACGCGGCGGCCGTATCCGATCCCGAAGGCGAGGTCCGACACGGTGTATCGCTCGCCGGTTCCGAGGGGCTGCTCCACCGTGCGTACGTCGATCTCGCCGGAATTCAGCGCAGTGACACTTGCGTAGAGATTCCCGAACCCGCCAAGCGCAATGCCCGCTGCAGCGTAGTCGTACGTGATATCCGCGATCCAGAGGCTGTGCGTGAACTGTGCGCCGCTCGCGGGGAACATGCCGATGGCGGCGGGGTTATAGTAGGCCGATTCGATGTCGCCGAAAAGCGTCGAGCCGGCATTCCCCATCGCGGCGATTCTGGCGCTCGGCTCTATCAGAAGGAACTGGCCGGCGCTCGTGCCGGTCTTCGACTGCCCGGCAAGAATGCCGGAGGCGAGCAGGAGAGCAGCGATGAGCAGAAATCCGTGTCTCATGATTTCGCCCGCTACTTTATGATCGCGAATTTGCCGATGTGGCTTCCGAGCGTGCCCGCATCGACGTGGAAGACGTACAGTCCCGGGGCGACGTCGAGATTGTCTTTTGTCCTGAGGTTCCATGCCACAAATCCGTCGGTCGACCCGTTGTGAACGAGGGTCTGCACCAGATCTCCGCGGACGGTATAGATTCTGATGATGCAGCTTTGCGGGAGTCCGCGGAATTCGATGCGGCGCTCTCCCCGCCCGGAAGTTGCGAAGAGGCCAGGCTCGAAGCTCGCCGCTCCCACGTAGGGATTCGGTACCACGTACGGCGACGCGGCAAAGTCGTCTTTCGCCTTGACGTTATTGATCTGCTCGGCTTTGGTGTTGAACGTGAACGCGTCCCCCACGGTGAAAGGGTACTGAAGCCTGATGTCGTACACATCCCCCAGGGTCGGGCGAATGGTGGACAGGTCGTTATTTTTGATCTTGATCGACCACGTCTGCCGCTGGGCCGAAGTGAGGGAGTCGCCTCCCGTCAGTACCTGGACCACTTCGGCGTTGCCCGGGTTCGGGCTCAATGTCGAGTCGCCGTTGAGGTCGATGAACTTGCACGGGAGATGCAGATCTCCCTGCGGCGTATGCGCGACGATCCTGAATTTGACGGGCCTGCGGAAGCTCGGCAAGGGAAAGAGGCCCTCCGCGGTGTCGAGAACAGTGTTTGAGAATGTCACGGTCATGTCGTACGGAAAGCCGGTCCGCCGGAGCGTGATCGGCATGTAGACGCCGGAATAGGAAACGTCGAGTTTCGCATTGGTGGCGCTGCCGGGAGTGAAACCGCTCCGGGCGGTGTCGACGAGAACGGTAGCGAGAGTCGAGATGACCGGCTGGACTCCCTCCGCCGAGATGCCTGTAGCCTCTCCGGTAAAGTCGTCGCCCGTCTTAAAGAGCACCTCTCCCGTCGTACTGTCGATCATGTTGTACGAGTTGGCGTGGACCTCGTCAACGTTCGCGTTGAACGTGATCTTGAAGAGATGGTCGCTGGGAACGAGTTTGGAATCGAGAACCCTGACGTTTACGCTTCCGGTCCCCGCGCCTTCGATCCGGTTGACGCCCGATGCTTCGGCGTACGTATAGCCGAGGACTTTCGGGTTCGGCCTTGCGGCAACGACATTTTTCGGGAGGATCGTGCCGCCGCGCGGAGTCCTCGAAACAGAAATCGAATTCTCGGAAGGATAATAGGTGAAGACCTCCTGGCTCTGCAGTTTGATGCTGGGGCCGTAATCGTACGAACAGACTGCATAGTAATACTCCTGCCCGTTGACGACGGTCGTATCCCTCCATGTGTGCGTGATCCCGCTTTCATTTCCGAGATAATACGCGATCCCCTCAACGTTCGTCTGCGTAAAGCCGTACCGCCCGTCCTTGAGGTCGAACTGGGCGATCGGCTTTCCATTCCCGATAGGGCCGGTTCCCCGGGCGGTCTGGATGATCCTCGGGTCGCGGAATTCCGGATCGGTCGAGCGGTAAATTCGGTATCCCTCGAAATCGTTTACGGTGACCACCGGATCGGTGGCATGTTCCGCCGCGTCGTCCCATGTCAATTGCACGTAATGGTCGCCGGCCTCGGCCTTTACCGTGGGCGCAGGAGGAGGAACGGCAAACTGGTAATTCGCATTATAGATCGCCTGGACGACCTTCACCGTGGAGCGGAGTTCCTGAAGATCGCCGCCGTAGGCAAGCGCGAGGCTGAACCGCTCTGTCTTCCCGGCCTTGAGCGTGAATGGCCCCGAGGCGAAGAGAAAGCCGATGTTGATGTTCGTCGCTCCCTGACGGGGGTCGAAGCGGGTGTTGACATTCGGACTGCTCCACTTCTCAAACAATTCCTTCGGCCAGTCGGGATGCGGCGGCCTGCCCGACCTGAAGAAGACGATGTCGTCTGGAACGCCGCCGGGGTTATTGATGTAGTTGAGCTGGAATCCGGTCAGGCCGATCTGGTCGGACTCGTCCTTATCTGTCTTGTCGAAGTGAGGTTCCCCCTCGGTGGGGATGCCGTCGCCTTCGCCCGCGTCGTGCGTGCCGAAGATTCCGTCTTCGCCGGTGTCGTCGTTTTCGGCAACCCAGTCCATGTCTTCATCGCCCGTCCACCACCGGCCTGCGAGCACGGCGGGGCGCTGCGAAATCGGTCCGTAGAATCTGCTGAACTTCGCGGTATCATAATGTGCCGCCGCATAGGCGAGGATGGCGTCGCGGCCCTCGATGAGCATGCCGGGGCCGCCGTCTCTTTTCTCATCGGTGATTCCGTCGTTGTCGTTGTCGACTCCGTCGTCGGGCTTCCCCGGAGTTTCGAGGTACGCGTAACCGAGATATCCTGTCGGATAGCAGCGGTTCGTCAGGCCCACGCCGTGGCCGAAATAGTCCCACGTGTACACCAGGTTGAGCCCCGTTGTCGTGTCGAATTTCGCATTGTCGTCGTCCGATTCATATACCCCGTCGCATCCCAGGGCGGAGCCTCCGATGCCCGAGTCCATGTAGAGGCCGAAGATGATGTTCTCTGACTCGCCCGCTTGAGGGTAATCGGTCGTCCCCTCATTCGTGATATCGTAGTGCCAGAAGATCACGTCCTGGGCCTGAGGGTTTGCCCATTGAAAACCCCGCACTTCAACTCTCAGGCCGAGGCCGTGACGCGTTGCGTCTCTGCTGTCGGGGAAGTAGAGCGACCGCCACTTGTCGTAATAGTCGTCGTCCATGACTGTGTAGCTCTCCTGATCGGCGGCCGGCTGCTTTCCGAAGTAGCCGTTCCAGGTTCCGTTCCATGAGATATCCTTGTCGGGCCATTTTGCCGGCCAGGTTCGGACGTCGTTGCTGAGGGCGGGGGACCTTCCTCTATTAATGGCGGGATCGGCTTCGAAGAACCCCGGCCTCGGCTCAAAACGCATTGTGATGTTAGAGAAGGGACTCTGTTCCTGCCGTTCCCGGTAGCCCGTCTCCATGATGTAGGCGGAATCCCCATTCGTCAGATGCACCTTCGCGAGCACGAACGGCGTGATTCCGTCGGTGTAATTCACGCCGCTTCCCTTGGGCACCTCTACAGAATGAAAGACGCTCAGATCGACGTTCCCCGGGTCGGAGGGGTAATCGCCCACCATCCCGAAGTTATAGAAGACGGTTCTGATGTTGTTCGCGTCATGGAAACCGGAACGTTCGGCGTCGATGCGGCCGCGCTGGTCCTTGGGCACAGGCGTGACGATCTGAGCCTTCACCAACCCTGCCGCGATGACAAGAAGGGCGGGTACGAAAGACAACCGATGCGCCGCGCGGATCATAGCGACGAATTCATTGAAATGCCGATTTCAATCCTGCGGGGAGAATAATATCTGGTCGGGTCCGCGAGCTTGTTCCTGTCCTGTGACAGCGGGAAGAGGCCGTAGTCGGGACTTCCCGTGTTGGCAAAAACATACCCGTTGAAGTACGTCGCATTAAAGAGGTTGAAGACGCGGGCGAAGAAGCTCATGGATGCCCCCGCGAATGTGAAAAACTTCTCGCCCCGGAGGTCGACAAGGAACCCGCTCGGCTTCCGTCCTGAGTTTTTTTCGAGCGACGCCCCGAAGCCCGAGCCGATTGCAGGGGTGTACGGCTGGCCGCTTCCGAAGCGCATGATTGTGCTGACCGCGAAATCATTCTGCTTCGAAAGCTGGATCGTCATGTTGAGCGTATGGCGCTGGTCCCAGTTGAGGGGGACCTGACGCGGACGGGGATCCTCGCCCGCCGCCGCCCTGGTCGCGGTCTCCGACGGATCGCTTGAGTTTCCCTGCGCTGTCTGCCATGTGTAATCGAGTGTGGAGCTGAGGAGCCCGATCTGGCGTTGATCGAGAGAGATCGTGAAACCGGTGACGCTGCCGAAATCCACATTGGTCAACCGTGCATACGCCGCCGCAGTGTATGTATCGATGAACTCCACGCCGAGAAGATCGCGGATATCCTTGTAAAAGAGGTTTACGCTGATCCCGAGGAAATTCGTCACCGCATTTTTGTATCCAAACTCGTACTGAACGGTCCGCTCGGGCCTGATATCGGGATTGCCGTAGACCACGTCGTAGTTCCCGGTTCCCGCCTGGAGACGGGCGAGTTTTTCATAGTTTGCGTTGTTGAAGATATCCCGCAAGGGGGGAAGCTGATAAAAGTGGCCGTACGAGAAGAAGACCGCCGACGTTGTGGTGATCGGGTACGAGACGCCGATGCGCGGCGCAAGCGAGACTTTCCTGGAAGCCCGCTTCGGGTAAGAGAGAGGGGCCCCGGCGATCGCGTTGGCGGGATTGGCGAGGTCGCTCGGAAGAAATGCCCGCGCATTGAAGTATTCGAGCCGGAGGCCGGTCCTCACGGTCAGATCGTTCCATTCGATCTGATCCTGAGCGTATGCGGCAAGCGATAGGGGCGTGTACCGCTGCACGCCGGGGTAATCGGGCGGCGAGTCGACGTACCTGTAGAGAGTATCCCCCTTGTAGGTGAGCGTCCCCGCAGTCCCGAAGTCAATCGTCGAGGTCTCGAATTCTCCCCCGATCTTCCAGAGCTGATCGCGCGTCACCTGGCTCGTCAGTGCGCCTTTGAGCACGAGAGCGTTCGTCTTCTGCTCAAAGCGTCCGAAATCGACGCCGGCAATCGACGCGCCGTACGCGAAGTTGCTGAAACTCACGCTTGAGTGCGCGTAATCATACCGAGCATCGTAGAAATCGTCGAAGACCCAGTCGTGGTAGTCGAAATAATTCTGCCGGACGCTGAAGTTGTAAAATGCCGTCGCTGAGAGCGTCTGCGTCCAGTCGATCCCGTGGACCAGGGACCAGGTTTTTTGCTTTTTCTTTCCGTCGGGGTTCAGCCGGAACGTGAAGGCATCGTCGATCGTGCTCGCGTCGATCACGTTGCCGAGCGCCTGATAGCTTATCTCGATCCCCGGGAGAGAGCGGTTTGTGATCTTCGCGAGACCCGACCATTCCCTTGAGTACGCAAGGGCGACGATCTGCTGGTCGCCGGTGGGATGGGTGATCCACTGAATGGGGTTTGAGATTCCCGTCGTGTCGAGAGGGTTGAAGTAGCGCACTCCCAGATAGTAATCGTTGAACACAGACCGCCGGCCGCTGAGAAGGAAGCCGGTCTGGGGAAGACCCGCCGGTCCGCTGACGCTGAGCTGGTAGTTCTGGTTGAGGAACTCGGGCCTGAACTTGTAGTCCAGGCTCCTGGCGCCGCCGCCCGGATAGACAAAACTCCCCAGGAATGCCTCGGAATTGAGGGTGAGCTTGTCGCCCCCCGACTTGAGCACCGTGTTGACGACCCCGCTCATCGCCTGCCCGTATTCCGCATCGAAGGTCCCGGTAATGACCTGCACTTCCTGTATGAGCGAGCGGTCGATCTTCACCGTCGAGGAATTGTCGTACGAGTTGTTGACCGAGACACCGTTGACCTGATACTGCACCTCTCCGTCGCGCCCTCCCCTGAAGTGGCCGTCGACCACGCCCGCCTGAAGATTGACGATGTCTTTCAATTCCTGGACAGGAAGCGCCTGAATGTCCTTGTCGGTCAGCGTGGAAACTGTGCTCGTGAGATTTGTTTCGACAACCGGCTTTTGGGCAACGACGACTACTTCGCCCGTTGCCACCGCCTCCTGGTCCAGAGCGGCATCGACCTTCGTCGTCCTGTCCACCGTAACGAGCACCTGCCTGACCGCATACGTGCCGTAGCCGATGATCCGGAACTCAACGTCGTAGCTCCCCGGCGGGATGTTGATGATATTATAGTATCCCTCGGCATCGGTAGAGGCTCCGAGCGCCGTCCCGACGAGGACGACATTTGCGCTCGCGACGGCATCATGGCTGGCCTTATCGAGCACGCGGCCGGATATCTTTCCGGTTGTCCCCGCCCGTGCCGCGCATGAGCCCAGGATGAGCCAGCACGCCGCGGGGATGATCAGGCGCAGTCCCAATGCCGGCGGACTCATGACGCAGGTCTTCCGATGATCCGGTTCTGTTGGAAGAATTCGCATTCTCCCATGCGAATATGCCGGTAATGAAAAGGGGCGGACCGGTGAAGATCCGCCCCCTGGTTGCCGCTACTTCGTGAGCATCATCTTGCCCGAGAACGAAGCCCGTTCAAGATGCGTTTCGGGATCAGACATCTTTACGCGATACACGTACGCACCAGAGCTGAGCTTCGAAGCGTCGAATGCTGCGGATGCCTCTCCCGGTCCCTGTCGCTCGAGGAGCTGGCGGCTCACGAGCTTGCCGAGAACGTCGAAGACCTCGACGGTCACGTTGCTCTGACGGGCCAGCTGATAGATGATTGTCGTGGTGGGATTGAACGGATTCGGATAATTCCCCAGGAGCGCAAACTGCTGGGGCACGCCTGACGGGTGTTCGTGGACGCCGACGGTGATGCCGGGATCCATGTAGCACCACGCGGCTCCGTCGTTGAAGTCGCCCTCCCGCATATACCAGGTGCGGGATCCGTAGCTGCTGGTGAAAGGCGTGAACGAGTCGCCGTCGTAGTACACTGCGCCGAGGAAGAGGACTCCATCGCCGCGTCCGGCCGGATACCCGAACTTCGGCAGGACGACCCTCATTTCAGCCGTGTACCCGGAATCGGGCGAGGTGCCGAGCGTATCGATGGATGTGCCGCCCTTCAATGCCATGACTACCTGGACCGCCGCGGCGAGGGAATCCCACCCGCTGGGGCTCAGATCGTCTTCCCGCACGGTGGTGATGCTTGTCCCGTCGCCCCCGACCCTGAACGAGAGCCGCCTCGGGTAGAGGACGTTGTCGCCGTTGCGCTGATCGCGCTGGCAGATGATGATCCTGAAGCCGTCCCAGCGGTCGAGCTGGTCGACGGCCTGAACCACGAGGTCGTTCACGTCAAACCCAAGGAAGAGGGTGTCGTCTTTGAAGAAATACTTTATTGATGCGACGCTCGGATCGGTGATTGCCGCCTGGCTCCCGTTGACCGTCGGCTGGAATTGTCCGCTCCGGTAGGGGCCAGTGCTGGGATAGGCGTCGCGGATGGCCGAATTGCCGTACTGGATCTGGAGTGTTCCGACATTCGGAGCGCTCCACACGGCGTCGTCAAGCTTTCCGTCGAGCACGGGCGAATCGAAGCTCCCGGCGCTCGGGATGACCCGCTCGGGGCCGATCGCAGGAAGGGCGCTTGCGAGGCCGATATCCGGCCGTGCATAGATGCGGATATGGTTGTAGGCGGATGCATTGCCCCAGGGGCATTGGTACCACACGCGGTTGCCCGCCTGCTTCGATGTGTCCCAGGGCCATTCGTAGTCCGCGTCGTAGATCGACAGGCTGTACATAACGATATCGCCCTCGGGCGCGGAAACGGTATAGCCGAATGATGAAAGATTGATCCTGAACTCTATGGTATAGCCCGAGTCTACGTCAGCATCGTTGTTCTGGGTGCCCTGGACCGTCGTCACTGCCGTCCATGTGGCCCTGCTCAGTGAATCAGGCCTCGGGGAATATGGATCGCTTCCCCAGAAGCCGCCGTAGAACGGCATTCTGCCCGGTTGATCGGCCAACGAATCGGCCCACACCTCCTTCACCCAGGCGTAGAAGATTTCCCCCGCGCCCACCGGCCGGCCCGCCTGCTGCTTCTGCCGGATGTTCGACAGGACGCCGTCGAACTGGTTGAAGGGGCCTCCTCCCACGGATTTGTCGTGCGCTATGATTCCCACGTAGAGCGAGTCGCCCTTCACGAGGAATTTCACCGTGGCGTTCGTCGGATCGGTTGGCAAGATGCCGTTCTCGTGGTACCAGCCGCTTCCGGGCATCCCGTTGTCCACGCCGTAATTGATGTGAACAGATTCCGCCGCGGCCCACGCAGGTTCATCCAGAACGCCGTCAACCGTAATCGGATCGGTCGTCGTGCGGGCCCAGAGGGCATCGGTTCGCTTGATCATCTGTCCGTATCCCGCCGCAGCCACGCCGAGCAGCAGGCAAAGACCGATGAAGATGGAGTAACGATGTTTCATCACTGGAAACCTCCTCTGAAGTTGATGAAGTGAATTAGGTTTTGACTTATAATTGGTGAACCCCGCAGGATTCCCTTATCACTACCTCTGCAGGGGATAATACCTGATCTTTTTCGTGGATGTTTTTCGACTGGACGGCGTGCAGGACCTTTTCTATCGCAAGCTCGCCGAGCCTGCTGATCCCGGTGTGTACGGTGCTCAGCGCGGGAGTAAGATAGCGCGCGATCGGAATATCGTCGAACCCGGCCAGTGAGATCTCATCGGGAACCTGTACGCCCGCCTCCTGAAGCGCGCTCATCGCACCCACGGCAGTTGCGTCGTTCCCCGCGAAGATGGCAGGAGGGGGCGCGCCCCGTTTCAGTAGCAGCCGGACCGCGTCATAGCCGGATGCTTCGGAGAAATTTCCGGGGAGCTCCAGCTCCGGGCTGAACTCCGCACCGCCGTCGCGCAGGGCCTCGCGGTAGCCGCGAAGCCGCTCCTCCGCATCGTAGTTCTTTCCGGGACCCTTGATTATTGCTACGCGGCGGTGTCCGTGGGAAAGGAGGTGCTTGATCATCTGATAGGAGCCGCCGAAGTTATCGATGTTAATCGAATCCACCGAGTGGCCGCGGACGTAACAATTGAGGAGAAGCACAGGGAGGGTGTGCGGAAGGTTTCTCTGAAGCGTCTGCGCGTCGATGCCGGGCGACATGATGACAAGGCCGTCGACCCTTCCGCGCGTCATTTGCAGGGCGGCCTCAATCTCCTGTCTGTCGTTGTGGGAGCTGGAAACGAGGAGGTGATAGTGGTTCTTCTGCGCGGTTTCGTCGGCGCCGCGAATGATTTCCGAGAAGAACTCCCCGTAGAGGTCGGGAAGGAGAAGGCCGATTGCGTACGATCGCCTGGTGCTGAGGCTGCGGCCGACCCAGTTCGGCGTGTAGTGAAGCTGCTTCGCGACCTGGACGACCCGCTTCTTCGTTTCATTGTCTACCGGGCCGCTGTCGTTGAACACGCGCGAGACCGTTGCGGTGGAGACGCCCGCCTTGTCGGCAACGACCTTAATCGTGACGCTCAAGGATTTTTCTTACGCAAAAGGTACATATTCTCCCGCTACTGTAAACGTTTACAGACCTCTGGGGAAAATTCGGCGTTTTTGCGTTGATTTGGGGATGTAAACGCTTACATCATACGCATTTTTCCCGATTGTGTCAAGTCCGGCGAAGCGTGGATGCCCTGAAAACAATCTTTCCCACTTCGCACTCGCCGCACCTCCCCACGGTACAGTATCTATTATAGAGCTGAAGCGCGCCCTGCTGAAGCCGGGCGGTATCGAGCGCAAAGCGTTTTCTCACGAGCTGATCTGAGATCAACGACGTGGTCCGGTTTTGAATATCAGGGGGACATTCTTCCAGCAGCGAAAGCGCCCCTTGCTCGAGATTCCCGTCGCGGTATGTTCGTGCATAGAGGAGGGACACAGGCACGACGGCGTTAACGATGATCTCCGCAGCCCGGCCTTTCCCTATCAGCGTCCTGATCGGCGCCGCGGCGCGTTCGCCGAAGCGGTAGTGTGATTTCCAGTAACCGCCTGCGGGAATGAGAAAGAGGCGCTCGAGGACGGAGTAACGCTCATGGGTGCTCAACACCGAGCTTCCCAACACCCGTATGACGTGCCGGAAGAAGTTTTTTCTTATCAGGGCAGGAAGGAGCCGTGCTGCCCCCGCTAGCCGAAGAGTCGGAAAGTTCTCCGGCCTCATCCTGAAAAACTGCCAATCGATACTGCGGAGGAATTCGGACCGGTACCGATCCCCCGAAAGTTTCCAGAGGTTTCGGAGCACCCGGATGTAACGCTCGGTCTCCCGCTCTGGTTGGCGTTCCGTCCTGCCGAGGAACCCCGCAATCTTGAAGAGTGCCGCTTCGATCCGGGGGACACTGTCGTATGCAGGCGGAGAAGCGAATTGTCTCAAGATGGTACGAAGCGTGCAGCTCCGCGCAAGCCTGAGAAAGGGCGCCTGGTTATTCTCGTATCCGAGCGCTTCCATGATTCCTTCGTACAGCACCTGTTCCCAATCCGAGAGGTTGCCCGAGTCGCCGGGCTCGCCCTCATCGGAAATCACCGTATGCTCACCTGGCACGAAGCCGTCGATCACGTTGTCAAACGATGAGTGGGGTTCACGCACGTGAAGGCCGCGCGCCCGGGCGAGCTCCTTCATGCGCTCGCCGAAACGCCGGACTTTCATATCGAGCCGCTCTCCCGAGAGTGTTGTGAGCCATGAGCGAATCACCGGGGTCGGAACGGCAGAATTGAGCCCCCGGCACCGGAGCGGCAACGCATGTTCTCCCGATGGAGCGCTTACCCATCGCTTCATCCCCCTACGCTCCCTGCCATTGAGATATTCGCTCAGAACAAGGACAGGCACCGGCCGGCCACTCTGCGTAAGGGGAGTTTGATGAAGGCCGCTTGCTTCCCAGACGACATGGAGGATGACAGAGTTGTATCTCGGGTCCTTCTGGTGGCGATGGTCGCGCCAGTCGCGGCTTCCGCGGTGAAGCTCGACATCACCAAGGTAGAGGACATCCCCCACGCGGATCCGGGCCCCGAGAAAATCGGGCCCGGTGTTCCGGTTAGCTATCCCCGGAAGGATAATATTCAGGGGCCGCCCGTCGGCGGTGTGAAGGTTCAGGGCAGGAAATGAGTGCTCCATCCAGAGGCGCCTGAGCAGGCGTTCCGGGATGAGCCGCGGTGCGCGGATTGACGACATGGTTGCCTCCCTTGTCGCATGGTGAGATCGGGGTATTCGTTACCTACCAGGGCATTTCCAGGATAATGGTAGAAGCCGAAATGTCTTCACGACTGTGTAAACCTCCCGAAGAGAAGTATCGTCTTAGCATTTACATGGCCAACCGTATCTTTTGCGGCGGCAGACCGATTGCAAGGGCGATTTGTCGGACCGTCGCCCTCGCATGGTGGTGTATGCCATGGAGTCCCACAACTCTCTCTGCCCAGACGTCGGCATCGGACTTGCGGGGCTTGTGGGAGGCAACGCTTCGGTTCGGTCCGGATGTCCGCGGCCAGCTCATTGTCCAGCAAACAGCAAACGGCTGGCGGGCTGATATCTCCGGATTTTCCGTGGCCGTGCACGTCGATGGCAAAATGGTCGCTTTCACATTGCCGGACGGCAAAGGCAACTTCCGCGGAAAACGGATCGGAGCTGAAATCGATGGGCACTGGATCCAGCCGCCCGCGCAATACAGCGGCGGGTCGTATGCCACACCGGTGACGCTGCGTGCCGACGGTCCCCATCGCTGGCGAGGCATGATCATCCCCTTCGACGACCGATTCACATTTTACCTCCCGGTGTCGTCGCTTCCCGACGGCGGCCTCCGTACGTACCTGTGCAATCCTGACCGCAACCAGGGTAAATTCATACGGGTTTCACGAATCGAATCGAACGGCGCCGAAGTCCGGCTCATTGGACGCGACACGGTGCGGGGGCGATTTGCGGACGGAGCTGTCACCTTGCCCCTTCGCGGCAGTACATTCGAATTCACCAGGGTCCAGGACCGGGGCAGCAGCCATTTCTATCCCCGGGGCGATCCTGCGCCCCGCTACCGCTATGAGCCGCCTCTACAGCTCGAGGACGGCTGGCCTGTCGCACCGGTGGAAGACGAATCGATCTCCCGTCAGGCGATCGAGCAGTTCGTACAGATGCTGATCGACATGCCGATGGACTCGATCGGTACTCCACAGATTCACAGCGTCCTGATCGCACGCCATGGCCGCCTTGTGGTCGAGGAGTACTTTCACGGTTACCGTCGCGACCAGCCCCATGAAACCCGCTCCGCGGCGAAGAGCTGGACCGCAACTCTCATCGGCGCGGCGATGCAAGCCGGCTATCGGATAGACGTGGATACGCCCGTGTACTCGACCATGCTTGGCACTCTCCCCGGCGACCTGGATCCGCGTAAAAGGGGCATGAAGCTTGGGCATCTGATGGGCATGACTGCGGGCTTTAATTGCGACGACAACGACTCGACGTCGGCGAATGAGGATGTCATGAGCGAGCGCGGGGTAGCGAACTGGTACCACTATACGCTCGATGTGCCGCTGGTCTCAGCGCCCGGTGAGAAAATCTTCTACTGCAGCACGTCTGCCAACCTCGCCGGCGGCATGTTGTCAAAAATCGCCGGCGAACCGCTGGTCGAGCTCTTCGATCGCCTCGTGGCCCGGCCGCTGCAGATGGGAACCTACCATCTTTTCCTGCAGGGGACGGGCGAGGCGTATGGCGGGGGAGGCCATCAGTTCCTGCCGCGTGATTTTCTTAAGTTGGCCCAGCTGTTATTGAACGGGGGCAAATGGGGCGATAAGCAGATTCTCCCCCCCGATTGGCTGAAACGTATCAGCGCGTCGCTTCGGGACCTGACGCCGACTCAGCAGTATGGGTATCTCTGGAACTCGGTTGAGTATTCCTACGGGGGCAAAAAAGTTCGCGCCTTCTTCGCCGCAGGGAACGGCGGTCAGATTTTTATGGCGATCCCGGACCTGGATCTCGCGATCGGCTTCACTGCCGGCAATTACGCCGACGCGGCGGGTTATACCCCCGGGAAAGTGTACATCCCGCAATACCTGCTGCCGGCAGTGCGGTAGGGAGGAGGCTTCATCTACGCCATGAAAAAGGGCGGGATAAGGTGAATCTAAAAATACTTCTCCCGGATTCTGTTGATTTTATCGCGGTACTCTGAGGCGACCTCCCTCGCCCTGGCGGCGAAATCCTCTCCGGACGATGCATAGACGATGCTCCGCCCGACATTGATCACTGCAAGCTCTCCATTCTTATCACACCCATACCGTACTGCTGCCTCGAGGCTGCCCTTCTGCGCTCCGATCCCCGGTATCAGGATGGGCATCCCCGGGGCGAGGCCTCTGATGCGCTTCAGCTCGGCAGGCCGGTTCGCTCCGGCAACGATGCCCAGGTTCTTCTTGGCATTCCATCGCTTCGCTGTCCGGACAACCTGCTCATAGAGCGGTTTTCCGTTCACCCTGAGGTACTGAAAATCTTTCGCGCCCCTGTTCGAGGTAACCGCAAGGATGAACGCGCACTGATCGCGCCGCCGCATGAACGGCTCGACAGAATCTTTCCCCATGTACGGGTTGACGGTCGTCCCGTTGAATTCCCAATCCTCGCAGAGGAGGAGGGCCTGGCGCTCGGCTGAAGAAGGGATGTCTCCCCGTTTTGCGTCCCCGATGCTTACGACATCGTCGGGCATACGGGCGAGCGTCTGGTGTACCGTATACCAGCCGTGCTCGCCCGCCGACTCGTAGAACGCGACATTGAGCTTGTACGCGCAGACGAGGTCCTTGGTGGCATCGATGATCCGGCGGTTGAACTCGAACTGCGGGTCGCCGTACGCATACAGAAACTCGGGGACCTTCGCGGCATCGGTGTCGAGACCGATGCAGAGAAGCGAATTGTTTTTCCGCTGAATGTGGCGGAGTTTTTGGACGAAGTCCACGACCAATTCTACTGCGATTCAGTCTTCATCGGTGATTCCGGCTTGAGGTAGGTTTCCAGCCAGTCGAACACCGTTTTGTGCCACAGTTCGCTGTTCTGGGGTTTCAGGACCCAGTGCCCTTCGTCGGGGAAGTAGAGCCATTTCGACGGAATCCCTTCGCGCTGGAGCGTTGTGAAGAGGCTGATCCCCTGCGACACGGGGACACGGAAATCGAGCTCGTTGTGGATCACAAGCATGGGGGTCTTGAAGTTTTGGGCGTACCGGTTCGGTGAAAACTTATCGAAGTCGGGGGTCTCCCATGGCTTCCCGTGCTCCCACTCGTCGAACCAGACCTCTTCGGTAGCGCCGTACATGTTGTAGAAGTCGTACACGCCGTCGTGCGTTACGATGCTCTTAAATTTGTCGGTATGTCCTTCGAACCAGTTCATCATGTAACCACCGAAGGACGCCCCGGCAGCCCCCATCCGGCTCGTGTCGACGTAGGGGAGCTGCTCCACATACGCGAGCCCGTTCATGAGGTCGGTATAGACTTTCCCTCCCCAGTCCTTGCTGATCTCATCCACAAACTTTTGGCCGAAGCCCGTGCTGCCGCGAGGGTTGGCAGCGGCGACGACATATCCCCTCGACGCCCAGAGCTCCGGATTCCACCGGTACGACCACGAATCGAGCCACGCCCCCTGAGGCCCGCCGTGCACGAGAAAGACCATCGGATACTTCTTCATCGCGGAGAAAAATGGCGGCTTGATGACCCACATCTGGACCTTGGCGTCGTTCGCCCCGGTAAACCACACGCTTTCAGGCTCGTTCAGGAGGATGTGCGAGAAAAGCTCATCGTTTACGTGCGTGAGGGCCCTCAGATTTTTCCCTGACGAGGCAGCTGCATATACTTCTATGGGATTTCTGAGAGACTGGCGCGCGAAGGCGAGAGTCTTGCCATCCTCGGAGACCGATATGTCGCCGTTGGTGCCTTTCTCGACCACCTTACGGATCTTATCCCCATTAAGCTCAATCACCCAGAGGGGCTTTGACCCCTTTTCCTCCGCCTCGAAGTAGATCGACTTGCTCCCGGGCGCCCACACAAAGGTTTCGATCCCCTCGTCGAAGCCCGAGGTCAGGCTGCGAACAGCGCCGGTGGACCTGTTGTAGAGCATAATCTGCCATTTGTCCGCTTCGAAGCCGGGGCGGGACTGTGCGCGGTATGCGATGTACTTCCCATCGGGGGAGTACCGGGGGAAGCCGTCTGCCGCCGGATTCGAGGTGATCTGTTTTCGCTCCATCGTGCCGAGGTTGACCTCCCAGATTTCATGGTTCGTGCTCCAGGCCTGCTCGCGGATCGGCACGGGAGGCGTGGTATATGCCAGCATCTTTCCGTCGGGCGAGAAATCGAAATCGTCCCCCGCGGAGAATGTCGTTGAGGTAGGAACCGCGTCGTTCTCGCCCGGCGTCACGTCCTTGGGATCCCCGCCGGTCGAGGACATCACGAAGATGTGCTGGCGCTTGTCGTCGACCCAGCTGTCCCAGTGGCGGTAGAGGAGCTTCGTGTTGATGCGCGCCTTTACCTTCGATGTATCGCGCCGGTCCTGCTCGGCCTTGTTGAGCGCGTTGCTCTCCTGATACGGTTTTTCCGAGAACTCCGGGAATACGGCGGAGACGAACGCAATGCTCTTGCCGTCGGGCGACCAGACAGCCTGGTTTGCCTCAGTGGAGATCGATGTCAGCTGTTTGGCTTCGGCCCCGTTCACGTCCTGGACATAAATCTGGTACGAACCCCCACGGTTCGATTCGAAGAGTATTTGCTTGCCGTCGGGGGACCAGCGCGGATGGCGGTCATGCTTCGGACTGTTCGTCAGCTGGCGGGCTTCGCCTCCCTGCGAGGAGATGATCCAGATATCCGTGTTCGACTTGTTGTTCGCTTTATCGACCACGTATGCCACCCAATGCCCGTCGGGCGAAATCTGGGGGTCTGACACGCGCTTGATGCGGAACATATCCTCAAGCTCCATCGGGCGTTTCCCCTGCGCGGACAGGGGCAGACACGTCGCGGCGATCAGCATGCCGACTGCGAGCGCCCGCACCATCAATGAGATATGCCTGTTATGGTTCATATTCTTGCTCCTTATGCGAAGTTTTTCCACATCATCGACTCGACGGGCCGGACGGTCCGCCTGTTGTACTTTGCGGTCTTTCGTTTGTTGTACGGAAGGTTTACCTCTCCGCTGACTTCGAAATAAATAAGCTGCCCGATGGGCATGCCCGCGTAGATGCGTACGGGCTGGCGCACGGAGATCTCGAGAGTCCAGGTGTTGCAGAATCCGATGTCGCCCTTTCCGGCGGTCGCGTGGATGTCGATCCCGAGGCGGCCGATGCTGCTCTTTCCCTCGAGGAACGGAACGTGCCGGTGCGTTTCGGTGTACTCTTTGGTGACGCCAAGATATAATTTGCTTGGAACGAGGATCATCCCTTCGGACGGGATACGGAATGTGTGCACGCGGTTGTGCCTCCGGGCGTCGAGAATCTCATCCCGGTAGAGCGCAAGCCAGTGCCCCAGATGGACATCGTAGCTGTTGGAGCCGAGGTATCTCCGGTTGAAGGGCTTGATGACGATGGCTCCCCTGCGCATTTCCGAGAGAATTTGGCGGTCCGACAGGATCATGCAGGCTCTGAACTGTGGTCGGGGGCGGTTAAAGGGGGCAAAACGGTGTTCTAATTTAGCAAAATTCGCGAGAGAAGCAACGCAGCAGCCGATCAGCCTATCGCGGGCGGCGCGCGATCCTCGCTTTCGCGGTCCTTCTGAGCTTCCGTATTCTCGCGCTGATCGAAGGAATGTTTTTACGTTCGAGCTCTCTGAGCGTCAATTCAAAATCCCGGGTCAGTCCGGGAGATTCCCGCAACATCTCTGAAAGCCCCTGAATGGAATTCACCCGCACGATTCTCCCTTCGTTCGGATCGAGCGCCCAGCGGCTCAGGGCTGACCAGACTGCTCCGGTCTCGGTCCTGGTCAGAGAGAGCCGAGGAGCGAGCAATGCGAGGTGCCATTTAAGTTCCTTTTGATGTGCCACCGGGAAGAGGCCGAGGAGTGTCTTCTTGTGCGGCTTCAGAAACTGCGCTTTCAACCGCGTAACTTTTTCGATCGCATCGGCCGAACGCATGACAATCACTTCGTCATCATGAGTGAGCCCTTCGAAGAGCAGGTCGAACTCGCTCTGTGACCGGATCTCCCTCGCGACCGCGTCGGTGTTGCCAAGGGATCGCAAGTCGCCGCCTTTCAGCCGGTCAAGAATCCGGTTCACCGATCATTCCACCATCAGGATGCGTTTCCACTCGGAGTACTCGGGCCGGATAACGGTGCTCTGCTTTGTCCGCCGCATTGCCTCTTCGAGCTCCTTCGGGATGGCTATGTGCCGACCGATCGCTTTTTCGACGATCTCCGGAAACTTTGCGGGGTGCGCGGTGGAGGCGATAATGACGGGAGAAGACCCTCCCCCTCGACCCCCGAGCTTCATGGCCGTCGCGACGCCAACGGCAGTGTGCGGGTCGATGACCCTGCCGGTACTATCGTATGTGGAGCGTATCTCAGAAAGCGTTTCCTCATCCGATATCGATAACGCTTCGATATCGCTCCTGATCCTCCCGACGTCATTCTGATAGAGCGCCTGAAGCCGCGCCAGATTGCTCGGGTTTCCGACATCCATTGCATTTGAAAGAGTGCGCACCGAGGCCCTCGGTGTGAATGATCCCGTTCGCAGGTATTCAGGAACCACATCATTCCGATTCGTCGCCGCGACAAACCTTCGTATCGGGGCCCCCATCCATTTTGCGTAGACAGCAGCCGTGATATTCCCGAAGTTCCCGCTCGGCACCACGACGACGGGGTTGGCCGCTCCGCCATCCCGGGTCAACTGGCTGATCCCCCAGAAATAGTAAATGATCTGGGGGAGGAGCCTCCCGACGTTCATGGAGTTGGCCGTTGTGACAGGATGTGCCGAGAGGATCTCGTGGTCGACGAGGGTCTCCTTGACCAGCCGCTGGCAGTCGTCGAAGGTCCCATTTACCTCGATGGCGTGAATGTTGCCCCCGAGCGTGGTCATCTGCTGTTCCTGGAGCCGGCTGATCTGCCCCGATGGGTAGAGGACATAGACCGTAATATGAGGGAGGTTGTGAAACCCGTTCGCGACGGCGCTCCCGGTGTCGCCCGAAGTCGCAACAAGGATGGTCAACTCCCGGCTCTCGGCCGCAAGAAAATACGATGCCGCTTGCGCCATGAACCGTGCGCCGACGTCTTTGAACGCGAGCGTCGGGCCGTGAAACAACTCGAGAAGATAAACGCCGTCCTTGAGCTTGACGAGCGGGATCGGGAAATTCAGCGCCTTCACGATGAGCGAGCGGAGATCGTTCTGCGGGATCTCGTCGATGAATGGGGAGAGGATTTGTTCGCCGATGGAGTGAAGCGTGGACTCACCGATGCGTTTCAGGGACGAGACGGGCAGAGAGGGGATTGACTCGGGGACATAGAGGCCGCCATCCGGCGCAAGGCCCCTGAAGAGCGCCTCCCGGAATCTTGCAGGAGGGCTTTGATGTCTGACGCTGAGGAAGTTCACCTGCTCCAGATGACCTTCGTTCCGTCCATGTTCACCTTTGAAATGTACACCTCACTTCCCACCCCCGCCGTGCGGCGGAATGCAGAGGCCATCGCACGACCGATCTTCTTGGCGGTTTGCCCGGAGGATGCGACGGCAAACATCGAGGGGCCTGAGCCCGAAATTGAGCATCCGAACGCGCCTGCACTGATTGCCGCATGCTTCACCTCTTCGAATCCGGCGATGAGGCGCGACCGGGCAGGCTCGACGATAACGTCCTCGACGCACTTTCCCACAAGCCCGGGATTGCCCGCAATGAGGCCCGCCGTCAGTCCGCTCACGTTCCCCCATTGACGCACTGCGCTTCGGAGAGGTATCTCCGCCGGCAGGATGCTGCGGGCGGCGCGGGTCTTTACGATAAGGTGCGGATGGACGACAACCCACACGATGGAATTACGGATCGGGATGGAGATGCAGTCGAGAGGATGATAACTCCGGATCAGCCAGAGTCCCCCGAGGAGCGATGGGGCGGCATTGTCTGCGTGAGGAGATCCGGCCGCTTTCCTTTCTCCCTCCGCTACGAACCGGAGGAGCGCAAATTTTGCGAGAGGTTTCGGCATCAGAGTGTTCACAGCCACGATCGCCGCGGCGCTGCTTGCGGCGGACGACCCGAGCCCGGAGCCCAGCGGCATCTTCTTTTCCAGCGTCATTTTGATGCCGAACGGCGGTTTCAGCTCATCCATCAGGAGCAAAGCCATGTACGCGGCGACGTTCTTGCGCGGATCGGAGGGAATGCCGGACTGGCTGGTCTTGAGGGAGAATGAGAGTCCCTTCCCGCTCATGCGCTCCGCCGTGACAAAGTCGCCCGGTTTCTCTATCGCCAGGCCGAGTACATCGAAACCGGGACCGAGATTGGAAATTGTGGCGGGGGCGTAGACCCTGACGGACTTGGCTCGCATGAGCGCTCTGCGGGCTCCCTCTCAGTACGGGAGATAGTGCAGGAGCTTCAGAATGTCGGAGAAGACTCCCATCGCCGTGACGTCGGCGCCGGCTCCGGGTCCCTGCACAACAAGGGGGGTTTGAGAATAGCGATGAGTTGTGAACGCAATGACGTTGTCGCTCCCTTTTGTGGATGCGAGAGGATGGCGCGCCGGAATTTCCTGCAGGCCGGCGCGGGCCCTTCCTCCCTCAAGCGTTCCCACGTACCGAAGCACGGCGCCGCGTTCTTTTGCCCGATCCACACGCGCCTTGAGGATCTTGTCGGCTCCTGAAAACCGCTTGTAGAACGTGTCGGAGAACCCGCCCGATCTCAACGCAGGGGGAACGAGGTTTTCAACCGGGATGTCCCTGAGCTCGAGCCTGACTCCGAGTTGGCGCGCGAGGATCAGAAGCTTGCGGGCGACGTCGTTTCCCGAGAGATCTTCGCGGGGATCGGGCTCGGTGAGCCCTTCTTTGCGCGCCTTGCGCACGAGACCGCTGAAGGCGCCGGTCCCGTCGAAGACGTTGAAGAGATAGCTCAGTGTGCCCGAGAGGATCCCGTCGATGCGCATAATCGTATCGCCGCTCGCAACCAGATCCTGCAGCGTCGATATGACGGGCAAACCTGCGCCGACATTCGCCTCATAGAGAAAGTGCTTCTGACGCTGGAGGAGGAGGTCCATGAGCCGGCTGTAGCTCTTCCACGGAAGCACGTTCGCCTTCTTATTCGGAGTGATGATGTGCATGTTTGCCTTCACGAACTCGGGATAGGCATCCACCACCCCGGAGCTTGCTGTGCAATCGACGAGCGCGGTGTGGATCAGCTCGAACGACGCGATCCGGCACGCGACTTCTATCGGATCGAGAGATTCCTTCGCCGCGGCGAGCTCCTCTTTCCACCGTCCGAGGTCGATCCCCTTCGGATTCAACAGAACTCGTTTGCTGTCTGCCACCCCGCAGACACGGACATCGTATCCCTGTTTCAGGAGGAACGACTGCTGCTGCCTGACCTGGCGCAGGAGCGCGGAGCCGATGTTGCCTACTCCCATCACGAAGAGCGCGAGGTGTTTCCGTTTCTCGAAGAAGGCCTGATGAATGACGTTGACCGCCCTGCTCCCCTGCTTCGAGTCGATCACGAAAGAGATGTTGCGCTCCGAAGCGCCCTGGGCGATCGCATTGATGTTGATGTTCCCCTGGCCGAGCGACTGGAAGACTTTCCCCGCGATCCCGGGGATCCCTTTCATGCCGTCTCCCACGATCGCAACGATCGTCTGCGACCGTTTCTGATCGAGGGCCGTGAGCCCGTGCATGAACTCGTACCGGAACTCGTGAGAGATTGCCTTCGAGGCTGCCTCTGCATCCGAGCTCTTGACGGCGAAACAGATCGTGTGCTCCGACGATGCCTGCGAGATCAGGATAACATTCACCTTGTGCGATGCGAGCGAACGGAAGAGCCGCTCGGCGGTTCCGGGCACCCCAACCATGCTGATCCCGCGAAGAGTCAGGAGCGTGATCTCATCGACCGAGGTGATTCCCTTTGCGACCCCTTCGCCCTTGTGCGGACGCTTCGCGATGAGGCTTCCCGGCGCGGCGGGGTTCATCGTATTCTTGATGAGGATCGGAATTCCCTTCGCGACGGCGGGGGCGATCGTGGCGGAATGGAGCACCTTCGCGCCGAAATAGGAAAGCTCCATTGCCTCCTCGTAGGAGATGTCGGGAACGACAAAGGCCGTGGGGACGGCGCGCGGATCCGCGCTGAAGACGCCGTCGACGTCGGTCCAAATCTCGATGACCGTCGCGCCAAGCGCCGCACCGAAAATTGCGGCGGTATAATCCGATCCGTTCCTCCCGATCGTCGTCGTGCGTCCGTCTTCCGTTGAGCCGATGAATCCCGTGACAACGGGGATAGTGTTCCGGCCCGATCCCCACGGGAATTTCTTGAAGTAGGCGCGAATCGCGGGGTCCGTCCGTTCGAACAACACCGCCGCGCCGGTAAACTGGTCGTCGGTGATGACGAGACCGCGCGAGTCGACGAATCGGGCCGGGTGCGTCCGGTTCAGGTAATCGGCCAGGATCCAGGCGGAGAGGCGTTCGCCGAAGCCGGCGACGATATCAAGCGCACGCGGAGGGCAATCGCGCAGAAGAAAGATGCCGTGGAGGGCATCGCGGAGTTCCTGGAAGCTTCCTTCGAGGGCCGCGGCTTCTCGCCGGCTGCCGCCGAGTTTCTTCAAGGCGCTCCTGTGCCGCTGTTCGATCTGCTGGAGATGAGTTCTGTGGGAAGGGTCCCCGGCCGCCGCAAGGCGCGCGGTCTCAATCAGCTGGTTGGTGATGCCCTGGAATGCAGAGACGACAACGAGGATGCGCGACTGTTTCGACGCCGCGAGGACGACTGCGGCCACGTCCCTGATGCGCCCTGGCGTCGAGACGGAGGAGCCGCCGAATTTGAGGACTCTCATCGGCCGGGCCGCGGAGTCATCAGTCCCTCAGCTCGTTCCAGTGGGCTGCGAACTCGGCGAGTTTGCGGTCGGCAACATCGTGAAGAGAATCCTGCTCGAACGTGCCGTCCTTCAACCGCTTCCCGGGGCGCTGACCGGTCAGAATCTCGAGGCCCTCGTCGATCGTGCCGATGGAGTGCACGTGGAATTTTCCGCTGCGGACTGCAGCCACGACCTCGTGCCGGAGCATGAGGTCCTTCTCGTTCTGGCGCGGGATGATCACGCCCTGCTTCCCCGTGAGCCCCCGGCGGCGGCAAATATTGAAAAACCCCTCGATCTTCTGGTTTACGCCTCCGATCGGCTGGACTTCTCCCTTCTGGTTGACCGATCCCGTAACGGCGATGTCCTGCCTCAGGGGAATATTCGTCAGGCTCGACAGGATGGCGTAAATCTCGGTGGAGGACGCGCTGTCTCCGTCGACTCCGCCGTACGACTGCTCGAAGGTGATGCTTGCGTTCATGGTGAGCGGCCTGCGCTGCGCGTACATGCCGTGAAAATAACCGCTGATGATCGATACTCCCTTGTTGTGCGACGGCCCGCTCAAACCCGCCTCACGCTCAATGTTGATAATCCCGCTCCGGCCGATGGAAGTCTTTGCCGTGATCCGCGCCGGGATGCCGAACATGTACTCGCGCATGTCGTAAATCGTGAGCCCGTTCACCTGGCCCACGACGGAATCCGAGGAGTCGATCAAGATCGTACCGTCGAGGATCAGCTCCTGCAGTTTTTCTTCGGAAAGCTTGATCCGCTCGACCCGCTCATCGATCGCTTTGCGGACATGCTTCGCGTTGACGGGCGACTTGTTTTCCTTCCCCGCCCAGTAGTTCGACTCGCGCATCAGGTCCGCGATAAGGTTGAAGCGCGTTGAGATCTTGTTCTGCCGGCCCGCGAGGCGCACGCCGTGCTCGATGACCGCGGCGATCCCGGACCGGTCGAACGGCTTCAGCTTCTCGTCGTCGCAGATCATCTTCATGAACGAGACATACCGCTCGATCGATTCGCGGATCTGGGGCATTTCGGTGTCGAAGTCGGACCGCACTTTGAAGATCTTCTTGAAATCGTCGTCCTGCTCGTAGAGGAGGAAGTAGATCGTGGCGTCGCCGAGCATTACTACTTTGACGTCGATCTCCACCGGTTCAGGCTTGAACGCCGAGCTGGCGCCGAAGAGACCGGTCTCCACGGGCTGAACTTCGAGGAGTCCGTTGCGGAGCGTCCTCTTCAGGTTTTGCCATACTCCCTGCTCGATCAGAGCGTCGAGGGCGTTGATCACCAGGTACCCTCCGTCGGCTTTCAGGAGAGATCCCGGCTTGATGAGCGTGAAGTCGGTCCTCCACACACCGTTTCTGTCCACCTCGCGCTCGATCGTGCCGAAGATGTTGCGGAAACGGGGATTGGTCTCGATGATGATCGGCACGCCCTTCGTTTCGGAGTTGTCGACCACAACGTTGACCTGATATTCGAGGAACCCGTCGGCCTCCTGCGGGAGCCCCGGCATGTTGAGCATGGTCTGGGGCTGCTCGTCGGAGGGGCGGAACCGGTTGAGGTCGTCCATAATGTGCCGCTGCACCTCGTCGAGATACAACTGCACCTTGTCGTTCTTGTACTGTTCGCGGATTTCCTCGATGGCCTCCTTGACGAGAGGAAGGATGAACCGCTCCGCAAGCTCGTTCAACGACTCCTTGAGCTTTCGCTCGATGTTCCGTAGTTCGCGCAGGACCAGCTCCATCTGGCTTTCGAGCTGCGCGCGGTCCCTGGTCATCTGCTCGATCTGTTCTTTTGTTACCTGTCCCTGAGTCATCAGGGCTTCGAGCTGGTCGAAGCTCACGGGGGCGTTGTTGACGACGGGAGTGATGTCCGGACGGAGGGCGGGCCCCACCTGCACCTGAACCACCTCGAAGCCCTTCTCCTTCACCTTCTTCTCGAAATCGCTCAGGACGCTGTGCTGCCGCTCCTGGAAGTGCTCCATCATCCGCTTGCGCTCTTCCTTATAGCGCTTCCGTTCGAAGGCCGCGGGGATATTCTTGGCAAGGTCCTGTACAAGATCGCCCATCGCCTGGCGGAACTTCGAACCCTCTCCGGCAGGGAGTGTGATCAGTATCGGCTGGTCGTTGTTCTTGAAATTGTGGACGTAACAGCGGTCTTTCAGACTCGCGGGAGTCCCCTCGAACTCCGTGAGGAGGCGCTTGATGGTCGTCATGCGCCCCGTCCCCGAGAATCCGGTGACGAAAACATTGTAGCCGGGGTACTTCATCTCGAGGCCGAGCCTCAGCGCCCGGAGGGCCCGCTCCTGACCTATGATCTCCTTCGTCGGCTTTGCGTCATCCGTCGACTTTACGCGGATGCTCGACGGCTTGCAGTGCCAGCGAAGGCGCTCGGCGGGGATTTCACGTGATTGGGTTTTATTGGCCATATCCTTTGGAGGCAAAAATAAACACGTTTCGCGTCAATGGCAAGTGACGCCGAAGGCGACATGGCGCCAGGGCTCAGGAGACTCAGTATTCCTTCCTGTTCGCGTACATATTGAGGAGCAATCCCGCCATGACAGAATTTGTGAGGAGATTCGAGCCGCCGTAGCTCATGAAAGGAAGGGGCACGCCGATCACCGGCATCACGCCCATCGCCATCCCGACGTTAATCAGCAGGTGCGCCATGAGCGTGCCGACGATGCCGATCGATACGATGCTCGCATAACTGCTCTTCACCACCGAGGCGGTGCGTACGCCGCGCGCAAGGAGGAAGACCAGGAGACCGAGTATAAGAAATGCGCCGAGGAAACCGAACTCCTCCGCAGGAACACAGTAGATGAAATCCGTCCACTGCGCCGGGAGGAAGTTCAACTGCGTCTGGGAGCCCTGCAGGTATCCCTTTCCGAAGAGCCCTCCCGAGCCGATCGCGATCTTGGACTGGATGACGTTGTATCCCGAGCCGAGAGGGTCGGCGTCGGGATTCAGAAACGTTATAATCCGCTTCTGCTGGTAGGGATGAAGCTTGCCGAACGCGTACTGCACAGAAACCCCGGTGAGGACGGTCGCAGAAAACACCGTGGCGGAGGCCAACCGGTTCTCGTGCGCGAAAAAAAGAAGCAGAATAGTCCCGATCAGGACGACAACGAACGCAGTAGTCCCGAAGAGGCTCGCGATCGCGGCGGCAACCGGAGCGAGGAGCGTCAGCATGAGGAAATTCGAAGCCCCCGCCCAGTAGACGACCGCCAGGAGCATACAGAGGTAAATGCTCGCGGTCCCAAGGTCGGGCTGGAGGAGGATGAGCGCGACGGGAACGAGGACTATCCCGAACGTCATGATGATATCCCCGAACCGGTGGAGGCTGACGTGGCGTTGCGAGAGGAACGACGCCAGCGCGAGGATCGTCGTTACTTTCACGATCTCCGACGGCTGCAGGCCCAGCCCGCCGACCCCGAACCAGCTCTTCGACCCCGCGACCACCTTACCCATCACGAGTACGACCATAAGCACCGCTACCGACGCCCCGTAGAGAGGGAGTGAAAGAAACTGCACGACCCGGAAGGGCACCAGCATGATGGCGAACATGACCAAAAAGCCCATTAGCGCCCAGATCGCCTGCCGCCGGAAATAGAGCGACGCGCCAGCGTCGTAGGTCGCGCTGTACACAGACGCGATGCTGATCAGAAGGAGCAGCGTGACCGTAATGATCGTCTGCCAGTCGACGTGTTCCTTGAACCAGTTGTTCATGTCAGTGAGCACTCGTGCGCCCTCCGCTCTGCTGGGCCAGGAGCGAACCGGCCTTGGGCTGATTCCGAATCAGGGTTCCGTAGAGGTAGCGCTCGATGCACATCCCCGCGATAGGGGCGGAGACGGTGCCGCCGAATCCGGCATTCTCAACCAGCGCGCAGATCGCAATTCTGGGATGATCGACCGGCGCAAATCCGATGAACCATGCATGGTCCTGCCCGTGGGGGTTCTGGGCTGTTCCGGTTTTTCCGGCAACCGCGACGCCCGACACTCTGGCCGACGTTCCCGTGCCGCCCTCATCGTTGACGCAGCGGTACATTCCGTCACGAATGATGTTCCACACCCTGTCGGAGAGCTCGATCCTCCGCGTGGCGAATGGAACGGTCTGAAGATCGCCGGTTTCCTTGTCGCGTATTCTCTCGACCACATGAGGGGTGCGGTAATAACCCTTGTTTGCGATGGCGGCGGCATAGGCGGCCATCTGGACGGGCGAGACACCGAGCTCTCCCTGCCCGATCGCGAGACTCACAAGATAGCCCTGCGTCCAGCGGCCCTCCCCGTAAATCTTGTTGAAGTATTCTTCCGAGGGGAGAAGGCCCGACGTTTCTTCCATGATGTCGATGCCGGTGGGCGTCCCAAACCCGAACTCCTCGCCGTAATGGGTCCACGCGTCGAACCCTGTCTTGAGCATAAGCCCATAGAAGTAGACGTTGCACGAGCGTTGAATGGCCTCGACCATGTTTGTGGAGCCGTGGACCACGTGGTCTTTGAACACCCTCGTGCCATACCTGTACGCACCGGTGCAGGTGATCCGCGCGGCGGGGTCGACAACTCCCTCCGTCAGGGCCGCCGCCGCGAGGACCATTTTGAACGTCGAGCCCGGAGGATATCTCGTCATGGTGGCGCGGTTGAAGAGGGGCTTCGACGAATCGGTGTTGAGATCGTTCCAGAGATCGGGGGGAGTGACTCCGCCGAACGCCGTGAGGTCAAAATCGGGCTTGCTCGCGAGGGCGATGACGCCGCCGTCATCCGGATCAATCGCCACCACCGCTCCGCGCTTGTCGGCAAGGAGGGATTCTGCCAGCGCCTGGACGCCGCAGTCGATTGCGAGGTAGAGTTCGTTGCCTTCCCGCGCGGGGATGTCGCTTTTCCCCTCATTGTACGCCCCGAGCATCTGTCCTTTCGCATTGACCGTGATGAACTCGTACCCCTTATGGCCGCGGAGGTACTCCTCGTATGCCGCTTCGAGTCCCGTCGCGCCGATCACATCGCCGAGCCGGTATTCGTCTCCCTTTGCGGCCAGCTGCTGGTCGGAGATTTCCCTGGCATACCCGAAGAGATGCGCCGCCTTCGCCTTCGTAGGGTAGTAGCGCTTTGATTCGATCTGGTAGTCGACCCCCGGGAGCTTGTCCCTGTTTTCTTCGATGGCGGAAAGCGTGGGGAAGTCGATATCGCGCTTGACCTTGCACGGGGCAAACCGGTTATACATCCTGCCCCGCTCGACGCGCTCCTGGATGTACTCCGAGTCGACCCCGAGGATCTGCGAGAGGAATGGGATCGCGGAGTTCCGGAACTCGGCAGGGGTGATCGTCACGGTGTACGAGGGGCGGTTGTCTACCAGCAGCACCCCGTTGCGGTCGTAAAGATATCCCCTGATCGGGTCGTGAGCGATCGGGCGGATGCTGTTCTCCTCCGACTTCTTGCCGTAGACGTCCTGGTAGAGGAACTGGAGCTGGACGAGGCGTCCGAGGAGAAACACAAACAGAATGCCCACCAGGAGGTAGAACTGGCTTGTGCGGTGCGAGGCGTCTGGCGGTCCCATGCTACCTCAGAGATTTACGGGCAAAGGCGAACATCGGGAGGAGCGTCCACGTGGTCGTGTAGAACGCCGTGGCAAGGCCCACCTGGAAGACGGCCCGCATGAGTCCGAGCTCGCTCCCCTGAGCGTAGATGATGAAGTAGACGGTGTTCTGCACCACCGAGGCAAGGAGGACGATCAACAGAAACCTGTAGCTCGCCAGCGTGATCGACGTCTTGTTCTCGTTATAGAAATATCCCGAGCAGAAGCCCGTGATTGTCTTTGTGAGGGCCGAAAGGCCGACAAAGTTTCCCGTGCCGAGGTCGAAGAGAAGCCCGATGGCGAAGCCCCAGAGGGTGGCGGGGAGCTGTCCTTCCTTGAGGGCGATGTACACGACCCAGATCGTCAGAATATCGGGCGTAATCCCTTCCACGGCTACGAGCCGCATGACTTTTGTCTGCACGATGATGAAGATGACCGAGAAGAAGGCATAGCGGAAGTACCGGAGGATCATTTCACGCGCGCCGCCTTCTTCTCGATCTCTTTGCGTTCCGGATCCCGCGCCGACGTCACCACGAACGCCTGTTCCAGCGATGCGAAATCGACGCTCGGGGTCACGTCCACGTCCTTGAAGAGGCTCCCCGGTTTTTCGCGGAGTTTCGAGACGACGCCGATCTTTACCTCGCTCGGAAAGACGCTGCTGTATTCCGAGGTGATCACGAGGTCGCCCTCTTTGATGTCCTGCGACTTTGAGACGTTCTTGAGCTGGAGGAGTTCACCGCCGTCCCACGCGATGATGCCGTCGATGCGCGACCGCTGGATCTTGGCGCTCGCCCGGAAATCCTTGTTCAGCACGAGCTGGGCGATGGAGTAGCGTTCGCTCGTCGCGATGATCTTTCCCACGAGCCCCGATTCGCAGATCACCGGCATCTCGGGTTTGACGCCGTCGTGTTCGCCTGCGTCGAGCGTAATCGTATTCCGCATCAGCAGGAGGCTCTTGCCGATCACGTTTCCGGCGACGAGCTTGAACGGGCTGTGCTCCTTCAGGCCGGCCATCCCCCGCAGGCGGAGATTCTCGAGGCGCGCTTCGCGCAGGAGGCTCACTTCATTCGAAAGGTTGACATTGAGCTGGCGGAGGACCTCGTTCTCCTTCTTCAGCTCGACGACGTTCGGGATGATTGTCAGCGCATTCTGAATAAAGCCGATGAATCCGACGGTGTACGAACGGATCGCGCTGATCTGCGTGTTGTCGTTCAGGCTGAGGAGGACGGTGGAGGCGACGATCAGGACGGCAAGGACCACGTACTCTTTGAAGAAGAGGAGTATGTTGAAGAGTCGCTCCATGGAGAACTACGGCCCGGGGGGGCGACTCAGTACCTCCTGCTCTTCAGCAGGACCTTGGAGTAGTGGTTGATGTGCTCGAGGGCTTTGCCCGTGCCGCGCACCACCGCTGTGAGGGGGTCTTCGGCCACATAGACCGGGAGGCTTGTCTCAAGGCGGAGCCGCTCGTCGAGCTGCTTCAGCAGCGCACCGCCCCCCGAGAGCATGATGCCCCGGTCGAGGATGTCGGCGGAGAGCTCGGGCGGAGTCCGTTCCAGCGTGAGCTTGACCGCATCGACGATCTGCTGGACGGGCTCGTTGAGAGATTCACGGATCTCGACCGAGCTTGCTTCGGTCGTCTTCGGGATGCCGTTCACGAGGTCGCGCCCCTTGACCTGAATCGTGATTTCTTCCTTCAGCGGCATCGCCGATCCCACTTCGCATTTGATGGCCTCGGCGGTCCGCTCGCCGATGAGGATGTTGTGATTCTTCTTGAAGAACTGGATGATCGCGTTGTTCATCTCGTCGCCTGCGATGCGGATCGACTCTTCGTTCACGATGCCGGAGAGTGCGATGACGGCAATCTCGGTTGTTCCGCCGCCGATATCGACGATCATGTTCCCCGCCGGCGCGTCGACATCGAGGCCGATGCCGATCGCGGCGGCCATCGGTTCGGCGATCAGGTGGACTTCCTTCGCGCCCGCGTGTTCGGCCGAGTCGCGCACGGCGCGCTTCTCCACCTCCGTCACGCCGCTCGGAACGCACACAACGATCCGCCTGCTCGGCAGCCAGTTCGAATGGATTTTCTTGATGAATTCGCGGAGCATTCCTTCGGCGATCTCGAAGTCGGCGATCACCCCGTCTCTCATCGGGCGGATCGTGCGGATGTCCCTGTGCGTCCGGCCGAGCATCTCCCGCGCCTCGTTTCCGATTGCGACGATCTTCTTCGTGTTCCGGTCGAATGCGACGATCGACGGTTCGTTGAGAACGATCCCTTTCCCCTTCATATGGATCAGGGTGTTCGCGGTTCCAAGGTCGATGGCAAGATCGGCGGAAAAGAGTGAGAGAAGGCTCATGGTGTTCCGATACGTGAAAGGTTAGTGTTTAAAATGCCTGATGCCGGTGAAGATCATCGCCACCCCGTTCTCGTCGGCTGCCTTGATCACTTCCTCGTCGCGGACGGAACCCCCCGGCTGGATCACCGCGCTCGCGCCCGCCTTCACCGCCTCGAGGAGCCCGTCGGCGAATGGGAAGAAGGCGTCGGATGCCACGACCGTATTCCTGAGTTCGAGGCCGGCCTCCTGCGCCTTCAGGACGGCGAGCCGGGAGGAATCGAAGCGCGACATCTGTCCCGCCCCGATCCCGATCGTCCGGTCCCCGAGGGCGTAGACGATTGCGTTCGATTTCACATGCTTTGCGACCCTCCAGGCAAACTGGAGCCCGCTCTCCTCGTCGGATGACGGGCGTCGTTTGGTCACGACTTTCAGTTTTGAAGGATCGACCGTCAAATCGTCGGGCGTCTGCAGCAGCACCCCGCCGGCAACGCTGCGGATCGAAGGAGATTTGCCGGAACGGAGACTCCCGGCCTGCCGGATCAATCGGCGGTCGCGTTTTTTCTTCAGGAACTCAAGCACATCGGGGGGATATTCGGGCGCGACAATAACCTCCGTGAATACCTTGTCGATCATCTGCGCCGCCGCGAGATCAAGGGGCCTGTTGACGGCAACGATTCCTCCGAATGCCGACTTGTTGTCTGTCGCGAAGGCTTTCCCGTATGCCTCCGCGAGCGTCTGCCCCGATCCCACTCCGCAGGGATTGGTGTGCTTGATGATGACGACCGTCGGCTCCGTGAATTCCTCGGCCAGCTCCGCGGCGGCCTGGATATCGACGATGTTATTGAAGGAGAGCTCCTTCCCGTGAAGCTGAACAAAGTATTCCCTGAAACTCCCGTAGAGAGCGGCGGTCTGGTGCGGGTTTTCTCCGTATCGGAGATCCCCCGAGCGGGGGAGAGCAAGCGACAGCGCCTCCGGAAGCTGCTCAGCCGACGGCCCGGCGCCGCGATGCCTCAGGTACTCGGAGATGACGCTGTCGTAACGCGAAGTGTGTGAGAATACCTCTTTGGCGAGCTCGAACCGGAGCTCTTCCGATGTCGATCCGTCGTGTTGCTCCATTTCGGCGACGACCTGCCCGTAACGCGCGGGATTCACGATGACGGTTTTGTACCTGAAATTCTTTGCCCCCGCGCGGAGGATCGTGGGCCCGCCGATGTCGATCTGCTCCACGGCCTGATCGAGCGTCACGCCGTTTCGGGTGACCGTCTGCTCAAACGGATAGAGGTTGACCACGACCAGATCGATGGGACTGATGTCAAGTTCGGTGAGCTGTTTCTGGTGCGCAGGGTTTTCGGTTACTGCAAGGAGGCCGGCATGGATCCGCGGGTGGAGGGTCTTGACGCGGCCGTCGAGGATTTCCGGGAAACCAGTGTATTCCGACACCGACCCAGCTGCAATCCCCGCCTCCTGAAGCGCCTTTAGGGTTCCTCCCGTCGAGATGATCTCAACCCCGCGGCGGCTCAACTCGCGCGCGAAGTCGACCACGCCGCTTTTGTCGGAAACGCTTATGAGGGCGCGTTTGACCCGGACTGGATTCATGCGCCGCGTCCGGCGGCTGCATGCACCCCGCTTGCGGTCATGTCTCCTTCCGCGAAAAGCCGGATCGCCTCCGGGTATATTTCGTGTTCGATCACAGCTATCTTTGCGGCAAGCGATTCGGGTGTCTCGCCCGGCGAGATCGCGACGGTTTTTTGAATCAGGATCCGACCGTGGTCGTACTCCTCATCGACGACATGCACGGTGGCTCCTGACATGGGGGTGCCGCTGCGTATCACGGCTTCGTGAACAAACATGCCGTACATCCCCGGTCCGCCGAAGGATGGGAGGAGGGCGGGATGGATATTGATGATGCGGTCCCTGAATTCCCTGATGATGGAGGGGGCAATCTTTTTCATGTATCCGGCCAGCGCGACGAGTCCGATCCCGTGCTCCCGCAGCGTCAAGAGGAGCGCCTGCTCGAAATCGATATCGGAGTCGAACTGTTTACGGCTCAGGTGGACCGCCGGGATCGCCGCCGACCGAGCGATCTCAAGAGCGCCCGCATCGGAGTTATTGCTGATCACCAGGCCGACGCGGGCATTCAAGACCTTCCCACATTCGATTGCATCAATAATCGCCTTCAGGTTCGACCCCTTACCTGAAGCGAGGATCCCTATCCGCAAGACACCCCTCACGTTCTGATTTTCCCGGTCCGGCTCAGCGCCGATTTTTGTCAAATCTAAGGATATTCCGCAGTATTGTCAATCAAACTGAGAGGAATATCACAAAAAACTACGATACCGCCGCCTCCGCAAACCTGATTCGACCCGCGGCGGTGTCAAGGACGACCCGGATCCCGAGCGGCATCATGAGAAGGTTGTCGACATGACCATAATGGAGTCCTTCGATCACCGGCCCGGAGGCTTCGCCGAACGTATCGGCGAATACCTGCTGCAGAGTGAGCGAGGGCTTGCCACGTTCCGGTCTGCAGTTGACGAATTCGCCGAGGATGATTCCTTTCGATCGTTCAAGGATACCCGCCAGCTTTATCTGCCGGAGCATCCGGTCGATCCTGTACGGGCGCTCGTCGATCTCCTCGAGAAGAAGAATCGGCGCGGAAAGATCCGGGAAATAGGGAGTTCCAACCGATGAGGCCACAACGGAGAGATTTCCTCCAACGACGCGCCCAGCTGATGAAACGCGGCGCCCCGATCGGCGCGTCTTGCGCCCTCCCACGCGCAATGAAGGGAGCGGGTGAGTCGATGTGAGGCATCTCCAGAACCACTCCTCCGCCGTTCCGCTCAGCCCGGGAGAAAGGTCCGGGGCCACCATCGGTCCCGTGAACGTGACAAGTCCGGTCCTTGCCATGAGCGCAAGCTGGAGGGCGGTGATGTCGCTGTAGCCGACGAGGATCTTTGGATTCTGCCTGATCGTGCGGTACTTGAGGAGGGGGAGGATGCGGTGTGAACCATAGCCTCCGCGCGCCGAGATGATCGCCTTTACGTTCCGGTTGGCGAAGAGTTCATTGACGTCGGCTGCCCGCTGTGCATCGGTCCCGGCGAGATATCCCCGCTTGCGGAAGGCGTTTCTCCCGAGCTCAACGCGATAACCGAGCCGTTCCAGATATGCAATTCCGCGCGAGAGGGATTCTTCGGAGGAGGGGGCGCTGGCAGGGGAACAGATCCCGATTACATCGCCCCGGCGAAGCGCCTTGGGCCTGATGATGTTCATAAAAGTGCGGAAAGATAGCCAGATTCCCGCAGAATATCAACGGCTGAGATCACCTCCGAATCGGGTAGATCGATACCGCAGACCCGTTATCTCATGAGGATCATCCTCTTCGTCTGGACGATGCCGCCGGCGTGCCCGCCCGCGCCGTCGGAGAGAGGAATCGCCTGGAGGCGGTAGAAGTAGACTCCGCTCGGCAGAGAGCCTGCATCGAACCCGACGCTCTGATATCCTTCATCTAACGACTGCCTGTTCAGCAGGAGCGCGACTTCCTGGCCGAGGACGTTAAACACTCTGAGGCTCACGATCGACGGAACACTCAGCGCGAAGACGATCTCGGTCGTCGGATTGAACGGGTTTGGATGGTTCTGGCCAAGGAATGTTTCTCCGGGGACCGGGTTTGCCTCGGCCGAGGGACCGAATGCTGAGACCCCCTTCTTGCTGAGCGGCACTCTCACAGTGCCTGAGCATGTCGACGTGCGGCCCGAGCCATCGGTCACCGTGTACGTCAGCGTATAGATGCGGTCAGATGTGGTCGAAAACCGTTCGGCTCTCAGCTGCACCAGCGTGTCGCAAGTTCCGTAGCTTGCACCCTGAATGTCCTTTGGTATGTCATTCTTCGCCAGGCCGCTGTCGGCTTCGCTGCTCGTGATCGATGTGAGCGCACAGGTGACCGGACAATTGTCGGTTGAAACCACCTTGACTGAAACATTCACGAGTTTGTGGTTATTGGGGGTGAGGACAGCCGGGCTTACGGTGATCGAACAACCGGGCTGCTGTGTATCGGCGACCGTCACAGAGAACGAACAACTCTGACCGCTTGCGGAGCTGCAGTTGACCTGCGTCGTTCCCACGGAGAAGAACGAGCCCGAGGGCGGCACGCATGTGACGGCGCCGCAGCCTCCGCTCGTTGTAGGGGCGGGATAATTCACGACCGCCCCGCACCTGCCGGGGTCATTGCTGACGTTTATATTTCCCGGACATGTAAGGGTGCAGGGGTTGCAGGGCCCGCCGCCGTCGAGACACGGAGGAAGCGCAAATGTCAGCATGAGCCCTTGCGAGATGCTTCCGATCGTGTTGCATGCGTACTGCGAGAAGCTCGCGCCCGTAGCCATCTGTGCGCCAACCGTAGCGCTGTTTCCGCCCCCCGTAATTGTATCATAGACCACTTCGAACTGGGATGAGTTCTCGTGCAGGCGCAATTCGAAGTGCGCACTCCCGGTCCCCGGGTAGTGGGTGGAGCGCCACTCAATGTTGAATATCCTGCCCGGGGAGACGCCGCTCACCGACGTGAAAATGCCGTCACCCGGCCTGATGCTTGTCATCAGGTCGTCCCAGTGAGCGAAGATCGCATTGTTGAATGTCCCGACAGGGAGACAAACGTTGCTGTATTCAGTGCTGGTGCTCGAGAACTGCGCATTGCCATTGGAGCCGAGATTGACGGTTGTGAACGTGGAGTTGTAGAGTTTAACGGGAAAAGGCAATGAAACCGCGGTAACACAATCGTCGCAGTGATTGCCGATGTCCGTCGTTCCCGGGACGATGGTCCCCGTGGAGCTCGATATGGCATAGCCGGAACCTCCGGCAGAGATAGTAAAGTTGATCACGTCCGACCCGCCGGCATACGACATGCTGAGCGTGAAGTTGATGGGCGTTCCGCATGGAACCGACGTGGTCACGACCTGGAAGGGGGCGGAATTGGATCCCTTCGAGCCGGGATTCAGGTCGGGATATGCCTGTGTCGCATTCGAAATCAACACGCCCGGCGTCGACGTCGACAAGGTTCCGGTGACGCCCGTGGCTGCCGCGCCTCCGTTATCCTTCACCGTGACGGCGAGTTGGTTGCACTCGTTTGAGTCGATCTGTCCGTTGCCGTTCCCTCCGCTCACCAGCGCCGAGCTGAAATCGAGGATGGCGCCCGGACCCGCCTGAGCATAACTTGCGAACCGGACATTCGCATTCTTGCGCGACGGTCCGGCGATGCTGTTATCCCTGTTGTCGCCCCAGGTGGTATAATAGAGGCTGTTGTCCGCAGTCATCTGATCGTAGTCGCCCATGTACGTGGAGTTGACTACCGGGTCGACTCCAAAGACCGGAGGATACACGGGGCTGATGCGGAAGTTTGGGCCGAAGGTAAGCGTGGAACCCGAGATCGCCGCTGTTGCTCCCCATCGAGCCAGGTTCCGGTCTGCGGGATCGTCGCGATTGTCGTACCAGGTTACGGAGAGGCCCGAGCCATCTGGTTTGACGGCAAGAGCGGGCATGTACTGGCTGCGCGTGGTCGAATCCGTGTTGACCTGTGTCGCGGCGCTCCAGGCGCTCCCTCCGTTCGTGGATTGGCGGAGATAAATATTCCCATGGTCGCCCGCTGCTGTGACATCATTATACACGATGTACAGGTTTCCGCTTGCCGGATTCACCGCGGCCTGTGCGAAGGAATTCGAGCGGAAGCCCGCTGGAAGCAAGAGATCGCCGTTTACTCCCGTGCCGATAAGCGTACCAACCGTCGTCGCGGCTCCAAAGGAGAGGCCCTGATCGGTCGACTTCGCGAGCTTAACGATATTGGGAGTGCCGGAACCCGCGCTCTGGTCGAGCCAGAAGACATAGACCGAATGGTCGGTTCCTACAACGACATTCGCCCCCTGCACGTTGTATGCGCCGGGACCGGCAATCAGTAATCCCGTGGAAGGTCCGAACGTGTTCCCGTTGTCGGTCGACCGCGTGAACCGGATGCCGTCGGTCGCGCCGGAGGAGAAGGCCCGCCAGACGACATATACGTTGCCGTTTCCGGAACCGCCGAAATTATCAACCGTATTCCAATCCTTGTCCTGCTGACCGGTCATGCCCGGAGCGCAATTGACAGGGGGCATCCAGGTCCCGCCGTTGTTGTCTGACCTGAACATCTGGAGTCCCGTGCCCGAGAATGCGAGGGTAGAAAAGTACACACGCCCGGTTGTGGCGTTCCGCGAAAGGACCGGGTCGCCTGCGTCTCCGCTTGTGTCGTTTGGGAGCGTCCCGCCATCAGTCCAGGAGGATCCGGCGCTCGCGGAGGTGGAGAAGCCGGTGAACTTGTTGACTCCGCCGACGTGTGAGCCCGAATCGTTGAATCCCGAGATGATGTTGGAACCGGAACCAAGAACAATGGTTGTCTCGCTCTGCGTGTCCTGTGCGGTCGCATCGGCCGCGGCGTTATTGACCAGATTGTTTGGGATTGCCGTCATCGCGCCGAAGAGCCCGCTCCCTTTCACTATCTGTCCCGCCGGGCCAGTTCCGAAACCCGCGCCTGTTCCGCTGCCTGTTGATCCCCCGGGAGCAATAAGGTTTCCCTTGCCGTCTCGCCGGAGTTTCGGTCCGAATTTTGCAATCAGCAAGTTTTGAGCCGCGGACGACAGCTTTGCGAATTGAGCGTCATCTAACCAGAGATGATACCGGGCGGAGTCCGCCTGGGCGTAGAGCGCCCCGGGCGTGAGGAGCGCCATGATGAGGATGCCCGGGAGAACGATCCGGCGGGGAATCGATAGTATATTGTTCTTCATGGGAGAGGTTTCCTTTCCGGGCTGGAGAGGAATGTGCCCGCGTTCGGTGATGAGAGCGGTCGGAGAGAATTCGATGTTCGAGCGCACCGATCATTGATGTAATCTCCGATACGATTATTGCCCGACGGAGAGGTTCCGCCGGGCGCACTCATGCTGCGTACGTCCTAAAAAAGGTAGGGATGGGGTATGTGGCGCCCTGCGCCAGCGCCCCCGCTTCCGCTCACGGAGAGTAGCGAAAGTGGATCAGGAAGTCAAGCGGTTTTCAGTTAATTTTTGTTAATGTCCGATGATAGCAAATCGTCCGGGAAGCGAGAAAAAATGTGGCGAATTCCGAGTGTAGAGTAAACTGCGGGACGGACTTGCACGACGGGTGGAACGGGACATAATTCCCGGAGATCAGGCCGGGATGGGCGAAGGGCGGGGTAAAAGGCCGGGGGCGAGTCGAAATCAGCTCAGCGGCTGATCAGCGATCAGGTCGTCGATAGCATAACGGCGATCGGAGCCAACCTGCTCCCCTGCCGGGCGGAGTTTCTTCAGCCGGAGGACGAGGGGGACGATGATCATGCTGCTGAGGAGCGCTGCGAATGTCCAGGATTTCATGGCCTTGGTCTCCTTAGTGGATGCTGATGAAGCTCTCGGTATTCCACAACTCGAGATACACAATGGCGTACCACGACTGGCGTTCCATTTCGTAGAGAAGGACGCATTCCATGAACATCCGCTCTTCGCGGGTCAGGGTCTGGAGGTGATATCGCCGTTTCATGCAACCTTCTCCTGTAATGAAGTACTCCGCTAATTAAAGGAGGATAGAGAAAGGGTGCTGTGCGGGTCGTCACTTCCGGTGTGGGGGGTCACCCGCAACCCGTGAGCCGGGAGCGGATTGGATGAGTACCCGGGGGGGAACTACCCTTCCAACTCGGCGGTGAGCGTCAGGTCCCCGTCCTCGGTTATTGTAACGCGGATCACATTCGGCCTGCAGCAGACCTGGCAGTCCTCCGTGTAGGACTGGGAAGGCCCGCCGGAGGGATCCACTACGGTTTCATTCTCCTCGCCGCAGTAGGCGCATTGGAATGACGCGGGGATGAGGTCGAGCATTCAGCTCTTGAAGTAAGGGATATTCAATCTGATCGATATCTCGTCTGTAGTCGCGGGCTTTAGCCCGCGCATCGACGAGCGCGCCCTAAAGGGCGCGGCTACAGGTTGACTTTATCGTGCTTTCTCCCGTTTTTCATCGTCATGAAGCGATCAGACACGAAAGAGTTCCGTTATCTCCTCTTCAATAAACCATACGGCGTTCTTTGCCAGTTCTCCGGCGGAGAAGGGCGGGAAACCCTCGCGGATTATGGCCCCTTTCCGAAGGACGTCTATCCTGCCGGACGGCTCGATGCCGACAGCGAGGGGCTCGTGCTCCTCACAAACGACGGCTCTTTGAAACACCGGCTCCTTGATCCGCAATACGGCCATCCCCGCACATACCTCGTTCAGGTGGAGGGGATCCCTCAGGTTAATGATCTGGCCTCGCTGAGAACCGGAGTGATGATAGAGCGCCGGAAGACCCGCCCTGCGGAAGTAAGGCGGTTGGCGGTAGAGCCTCATCTTCCTCCCCGATCGGTTCCGATACGGTTCAGGAAGAACGTGCCTACAGCATGGCTCAGCATTACTCTCCGCGAGGGACGAAACCGCCAGGTCCGGAAAATGACGGCGGCCATAGGGCATCCCGCGCTGAGACTCGTGAGGACCGCCATCGGCTCTCTTGAGATTGGGGTGCTGCGCCCGGGTGAGCACCGGGGGCTTTCAAACCTGGAAATCGCCCGACTCATGATGGACATCGGATTGCCGGGGCAATTCGGGGCTAAACGTTGAAAAACTTCAGATCCTTCCCCGTGCGCAGCTTCGTGATGTAAATGATCTGGCCCATGTGCTGGGCAACGTGCTCGACCACATGTGAGATCGCGTACAGGCAGGTCACATCCCACTTCTGGAAATGCCTCACCTCGAGGAGCTTCGATCGATCGAACTCCGAAAGAACGCGGTCGGCTTCATTGATGACGCTCTGAAACCGCCTGAGGAGTTCGGCCTTTGGTATCGGGCCTCGCTCGGAAAATTCAAGTGGCCGGTTCCGCGTGCTCGATTGCCCGCCTATGCCGGCGAGAATCCACTGTCCGATATTTCCCGTGAGATGCAGGACGAGATTCCCGATGCTGTTGTCGGACTCATGACTTCGCCACCAGATATCCTCTTCGCTCAGGGTGTTCACACACGCCTGAATGCGCGGGAGGTACTCTTTCAGCAGCCGGCCGCGGGAGTTACTGATGAACTCGCTGCCAACGTCGGTTGGTTGAGCCGAGGGTTGTTGAATTTCCATGTTATTTTATCAGCAATAATTTGCGGGTTTCGATATCGATGGCTTGCGATGCGTGCCTGGCTGCGATCAGCCTGTAATAGTAGACGCCGGATGGGAGGGAAGCGCCGTCGAATACTCTATTATAGAAGCCCGGCCCGAGATCCTCATCGGCCAGCGTCGCCACCTCGATTCCGAGGAGGTTATACACCTGGAGACGTACGTGGCTTGCAACAGTGAGATCAAAGCCTATGGTAGTGACCGGATTAAAGGGATTCGGATAGTTCTGCTCGAGCCGGAATCGAGGCGGTATGCCTCCAATGACAGGCCGCACTTCAGTTACGACCATCCCTGTGTCCGTCAGGAGAACGATTGTCCCGTTCCCGCCGACCGCAATCCCGCGGTTCGAATCGGTGATCGAAACTGCGTATAGATTGCTGTTCGTGAGCTTCGGCAGAAGAGTCCAGTCTGCCCCGCCGTCCGTTGTGCGCAGCATCGTCCCCGCATTTCCCACGGCCACGCCTGTCGCTGCGTCTTTAAAGGAGACCGCGTACAGGTACGGTTGTATGTTATTCGGGAGAGTCCGCGGCGTCCAGGTTCCCCCGCCGTCAGTCGTTTGCAGGACTGTGCCCAGGGTTCCGACCACTGTGCCGGTCGACGCGCCTGTCAGCGAAACCCCATAAAGAAAGTTCGTGACGCCGCTCGTCTGAGGAGACCAGGTTGCGCCTCCGTCGGTCGTACGGAGTATCTTTCCTCCTCCTCCGACTGCAATGCCGGTGTTGGCGTCGCTGAGCGAAATCCCAAGGATCGGGTAGGTCCGGCCGCTGTCCTGTTTGATCCAGGTGGCCCCGCCGTCGGAGGTCCGAAGGATGATCCCGTGATCGCCTGCAGCATTGCCGGTCAGGGTATCGACAAAAGAAACCGCAAAGAGCGTCTCGGTCGTGTGACTCTCCTGCTTCAGCCAGTTGACGCCGGCATCGGTGGTTTTCAATATCGTCCCGCCGGATCCTACTGCTATCGCCTTAGAGCTATCGATGTAAGATATGCCGAGAAGAGTGTTCGAGGACCCTGCGGCGTGATACGTCGTCGTCCATGTATATCCGCCGTCATTGGTCTGCTTGATGGTGCCGAGATCGGCCACTGCCGTTGCCGTATCCCGGTGAAGACTGCTTACTCCCCACAAATTGATCACGCCCGGAGTATAGGGCACGCGGCCCGGCAGAAATTCTTCATCGCCGGTAGCGACGGGTTGCGCGGAAAGGTCAGAGTGCGACGCGTGGATGAGGATGCACGAGAATGCGGCGATTATCAGGAAGCGATTAAACCGCGGATGAAACATTCGGAGGGAGAAGACAGGATCCGTTGAGAATCGTTATCGTTTTGGCCGGCAACCTTTGTAGCCGCGGGCTTTAGCCCGCGCTCGAACTCGCGCGCCCTAAAGGGCGCGGCTACAAGACAACAAGACAATATAGAGATTATTCGAACACAATCAATTAATTACTATATTGATTCAACGATGACTTCTCCGCAATCTGCAATGATCGCACAGGAACTGGACGCACGCACGGTGAGCCCCGACCCGATTGAACAATTCAGGGAATGGTATGCTAGCGCAGTCGAAGCGAAGGAAAATCGCCCGGATGCGATGACGCTCGCAACCTCCACCAAAGACGGTAAGCCCTCCGCAAGGGTGGTGCTGTACAAGGGAGTCGACGCGGGAGGGTTTATTTTCTACACCAACTATTCAAGCCGGAAGGGAGAGCAGATAACGGCGAACCCTTTCGGAGCGCTTGTGTTCTTCTGGGGCGGTCTCAACAGGCAGGTGAGGATCGAGGGCTCGCTTCAACCTATTTCGGCGGAGGATTCAGATACGTATTTCTCATCGAGGCCCCGCGACAGCCAGATCGGGGCGGTCACCTCGCCCCAGAGCAAGGTTGTAGAGGATCGCGAATCCCTGGACCGGAGCTTCGAGGAGAACGAACGGCGGTTCAGCGGCAAGCCCGTGCCCCGCCCCTCCCACTGGGGAGGATATAGGTTACATCCGTCCCGGATCGAATTCTGGCAGGGACGCGAAGCCCGACTTCACGACAGAATCGAGTACCTTCGTAAGAACAACGAGTGGGTGATACGCCGGCTCGCCCCCTGAGCCATCCGGTTACTTCTTCGTGAAGTGATTCCAGCCCCCCGGCAACAGCGGTTCTTTCTCACCCTGTTCCCGCACTTTGTGTATTCCCTCGCCGGCAGGAATGATCCTGCCGATGATTGACACATCATTCGTTAGTTTTTCCAGTTTTGCGTGTTCCTCATCGCTCAGCGTGAAGAGCAATTCGTATTCCTCGCCGCCGTGGAGGGCGTAATCGGTCGGGGAGGCCGAAAATTCATCGGCGATCCGCTGGATCAGGGGTTCGATCGGGAGATTGTGCTCGTAGACGGAGGCCCCGACATCTCCGGCCCGGCAGAGGTGATGAACCTCAGAGGCCAGACCGTCGCTTACATCCACCATCGAATGAACCTTTACCTTCCCGGCGAAGAGCGACGAAATATCAAAGCGGGGCTTTGGAACGAGGTGCTTTTCGATGGCGTGTTTGTACGGCTCGAGATTTGGCTCGAACGCACTCCCGTTTCCCGAGGCGAGAAACTTCTGCTTCTCGCGCTGGAGGACTTTGAGTCCGGCGATCGAGCCGCCGAGGTGTCCGGTTACACAGAGATAGTCGCCCGCTTTCGCGCCCTTCCTGTAGATGATGGCGTTCTCGGGCGCCTCCCCGATGACGGTGGCGGTAACGGAGAGGTTGGCCGTCGACGCCGCGGTATCGCCACCCACGATGAGGCACGAGTACTTCTTGCAGGCCGCGACGGCCCCGGAGTAGAGCTCGTCGATCATCTCGACGGAAATCTTGGCGGGTATGGACAGGGCGAGAAGGACATACCGGGGAGCGCCGCCCATCGCCGCGATATCGCTGAGGCTTGCGGCGACGGCTTTCCAGCCGAGGTGGCTGAGGGAAGTATAGGTCAGGTCGAAGTGGATTCCCTCAAGAAACGTGTCGACTGAAACCAGCCCGGCGGAACCCGGCGCAGGCCGGAACGCGGCGGCGTCGTCTCCGATTCCAATCAGAAGGTTCTGCCGCACGTTCGGATCGGCCGGGGGAACGTCGGTGAGGCGTCGAATGCGGTCTATCAGGCCGAACTCGCCGATCGCGGATATTTCCGTCCGCGCCTGCTTCATTAATTCGGGAATTTGAGGAAACGATTGGAACCGGCAGCCGTGAAACGGCAGCAGATCATTTCAGGAGGGCTGTGATGGCCTGCGAAAGCGCTTCTTTTGAATATAAGCCGACGAGGGTCTTCGCAATCTTGCCGTCTGAGTCTACGATAAACGAGGTGGGAATCATCCTGGGATCTCCGAACGCGTCGTCAAGGTCGTCATTTGATACAACCACAGGGTACGTAATTCCGTGCTCACCGACGAATGTCCGGACATCCTCGATGATGTTGGGTCCCCTGTCGGTGGAGACGCCGATAAACCTCACGTTTCGGGGCGCAAGTTCCTGGCTGAGGGCAACGAGGTCGGGAAGCTCTTTCTTGCAGGGCCCGCACCATGTCGCCCAAAAATTCACGAAAGTGACCCTGCCGCGGTACGAGTCGAAGTCCTGAATCTTTCCCGTGCTGTCCTTCCAGGAGAAATTCGGAACCTTCTCTGAGCGCTTGACGACGTTCATGACGTCGGAAACGTTGCCTGCCGCCGCCGGCTGCGTATCACCGGCGCGGGAGTCTTTCTTCACGCATCCTGAGAAACCGATCAGCAGGATCGATAGAACAACACTAAGGCGTATCCCCATCGGAGCTACTCTCGTTCCCGCAGGAAGGCGAGCAGCTTGTCCTGCGGCATGTCCGCCGCAGCGCAGCAAACTGTTGAGTCGACCAGCCACACGACAAGAGTGCATTCGGGGTGAGGATTTTCGAAGTACCATCCGGAAGCCTGAATCTGATTCATTGCTTCCCGGGGGAGGTTGAGGTTGGTTCCGTGCGCGACGCAGCGGTAATTCGTCTCGTACACGTAGATGACGTCCCGCCCTTTTCTATAGACGAGATTGGCGCAAGGCTCGTTGTTGTACCTTGAATAGGCGCCGCCGACGAGCCGGGTGCCTTTGTGCTTCGGGCAATTCACTTTGAAAGGGACCTGCGAGGCAAAATAGCTTCTCAGAACCGCCGGGTCGTCGGTGGCGACCTGTGGAGTGAGCTTTCCGTCAAGCACGTTATCGAAATTGTTCCACGCCTGGTTGATAATGTTTGCGTCGACGGGTTTTGAGTGAGAATGACGGGGCTTGGGGGGCGTGACCGTGAGAACAACGAGCAGAATCGCAACCAGGGAGCCGAGCGCGAGCATGGCTCGCGGCGAGCGGCGGTTGAACAAATCATTAAGCCACGCTCCGAATCCGGGCTGAGCAGAAGCCTGTTCGGCGAGTTCGGCGGTGATCTGCGCGCGCAGGTTCGGGGGGGCTTGTACGCGATTAAGGCGGCGTCTGAGAAACGCCTTGGTGGTGAGCTCCAGTGCGTAGTCGGCGTTGCAGGCCGGGCAGTTCCGCAGGTGATCCTGGAGCGTTGACTTGGCTTCCTCCGCAAGTTCGCCGTCGACCTCTGCGGTGATCAACTCCTGAATATCTTGGCACTTCACGACAGTTAATTACTCTCTATCAATGATCGATAATGGGATTCGGTTGGTGGATTCAGTCTCGGGGGACATAGCCGCGTTTCTTCGCATAGTCGAACAGGGCGGCTCTTAACATGTGGCGTCCGCGGTGGAGGCGCGAGCGCACGGTTCCGATAGGACAGTTGACAAATTCAGCAATCTCTTCGTAGCTCAATCCCTCGATGTCGCAGAGTATGACGACGGTCCGAAAATCTTCCGGAAGCGATTCGAGGGCGCGGGCGACGTCGTCTTCCAGCAATCCGCCGAAAATCTTTTCCTGCAGATCGTTCGGATCCGATGACTCGTAGCGGATTGTGTTATAGAAATTCTGGATGTCATTGTAATCGACAGTTTCCGGTTCCTTCGTTTCTTTCCGGTAGCGATTGATATACGAGTTTTTCATTATACGGAACAGCCACGCCCGTATATTGGTTCCCTTCTCGTATTTGTCCCAAAACCTGTACGCCTTCATGAAGGTCTCCTGGACGAGATCGTGCGCGTCGTCCGGATTGGCCGTCATCCGAAGGGCGTAGTTGTAGAGCACGTCCATATGCGGGACCGCCTCGCGTTCGAATTCCTGGTGCTTCAAACGCGTCTTATCCTGGGCAGATAGCGCCAAAATCGGAGAAATCATGAAGTCCGTCTGCGGTTGCTCACTTCGATTTGAAGAGGTAAGGGAACTCAACTTTGTGAGCGGCCTTCCCGTTGTGGATCAGGTATTCCCCGCCGCTCCACATCGAACACCCGCCGTGCTCCCCCTTCTTATTGATTGCAAAGAATTTCACGTCGTAGGTCACCCTCCCTTCGGCATCCTGAAAGCGTTTCTCATGAGTGTGCTCGTTGACCCGCTTGCATGCAAGGAGGCAGGCCTCGTCGGGAGTTTTTCCCTGTCGCATCCACTCGACGATCATCACGGAGCTGAGATTCATCAGGTTCGCCTCTCCCCGGCCGGTTGACCCGGCAGCGCCGACGGAGTTGTCGCAGTAGAGACCGGCGCCGATAATCGCCGAATCGCCCACTCGCCCCGGAATCTTGAACGCCAGCCCGCTCGTCGTCGTGACGGAGGAGATATTGCCCTTCTGATCGATGGCGCTGCAGTGAATCGTACCGTAGTGCCGTTCATTGGACTGGTAGAGGGCCCCGATATCCCGGTCGTCCACCGAGTGAGGCGGAAGCCAGTCATCCTTCGTACTGAGGTTCTCCTTCCACTGAAGCCACGCCTCGCGCGCTTTCTCGGTGAGCAGGTTCTCTTCCTGAAAACCGTGCGCCCTGGCGAATTTGAGGGCCCCCTCGCCGACGAGTAGTACATGATTCGTTCGCTCCATGACCGTCCGGGCAACCTTCGACGGGTTCTTAATGTTGCGTATCGCGGCCACCGCTCCGCCGCGGTGGGTCGGGCCGTGCAAGACGGCGGCGTCGAGCTCGACCACGCCTTCCTCGTTCGGCAGGCCGCCGTAGCCGACGCTCGTGTCGTTGGGATCGTCCTCCACGATATTGACTCCTGCGATGACGGCGTCAAGAGCGTCGCTCCCCTGCTGAATCATCTCCATGGCTTTTTCGATGGCTTTCGCGCCGTTGCCGCTGCAGATGACAAGCGGGCCCGATCCGCCCTGCGACTGCTTCTGAGCGAACAGAGGATCCCTGAGGGCTGCCGACCCGAGCGCCGCGGCGCCCGTGAGGGCGGTGTTCCTCAGAAATGTACGGCGATTGATGCTCCTCATGCGTGATGTTCCTGGCGGTGGTAAGAAAAGAATGTAGAAAGAACGCCGGGCAAAGTCAACGGTTTTGGAGCGAACGATCTATGAAATTACGGGTGAGGCGGAGGAAGTATTACTCTTCCTTGTACACCGTTATCCCCCACATCGACTGATCTTCGGGCGGATCGGTGTTCCAGTGTTCGTAGGAATGAGAATCATCAGAGACGAAATGAAGTTTGTATTCTCCCTTGTCGAGATAGAGCGTCGTGTTGACCATCCGGTTCTTGCGGCCGCCCCCCGCATGGAATGTCATCGAGTAGGTCATCTCCCAGACGGTTCTCCCGTTTGAGGCATCTTCGATAAAGCCGTAGTCGAACATCTGGTTATTCATTCCCTCCCCGATCGCATACACGCGGACCCGGGTGGGTTTATCGAGCCGGAACGGCTCGGCGAGTTTCGCGTTGTCTCCCGCGCGCACGATCTGCGCGAGGACGCCCGTCGCCTTCGGGCTGACATTCGTTTCGACATTGTGCATGCTGAAGCCTTCGCTCTCGCCCGAGACGGTGATCCCCCAGTGCTCCGGGTCGAACGGGGGAGGCGAATTCCAATCGTTATAGGCGTGAGAGTCGTCGGTCTGGTAGAAGACCGTATAGGACCCTTTTGGGAGTTTTACAACCTCATCGATCATCCGGTTCTTGTCGCCTCCCCCGGCGTGTTCCGTCCGGTCCACATCCATCGTCCAGACCTTTTCGCGGGTATTGGCGTTGATGATCCAGCCGTAGTCCGCCATCTGCCGGCTCGAATTGCCCCTCTCACCGAGGGCGTAAATCCGGACGTCGGCAGGAGCCTTGAGAGTAAAACTGGCAGAGCGGCTTTCGTTGTTTCTGACCCTCGTCAGCTGGACGATGATGTTCTGTTCTGCCTTCGGGGCCGATAATTTGAACGAAGATTTATCGGCCTCGCTCCGGCCGATGAGGGAGATGCCGTAGTTGTTGGGATCGACCGGGGGAGCCGAGTTCCAGTCGACGTATGAATGCGAATCGTCCGTATTATAATAGAGGATATATTCCCCGGCGGGGAGGGAGACGGTCCCGTCGAATTTCACATTTTTCTCATCCCCCCCGGCGTTGACGAGGTTGCTCTGCTCCATGTCCCAGATCCGCTTGTGGGTCCTTGCATCGACAATCCAGCCAAAATCCACGGGATCGTTTCCGGGCTGCATCTCTCCGAGGGCGTAGATTCTCACCGAGAGGGGCTTGCTCAGCGAAAAGTCCTGACGGATGTGTTCGTCCTCTCCCATGCGGATGGTGCGGTAGAGGGTATGGGGGAACTCCAGCGGGGGGTTGAACATCGTGGCATCCGGCCCGCCGTCGTTCACATACAGGTCGATTCCCCAGTCCCGGGAGCGCTTCTTCCACTCCTTGTCCATGTCCCCGCCGAAGAGCTTATGCATCCAATCGAAGAACCCGCGTTTCTTGTCGGGGTCGCCCAGGTGAGTTCCTTTGCGGCGATCGATGTTAATGCTGATGTTCGCAAACGGAGAGTGTGCGCTGAAGGCATAGGCGGCAAAGTAGACTTCGTAATTTCCTTTTTTCAGGGAAATCTGATCATCGAAAACCCGGTCCTCCTTCTCTCCCGCATGGCCCTTGTCCTGCCGGGAGGTGTTGTCGAGGTCCATTTTCCATACAAGCTCGCGGGAGTCGGCGTCGATGATCCAGCCGTATGCGTACAGGTCCGATCCTGAATTCTTCGAGCGCTTCGCGTACCCCGCCCCGAGCGCCTTGATATGGATGTTCGTCTGAGTGTTCAGCGCAAATCCGCCGGCCTTGACTTCAGTCTGATCGAAATCGCGCAACTGGATAATTGGATGCTCGCCTGCGAGCACGGTACATGGTTGAACCGCGGGGAGGGATAAAAACAGAAGCGGGATCCAAAATGAACGGGGCATCCTGGATCCGCCTGGCTGGTACTCGGTACGTGTCATTCCATGGAACTGTCTTTGTATCGATATACGCAGAACGCCCCCGGATGTTTCATGCGTCAAACATTTTCGGGCAGCGGACCTCAATTGTTGCTTGAAGGCGCCCTCCTAAATCACACAATCCCTTGATTCTCAGGAGGGCCTTATTTATCTTGCCGTCACATTTTTTGCGGGCGAAATTTCTCATGGAGTATACGCGTCGAAAAGAAGGGGAAGCAAAGATGCCGGCGGGTGAAACCCTCCTGAGGAAGATCCGCTACAACGTCCTCTTCGAATCTGTCGACGAAGCGTGTCTCCAAAAAGCGGCTCCGAGTCTGCGCGAACTCCACCACGATGAAGGGGACGTGATTTTCAGGGACGGAAGCGAGGGCGACTGCCTCTATCTCCTCGTGTCCGGAGGAGTGAAGATCTCCAAAGCAACCAGCTCCGGTGAGGAGATCGTGCTCGGAGTCCTCCACCCGGGAGATTTTTTCGGCGAACTCGACCTGATCGACGAACGGCTCCGCTCCGCCGCCGCCGTGGCGGTAACTCCCTGCACAGTCATCAGCCTCCCCCGCAGGGAATTCCGGGAGCTCCTCGACGCGAGCCCCGCATTTTCCGCCAATCTCCTCCGAATGCTGAGCCTCCGTCTGCGCGCCGGGAATACGACGTATGTGGGCCACGAGGAGTCGAATCTGAACGAGCTCCGCCGCCAGCTCAACAAGGTGCACAAACTGATCGAGGCGACCAAGATTGTCAATTCGACGTTCGACACCGACAGGCTGCTGGAACTGATCCTCGCCGCGGCCACAAGCACCGTTCAGGCCGACCGCGGCACCCTCTACCTCGTCGATGAGGAAAAGGGGGAGCTCTGGTCGAAAATCGCCCAGAGCTCTGCGACAGTTGAGATCCGTCTGCCGATGGGAAAGGGGATCGCCGGGTATGTCGCCGTAACGGGGGAGACGATCAACATCCTCGATGCGTATGCAGACCCAAGGTTTAACCCCGAGATTGACCGCCGGACCGGGTACCGGACGAAGACGATTCTCTGCATGCCGATGAAAAATAAAGACGGAGCGATCATCGGGGTCTTCCAGCTTCTGAACAAACACGGCGGCCCATTTACTCTGGAGGACGAGGAGTTTCTCGACGGGCTTTCCATACACGCCGCCATCGCCGTGGAAAACGCCGTTCTGGCGAAGCAGATGGTTCAAAACGAACGGCTCTCCGCCGTGGGGAGGATGGCCGGGTCCATCATTCACGACATCAAGAACCCTCTCGGGGTCGTGAGGCTCTCGGCCCAGGTCATCAAGCGCAAATCGGATGACAAGGAAATCGGGAAAATGGCCGACGAAATGATCCGCCAGATCGATCGCTTCGTGAACATGGCGCGCGAGGTCCTTGATTTCTCGCGCGGGGCCACCGTTACCAACCTGAAGGAGGTGGAAGTCGGGAAGGAGATCGATTCGATTCTCCGGTTCATCGAAAAGGACTTCGCCAAACGGAAGGTGAAAGTTGAGAAAAAGATGCAATTCTCAGGGAGGATCAAGGTCGACCAGGAGAAGCTCGCCCGCGTCTTCTATAATATAGCGAGCAATGCCGCCGACGCGATGCCCGACGGCGGCACACTCAGTGTAAGCGCAAGGGGCCACAGGGAGAGGCTTCTCATAGAATTTACCGACACCGGCAAGGGAATGCCGCCGGAAGTGCGAGCGCGGATTTTTGAACCGTTCATGACGCACGGCAAGAGCCACGGCACCGGCCTCGGAATGGCGATCGTAAAGAAGATCATCGACGACCATAAGGGTCTGATCGACGTCGAGAGTGAACCGGGAAAAGGGACCACGGTGAGGATATCTCTTCCGCTCCACATCTGACATGCGGTACCCGATCGATCACGGTTCGATACAGGTCGTTCAGGGTGATATTACCGACCAGGATACCGAGGCGATCGTCAATGCCGCAAACAATCACTTCTGGATGGGGGCCGGAGTGGCCGGTGCGATCAAGCGCCGGGGCGGAACGCAGATCGAGGCCGAGGCGGTTGCGCAAGGGCCGGTGGAAATCGGCGAAGCGGTACTGACCTCGGGAGGAGACCTCGCGGCGAAGTATGTCATTCATGCCGCGGTGATGGGCCAGGATTTTCATACCGATGCGGCCAAGATCAGACGCAGCACTCACAGCGCGCTTCTTCTCGCCGAGAGCAGGGGTATTGCATCGCTCAGCCTTCCGGCTCTCGGCACAGGCGTCGGAGGATTCTCCATTCACCATTGCGCCAGCATCATGATTACCGAGGCGGTTGCATTCCTCGTGCGCTCAAAGCGGTTGCACGACATCAGGTTCGTGTTGTTCGACAAGCCGGCCACCGCCGCGTTCGAAGAGGAACTCAAACTTCAGTTTTCCGCGAAGCGGCATCCGTAAACGGCAGGTCGCGGCGCCGTTGCCGCAGCGCCGCTCCTTGCAACTCCATCCAAAAAGTGGTAAGTTGCTCCGACCCCCATGCGTTCCGTCGGCAAAATTCTTCTCATCCGTTTCAGTTCCATGGGAGACATCGTTCTCGCCTCGCCGCTTATCCGCATGCTCCGGACTACTTTTCCCACTGCGCAGATCGACTTCATGGTCAAGCGCGAGTATGCGGAGCTTCTCAAGTGCAACCCCCATCTCTCATCGGTGATCGACCTGCGCTCTGATGACCGTTCGGAACTCGCGGCGCTTCGCGAGCGGGTGCGGGAGGAGCATTACGATCTCATCCTCGACATTCACGACAGCATCCGCAGCAAGTATGTGAGGGCATTCTCCGGCGCCCGAACGGTGAGGGTGGTCGACAAGAGGAGGCTCCGGCGATTCCTCCTGGTCAGGTTTAAGAAAAACCTCTACCGGCGGGCGGTGCCGGTGGCCGAGCGCTATCTGGAAACGGTGCGCAGATTCGGAGTGCGGGACGACGGGGCGGGACTCGAACAACACGTGCCCCCGGAAATCCTCGAATCCGTCGCGGCGCTGATGGGTAAATTCAGGCTGGAACGGTACGGAACCGTGGTCGGGATTGCGCCGATGGCGAAGCATTTCACCAAGCGATGGCCCCAGGACCGGTTTGTGGAATTCGGAATACGTCACGCGAAAGAGGCCGGAGCGAAGATATTTGTTTTCGGCAGCCGGGAGGAAGCGGATGCCTGCGGCGACATCGCACAGATGATCAACGCCGGGACGGCTTCGGGCGCCGCTGAGAGCCTGGCCGGCCGACTCACGCTGATCGAGACTGCCGCCGTGCTCGATTACTGTTCGCTCGTCGTATCGAACGACACCGGCCTCATGCACCTGGCGGCCGCGCGAAAACGCAAAGTGGCTGCGATCTTCGGCTCAACGGTCCGTGAATTCGGCTTTTTTCCTTATCGAACCCAGAATGTGGTCCTCGAAAGACCCGGACTACCCTGCCGCCCATGCTCCCACATCGGGCTGCCGGAATGTCCGAAGGGCCACTTCCGCTGCATGAAAGATATCGGGGTCGACGAGGTCCTCTCCGCCGCCAGATCCCTGAACGCCAGCCTGGAACAACCCCAGCCCGTCGGCTGATCGAAATGGCCGGCGACCAGCGTCCAGAGGGGAGGGTTATGTCAATCCAGCTTTGTCCAGGCCATCGCAAGCCCATGAACTTTGTCACAAGCGCACGGGCGATCGAGAATCTCGGCCTCGAAAACGATCGTCACGCCCTGCCCGATAGCTCCAGACAGATTCTATTGATAGAAAAAGAAACCCTGGACCATCTAGGGCTCGCCCCCGGAGAGGTCAAGGAGAATATCACGACCTCGGGAATCAACCTGATGGGCCTCGCGCACAAGGACCGACTGCAGATCGGAAGCGAAGTCGTTCTGGAAATCACGAAGGCATGTTCGCCCTGCAGCAGAATGGATGAAATCCGGGCCGGACTGATGAGCGGTCTTGCGGGGAAGAGGGGGATGCTGACGAGAGTGATTAAGGGAGGCCGGATCGCGGTCGGCGATCAGGTCCGGATGCTGGAGGACTGATCCCACATGCTTTGGCGATTCCTCTACCAAAGCGTGATCGTACCCCTCGGCTGGATTTTTTTCCGCGCGCTCGGATTGCTTGACAAGAAAGCCGCACGGGGCCTGCGGGGCCGCATCCGGCTGCTGGACCGTCTCGAAACGCAGGTGCAGCGGCTGAACCCGGACAGCAAGCGGATCTGGTTCCACTCTTCTTCCATGGGAGAATTTGAGCAGGCGAAGCCGATCATCGCCGAGCTGAAGAAACGCCATCCTGATATTGAGATTATCGCCACCTTCTTTTCTCCCTCCGGCTACGAACACTCGCGGACGTACAAGCTCCCCAGCATCATCACCTACATCCCGTTCGACTCGGCCGGCAACGCCCGCAGGTTCATCGAACTCGTCCGGCCCTCGGCGGCGGTCATCGTGCGTTACGACGTCTGGCCGAACCATCTCTGGGCTCTGAGGAAAGCCGGGGTGCCGACGTTGATTGCCAACGCTACGCTGCGGAGCAATTCCGCTCGGAGGATGCCGCTCCTCAAACAGTTCCATCGTGAAATCTATAATGCGCTGGACTACATCCTCACGGTTTCTCCCGAAGACAAGGCGACGTTTGAGACGTTCGGCCTTACCCATCCGGTTATCGACGTCATCGGAGACACGAGGTATGATCAGGTCTGGATCCGGAGCGCAGAGTCGCGCACCAGGCATGTGGTGGAGCCCAGGATCCTGGCGGGGAAAAAAGTCCTTGTCATCGGAAGCAGCTGGAAGGCGGATGAAGATGTCTTGATACCCGCCTGTCTGCGGCTGTTCGAAAATCATCCTGAGTTTCTGGTAGTGCTTGTTCCCCACGAACCGACGCTAGAAACGCTTGAGCGGATCGACTATGAACTGAACGGCCACATACCCTCGATCAGGTTTTCAAACCTGAGCGAATACCGGAACGAAAAGCTCATCCTGATCGACGTCGTAGGAATTCTCATGACACTCTACCGGTACGCCAGCGTGGCGTATGTCGGCGGGAGTTTCAGCGGGGGAGTTCATAACGTCCTGGAGCCCGCCGCGTACGGGGTACCGATTCTCTTCGGACCGTCGTACCGGAACTCTCAGGAGGCGGCGGGGCTGATCGAGGACCGTGCGGCGTTTGTGGGAGAGAATCAGGATCAGCTCCACGAACAGCTCCGGCTGCTCCTCGACGATGAGCCCAGGAGAGCCGAGGCGGGCGCCAAAGCGCTGGCATTCGTGTGCCGGAATACCGGCGCGACGGGAAGGTTCCTTTCCTATCTTGAGAAAGTTTTGTAGATTCGGCAAGAATGTGATGAAAGTACGGGCGTGAAAGTAGCATACCTCGACACGGTGGCGGGAATCAGCGGCGACATGACGCTTGCGGCGTTCGTGAGCGCGGGGCTTCCGCTCGATGAGCTTTCGGAAGAAATCGCGAAGCTCAACCTCCCCGGCGTCGAACTCGAAGGATCCCATCTTCAGAGGAACGGCATCACCGCCGTCAAGATCGAGGTGATCATCTCGGCGTCCGGCGAAAAGCATCGCCATCTGAACGAGATTCTGGGCATCATCGAACGGAGCACTCTCTCCGGCACGGTTAAGGCGAATGCCGCGAAGATCTTCCACGAGGTCGCGACCGCGGAGGCGAAGATTCACAAGACCCCGATTGAGAAAGTCCACTTTCATGAAGTGGGAGCGCTCGACTCGATCGTCGATATCGTAGGCGCCGCGATCTGTCTCGATAAGTTCGGGATCGAGGCGGTGTACACCTCGCCGGTCAAGCTCGGAAGCGGCGGATTTGCCCAGACTGAACACGGCAAGCTTCCGATTCCGGGGCCGGCGGCACTGGAGATTCTCAGAGGCTATCCCACGGTGCTCACAGACATTCCCTACGAGCTTACCACTCCGACAGGGGCGGCGATCGTGAAAGCGATGTCTTCCGGGGTCCTTTCGAGCGAGCGGCTTATTATAGAGGCGATCGGGTATGGGGCAGGCACGCGCGAAATCGCTGAGATTCCAAATCTTCTCCGCGTCATGATAGGGGATGTAAAGCCGGAAGCGGCCCAGGATGATCTGCTCGTCGTGGAAACGAACATCGACGACATGAATCCGGAAATCTATCCTTTCGTGATCGAACAATTGCTCGCCCACGGCGCAAACGATGCTTACCTCGTGCCGGTCATCATGAAGAAGGGGAGACCGGGCATTCTCCTTTCTGTGCTCTCGGAACGATCGAGGCTGGATGAAATCCTGGGTGTCATCTTTTCTCAGACCACGACGATCGGTGTGCGCATCCATCCCGTCGGGCGCCGGAAACTTGCAAGGACCTCCCGCAGCCTCTCCACTTCGCTCGGGGACGTCCGCGTCAAGGTCATTTCGTTGGACGGCAAGGATAAGGCTATCCCGGAGTACGAGGAATGCAGGCGGATTGCGCTGGAGAAGAAGATCCCGCTCGTGGAAGTGTACAGAACACTCGAAAGAGAGCTAGCCCGTTGAGAAAGGGACGGCTGTTGACAACCGGGCGGCGGACGGGTTGATGGGCAAGTCTCTCGAAATACCGCATTGTGAAACGTGTCTGGCACGCATCGAGTCGGTGTTCGATAGGTTGAAGCCGGATGAACTTGAAAAGCTTTCCCTCCACAAAGGCTGCAATTTTTACCGGGCTGGACAGGTTCTGTTTCAGGAGGGCGGCTTCCCGGCGGGGCTGTACTGCATCAACCGCGGGAAAATCAAGCTGTACAAGACCGACGCCGCCGGCAAGGAGCAGATCGTTCGGCTGGCGAAGGAAGGGGATGTCGTGGGGTATCGTGCGCTGATCAGCGGCGAGCCCTACTCCGCATCCGCCGCGGTTCTCGAGGACGCGACGATTTGTTTCATCCCGAAGGCGGCCTTTCTTTCGCTCCTGGCGGAGAGCGCTTCCTTAAATCTGCAGGTGATGCAATTGCTCTGCCACGACCTGTCAAGCGCCGAAGAGAGGGAGTTCTCGCTCGCGCGGAAACCCGTTCGTGCCCGGCTCGCCGAATCGCTCATGATGCTCCGACGCTTCTACGGACTGGAGGACGACGGGATGACGATCAAGGGGTCGCTTACCCGTGAAGACCTCGCAAATATCGTGGGAACAGCCACAGAAACCATCATCCGCCTTCTCTACGAGTTGAGAGCAAGGAAAATTATAGAGCTTGACAAGAAAAGAATTAAGATCCTCAATGAACAAGCGCTTTTGAAAATCATCGGCGTGTACGATTAGCCGCGCAAGGGGGGGATCTTCCCCTCCTTGCGCCGAGGCGCCCCGCGGCTCCCTCGGTTTCGTTTTCCCTCCAACAATCTCACCCTCTCTTCCCGGTCTACGTCCCAGGCTTCCGTTTCGCCAGGTGCGGGCCCAAACATGACGAGAATCATGTTTTAGCCTAAGCGCGCTCATGGTATCCCGCCCGGCCGTGCAATATCTTCATAGTGAGATCAAGAATCGAATAAGGCCAGGTGGAAAAGATGATCAAGATGCGTAGGATCGGCGGGCGCGGTCGAAGCGGCAAGAGAGCGGGGCCGCCGGTATCCGGACGCCCCGGCCTCAACACGTTGAGGGGAGATCTTCGCGTTCTCATCCGTGTGATGGAGAGCGACCGCTATTTTCGCGCCCCCCGCTGGCAGATACAATCATTGAAGCACTCACTTGCATGTCTGGAAAGGCGATGCACATGAAAGCCCTTGTGTACCATGGACCGGGAAAGATATCCTGGGAAGAAAAGCCGAAACCCCTCGTCCTTCAACCCACCGATGCGGTCGTCCGGATATCGAAAACGACAATCTGCGGGACCGACCTCCATATCCTCAAAGGCGACGTTCCCGAGGTGACCGAAGGACGAATTCTCGGTCATGAAGGAGTGGGGTTCATCGAGGAGGTTGGCGCCGGCGTCACGGCATTCCGGCCGGGAGACAAAGTCCTGATCTCCTGCATCACCTCGTGCGGGAAGTGCGGTGCATGCAAGAAAGGAATGTACTCTCACTGCGAGAACGGGGGCGGATGGATTCTCGGGCACACGATCGACGGGACTCAGGCAGAGTATGTCAGGATCCCGTTCGCCGATACAAGCCTCTACCACGTCCCCCACGATGTGGATGAAGCCGCACTTGCCATGCTGAGCGACATTTTTCCGACAGGATTCGAGTGCGGGGTTCTGAACGGACGGATAAAGCCGGGAGACAGCGTCGCGATTGTAGGGGCCGGACCCGTCGGCCTGGCGTGCCTCGTGACGGCGCAGTTCTATTCGCCTGCCGAGATCATCATGATCGACATCGACGACAACCGGCTGAGGGTGTCGACCGCCCTGGGTGCGACGAAGACGGTCAAAAGCGCCGGCGGCACGGCGGTCGAGCAGGTGATGAACATTACGGGACGAAAAGGGGTGGATGTGGCGATTGAGGCGGTCGGGGTCCCCAACACATTCGAACTCTGCGAGTCGATCGTGAAGCCGGGAGGACACATCGCAAACGTCGGCGTCCACGGAAAGAGCGTCGAGCTCCATCTTGAAAAACTCTGGGCAAGCAATCTCACGATCACCACGAGGCTCGTGGACACGGAGACCACGCCGATGCTGTTGAAACTGGCCCAATCGGGCAAACTGCATCCGGAAAAACTCGTAACGCACCGGTTCAGACTGGGCGAAATCATGAAGGCCTACGACGTCTTCGGAAACGCCGCTCGGGAGAAGGCGCTCAAAGTTATTCTTGCCAACTAATGAATGAAAGGAGGGCCGATCATGCGTAAGCGAAGTTTTTCACTCATGCTGCTTCTCATCCTCCTCGCCGGCCGTTTGACGGCTCAGCCCGGGAACGCGGTGCCGATTAGCATACAGGCCGGCACCACATTGCGGCTCGACGGCAATTCAACCATGCACGAATACAGCGCCACAGCATCAGTGGTGACCGGCTCGATCATGGCCGATTCAGCCCTCCTCGGGTGGAGGCCGTCGGGCGGGGCGAGGTTCTTCAGGCAGGCGGAGTTGACGATACCCGTCAAAGAGATGCATTCGGGAAACGCCAAGCTGGACGACAAGATGTATGACGCGCTCGGGGCGGACGACCATCCGAACATCCTCTATCGCCTCACGGGCGACACAATCGTTGCCGGATCGCGGGCCGACACTCTGACATTGTTGACGTCTGGGATCCTCTCTGTCGGCGGAAAGGAAAAGGTCATCGAGCTTCCTCTGGTTTTGACGAGGGACCGGGACAGCACCGTTCACGTGAGGGGCCGGAGGGATCTACTGATGACAGATTTCGGGATCGAGCCCCCCTCGATGATGCTCGGACTTCTGAAGACCGACGACAAGGTCATCATCAGTTTTGACGTGAGATTACGATCACACTAAACAGTCATCAGACACTCAAGGAAAGGATGGCAACGATTATGCGATACAACAGGTGGTTTCTCCTGATTGCAGCGCTCGTCTCCGCGGTTGTGATCCTCTCGGGCGGCCCCGCATTCTCCCAGGAAGAAAGCCGCTCGAAAGCGGCTGCCGATACGGGCGGCTCACTCGCCTTTTTCGGCAGGTTGCAGACGCTCGGATTTCTGCAGAATCTCACGGATCACGTGAGGGATAATACCCGCGTCTATCTGTACCTCAAGCAGGCGAGATTTGGCGCGAAGGCGACGTACAAGAATATCGACTTCGATTTCCAGATCGCGCTCGGAGGCGAAGAAGAAGTGAAGGCGCCGTCACCCGGCGTCGATCTCTCGCTGCTTGACCTGAGCGCCGACATACCGATCACAAAGTCATGGCGCCTCAGGGCAGGGCAGTTCAAAGTACCGTATGGCCGCGAAAACCTCACCGATGAAGGACTTCTCCAATTCACCGACCTGTCCGTCCAGTTCTCGGGATTCAAACTTGGCCGTGATGTCGGGCTTGCGCTTCACGGACATTCGGGACCGCTGACATCGACGGTGGGAGTGTTCACCGGCGGCGGCCGCGATGTGCCGATTAGGTATATTCCTCTCGACCTCGGCTTCCCGATGGTCGTTGCCCGGATCGGGGTCAATGAAGACCTGGATGAGGACCTCTTCAGCGTACAGCAAAGCATGCTTGGCGCTACGAGCGGTTACTCGCTCTTCCTGAACGGGCTCTATACAAAGGATTCGAAGGTGGGACATTCCACCGCGCTCAATGTGAAGCTCGAAGACAAGTCCCTCCTCCTCAACAGCAACTGGAATCCCTACATCGGAAAGTCTCCTCTGCTGAAGAGCGAGTTCTGGCAGGTCGGCGCCGACGGGGCAGCGCGGATATGCGGGCGCGAGAAGGGGATTTCCGCGGAAGGAGAAATAAACTACGGCTCATTCAAGAACGGCTATGGGAGCCTCTCGCTCCTTGGCGGGCGCGCTCAGGCGGGATACTTCACCAACCCGTATGAGATCGCCCTCCGGTATTCGGTTCTCCGGCCCGATGAGAATTTCGCGGTGAGGGATAATACCGGAAAGTTCTACCAGATCGTCGATCCAAAACTGATTCAGGAAATTACGACAAGCATTTCGTACTACGTCGAGGGGAACCGGGTGAAGCTCACCGCCGAGCTCCCGGTCTTCATCAACGAGCCCGTCATAACGGAGCCAAACCTGGGTACGTATCCGCTCCTCCAGCAGCCCGATCAGGTGACGCTCGCCGGGCCGCCGAATAAAGTGGTTGTCGAACGCCAGACTGTCATCGAGGCCCGCCTTCAGCTGCAGGTGGCATTCTGATGGCAGGCGGAGAGTGCTTCATGAGCGTGCGAAAGGGTTCATGAGTCGAGGGGATGTCAGGATCGCGGTACTGTGCATGATGGTTGGAGTGCACAGTACCGCGTCGTTGTGCCAGCTGTCCCCTATCGAGACCTACAAGCTGGAGCCCGGCAGCACCCTCTGGCTGGATGGGTCGGCTACCACGGGCGATTTCACATGCAAGACTCGCTTCGTCGACGGCATTGCAATGTTTCACCGCGATGCAGATCCGAACCAGGCGGTGCCGGATTCCGAACGGGAAACGAGCGAAGTCCGGATTTCCATACTCGTGAGGACTCTCGATTGCGGGAGCAAGCCGATGAACGGAGACATGTACGACGCGATGAAACCCGACAGCTTTCCGGTGATCAGGTACTCGCTCTCGCATGCCGGCATGATGGCGGATTCGGAAGGCGTAGATTCGGTGAGCACGATTTCTTCGATTGGGGATTTGACAATCGCAGGCGTGACGAAGTCGATCAAGATGAACATCAAAATCAGGGCCCTCTCCCCGACCCGGTTCAGGGTCACAGGGTCGAAGCTCCTCAGGATGCACACATTTGGGATCACTCCGCCAACCGCATTGTTCGGCCTGATCAAGGCAGACGACAAGCTTACGGTCAATTTCGACCTCGTGGCCACACGCGATTCCCCCTAGTCAGAGCAAACATAAAAAGGGCCTTTTCACGCGAAAACAGCCTCTTTTTTTATTTGAAAAAGCCATGTAAATTTCTTGACAACTATCAGGGAAATCAGTATATTAAGTCCTCGCTGAGTGATTCCGATCCCGCAATACCTACTGGATCGGGATTTTTTTCTCAAGTGTTCTTTGAAAATATAGTGCATAGCTCTAAGTCAGCCTTAGCAGAGCTTCAACAACCCATCCCTTTTCTTTCTCTTCTCACGAAGCAGGGAGAGGGGTGAGATCAGATCAGGCTCAACGTTTGTAAATGAGTATTGATCAATTACAACGGAGAGTTTGATCCTGGCTCAGGACGAACGCTGGCGGCGTGCTTAACACATGCAAGTCAGGGAGAAAAGGGTAGCAATATCCTGAGTAAACCGGCGAACGGGTGAGTAACACGTAGGCAACTTACCTTGTGAACGGGAATAACCCCGGGAAACCGGAGCTAATGCCCGATGTTGTTCCTCGGCGGCATCGCTGAGGAATCAAAGGTTCCGGCGCAAGCCGGAGCGTCACAAGATGGGCCTGCGTCCCATTAGATAGTTGGCGGGGTAATGGCCCACCAAGTCGACGATGGGTAGCTGGTCTGAGAGGACGATCAGCCACACTGGAACTGAGACACGGTCCAGACTTCTACGGAAGGCAGCAGTGAGGAATATTGCTCAATGGGCGAAAGCCTGAAGCAGCGACGCCGCGTGAAGGACGAAATCCGTTAGGATGTAAACTTCTTTTACAGGGGAAGAATGTCCCGCTTGGCGGGATTGACGGTACCCTGTGAATAAGCACCGGCCAACTACGTGCCAGCAGCCGCGGTAATACGTAGGGTGCAAGCGTTGTCCGGAGTTACTGGGTGTAAAGGGTCCGCAGGCGGGCGAGCAAGTCGATGGTGAAAGCTCACGGCTCAACCGTGAAATTGCCTTCGATACTGCTTGTCTTGAGTTCGAGAGAGGATGATGGAATTCATGGTGTAGCGGTGAAATGCGTAGAGATCATGAAGAACACCAGTAGCGAAGGCGGTTATCTGGCTCGATACTGACGCTCAGGGACGAAAGCGTGGGGAGCAAACAGGATTAGATACCCTGGTAGTCCACGCCTTAAACGATGGATGTTCGGTGTCGGTCCGCGAGGATCGGTGCCTGAGCCAACGCGTTAAACATCCCACCTGGGGAGTACGATCGCAAGGTTGAAACTCAAAGGA
>CAZEJT010000002.1:0-499340 GCA_964512655.1 uncultured Chlorobiaceae bacterium | reverse complement strand
TTCTTGTGCAGAATGAATGGCTCTACACTAGTAGTAGAGAAATGGAAATGCTGCTTGAGGGTGCATCCGCAGTAGTTAGCTTTAGGAAGATTGCTGGCCGGAGTTCTCAGGAGTATGGAGGAAGAGAAGCAGGGAGGTTAGCATGAAGATGACAGAAGTGACGATCAAGAAGGGTCCTGAGGAGGGATCCTTTATTGATGAAATAATAGATGTCGAAGGGATTCTCGGTTTTTTGACCCCTGACGGGTATCCGACGGTTTTTAACAGTTTTTACAGATTTTGAGAAAGAAATAGATGTGAAAACGGCTGAGTGATAGGCATTAAGTCCCAGTTGTCGTTTCTTGCCTATAGTCTTATATTATAATGGTAAAGGTAGGCGATAAATTTTAAGGTTTGACGCTGAGATCAAATGGCCAAAACCGGTAAAAAACAAGCAGAAACATTCGCTCAAGTAAGAACGCGAATCGAAAATTTCTTGGCAAAGAAAGATCTCAAGTTCTCGTTCTATGATGATGAGAAATTGTTTGATCTCACTTTTGAGATGGAAACAGGGTCGTTGTTGAAACTCTTGATCATACCAGAATTAGCCGAAAAGAGACTTATATTGCTTATACCGCTCTTTGCCAAAATCGATGACACTATTCCGGCGGAGCGAAAGACTCAAATCTATCAGGAATTACTAGAATTAAATCGCAAAGTGTGGTTGGCCAAACTGGGTTTAAATTCCAAAAGTGGAGAGGTGAATCTTTCGGTCGAAGTTCCGATGCCCCGCACGGGCCTGGATCTTGACATTCTTGAAGATTCTCTGAGCACGATACTTGCGATTACTCACACGGAGCATAAGAGAATTATGAAGCAAATTATGGACTCACCTGTCGAGAGCAATAGTAACGCTTAAATACAACCATGCATTCACTATTAATAAAATCACCAAGGCCGAAAAAACTGAGTTCAAGAAGGTTTGAGAAAATCGTTCTGTTGAATAGAAGCGATCTTCGAGCCGCCTACATTTCCTTTAAGACTGAAGGATACTTTGAGAATTTCTCACTGAAGAACTTCAGGATTAATCCGGATGAACTCAATGCGCTGAAAGAGTCAGCCGGTGGAATGCGCAGCACGCTCCATACAAGAAGGTCTGCGGGGCGATCACATGTCACGTTGATTGCAAATCGGCTGGTGGATGTTCGGAGTAGTATAGTAAAAATGCAAGCGATTGATGATATAATACGAAGGACAACAATCGAAAATGGCCAAAAGTACTATCGTGACCATAAAGCAGAAATTTTAGAGTGTTATGCGGGTAAATACGTCGCGATAATCAATGATAAGGTGGTCGATGCAGATGAGGACTTCTCTTATCTTGCAGATAGGGTTTACGGAAAGTATGGATACAAGACTATTTACATGCCATTCGTTCAGCGTGGCGAAGGGGACTACCTAGCACCTTCCGTAGTCATTGAAAACAAATGAAGATAAGCAGGGGGTATGGGAGGAGAATCGATCACGTAGACTTATCCGTGCCCATGCCAATCATCGACATCGGCGTTTCAAGTCCAGCTGGGATACGAGAGGAAATAATTCCGCTCAAAGCCATTGTCGATTCCGGATCCAGCCTTAGTCTCATACCTGCCGAAATAATCAGAGATTTGCGTTTAGAGTGGGCAGATCACAAAGTGACCCACGGGTATAAGGGCAGTAGTAAAGAGGCAGTGTATTCTGCGGTAATAAGCATCGATGGGTTAGGCAAGTTTTATGCTCGGGTGATGAATTCATATGAAAGCTACGCTTTGATCGGTGTTGACTTAATGCGGAGCTTAATCGTCAAGTTGGATGGGCCGACCGAGACATTGGAAATCGAAAGGATCTGAAGAGGATGGTCATAAGCCTATTACGGTCTGGAGATAAGTACTAACAATCGTTGCCGATAATTAGATGATCTAAGTCTGGAGTTCGGATGTCATTTTTGCGTATGTAAATCCCTTCGCCGGTTACAATTCTTTGCCGCTGGGCTCGATAGGCTCGGATGACTGATCATAACTTGAAGTCTTGAAACACATGGGAGAAATCCTTTGCAAGAACCACAGTCACTCTTTCTTGCAAGTTGAAGTGTGCCACAAAGCGTTTAACGATCGCGTAAGTCTCTTGATTTGTTGCGACAGAAATTATTTTAGAGAAATTCAGCTGAATACACTTTAGTATATTCTTTGTAGGGTAACTGTTCCCTGTCTCAACCTCAATAGCAATCACGCTCCCCGCTCTCTCCGCAACAATATCTACACCTCTGTCCTCTAACTTAACGTTGTAGTGTTTTTCTCGTAGGAGTTTTGAGATGAAATCAATCCAGAAGGCGTGCTCGATTCCCCCCTTTGAATCAATTTCATATTTTGGCGAATAACCCTGGCTCTTTAGGAGAATCTTGCCTTGCTCGGTTAAGACACAAATTTTGATCAGTTTTTGGTTGGAAATCTGTATTTGAAGTTCTGATAATAAATTTAACCCAAGTAATTTCCTCTTGATTGCATTGCCTTTCTCGATGTAAAAGTTTAGTGCCTTGTACCTTTCCGAGGTTGATAGAAATGGTCTTTTGACAATGGATAAAAGAAAAGCGACATCCTCACTATTAATACCTTGAAAAGAAGAGCCAGAATCGCTCTCTGTTTTTCCAGTAGAGGAAATATGATCTGATGAAAATGAAGAATCGCTACTTTTCTGACCCTTCATTTCTAAGTCCGTAAGAATTCTATCCCTCCTGATATTGAAAATGGGGACATTCATAAGAAAAGGTCTGGTATATCTGCTCTGCAATTTCACGATAGCTTGTCCTACCTGAAGCTGCGAGATATACCGTTTCTCCTTTTGGTCCAATAATAACACACCAGCCATTGCATTAATGTCTTGGTCGTGTACAAGATTATGGCAGATTATTGTATGAATATTCGAGAGAGCGGTGTTTGGTATATTACTCACTGTTTGGAATAACATTACGAAAGCGGTTCCAAACTCCCTTGACTCGCGAAGCAAGTTTTCAAGAACGTCCTCGGTAGAGGTGATTTGATGAAATTGCTTGGAAAGTAGATGATGGCATTCCTCGATAATAAGTGCTCTCTTTAGTTTGCCTCTCTCGATACTGTTGAGGTTATAATGGTGTAACCACAGAAGCAATGAGTAAATGAAAAATATCTTTCCAGAATGTGTTAAGGTCTCAAGCTCAAGGATAATATTCTGATTCAGAAGACTCTCCAAATTCTGGATAGAGGATTTATTTCTCACTTTCAGAGCTTGCCCTTGATCTCCAAAGCATATGCTTTGAACAGCCCTCTTCGCGCTAGACAACCATTGAGCTTCTCTGAATTTTTTAATGTCGAGCGTTTCCAGATATGAGAGTAAATCATGCATCGTTGGATAGGTTTCTGTCTCAGGGTTTTCATAAACTCCAAAACTGTTGTACAAGTAATCAAAAGCTTTCAATAGCAAATGAGATGCACCAGGGCCTAACAATGAGGAAGCTTCCCAGATTTGGCTCAAACTCAGTGCCCAATTTTTTGCGCTCGTCGCCCTAGGAGGAATTAGTGGGTTAAAGTAGAAAGGCCTAATACTTCTCCCGACGGTAAAGACTTTCATATTAGGGAAAATGCTTAGAAGATTTCTGTGCGTCTTTTTCCAATCAAATATCATAAAAGGGATCTTGTGCTCAACAAGGCTTTTGATAATCTGGAACGAAGTGTTTGTCTTGCCTGCTCCAGTCCTGCCGGCGATTAGACAATGATTAGTGAGCTCGTCCTTTGAAATGCCGAAGTCGAAAAGCTCTGCGTTTCCGGATAACACCTTTCCTATGGTGATCTCACCCTGGGCCTGTTCCTTGCTCGGGGATTGAAGCAACACCTGCCCCTTTCTAATTCTTAATTCTCGCTCTAAGGCGAGGAGATCTGCAGATTCTCCTAATACAGGTTTGAGATACTTATAGAGATCGTCCATCTTGGTTTTTGAATAGTGAGGATTTTGCTTCAAGATCATCGAGTTCTTTCTTTAGTGAACGAGCATCCTTCGATAATTGGAGCATTTGGTTGTTGATCTGGACCTGAATTCTGACTTTTTCCTGCTCAAGCTGAAAGAGTTGTTGCTGCATCTGTGCTCTCAATTGCATTACGTCTTTGTGCAAGTTGTGATTCTGCCAAAAGTCTATTTCAAGCAAATGGTTTTCAACCTTAATGATGTTTTGATCGAGGTAAGAGAGCAGGGAAGTTTCGAGAGATTTGGTGCGCTCGACGTCGGACAACAGCAACACGAGCAACCCTCTCACGGATGCAATCTTATCTCGCAGAGAGGACTGAATCAAGTCTTGGGGATCGAGGGAGGCTTTGTCGTCCGGCTGGGGGTTTAACGCTGAATTATTTCGTGAATGATAGGATTCAAGGTACTTGCTGAGATAGTAAGTATTAAGAGATAGTTCTGATGGTAGAGGATTGTGTTCTTGTTCCATCTTGGGGAGGGCGAAGCAGGAAAGGGTTCATGTTAACTCCTCAGAAAAGACTTCTTGATTTAAGTAATTACTCTCTAAAGTTGTCCTTTGGACTAGTGTACTGCGATATAGCTGTTCTAAGTAGATAATTCGATTTCGGGGAGCTTTGCGACGGCCATTTTCTTCTTCTCGTCAATGACCCTAGCGTAAATTTCTGTCGTTCGCAGGTCTCTATGCCCGAGCAGCTTCGATGTCGTATAGAGGTCATTTCCAAAGGTCAAGGATAGGGTAGCAAAGGAGTGTCTCGCACAGTGGAATGAGATTTTCTTGTTTAGGCCTGCCGCACTTGCCCAGCGAGTGATTAATTTATGGGTAGTAGATTGCCGGGGCATGAAAAACACAGTTTCGTTTGGAAAATCCTTGGAAATCTTGGTGCTCCTCGGAGTCTTCTTTACCTGCTGGAGAAGGTTCAATGCCTGTTTCGAAAGAGGAATATTCTCAAAGTGGTTAGTCTTTCTTTGAAGAAATTCTAAGTGGTCGTTTCTGATCTTGTGCCATGTTAGATCAAGTACATCAGAGTACCGTAGGCCTGTAAAACAAGAGAACAGAAAAGCTAATTTTACTGTTTCGTTTCCACACGGTGTGGCTGCTAATTCTTGGATTTCCTCTAGCGTTAGAAATTTTGGAAGTGTTTCTCGTTTCTTGATCGTGATAAAGCTTATGGGGTTGTAAGTGATTACGTTGTTCTTCAATGCGTGATTAATCCCGCATTTTATTGTCATGAAATACTTGTGCGCAGAGTTCTGACTTACTTCCTTTAACAGATACAGTTTATAATCCTCAAAGAAGTCTCTTGTTAGATCCCCAAACAAGATATTCTCCCCAGCAAACTTTGTGAGGTGATTTATAGCGTTGAGCCAGGATTGTTTTGTCCTCGGTGAGATGCTCTTTTCAGCAAGCTTTCTGAGATAGACTACAAAGCTCTCCTTCAGATTCAAAGTCGAAGTTAGCCCATGCATCGTGGTTTGCATATCGAGCTCTCTTTTTGCTCGGATTGCCTCTGCAATCTTAAGCGTTTCTCGATTTAGGAATCTGTTGCCATTGAGGCCCAGTTTGAGGGCTTCGTATTTACGGTGACCATTATAGTAAATGTCTAGATATAGACTCGTCTTTCCGCTGGGGAGTTTTCGTTTTCTTAATTTTACGCTCATGATGCTTCTCCAAGAATGTTGTGAAAACGTATAGTGAAAAATGTGCAACAACTGTGCAACAAAAACTCTGAAACAATAAACAAAAAAAGGTAACCATGATGAACGTGGTTACCTCGAAATTCTTGAGAAGCAGTTATATTTGTTGGTTTTTCTTTCTCTTCTTTTCTCTTATATTCTCCTTAAGCTAGTACCGCTGAATTACTCCCGCGGGCATTCGCTTTCGAGTGTAAATATAGATTTTCGCACTGGTATTTGCAACTGAATCTCACCCAAAAATGACAGGACAAAGATGAGGAACCTGATAGGCGCAACGTTGTTGACGCTTGTAGCAATCGTGGGGATTTGCAACGCTCAAAAACAATCATCGTCCATAGCCGCGCGGATTCAGCCGTCGACTGCAAGCAGCGAACGCGCGAAGCTGGGGTTCCTCGCGGGGACATTTACGACGGAAACCGTCATGCCGTCGAGCCCGGCGGCACCAAAGGGCGCGACGGGAAAAGGGACGTCGGTTATTACATGGGCTCTCGACTCCATGTTTCTGATCATTAATGACGAGAGCGTTAACTCGCTATTCGGGAAGTACAAAGGCCATGGTGTGCTTGGGTACGATGTACAGGAACACCAGTTCGTTTTGTCAATGTTCAACAATTTCGGCGACCGTCCTTCGTACAAGGGTAATTTTGTGGGCGATACACTGGTGCTGGCAACGAAAGTGCCGCTGCCGGGACATCCCTTCGATCAGAAACTACTCTGGTATAAAGAAGGCGATGCAGTGAAGCTCAAGATCCTCAATGATATGGGAAACGGATTTACTCCCTCACTGGAACAAACCTCAATCCCTGCAACCCCGGCGACGAAGTAATGCGATCCTGAAACGCCCGCAGTAAATAACCCGTTTAGGGGATGGTTTCCTTCCCCTCAATTGGTTACTTTACATTTGTGAAGCTCCTTCGGTTCCTCGTCGGTTCTGTTTTAAACCTGTTGATCCTGCCTTGCCTCGCAGCGACTCCCATCGAGGCAAACCACCCGACGCGTCCGCGTTTTGAACACATGGCAGTTGGTCCGGCCGCCGACCGGAATCTTGCGCGATGCATCTTCCAGGATTCAAAAGGATTCATCTGGTTCGGAACATCGCACGGAGTCATGAGATACGACGGTTACGCATGGCTCATGTATCGAAATCACCCCGATGATTCGAGCTCGCTCTCAAATGATACAGTCATCTCACTGCGTGAGGATCCCGCGGGCATCTTGTGGATTGCCACAAGTGGAGGCGGTCTGAACAGGTTTGATGAGTCGAAAGGGACCATGCGGCGGATGGAAAAGAATCTCTCGCATTTGGGCCTCTACAAAGAAGAATCCGTTCAAAGCCAGATTGAGGCGAAGGGAGGTTCAATATGGGGAGAGCTGACAAGAAAGAGTCCTGAACTTGCCACCGTGAACGCCATCGCGGAGGGCGCCTCAGGGGATATGTGGATAGGGACGAGACACGGATTAGTCTCTTTGAACAGCGTGAGGAGTACCTGGTCGCACTATGTACACAACCCTGACGATCCAAACACTATCGCCGGCAATGAGATTATCTCCCTCCTGGAAGATAGATCAGGACTTCTCTGGATCGGGCTGAGTCACGGAGGAGTCGATAAGCTCGATCTTAGCGACTCAGACCGTTCAGTGCTTTCTCACTCCTTCGTTCCCCCGGTCGTGATTACGGACTTCATGATCTTTGATAATTCGAATGAGAGTTTCGTGAAGGGCTCCGAGGGTTTTGACTCGGTGGAGATCTCGCACCACGATCGTTTCTTCGCCATGGCTTTCGCGGCGCTGGATTACAGGGAACCGGGGAAGAATCGGTACCAGTTCATCCTTGAGGGGTTTGACAAAGATTGGGTTTCAGTGGGGGCCAATCGCTTCGCCCGGTACACCGATGTGCCCCCGGGCCCCTATGTTTTTCGGGTCAAAGCCTCAGGTAAAGACGGAATCTGGAACGAGTTGGGCGCATCCCTACGGATCCGGATTACGCCTCCTTTCTGGAAGACGCCATGGTTTTATTCACTCATGGCACTTCTCGCCGTGGCGGTAATCATCTCACTCAATCGATTCCGGGTGCGATCCGAAATACATCGAATGAAGGAGCTTGAGCGAGTCCGTGCCGGGGAAAACAGGAGGGTCCGGCAGCGCGCAGCCGATGATTTTCATGATGAATTCGGGCACAAACTGACGAAAATATCCCTTCTCAGCCAGGTGATCAAGCGAAATCTCGGCGAAGGTCAAAATGCTCATCGCGAACAAATCGATAAAATTATCCAGACTTGCGACGAACTGTCGACAAGCATGAGGGACTTTCTCTGGTCCCTCAGCCCCGAGAAGGATTCCGCGGGTGACATCGCGATCCGCCTGAAAGACTTCGGCGACGGCATTTTCAATGGTACCGGCATTGCATTCAGAATGAACGGGACCGAGAACGGAATCGACACGGTGCAATTGGGGGTGGACTGGCGGCGGCATCTTCTCCTCATTTTCAAGGAGGCGATGAATAACGCCGCGAAACATTCCGGCTGCAGGAACGTCACTCTGGACGTTCATTCTGTCGATGGGGATCTCGTTGTGAAGCTGATGGACGATGGAAAGGGATTTGACCGCTCCCGTTCTGTGGCGGGGCAGGGGCTAAGCGGGATGGAGAGAAGGGCCGATAAAATAGGCGGAATCCTTAGAATAAACTCCATATCGGGCCACGGAACCACCGTTGAGTTCTCGGGAAGGATAGATCCTGCCCGGACAAACGAGGCCTGAGAGTACCATGGATTTGATACGGGTTTCAATCGTAGAGGACGACGACGACATTCGCGAGAGCCTCGGCCTGCTGATTGACGGGACAGAAGGCTTCGCATGTTCCAACACCTACCGGGACTGCTGGACGGCGATAGAGGGAATAAAAGCAGATGTGCCCGATGTCGTTCTCATGGATGTCGGTTTGCCGGGAATGTCGGGCATTGAAGGGATTCGCAGAATCAAGGAGGATCACCCCGACCTGGACATCGTTGTGCTGACAGTCCATGAAAACGATGAAATCGTCTTCGAGGCCCTCTGCGCCGGCGCGTGCGGATACCTTGTCAAAGAGACACCCACAGAACGGATCCTCGAGGCGATGAGAGAAGTGAGGGAGGGCGGATCACCAATGAGTACCCAGATCGCGCGGATGGTCACAAACTCGTTCCAGAAGAAATCAGAGCACACGCTGACCGCCAGGGAGTTGGACGTACTCGCGCTCCTGTGCAAAGGGAAGAGCTACAAGATGATCGCCGAGGCGCTTTTCATCAGTGAAGAGACCGTGCGCCGCCATCTCAAGAATATCTACAAGAAACTCGAGGTTCATTCCAAATCTGAAGCCGTCGCAAAAGCGCTGAGGCAGAAGATGATCTGATCCTTTCCGTTCACAAATGACCCAAACGGGTCATTTACATGCCCGCCGGGAGTCCCTATATTTCTTAGAATCAAAACTCCCGACTTCTCAACGGCATGAAAAACCTCAGGCTCGCATCCCTTCTCGCCCTCCTTCTATTCTCATTTGCCCCACGATTCGTCTCTCGCCTTGAGGCACAAACACTCACAATCGTCACAGACACGACCAACCCTATCATCACTGACATCTATGAGAGCGGCGGCGGCTCATGGATCGATGTCAACCGTGACGGTTATCTGGATCTCTTCGTCGCGCATGGTAATCTCTCGAACCAGAACAACTCGCTCTATCTGAATGACCGGAAAGGCGGGTACATTAAGGTCACGACGGGAGCCATCGTCACTGACGGCGGCTCATCCATCGGGAGCACCTGGGGAGATTACAACAACGACGGAAAATTGGACTGCTTTGTGACCAACAGGGCGAATTTCGGAAACTTTCTCTATCTGGGAAACGGGGATTCGACGTTTACAAAAGTTACAGCGGGAAGCATCGTGACGGACAGGGCGAACTCAAACAGCAGCTCATGGATCGATCTCGACGGTGACGGAGTTCTTGATCTGTACGTCGTGAACTTTCAGGGGAACGATTACTTCTACCATAATAACGGGGCTCCCAACTTCGATTTCACGCGGATCGATTCGGTTTCGCCCGTGGGTGACGGCGGAAATTTTTCGATTCCGGGCGCCTGGGCCGACCTGAATAACGACCGCCGGCCCGACCTCTTCGTAGGGAACGCCGGTTCCCAGAACGACATGATTTACACCAACTACGGCAATTTCCAGTTCGCACATGTCGTGATTGCAGACGGAAAATCGACTCTAGGAGCCAGTTGGGGAGACTATGACAACGACGGCAACCCGGATTTGGTGGTCGCCAATTATTCGAATAACGGCAATCTTCTCTACCATAACTCCGGATCGCCGGACTACTCGCTTGATCCGGTTGCCGGGAGCGCTATCGCCGCGAATGCGGGCAATTGTGTCGGAAGTTCGTGGGGAGATTACGACAATGACGGATATCTCGACCTCTTCATCGGAAATGATGGAGGCGCTTCCTTCCTCTATCACAACGACGGCCCTCCCAATTACACCTTCACAAGAATCACCACCGGCGATCCCGTCACACGGGTCGGCAATTCATTCGGATGTGTCTGGGTGGACTACGACGATGACGGATTTCTCGATCTGTTCGTCGCAAACAGACTTAACCAGCACAACTTTCTCTACCATAACAGCGGAAACCTGAACCACTGGATCGAATTCAACCTGACCGGAACCGCAACGAACAGGGCGGCGATCGGAGCGAAAGTAAGAATCAAGGCAACGATAAACGGATCATCATTCTGGCAGTTGAGAGAAGTTCCCGCTCAGACGGGATATAACAGCCAGAACCTGACGCTCCATTTCGGACTCGGCGATGCGGTCATCGTTGATTCAGTAAAAGTCGAATGGCCCTCCGGGACGGATGATCTCTTCGAGGGAATCCCGGGTAACTCTCATTACTATATAGCCGAGCATGACAGTACGCCCCCGGTCTTGATCGCACCCGCTCACAACGAATTCAAAAGCCCACTGGCGCCCGTTCGATTCGCATGGAGCAGCAAGTATTACGGGGCACCGTTCTGGCTGCAGGTTTCCGGTGATTCGACGTTCGGAACGGGGCTCGTGCTGAACGACTCAACGATATCGGATACTTCGGATACCGTCTCGCCCGGCGCATCTGGCCGCCTTTACTGGAGGGTGAGGTCGAAGCGTTCGATCCATCGGACGCTCTGGTCAGAGGTATCTACATTCATTCTGGACACAGCGATCTCCGTTCGAAGAGCCGTCACCGCCGGTTGGAATCTTCTGTCGTTACCGGGAGTACCCTCGGACAACTTCCTTCGTTACCTTTTTCCAGGGGCGCAAGGGCGTGCGTTTAAATATGTGAATGGGTACCAGCCCGTGGATTCGCTCACCCCGGGTTTGGGGTACTGGACCAACTTCAATTCTCCAGAATCGATCCACATAACATGCGTGCCGGCTGTTCGTGAGACGATTGTCGTTTCTAAAAGGTGGAATCTTATCGGTCCGGTATCGGATCCTCTTCCAGTCGGTGCCGTCACGGTGATCAATTCAACAATGCAGTCCCCATTTTTCGGTTACGACAGCGGGTACTTTGTGGCGGATACTCTGATGCCCTCACGCGGGTACTGGGTCAGGGTGAGCGACGACGGCAAGCTTGTCCTGCCCGCGCCGTCCGAGAACACATTTGCGGGCACCCAGAAAATATCGAGCAGCTCTCTAAACAAGTTCAACATACTCTCGATCGAGGATGCCGGCGGGAACAAGCGAACGCTGTACTTCGGGTCTGTGTCCGCGCTTGGGGTAGATCCGGATCAGTACGCCCTTCCGCCGGTACCTCCACCTGGGATCCTTGACGCCCGATTCGATGATAACAGGATGGTAGAAGCAGGAGAAGTTGGAAAATCAAAAAAGGTCGGCCTCATCCTTTCCTCGGCACGCTTCCCCGCGACTATTTCATGGGAAATGCATGAGGAATCATCGGGCTCGGCGCTTCGTGTCGGTGGAGAGACATATGGGCTGGCGGGCCGGGGGAAGGCGGAGGTTGCCTCACAGGAGGCGATCATCGAACTCATCCTCGCAGGATCCAGACCCGTCCCGAGAGAATTTCAACTCTCACAGAATTATCCAAATCCGTTCAATCCCGTAACCACAATCAGGTACCAGCTTCCGGTCCGAAGTACCGTGTCATTACGGATTGTGAACGTACTCGGCCTGGTTGTCGAAACCCTCATCCACGACATCCAGGAAGCCGGGTACAGGGAAACAGAGTGGAACGCCTCGAATGTCGCATCTGGAGTATATTTCTATGAGCTGCGCGCGGCGAGAGTGAATGATCCTTACAAATCGTTCGTGTTGACGAAGAAGATGCAATTGTTGAAGTAAGGCCCCTTCCCCTTCGATTTAAGCTCTCCCCTCAAAGGCCTGACGCGGCAGGCCTGAGGCTCACGGATGCCATAAGGCATGGCAGCCATTGCATCCCTCCCCGGCTTTCGTTACTTTCCAACTATTCGCAATTAACCCTTCACTAATTCATCGGTCGGGAGACGTTATGCCACTCATTGCCGTTTTGGAAGACGATGATCAATTCCTCGCGCATCTCTCAAATGAGATCATGACGCAAGGGTATGAAGTTGTAGGCGATCGGGATAAGTCGAATTTCCTGGAGCTTATGCCTGCGGTTATGCCGGATGTCATTATTACGGATATAAAGGCCCCCAGGATGGATGGAATGGAGTTTCTTAAGGCGATCAAAAAAGATCCGAGGTTTTGCAAGATCCCAGTCATCATCGTCAGCGGATTCCTCCGGGACAACATTGAAACCGCCATGGAGGCGCATCGACTGGGTGTATTCGACTGCTTCGCCAAGCCCTATGATCACGACGAGCTCATGCGTCGAATTAAGGATGCGCTGCAACAGAATTAGTCGACTGACCCGCCAGATGCGTCTCCTCTGCCTGTACGGCGCCTTATTCCTTATTACTCTCAATCTCTCGCTTGCGCAAACTCGACGGGAGGACCGGAACTCGCGCGTGGGCAAAACCCACGATCCAAAATACACGTGGACCCAGCTCACCCCGGATGCGGCCTACGGGAAAAGCTACAACTTCCATTTGTTCTCAGACGATCAGTGCATGCGGGTGTTCCATCATGACGGGGTTTTCGTCTCAAGAGACGGAAAAGTGTGGTCCAAGACTCCCCTCACGGATATCATCAATCGCCAGGCGTTTCTCGGGTATGTGAAGCACAAGGGTGCAGTCTATGCTCTGGGAACATTCGACGGGAACATCGAACACTACACCCAGACCAGCCAGATTGCGCGGACAACCGACTTCAAGACCTGGGAGGTTCTGGCAAAAGAATCGAATCTTCCCAAGAGGTTCTTCTACCATCCGTTTGTCTTCAGCGATAAGTTCTGGATCATCGGTGGCGAAGACGCGAACGGTAAGTACAGTGATGCCTGGACCTCTTCGGACGCCGTATACTGGTCGAAGGTTGCCGACAATCTCCCGTTCGGGAAACGTGCAGGACAGCGGTTCATCGAGTTCAAGGGAAATCTCGTTATGCTGGCTCAAGACGCATGGATCTCCCCCGACGGACTACACTGGAAGCTTTTAACCGCGAGTATCGCGGAGGGGGAAATCTACGGCTATTCTCCGGAGGTGTTTGACAACCAGATCTGGTTGATCGGCTGCAACCGGAGCGCGAAATTTCGCAGCGAGGTGCTGCATTCTCCGGACGGGATACACTGGACGGCAGAGAGCGCGCCCTGGTCTCCGCGTGGAGGGGTGGCGACATGTCTGTTTAAGGGTCAGATCATCATGACGGGAGGGAAGAATGGCGGCCCGGGGATTCAGGGCCAGACGGAGTTCGTCTACAGCAACGACGTGTGGACATTAACGAAGGAATAGATCGGCGGTGGAAGAGAGCGTCACTAAACACTTGGTCAAAGGCGACGAAATAACGCTGAACGTAGAGAACCTATCGGGGGAGGGGAGGACAATCGCGCGACACGACGGGCTCGTATTCTTCGTGGAGAAGGCCGTTCCCGGAGATGTTGTGCGGGCGAGGATCAGGAAACTCGGGAAGAACTTCGCCGATGCCCGGGCGGTAGAGCTTCTGACTCCGTCTCCGCTTCGGGTGGCGCCGAGATGCAAGCACTTCGGCGTGTGCGGCGGGTGCAGCCGGCAGGACCTATTATACGACGCGCAGCTCCAATTCAAGCGTCAGCTTGTCGTCGATGCATTTGAACGGATCGGCGGTCTCAAGGATCCGGTTGTTCACGCCGTCCTCGGGTGCGAAGATCCGTACTTCTACCGGAACAAGATGGAGTTCACCTTTTCGAATTATCGCTGGCTCACGGACGATGAAATCCGCCGTAAAGAGGAAGTGAAAATGGAGGTTGCGCTCGGGCTCCACGTGCCGGAGCGGTTCGAGAAGGTGGTTAACATCGAGGAGTGCTGGCTGCAGTCGGAACAGAGCGCCGCGATCGTGAATACGGTGAGGGAGGTTTCACGGGGTTGGAATCTCACGGTGTATTCCACTGAAACCCGCGACGGGTACCTGCGTCATCTGGTGATTCGCGAGGGAAAGCGAACCGGTGATCTGATGGTCAATCTGGTGACGAGCTACGACTGGCCGGAGGCGATGCAGAACATGGCGGGCATTTTGCTCAAGCACTTCCCTCAGATCACAACGATCGTCAATAATATCACTTCGCGCCAGTCGATGGTCGCGCGGGGCGAGAAGGAGATCGTGTATCACGGACCAGGCACGATCATGGAAAAGCTGGGGGATTTCACCTACCGGCTCTCTGCGAACTCGTTTTTCCAGACCAACACGCTCCAGGCCGAGCGGTTGTATGATACGGTCAGAACGCTGTCGTCGCTCGGCCCGCGAGATGTGGTCTATGATCTCTACTGCGGCACAGGCGCGATCGCAATCTATTTATCGCCCTACCCGGAAAGGGTAGTCGGAATCGAATTGGTGGAAAGCGCAATCGCCGATGCCGCGCGGAACGCCGAATTCAACCGCGTGGGGAATTGCTATTTTCTCCAGGGGGATCTTAAGGACAGGTTAACAAAAGACAGCCGTTGGATCGGGGAGCATCCGCGCCCGACGGTGGTTGTTACAGATCCTCCACGGAGCGGGATGCATGCAAAGGTGGTTACGCAGATCACCAAACTCTCACCCGAAAAAATAGTTTACGTCAGCTGCAATCCTTCGACACAGGCGAGGGATGCCAAGCAGTTGGCAGAAGCGGGGTACTCTCTGAAAGAAGTTCAGCCTGTCGACATGTTCCCGCACACAGACCACATCGAGGCGGTGGCGCTTTTTGTGAAGCAGTAACCGGAAGGAACCTGCACGCGCGGGCTGAAGCCCGCGGCTACAACAGCACGGGTCTGGTTCTTTTGTAGCCGCGCCCTTTAGGGCGCGATCGATCATGCGCGGGCTGGGGCGCCCCGGTTAGGGGACGGGTTTGCGGCCTACGTAGATTGTGGCGGCGCCAAATGTGAGGGGATGGGCACGGGGTTCCTCAAATCCTACCCTCTCCATCGACGAAAGAAAATCCTCCCTGTCGGGAAAGTCACGGATAGAACGGGGAAGGTACCGATAGGCATTATTGTGACGCGAAATAATTCTCCCGAGAAGCGGCACTCCAATTCCGGTGTACAGATTATAGGCGCCCGACACCAGGGCGCCCCTGGGTTTCGAGAGCTCGAGAACAACCGATAACCCCCCCGGGACCAGAACTCTCAACATCTCCCGAAGCCCCTCCTCCCGATCCGCAAAATTTCTGATCCCGAATGAAACAATCGTTCCGTCGAACGAGGAATCCCTGAACGGGAGCCGGAGCGCATCGCAGAGGACGAGATGGATCGCCGCATGTTCTCTGCGCTCTTCGAGCTTTTTCCTGAACACACGGAGCATCTCCGGGGCGAAATCGGTCGCCACGATGCGGGAGGGATTGAGCGCGAGGAGTTCGAGCGAGACATCTCCGCTTCCGGCGGCGATATCGAGAAACCTTCCCCCGCGCTTCTCCGCGAGGAACGAGACGGCCTCTCGACGCCATTTCATATCCAGGCCGAGGCTCATCATCCGATTCAAGAGGTCGTAGGTCGGCGCGATCGCGTCGAACATCTTCCGGATCGTGCGCGGATCGTCTCCCCTTATCCCGTTCGCCTGTTCCATCGGCTTCCAATTTCCCCAAAATCGCCCTCAGTTGCAATAGTGTTTGCTTTTTTCGGGACTTTACCCTATGTTCGGCAATTTCCCACAGAGTTCCTCGACCGTTGATAAGGGCCCCCGTACTCCTCGGCATTGCATGCCTCGTTCCGATCGGATTTCTATCGGCAGGCACCTCGCCCAAGCATATCACGGCGGTGCGCGTCTCGTCTCCTCCGCGCATCGACGGACTCCTCGATGATGAACAGTGGAGCTCAGCTCCAGCCGATTCAACTTTTGTGCAGTTTGATCCCGAAGAAGGCGCGCTCCCGACGGAGCATACATCAGTCAGAATACTCTACGACGATCACGCGCTGTATGCAGGCATCATGTGTTACGATTCTTCGCCCAAAGAGATCGTCGAGCAACTGACGCGGCGTGACAGGACCGGCCAGGCCGATCGCATATCGGTTATCATTGATTCATACCATGACCATACGACGGCATTCCTCTTCAGTGGAACGGTGTCGGGAGTGCAGAGCGACGGTGTACTGTCGGAAGACGGACGCGTGTATGACACAGAATGGGATGCGGTCTGGGAGTTTGATGCGAAGATCACGAGTAAGGGATGGTTGGCGGAGTTCAAGATCCCCTTCAGCGCACTCCGGTTCGCCCCCCAGGACAGCGGGTACGTCTGGGGGATCAATTTCCGGAGGTACGTTGCCCGTAAGCGTGAGACGGATGAGTGGGTGATGCTTCCGCGGAAGGAGACCCCCGTAGGGGTGATTTCCTCCGTTTCTAGGATGGGTCACCTGGAGGGTCTGCACGACATTCATCCTCCTCTTCATCTCGAGTTTCTTCCCTATCAGGTTTCAAAGACAAATTTTCTCTCACAACCCGATCCGTTTCCTCTGCGAAAAGAGTTCAAGGGATCCGGAGGGCTCGATCTCAAATACGGCTTGACGAACAACTTTACCCTCGACATGGCGCTGAACCCCGACTTCGGCCAGGTGGAAGTCGACGCGGCAGTGTTAAACCTCACGGTTTTCGAGACCTTCTATCCGGAGAAGCGCCCCTTTTTCCTGGAGGGATCACAGATCTTTGCATTCGGCAACACGTTTGACAGCCAAACGATGCGGCTTTTCTATTCGCGGCGCATCGGAAGGCGTCCGTTCCCCTCAAGCGCGCCTCCCCCCGGATACTACTTTTTGGAGACTCCGCAGGTAACCACCATACTCGGCGCCGCCAAGGTGACGGGAAAGACGGATGCCGGGCTCTCGGTGGGGTTCATGACTGCGGCGACCGATCAGGAAGAGGGTGTGGCGGAAGATTCGGCCGGTCACTCCACCTCTCCGGTGATTTTCGAGCCGAGGGCCTCGTACAATGTTCTGCGGCTTCGGAAGGAATTTGCCGGAAACTCGTACGCGGGAGTCATGGCGACCGGTTCATTCAGGGACCAGAACCTCCCCGTGCTGAGCGGCGGGGTCGATTGGAACCTCCGCCTCGGCGACGAGTCGTACGCCGTCGACGGGTTCGTCGCCGGCTCCGACGCGGTTTCGCCGCTGACCGCCTCGGGCGTCGATCGGGTGACCGGGGGCTCCGGGAAAATCGCGGTGGGAAAAATCCAGGATGAACACCTCCTCGTGCTCTCGCTGTACGACTTTACTACCAGAAATTACTGGATCAACGATCTCGGGTTTTACAGTCAGCCGCGCGAGCATGGAGGCATCACACAAATAACCTACAAAAATGAGAACGCCGCGCCCCCGCTCCTGAGATACTATCTGAATCTCGACTGGCAGTACCGCTGGAATTGGGACCGCATCCATACAGTCAACCTTATCGAGACCGAACCGGTCGTGCAACTGAGAAACTTCTGGCAGTTCGACCTGGATCTCATACACGATTTTTCCGCATATGACGACGACAACCGGGGGATCAACGGCCTCTATCATCGCTCGGAGGGTAACAGAGTCTCTCTCAAAATCGACTCCGATATCCGCCAATTCATTGTTGCCACGGTGATCGGAACGTACCAGCACACGGATCGCGGGTTGAGCTCCGGCTCTGGTGCGTTCCAGCTCACACTGCGCCCGAACAGCTGGATGGAATTCAATCCGGCCCTGACACTCTCGAAGACCCGCAACGAGGAGACATGGGTGCGGGACAATTCGACTGGAGGCCCCATGTTCATCGATAATGGCGTGAACCTCTTCGCGGACCGCGACATCGATCAGTACGATCTCTCGCTCAGGGGAACCGTGACATTCACGCGGAGCATGAGCGTCCAGTTTTTCATGCAGGCCCTTCTTGCCAAGGGGGGATATTCGCACTTCAAGCGTCTGGCCGGGGCGGATGAATTGCCGGACTACGATTTTTTGAGCAGCGCCTACTATCAGGATCCGGATTTCAACGAGAAAGTCCTCAACGCCAACGTAGTCTTCCGCTGGGAATACCTTCCGGGGAGCACACTTTACTTTGTCTGGACCCAGGCGCGGTTCGGCGACAACGGCATCTATGATAGAAGCCTCTCAGACAATCTGGGCGATGCATTCAAGCTCCCGATGGACAACGTTCTTCTCCTCAAGCTGACGTACTGGTGGAGCCTGTGAACCCCGGCTGAAGCCGGCGCCTACGGGTTCCGTCACCCAGTCGCGTCATGCGGTACGGTGACGCGGTCGCGCCAGGCGGGCTGCACTACTTCTTTATGGGCCATCCTGCTGGTGTCACGGTGTGGACCGTGACACCAGTTTAAAGCGGGATTCCGCCACGTAGCGGCGGAACGAGCGCTTTGAGAGCGAATCCGTCCCCGGGAGGGCTAACCTCCACCCCTTTTCCACGTAAAACCATCAAAAGGCTGTCAACCGAGCCCCCGACGGCCTGGTCTAACCTCAGGAAGATCACATAAAGAGACCCCTGGATGCCCGCCGATGACGAGCGGCGACTGATTCTCGATGCGCAGGAGGGAAGCCGCGAAGCATTCCGTCTACTCGTCGAGCGCCACATGAAGCAGGCCTATAATATTGCCTATGGAGTCGTCGGCGACCACGAGGAGGCTGAAGACATCGCACAGGAGTCGTTTGTCCGCGTCTATCATTCTCTCGGCTCATTCAGGCGCGAAGCGAGTTTCGGGACCTGGCTCTACCGGATTGTGATGAATCTCTCTATCAACAGGTTCCGGCAAAGGAAAACACGGGAACGGCGTGAACTTCGAATGGAACAGCAGGCACCCGGAAAGTGGGAAGGCGGCGGAGCCGCGAACGAGCCGTCCGCAGAGGATCCGATGAGCCAGCCCGATCTCCACGTGCATCTTGAACGCGCGCTTCACCGGCTCCCCACGCTCCAGAGGGCCGTTGTGATTCTCAGACACATGAACGGCCTGTCCACCAGGCAGGTGGGGTCAATCCTCAACTGCTCTGAAGGGACAGTGAAAACGCACCTGCACAGGGGCTTGCGAAAAATGAAGACGATGTTGGATTTCTTAAAGGTCGAAGGATAATCATGAAGCATTCATCTGTAAGATCGGCGCTCTATGAGTATGTGAGGGGAGAGCTGGCTCCGGATGAAATGGAGCGTATCGCCGGCCACCTTGCTTCGTGCAAGCGCTGCGCCGCCGATCTGGAAGAAATTCGTCCGGTCGTGGCGATGACGTCGAGACATGTTTCAAGCGCGAGCGACACAAGGCCGGCAGAATTCTGGAATGGCTTCGCGGCCGCGGTGGAGCGGAGAATCAATCTGGCGAATTCTCCGGGGAGGCGTCCACCCCTCCGGGTTTGGGAGAAGATCGTTGCGGTGTTCACGCTTCGTCCCCGGCCGATCGTTCTTGCCGGCGGGGTCCTCGCCGCTGTTGCGCTTGCCCTGGTGCTTTCTCGATTCTTTACCGGAAGCCCGGCCCCGCGGGAGATCGCCTCCGGGCTTGAACCTGAGCCCGTCCATGCCGTTCCCGCGGACTACCGCATGGGCGACTACCTCCGAAAATCAAAAGTGCTTCTTGTTGGCATCGCTCACCTCGACGCGGAAGACGATCAACCGATCGACCTGAGCAAAGAGTCGAGAGTCTCGCAGGACCTGTTGGAAGATGCCCGTTATCTCAAGAGCCAGCCGCTCGATATCCGCTCCGCGAAACTTATCGATGATCTGCAAAAGATTCTGATCAGCCTCGCTAACATGAAGGAGCAGGAGGGGTTGCCGAATGTCGAGATGATCCGCAGCGGAATCCACCGGGAGAATCTTCTCTTCAAAATCCGCATGGCAGAAGCCATGTGCGATTCAACGCGATACGTACCCGTTCGTGACACATACTGACTGAATAACTATGAGAACATTGACTGGAACAGCTGTATCTCTCGTCGCAATCTGGTCGCTTTCGGCGCCGTCGGTCGGGCAGATCGCGAGAAGCCGCGCGCCCCAGGCGTATGCCATCTCAGCGGAGCTCTCCGCCCCCGACCCTTTCGATCCCTCCGGTGGGAAGAAATCGGCCGGTAAAAAGGACGATCCGGGGTACAAGCTTTATAAGGAAGGCTACGATCTCATCCTTGATGAGCGGTGGGAGGATGCGAGAAAAAAACTCGCTGAAATGACGAAGTCGTATCCCACGAGTACATACCTGGATGACGCAGAGTATTGGTCTGCGTACGCGCTGATGCACATCGACCGCAAGAAGGCCGTAACGGCATATGCGAAATTCATCGATCGCCGACCCTCGAGCAAGTATTATAACGATGCGATTGCCGACCTCTCGGGACTGACAACGACCCCTGTGCCGGTTCCCTACGCACGGGGCGGCAAGTCTACGGCTGTGCCGGTTCCGATCATTGAGCCCGGCTCCACATCGATCGTCGCAAACGGGGGCGGCCATTTGTACCTCCTCGATTCGGCCGACCTCCACGGACGCGGGTTTGTCCAAAGCTCCGAAAGCACGGTCGTGCGCACACTCAACAGGATGGTCCACGGCAAGGCGATGCGCGGCTACTCCTATTCCTTTGGAAAGGGCGCTGCGGCAAGAAGCCTCAGCCGCGCGATGGAAGAACAAGGAAGAACACTGCGCGCGATCAGGCTCCCCAGCTCCGCGCGCGCGCCTCGAGCGACGCTTGCGCCGGGGTTCTTCCGGTCCGATGAGGATCTCGACGAGGAGACAAGATTGAAGCTGGAAGCCCTCGAGGCGCTCGGCTCTGAAAATGAGGACTCGGCATCGTTCCGGGCGTTGAGGGAAATCGTCCTAGACCGGTCGAAGAAGAGCCGGCTCCGGACCGCTGCCATGGAACAACTGGTTGATTTCAAGAAGTTTGATCCTCTTCCCGTCTTCCTGGAGGTTGCGAAGGGCGATACCGGCCAGGAGGTCCAGAACTCGGCGATTGATTATATCGGGATGCTGACGAAGGACAAGAACCGGTCCGTCGAGACATTGATCGAGCTATTTTATGCGATCCCCGAGAGCAGGGCGGACCAGCGCGAAAATATCTTCTACTCGATCGCAGAGGTGGGAAACGACAGGGCGGTGGATTTTCTCGCAAAGATAGCGCAGACAGATGAAAAGTACGATCTCCGCCGCGAGGCGGTGTACTACCTCGGCAGCATCGGGAGCGGGCGCGCACGGTCAGCATTGGTGGAGATTCTGAGGCAGAGGTAATATTCGGGTAGCGCAGAGCGGGCGGAGGGCACAAAGACGAGTTTTGTTCGACTTCCCGGCTGGTGTCACGGTATGGACCGTGACACCAGTTTACTGCCGGTGCGGACAGTTTTTGTTTCCGGGGCCTGATTTTTGTATGTTCCCCCCATCTGCAAGATCCCCATAATTGCACGCGGAGCGCCCATGAAATCTCTACTCTTATTCCTGCTCCTTCTCTGCTGCGTAGTCGCGCAGGCCCTGTCGGATAACAGCCTTACGACCGTCTCCCCCGACCACCCCAAAGTCGGTAACACGATCACCGTGACCTACAACTCGAACTCTCCCGGCGCCGCCCTCTCCGGGGTCAATTCAATGGAATTGCATACTCTTGTGTTTCGGTATTCGGAAGAAGCGCTCTTCGTCCATACTCCGATGAGGAAGAGCGGGGATCTTTGGACAGCAGCGTTTCAGCTCTCCGACAAGAACAGTGCGTTCATGGTGTTTCGGTTCGTATCTACCGCGAAAGCCGACGAAGGCGGAGGAAATGGTGCCGAGGCGATGGTGTACGGCGACGACGGCAAGCCGGTCATAGGGGCGCACGAAGCGCGGTCCTATCTCCTCAGCCACGGCGCTTACAATGCCTTCAAGAGAACAAAAGACTTTGCCGCCGCCCGGGCAGAAATTGATGAGGAAAAGGAATTGTATCCCCAAAACTGGAGGGTGTGGGACGACCTTCTCGGAGTGATGATTCGTGAAGACCAATCGCCGGCCGGAAAGGAGAAAATGAAAGGGGTGCTTGAGTCGTTCGCCAAAGCGGCCGCGGCACATGAAGACGCCGTTCCGATGATCATGAGGTGGTATAAGGTCGCAGGGGACACCAATCGCGCCCTCGACCTGGAACGGTCGACCATAGAAAAAAATCCCTCCGGCAGGTTCGCCCGGGATTCGAGGTGGAGCCATATATATGATGAAAAGGATCCTGTCAAGCGCCTGGCGGCGATGAAGGAGTTTCTTCAGGCACACCAGGATCTTGACAAGCAGGACACCCGGATGAAGATGCTGGGCTGTTTCAATGCCTGCGTTGCGTCAAAGGATTATGATCAGGCCGCCGATATTCTTTCGAAAATTGACGATCCCTCATGGCAATGGTACAACGACTTCGCCTGGAATCTGATCGAGAAAGGGGAGGTGTTGGAAAAAGCGGCAGGCTGGGCGAAGAAAGGGGTTGACCTGAGCGAGAAGATCAATGAGGATGAGAAGCGGTTCTACGAAACAATCGGTGATTGGGAACAGGACAACGCTTACAAGAGAGGTATGGTTCTCGACACGTATGCCGACGGCTTGCTCCGCCTCGGCAGGAGCGAGGAGGCGGAACGGAATCAGGCTGATGCCTATAGATTGACGAATGGACGTGATCCCGAAATCGCAACGCGCTACATGGATTGTCTCATACAGAACAAGCGGTACGAAAAAGCGTGCGAGGTTGGCATAGCTTGCTATAAGGAGGGGAAAACAAGCGATGTCATGATGGAAAAGTTTAAACTAGCGTATGCCCAGAGAGAATCAGGGTCGTCCGATTTCGGAACATTATCTGCGCTGAAGCAGGAGCAATTTAACGCGCTGCTGACTCAGGCCGGGGCGGCGCGCACAGAGGCCGCGAAAAAGCAGGCTGCCCGGGGAAGGATCAGCCAACCATCGGCCGATTTCACGCTCAAGAATCTCGGGGGCACGCCGGTGTCCCTCTCCTCCCTGAAAGGAAAGGTCGTCGTCATAGACTTCTGGGCCACTTGGTGCGGTCCATGTAAGGCATCATTCCCTTATATGCAAAAAGTGTATGACAAGTTCAGGGAGAATAAGAACGTCGTCTTCCTGATGGTGGACACGTGGGAGCGCACACCCGATCTGCGGTCGACCGTTGAGAACGCGAAGAAGTTCCTGGCGGACAACAAGTACACCTTTCCGGTAGTGATGGATGAAATCTCGGGCACAAAGGTCACAGACAAATATGGAGTGGATGGGATCCCCACAAAATTCCTCATCGACAAGAGAGGGAACATTGCCTTTAAGAGCGTGGGATTCATGGGCCCGCAGATGGAGGATGAGCTCACCGCGCAGATCGAATTGCTCCTTGCAGAAAACGTCGGGCTCCTGAAGTAGGCCCTACGCTCCGCACATAGCGCCAGCAGCTTGAAGAGAGCCCTTCTCGCCCTTCCGATAATCTGTTTCTTTTACTCCGGACTTGCCGTTTCGGGTGACAACCCCCGAAGCGTGCAGGCTGTCCGCGTTACCACTCCACCGCGAATCGACGGCGTGCTCGACGACCCCGTCTGGCAGACGGCCCAACCCGCGTCGGACTTTATTCAGCGCGATCCCGAAGAAGGAAAACCCGCCTCCGAACGATCGGAAATCCGAGTCTTGTACGACGACGAAGCGCTCTATTTCGGATGCATGTTTTACGACAGGGAGGCCGACAAGATCGTCGCGCGGCTCACACGGCGGGATAACGAGATCGAAGCGGACGAGGCCTCGATCCGGATCGATTCCTATCACGATCATCAGACGGGGGCGGAATTCACCTTCAACGCCGCCGGCGTGAAGATCGATAAGTTCCAGTATGACGATGCTAACCATGAAGACGATTCATGGGATCCGGTTTGGTACCTGGAGACCCGCAGAACGGATGAGGGGTGGTGTGCTGAGATAAAGATCCCTCTCCGGTCGCTCCGCTACAGAACGGGACTCGGAGATTCCTCAGAAAATGTGTGGGGCATCAATTTCCTCCGCCATATCAGCCGAAAGCAGGAGGATGAACGCTGGGCGTTCACGCCCAAAAGTGAGAGCGGCTTTATTTCCCGTTACGGCCACCTCCGGGGATTGCGAGGCCTTCCCGATCCCCGTCAGCTTGAGTTTCTCCCGTTTGTGACGGGGAAGCAGCGGTATGATCCCGCGGCGAGTTATCGCGACCGACGGCAGGAGACGCTCGGCGATGCGGGGCTCGACCTCAAGTACGGCCTCTCGAGCAATTTCACAATCGACGCGACATTCAATCCCGACTTCGGACAGGTCGAAGCCGATCCGGCAGTCCTGAACCTCTCGACAGTAGAAACATTCTATCCGGAAAAACGGCCGTTCTTCATCGAGGGAACCCAGATCGTTCACTTCACGACGTTTGGGGATGCGGCGGGCCCGGGGTTGTTCTATTCCAGAAGGATCGGGCGGGGGATCTCGCCCGATGAAGTTCCGGTGCCGGCGGGAGGACGGATTGACGACCTTCCCGAGCAGGCGACGATTCTCGGCGCGGCGAAACTCACCGGCAAGACGAATGGGGGACTCTCCGTTGGGGCTCTTCAGGCATTCACGAAGGAAGAGAGGGCCGTCGTCATCGATTTGAATGGAAACCGCTCGGAGCCCCTTCTCGAGCCGTTTGCAAACTACAGCGTCGTCCGCCTGAAGCAGGACGTGCTCGATAACTCCAACGTAGGGATGATCATCACATCCGTGGCGAAGCAGGAGCGAGCGCCTGCGTTCACCAATGGATATGACTGGAATCTCGCGCTTGGGAAAAACACATACACGCTGGGAGGGTTTCTCGCCTTCTCCAGCACGCCCGGCCCGAATGATCAGCGCAATACGGGCTCGGCTGGAAAAATGCAATTCGCGAGAATTGCCGGCCGCCACTGGCTCTGGTCCCTTTCGACAGACTTCACGTCGATCCACTACAACATTAACGATGTGGGGTTTTTCCGGAGCCCGGACGACATCGGTGCGATCGGGACGCTTACCTATAAGGAAGACGTTCCTGCAGAGGTAGTGCGGGCTTACAATATCGGCCTCTTCTACCACCAACGGCATACCTTCGAAGGCGCTAATATCTTTCGCCAGATCCATCTCGGATCCGACCAGCTCTTCTGGAACTACTGGGGGACTGGAATCTTTACCGACATCGGACTCGGTCTTTACGACCATCGTGAGACGAGGGGGAACGGGCTGTACCGAAAACCGAATGCGTACGACGTCGGCCTCAATCTCACATCGGACCAACGCAGCAGCATTATCGTAACGCTCAACCAGGCCTATGCCTGGGATGAAAAGCTCAAGCGGGAGGAGGCGATTCAGGTCGGGGTGAATCTCAAGCCGCTCTCCTGGATGGAGTGGGATTTCGCGACGGCCCTCGACCGGATCGACAGACTGGAAGCCTGGGCAGACACGATCCTTGTCTCGGGGGCGACACGGAGTATCTTCTCGGACCGAAGTACCAACCAGGTGAATTTCACGCTGCGCGGGACGGTCACCTTTACGAGAGATCTGACCCTGCAGGTGTACGCCCAGCTATTCATGGCAAAGGGGCACTACGAGAATTTCCGCCAGCTTGTGGGGACGTCGGATTTTGTTGCTCCGGATCATTACGACCGCAATCCCGACTTCAACAGGCAGTTCTTTAACACGAACATTGTCCTGCGCTGGGAGTATCTGCCGGGTAGCACGCTCTTTCTCGTTTGGTCTCAGGCGCGCAATGGTACGCTCGGCGATTACTCATCGACGTTTGCCAACAACATCGACGCCACATTCGAATCGCCTCCCTCGAATGTGCTGCTGTTGAAGGTAAGCTATTGGCTCAGTCTGTGAATAAAGGGAAATCCTTATAGCCTGCGCCGGCTAAAGCCGGCGGCTACACTGGGGGCGCGGAGTGCCCCCAAAGCCGCGTTCCGCCGCGGAGCGGCGGAACGAACGGAGGCAGAGCAGATCCCGGCTGGTGTCACGGTATGGACCGTGACACCAGTTCTCCGTATCCCCGGAGCGAACGCTTGCGCGGGCTGAAGCCCGCGGCTACAACCGTGAAGAGCGCGATCGGAGGGGTGAGCCATCTGATAAAGCCGGCGCCTACAGCCGGTGGCCACCAAGCGAAAAACAAAAGGGCAATCCATTTTGGGGATTGCCCTTTTGTGCCACACTTCCACATCTGTTACCGCCTCCGGTCGCGAGGGGGTTCGTCGCGGCGATCGCGCGAGCGTTCCCTCGGAGGTTCGCGTCGCGGCGCCATTCTCTCCGGCGCCTGTCGCACAGCCGGCGCCCGGCGTTCCTGGTAACGAGGGGCCTGCTGCTGAACCTCACGCTGCGGCCTGTTCATCTCGGGACGTGGGGCTTCCCTTATCTGCCGCTCCCGGGAGACTTCCCTATCGGGAGGCCTCGGCGAATCCATCCTGCGTTCAGGGGCCGCTCCGCGCTGAATTCTCGTATCCCTGCGGGGATCAGGGGCCCGGTCGGGCCGGCTGAATCCGTTGTCATTCCTTCGATCGCCCTGCCGCTCGATGGCCCTGTCGCCCGATCTGTCGGCTGGTCTGTCGCCTGATCTGTCGGCCGGTCTCTCAAACGAGAACGGATGTTCCGAGCGTATGGCGTTATCCGGCCGCGCAAACTCGTTTCGAACCTGGGGATCGAGCCTCGGGCGGAACACTTCAACGCGCTGCCGGTTGCCGTCTCTCACAAGCCGCTCCCCCGCACCCCGGTCGCTCGTGACGACGTCGGCCCTGTCGACCCGTACGTTGCCGCGGCGTTCGACGAAGCCGACGTCTACTCCGCGGTTGACGACGCGATTGTTGTCGATTCCAATGTTGACGACCGACCGTGTATTCCCGAATATTCTACGGGTCCTGTCGATCGGCTGCACATAGTCGGCAACCCGCACACCGACAAAGCTCCTGCACGGCACGAAATTCCAGTACGTGTACGGCGCCGACCATCCGCCGTAGTAGTTGACTCCTACGCTCAAGTCGAAAGTCGCGTAGGGAGAAAGCGGCGCCCACCCGATGTAATCATCGTCGTAGCGCCATTCGACCCACGACGGACCCCAGACATCTCCGGGAATCCAGACCCAGCCGTAGTAATCGTCATAGTACCAGCGCCCATAGTGATACACGGCCCATCCATAAGGCTCGTCAGACGCCCAGTACCAACCATAATCACTCCAGATCCAGCGCCCGTAAAGGTACGGACGCCAACCATGGGAGACATAGTACGGCCTCCATGCGTATCCTGAGTTGAATTGAATCCACTCGCCATGTCGCCCGAGTGACGAGTAAAACACTCCAAAACTGGCATGAGTGCCGTAACCGTCGTAGAGAGGTTCCGTTCTGGAGACCCCACTAAAGGCCGCAAGGGCCAGCGCTAACACTAGTATTCGTCTCATGGCATTTTCCTTACCATATGTAGATAAACCCATCGCAAGGGTGTGATACAAAGGACATGCCACTGGAAACCTTGCTCATGGGCGTCAAATTTGATGGATTTCAAGCGGATTTGTCCAAAAAATCGGTCATAAACGTTGGTGAATCAAGACAAGCAAATCGGTAAAAGTGGTTTGACTTTCATCGTTTATTGGCCTACCATATAACCGGCAGGTACCCCGCTTCACCTGCCTCCTCCGAGGGACCAAAACTTAATCATCTCTCTCATCGCGTTTATGCACCCGCTGATTCGGGTAATCAGGCGGTCGTGTCTCCTATTCGTGGCTCTGTTCGCAATCCGCGGCCAGGAGTGCCGTCCACAGGCCAGAGTCCCCGTCGATTTTCCGGCGATGGCAGAGAACATCGCGAAGCGCGCTCTATCGGGGCGCGCTCAGCCCGCTCCCGCGACCGCGAGCGACCTGAGTGAGTGGAGGCGGGCGTTCACATTTTTCCAGGCGCACTCGCTCGACAGCTGCCGTAGAATACTCGCGCGATACAATTACGCGCTGGTTCAAATCCCCGATTGGAGGAACTCTGTCGCGTACGACGTGATCCGGGAGAACGAGCCGATCAGGCTTGGATGGGGAACGTTTGTGTACAACAGGAATCAGACGAAACGGTTGTATATCCAGGTCCCCCACCCCGTGCGCGACGAGCGTTCGGCGCGCTTCGGCGCGGAGCTCTTCCAGCAGCTGGGGGCCGAATGGCTGATGATTGCCGGCTCCGACGGACCTCCATTGTCTACCGACGACGACATCGGGCGGCTGAACGAAACATTGTTCCAGCAGTGGCATGAAATGCTCACCGACCTGATTCACGTGAGCCTGTCTTTGCACACCTTCACCTCCCGCTCCTTCCCCCGCCCCATCGTTGCCACAGACGTGGTAGTAAGCAACGGACGGACTACCGATGAACAGTGGGGAATATCTCAGATCAGCCTTTCAGTCCGCGACACGCTCCGGAGCTCCAGGGTGTCGTGTTCGCTGGCGATGTACGATTCGGGCTATGCCCGGCTCTCGGGGGGAGGAAACCGCCAGGGGACATTTTCGAACGACAGCGTGGGTTTCGGACACTGGCTTAACGTGGAACTGTCGGATCGTCTCCTGCGAGACGCCGATCGCTCCTCCCGGTTCATAGCCGCCATGAACCGCGCCATGGATGTGACGGGTCAGCGGATTTCGAAGCAGGTGAACAATGCATTTGGACTAGTTTCTCCGAGGGTCCTGCGCCTCGATTCGAAGCACCCTCTCCTCTTTCCGCCACCGGAGGAGGAGTACCGGATTCTTTCTTTCAACAGCCGCGAGATCAAACACGACACGGTGGTCATACGAGTTGGCGACTGGGTGAATCTGAAGGAGCCATCCGCGGCGGGCTCGACGATTTCTTCGCTCGAAGGCCGTGGAGGGGACTTCATGCGCAGGTTCGGTTCAACCGCTTCCCGCAAGGAGGTTGCGAGGATCGTCCAGGAACCGCTGTCCCACCTCAAACTCGGGAAGGGTGAACTGCAGGATAGCTCCATTGCGGGTGATGATGACCGATCCGCGGATGAACCTCTGCAGGTGCACCGTATTCCGCTTGAGCCGGTTCTCGCCTCTACGGTAACAGGCGATTTTCTCGCCGGTGCAACCCCGTTCCGGTGGGAAGGGACGATCGTCGGCGGAATTGCGCCGAACCCGAGGATCTTTCAGTTTGCCAGCAACATGACAGGGACCGGAGATATGAACTCCACTGAAAACATGTTCATTCCCGTCATGAACAGCTCGTATGGTACGGGGAAGGCAAGATTCGTGGGGGTTCAGATGACCTCGATGCTTCTCGATCAGATCACGCGGCTCACCGAGGCCGCGCGGAGTGACCGCGACATGACACTACTCGCCGAGCAGGACGAATCGGGGAAATACTTCCTGAGAGTATTTCCGGGCGGACAGTATCATCCCGAAACCGCAATGGCCAGGCCGCGGTGACCGGGGCAAGAGCGCGCGACCACCTATTGGAGGGCACGCAGGCTAAAGCCTGCGCCTACCGATCTGAAGGCGCGAAGTTGAAGCCTGCGCCTGCCGGAATTGCAGGGACCCGCGGCAGTGCTGGAATCATGAGGGCGCTGAGCCCTTCGTACCGTGTTGTCGCGGTCCTCGTAGCGCTTACATACTTTGGGTTCCGGACGGAGTTATTCCGGCAGGAGTTTGAGGAGTTCCACCCGGCACAAAGCAGTGTGCCGGGATTCACAACGCTCTCCCTCAACTGGGAGACGTTTGATAAGGACAATGCGCCCAAGGCATTCGTTTTCAACGCCGTTTCTCCGACACTTCTCCTCGGAGTGTGTCCGCAACCAGTGCGGACAATCCTCGTCGATCCATCCCCGCTCAATCCCGTTCGGGACAAATCTCCTCCGATTTCCTTCCAGTCAGCCTGAGTAAATGAGCGCGGGCTAAAGCCCGCGGCTACACCTGCGGCAGTATCATTGTTTGCTCGCATGTTCCATCACATTCTCCTGGAAGGAATCAAAACATGAGGAATTTGTCCGACTCCATCAGAGCCGTTATTTTCGCGTGGTTTGCCGTTCTTCTCATTAGCATGCCGGCACGAGCCCAAAGCGTTTCCGGAACCGTTACAGATGATCAGGGGGCCCCTCTCGCGAACGTCAATGTGCTTTTGACAGGCACAGGATTCCACGCGCCTACAAATGCCCAGGGTAAATACTCGATCACCCCGATCCCCCGGGGAACGTACCTCGTTGAATTCCACATCATCGGGTACTCGGTAGAAACAAAAACCGTCGAGGCGGGCTCGTCGGATGCCACGGCCGATGCCACCCTCCACGCAACCCCGCTCGAACTTCCCGCAGTGACGGTCACCGCGCAACCTCAACCGGTTAGCATCAACGATTCGCCGCAGCCGGTGGCCACCGCTGAGAACAGGGAGTTGATGAGAGACCGCGGCCAGAGCGTGATGAATTCTATCGAGGATCTACCCGGAGTATCCACCTTCTCCCGCGGTCCGGTGAGCATGAAACCTGTCATACGGGGCTTAACGGGACAGAGGGTCGTAGTGGCAGAGGACGGGATTCGGCACGAGAGCCAGCAATGGGATGATGAGCAGAGCCCCGAGGTCGATGCACTTGATATCGACCGCATTGAAGTCCTCAGGGGACCCAACAGCGTGCTCTTCGGTTCAGACGCTTTGGGCGGGGTCGTAAACTTCATCAGAACTGAGCCCGCTTCCCTCAGCATTGCCCCGGTGCATTTGGGGGGCCAGCTTCTCCTGAACGGATTCTCCAACAACAGCCAGGGGGCGGGAGCTCTTGCCCTGTATGGTACATCCGACGCTGTCGAGTATAAAGGCCAGGCCGATTACCGGAACACTAACGACATCTCCACGCCTCTGGGCACCCTTCCCAACAGTTGGGAACGCGAATTGAACGGAAGCGGACTCCTCGGGGTGAAGCAGGAGTGGGGAGAGGTGAAAGCCGAGTACTCGCATTTCGGACAGGAATTTCACATATCTCCCGAGCCCGGCGGCGAGCCGCCTTCTCCCGCACAAAAAATTACGCACGACAAGGTCAACCTCTCGTACGACGGTCCGCTTTCCACGCTACGCCTGGGGATTCGAGGCACATACCAGAGGAGCGAGAGGGCGGAGTACGACGATTCCGGCATCATCGATATTGAAGATTCCGCTGCCATCCGCCTGAGGCTCCGGACGTACACCGTTGACGCGCGGCTGGAGCACGGTGGAGTGGGGGGTCTCTCGGGTACGATCGGCGCTTCGGTGATGACTCAGAAGAACGAGACCCTCGGGCTGATGCCGCTCATCCCGGGATTCACGCAGAACAATTACGCCGGCTATGTTTTCGAGCAGTACCGGTTGCCGGAGGTAAGTCTCGCGGGAGGTATCCGCTTCGACTCGCGAAAACTGGATGTGGATGAAAATGGCGACCTTGGCATCGGCGCACAGTCGAAGACATTCAATGCGGTGACGGGGACGGCAGGCATCGTCTGGCATGCTTCAGAGCAGGCCTCGGCGTCCTTGAACGTGGGGCGGGGTTGGCGATCGCCGATCGCCGAGGAATTGTATATCAACGGCGCGGACGAAGGGAGTGTCCGTTTCAAGGTGGGAGATCCGGATCTGTCTCCCGAGGAGTCGTTCAATCTCGACCTATCGGGCCGATACGTCTCTCCGCGGGTAGTGGCAGAAGTATCGCTCTATCGGAACAGGATTAACCGGTATATTTTCCTGAGCCCGACCGGAGTGATTGATTCCGCGACCGGCTTCGAAAAATACCAGCAGCGCCAGGCAAACGCCACGTTGAGTGGAATGGAAATCAGACTTCAGGGCGCCGTGAGCGACAATATCATTTGTCACGGCGGATTCGATCTGGTGTACGCGAGGAATGAGGAGACCGATACATGGCTTCCGATCGTGCCGGCAAACCGGTTCAAAGCCGGAATACGCCTGACAGAGGCCTCAGCGGGGGCGCTTCTCAACCCCTACCTCTCTCTCGGCGCGCAGATTGTCCTGGACCAGAATCGGGTGGACGCGTTTGAAGACCCAACGGGCGGATACACGTTGTTCAATGTTGGAGCGGGGGGAGAATTTGCCCTGCCGGCGGGACGGTTACTCGTGGATTTCTCAGTAAATAACCTCTTCGACAAAGCGTACTTTGATCATCTGAGCCGGTACAAAGATTATGCCTTGAACCCGGGGCGCGATTTCGTGTTGAGAGTCTCAGTGCCGTTCACGCTTGCGGAATAATCAGGAGCCGGCCTGTTCTGAAGAACGGTTGAACCGACGCCGGCTAAAGCCGGCGCCTACAAAGAGACATTTCGGTTATGATTCGGAATCGTGTTGCGCGGGCTGAAGCCCGCGGCTACCGCCTTGGCTGGACAGATTGGACGCCGAACCAGAGAGTCGCGCCTCAGCCGCCACCGCCCCAATTCACCGCGAAATTATGTATATTCACTTCCACCTATGACTACCAAACCACCACCTCCCGTTGATCCTTCCCCTCCTGAGGCGCTTGAGAAAGTTGCTTATTCGAGCGTCGAATCGATTCCGACAGAGGAGCCCAACGACAGAAACCGGCTGGGGTATCACATCTGGCGGTGGCTCTCTTCGGGTGTGGGATCGCTGGAGGATGCCGTTGCCGAATCGGGCTCCCGGCTCCAGATCAGCCGCGGCGAAGCGGTTACTATTATTCGCGAAGAGCTCAAGAAGCGCGGGATACAGAAGTAACCTCCGGGGCGGCCGCACGTGTCCGGCTCCAACCTCACGATCCTCGGTTCCGGATTTGCCTCATTCAGTCTCCTCAAGCGGATTGATACAGCGCTGTATGACATCGTTCTGATCAGTCCGCGCAATCACTTCCTCTTCACGCCGCTCCTCCCGAGCACAACTGTAGGCACAATCGAGTTTCGAAGCATTATCGAGCCCATTCGGAGCTCGAAGAAGGAGATCACTTTTTACCAGGCATCGTGCGAGGAGATCGATCCTGTTCAAAGGACGATCCGGTGCAGGGGCTCGCTCGACGGCGGCATGTTCACCACCAGATTCGATACACTCTTCATCGGGGTCGGCGCCACGGTCAATACGTACAAGGTTCCGGGAGTGGAGGAATACGCCCACGTTCTGAAGGAACTTTCCGATGCGCGTCTTATCCGGCAGAGGATTATCGACTGTCTTGAACAGGCCAGCATGCCTGAGATACCGGCGGATGAGAAACGCCGTCTTCTCCACTTCATCGTCGTCGGGGGAGGCCCGACGGGAGTTGAGTTTGCGGCAGAAATGCATGACTTCCTCGTAGAGGACCTGAAATCGGCGTTTCCCCACCTGATCGATGAGGCCCGGATAACTCTTCTTGAGGCGGGGGACCAGATCCTGAGCACGTTTGACGCGGCTCTGAGCTCCTACACCCTAACACATTTTCGCCGCCAGCGCATCGAGGTTCGGACAGGCTCTGCCGTGATAAAGGTCGAACGAGATCGGGTGCATCTTAAAGATGGAGAGACGCTCGCCTATGGTCTCCTGGTCTGGTCGACCGGCAACGGAACAGCCCCGCTTGTAAAGTCTCTTCCTTTCAAAAAAGACCCAAACGGAAGAATTATTATCGACCGCTTCCTGAGGGTGGAAGGGCAGACCGCGATCTATGCCGCCGGCGATTGCGCCACGTTTGAAGATAAGGACATACCGGCCACCGCACAGATGGCTCAGCAGGAAGGGCATTATCTCGCGCGCGCCCTGAACGCAAGGGCCCGGGGGCGTGGCGTGAGCCCCTTCAAGGAGCGTCAATTCGGCATGCTCGCCTACATCGGAGACAATCGTGCTCTCGCCGACTTGCCGTCGGTGCGCGCACATGGGTATGCGACGTGGCTCTTCTGGCGCTCTGTCTATCTCACGAAGCTAGTGAGCCTCAAGAACAAGGTCCTCGTCCTGTTCGACTGGCTGAAGACGCAGGTCTTCGGGAGGGATATCAGCCGTTTTTAGAGAAGCGTATCAGTTAACGGTTGCTATTTTTGGTGGATCATCCGATCCCTTCGTAAGTTACAGGCATTTGTGGACTACCGTTAAGATGAGGGGTTCGGGATGAACAACCCCTTGACATCGCACTGCAAATGTGCTATATTTGCGGTGATGACAAATATGTCGTAAGAAATCTTCGAATCGACAAAACTGACCTATGAAAACCTCGATCGGCGAACGGGTCCGCACGGCCCGTGAAAACAAGGAACTCGACCAGCAGACGCTTGCCTCGAAGATCGACGTGGCAGCCCGGACCCTGCAGCGGTGGGAAAAGGGGGAGCAGGTGCCGGACAGCAACTACCTGATGCGCCTGGCAAAGCAGACGGGGGTGCGCCCCGAGTGGCTCCTGACAGGCGAGGGGGATATCTACGGAACCGCGGGCTCTTCCGGAAACATTATCCCTCTTAACAGGGACAAGTCCCTCCGGAGGGTGACCTTGGTCGAAATTCCAGTCCTATCCTCTGTTCCGGCGGGCAAGGCAGCGGCACTTTTCCATCCTGACCACGTCGAGCGCTATGTGACGGTCGACAATATTAAGGACCGGAGCGCCTTTGCCCTCATCGTGAAGGGAAACAGCATGTCCCCTAAAATTGAAGATGGGGATATCGTCGTGGTGAGCCCCCAACAGGAGGTGCACAGCGGGGATATCTGCGTTGTCAGAGTAAACGATGAAGATGTGCTTAAGAAGATCAAAATGGACGATTCTCACGTCCATCTGATCCCCCTGAATACGAGTTTTGAACCTATGACTGTACGGAAGCGGGATGTGATGCTCATCTGGAAGGTGGTCAAGGTGATAAAGAATCTCTGATTTTGGGGCGCCCAGTTTCCCAAGGCGCAACCCCCGAGAGGCGATTTCCGGCCTAGAATCCTTCATTAAGAGGGGAGGCACGTGACGGACGCTACCCTGGGTGATATTTGTCACACCCCCCCTGCCGATTTCCTCATATATTTCGTGCACGCTATTCAAATCGGATATCAAAGGGGACAGATGGTAGAATATCGACAGAGTCCGAACGGGCTCAAGACATCCGCAGTGTACCGAAAGCCGCTGAATGTGGGGCTTGTGGCGAAGATTTGCAGAGTGAGCAAGAAAACGGTTCTCAACTGGATTTACAGGGATGCCCTGAAAGCCTTCAAGACGTACGGCGGGCATTACCGGGTGTGGCCGGCCGACCTGAAGCAGTTCCTGGTCACCTCCCGGATCGACGTGCCCTTCCAGTTTGTCGACGACCGCCAGACGACATTCCTCATCGTGGACGACGACATGGCATACACCGTCCTGATGAAGGAGGCGATCTGCACGCGCTTCCCGAACGCCGACGTCATTACCACGGACGACGGGTATGAGGCGCTCCTCCTGATGGGAGAGCGCAGGCCGCGCGTAATCCTCCTCGATCTCAAGATGCCGAAGGTGGACGGCTTTGAAGTCCTGGAGCTCCTCCGGACGCGCAAGAAAGACAACCTGCTGAAGGTAGTGGTTATGTCCGCCTATCTCGACGAAGAGACGCGGGAACGCCTGGCAGGGACCGTCGCAGACGAGATCTGGGAAAAAGGAAAGAACATGGACGAGATACTCCGCGCGCTCGCGGAGATGCTGGAGACCAAAGGAAAGGGCAAAGTAAGGAATCATTCGCTTTCGCCCGCGTACTAACACTTTTTTCCACCTTCCCTCATGCAACCGATTCGAATTCTTCTCGTCGATTCATCCGCTCTTTTCAAGACGGTGATAGAGGCATCCTCCGTGATGCCCGAATCACCAGTCTTCGAGGTCACATTGCTCGAGCCCCGGAAGGATTCTCCGGCGGCCGGGGCGGTGGGCGCCGAGATTAGCGCCATTGTCTTCGGGGAGAAAGTGTCTCCTTCGACGGTCGTTCAGTATTCGAGGACTTTCCGCACTCGCGGCATCCTGTGTCCGATCCTGGTGCTCACACGCAACAGCGAAGCCGGCGTCCCCAGGAATTATCAACGCGCGGGCGTCGACGACGTTCTTAACGCATCCGACATGCAGACGCCTCTCTTCTCATGGACGTTTACGAGTACTCTGCGGCATGCGGAGATGAAGAAGAAGGCCAAAGAGTTCGACGCGCTCCAGACCCGGCTGGCGAGCGCCAACCATTCGCTCGCGTTTATCACACACGAAATCAATAACCCGCTGAGCGTCATTCGCCTCGCACTCTATCACCTCGAGGCCCCGGATCTCACGAGGGCCCGCAGGGAGGTGCTCCTGCGGATGGTTGCGGATAACATCGAAAAAATGCATGCCCAGCTCGACCAGCTGAGAAGTGTGCGGCGCTTTCTCACGGATGGTTCTCCCATCCACGACCAAGCCGCGCCCAATCACGCCGAAAAACAGAAGGTCGCGTAACTCTAACCTGAGGCACGCAGCCTGAAGCATGCGCCTACCGTTGTAATCGTCCCCGTTTTTGTCTATTTTTGTAATTGATGGGTTTCAACTGTGGAATCGTTGGACTTCCCAACGTCGGGAAGTCCACGCTGTTTAATGCCATCACCGCGGCCGGAGCTGCCGCGGAAAACTATCCTTTCTGCACGATCGATCCGAACGTGGGCGTCGTCGCGGTCCCGGACAAGCGGCTCGACGCGCTCGTGAAGATCTACAATCCCCAGAAGGTAACCCCGACCGCCATCGAGTTCGTCGACATCGCCGGCCTCGTCAAGGGAGCAAGCAAGGGTGAAGGGCTCGGGAACCAGTTCCTCGGCCATATCAGGGAGGTGGACGCGATCTGCCATGTCGTCCGCTGCTTTGAGGATGAAAACGTGACGCATGTCGGAGGAAGCGTCGATCCTCAGCGGGATATCGAGATCGTGGAAACCGAACTGATCCTGAAGGACCTCGACACGGTCGAGAAGAAAGCCGCCGACGCTGAAAAACGGGGCAAGGGGGGCGACAAGAAAATCCGGGCCGAAGCGGATTTCTACGCCCGCATCCGCGGTCACCTCCTCACAGGTAGGCTCGCGCTCTACGAGCGTCCTGAGAATCCCGATGAAGCGCTCTGGCTGAGGGAGCTTCATCTCATCACGGCAAAACCTGTCATGTACATCGCCAACGTCGACGAAAACCATTTGACGCTTCCCGGCGGGTACGTGCAGGCGGTGCGGGAGATCGCGTCGAAGGAGGGGGCCAGAACCGTCGTCGCATGCACGAAGCTTGAGGCGGAGATTGCCGCGATGCCGTACGCGGAACGCGAGGAGCTGCTGAACGAGCTTGGCGTGAAGGAATCGGGTCTCGATCAGGTCATCCACGAGGGGTATGCGCTTCTGAACCTGATTACCTTCTTTACATGCGGTCCGAAGGAAGTCCGCGCCTGGACGCTTAGAAGAGAAACCTCGGCCCCGCAGGCGGCGGGGGAGATTCACTCAGACATGGAACGCGGGTTTATCCGCGCGGAGGTCATGAAGTACGCGGATCTTTCCTCCCTCGGATCAGAGCAGGCGGTGAGGGAGAAGGGGCTTCTGCACGTCGAGGGGAGGGATTACATCGTGGAGGACGGAGATGTCGTCTACTTCCGTTTCAATGTCTGATTGTCATCCGGTAGTGTCTCGGGTTCGCTGAAACGCGCGGGCTAAAGCCCGCGGCTACAAATTTCAAGGCGCGATACGTCAACCGAAGAGCTCGGTCTGATGTTCCGGCTGCCGCCTGAAGTGAGCGGTTGAAGGTAAGAATCGCTTCGTATTGAGCCCAAGTTTTCTGCAGTTCAGATCGAAGAGCTGCTTGATCGCCCTCGCCGTTTCGCCTTCTCCCTTCATACGGACCCCGAAATCGCTCTGGCTCAGCTTTCCGCCGCGCATACCCCGCGTTCTGTTGAGCACCTTCGATGCTTTTCCGGGAAACTCCCGCTCAATCCACTCGATGAAGAGCGGCTCAACGGGTCCCGGGAGCCTGAGGATGGTGTACGATGCGTAGGAGGCGCCGCACGCCGCCGCCTTCGCGAGAATGGACGGAATTTCCTCGTCTGTCATCCCTGGGATGACGGGCGCAACGAACACCGAGACGGGAATCCCCGCTGAGGAGAGCGCTGCGATAGTCTCGAGACGCCGCTCAGGAGCCGACGTCCGCGGCTCCATGCGCCTTGCCAGATCGGGGTCGAGCGTTGTGATCGACATCGTCGCCCCCACGAGGTCGAACCGGGCAAGCTCCGTGAGCAAGTCGATATCGCGAGTAATGAGGGCATTTTTCGTTATGATCCCTACAGGGTTGCGGTACCGCAGGAATACTTCGAGGCATCCCCTGGTGATGCGCAATCGCCGCTCGGCCGGCTGGTAGCAGTCGGTGTTGCCCGAGATGCACACCATCTGCGGTTCCCACGACGGGCGGTTGAACGTCCCGGCGAGGAGTTTCGGCGCGTCGTTCTTGACCATGATTTTAGTTTCAAAGTCGACCCCCGCGGAAAACCCAAGGAACTCGTGGCTCGGCCTCGCATAGCAGTAGATACAGCCATGCTCGCAGCCGCGGTAGGGGTTAAGGCTGTAAGTAAAGGGGAGGTCGGGACTGTCGTTCTTCGCCAGGATCGATTTCGATGAATCGACGTAAAACGACGTCTTCGGGCTTATCTCCCCGCCCTCGGCCATTTCGTCATCGAGCGGCTCGAGATGCAATGATTCGAACCTGTTGGGGGGGTTAAACGATGCTCCTCGGCCCTTCATCCTGGTCTGCTTGTGCGGAATAGTTCGTAAGAGTACTACAAATATAACAAGACTTCCTCAGAATTCCGCTTTCACGCCCAGCCGCACGCGGCGCGGCTCGAACGTCGCGCCGGGGTCGGAGAGTTCTCCGCCGACCCTTCCATTCGAATCGATCCATTTCACATTCCGCTTATTGAGGAGATTCCTCGCGTCGGCATAGACAGTCAGGACTCCCTTGCCGTCCCCCCCGAACTCCCTCGAGAGTTTGAGATTGACCGTGAACACGTCCTCCATTCGGCCGTTGTTCGGTACGAAGAGAGCGTTCGGGTAGAGCGGCGTGAAGCCGTCGCGGGTTGGGAAGTAGGTGTAGGGTTTGGCGGAACTGTAGATGGCAATGAGATTCGCGCGGAGTCCAAAGGGGAGCTTTGGTTCGGCGTCGAGCTTCACGGTATGCCGCTGATCCCAGCTGAGAGGAAACGTGACCGGGGCGACGGGAAATCCCCATTGAGCGAAATTGATCCTCTGGTCGGCATACTCGCTGACGCCCTCTGTCGACATGAGGGTGTATGAAATGCTTCCCGACAGCCGCTCGTCGTTTTCCCGGCTCAACACGAACTCCAGGCCGCGCGCGAACGCCTCGGCGTTGTTGACGTATGATGCAAATCCGTAGTCGCCTGAGAACTTGCTGTCGAACGGCACAAGCGTTTTCGCGTCAATCTGGTTTTCGATGCTCTTCTGGAAATATGTCACCGAACCCACCACAGTCCCCGAGAACTCCCGCTTGTAGCCGATCTCCCATGAGATAGTCCGCTCGGGCTCGAGGTCGGGGTTTCCTATCAGGACATTCCGGGCCCCCTCGCGCAACTGGACCGGCGTGATCCCTGAGTAGAGGTAATCGAAGAGCGGAAACTGAAAATACTCCCCAAAGTTCACGAAGAGAAAGCCCGCAGGCTTCACCGGCGCCCCGACCGAAACCCGCGGACTGAGGGCCTGCTTGAACCGCGCCTTCGCAGTACCGGTGACACGCTGGGTAAACTGATTCGGCGACGTGGGCACGAATTCCACGATCGGGCGATCGGCCGTGGGGTCGAGGAAATCCCACCTCAGACCGATACTCGCGCTCGATCCTTCCCGGTCGAGCTGAATCTTATCCTGCAGAAACGCGCTTCCGGACCATGGGAGATACCTGTAGGTGTTGCTGTAGTCGAGGAGTGGCGCATCGACGATGGGCTTGCCGAAGTACGTCCGCTGCGGTTCGTACTTGATAAGATCCGAGGATACGATATAACGGTTGACCTCGAAGCCGGCCTTGAAGAGATGCGACTTCACGGCTTCATCGGTGACCGTGCCCGATGCCGTGTACACGATCTGGCGAGTGTCCGCCCACCAGTTTCTTGTTCCTGAAATGACATATCGGAGGAATAGATCGTATTCATACGGGTTCACCGTGAGCCCGGTCTTTGAATCCTCGCCGATATGCGTCCCCAGGTAAAACCTGCTGAGACTGAACGTGTATGCAAGCCCGCTGGCGGCCGCACGTGATAGAGTAGCGGCGAGGCGGTACGCGTTCCGGCGCTCCGGCGGGAGGCCGTTGAGGTCGTACCGCCAGCTGTACTCGTAATCCCTCCACCGGTGGAGCGAATAGATTCCTTGGATCCCGATGCGCGTGTCGGTGGAGAGAAGATACTCCACTTTCCCGAGGCCTGAAAACTCCTTTGAGATCGGCGAGGCAAAGAATTCCCGCATGTCCTGCCACCAGCGGGTATCGGTCAGGATAAACTCGTTCGAGGTGAAATAGAAAAGACGGTCCTGTACCAGAGGCCCCGATGCGGTGAGCTCGCCCTCGGTCAGCCGGTTGTGCTGGGTGCTCCAGCCGTCGGGCACCACATTGTCCTTCTCGATACGCAGGCCTGCCGTGTGCGTGTTGGACCCGGAGCGGGTTACGATGTTGACGATGCCTGAGAGGGCGTTCCCGTATTCGGCTTCAAATCCGCCTGAGACGATTGTCATGCCTGTGATCGAACTTCGCGGAAGGTTTGCTCCCAGCCCGCCGGAGATGACGTCCTGAACCGGGATTCCGTCCACAAGGTAGACCACCTCGTCGGACCTGCCGCCTCTCACGTTGCCTTCGGATGTGATGCCCGGTTGGAGCGTCAGCACCTCCATCACCGAGGAGACGGGGAGTTTCTCGAGCTTTTTCTCACCGATCGAGAAGGCAGTTGCCGCCTGATCCTTCTGGATCAGGGGACGCTTGGCCTCCACCTCCACAGGAGGGAGCTCTACGAGGGTCGGCTCGAGCTGGGCATCGAGAGTATTCCTCAGGTCAGGCAGGACGGTGACCCCTTTCATCACGATGGTCTTATACCCGATGAGCGAGAATCGAACGTCATAAATGCCCCCGCGCACCTCATTGATCTGAAAGTATCCCGCGCTGTCGGTAACGCCCCCCTGGTTGGCGGAGATGATGAAAACATTGACGCCTGAGAGCGGTTCGCGTCTTTCCGTGTCGGTCACATTTCCCTGAAGTATGCCCGTGATGCCATGCGGAGTCGCTGCTGAAGGCGTAGTGTACGCTGCCAACGCGGCGACCCAGGCGGCGAGCGCGATCAGCCTCACTGGGTCAGTCCGCACGGCCCGTCCGTTTCAATCGTCGGGCAGAGGCGGCCGTCGACGAACGGGCTCACGTGCCTGAAGGTCACATCGATTGGTCCCAGAGGAATGACCCCGGTGTGGTCGAACACCTTCAGGTTCCCTGCGATTGTCAGCGTCACATCGGACGAGATCTTTCTGAGCGCGCACGACGGGTCTGTGGCGTAGACAAATACCGCCTGCCGCACATCTCTGCTGCTGTCATCGATAAAATCCCAGACATACCGGAGATGGATCGGTGCGCCGGGGTCAATGGTAAGGATCTGGGTGGTGCTGTCGTAGTTTCCGAGGGAGAGGAGGGCGGGGCTGAGGCCCACTGTCCGGTGAAACGAGGTGTCGGCTTTGAGCGTGATGCATATCGTACCGCTCAGGAGGGCCTTGGCTTGAAGTGTCTCGTCGTACACGTTGCGGGCAACGATGCACGCCTCGACATTATTCTCGTGTGTACGGAGGACGTATCGCCCCTCGATGGAGCCCGCGAAGACATTTTTGGGGTCGAGGCGGGGAGGGAGTGTATCGGTGCAGGAGCAGGTGAAGAGAAGAGTAGTCAGGAGAAGGGTCTGTCGCAGAAGAGCCCCGCGCCTCTGCGGGGTGTTTTCGCTCCCTGAGAAACTCGTAACGGAGGGGCCTCTTATCCTACTCCCAGCTTTTTCTTCGCCTCATCAGACATCATGGATGGATCCCACCTGGGCTCCCAGACGATCCGCACATCAGCCTCGTTTACGCCGGGAAGCTGAAGGAGCCTCTGCCGGATGTTGTTTGAGATATGGGCGCCCATCCCGCAGCCCGGCGTCGTCAACGTCATTTTCACACCCACCCAGTCGTCGATGATCTTGACGTCGTATACCAGTCCTAGTTCGACAACGCTGATAGGAATCTCGGGATCGTAGCAATCCTTCAGCGCCTCGTAGACCTCCGCTTCTGTCGGCGCCCCTTGAGGGGTTGTCTGTTCCTGATCCATGATACGATAATCCTCTTCACTTCAAGGTAAGAGTTTTGGGCATGGATTGCAAAGAGAGGGAGAGCCGCGTTACGAAAAACCGCGCCAGCTAAAGCCGGCGCTTTACCCCCCGCTGGTGTCACGGTATGGACCGTGACACCAGTTGAAAGCCGGCGCCTACCGATTACGTCGGGTCCAGTGCAAGCGCGGGCTAAAGCCCGCGGCTACCGGTTTAACTAAGGATTCAGAGCCGTTCAATCAGTTCTCCGTTGCCTCGACGGGAAATGGCAATCATCGACACCCGGTCGAGAGTCGCAACAACGGCACGGCCCTTTTCTACGCCGAGAATGAAGAGGCCCGTAGAGAGTGCATCTGCCTCAACCGCCGCGCGAGCGACCACCGTCGCACTGAGGATTGACCCGGCGGAGCGTCCGCTGGCGGGATCGAGAATGTGCCCGATCGTTCGACCTCCGACCTCGACATGGTTTCTGTAATTGCCCGAGGTGGAAAGGGCCTGGTCGCATATGTCGACTGTTGCGGCGATCTTCCCGGTATCAAGCGGGTCGGTAATTCCCACCTCCCAGGCATCACGATCCGGAGGCGATCCGATCGCATAGATATCGCCGCTGTGGTTGATAAGAGCAGATTCTACTCCGTTTGATCGCAGGATGTCCGCCGCCCGGTCGAGGGCAAAACCCACTGCAATCCCCCCGAGATCGATCTCGGTTCCGGGGCGCGTGAGCCCAAGCTGAGATGTTTTCGGATCGATCGAGACGTTCTGCATGCCCACGGCATCGAGCGTGCGTGCGATCTCGGCATCGGTTGGAAATCCATGTTCAGATTCCTCGTCGCGAAAGCCGTAGAGTTCCATTAGCGGCTCTACCGTGATGTCGAACGCGCCACCGGTGATGCTGCTGTACGTGCGTGCGAACTCGATGATCTCGATGACCCGGGGATCGACGTGCATGCCCTCGTTTCCCGCCGCATGGTTTGCGCGCGATACTTCGCTCCCGGGATCAAAGACACTCATCAGCTTATCGATTGTTTTCAATTCATGAAACGCCGCATCGATCGCGTGATCGCATAGAGCCTCGTCCCGGCAATATGCCGTCACCGTGACAATGCTTCCCATTGTGAATGCCGCACGACGGATTTCACATCTCCGGGGGCCATGGTTGGCCAGAGCGAAGAATGGCGAAATGAGGCTTGCAGTGGCAGCGCCCCCGGCAATGGCCAGGAATTGCCTTCGCGAGAGTTCGGAAGCGCCGGCGCGACTGGAGCGGACTTCTTTCATTTTCTCCTCCAGAGCTCCCAGAGGATCAGCACCACCATCGCGAAGTAGCATCCCGCCATCGATACGCCCGACGCCAGCACGAGAATCCCGAATGAATCTGAGACGAATCGGGTCAGCCAGATTCCCCCGAAGGTGGTCCCCACGGCCACGAGAGGTTCGATGGTCAGGAATGTCTTCAGACGAATTCCCACAATCGAGGAGAAATTGAACATTCCCCCGACTGCAAAGAAGACGAGCGACAGGGACAGAATGTGGTTATGCAGCAGGATGTACATCTCGTCGGCGGTCTTTGCGTACTTGAGTTCCGGAGAGCTCACCCCCTCGGGGGAACCGCGGTACTCTTCCGAGAGTCCCCGCATCGAGCCCCCCGTCGAGTGGTCTACGAAGAGAAGACCGGCAGTATAGCCGGATGTCAGCAGGAGGAGGAAGGCCGTAATGAAAAGCCGGAGCGTCCTGTCGGCATCACGCAGCCTTAAGGAGAAATGATTGGACCTGGGGAGTACATCGTTCATGTTAGTCGCCAAGGATCGGCCGGAGTGCTTCAAAGGTGGCGAGGACTCTCCTGACCCCGTCCGTGACCGCACGGACCGATATCGTGGCACCGCTGATGTTCTTGATGTTCTTGCCGGCTGTCAAGTTGTCCTTGTTCGATTTCTGCCGGAACTGTTCCCGGAATGTCGTGTAGGTGATTTCCCCGCCGTACGACTCGCGGTAGACCAGAACGTCGACGTCGTTCACCCGTCCATCCGGATAGACGCCGACGAGGTACGTGATAAGCTGGGTCTTTCCTCTCACTTCGTCCAGGAAGCCGAAGCCGATTGCCGAATTGTGCACCCTGCATGTGAAGACGCGAACGCTGTCGCCAGCCCAGCGGGTTTTCGAGCGCAGGGCAATCGAGTCGCTTTCCTGCGGTGTCAGCCTGAGGGTTGACCGAACGATGGTGACGGAATCACCAAACATTTTTATGAGCGACTCGCGCGCTTTTGCATCGAGTGATTCACCCGCAGACGTGCCGGACAGGCTGGCAATGAGGAGAAGGGGAACCAGCCACGCGGACCACTTGGGCGCGGAGCGCCCAACGCTGCGTTCCGCCGCAGGAGCGGCGGAACGAATAGGAGGGTGTGGGAGCGACGGTGAGTTCAAAAACTATAGGCGATGCCGAAGTTAAGCTGCTTCCTGTTCAGTCCAGCCTGGTTGTTGAAGAACTGGTAATCGACCTTGGCCGCGGTATTGTAGGTCGGCTTGTAGGTTGCACCAACCGTGATGTCTTCGCGGTCGTACCGCCCATCAAGGAGGTCAAGCGTGCTAAGTGAGATACTAGTCCCCTCGCTACCGGCTTGGGTGGCGTAACTCTCATAGCGCCCGAAGATATTCAGGGTCTGCTCGGTTTCGGGAATCATCAACGGCAAGACATTGTAGGCGCCCTCGACATAGTAGCCATGCATCTCATTCCCAACTATCGGAACCGGGGCGAACGTCGCATTGATCTGCCCGGCGTTCGAGAGATGCTCAAACGCGCCCTCCGCGCGGAAAGAGAACGGTCCCGTTGAATACTGGGCGTCACCGCTGAGAACGGAGAGTGTGGCATCCCCCAGAGCATCGTTGCCGTCGGAGGTGTTTCCGAAGAAAAACGACCCGCCGAGCTTCAGTCCCAGGACCGGGACAGCTTCAAGGCGGCCGGTGACGGATGGGTTGCTCGCCGAGCTTTCAAGGGCTTCCTGCCTGCCTCCGCGGATGCCTTCGTCCCCGTTGAACCCCTCGGCCCTGAGGCCTGCGACGACGTAGAGCTGGTAGCTTAGTCCTTGGCTAACGATGCCGTAGATCCCCGCACCGGCTTCTCGCCAGGTCGTGGGGATGATGACGTTATCGAAATTGGGACGCTCAACCCCGTTGAACGTCGTGGGCTCGTGGATCTGGTTAATAATGCCCAGAGGGACGAGGATCACGCCCGCTTTCAACCCGATCCGGCTGTTGAAGTGCCAGTCGAGATATGCCTGTTCAACTGATACCTCGCCTCCTTTGGCGCCGCCTGTCTCGGTGGCCTCGATTTTCGTATGCTCTATCTCGATTTCTGATTTGAAGGTGAGGTCCCCGGTGAATGAATGACCAAGATACAGCACAAATCTGTGGAGATCGAGTTTGCCCCGGGCTGACCCGTCCGGCTCATTGTAATGGAGTTCGCCGTAGCCGCCCACTGTGGTCGTTTCCTGCGCGCGGAGCCCTGCTGAGACGTGTGCAAGCGTGAGCCCGAGACATGCCAAAAGGAAGAAGCGCGGATCCGGTACCTGCCTCCCGCCCCTCCTGGCCATTGCTACCTCGACTCCTCCGTGATGTCGAAGTATTTCCGCTTCGATTGGAGATCGGTCAACTTGATCTCGATTCTTCCGGCGCGAAGCCGCGAGGGGAGATAAATAGGTGCGCAGCCGTTGCCTTCCATCGAGCCGCTGGTATTCTCGTCGGGTTCGGCTTCTCCGCGAGTCTGATGGAGCTTGCTGAGAGGGGAGGGTGCATCGCACTGTGAACAGATCAGTTCGCCGTTTTTCAGGTAGTACCGGCCGTAACTGTAACATGCATAACAGGCGTCGAATGCGGTGGCAAACTTTCCGAATCCTGTCCGCAGGACGAAAAACCTGATCGTGAGCCCGTTGTCCTGTATAGAGTACCGGTGGAGATTGTTATCGCTCACCTCGGTGACGGGTATGCCGACCGTTCCGGCGGAAGGGAAGGGAAGCATCTTCGCGGTGAGATCGACGTCATGGCTCGATGTAAAAACCTCGCCCACTCCGAGAAAGGAAATGATGCAGATGGAGGCGATGCCGGCGCTCAATTGCCATCGTCTCTGGCCGGCCGATTGCCCCTCGCGCGAACCCGGAGCAGCCTCACCCGAACCCGCGGCCATTGTCCGCGACTTCTTTCCGGGAATCAGGAGCATGATCGCAGGGATGCTCAGGATTGCAAGAATAAACAGAATGTCATGTTGTACGATCGGCCCGAGAATTCCCATCATCTTCGGGCTCGCCGGGAAGATCCCGTACTCGTAAAACTCGTGGAACGCGTTCACGATGAGCTGGAGGGTGAAGATGAGGAGCGTAATTGCCGTGACACGGAGGAAGCGGCTGATATCGATCCTGAGGCTTCCCCGGATAAACAAGACGGCGAACACCGTCGCCATGAGAAGGCCGATCACCGTCCCCGCGATGCTCCGCCATGCGCCGGTGCTCAGCGCGACGGCCTGGAGAAATATCGCAGTCTCGACCCCCTCCCGGACGATCATCAGGAAGGTGAAGCTCAAAATCCCCGCATGAGACCTCCAGGAGACCGAGGATCCGACGATCGTATCCACCCGGGCCTCAATCTCGCCGCGGATCTTCTTCGCGGTGAACCACATCCAGACGATCATCGAGATGACGAAAACCGCGGCCGCCAGCATGAAGTACCCTTCGAGGGATTCCGAATCAATAGACAATTCCTGAAGGATCACCGCACCTGCCGCGCTTGCGAGGAGGGCGAGGACGAGTCCGGCATAGACCGAGCGAATAAGGATGGGCCGTCCGATCTTGTTCAGATAGACGACGAGAATGCCGAGGACGAGCGCGATTTCGATTCCCTCGCGCAGCGCAATGATCATCGATTCAAGCATCGGGACGTACCCTGATTGTCATGATTTTTTCTTCGACTGGCATCGGGAGCAGACGCCAAAGATCTGGAGGGTTGAATTGTGAGGTTTGAATTTGTGCTCGGCGCAAACCTCCTGTTGCAGCCTGTCCACCTTTTCGTTGACGAACTCGATAATATCACCGCACTCGAGACAGATCAGATGGTCATGCCGGGGCCTGCCGAAAGCCTTCTCGTATCTCGAATGATTCTCCCCGAAACTGTACCGTGAGATGAGGCCGCAATCGACAAAGAGATCAAGCGTATTGTAGACGGTGGCGCGTGAAACTTGCACTCCCCGTGCGTTCATTCCGGCGAAGAGCTGGTCGGCGTCGAAGTGCCCCGATGTCCGCATGACCTCGTCAAGAAGTGTCAGCCGCTCCCGCGTGGGTCGCAGCTTCTTCTCGGAGAGGTATTCAACCAGAATCTCTTTTGCAGCCGAATTGTCCACGAGGGGGAATTTAGAATTGGTCTAAATATAAATAATCCTGGCGGAGGAATCAAGCCAAATCGCTCAGCGCGGTCGGAATCTTGTACAAATGCCGTCAATCGTTTACATTCAGTGGTCAAATTCGAAAAACCGGAGGTTTGAACATGCTCGATATTGAGGGAAAAGTAGCTGTCGTTACGGGCGGGTCGCGCGGCATCGGCGGAGCAGCAGCGATCAGCCTGGCCAAGGCTGGGGCGAATGTGGCCATTCTCTATTCGAAACGGCGAAGGGAAGCCCTCGACGCCGTGGCGAAAATGGAGTCCCTCGGCGTCGCGGCGCTCGCCGTTGCATGCCCCATGCAAAACCACGCCGATTGCAGGTTGGCGGTCGCCAGGATCATGAAGAAAATGGGAAGGATAGACATCCTTGTTAATGGGGCCGGTATCTGGGAGAGAGGCGGAATCGATTCTTTGACTCCTGAGATGTGGGCTAAAACGATCGGAATAAACCTTACCGGTGCGTTCAACATGTGCAATCTTATCGTTCCACACATGAAAAGGAGGCATTTCGGGAGGATTGTAAATGTATCCAGTACGGCCGGTCAGCGAGGGGAAGCATACCACTCTCACTACGCGGCATCAAAAGGTGGAATCATCGCATTCACAAAATCCATCGCGGTGGAATTAGTCCGGCATGGTATCCGGGTAAACTGTGTCGCTCCGGGGTGGGTGCGAACTGAAATGGTATCGCACGTTTTCAAAAAACCGCGCGAGAAGCGTGAAATCCTCAGGACCATTCCGCGCGGGGTGCTTGCCACACCAGAAGAAATCGCGGGATCCATACTCTTTCTCGCCTCGGGTCTTGCAGAACACGTCGTCGGCGAAGTTCTGAATGTTAACGGGGGGAGCGTTTTATGCGGTTAGAAATGCTCAAAATCGCTCGTTTTCGAACATTCTTGCTGCCCTTCAAAATCTTTGATTTTGCTAAGATTTCGCTTGATTTATTACGCGAATTTTCTATATTTACGCCATAAAATTGACCCCCTCTCCCACACAACCAAAGGATTGATTGGCTGGGAAGAATCACACGCTGAAAGGAAAACCGATTGTTCCGCGCCCGATACCCAAAAACGTCGGGGTAACGGACTTGGTCGATAACTACTTTCAGGCATACAACGCAGGCCGTTTACGCGAGGCCTGCCACCTCATGGCGAACAAGATTCTCGCGCCAGATTCGACTGTGGGAATGAGCGTTACAGGGGCGTTGACTCCCGCGGGATTGGGCGGGTCGTGCATCGTTCCGCTCATGAAAGCGGGTTTTATCGATTGGATTGTCAGTACCGGCGCAAATCTCTACCACGACACACACTTCGCCGTAGGTCACTCGCTTCACAGGGGTTCGCCGTTCTCGGACGACCGGCTTCTCAAGAAGCTGGGAATCATCCGCATTTATGACGTAGTTTTCGACTATGAAGTGCTCCTTTCCACCGACTCGTTTTTCCGAAAGCTCTTCAGACTCCGTGAATTTCAGAGGGAAATGGGGACTGCGGAGCTCCATAACCGGCTTGGGAAATACATCGCGGAGCGAGAACGCATAGCCGGGGTCAAAAACAGCGGCATTTTGGCGACCGCCTACCGCCTGGGAATCCCGGTTTACACCTCTTCTCCGGGCGACAGCTCGATCGGCATGAATATCGCGGAAGTAGCCCTGGACGGCTGTAAAATAAAGATCGATGTCCTTCTTGATGTGAATGAGACGGCGGCAATCGTCCTTGATGCGAAGCGCCGCGGAGGTAAGAGCGGGGTCGTGATGCTCGGAGGGGGATCGCCGAAGAATTTCGTTCTCCAGACTGAGCCGCAGATACAGGAAGTGCTTGGGATTAAAGAGAAAGGGCATGATTACTATCTGCAGGTGACTGACGCGCGGCCGGATACCGGCGGGCTCTCGGGAGCCACACCCGGCGAGGCAGTCACCTGGGGAAAAGTGGACCCGGGGAAGCTCAACGACAGCGTCGTAGCGTACCTCGATTCGACCGTGGCGCTTCCCATTCTTACGTCATATGTTCTGGCCAGGGTAAAACCTCGTCCACAAAGACGTCTGTATGACAGGCGTGAGGCGCTTCTCGGGGGGTTGTACAGGGAATATTACAGGTTTAGAAAAAGAAAAGAGAAAGCTAAGTCGAAAAGTTCATAATCCATTCCCCGTGTCAAGGGGACCTGCCGCTATGACGGCGGGGTACATTCACTCACAATCTGGAGGAAGACAATGAGCAGATTCACGGAACTGCGCGACTTGTTGAACGGTTACGAGAAGGATTTCATCAAATTCTACGAAAAGGGAAACAAGTCCGCAGGCACACGCGTTCGCAAGGAAATGAACGAGTTGAAGAAAAAGGCCCAGGAGATCCGCAAGGAGATCCAGGAGATCAAGCAGAAGGCCAAAGAAGCAGAGGGCGGCGGAGCCGCCATGTAGCCGGCTTCAATTCTATAAATCCGGGAAACTCCGGTCACCCCTGTCGGGGCTGGCACGGAGTTTCTCTTTTTTGAGCAGGACTGGCTGCTTTCATGATAACTCCTACAACCATCGCACTGGTCATTCTTCCGGCGCTGCTGCCGGGATCCGCAGTGGATTACCGAAAGCTCCATTTTGACGCGATCGTCGTAGACACCCATAATGACGTGGTACAAAGGATCCTGGCGGGAGAAGACATCTCGAAGCGCACCCGTCATGGTCACTCAGACCTTCCCAGGTTCCGCAAAGGGGGGCTCGACGTCGAGGTGTTCTCGATCTGGGTCCCCCCTGAGAAGACGTCCCCCTCGTATTTCGATCAGGCCGACCAGCAGATAGATTCAATAGAGAGCTTCGTCCGGCGGAATCCGGCGCAGACGGGGCTGGCCAGAACCGCGGAGGAAGCGGAGAAACTTGTAGAGGGCGGGAAGTTCGTCGCAATGATGGGGATGGAGGGGGGCCATCCGATCGACGGCGACCTTCAGAAGCTCGAGCATTTCTATTCCCGTGGAATCCGCTATATGACCCTGACGTGGAACAACAGCACCGAGTGGGCCACCTCGGCGAAGGATGAGAGCGACACTCTCCTGAAGCTGTCCCGCAAAGGACTTACAACATTCGGGAAATCGGTCGTGAAGAGGATGAATGAGCTCGGAATGATGGTCGACGTCTCGCACGTGGGCGAGCAGACATTCTGGGATGTCATACAGACGACTTCGAAGCCCATCATCGCGTCCCATTCCTCTGTGTGGAACATCGTCCATCATCGCCGGAATCTGAAGGACGACCAGCTGAAGGCCATTGCGAAGAACGGAGGGGTGGTCTTCATCAATTTCGGCCCATGGTTTATCGACAGCACGTATAGCGCCAAGGAGGAAGCAGTGAACAAGCGCTACAAGGAGCGCATTGATTCCATCGGGCGAACCATCAGGGGGGACGATTTTATCAGGAGGCAGTATACGACCGAGCGTCTGAGAAAGGAGTACGAGCCGATTCGCCCGACGCTAAGAACCCTCATCGATCACTTTGATTACGTGGCGAAGTTGATCGGAGTCGATCACGTCGGCATCGGGTCGGATTTCGATGGAATTCCGATCACACCGCGCGGGATGGACGACGTCTCGTACCTCCCGAACATAACGCGCGAGCTTCTCAAGAGAGGGTATTCGGCGGACGACGTCCGGAAGATCCTAGGCGGGAATTTCTTCCGGGTGCTGAGGGAGGTGGAAAGGCATTGAAGAGGCGTGGCGCGTCCGCGGGGCCGATCGACCAGTAAGCCCCTAATCTTTGGTTTTCAGACGGAATTATCGTATTATTAGGCCTACACTAACGCGAGTAAGGAATGCCAGATCAAGAAGAAGGCAATCAGAATCAGCAGCAAGAGCGCCCCTCTCCCCAGCAACAGCAACCCGAACCCCCTCCAGTAGATAGACCGCCTCAACAGGCCCAGCAGCAGCCGCAACAACAACAGCAACAGCAGCCGCCGCCGCAGAATCGGGACCGTAGGAATCAGCCACACCACCAGCAACGGCAGGGTCAAAGGCAGCGCCATCAGGGAGGGAGGCGCGAAGGACAGCCGTTCCAGCGAGGCGAGGGAGGAAACGACCTCTCGATCGTTATTCCCGTCTACAACGAGGAGCAGTCCCTGCGCGAACTCTACGACGCAATCCGAAATGCGGCTCAGCGGGTGGGCCGGTATGAGGTCATCTTCATCGACGACGGCAGCACGGACGGGTCGATGCGCGTCCTGCAGGAATTGAGGCAGAGAGACCGGCGAGTCAAAATCATCCGCTTCCGGAGGAACTACGGCAAATCTGCCGCGCTATCTGTCGGATTTGCGCATGCCGAAGGAAACATTATCATCACGATGGACGCCGACCTTCAGGACGATCCCGACGAGATACCCAACCTCGTCGCCGAAATCAAAAAGGGATACGACCTCGTTTCCGGGTGGAAGAAGAAGCGCTACGATCCCCTGAGCAAGACGATTCCGTCCAGATTCTTCAATTTTGTGACTTCGATCCTGACGGGTATTCGCATTCACGATTTCAATTGCGGATTGAAGGCGTACCGCAAGGAGGTGGCGAAAGAAGTGAAGGTATACGGGGAACTGCACCGGTACATTCCAGTTCTCGCCCACTACCTCGGTTACAAGATCGGCGAGATCAAGGTGCAGCACCGGTCGCGCAAGTACGGAAAGACCAAATTTGGATCAGGCAGGTTCTGGAAGGGATTCCTCGACCTGTTGACGGTGATCTTCACGACACGGTATCTGCAGCGCCCGCTCCATCTTTTCGGTTTCTGGGGAATGTGCTTTGTGATCGCCGGCGTCGCCGTCGACGGCTATCTCGTGTATCTCAAGTTTACCGAGGGGGCCGCGCTGAGCAACAGACCCCTGTTCACAGGCGGTATTCTGATGATCATCGTGGGTGTCCAGTTCGTCTCCGTAGGCCTTCTTGGAGAGTTGATCTCACGAACGCGCTCGACCTCAGAGAAAGAGTACTCGATCCGGGAAGTCTGGAAGTAGCGCCCGCCAGATGAGAATCTGCTTGCCGCACCACCGCCGGGTATCATCCTCGATACCAACGGCGACCGCACGCCCCCCCCGAAGATGAAGCTCACCGTAAAAGATCTCAAGTTAGACTGCAGGCACTTCCGGGGAGACGTACCCTGCAAGCCCCACAAGGAACATGGGGTCCACTGCGTCGACGAGCAGGGCCGAGATTGCAAGTATTATGATCGCACCACAAAGAAGATTCTCATCATCAAGCTCGGGGCGATCGGAGATGTCATCAGAACCACGCCGCTCCTCCACAAGTTACAGGAGGCGGAGCCCCACGCACAGCTCTGGTGGCTGACGCACACGCCCGATGTCATCCCGCCTTCGGTCGATCGCATCCTCACGTACACGCCGCAGGCAATCGAGCTGCTTCACGCGGTGGAATTCGACGCTATCTATTGCCTCGACAAGGACAGGGAAGCGGGCGCCCTCTGCGCGCGGCTCACGTCGCGGGTGAAAAAGGGGTTTACCCTCGAGAACGGAACGTGCGTGCCGGTCGATGAGGCCGCGGAAGCCAAATACCTGACCGGCGTGTTCGATGACCTCAGCAAGCAGAACACGAAGAGTTACCAGCAGGAGACGTTCGAGATCTGCGGGTTCAGGTTTTCGGGTGAGGAATACATCATGCCGGCGATTGGCGGCTACCGCTGGAAGCTCCCGCAGAAAAAGAAGATCGTAGGGCTCAATACCGGATGCGGAGGAAGGTGGACATCGAGACTCTGGCCCGACGCCTACTGGGTTTCTCTAGCGAAGAGGCTGAAAAAGAAAGGGTACGTGCCCCTCCTCCTCGGGGGAGAGCAGGAGCACGCAAAGAACCTGAAACTGGCCAGGGAGAGCGGCGCGCTCTACCCGGGCCACTTTCCTCTCCGGCAATTCATGAGCGAGGTGGCCAGGTGCGACTTGATCGTGACCGCCGTGACCATGGCGATGCACCTTGCAATCGGATTCAAGAAGAAGATTGTCCTCTTCAATAATATCTTCAACAAGCACGAGTTCGACCTCTACGGCCGGGGCGAGATCCTGGAGCCGGATTTCGAATGTACCTGCTATTACTCGCCGACCTGCCCCAACAATTGCATGCAATATCTCTCAGTCGACCGGGTCTTCAACTCTTGCGTCACATTGCTCACGGAGTGACCGGCAAGGATTTGGAGCTGCGGCCATGACCGGGCCGACTGAGTGACGGCACAGCCCAAAAAAGGTAATGCGGCAATCCGGCCGGCTGCGGCCGCCGTTGCCTTGAAGGATTGGCACGCCGTTCTGACGATCGCTGCCCTTGTCGCTCTTTTCTTCCGCGACATTCTCCTTCAAAAGGCCTTTTTCTGGGAGGACTTCATCTACCAGTATTATGCCTTCCGGAACTTTGCCGCGGTTTCGCTGAGCGGAGGCCAACTGCCTCTCTGGAACCCGTACACATTCAGCGGCATGCCGTTCCAGGCAGATATCCAGACTGCGGTGTTCTACATTCCGAACCTCCTCCTGACGCTCTTCGTAAGCGGCGGGCGCCTCCAGTTCTACTGGCTGGAGGTTGAGATCATTTTGCACTACGTCATCGCGGGCGTCTGCATGTATTATCTGATCAAGGATCTCGGGATCGACAGGGTGTTTGCGCTCTTCGGAGGCCTGCTCTACGCCCTCTCGGGGTTCATGATCATGCAGGTGATTCACGAGACGTTCATCTGCCAGTTGGCGTGGCTCCCGCTCGTGATCCTCTACTTCCGCCGTTCGCTCATCAAGCGCTCCGCAGCCTCGATGATCATGGCGGCGGTGATCCTGGGGCACAGCGTGCTCGCCGGTTCTCCGCAGTTCACCCTCTATGTTTTCATGCTCCTTTTCCTCATCTTCTGCCATGAGGTTGTCCCGGTGCTTCGGACCCCCGAGGCGAAACGCGCGCTCCGGATGCTTCCTCTTGCAGGCGGCACCATCGTTTTGGCTCTGGCTCTCACGGCGGTTCAACTTCTCCCTACCCGGGAGCTCGCTGCGCTATCGGCGCGGGCTGAAATTTCGTTTGCGGCCTCAGCCGAGGGATCCTTCTCCTGGGAGCAGCTCATTACGTTCGTAGCGCCGAAGTACTTCGGCACGAGCGGCGCGAACGGATCCACTTTCTGGCTCTCCGGCCTGTACTGGCAGTATTGGGAAACCGCCCTGTACATCGGCGTGACGGGTCTCCTGGCGGTGTGCGCAGCGGTCCCCCTCATCAGGAAGAACCGGTACGTTGCCTTCTATTTTGGAATCGCCGTTTTTGGCCTTTTGTACGCACTCGGCGATAATTTTATCCTCCACTCGTTTTTCTTCAACTATGTGCCGGGATTCGACAAGTTTCGCGTACCGGGACGGATGGTCTTCTACTTCACCTTCGGCTCGGCGATTCTCGGCGCGTTTGGGTTGCAACACCTTTTCGAACAGATACGGGTTCAACCGGGAGGCGTACAAAAGAGAGTGTTCCTTGTCGCCGGCATCGCAGTTCTGGTCTGGGTCCTGGGGTCATCCGGGACGTTTCAGCACGGCCGGAACGCACAGGAAGCGGCGGAAATCCATTCCATCGCAATGAGCGGCGCGGTCGCAGGAGCGGTGCTTCTTCTCGCGCTGGCAGGCATACTTCTCCTCGCATGCAGATGGACCGTCTCATCTCTTGCAGCGCTCGGGGCGCTCTTCGCACTCCAGTTCGTGGACATCAACATGTTCGGGTTCGACCAGAATAACGGCAGGATCAATCCGGACGAGTACTACTCGCGGAACTCACAAATCGTGAATCTCCTGAAGGAGGAAGGCAAGAGCGAGTATTTCAGAATCAATTCACGTCAGGGGGGAGCCATGCTCCTCGACCGCAATCAGGGCATGGTGGACCGCATCTTCATGATGGAGGGATATACTCCGCTTGCCCTCGCGCGTATTTTTCCGGAGGCGCGCGACTGGGATCAGACGTGCGACCTGTTGAACGCCAAGTACCGCATCAGCGTCGATGAGCAGAAGCAATCGATGCGGCTGACCACATCGACCACGTACCTCCCCCGAGCCTACATGGTCTACCGGGCGACAATCATCCCTGACGAAAGCGGCGTGAAGGCCTTCATGAAAGGTCCGAAGTTCGATCCGGCGCATATGGCCGTCCTTGAAGAACATCCCGCGAAGCTTCCGGGAGACTCTGCCTACGCGACCGGCTGGACGGTAGGTATCACATCGTACACTCTCAACCAAATCACGCTCGAGGTATCGACGCCGAAGGACGGCCTCCTTGTTCTCAGTGAGATCTTTTATCCCGGATGGCAGGCAACGGTGGACGGCAAAGCGACGCCTATCTACAGGGCGGACTGGAATCTCCGGGCTATTGCGGTCGGAGAGGGGAACCATACGGTCGAGTTCACATTCAAGCCCGAAAGCTTTGAGAAGGGCCTGTGGTTGACTTCGGCGGCCCTGATCGCATCCGCCGGCGGACTCGGGGCATCCGTACTCCTCAAACGAAAACGTCTTACCCAATGACCGGGCCCGGAAGACGGACCGGCGATCTGTGCGGCGCACGGTCCGCTCTGTTCCTCCTCCCTCTCCTCATCGCTCCTTCGCTGGGCCATTCGCAGCAGTGGTCGAAGCCCGTCCGGTTTGAGAATCTTCCGACTGTGCAGGTCCAATGGCGCGCGTATGGCCTCGATACGAAGTCGGGGAAAAACGTCTTTGAGTGGGTTTTCTCGAACATCGGTGATACCGCGGTCGCCTTCAACTATCGCATCGAGACAGACCGGCGTGAAAGCAGGACCGGGCGGATTTCGTTGGCGCCTGGGAAGAAACAACTCTCGGGGTGGATGTTTTCGGGAGACAGCCTGGTGGCAATCGATGTGGACCGCAACCCCTTCGTGAAAAACAAGTGACGGCCGCGATCCAGTCGAGGCAGTTGTCGCCGCCGCCGGACGCTTTCGGCGAATCGCTTGCGCGGGCGATCATGATGCTGTACGGTCTTTTTCTCATTCTCTACATCTGGGGATCTCTCGTTCCAGAGTCGTCTCTTTGGGGAGTTCATCAACTTGCATTCCTCGGAACGGGAAGCCGCTTCGCGCTGGTCATCCTCTCGGGGGCGCTGGTCGTCCCGGTGATTTCCTCTCTGTGCGTTCCCCGGCTCGAGCATCTTGTGGACCTGGGAGCGCAGAAGAGGCGTGCCGCACTCCCTCTCCTAGTTGCCGCAGGTGCGGCGGCGGGGTTGCTCTGCTACTCGTTCAGGATCTCGACGGACATGTACGGCGATTCGCGCACCCTTCTTACGCTCCTGGCCGGACGCACCTTTACGGTTGGAGATCTCTTCAGGTTTGATATTGCCGACAACGATCTCCGGGAGCCGCTCACACGACTCATTCATCAGTCGATCGCGCATGCGTCAGGTCTTGACCAAAAGCTCGTTTTTCAGATCGTCAGCTCGATGTGCGGCGGTCTGTTCGTCGTTGGGTTCTCCCGGTGGGCGCTATCGGTTAAGGGAACTTCTGCGTGGAAGTCTTTCCTTCTTGTCGCGGGCCTCACGTGCGGAGCGAACCAGCTTTTTTTCGGGCACGTGGAAGATTACACCCTCGTCTATCTCGCCATCGTGGGCTTTCTTCTTCTTGCATGGAAGTTCTTCGAAGGGTTCAACTCCATCCCTCTGATGGCGCTGCTGCTGGTAATAGGGTTCCTCCTGCACACAGCAATGGCGCTGTTCCTTCCTGCTCTACTCTATCTATTGGTCTATTCCGCGTCGCAGCGGCGGCCGCGCATGAAGCCCTGGATCGGACAGCGGGCGGTACTCGCCGCGCTGGTCCTTACTGTCGCAGCGGGGACCTGGGCGTATTTCTTCTATTTTAAGGCCGACCGGCTCCTTGTCGGCGACCAGAAAGAACGCGGCGGCAAAGTCTTTCTCCCCCTGTTCAATTCGATGCTTCCGCCCCACATGTATACGCTTCTTTCGATCAATCATGTTTCTGATATCGTCCAGGAGCTGCTCCTGACGGTCTCTCCCGGGACCGTCGTGCTCCTCTGCGCAGGATTGGTGTTCTACCGCCAGGTTCGGTGGAGCTCACCGCGGACGATGTTCTTCGGCATCGCCGCGTTTTTCTTCATGCTCTTTAACGCGACCGTGAATCCGCTCCTGACGCCGGAGCGGGACTGGGACATGCTCTCGCTCGCCGCCCCTGCCGTTCTCTTTTTCGCGTTCGCGGTATCGGCTGATTGGTTCGACCGGCTGAGCCAGACGTCATTCCCCAGAACCGCCATCGCTGTTTCCGTGGCGCTTGCGCTGCTATCGTGCAGCATGCTGTACGTCAACTCGCAGCCGCTCCGCGCCGGCGAGCGGCTGCGCGCACTCGGGGAATGGGCGTTCAAAAGCTACTATCTTGGCTCGGCCTATCTTCTGAATGTCGGCGCGAAGTATACCCAGGATCGTGGGGCCGAAATCTCGGAACGGAGAAGGGCATTGGCAGCCATCGAGCCGGAGAAGTCGGAGCCCGACCTTGAGGCGGGGTTTCTCTACCACAAACTGGCGGATGTTCTCTTCCTCGACGGCCGGTACGAGGAGGCCGGAAGGTACTATTCCAAATCCCGGCATGAAGATCCGTACAATGCGTCCGCGATCAAGGCGCTCGCTGGAGTCGCCCTGCTTTCCGGCAATCTCGATGGCGCCGTGGAGTTCATGAGCAGCTATAACAGCAATATCAACGGGGGAGACATTGTCGACCTCGACGGACTCATCATCGCGGAGAAGATGAATCACCTGAAATATCTTCTGTACACGAAAGCCGATACCGCCGCAATCATGCAGACGCTGGAAAGCATACACCTTGAACCGCGTCAATAGCAGGGCGGGCTCATGAGGATCATCATCGTGGGAACCGCCTACCCGCTCAGGGGAGGCATAGCGCATTTCAACGCTCTCCTTGCACGCGAGCTGCAGAAAAGGCACGAGGTCAGTACGATCACGTTCAGGCGCCAGTATCCTTCGCTATTCTTTCCGGGCACGACGCAGGACGAGCCGGGAGAAGCGAGTGACGTTGCTCCGGCCCCGCGGCTGATCGATTCGATCAATCCGTTCAACTGGCTCGGCGTCGCCAAAACGATACGCGCGGAGAAACCCGACCTCCTGATCTTTAAGTACTGGCTCCCTTTTTTCGGGCCCTGCTTCGGGACGATCGCGCGGTTTTCGAAAAAGAAGTCGAACACGAAGGTTCTCTTCATCTGCGACAACATCATCCCGCATGAACGGCGTCCGGGGGATATTGCTTTTACGCGCTACGCGTTCAGACAGGCCGATTTTTTCATCGTGCAGTCCGACACCGTCGAACAGCAGTTGAACCGCCTCTTTCCGGACGCGATATACCGGAAGGCGCCCCATCCTGTGTACGAAAACTTCGGGGCTCCCCTGCCGAAGGAAGCCGCCAGGAAGTCGCTTGGAATCCAGCCACAGAACGTCATGCTCTACTTCGGATATGTGAGGCGGTACAAGGGTCTGATGGTTCTCATCGATGCAATAGCGAACCTGAAGAGCTCCGGATTCGCGAACGGGGAGTTTCTCCTCCTGATCGTCGGCGAGTTTTACGACGAGGAATCGAAGTACAGGGACCGGGTACGCGAGATGAAACTCGAATCGAACATCAGGTTTGTCTCTGGCTATCTTCCCAATGATCAGGTGGCGCCCTATTTCAGCGCCGCGGACGTCGTCGTATTGCCCTATCTTTCGGCGACGCAAAGCGGCATCGTTCAGATCGCCTATAATTTCGACAAACCGGTCATCGCCACCAGAGTGGGGGGCCTGGCAGAGGTAATTGTGGAAGGGAAGACGGGATTTTTGGTGCCGCCGTACGATCCAAACGCTCTGGCGGTTGCAATCAAAGAGTTCTACGCTGCCCAGAGGGGCGAAGCCCTGAAATCGAATATCGAAGCCGAAAAAGTGAGATATTCCTGGGAATACTTTGTGAAAAAGATCGAGGAGCTTGCCTCGAAACCATGAAACCTGCTGTCGTGTTTGGCACCCGCCCCGAAGCCATCAAAATGGCACCCGTCGTCAAAGAGCTCGAACGCCGAAAGATCGATCATGTCGTCATCGTTACCGCCCAGCACAGGGAAATGCTCGATCAGAAATTGGGGGTCTTCGATATCCATCCAAAGCATGATCTCAACATCATGCAAAAGGATCAGGACCTCTATCATGTGACGACCGCAGTACTACACAAGATCAAGCCCGTCCTCGATAGTGAAAAGCCCGATGTGCTCCTCGTCCAGGGAGACACGACGACAACATTTGCGGCCAGTCTGGCCGCGTTCTATTTGAAAATCAAGGTGGGCCATGTCGAAGCAGGACTGAGGACCTGGAACAAGATGAACCCGTTCCCGGAAGAGATGAACCGGCAGCTCACGACGCGATTGACCGACTTTCACTTTGCGCCCACCGAATGGGCGAAGAACAACCTTCTCGGGGAAGGTGTGAAGCCCGAAAATATTTATGTCACCGGGAATACCGTGATCGACGCGCTCCTCATGATTGTGGATCCGCAGTACCGGTTCGAGAACCCTCTTCTCAACGCAATCGATTTTGCGCATCGCAAGGTACTCCTGCTGACCTCCCACCGGCGCGAGAACTTCGGGGAGCCGATGGAACAAACCTTTCTCGCATGCAGGGAGATCGTCGAACAAAACCCCGAAGTCGAACTGATCTATCCCGTTCATCCGAACCCGAATGTCCGGAAGGCCGCGAAGAAGATTCTCGCGGACGTGCCGAGAATACATCTCATCGAACCCATGGAGTACCGTCCCTTCGTCCAGTTGATGAACAAGTGTTACCTCATCCTGACGGACTCGGGCGGTGTGCAGGAAGAGGCGCCTTCGCTTGGAAAGCCGGTTCTCGTCCTGCGCAGCACCACCGAACGCCCTGAGGCCATAGAGGCGGGAACCGCGAAGCTTGTGGGAACGGACCGGGCGCGAATTGTGGAGACGGCCCAGAGGCTCCTTTCGGATCAGGCAGAGTATCGGACAATGTCGACAACATCGAACCCTTACGGCGACGGAAAAGCCGCCGGGCGCATTGTCGATATTCTACAACGGCATTCGAGGTAAGCCCGCGTGGCGGCCAACGCGCCATCCGTTGCGTGCATCGTACTCAACCTCAACGGGGGCGACGTCCTTCGCGAGACGCTCCACTCGGTGCAGGCCATGAACTACCCCCGGTTCAGCATGATCGTCGTCGACAACGGTTCGCGCGACGGGAGTCAGGACATGGTGCGGAGTCTCTTTTCGGGGGCCGCCCTCATCGAGAACGGAAACAACCTCGGCTTCGGAGAAGGGAACAACGTCGGGATCCGGTACGCGCTCTCCCGGGATTTCGACTGGATCTTCCTCCTGAATAACGACATCGTGGCCCCTCCGGAGATGTTACCGGAGCTGATGAAGGTTGCCGTATCGGATCCAACGATCGGAATACTCACACCGAAGATCTACTACCATTCGCGTCCTGATATCCTGTGGTATGCGGGGGGTGATGTGAATTACTGGACCGGCATCGTATCGCATCGGGGCGTGGGGGAGAAGGATAGCGGGCAATTCGATCGAGAGGAGGACACAAAGTATGTCTCGGGCTGCGCGATGCTCATAAGGCGCTCTGCGCTTGAGACGGTGGGCCTCTTCGATCCCGTTTATTCCCCGGCCTATTCGGAAGATGCCGACCTCTCTACCCGCGTATTGCGCGCGGGTTACCGGCTTGTGTACGTGCCACAAGCAAAGTTGTGGCACAAGGTCTCGTCGTTCAGCGGAGGCGGTAACTCTCCCCTGAAAACCAGGCTGAAGGTTGAGCACAATCTGATCTATATGAAGCGCTACGCCCGATGGTATCACTGGCTCACGATCCCCTGGTGTGTGGGAGGGCTTGCGATTGTCTTCGTCGCAAAGCAGATCGTGTCGGGGAATCTCGCCGTCGTCGGAGCATTGGGTCAGGGATTTGTCAAAGCGATTGGTCGTCTCTTTTCCCCCCGAGGCGGGGGAATGAACGCCGGCTAAAGCCGACGGCTACAAAAGACAAGATGAGCGGAAAAATTTAGCACCACGCCCACAAAATTTGTAAGTATATGCGATTATGGCTATTTTGGTGGCTCGTTGACCAATTTTTTCCAGCCGGATAATGCAAGTACGGATTGAATCGAGGCATTTTAACGACGTCTGTGTCCTCGGATCGGATGTCTTCGAAGATGATCGGGGTTTTTTCATGGAAGTCTACCGTGAAGATCAGTTCAGGGACCTCGGGTTGCCGACAAATTTCGGACAGGACAATCACTCCCGTTCCGCAAAGAACGTCGTGCGGGGGCTCCACTTCCAATGGGATCCCCCGATGGGTAAGCTCATGCGGGTGACGGCAGGAACCGCGTTCCTTGTTGCCGTCGACATTCGAAAAGGCTCACCGACGCTCGGGAAATGGTTCGGTCTCGAGGTCTCCGCTCAGAACAAGAAGCAGGTGTGGGCGCCCGCGGGCTTTGCGCGCGGTTTCTGCGTCCTCTCGGATGCTGCGGAAATCCAGTACAAGTGCACCGGCATCTACAATAACAAGGCCGAGTCCGGGATTCTCTGGAGCGATCCCGCGATCGGCATCGAGTGGCCGGTCTCCCAGCCGATTCTCTCCGCAAAAGACGCCGAAGCCCAGACGCTCAAGCAATGGCTTGACTCTCCGAACTCCCGTCACTTCACTTACTAACACAGGACGCGAATGAAAGTTTTGATCGCAGGCGGCGCCGGCTACATCGGCTCCGCGCTGGTCCCGAGGCTCCTCGACAGGGCTTACGAAGTGGAGGTGATTGACCTCCTCTGGTTCGGGAATCATCTGCCGAAAGGTGTCAAGGTCATGAAGGAGGACATCTTCAAACTCAGCGAGCAGAATCTGAAGGGTTACGACCAGGTGATCTTCCTCGCCGGGCTCTCGAACGATCCGATGGCGGAGTTCTCGCCCGGGAAAAATTTCATTTCAAACGCCGCCGCGCCCGCGTATCTTTGTTATCTCTCCAAGCGGGCGGGTGTCCGTCGATTCATCTATGCGGGTTCCTGTTCGGTGTACGGATACACCGTGAACGAATTGTATGACGAATCCTCCCCGGCGGTCTCCCATTATCCCTATGGGATCTCCAAGCTCCAGGGGGAGCAGGCTGCTATGCAGTTGATGGACAAGGATTTCTCGGTCATCTGCCTGCGGCAGGGGACTGTGAGCGGATACAGTCCGAGAATGCGACTCGATCTGGTGGTCAATACGATGTTCAAGACCGCGATGGCGACGAAGATGATCACCGTCAACAATCCTTCGATCTGGCGGCCGATCCTGAGCATGCAGGATGCGGTGAGCGCGTATGTCCGGGCGCTTGAAACCAACGAGGAGATCTCGGGCATCTTTAATGTCGCATCGGGAAACTACACCCTCGGCGAGATCGGCGATATCGTCCGGAACGGCATCGAGAGCAGGACCCGGATGGAAGTCGGCCTGACGATCAAGCATATCCAGGACATTCGAAACTACAAAGTGAGCACCGAAAAGGCGAGGAATGTTCTCAGCTTCAAGCCCCGGCACAACATCGATTCAATCGTCGGTGAGCTGATCGAACACCGGAATGAATTCAAAGACTTCGATAACCCGCTCTATTACAATATCGAGGTCTTCAAGTCGCTGCGCGACTGAACTCTGAGGGGGGCGGGCCGGTGAAGGTCGCAATTATCGGGGCAAACGGCCAGCTGGGCATGGATCTTCAGTCGGCCTTCTCAGACGCCGAGGTTGTTCCTCTCACCCATGCGGACATCGAGATTTCGGAGGCGGAGTCGGTATCTCGGGTCCTGTCGGAAATCAAACCTACCCTTGTTATTAACACCGCGGCCTACCACAAAGTGGACGACTGCGAGAAAAACCCGGACCGTTCCTTCCAGGTTAACGCTCTCGGCGCGCTTCACCTTGCCGATGCCGCGGAGTCTCTTGGAAGCGACCTCGTTCACATCAGCACCGACTACGTTTTTGACGGCGCAAAACGTGAGCCGTACGTCGAATCAGATCCGCCTCATCCCCTGAATATGTACGCGGTAACGAAAGTTTCCGGGGAGCATCTCGTCGCCGCCCATGCACCGAGGCATTATATCGTGAGAAGCTCAGGACTCTACGGTCACAACAAGTGCCGGGCGAAAGGAAGGAATTTTATCGAGACGATGCTCGCGCTCGCGCGCGACGGGAAGGAAATCCGGGTGGTTGACGATGAGATTCTGACCCCCACCTACACACATCACCTTGCGCGTCAGATACAGGAGATCGTGAAGACCAGAGCCTACGGCCTGTATCACGCGACGAACAACGGGTCCTGCTCGTGGTATGAATTTGCTCTTGAGATTTTCAGGAACGCGGGGCTGAATCCGGCGGTGAAGCCTGTGAGCTCAAAGGAGTTTGTCTCGCCGATCAGGCGCCCGGGATACTCCGTTCTTGACAACTTCCGCCTCCGCTCTCTCGGCATCGACGTGATGCCCGGGTGGAAAGAAAGCCTTTCGCACTATTTCAAGACCCTCCCCGGAGCGCATTGACCGCTCCGCGGCGCGCGAACCGCTACACCGTCGACCTCTCGCCGACCTTCCCTGCCGCCGTTCGCTCCTTCTGCACCCTCCTGTAGTCTCCCCGGGAAAGCATTTTTTCGAGGAAGACATACAGGATGATGAAGAGATACCTGCTCCCCATTTCCTTGATCTTCAGCTTCGAGACGCCGGCCACACGGTTCGTCCACGAGATCGGGATGACTTTGTACTGATATCCGCGGACGATCGCCTTCAGCGGCAACTCCACCGTAAGGTTGAAATGATGCGAAAGAACCGGCTGGACTCCCTCAATCACTTCTCTCCGATAGCATTTGAAGGCGTTGGTGGTATCGTTGTAGTCGATGTTGAAGAGGACTTTAATGAACCAGTTGGCCAGCCGGTTCAGGACCAACTTGAAAACGGGATAGTCGTGAACCTTCGAACCCCGGTTGAACCGGGAGCCGAAAACGCACTCAGCCCCGTTCTTTATCTCCCGATAGTACCGGACGATGTCAGCGGGTGAGTCGGACAGATCCGCCATCACCACGCACGCCGCGTCTCCGCGAAACGTCTCAAGACCTCTCCGGACCGCGAAGCCATAGCCGTTCGGCGGAGTATTTGTAACCCCGCGCACCGCGGGATAGGTCTCTTCCAGCGAGCGGATCCGCTTTCCCGTGCCGTCCGTGCTGTTGTCATTCACGATAAGGATCTCGTAGTCGGCGATCCCGTTCGCCTCAAACTCCCTGATAATCGACTCGCACGTGTGTTCGATGAGGTCTTCCTCATTATGCGCAGGGATGATGACGGAAAAAAAGATATGTGCCCGGTCAACCTCCACCGGATCGGCTCCACCGTGTTACGTTGCTGTTGAAGATGTCGACGAGAATGTCATTGATATTGAACTTGAACGCCCATCCGGCAAAATGGTTTTTGAACTTCGACACGTCGCTGATCCACCAGATGTGATCGCCGATCCGGTTCGTCTCCGTGTACCGGATGTTCATCTTGTTCCCCGTGATCTGCTCGCACATCGCGATCGCCTCGGCCATCGAGCAGTTGCTGAACCTGCTTCCGCCCATATTGTACGCCTCCCCGGACTTCGGCCGGAGAAAGAACTCGTGAAACGCGTTTACCAGGTCGAGGCTGTGAATATTGTCCCTGACCTGCTTCCCCTTGTAACCGAAAATTGTGTACTCCTTCTTCGTGACGGCGCACTTCATGAGGTAGGCGAGGAATCCGTGGAGCTCCGCCCCTGAATGTCGCGGACCCGTCAGGCACCCGCCCCTGAAGACCCCAGTCTTCATGCCAAAGTACTTCCCGTATTCCTGCACCATCACGTCGGCAGCCACTTTCGACGCTCCGAACACCGAGTGCTTGCTGTTGTCGATGGTCATCGACTCGTCGATCCCGTGCCTGTAAAAAGGGTGAGACTCCTCGACTTCCCAACGCGTTTCCAGTTCGACGAGAGGGAGACAGTTCGGCGTATCGCCGTAGACCTTGTTCGTGGAGGTGAAAATAAAAACCGCTTCCGGGCAGTACTGCCGCGTCAGTTCGAGAAGGTTGAGCGTCCCGTTCGCGTTGACGGTGAAATCGGTTAGAGGTTCCTTGGCCGCCCAGTCGTGGGATGGTTGAGAAGCGCAATGAAGGATGCACTTGATGTCGGTGCGGTATTCCTGGAAAATCTTCCCGAGAGAATCGTAGTTCCGGATGTCGGTGTCGTAGTTCTTGAAACTCCGGTATGCCCCGGTGAGCTCGTTCAACACCCACCTGGTGGAGGCGTCCGGGCCGAAGAAGTATTTCCGCATGTCGTTGTCGATCCCGACGACATCGAACCCCTTCTCGCAGAAGAACTTCACGGATTCCGATCCGACCAATCCAGCTGCGCCCGTGATGATGACGATATTCATGGTCTAACCGAGAAAGATTCGTTTACATTCCTGTTCGTGCTTTTTCACCCAGACGTACATGTCCGAGAGGATCGTCTCAGGGCTTCGCTTCGGCTTCCACCCGAACGCGGGCTCCGTAGGGCCGTTATCCGTCAGGTACCAGGGGACGTCTGCCGGCCGGGTTTCCAGTTGGGATGAAATTGCAACGGTATTCCCCGTGATCCGCCGGCAGTGCGAAGTAGTTTCGGCGAGAGAGAGGTTCGACGCGCGGCCTCCGCCGGCATTGCAGATCGTACCGTAATGACTCCCCACGCTCTCGATCTGGCGGAGAATGAGGTCGATCAGGTCGTCGATGTGGAGGAGATCCCTCACCTGTTTCCCCTTCCCGCCGTAACCGATGTAACTCAAATCCTTTTTGAAGTAATGGTATGCCAGCCAGAACGCGAAGACACCCTGGTCGGCTTTTCCGAGCTGCCAGGGGCCCGAAACTACACCGAAGCGGTCGATGATGCTCGGGATCCCGAAATTCTTGCTGTATTCCGTCAGGAGGAGCTCCGAGGAGAGCTTTGTCGCTCCGTACAGCGAACGATACCCGGAGAGCGGAAAGTCCACGGAGAGTCCGGCCGGACTGATTCCAAAACCTGAGCCCGAGTATTCGAAACGCGTTTCGCGTTCATCCAGGGAAAGTTCGTTTAACCGGTCGTACGGATAGACCCTGGACGTCGAAAGAAAAATCACGCCCATCTTGTGGACGCGGGCGTACTCGAAGCAGTTCACCGATCCGAGCAGGTTGATGTTGATCAGCCCGCGCGCCTCGTGGCCTTTTGTTCCCACCAGCACGGAAGGTTCGGCGCTGCACTCGATGAGGAGCGATTGTCCTTCCTTCACCCGGTCAAAGTCTTCGATGTTCCTGATGTCGCCGTGGACGTAGGTGCATCCATGCTCGCGAATTCTCCCGAGCAGGATCTCCGATCCTCTCCGGAGAAGGTTGTCGAAGCATGTCACCCGGTGGCCCCGGCCCGACAGAGCGATTGCGACGCTCGAGCCGATGAACCCGCATCCGCCCGTTACCAGTATATCCATGTCGATGAAAGGGGAAGAACAGTGGAGAAAGAGGCTATAAAGGTAAGAAATTATCCCGTCAAATGAAACGGGACTTTTGATATTCGCGGAATCTTCATTAAATTCCACTCCTCTAAAAACGTCTGCCGCCTTCCCTGACAATGCCCGCACCCGCTCCCCCTCTCCGAACGCGGTACCTTCCGTGGGTTCTGGCGGCCATACCGTTTTTCTACCTGATCTTTGCCGTGGTGAAATACAGCGTCGAAGTTCCGTTCTGGGATCAGTGGGACCTCGTTCCGTTTCTCGCGAAGCTTCACCAGGGAACGCTTACATTCGCAGATCTGTACTCGCAGCACAACGAACACAGAATTCTCTTTCCAAGAATCATCATGCTTGCGCTCGCACGGGTGACGGATTGGAACACATCATATGAGATTGGGGTCAACGTCGTCCTCGGGATCGCGATTTTCGCAGTGCTCGTGTCTCAGCTGCGAGCCACTGCGTCCCTGACCGGCGGGGCCGGCTGGCAGTGGCTGATCCCCGTCGTCGCCCTCATCGCGTTTTCGCTCGCCCAGTGGGAGAACTGGCTCTGGGGATGGCAGTTGCAGATTTTCCTGAACGTGCTTGCGGTCGCAGCGGGCATGTCGTTCCTCTCGAACCCCCCGTTCACATGGAAGCGCTTCGCCGGGGCGCTCATGATGGGGATCGTGGCTACCTACTCGTTCGCGAACGGAGTCGCGTACTGGTTCAGCGGGCTCGTGGCGCTTCTCTCCCTCATCGCCGGTGCACCGGAAGGAAAGAAAATCCACGTGCGCGGGCTTATCGTGTGGGTCATCACCGGCACTGCGGTGGTCGCATCGTATCTTTACGGATACGTCAAGCCCTCGTACCACCCCTCGCTCTGGGTGATTGTTCAACAGCCGCTTGTCTTCCTGAGGTACGAGGCCACCTACCTGTTCGCGACGGTCGCCCCGAACCCGCTCACGTTTCTTTTGACACTTCCTGCCCTTGCGGCCGCGTGCTATTTCGGGTGGGTCCTCGTTCGCAGCAAAGCGATCCCTCTTGGAGTCCTCGCGCCGTACCTTGGGATGAGCAGTTACGCCCTGGCGAGCGCATTCATCACGGGGGTCGGGCGCGCAGGGCTCGGAGCCGGCCAGGCAGGGCAGTCGCGCTACATCACGATCTCATTTCCGCTCTGGATATCCGTCGTTGTTCTCCTCTGGCTCTATCTCGCGCGGTCGAAGGATCCGACGCTTTCGTCGCGGAAGAAATGGGAGAAGGAGCTCGCGTGGTATTCAATCGCGGCGATCGTCTATCTCGCCGCGCTCCGATCGGTGTTCGGGCTGCATTTCACGATACTCAAAGAACGCTACCTTCTCCCCGCGCGGAACGAGCTTCTCTCGGGAAAGGAAGTGGGCGAGATGGACCTGGATCTCCTCGGGCGCCTATACTACCGCGCAGACATCGTCAAGGAGCGAGTGAACATCCTTCAGACCTATCACCTCTCGGTCTACCGGTGATTCTTCCGAATGGTTGTTTTTCCCGGCGATTTTGGGTATAGTTTACTGAGTGAGGACGTTTTTGCATAGCGGCGACCTCGGCGACATCATGTACGGGTTGCCGGCGGTTCGCGCGTTGGGAGGCGGAAGACTCTATGTGAACGTCCGCCATCCCCGGCACCCCGATATTCATCTGGTGAAAAAGGGCCTCGACCTTCTCGTCCCTCTTCTCGAGACGCAGCCGTACATCACAGGGGTGGAGGAATGGGACGGCACGACACAGATCGAGTATAATCTAGATCTATGGAGAAAACAGAAGGATCGCTACTATACCCCGATCGCCGATAACACCCTCACGGCGTTCGGTCTCCCGGTGACGGAGCGCGATGTTCCCTGGATTTCAGTTGGAGCTCCGCTATCGGCAAAGAAGTACTCGATCGGGCGCTCGAGGAGACATCACGGGGGCTGGCCCTATCCGTGGCCCGACACCTATAAAAAGTATACCGAGGAGGGGGTCTTCGTCGGCCTCCTGGAAGACCATGAGGCCTTCGTGAAGGAGGTGGGGTCCATCGAGTATTATCCGGTCGACAACTTCCTGACGATGGCCCGCGTCATCGCGGGTTCGACGATGTTCATCGGCAATCAGGCTTTTCCCTTCGCAATTGCGGAAGCAATGAAGCACACCTCGCTCCTCGAGGTTTGCTGGCTCACCCCAAACTGCATTTACCCGAGGCCGAATGCAAAATGGTTCTGAGGAGGAGCCGGGTGTGATTGCTCCAGTAAAGAGTTTCCTGGTCAATTTTTTCTTCACGGGGCATGCCCGAACACTCAAGACGAAGAGAAATGTCGTCGCTCTCTTTCTGCTCAGAGGGATCTCGATGGCCATCAATTTACTTCTGGTACCTCTGACGCTGAATTATCTCAATCCGACGAAGTACGGAATTTGGCTGACTCTTACGTCGCTCATCGCGTGGGTGAACGTTTTGGATTTCGGCCTCGGGAATGGATTACGCAACAAGTTTGCCGAGGCACTGGCCCGCAATGACGACGATTCAGCAAAAATGTACGTAAGCACGACGTATTTCTTTATCGGCGTCATCATGCTGGGGGCAATCATTGTTTTTCTTGCGATTAATCCATTCCTCAACTGGGCCAGGATTCTGAACACGCCGGCCGAGATGGGATCAGAGTTGAGCTCATTGGCGGCTTTTGTCGCAACATTCTTCTGCATGCGGTTGCTCTTTGGTCTTATCGGGACTGTCCTGCTGGCAGACCAGCGGCCGGCGATGAGCAACGCCGTCGAGGTCGTGACGAACGGGGTATCTCTCTGTGTCATCTATCTGCTCACACGTGTTTCAAACGGCTCGTTGTTCTGGCTCGGGTTTGCCGTAAGCTTTCTCACTGCTGCCGTGCCATTCATTTTCAATTTCTGGTTTTTCTCGCGCGATTATAGACGTTTCCTGCCCTCATTGAAGTTTGTCAGGATAGAACACGGGCGGGAACTGGTGACGCTTGGAATCAAATTCTTCATACTCTCGATAACAGGGATTGTGACCTTTGCGACGTCCAACATCATTATCACGCAGATGTTCGGCCCGGCTGAAGTGACACCGTTCAACATAGCATTCAAGTACTATGGTATCGGCACAACGGCGTTCACGATCATCCTTACACCTTTATGGTCGGCGTATACAGAGGCCTTTGTGCGAGGGGATACCGAGTGGATCCTGAGGACAATGAAGAAAATGAGGGCATATTGGTTGTTGCTCGCGGGAGCCATTGTAGTGATGACGCTCTTTGCCGACCTCTTTTACGGTCTCTGGGTTGGTAAAAACGTTCAGGTCCCGATCTTGCTGTCGGCATGCATGGGCGCTTACGTCCTCATCACCACCTGGTGCAACCTCTACGGCTATGTCACAAATGCTGTCGGCAAAGTGCAGTTGCAGATCCGAGTTGCCATCGCGGTTAGTCTGGCGATCATTCCGGTTTCGGTGCTCTGTGCCGGAAGCCTGGGTTTGAGGAGTGCCGGCGTCGTACTCGGGACGTGCATCTGCATGCTCCCCGGTTGTTTCATCTGGCCCATTCAGGCCCGAAAAATCGTGACTGGAGAGGCATCGGGCGTCTGGGCCAAGTAACGGATGCGCCAATACTTGTTATATAGAGTAGAGAGATCCACCACGATCCTTGTCGGAGCTGAAACCTCATGAAACATAAACTGCCAGCAGAATTCTTGCGGCAGATCTGTGGCATCATAGGACTCCGGATCGATCCCCGGGAAAAGCGGCAGTTGCTTCGGGGTTACACCGATCTGATGTGGCAGTATGTTAAAAAGGTGAAGTTACGCAGGGATGGTGCGAAAGTCATCAGGCTGATGGGACTTATAATTGAATTCCCCGACTGGGAGACCGTGAGAGTCACCTTTCGGGAAATCTTTATCGAGCGCAGCTACGACATTACACTCACGAACAGCCGGCCGGTCATTATCGATTGCGGGAGCAACATGGGGATGTCGATCGTGTTCTTTAAGAAACGGTATCCTTCCGCACACATCATCGGTTTTGAACCGGATCCTGAAACATTTCAGTGCCTGGCCAACAATGTAAGCCGGAATTTCAAAGACGTTACGGTCCACAATCTTGCGCTGTCGGACCAATCGGGTTGGATTACCCTCTCGGGGGAATCAGACCGGGACAACTCAACCATCAAAACGACGGTGAGGGGAATGTTGGAAAATGTACCAACTAGTTCGCACCAGGTCCGGGCAGGCCGACTCTCCGAATTCCTGACCGGCAAGATCGATCTGCTGAAGCTCGACGTGGAGGGGTCTGAGGGGGCGATATTGAGTGACCTGATCGTAAGCGGAAAACTCTCCCTTGTGGAACGCATGGTTGTGGAACATCACAATCTCCCCGGCGATGCCCAACACCACTTGCCAAGCTTTCTGAAGACGCTTGAAGACCAGGGCTTCTCTTACTCGCTCTACGGACCGGTCCACTCTCTCCCCGAAAAATTCCCCCCTTATCCGCCCCGGGCCGTTTTCGTGTACGCGGTGCGTGATTCTGTCTAAACGAGCCGAATCGGGGGCACGCTTCATCGGTACGTTAATGGAGGGTTGAAATCACCGCCTGGCATGTCCCCAGTAATCACTCAATTGACATTCCTCCGATCATTCAGTAACTTTCGCCCATTCCGATTACTTCGGGGAGGGAGCATCATCTCGGGAGATCACTCCTGGCCTAATCGTGTTCTTCACAAATCTTGCCCAAGTTAGCTCAAGCCAGAGGAAATCTCCGTCGACACACCATTTACGTTGGAGGGTATATGAGAATTAGCACAATTGGGATCCTGGCAATTCACACTGCTTTTGTCATTGGTGTCACAGCCCCATCCGGCTTCGGGCAGTACAAGCAGCAGGGGGGTAAGCTTGTCGGTTCAGATGGAAGCGGAAGCTCTAATCAAGGACACTCAGTAGCGATTTCCGCGGATGGACAAACAGCCATTGTGGGCGGATACGGGGATGGTTACGGCGCAGGAGCGGCGTGGATCTACACACAAATTGGCGGGGTTTGGATTCAGCAGGGGGGAAAGCTCGTAGGCAGCAATGCGGACGATCCAGCCCGCCAGGGTGTTGGGGTCGCCCTCTCGTCGGATGGGAACAGGGCGATCGTGGGAGGATTCACAGACAATAATGGGGTGGGTGCAGCATGGGTATTCAATCGGAACGGCAGCACATGGACGCAGGACGGGAACAAACTTATCGGTCAGGACGCAACCGGAAATGCGTGGCAGGGGACATCGGTCGCAATCTCTGCGGACGGTAACACGGCTCTTGTCGGAGGATATTACGACAACAGTAATAAAGGTGCCGCATGGGTGTTCACAAAGAGCGGAAGCCTTTGGCTCCAACAAGGACCCAAGCTTGTTGGGAGTGGCGCTTCTGGGACTGGTTGGCAGGGGGGATCGGTTGCGCTTTCCGCGGACGGCAATACGGCGATCGTGGGATCGACATACGACTCCAACCACGTCGGGGCGGCCTGGGTGTACACGCGTACTGCCGGCGTTTGGACCCAACAGGGATCGAAGCTCGTGGCTAATGACGTCGTCGGGGGAGGACAATTTGGGGTTTGTGTGGCTCTTTCCGCGGACGGCAACACCGCGGCTATTGGGGGATATCTGGATAACGGAGGCCACGGCGCGATGTGGATATATACCCGCACCGACACTGTTTGGAGCCAGCAAGGAAACAAGCTAATCGGCACAGGCGCGATCGGAGCATCGGCGCAAGGTCGATCGGTTGCTATTTCCGGAGATGGGAACACAGCATTTTCCGGCGGCCAGGGAGATAATGGCGGGATCGGGGCGGTGTGGGTGTTCAAGCGCAGCGGGGGAATATGGAGCCAGGACGGACCCAAGCTTGTCGGTCTCGGAGGAACGGGGGATGGTGGTCAGGGTCTCTCCCTCTCCGCATCAGCTGATGCGAGCACCTTTATAGAGGGAGCGGAGTATGACAATAGCTCCACAGGAGCGGCCTGGGTCTTTTCCCTCAACCAAACAACCTTCAAGATCCTCTCGGTCTCCGACATTCCTGTCGATCAGGGGGGGAAGGTAAGACTTAAGTGGAACGCAGCGGCCCTAGACACGCCCTATGTTACTCCACAGATCACCTCATACAGCATCTGGCGGAAATCCCCGGCAGGCCAGAATAAGACGTTGCCGAAGATGCTGCCGCCTGCGAGTCTTGCGGGAGATACCTCTTTGCTGGATTATGACTACGTGACGGTGGTTCCTGCAGTTCAGATACCTCGATACCAAACGGTTGTTCCTACTCTCGCAGATTCGACAAGCGACGGGATCAACCGATTCACGTTTCTCGTGGTGGCTCACACTTCGGATGTCAACCAGTATTTCGTATCTGCTCCCGATAGCGGGTACTCCGTAGATAATCTGGCTCCATCGCCTCCGGGCAACCTGACGGGAGTAGCCCTCTCGCCTGGGGTGAGCCTACACTGGAGTCAGGATTTTGAGAGTGATTTGAAGGAGTACGTGCTCTTCCGGAGCGATACCCCCGGCATCAATCCATTGTCCTCAACGCCCTTCGCAAGTATACCGGACACAGCATATTACGATGGCGCTCCCCTGCCGGCAGGGGGTCGGTATTACGTGGTTTGTGCACGCGACATCCACGGTAACCTGAGTAAAGGGAGTAATGAAGTGAACGTCAAGGTTTCGGGCGTCGAAGACCGAGAGAGTGGCGTCCCGACGACCTACGCGCTCTATCAGAATTATCCCAACCCGTTTAATCCTTCCACCACCATACGGTTCGATATACCCCGCGACGGTTTCGTGTCGATCCGAGTATTCAACACGCTTGGACAGGAAGCCGGCCGGCTTGTCAATCAGGACCTCGCCGCGGGTCGCTATCAGGTCCCATTTGACGGCACGACAATGCTGAGTGGCGTTTACTTTTGCCGCCTGAGCGCAGTTGATATGGTGAGTGGACAAACAGTCGCAGGGGAGACGATAAAACTCCTGCTGCTGCGTTGAGATTGAATCATACTATCCCCCCGACACTCGACTCGCATGCTGCCGGCTCCCCCCGTGTCGGGGGGTTTGTGTATCTTCTTCAGTTAACCCTGCGCAAGGCATTTCCATCTCCGTTCTTGTTTGCCTCAAGGAAGAGTTTTGCGTATGTTATCCCAGATTTGGAGGGATCGGTGTCCATCATGACGCGTGACATAAAATTTCGGGCAGACTTTTTTTCGGAGTTCAACATTCCTGTAAAGACATAGCAGTTCATGGCTGAGACACTCGGATCGCTCTGCGATAAGCTCACGATCGTCAAGCTGAAACAGTGGCATGCGGACGAGGAGGGCAAGAGGCAGAGCCTCATCACCCAGGAAGAGCAGTTGAAGGAAGAAATCGACGAGTTCATTGCGGGAGCGCTGTCAGGGCGCATCCCCCCCGAGCGGCTCACATTTTCCGCGAATAAGATTTACAAGAAGGAGGGAAACCCCGTCGGGGAAATCAAGGGGGACATCAGCACCATCATCGCGAGGCTGGCCGAGGCGAACTGCAAATTATGGCACGTGCAGGAACATGTCTATGACTTCGAGAAGGTGTCTATCGAGGAAAAAGACGGCATCGTCAAGCAGCTCGCCCTCCTGAACCTCGAACGCACGCGCTGCATCGACCAGCTCGACAGCGCCTTCCGGACCGCTCTCGGATCCCGATAACCTCCCGGTTCTTCTCTGGCTTTCCAAGGAGATCGCTCGAACAACCCCCCGCCGCCCGGCCGCCCGGATGTGTCAGTTCTCTATACGAACTGGAACGTCCGGGACCTTCTCCGCCAATCGATCCTCTCGGTGCGTGAACAGACGGCCGGCGCCACCTACGAGATCATTGTCGTGGACGACGGCTCGACCGACGGGAGCGCCGAGATGCTCCGCCAGGAATTTTCTGATGTCACGCTCCTCGTCAATGAAAAAAACGCCGGCTTTTCAAAAGCCAATAATCTCGGGGTCACCGTCGCCAGGGGGAGGTACATCTTCCTGCTGAACACCGATACCGTCCTCACGCAGAATGTCATCAAAGCGTGCGCCGATTTTCTGGATCAGCGCGGCGATGCGGGGGTCTGCGGCTGCTGGCTCAAAAGCCCCGACGGAACGAGCCAGGTATCCTTCGGAGATTTTCCTTCCTTCCAACAGGCGCTCGCCGACGCGCTCTTTTTGAACGACCTCTTCCCGCATGCGGGATTCCCGAAACGAGGCGCATTTCCAGAGCCGTGGATGACCGCTCCGGTTGAGGTCGACTACGTCACCGGCGCCGCGATCATGATCAGGAAGGAGATCATCGACCAGATAGGTCTCTTCGACGAGCTCTACCGGGCCTACAGCGAGGAAACGGATTTCTGTTACAGGGTCATCCACGTCGCCGGCCGCAAGGTTTATTTTCTTCCCCGCGTCGAGGTGACCCATCTCGGGGGCTGGTCGTACCGGAACGTGAGAAAGTACCAGATCCAGCTGATGTACTCGAGCTACAATAAGTTCCTGAGGAAGTATCACGGTCCGCTCTATTCGCTCTGCACGAGGATCCTGTACGCGTGGCAGAACTTCGTGAAGGTGGCAGTCCGGTCCGTGCGGTACCTTATCGCACCCGCGCCCGCTCGTGAGGAAAAGAAGAAGTACCTTCTCCTTGCGTGGTACGCAGTGCGCTACAGCCTCGTGCCCGACGAAAGGTTTACCGGGAAGTGAAGCTCCTCATCGTCAGCCCCTACCTTCCTCACCCACGGTCAGGGCACGGAACCGGCTCGTTCATGTACGGGCTCCTTAAAAACATCTCTCCACTCCACGACATCACGCTCATCTCGTTCTGCGACAGGCGGGAACTCGAGCTTGCGAGAGACCTGAAATCTCTTCCGTTGCAGTTCCACGCCATTCCGAGAGGGAAGGGGGCCGGCAAAAATATCGGCTGGAACGTTTACCTTGCCTCAACCCGGCTTCTTCAGTTTTTCCGGAGCGTCGCCCTCTGGCAGCCCTACTATGTGGCCAAGTTCTATCACCCTCGCATGGCCCGCCTGATCCGCCAACTCACGAGCGACACAGCATTTGACATTGTCCAGCTCGAGATGGTTCAGATGGCGCAGTATGTGGAATTCTCGGGGAGGGGGCGAAAGGTTCTTCAGGCTCACGACGTGGCGTTCCGGCCTGCCTACAGGAGATACCGCTCGGCGGCGTCAGTGCTCGGTAAGGCAATCTCGTTCGTTGAATGGTGCCGCTGGTCGCTCTTCGAACGGAAGATGGCTGTACGATTCGATCGCGTCATCACGGTGACGGAACAGGACAAGATGCTTCTTGAACGGCTCACGGGGAGCCGTTGCGTCAGCTACCTCCCCCGTGGCGCCGATATCGCCGATACTCTTCCTCAGTATTCAGAGAGGGAGAAGGAGACCATTCTCTTCGTCGGAACTTTTTCGCACCGCCCGAATCGTGAAGCCGGTCTCTGGCTCGCCGGCGAGATCTTCCCGCTTGTACAGAGAACATTCCCGGGGTCGGTACTCCTCGTCATCGGATCGAATCCTCCCGCTCCATTGCGCGATCTGGCCGCGCGGAACGATCACATCCGCATCCTCGGCTTCGTGGACGATGTTGCCGTTCATCTCCGGAGCGCCGCCGTGTTTGCGGCCCCCCTTCGCTCCGGGGGAGGGGTGAAGGTGAAGATCCTTCACGCCATGGGGCAGGGAATCCCGGTCGTGACTACGAAGGTCGGCGCCGAAGGGATCGAAGGCCTCACGTCCGCATCCGTCCTCGTCGGTGATACGGCGGAAAAACTGGCGGATTCAATCTGTGCTCTCTTTAAGGATCGCGAACGCGCAGCCGGCATCGGAATGAACGGATGGAAGGTGATGAAGGAGCACTATTCCTGGAAGAGCGTGACCCGCCGGCTCGAAGAGATTTACTCGGCAACTCTCTCGCAGTAGCTCACACAATGTCCGATATTATTCTTATCTTGGGCGAATGCAAACCGAGATGAACGGCGGACTTGCGGGGTTCTCCCGCCGTTTCGATGTGCGCTGGCAGTTTTTTCACCGGATCAGAGAGAGCAGAAACGTTCTCGAGCTTGGCTGCGGGTCGGGCATCAATTACCGGAATCTTCGAACGATTGCGCCCGCGGCGGAGTATCATGGAGTCGATCTTCTCCCCCCGGGAAACGCGCCGGAGGGAATCCGCTATGCGCAACTCGACCTCGACCGCCAGACGCTTCCGTATGCGGACGATTGGTTCGACGCCATTCTCTTCACTCACGTGATCGAACATTTGCGCGACCCGCTCTCAGTCGGGAAGGAGATCCACCGGGTGCTGAAGCGCGGCGGGGCGATCTATGTCGAAACCCCCAACTGGACCTCCGCGCTTGTTCCTTCTTTCCGGTTCAGGGCGGACCAGCACAACCCGTTCAATTTTTACGACGACCACACGCATATCAGACCTTACACCAAGCAGAGCCTCTTTGAATTCCTGCAGGATGCGTGCCGCCTCAGGGTGGAACGAGTCGCAACAGTGCGCAACTGGCCCCGGATACCGTGGGATTTCCTGAAAATAGGGTACGGACTAGCGAGAGGGAACAGGGAGAAGGTGATTAACGCATTCTGGAACATTTACGGATGGTGTATCTGCGGAATCGGCACAAAGGAACAATGAGTTTCTATGGCGAAGAAAACTAAAGCGGGGGCGCGAGAAGGCGCGGCGAGACCGGGACAGCTTTTCTGGTTCGAACGGCTGACGCCGGCCCGAAAAGACCTTGTCTGCGTAGGTGCGCTCTATGTCGTTGTGCTCCTGGTATTCAACGGCATCATATTCAGCAACATGGTCTTCTCTGATTCGGGCGACACAGCGGCGGCCAATGCGTGGTTTAAGGCAACGGAGCGGATCGAGGGGAGCGAGCACGCGGAGCCGCTCTGGATTCCTTACATCTTCAGCGGCATGCCCCTCTTCGGCGCGCTGATATTCCCCCGCGAAGTGAACTACATTCAGCAATATGTCGTCATTCCGCTCTCAAGGGTCCTGTTTTTTGGCATTGACGTACACTGGCTCATCATGCCGTTCCTTGTCATTGGGGTATCCATGTTTTTCCTAGCACGGCAACTGAAGTTCAGCCAGATACCCTCGCTTATTGCGGCGCTCACCTTCATGCTTAATCCCTACGCCGTAGGACTGCCAGAGACAGGCCATGGCTCAAAACTGGTTGTCCTCGGATATATCCCTCTCCTGTTCCTGCTGACGTACAACCTTTTTCAAAGGCGCGACCTCTTGAGCATCGGGCTCCTCTCGGCCACCGTCGGGACCATGCTCCTCGCCCGGCACCCGCAGATGGCATTCTACGGGTTGATAGTGATCGGGTCGTATTTTATGTACGAGATGGTGCTCGAAGCCCGCAGTGCGCCACTCACCTCCCTGAAAAAAGCGGCGCTCTTTGCAATCGCACTGGCGATCGGGTTCGCGCTCTGGTCGTACCAGTACCTCCCGACGCAGGAATACGGCCAGTACTCAATCCGTGGGGGAGGAGAAACAGGAGCGACCGGGGGGTTGAGCTACGATTACGCTACGAACTGGTCGTTTCACCCGTTCGAGCTGATGAACTATCTGATTCCTTCTTTTTTCGGGTTCGCCGATCCGCTTTACTGGGGCTGGATGCCGTTTACGAATTCGACGCTCTACATAGGGATCGTGCCGCTCTTCCTCGCGATCATCGCGCTCGCCCACCGAAGAAATCGAATGACCTGGTTTTTTGCGATCCTTTCGGCGTTCCTCTTCCTGATGTCGTTCGGCAAGCACTTTGGAGTGCTCTACGACCTCATGTTCAGGTATTTCCCGTATTTCAACAAGCTCCGCACGCCCGTCATGATCCTCCATCTGATCCCGTTCACGTTCGGGATACTCGCGGCATACGGGTATTCATACTTTACCGACCTGGTCGACCACGGGGGCGAGCCGGAGCTCACAAGGGTGCGCAAGAGACTCCGCAACATAGTCGTCATAATCGGCGCCCTGTTCGTGATAGGATTAATCTTCAACGACGCGGTCTTCAATTTCCTCTCTTCCTTCATGTTTACAAGGGAGGGGGAGTTTGCTCAGGCCAGGGCGCAATACGGCGCCAGGGCTGCGCAGGCGATTGCCCAAATGCAGAAGGCGCGGTTCGACCTCCTGTGGAAAGATTACATCAAGTTTGCCGTCATCGCCGGTGCGACCCTCGGCCTCGTGATAGCATATTGCCGGAAGAAAGTGGGAGTTACCGCCTTCGGGGTGGGGCTCATGGCAATAGTGGTCATCGATCTCGTCATCCTGGACGAAAAATACATTAATCCCCACACCGCAAGCGCCATGGCGGAGTACTACGCGCCAACGCCTGAGATTCAGAAACTTCAGGCCGAGAGAGACACAACCATCTTCAGGGTCTACCCCGTGGGCCAGCTCGATCAGCAGGAGAAGGGGAACATCATGATGTATTCTCTCCTTGAATCTGTGCAGGGATACAGCCCGGCAAAACTGAAGATCTATCAGGAGGTGAGGGATTCCTGCCTCGACAGAGGGAACAGAAACGTGATCGACATGCTGAACGTGAAATACTTCCTCGGGGAACAGCAGATGCAGGATGGAAGCGTACGTATGATCTCTCAGCCCAACCCCGGATATCTTCCAAGGGCATGGTTCGTGGATTCGATCGCAACCATCCACTCGAAGAGCGAGATGTTCGCGATGCTCAACTCGCCCTCATGGAATCCCCGAACCACTGCGATCCTGGAAAAGCAGGTCGGGGCCGGCGTTTCAGGCGGCACCGCGCCTGCGATTTCGGTTACGAAGTACGGTTCGCGGGACATTTCACTGAAGACCACCACGGCAAGCAGCCGGCTCCTTGTCGTAAGCGAAATCTACTACCCGGCGGGCTGGAAGGCATTCATCGACGGCTCTGAGACGGAGATATACAAGACGAACTATATTCTCCGATCAGTCCTGGTACCTGCGGGGGACCATACGATCGAATTCACATTCGACCCTCCTGCATACTACCTCGGGTATACTCTCTCTCAGAGCGCGTGGGGCGTCACCGTTCTGCTTCTCCTTGCGGGGCTGGTCCGGAATCCGAGAGTGATGAAAATGATCGGGTTGAAGAAGAAGGGGGAGGTATCAGCCGGGCCGGAACCTACGGGCGCGGACTGAAGCCCGCGGCTACAAGATCACGGGCCGGTTTCTTTTGTAGGCGCGCCCTTCAGGGCGCGAACGACCATGCGCGGGCTAAAGCCCGCGGCTACAAGGGCAAAATCGTGCGAAGCTCTGGAAGCTTCGCACGGTTCGGTGAAATGAAAAGGGCCGGTTTCCCGGCCCTCTGGTGACGCCAAACTCCAAACCTCTGCGCCTACATCTCCTCCATCCGGGCGCGATAACTGCGGCGGACGGCTTTGATCTTCTTCATCCGCTTTTTCACGGAAGGTTTGGTGAAGTACGCCCGCCTCTTGACCTCCTTCAGAATCCCGGAGCGTTCGTACTTCTTCTTAAACCTGCGGATGGCACGGTCAATGTTCTCATTCTCCTGAATGATGATACCGACCATCTCGTTCACCCCCTTCCGTAGTCAGAAAAAATAGTCTCAAAGTTTCGCGGTCACATCCACTGTTGGTTCGGGCTTCAGGTTTTCGATCAGACGGCGTTGTCCGCCCTTTTCGAAGGAGACCAGGATCGCCTGGGAGCCGTCGGAGGTCTTCGTTTTCTGGACGACCTTGCCGACGTCATTCCACTCGGCGTGGAAAATCGCTTCGCCGACCTTGAAGCTCTGGAGCGGGTTGTACGTAGTTGCAGTCGCCGCATCGATTCTCACGCCCACCTTTGCCTCTGCCTGAGCTTTCAGCTCGATCAGGGTCGTGTGGTGGCAGCGGGTACATCTGAACCACGACCGGTTTTCCATCCCCGTCATCTCCCCTCCAAGCTCCATTTTCGTGGTCTTGTTGCAATAGCTGCAGAAATGCTCAGAATATTTCGTACGAGCCATGTGCGGGCACCCGATAATGATTGGATGATTGATTTATGTGAGATGCGGGGAGCGGAATCAAAACAGGAACACCACATTGGCGTTCTCCCGGTGCCGGGGATGGTGGCCGGGAGGGAGAACACGAAGGTGTAAGCATCTCATCGTAATAATATAGACATTTTCGCAGTTCGAGTCAATGGAGAAATTGACATTGCGAAAACGGATTGAATTAAAGGGGAGAAGACGAGATAGAATTGTAACTACAGCCATTTTTCTTTACATTTTGGCCGGATTCACCGCGAAAGGGCCCTTAGCTCAGGTGGTTAGAGCAGCTGACTCATAATCAGCGGGTCGGAGGTTCGAGTCCTCCAGGGCCCACCCTAAGCCTGCCGTCATTATAGGGGCAGAAACTCACCATGATTCGAACAATCATGAGGAAGGGAGGCGCACCATGACGCAGCCAGGGATGATCGGCATATGCGGATCCCACCGGCCGAGTTTCCTCCAACGAGCGATCATGTTCTTCACAGACTCCGACCGCTCCCACGCTTTTCTCATCATCGAATGTCTGCGGTGAGGAGGCGGTGCAGGAGGCATCCCTTCTCGTGCAGATTGTTCCATTCGACAGCCATTACAGAGACAATCCGGAGAGTTATTACGACATCTACCAGATCAGCCCCAGTGTAGTGTCCCAGGCGGAGATCGATGCCGGACTGAAGCAGGTCTTCGAGGAATACGCAGGAATGACCTACGGTTTCCTACAGCTCCCGTGGTTCATTTGGAGATGGATAAACAGGAAATTCGGCCGCGACATCCACAGGGAGCTCAACTGGTTTAACACGAATATTATTTGTTCGGGGGAGGTGTTCGATTACTGGATTTACCTTGGTTTGGGGATGATCATTCCAACTACCATGTCCCAATATCATCAGTCTACGATTGCGCCCGCGGACATCCTCAGTATCGTGAAACGAAACCCGGATCTATTCGTATTGGTGGAACAGAAGAAATGAGCTCATTGATGCCCACTTTCAATTATCCTGCCAGAGAGGTTTGCAGATTTTTGGAACCTGGCCGAGATTGGTTCTATTAGTGTATGCGCTCATATTGGCGCAAGCCGGCCACATCTCCGGATATGTGCTTGAGGCGATCCGGACATGGTTGTCGGCGCAGAGCGGAGTCGAGTAGGCGCACCATCCAAGCCGCTCGTTCCCCCGCCCGCCGGTCTGTCGCTACGTGTTCGTTTACGAGCCTTCCTTCACCTCGATGATCTCGTCGGCCACAAGCCCGTGTGCTTCGCGGTGAACTGCCATGGCAGCTTCCTTGGTGGGTGCGTTGATAAGGCAGAAAACCTTTCCAGCTTTCTCATCAAACCAGTATTTCAGATACTCGACGCCATGTTTCTTCTGCACCTCAACGTCTTTTGCATGCGCGCCTTTGACTGCGTCGGCAGTCAGGCCCGGCACGTGTTTGTGGATATCCATGAAGAGAGGCATAGAGAGCTCCTTTCTGAATGACGTGATTAAGGGTCCGGAGTGATTGCCGTAATATATGAGAGATTGCTCCAGAAACAAATGCATTTCTTGAGCGAGGCCTCCCCCTACCGGAGCAGTATCATCCTCCTCGTCTGGACGAAGGAGGTTCCCTTCCCCGCCACCACCGCTTGAATCCGGTAAAAGTACACCCCGCTCGGATAGCGCGAGGCATCCCATTCCGCGGAATAAAATCCGGGCTCGCGGAGGCCTTCGGCAAGCTTCGCCACCTCGCGCCCAAGCATGTCGAATAAGGTCAGCGTGACAAATGAGGGGAGACGTATCCCATACGAAATCTCCGTAACCGGGTTGAAAGGGTTCGGGAAATTCTGGCTGAGCGAAAATGCCCGGGGGATGCGCCGGGGAGGATCCCCCTCCTCAGTCACGACGCCGCCACGTCCTGTGCTGAGGACCGTGCCGCCGCCTCCCACGGCGATTCCGGATTTCGCACTACCGAACGAAACGGCCAGAAGAACATTTGCCGTTCCGCTCGATTCTGCGGTCCAGACAGCTCCCGCGTCTTCGGTGCGAAGGATTGTGCCGGATTCTCCCACCGCGGTTCCCGTGTTCGGGCCGGTGAAGAACACGCTCTCCAGGTCCTTTGTCGTTCCGCTTCTCTGGGCGGTCCATGTTGTGGCGCCGTCTGTCGTGCGGAGGATGGTACCCGATTGGCCTACCACAGTGCCGTTACTCGAATCGGTGAAGGAAACACCGATGAGTTCGGTGGGCGCTGCGATTGTTTGGTACGTCCAGTTTGTTCCGCCGTTCGTGGTATGAAGAATGAGGCCGGTGAGAATACCCCCGACGGCCGTCCCGTGATCGGCATCCGTGAAGCAGACGCCGAGGAGATCATCGGTTGTACCGCTCGTTTGAGCTGCCCAGTTCTTCCCGCCGTCCGTCGTGTGGAGGATCACCCCCTTCAGGCCTACCGCCGTACCGTTGTTTGCGCCGAAAAATGAGACGCTCATGAGGTGATGCGTCGTTCCGCTACTCTGGGCCGCCCAGGTTCCTCCGCCGTTTGTTGTCCGCAGGATTGTCCCAAAGCCCCCCACGGCGGTTCCGGTTTGTCCGTCCGAAAAGAAGACAGCGAGTAGAAAGAGCCTCGTTCCGCTTGTTTCCGCAATCCAGTTTCTCCCGGCATCGGTGGTGCGGAGGATCGTGCCCGACTGGCCCACCGCAGTTGCGGTAGCGGAATCGGTACAGGATACCCCGTAGAGAATCTTTGCCGTTCCACTCGAGTCGGGGAACCACGGCGATTGGCCCCGCGTCTCCGTCTGCGGTATCAGGAGCGTTGCGAGGACGGAGACCAGGGCTGAGAAAAAAGGGGTTGTTCGCATGGCCGACTACAAACCCTCTTTCACCTCGATGATTTCATCGGCTACGAGCCCGTGTCCTTCGCGGTGGACTGCTATCGCAGCTTCTTTGCTGGGCGCGTCGATAAGACAGAATACTCCCCCCGTGCTCTCGTCGTACCAGTACTTCAGAAACTCCGCACCATGCTTATCCTGCAGTTCGAGGTCTTTCGCGTGAGCGCCCTCGGCGGCTTCGGGAGTCAGTCCGGGGATATGCTTGTGAACGTCCATGTACAACGGCATGATAATTTCCTTGCAACATGAGATGATGAATGACTGCTGTTCATAGGGTCAATATAGAGGAGAATCTCCCACAAACCAAGCTCATAATTCTCATCTCATCCATGAATCTTATTCATATTAAAATTATTCATACATATGGTCGTTCGGATGAAAGTTTCTTATATTTCATTTCCACACGAAAGGATCGGCCCGATGACTCTGGAGATACGGCATCTCTCGCTTGTGAAAGCTGTCGCGGAAGCCGGCAGCATATCCCGCGCAGGGATACACCTGCATTTGACCCAATCCGCGCTCAGCCATCAGCTGCGCACCATCGAAGAGCGACTCGGAGTGAGGCTGTTCCTGCGCCACAACAAGAGGATGACGCTCAGCAAGTCAGGAGAGCGGCTGTTGCAGTCGGCGGATCACATCCTGGAGGAGTTGAAACAGACGGAGGAGGATATCAGGAGAATCGCGTCAAACAGGGAGGGTGTGCTGCGCATGAGTACAGAGTGCTATACCGCATACCACTGGCTCCCGTCAACCCTGAAAGTCTTCAATACGAGGTTCCCGAATGTCGACGTCCAGGTGATCGGGGAGGCAACGTCGCGCCCCGTCAAATTCCTTGTCGATCAAAAGCTCGACCTTGCCATTCTCCCCGCGGCAGTCCGGGACCGGCAGATCCTGCTCGAGCCGCTGTTTCAGGATAAGGTCGTCGTCATCATGCATCCCGGGCATCCGCTGGCCGGGAAACGCCACGTGAACGCAGAAGATTTTGCGGATCAGCACGTCTTCCTCTACTCCGAACGTGAGTGCGTTGAAGAGTGGACATACTACAGGAAAGTGCTTATCCCCGCGGGCATTACCCCCAGGCGCATCTCCTATATGCAGCTCACGGAAGCGATCGTTGAGATGGTGAAGGCGGGTTTGGGCATCGCGGCACTGGCTGAGTGGGCAGTCGCTCCGGAACTCAAGCGCCGCACGCTGAAGGCCCTCCCGCTAACGAAGCGCGGCTACATTCGCCAGTGGAGCGCCGCAACCCTCAAACACGGACCGAGGCCTGAGTTTCTCGAGGCATTCATCCGGCTTCTGGCGAACAGGAAGATGCCCGCCATGAAGTATTACTGACCGCGAGCCCGTAGAGCGGGCGTAGCCCCCCGAGAAGAGTCAGATACTCCCGGAAAGAAGGCCCGCCCAGATCAGTCCCCCCAGGGCAATTCTATAGATGATGAACACGTTCGTGGAGTGACTCCTGAGATACTTCAGGAGGTACGCAATTGCGGCATATCCGACGATTCCGGCGATGAGAGTCGATACGATCAAGGGCGCGATCCCAAGCCCGGACAGATGGTGCCGCGCCCCGTACAACTCGAATAAGCCGCTTGCGATCACCGCGGGAATGCTCAAGAGGAACGAGAATCTCGCCGCAGCTTCGCGCGTGAGCCCGAGAAACAGTCCCGCCGCGATCGTGGTTCCCGATCTGGAAGATCCGGGGATCAGCGCGAATGCCTGGGCGAAGCCGATGATGATCCCGTCCTTCGTTGCAGCCTGATTAACGGACCGGTTTCGCTTGCCCACCTTTTCGGCCCAAAGGAGGAGGAGCGCAAGAACTATGAGGCTCGAAGCAATCGTGCTCAGCTCCTTCGTAAAGGTCCCTTCAATCATGCGCTTGAACGCAATCCCGATGATGGCGACCGGGAGGGTTCCCACTACGATAATCCCGAGCAGGCGCGACTGATCGCTCCAAGATCTCTTCATCCCCCCGGAATGATTCTTCCAATCGCTGAAGAAACCGCTGATCATCGAATTGATGTCGTCCCGGAAGTAGAGTATGACCGCGGCTGACGTCCCGAGCTGCATGATCGCTATGAACGCCGTCCACTCTTCCGGATGTGAAGGGTCTATGAGCCCCAGCAGTTTGCCGGCGATCGTCAGATGAGCCGTGCTGCTGATCGGGAGAAACTCCGTGATCCCCTGGATGATTCCCAGGAGGACCGCATACGATAGGGACATTGCCGGAAAGTATCCGAAGTGAGAGTGTAGCGTACGGAAAAAACGCGACAGGCGCAACGTCTCAGGATTTTCGAACCGCACTTCTCGAAATCCCTGATTGCGACTCAGCCCACTTACGTTATCTTGGACAGTCCGATATGTATCCGACCGTGATCGATTCCAGACCGATGAAGAGGCGATCCGGAGTGAATGCCGCGTCTCTTGCTCTGGTCGTTTTCTCGTTCATGTTCGCTTCGTGTCACGAGGATGGACCTCTCAATCCCCCCCGCATCTACGAGCCGGGCCCCATCCTCTTCGTGAGCAACAAAACGGGCACATTCCAGCTCTACAGCATGAACGAAGACGGCTCGTCAGTCAAACAACTCACATACAATACGGCTTTCCCGATCGATGATGCGATCTGGTCCCCCGATGGAAAGCGAATCGCGCTCACAAGTCCCTTCGAAGGCATCCCATCGTACGGCCCCGCCATCTACGTGATGAACGCGGATGGAAGCGGGATCCGCAAGCTCACGAATGCCGTCCCGGGGGAGCCGAACTTCACGACCGGTGATCAACCCGCGTGGTCTCCGGATGGGAAGAATATCGCGTTCCGGCGTTTGATGGCTCCCGATTTGCTGGGGAACACCGACCTTTTCATCATAGGGGCTGACGGCTCTTCTGAGCGGAAGCTGACCAACACACGGGATACCGCCGAGAACGTCGGCTGCTGGAGCCCTGACGGTCGATATCTCTACTTCTACTATGCAGACTATTCGCGCGTGGACAGCAACGGAGCATCGATTGAGAATTCCACGCTGGCGCGATTCGATCTCATGACAGATTCAAGCGAGAGCCTGAGTCCGCGACAGGAGGACGAATCCGGACCGTTGATCAACCCGGCGGGGTCGCGCATGGTGTTCAGCCGGCTGACAGCGTTCGGCGGCGCCTACGGGAGGCAGTTATACGTCAGGGGCCTGGCTGACACATCGGCAAGAAAGCTCACAGTGAGTCAATATAAGTACGAATCCGCAGCCGCCTGGTCCCCTGATGGAAAAAAAATTCTCTACAACGGGGAAAATGACAGTCAGATCCCTTACCAGAATCCGCCCCGGGAGATCCTTGTCATCGACTGCGACGGAAGCAACCTGCGGAACATAACACCGTTCGATTTCAGGGAGGCGATCTCATTTGCAACGAGCTGGAGAAGGGGGTAGGGTATGAGAGCTCGAGACGTTGAACGCCGGCCGAAATCATCTATTCACCGATTGCCCCGACATTCAGAAGGGAGGGTCAATCATGAAGTTCACCTGTTGTGTGGGTTTGGTATTGCTCGCCATTCTACTCCAGGGGTCTCAGTTCGCATCCTCGCAATCCCTTGTGCCGTTCGCGGACAAGCACGGCCGGACAAACTATGCCGAAACGGATTCGATCACAAAAAGCGTCAGTCGGATTCATGGATTAACCGTCAACATCCGCGAATACGGGAAGATCCTGAATGAGCTGAACCCGCAAGAAGTTCAGGACATCGCGCGCAGGCTGGTCGAAGATTATGGCGCAATCCTCAACGTGAAGTGGAGTGAGATAGGCGCGAAACACATCGACAGAGACGGCGGATGGTGGTTCGCGGAGATGCAGCAACTTCACGAGGGAGTGCCGGTAGAGGGGTCCGACCTCGCATTCAGTATTGATCCCGGCGGTCAGATTGTATCACTCGGTACGCACATCTTCTCCGGAATCTCCATTCCCGTGATGCCCGCCGTGTCGATGGACTCCGCCCTGCGGATCGGCCTGCACACATTCGGCAATTCAACTCCGACCGTCCTGGAACCTCCGACATTCTCCATCCTGCCGGTCGTGCGGGAGTCACACGTTCTCTACTTCCTGGTCTGGAAAATGAAAATAGAATCAGGATTGAAGAACATGACCTACTTCATAAGCGCCGGGGACGGATCGGTGCTCAAGGAGCGATCGAATGCTCTGAGCAGCACGGTTTCCGGGAAGGTCGGCCTTTCTTACTATCCGGCCGGAGCAAACGATCAGCCGGCGACCGTTGAATATCCTTTGCGCAACATCCAGGCCTATACGTATCCGGGCGCCCAATTAGTGGGGTCCGCCTCTGCCAATTCCCAGGGGGCCTATATCATCGATCTTGGAAACATAGCGACCCAGCAGATCAGTGTCAGATTTACATTCGAAAACGCGGACGTGCAAATCAAAAACGACTGCAGCGGACTCCCCTCGACGCCGGGATGCCTGGGAGGTGGCGATATTGTCGTCGACAACCTGGTTACTCTCCCCGGTAACTCCTCGGCGAATCACACATGCTCGGGGGATGCGGCGAATGTACTCTACCATGTGCCGGTGGTTCATTCGTGGTTCAACACCCATGTGAACTTCCATACGCTCGATATTCAGATGCATGCGTTTGTCGGGATGGGGGCCGGAGAAAACGGGGTCTCAGACGGGCTCAATATCGGGTTTGGGTCTCAAGGGGGGTTGGCCTGGGCAGATTCCAGGGAAGTGATATTTCATGAGTACTCTCACGACGTGATCTATCAGTTGTATCACAGCTTCATTCGGGATCTCGGCGACCCGCAGGGGGGCGCGATGGATGAGGGGATTGCCGATTACTTCGCCTGTACGATAACGGATGATCCCTTATTCTCCGAGGATGTCGATCCGCAGCCTCGAAACCTCAATAACACACTCATCTGGAATTCACAGATGGAGCAGCACATCGGAGGGCAGGTTATCGGCGGCGCCCTATGGAACATTCGAACGCGAGTCGGCGCGAGCATTGCCGATAATCTGACGTACAAAGCGCTTCAACTCACCCCCCACGCCCGGAACTTCCAGGGTCTCTTGTTCAACATGTTAAAAATCGACCAGAGCGCGTACAACGGAAAGTTCCACAGTCAGATCGAGGCTTCATTTGCAGAACGTTCGATTTATCCCCCCGGGCCGTCAGGGATCATCGTCACGTCGAGTGTGGCAGGGGGGTGGAATCTCATCAGCGTCCCTAACCAGAGCTTCGACTACGCGAGCCAATCCCTTCAGTACGCCCCATCGTTTATCTACCCGACAGCCAATTCTCCGGTCTATGCCTACCCGAACGACAACGGAAGTTATGCCGCACAGGCGACGCTGTCGAATGGCGCCGGATATTGGGCCAGTTTCCCGTCACCCCAAAGCCTCATCTTTTACGGGCCGTCAGTTACCAACGCGCAGCCAGGCGTCCACGCGGGCTGGAACATCATCGGTTCTCTCTCGCAGATTGTCGGATCATCCTCTGTCGGCTCAAATCCTCCGGGCATTGTAATTTCAAATTTCTTCGGATACCGCACCTCCGATATCACCTCATATTATGCTTCGTCAACCATCGAGCCGGGGAGGGGATACTGGGTGAAAGTGAATCAACCGGGACAATTACTCCTCTCGACGAGCGGTGCCGGGGGCATAGCGGGCGGAGGTTGTACCCCCCCGCCCCCTTCGCCGGCAGGAGAACCTGCCGCTCCGGTGCTGGCGGCCCCCCTCAACGGTTCACCCGGAATCGTGACTGCACCGACACTCATGTGGAATGCTACGCCGGGCGCGCAATCGTACCATCTTCAGGTTTCAACGTCGTCGGCCTTCAGCTCTGTTGTATTCGATGCGTCGGGGTTAACATCGACATCTGCGGTCGCAGCGGGGCTCTCATACAGCACCACCTATTTCTGGCGCGTTTGCGCGGCGAACGGCAACGGAGTAAGCGCCTGGTCGTGTTCATGGGTGTTCGTGACCCAGGATCCTCAAACGCCCCCGCCTTGCACCTGCTGCGTCAATTCCACCGCCTCGCTCGATCGCTTCACTGTCTCGGACGCCACAGGCGCGGGTCAGCAGCTCTTTGTCGTCAACGGCGACCGGCCCGGGAATTTGCCTTTTCGTGATCTTGAAATGCCGCCTGCAATTCCCGGCAGATTCTTCGATGCACGATTCCAATCCGGGAGATTCCTTGAGAGGCTTGCAGCGGGAGCACTCTACACTCCAATCCCGGTTGTCGTCAAGAACACCCATCTCCCCGTGACCATAGCGTGGGATCTTAAACCCGAGAACAATGCACAGTACAGGCTCAACATCCCAGGGAACGGAAATCGAACAATACAGCTGGCGGGGAGGGGATCCATCTCTCTTGGCGGGATAAATAACGGCAGTGTGACCCTGGCAGCCCGGGCCAATACTCCCGCCCCCTGTGGCGGATCCCGATCGGAACGCGTCGATGCGGCCAAAGAGGTTGCCGTCCCGGCCCAGTACGGGCTATCGCAGAATTACCCTAACCCGTTTAATCCTACGACCGTGATCGGTTATGACCTCCCTGAGCGAGTTCACGTCGCCTTGAAGGTGTACAATCCGCTCGGCCAGTGGGTCAGGACCGTGGTCGATGAGCTGCAGTCCCCGGGATACAAGAGTGCAATTTTCGATGCACGTGATCTTCCGACCGGGGTGTACTTTTATCGCCTTCAGGCAGGGAGTTATGCCGAGATCAGGAAAATGGTTCTCACGAAATGAAGCTCACGCACAAACACTTCGGTCATGCGTTTGCTTGTGACGAGGCTTCTCGCTAACTTTCGAGGGATACCGATCGTATCTCGAGCGCTTGAACGGATTGGTTGTGCGTCGGTAGATATTCCGGGATAACGGTTGAAGAGGAGACAGACAATGAATGGAGGGTGCCGGTGAAAGCGAATCCCTGTCTTGCGTTGGCCGGTATCGTACTGCCGATTAGTTTCATCACTCCCGCAAGCGCCCAGCTCAGTTTCAATTCAGTCGGCGCAAACGTCGGCATCACGTCCACTATGTTCCCTGCAAGCCGAACCACGAAATACGTGCTTTACCCTGAGGTAGAAATCGGAGGGCAGTTCTTCCCGCAGTATCTCCAGTGGTCGGCATTCTGGGGGTATTGGGATGATGGAATAAATCAGGGTCACCTGACCGAAACTGTCGAATATTCCGCTCATGGGCATACTGTGGGAATCAGGCTTGCATTTTATCCTTCGAGCGCGCTGAAAGAATGGCCTTTGCCGATCGCGATCTTCGGCGGGCTGACGCACCATTTCGTGTCCCTTACCTACCTGGGCGGCGAGGATTTTTTTGGAAACCCGGGCCATGACGCGTCGACGTCACTCACCTCAGCGGAGGCAGGGATGCGTTTATTCGCGAGGACCGCTCAATCCCTTGAGTTCCGGCTTGAACTCAGGGGGGTCTATGCGATCCGAAGGGGGGACTTCCTGCTGAACGCGGATGAGAGGAGAGTGATCGATGCAGGCGTCGAGTATTCATTCTAAGACGGCGCTCCGGGTTTAACCGCCAACCACATCAATTACAACAGCCGGCCCTCCGCGGGGAGCCGGCTTTTTTGTCATCCCCGGCCTTGCGGGGGAGGACTAGTCGGTCAATGCCGCGGGACCGGTGAGCACGGCCGAGAGCGCTCCGTCGGTTCGCTCGCCGATCTGCTGGCGCCACATGGCATAATAAAGCCCCTTCTGCTCGAGCAGTTCGTGATGCTTTCCCGACTCGATCAGGCGGCCGCGCTCCAGGACGAAAATCCTGTCTGCGTGGAGTACGGTGGAGAGCCGGTGGGCGATAAGAATGGTGATGAGGTCCGTTCGCATCGAGACGTCCCGGATCGTGGCGCTGATCTCCTCTTCAGTCAGAGAGTCGAGCGACGATGTGGCTTCATCGAATACAAGCAAATCGGGACGGCGGAGGAGAGCCCGCGCAATCGAGAGCCGCTGCTTCTCTCCGCCGGAGACTTTTACGCCCCCCTCGCCGATGAGGGTGTCAAGCCCCTGGTTCGCGCGGGCAAGGAGGCTTTGGCAGGCCGCTTGCCGGAGGACCTCCATGCACTCCAGATCCGTCGCGCGCGGGTTTACAAAGAGGAGATTCTCCCGGATCGTTCCGGAAAATAACTGAGTGTCCTGAGTGACGAATCCGATCCGCTCCCGCAACTGGTCGAGGTCCACTTCGGTGGACGGGTGGCCGTTGTAGAGCGTGCGTCCCTTCTGGGGGGGATAGAGGCCCACGAGGAGCTTGACGAGCGTACTCTTGCCCGATCCGGATGGGCCCACGAACGCGATCGTTTCCCCCCTTGCCACCGAAAAGGAAATGTCCTGCAGAGCGTCCACCGTCGCGGATTGGTGCCTGAACCCGACATGCTCGAACGTGAGCGACCGGATTTCCCCCAAAGACACGGGATGAAGGGGCCTCGGCTCCTTGGGGGTGTTCAGAATGTCCTTCAGATTGTTGAGGGAGACCTCGGTCTCGCGGTAAATGTTGATGACGTTGCCAAGCTCCTGAAGCGGGCCGAAGATAAAGAAAGAGTAAATCCAGAGGGAGAAGAACTGTCCGAACGTTATTTCCTGCGCGAAGATCAGATAGAGCATCAATCCGAGGATGCTCGTCCTGAGGAAGTTCACCGCGGTTCCCTGAATGAAACTGAGGCTTCGCAGGTACCGGACCTTTTTCAGCTCGAGCTTCAGGATTTTTTGAGTCGTCGAGTTCAACCGTCCGATTTCCTGCTGGGCAAGGCCGAGGCTCTTGACGAGCTCTATGTTCCGGAGCGATTCGGTGGTCGAACCTGCCAGGGCGGTCGTCTCGCCCACAATGACTTTCTGCACGGTCTTGATCTTCCTGCTGATAACCGAGCTCAGAAAGGCAAGAAGCGGGACCGTCGAAAAATAGACCGGGGCAATGAGCCAGTGGACGCTGAAGGCATAGATCATCACGAAGACGACGCCGACCAGGGTGGTAAAGACCACGTTGATGAGGACCCCGATCAGGCGCTCCACGTCTGATCGCACCTTCTGCAGCTTACCGAGGGTCTCTCCGCTCCGCTGATCTTCGAACACCTGATAGGGAAGCTCGAGTGAATGCCGCAACCCGTCGGAGTAGATCTGAGCCCCGAGCTTCTGGGTGATGGTGTTGATATAATAATCCTGGAAATTCTTTGCCACGCGGGAGACGAACGCCACGCCGACGGCAGCGGCAAGGAGGAGCCCCACACCGCTAAAAAACTCCGATTCGGTGTACTCCTTGAAGCGCGTAACATAGCTGTCGATGATGTGGCGGAAAATCAGCGGGTCGAGGAGCGAAAAAACCTGGTTGACCGCCGCGAGAAAGAGGGCGAGGAGAACGAGTTTCCAGTAATTCTTGAGATACTCGAGGAGGAGTTTCATGCATTCAAGATAGCGAAATCGGCAGTTACTTGCCCTGGCGGGGTCCGGCGGAGCGCGCGTCCGACGGGCTGACAGATTTGAGGGAGGGCCGGAAACAAAGAAGCCGCGAGGGGCAACCCGCGGCTTCCCAACCACGTTATTTAGAGGAACAGCAGTTGGTGGAGCGTTTATTTGTGGAACACAATCGTTCAGACCATCTTACCAGCCACTTCCGTAGTCGATCGTCGTTTTGCCGGTGTCATCCTCCGTACACGTCGCTACCCACAGGGTATTGATCGAAGACGTTCCAAGTATCGTTACCGTGTTGGCGCCCACGGTCCCTGCTACGTACGTGCCGTTGTCGTCTGCCTTCAATTTCGACGGGATGGCGTAACCGCCTCCGCCGTTATACCTGTTGCTCCCGCCGCCGAGCGACGTGGGCCGGACCTTAAATTGGTAAGCATCTGCAGCAACATTGATCAGTCCCGCAGTGACTCCGTCCTTGTTCGACTGAGTGCTCGAGGCACCGAAGAGCCCGATACCAACGGCAATGGCGATTCCTACCAGAATCACCCCGAGTATGATCAGCAGTAGCTGTTGCTGTCCCAATTAAAGTCACTTCATTTTCACTATTTCGCGCGAAAAAGACCATTTCGCAAGAATCACTACTACAGGATATCGAATAATCGCTTCGGGATCAATCAACAAAACTGCGGGTTTTTCGGAAGCAGCGGCGTTACGGGGATCCCCGTAGTACTACGAGGTATCAGATCTTGACCAATCCATGCTTGATGGCGAATCGTGTAAGTCCCGCCACATCATGGATGCCAAGTTTTTGGGTGATGTTCGCGCGGTGAAAATCGATCGTGCGGATGCTGAGAAAAAGCTTGTCTGCAATCTGCTTGCTGGAGAGGCCCCCTGCGATGAGGCTGAGAACCTCCGTCTCCCGGGAAGTGAGCTCGGGGATCTCTCTGGTGATCTGTTTCCGTTTCAGCTGCTGAAGGTATTCTTCGACGAGAATTCTCGAGATCGAAGAGCTGACGTATATCTCGCCCCCGGAAATTTTCCGGATCGCCTCGATGACCTCCGATTTGAGACTGTCCTTCAGCAGGTAGCCGCTCGCCCCCACCTGGATCGCCTTGCGGACATACTCCTCCTTGTCGTACTGCGTCAGCACGATGATCCTCCCCTTGAATCCTTCGGCGATGACCCTCCGGGCGGCCTCGATGCCGTTGACGCCGGGCATGCTGATGTCGAGGATGACGATATCCGGCTTGAGCTTGCCGATTGAGGCGATGGCGCTTTCTCCGTCGGCCGCCTGGCCCACGACGGAGATGTCCGGCTCCTGCTCGAGGAGGAGGGAGATTCCCTCGCGCACGAGGTGATGATCGTCTGCGATGAAGACCTTAATCATGCCCGGAATCCCGGGGTACCGGCGGAAGCTCGATGTTGATCTCGGTCCCTCTGTTCCGGCGTGATTCGATGAGCACGATTCCGCCGATCAGCTCGCCCCGTTCGATGATGTTGCGGAGCCCCAGATGCGAGTTGTCGGTGCTGAACGCGACATCCCGCACCTCGAAGCCTCTCCCGTCATCGCTGATGGAGAGCGCGACGGTCCCGTCGTTTCTCCCCATGACCTGGAGGGTCACGCTCTTCGCGCCCGCGTGCTTTTCGATATTGGTGAATGATTCCTGGATAATCCTGTAGAGGTTGATTTCGACGAGCGAATGCAGGGGTTCGGGCGTCAGGGCGATCTCCGTGATCACACGGATTCCCGTCCGCCGTTCGAACTCCGAGACGAACTGTTTCACCGCGGCCGTGAAATCAACGTCGTCGAGCAGCGTGGGCCGGAGCTCATAGGAGATCCTCTTCACATCGGTGAGCGTGCCCTTGATCGTCTCCACGGCCTTGTCGAGGAATTCCTTTCCCTTGACGGAACCGTTCACGAATTCGGTTTTTGCCGAATCGAGGTAGAACTTCGCCGCCGTCAGCCCGTGACCGATGGCGTCGTGGAGGTCATACGAAAACCGTTTTCTCTGGTTTTCCTCGACGGTTGAAAGGTTGATCATCAGATTCTCGATCTTCTTCTGCCGGGCCGTGAGAAGCTCCAGAAGTTTCCCCTTTTCCCGCTCCTCCGACATGATCCGCGAGATGTACTCGTTGAAGCGCGATGAAACGAACCTATATATGAACAAACTCATCCCGAGGGAGAGGACCATGATCAGGGCGCCCCAGAGGAGGAATGTGGCCTGGAGCCGGTTGATGTGCGTTCGCGCATCTTCCGCGGCGGTGATGTTGGCCGCCACGAGCTTGCTTGAGATTTCGGCGAGGTTTCTGCGGAACGGGACCACCTTCGTCGTCAGGATGGCGTTCGCGACGGCTCCCTTCCCCGCCTCCGCGCTGTCTGTCACTTCCTTGATCGCATCGAAGTATTCATCGAACGCCGTGATATACCTGAGGAAGTACGCTTTCTCCAGAGGGTGAACCATCAGCGCCTGGGCATCAGGAATCATGGAGACGATGTGGAGCGCGATCGAGTCGATCTGCGCCCGTTCGACGTGGCGTTCGGCCGGGGTCTGTCTCAGGATAAGATCGCGGACGTAGACCCTCATAAGATTGAAATCCGTTTCAATCTGACCGATGATCCTGACGCTCTGGGTATACTTGTCCTGAATGAACTCGATGTCTTCCTGGATGGCAGACCCGAGGTAGACGATCGAGCCGCCGGTCAGAGCGATGAGGAGAATGAGGAAGCCAAAACCGATCTGAAGGAAGAGCTTGTAGTTGGAGATCTTTCGGAAGGGAAGGTTCATTCAGCGGTGATCTCGATCGCTCTCATGAAATTGCGATCAATAAGCGAAGAAAACATCTGAAAATCAATAGCGCGGGTGGTGCGGCGACGTTTGGGCTGGCGTGAAACACGTACGCCGGCTAAAGCCGGCGCCTACCAACTGCAATCAGAGCCAGATCATAAACAAGGTAGGCGCACCCTTCAGGGTGCGCGCATCGAGCAACCGCGCGGGCGGAAGCCTGCGCCCATCGGCAGAGACGGGGAGATCCGGAGTAGGCCCGAAAGAAAGCGAGGTCCCGTCCAGCGCGGGATTATTTCACGAGGAGCATCGACTGGACCTGCTGGAAATCTCCGCTCAGCATCCGGCAGTAGTAGATTCCGGCCGGAAGGTCGGATGCGTCGAAGACGACCTCGTGCTCGCCGGGCGGGAACGATCCGGAGGCGAGCGTGCGCACGAGACGGCCGACGGAGTCGTACACTCTCAGCTCGATCCTGTCTCCGTTTGTGGAGAATCGAATCCGGGTCGTCGGGTTGAACGGGTTCGGGAAATTTCCGAGGAGCCCCCTGCTGAAGTTCGAGCCGTCGGAGCCGCCGGAAATGCCGGTCTTCCCGCTCGGATGCACCCAGGGATCGGGCTTGGGCGGCTGGCCGGGGACCGAGATGAGCGGAACCTCCTGGAAATCCCTAAAGAGGACTGTCTGCAGTTCGGATTCCGGAACGCCGAACCATTCTTTCAGGAGTGAAGAGTACACGGCCCTGAAATCATACTCCAGCGCAAGGTTGTCGTTCACAGTGGCATTCTGCGGTATCACCGGATTGGCTCCGATGATTCCCGCGTTCACCCTCCGTCCAAAGATAAACATCGGAGCCGCCGTTCCGTGATCGGTGCCCGCGCTTGCATTGGAGAGGATTCTCCTCCCGAACTCGGAGAACGTCATGCCGATCACCCGCTCCTGGTTTCCGGCGAGCATGACGTCGTCCTGGAACGCGGCGATAGCGGCGGAGAGTTTTCCGAGAAGCGTCGCGTGAGTCCCTACGTCCGTCCCGGTCGTGGTGTCGACCTGCGACGAATGAGTGTCGAAGCCGCCAAGGTTGACGACGTAGATCCTCGTCTTCAAGCCGCCCGCAATAAGCTGGGCGACGATCTTCAATTGGTCGGCGAGGGAGTTCTTCCCCGCCTGAGGATACAACTTGGAGTAATTCTTTCCCTTGCCGGCCGCAGCCTGGATCACGGTCGCGTACTGCTGGGTCTGCTGCACGACCTGGCGGATGAACGTCAGTTCGTGCCCGGCGGGGGTGTTTGGGGCCTGATCGACTCCCCCGGAAACTATCTGATAAAACGACGAGGGGCTTGTGATGGCCATGCCCATCGACACCGACGGACCCTGGAGCCCCGGAGAGAGAACCGAACCGATCTGTATGGCAAGCGGATCGGGACTGACGACGTTAGGGTAACCGTTCGGGAAATCGGGATACTCCTGGTCAAGATACCTCCCCAACCATCCGCTGGGGACGACCTGGTCGTAATCCGACGCGCTGAGCCAGATGTCGGTTGCACGGAAATGCGAGAGGTTGGGATTCGGGTAGGTGACGCCCTGGACGACCGCAAGCTTGTTGGCGACAAAGAGCGACTGCATCTCGGGCATGGAGGGGTGCAGTCCGGTCTTGTCGGTGAGCTTGAGAACCTTGTTCTCGGCGATCAGGATGTTGTTGCGCGCGGCGGCGAGCGCGTAGTATTCATCGAGCGGAATGACCGTGTTGAGGCCGTCATTGCCGCCGTTGAGCTGTATGACGACGAGGACGCGGTCCGTTTCGGTACCGGAGGCGACGAGAGTTTCCAGATACGGGGAGCGGCCGTAGGCGCGGAAGGTGAACCCTCCCATGAACAGCGGCAGGACGGAAACCGGTACGGTTTTCTTTATGAAGTCTCGTCTCTTCATCCGCCCTCTGTTTTACATCAATTGGTACTCAGGCATCTCCATCATGAACTTGATCAACGCCTGCAGTTTCGTTTTCACGGCGCTGAGCTTCATGGCATTCGTCGGGTCGGCCTTGTATGTATTCCATTCATTCGTCCACTCATAATCCGGGAGCCCGGGAATGAGCGTGTCCTTCAGGAAGGCCTTCTGATTATCGGTGATCGCAATAGGAAAGAGGACCTGAGAAAACTCGGCGACAACCTTGTTCGGATCCGACGGATCGGAGACCTGGTTTGCGAATGCGATCGGGTCGACGACGATCGTCGTTCCGTTGCCTGAGTGCCCGCTGCCGGCGAGGGTATCGGTGAGCTGGTTTCTCCTCGGAAGAGTGTCTGAGTTGATCCACAGCTCATAATACTGGGGGATCTGATAGAGGGCCGGCCACCCGGCGACATTCGGCGGATCCCCGGGGTCGAGCTGCATATTCGCGGCCTGAGACCGTATGTAATTCCACTGTCCATACTGCGCCACCACATTGGACGAATCGGGGAATGCGATGGAGAACTGACGGCAGATGCCTGCGGCGAGTTCCAACGGATCTTTGATCACGCAGCCGATATTCACCGGGTCGTAGAAATGGGCGCTTCCGAGAAGGGCCTGGAGGACCGGCTTGATCTCATAACCGTTCGAGCGGAGCAGATCGGCCATCGGGGAGATCACGTTCGCTTCGACCGTGCTGTCGATCAGGTAATAGACAAACCAGCGGTAGAGTTTCCGGCAGAGAGCCCTGGCGGTCTCGGCCTGCGCAAAGATCATGTCCAGAAGGGTATCGACCTCGTTTGCGCCGGCTGTTCCCGTCTGGCCCACGATGACCGCGTTGCCGTAGTCCGAAGAAAACTGCTTGTTCGTGCTATCGTGGCGCGATGCGGTGAAATAGGTGTTGATGTTCGTGCCGTCTTCCCTCCAGCCCGTGAGGACCCGTGCCGCCGCCTGCACGTCGGCTTCGGTGTAGTTTGTATAATTACCGGGGGAGATTTCAGGGCCCTTACCGATGGTGAAGAGCTCCTGGAGCTCGCGCCCGTAGTTTTCATTCGGATGCGCGGCGGTGCTAGTGTCTCCATTGAGATACCGGAGCATCGCTCCGTCGATCGTGACCTGCTTCATCAGAGTCCGGTAATTCCCGAGCGCATACTGCCGCAGGAGCGCAGCGTACCGGTAGGAAAACCTCGCATCGCCCACCACGTCGGCCTCCGTCACCAGGTGATTGTGCCAGAAGAGTGCCATCCTCTCACGGGCCGACACCGGCTGGCCTATCATCAAGCCCACCCACCACGCTTTCAGGGACACCAGCCGGGAACCGTTCGGATTGTTGCCGTTCGAATTCAGCTTGGGGCTGTTGACCCACGTCTGTCCGACGGGGACATCGATATCAGTGGAATTGGTTGTGAGCGGAGGATTTGGGGCGGCAGAATCCGCGAGGAGCTGGGTGATTGCCTGGCTCATGCCGAGGGAGAGCACGCTCTGAATCTCGCTCTTCGCCGGTCCGAACATCGTTCGTCTGAGAAGGTGGGCGGCCTGGTCGAACCCCCACGGGCCGGCGTAGGGTTCCAGCCCGGCTGTCGTCCGTGCGACCCTGGGGAGGACTTTGTTGGCGTACTTGCTTACCTGCTCTTGCTGCCGTCCGCCCGGGTCTACTTCGACATCGCGGGATTTCGTCTTGGGAACAGTTTCGAGGAAGGTACGACGGTTCATGGTCTCGGCAGACAAGATGAGCGCAGATCGTGCGTTTCTTGCTCCGTGCGGGGGGCGGCGCTAATGCAAATATGTTACAATCTCACGTGATTGTCAAGAGCACTTGCGGAGTTTATGTATTTTTAATGTTGAGTCACGATTTGAGTCGCCTTTGCGATCTCGCCGGCGAATTTCCTGATGGCGCCGGCCACGACAACGGCCTGCTCCTCGGCCTCTTTCCAATTCCTCCGTTCAATCGCCTCCCGGACGGCCGGCAGCGTTTTCACGCCGTAGCCCGTGTAGTACCCCGGAGCATAGATCTCGTGTTTGAACCACGGCCTGCGGGGCAATCCCCCCTCCGTGGTCAGCGCTTGCTCCGCTTTTCCAAAGATGCCGTTCAGCGACTTCTTCGCCCCCTGCGAGAGCGACTCGAGTTTTACATCCCTCATCGCGCTGTCGAACGCCGAAGAGTTCGCCCGGAGCTCCGCGAGGGCGTTCTCCAGAGGCGTCAGGTTCAGAAACGGGACCGGGTCCTTCGGCCTGGGGAGGACGAACGTCTCCTTCGGATCGGATGCTTCATCGAGCGACCGCTCCCTGAGTTCGAGCGCCAGCTCCTCGGTCCTGGTCCGCGTCTCATCGGTGAGCTTTGATACTTCGCCCACGTATTTGCCGACGGTCTCCGTGAAGTTCCTGAAATCGAGCGGAAGGATCTCCGCATCCGCAAATCTCAGCACGGCGCGGCCGCCGGTCTGGGCCATCGCAATGCCGTACTCGAACGTCCCGTCGTCGAACCGGATGTAGTGATCAAACGAGTCATAGATCGAATGGTACGATCCGCCCCCGTTTTCACCCCCGTATCCGAGATTGAGAGAGGCGATGCCGAGATGCTGTAGGAACGGGGTGTAGTCGGATCCGGACCCGAGAGCGCCAATCCTCAGGTCTGCCCGGTCGCGCGCTTCCTTCCGCTCCTCTCCGGAAGAGCCGATGATCCGCGACGCGCGCTCGCGCTCGGCCACGCTCACGTGCTTTTCGGGGTCCATGACATCACGCGCCACCTGGTTGATGAATCGTTCGAGCGTATGCGATCCGTCCATGCCGAGGAAGCCGCGTCCGTTGGCGTCCGAGTTGATGTACACGACGCCGTTCCGCTTCAACTGGTCGGCGTGCGTCTCGACCCATTCGGTGGATCCCAACAGTCCCGGCTCTTCGCCGTCCCACGCGCAGTACTTGAGTGTCCGTTTCGGCTTCCAGCCGCTTTTCAGGAGAATGCCGATTCCCCTTGCTTCTTCAAGAGTCGCGACCTGGCCGCTGAGCGGATCCGAGGCTCCATTCACCCATCCGTCGTGATGATTCCCCCTGATGATCCACGCGTCCGGGTACTCCACCCCGTCGATTGTAGCGATGACGTCATACGCCGGAACGATGTTCCAGTTGAATGCGACTTTGAGATGAACCTTCGCAGGGCCGGGCCCGACATGATAGGTGATCGGGAGAGCTCCGCGCCAGTCGCGGGGTGCCACGGGTCCCCCGAGCGCGCGCAGGAGCGGGAGGGCATCTCCGTAAGGAATCGGAAGCACCGGAATCTTTGTCAGGGTCTTCGCCTCGTTGATCGGGAGCCGCTTGGCTCCTTTCGTGGAGCCGACCGAGGGGGTGAGCGGATCCCCCGGATGCAGAGGCATATCGGCCACCGAGCCGCGCTGCGCTCCGTACTCGCTCCGGTACGCCCCTTTCGGATAGACGTCGCCCTCGAAGTATCCGTCATCCCGCGGGTCCGAATAGATGATGCAGCCGATCGCGCCGTGTTCCGCCGCGACCTTCGGCTTGATTCCGCGCCAGGAACCCCCATACCGGGAGATCACGATTTTTCCTTTGACATCGATCCCGAGCTGGTCGAGCTGCTCGTAATCGGCGGGCACCCCGTAATTGACGTACACGAGATCGCCGCTTACGTCCCCGTCGATGGAATACGCGTTGTACACCGGGAGCTGCTCGGCGGTCTGGCCCGATGTCGCATCCTCCGCGAGCGGCGGTTCCGCGAGCCCGGCAGTCACATGGTCGGGCGACGTCAGCTCAAGGAGGCGGGTCTTCGGCGTTGGGAAGAGTACGTCGAACTCCTCTATCACCGTTCGAAACCCCCAGGAGCGGTAGAGCGAATCGATGAACTCCGCGTTCATCCTGCCGTACGGCGATCCCACGTGATGAGGCCTTGCCGAGAGGCGCTTCAACCACTCGCGGAGATCGCTCCTCCGGAGCGACGAATCGAAGTTCGCCTCCAATCGGCGCTGCTGCTCGGCCCCCGCTTCTGAAAAACCGATGAGCGACTTATCGGCCCCGGAGCGCGGCGCCGCGAACGACAACTGAGAAAACATCGCGAAGAAGATCGGGAGCATAAAACGTTGTCTCATGGGGATTCCTTCATGATCAGTACGGCTGTTGAATGCCGATCGCCCGGATTCTTTCGAGGATCGGGGGATGTGAATAGTTCAGAAACACGTAGAGCGGGTGAGGTGTCAGGTGCGAGAGGTTGTCAACGGAGAGTTTTTTCAGCGCATCGACCAGCGGCCCGGCAACCCGGGTCGTCTCCACGGCGTAGCGGTCTGCTTCGAACTCATTCTTCCGTGAGAAGACATTCAGGGCGATGGAGAAGATGAGCTCAATCGGGGTATAGAGCAGTCCGAAAAAAACCAGTCCGGCGTAGACCGAGGGCGCCTGCATAAAGAACGCATCGAACAATCCCCTCTCGTTGATGAAGAAGGAGAGGAGGAAAAAGATGAGGCCGGTATGAAGGATGCTCAGCACGAGTCCCTTGACGATATGCCTTTTCTTATAGTGGCCGATTTCGTGAGCCAACACCGCCAGCAATTCCTGGACGCTGTGCCTTGCCACGAGCGTGTCGAACAGGGCGATGCGCTTGTTGTTTCCGAACCCCGTAAAGAATGCGTTCGATTTGCTCGAGCGCTTTGAACCGTCCATGAGGTACACGTTGTGCAGCGCGAACCGCACCGACGCCGCATAGGAAATAATCGCATCGCGCAGTTCGCCCTGGGGAAGGGGTGTGAACTTGTTGAAGAGAGGCATGATCCATGAGGGGGCGATAAACTGGACGACCAGCGTAAAGAGCGTCGATACTCCCCAGCAGTAGAGCCATGCCGAGCTGCCGGCGTAGGTGAAGAGTGCGAGGATCCCCGCGAGAAGCGGCCCGCCGAGAAGCACGCCGAGGAGTGCCCCCTTCAGACGATCCACGACGAAGGTTGCGCGCGTGGTCTTATTGAATCCGAATCGTTCCTCGATGACGAACGTCGAATAAATCGTGAAGGGAAGCGACGCGACGGCCCGCACGAGCAGGAGCGTTCCTACATACACTAAGCCCGTGAAGATCCAATGGAGACCCCAGCTCCGTACAACCTGATCGAGTGAGTTGAAGCCCCCGGCGAACCAGAAGATCAGAAGAAGAATGAGATCGGCTGCCGATCTGACCATTCCGAACTTCAACCGGGCGCGGGTGTATTCCTGCGATTTCCGGTATGTCGGCGCGTCGAGCATTTCCCGGAACTCCTCCGGCAGGCCCTCGTTGAGCGTCCCGAGGTTCAGGAAATCGGCGACGAGATGAATGCCGCGCTCAAAGAGAAGGGCGCCGAGGATAATCGCGAAATATCCGTTCATCAGTTTGCCGCGGCCCTCAGCGTGAAGCGGGGAATGACGGCGCGGAAATACTGTCCGCCCTCGCGACGGAGAAGGTAGGTGCCTTCCATCGTGCCTTCGAATGTTTCGAGAATGCAAAAGCTGTTGTATTGGTGCGAGTGTCCGGGGAGGATCGTCGGCTGTTTCCCGATCACCCCCTCGCCCTCGACCTCTTCGACGCGGCCGCCGGCATGGTTGATGAACCAGTGCCGGCGGAGGATCTGCACGTTCTCGGCGCCGTGGTTCTCAACCTTCACAAAGTATGCGAAGACAAACTTATGCGCAAGAGGGTCGGACTGGCCGTCGATGTACACAGGGCGAACCCTGACGGTCACATCCTCAGTCGTTGCAGTATATTCGCCGATCCGATTCACGCTCCTCTTACCCCGCCTGAGATACCCGCTCGCGCGCCAGATCCCGCGATTGCCGGACCTTCTGGTCGGACGGGACAAATCCGAGATACGTCTCGTAGTACCGGACTGCCTTCTCATACTCCTCAAGAACGAAGCAGACATCCCCCGCGTAACGGAAGACGACGGGTTCCCTCAGTCCGAGAGAGATCGCCGTCGAGAAGTGTTTCTCCGCGCGGCGGTATTGGCGGGTGTTCGTGTAGAGAATTCCGAGATTCGCATGTGCGAGCCGCTGAGTAGAGTCCATCGCGACCGCCTGCTCGTTGTACCTGATTGCCTCCGCCGTATCGTGGCGTCCGGCATACTCAACCCCGAGGTTGAGGTACACCCCCGGATCGCGGCTCTTGCACACGACCGCCCTCTTAAGGGCCTCGAAGTATTTTTCCTTCTCCCCCACCCTCCTGTAGACATCGGCGATGTTCGCCTGGATGCGGGGGTTTGAGTTGTCGATCCTGAGATACCGCTCGTAGTAGATCCTCGCATCCGCATACTTTCCCGAGTCGAAGAAGTAGTTTGCGAGGGCCTCGTCGTAGACGATCTGCGTTGTAAGCGACATGTAGCGCGGGCTGTCAAGAAGCTTCATTCTCCGAAGGTGGCGATCGGCGCTGGCATTGATTCCGATCCACGCGGCGCAGTGGAGCAAGGTCAGCCCGGCGGTGAGAGCCAGTACCGTGCGCCGGGGCCTGAGGCTCGGGGTCCTCGTGAGCAGATACACGTCGAGAATCATCAACGGCAAGAAGAAGCTTGCCAGGAGGTCCCAGTCACGCGCCATTCCAAGCGCCGAATTGATGATCCACGTGAAGATAAGGCCGAAGCCCGCACTCACAAGCAAAAAAATGAAAGCCGGGTTTTTCCAATCGAGTTCGTTCCTGTGGAGGATCGCCAGAGTCAGTGCGATCGCAAGCCCGAATGGCGCGATCAATAGTCCTGCGTTCATCCAGTCCCAGAGATGAGCGGAGGAAAACATGGCATAGGCAAAATTGCCCCCACTGGCTGAGAATGGCGGGAGAAAATCCACGCTCCCGGAAGTGACATGACGAAGAAAATCCTTCGGGTTGAATCCCACTGCAAACATAAAACCGATGATGACCGTCGAAAGCCCGGCCATGCCCAGGATCGGCCCAACCCGGCTGCCCCTCAGCGTGAAATACATCAGGACAAAGATCCCCGGAAAGAAAATCAGGTTGCCCAAATGGAGGCCGGCCATGAGAGCGAAGCACGAGATTGGGACGATGACCGATACTTTTTTCTCCATGGCGAACCAGCCCGTGACGGCAAACAGGGCGGTGGCGATGTACTGGAGGACATAGTTCTCCACGTATCCGAAGAAGAACTGAGTACCTGCCCCTGCGAAGAGAAAGCAGCCCAGGAGGACCTGTTCCATCAGGGGCCTCTCGAGGAGGCGGATACACCAGAAGAGAAGCGCGACAAAGATAACACTTGCGATGAGATCGATGCCGTAGTACACGTCGTACGGCTTCACCGCTCCTCCCGTTGAATAGAATCCCATGAGAGACCGGAAAATCCAAATCATCAATGGCTGATTGCGAAAGCTTGAGATGAGATCGGCGCCCCATTGAGACTGGTTGATCGAGCGGAGGAGCACGGCACCGTCTCCAAGCAGGTGCAGTTTGGCGGGAAAAGACATCGCGGCTCCAAGCGAGATTGACGCCATGATAAGCGCGTTGACGGCGACGGGCAATCTGGCCAGGAGGCGCAGCGGCCGCTCTGCAAGGGTCATCAAACCTGCCTGTGCCGCCGGGATCAGCAGAAGGAGGCCAATGAGAAGAGCAACGATCCCGATCGATGCGTCATAGAAGGCAAAGAGGTGAAACCCCCAATTGTCATGGGAAGGGTCGATCGCACCCCATAGATGGAGAAGAATGAAGAGTGCGCCAACAGCCGTTAGAATCTGTGAGGCCCTTGACATCCGATCGAGTCAGTTCGGGAATTGGTCTGCGTTAACGAGTCTGACTCGGGCAGCGTGAGGCGAGAAACGACTGGAGGAGACCCGGCATGATGATGTCAAATATACGACAAGGCGCCGGAATAAGCCAATAGAATGCCCCTACCCGCCAGATCTCCCGGATTTCTGCATCAGCTGCCTCCGCAATCGTTGAGAGGCCTCATCGCCCGGCGCCATTGAGAGATAGGTATCGAGATACTCAAGCGACTTTACAGCATCGTTGTTTGCAAAGTAGGCAAAGGCGGCACATCTGTAGAGGACGGGCTCCCGCATGCCGAGACCGATCGCCCTCGCCGAATGAAAAGCGGCAAGGGAGTAGTTGTGCTGACTCATATAGATGAGGGCGAGGTTCGCATCTGCTTCGGGGGTCATCGAGTCGGCCGCCAGCGTTCGTCTATACATGTCGACCCCCGCCGCCGTATCACCCCTCCTTACCAGCTCGTTGCCCAGATTCAGATAGATGGCCAACTCTTTGCTCCCCGATCGGGCGGCGCGGGTGAGAGTTTCGAAGTACTTGTCTCTCATCTGTAATTTGTCATAGTCCGCCGCAAGATTCCCGAGGATACGCGGATTGAGGCTGTCGATTGTAAGGTATCGCTCGTACCAGATCCTGGATCGCTGGAAGTCGTTCCTGTGCCAGAATACTTTCCCGAGCGCTTCATAATAGATCACGGGAAATGTCCCGCTCAACCCCTCTTCTGTCAGGATCTCCGCGCGCTGCAGGTGACGGTCAGGGTCTGCATTGATTCCCACCCAGGCCGCCACGCGCAGGGCATTCAGGATTACCACGACGGCCAGCACCTGATAACTTTCCCGGCTGCCTCTGAAATACCGCAGCAGCAAATACACCACAAAAAAATTCACCGGAAGCATGAAGGTGACGAGCAGGTCCCAGTCCCTGGCCATGCCCAACGCCGAGTTAAAAATGAACGTAAATGCGAATCCGCATGCCGAAACTGTAAAAAGGAAGATCACCAGCGGCGTTCTCCATGGGATTTCCCGGACATACACATACACAAGCACAGGCGCGATGAAACAACCGAAGGAAACGAGAAAAAGGCAGGCATTTGTCCAGTCGATCATATGAAGCGCGGAGAACATCGCATAGGGGCCGCCCGGAGGTGATGAAAGGATTGGCAGCATATCGATTTGCACCCCCGCCTGCATGCGCCTGATGAATTGTTCGAGTGAATAACCGCTCCAGTGAAAAAACAGCGTCGAGACGGCGATCCCGGCGGCCCCCATGAGTCCGGTCTGAAGTTTGCGTTCCCGCCAACTTTGAGTGAGGAGAATGAGCGGGGCGGGGAAAAAGATCAGGCTTCCGAGGTGGAGACCGATCATGATTGCAAACAGAAGGATCGCGAAGATCGGATGTAGATTTCCCTCCAATGCGAGCCAGCCCGTGATGACGAACGCCGCCGTCAGGACGCTGAACAGCGCATAATTCTCTACGTACCCGAAGAAGAACTGGAGGCTGGTCTGGAAGAAAAGGTATCCCCCGATCAGAAGCTTTTCAAGGGAGGAGACCTTGAGATAATGCAAAAACAGTAAGAGGAGAAAGATGAAGAGCAATCCCGCGACATCATCGAGGATTTGATAGGTATAACCGACCTCGACCGGCGTTCCGCCGCCCAGGATGTACTGGACGGTTCTGAGGGCGTAATACGTGAGCGGTTGGTTGCGGAAGTTAGCGGAAATGTCCTGGACGCCGGGATTCTCGGGGGTAAGAGAGAGAATCAGGTCGCTGTCGCCCAGCAGATTGATGCGGGCCGGAAACAGAAGCGAGAGCCCCATAGTTGCTCCCCCCAATAGCAGAAAGAGGATGGGCGTCGGGAGCCGCGAGGACGATTGCGCGATTTTCCCCGCCCGTCTTACGATTGCGGAGCGGACGCCCGGCAAGAGGATCAGCATGCTCAGCACAAGCGCGAGGATTGACAGCCATGCCGGATAAAACGCGAAGGAGTGGACTCCCCAGTTTTCGTGCAGCGGCTTGATCGCTCCCCACGTGTGGAGCGCTATCATTACCAGACATGAGGCCAGGAGCACGCGCGTTGGCGCCGCTCCGGGATGGCGTTCGCTCCCGCCTCGCCGGCTCGCGTTTTCTCGTTTATCCAGCATTCGTGCGACAGATCAGGATTGAGTGCGGAGTCCTTTTATGCGATCCCGGAGGGCGCGCGCTTTCTCATCCTCAGGATGTGATGTGAGATATGAATCGAGGTAGGTCATCGCGTTCTTGTATTCGCCCAAATAATAGAGCGCGATTCCCGCGCACTTGTAGACCTCGGGTTCGGCCATCCCCAGGGCGAGCGCACTTGAGCAGTGCCGGAATGCAAGATCATACCTCTTGAGACCCAGATAGGTGATCGCAAGGTTGGCATGTACGACTCCGAGATTCGAATCGAGTTCGAGAGCGCGCGTGTACATCGCGATTGAAGCTGCCGTATCCCCGCGATGAGAGTATTCGACACCGAGGTTGGAGTAGACCATGGCGTCGGGTGTCCGATTGCGCGCCAGCTTCTGCAGCATCTGATAATAGTTGTTATTCTCGCCAAGCCTCAGGTACACATCGGCAAGATTCCCAAGGAACCTGGGATTTGTGCTGTCGAGAGTAAGATAGCGCTCGAGCCAGTTCTTCGTCCGCGCATAATCTCCCTTGTCCCAGAAGGCGTTTGCAAGCTGGTCATAGTAGAGAAGCTGTGCATACCGGCCGAGGAATTTCGTATTCGTCATTACCTCAGCCCGCTGCAAATGGCGAGCGTTGTCGGCATTGACGCCGATCCAGGTTGCGGTATGAATCAATACCAGGACCGCGATGACGACGGAGATGCGGCGCGCCCAGGCCCTCGGCGACAATTGCGAGAGCAGATAGATTCCGAAAAAGCTCAGGGGGAGGCAGAATGATGCCATGAGGTCCCAATCGCGGAAGAGGCCAATAGCGCTGTTCATGATGAACGTGAAGAGAAGACCGCAGACGGAAGTGGAGAGAAGGAACAGAATCGCCGGGGTGCGAAACTCTAAGGATCCGGGTGAAGAAATGAGAAAGGCCAACGGGATGAGCAGACCGAAAGGCGCCACAAGCATCTGGAGGTCTGTCCAATCGATCACATGCGCCAGGGAGAACATTGCAAAGGGCATTCCCGGACCCGGCCTGAATGCGGGGAGAACGTCGTCACTCGCGATCGCGCTCATGCGATTGAAGAAGTCCGGAAGATTGTTGCGGCTCAGCGCCGCGACGCCGATCAGGGCAGCGCCGATAACGAGAGACGTGACGATCACAAAATACCTGTTCTTCTTCCAACCATGCCAGAGGAGCAGAACAATGGTGGGAACGAAGATCAGAGCGCCTATATGCAATCCAATCATCAGGAGGAAGCAAACCATTGGCACTGCGAGGTGAACTTTGTCTTTCAGGGCAAGCCATCCGGAAACAACGTAGGCCGCCGTGACCGCATAGCTTGGGGCATAGTTCTCAATGTAGCCGAAAAATAGCTGGCTCCCAGCACTGCCAATGAGAACAACGCCGGAGAAGAGTTTCACAGCGGGCGATGTGTCCAGGTTGTACACAAATGCAAACACGACACCTATGAAGACGACCAGGGCAACAAGGTCTATCACCTCATACGCCTGGGTAAGGGCCGTTTGAGGATTCGTTCCCGGGATGTTTTTGGCGTATTGAATGGCCAGAAAGAAAAAGGGCTGATTGTGATAATGTGTGGACAGATCGATATCGGAGGAGATTCCCGGAAGGGTCTTTAGAATGAGCCGGCTGTCTCCCAGCAGCGTCCCCCGGCTGGGGAAGACTAATGCTAACACCACCATTATCGCGCAGGCAGCAAGGAGAGCCGTCCACAGCGGCAGTCGGGAAAAACCAAGCACGACACTGTCGGCGATCTGTAAGAGAATTCGGCGGACCGGTTCCAGGAAGAGGCTGAGGGAGAATATGAGAAGTACGACCCCCAGGGTGGGATCATAGAAGGCAAGAAAATGTACCCCCCAGTCATAGTGCGACGGCCAAAGCATGCCGCCTATCTGGAGGAGAATCACTAAGAAGCATGAAAGGAGAAGAAGCCTCGAAACGCCGCCCATGGTGATTGGAATATACAATTTGATGGTGGAAGAATCCAGAAAGTTCTGCCCCCCAAATAGACCAAAAATGGCTAAAACTACTCAGATAATGACAATTTCGCCGCTCTGTCTCCTTGACATAAACCGAGAATTTGCTTAGATTAGATGTTGTTTTCGAGGGTGATTCCCCTTTTTCCAGCGGACCTCAGACAACTGCCGTCTGCTTGGCTGACCTCATTGCCAGAGTAACCTCAATCCGCTGTAACTCTGTATGAATTCGTCTTCAGATCAAGGGAAAAGAGTCACCATACTGTTCTTCAACCTGTTCACCTGGCTTGGGGGGGGAGAATACTCAGTCTATTATCTCGTGAAGAACATCCCTCGGCCAGCGTACCGACCGATTATGCTCTTTAACCAGAACGGCCCGTTCCCGGAAAAGGCGCGGGCAATCGGCGTGGAAACAGCGATTATTCCGTTTCACATCGTCGAACCGATAAAACTGCTCAACCCCGGCAGTGTGCTCCGGAATCTCAGGGCGTCATTGGCGGTCAGCCGGCTGATCCGAAATGAGCGTGTCGACATCATCCAATGCAGCGACGTATTCACGCTCGTTCTGCTCTTACCGGCATTACTGCGGTTCAGAATCCCTGTCATTTATTCTGTGATCGTTTTTTACGGGTGGCTCCGATCCTGGTTCCTGAATCTATTCGCTTTCCTGTTCATACGGCACATCGTGGCAAATTCAGGCGCCGTTAAAGAGGATTTGCTGAAGAAAACATTCGGACTGCGAAAGAAAACCGTGGTGGCGTATAACGGCGTCGACCCCTCATTGTTTTATCCGCGGGCGCCGGAGGCCAGGAAGGAGATTCGACGCAAGCTGGGTCTGCCGATTGACAAGCGAATAGTGGGATTCATCGGACGCTTCGAAGTATGGAAGGGCCACGCGACATTTCTCGAAGCCGCATACAATCTCGCATCACGGCACGACGACCTGCTTTTTCTTCTCGTCGGAGGGGCGATTACGGAAGAGGTGGCCCCGCAGGTCGGCAGTTATCGGCGGGATATCCTGGACAGGCTGAAAGGGTTGGACGTAAACGGAAGAGTGCTCATGTTTGACCATCGAGACGATATACCGGAGGTCATGGCCGCCATCGATGTGTACGTCTGTCCGTCGGACTATGAGCCGTTCGGTCTCGTGGCCCTGGAGGCTTTCGCCAGCGGAGTGCCGGTCGTCGCGAGCAGCTCGGTGGGAGCAATGGAGGTTCTCGGGAAGGCCGAAGGGGTTTTCATCGCCGAACCCCGAAACGCAACTTCATTTGTGCGGCGGATTGAGGAGGCTCTGGGCTATGGGGGCGGCACACGTTCAGGATCAGTGAATTCGGCAGCGGATCCTCTTCGAAGCCGCCTGAGCTGGAAACAGTATGCCGGTTCATTCGAGACCCTTTATCAGTCTGTACTTCGATGACGTATCGGGCGGTCCCTCATCAAACCAGGACCATCGTCTTCGTCAATTTGTATTCAGAGATGGGTGGAGGCGAATATGCAATCTATAACCTGCTGAAGCGTATTGACCGAAGCCGGTTCCGGCCTGTGATGATGTTTAACCGGCGCGGGACGTTTGTTGAAAAGGTAGAATCACTCGGAATCGAAACGGTTGTGCTCCCCTACGAGACGGTAATGTTGAGGGAGCTGGTGTACCCCAAGAGGTTCTACCGGATGCTGAAGTCATCGCAACGTATTGCCGCCTACCTCAGACTTCACCGCGCGGACGTCATTCACTGCAGCGACGTTCTTTCGCTGTTACTGATCGCTTCTGCGGTAGTGCGCTTCAGGATCCCGGTCGTGTACGGCGTAATTTTTTTCTATGAGTGGATGAGAATCCTGCTCTTTAATGTTCTGGCGATCTTGCTCGTTGATAAGATCATAACGAACTCTTCAATCGTTCGAGAGTACATAGAAAAGAGGACGTTCTTTCTTTCCCGGAAGTTCGAGGTCATCCACCTGGGGGTCGACAGGTCGGTCTTCCGTCCTTCGCGCAATGGCGACACGAATGTTCTCCGCGCGGAGCTCGGGCTTAGCTCCACAACACCTCTGGTTGGCATGGTGGGGCGGTACGACCCGCAAAAGGGACACAAGATCTTTCTGGAGGCAGCGTCGGCCGTGCTTCGGGAGCGACCCGATGTTAGATTTGTCGTCATCGGCGGGGTGTTGTTCTCTGATGTGTTCCCGTTCTACAGGGAGTACTTCGAAAACGTTATTCAATGTTCCCGAGGGCTCGGGCTGGGAGAAAGGGTCAGCTTCATGCCGTATCGGGAAGATATGCCCGAAGTGATGAGGAGTCTTGACCTTCTCGTTCTCCCTTCAACACGCGAGGGTTTTGGCCTGGTTGTGCTCGAAGCCCTGGCGAGCGGAGTCCCGGCTGTCGTGAGCGATTCAGCCGGCGCAGTCGAGGTTGTCAAAGATCTCCCTTCGATCTTCGTCGCGAAGAACGGGGACCCTCAGTCGTTCGCCGAACAGATCGCCCACGCCCTCGAGTCAGTCGGGCAAGGAGCGTTTGTACTCTCCGAGATACGCGCATCCGAAAAACTGGACTGGGAAGGACCAATAAGAAAAGTGGAGGAACTATATGCGGGGTTGTAATGGGGTCCCACATTCGATCCGACGGGTGAATCGGTTCGGTGAAACTGATATGACCGTATTCTTGCCGGAGGAGATCTGAATATGGATGCAGCGGAGGTTTCCGCAAACGTCAGTGATCGGAAACTCGGCACTTCGAACGGAATCCGAAGGCGGAGCGAGTTGTCGAAATATTACAATATTGTGCGAGAGCTGGCGATAGCCGACTTTCGGTTGAAGTATCACGACTCCGCCCTCGGCTATATGTGGTCGATGCTCAATCCGCTCCTGCTATTTGGAGTATACTATTTTGTCTTTACGAGGATCTTTAAGAGTGCGCTTCCCCACTATCCTATATTTCTGCTGATCGGAATCATCAACTACGCATTCTTTCAAGATTGCACGTTTTCAGGCATGATTTCCCTCGGCGCAAAGTCGGGGCTTATCAAGAAGATCAGTTTCCCGAAGACTCTCATTATCCTCGCATCAACGGGCACCTGTTTCCTGTCGTACCTGATCAACACGGGGGTAGTGCTGGTGATCCTGTTCGTCACCAACGGCTTCAACCCGCTCATGCTCCTGGCGCCGTTGCCCATGCTCTGTCTGCTCTTCTATTCGATGGGTTTGTCGTTCCTCCTTGCCACCCTGTATGCCTACTATCGCGACATGGGTCAGATCTGGGGAGTGTTGGTCCTGGTGATCTTCTGGATGAGTCCGGTCGTCTTTGATGTGGAAACCCTTGTCGGACCGATTTCGAGCATCGTCTACTTCAACCCTCTTACGAGAATCTTTGTCCTGATCAGGCACTATCTTCTCTATCCGTATTGGGATCTGCGGTTTCTTGTGATGACGATACTCTATTCAGCGCTTTTCTTTATCCTTGGCCTGGGTGTCTTTCAACGGCATCAGCATCGGTTCGCGGAATTATTCTGATGATTCGAGTAACTCATCTCAGCAAGCGATTTCAAATCCCCCACCACAAGAAAAAGACCATGTATCATAGCATGGTCTCCTTGGTGAAGCGGAGCTACGAATTTGAGGAGTTCTATGCGCTGAAGGACTTGACCTTTCACGTGCCGCCGGGGGAGTTCCTCGGTATCATCGGAAGGAATGGCTCGGGTAAATCCACCCTGCTTAAGATTCTCTCGAAGATCTATTTGCCATCGGAAGGGAGAGTGGATATCCGCGACGAGGTCTATCCGTTGTTGGAGCTGGGGGTGGGATTTCAGCCGGATTTCACCGTGTTGGATAACATCTATCTCTACGGATCCCTGCTCGGATTCTCGCGCCACGAAATGAAAAGGCGGATTGTGGAAATCCTGGAGTTCTCCGAGTTGACCAGGTTTGCTGATTCGCGTCTGGAGAATTTGTCGACCGGGATGCAGGTGAGGCTCGGGTTTGCCATAGCGATACAATCGCTCGCTCCTATTGTGCTTGTGGACGAGGTGTTGGCGGTGGGAGACTTGCTCTTTGCTGAAAAATGCAGAAACGCGTTTTGGAAATTTAAGCGTGAAGGAAGGACAATTATCCTGGTGACCCACGATCTGAGCGCAGTGCGGGAGTTCTGCAGCCGCGTTCTCGTGATGGATCAGGGACAAATAGTCGCCGAGGGAGACGCCGCCGAGATGGTTTCAGTGTATGAGCAGAAGATTCTTCAGTTAGTATAAGGGGGTTCCTATGACGACGATTGACGACCGGGAGGGGTTTATCGATCAGCTTGCGGCACGGATTCGGGCTGATCTATACAGACGACGGGGAAATAGCCAGGAGGAGCTATCTTCCGGCGTGCAAGAGCGGGAACAATCAGTCCCAATTGATTGGTCCCGTTTGAGCGCGCAGCTGAGTGCTGCAGAGGATCAAGGGCATGTCTTCACCACCACTCCCGTCATGAATCACTATCGGGGGCTGAAAAAGATGGCAGCCACCCTGGTGGGGAAGGCAATCCTCTATCTTGCACAAGTCTTTACCAAACATCAGGAGGCGTTCAATCTTTCTATCGTACACGCACTTCAATCATCGAATGAAGGGCTGAAGCAATTAGAGCGGAGTGCATCTGAAACCCGGAAACGGATGAGTGCGTTGCCGGGCATTGAGGCGAGCGTCGCAGAAATTGCAAAAGGCTCGCAAGCCTTCGAGAGCCGTCTATCGGACCTCGCAGGCCGCGTCGACGCCCTCCCCGGCATTCAGAACCGTCTTGAGGAGACAGCAAGACATGTGGAAATCCTTAAACAGGAGATGCGTCTGGCAGAGATCGTTCAAGGACTTGCGGCTCTCTCTAGAATGGAAGAAGAGTTCTCCCAGGTAACTAAGCGGATCGAACCCTTGGAAAGGCTCGATAAAAGTGTTGCCGAGATATCTTCCCGATTGGATATTCTGCCGTCGCTGGAGCGGAGGATTGACGAGGCCACACGCAGTCTGCAAATGATGCAGAGTCTCGAGCTCCGGGTTTCAAGATTTCAAGCGGATCTAACGTCGGTGGAGCGGAGGTTTGACGAGGCCACACGCAGTCTGCACATGATGCAGAGTCTTGATCTCCGGGTTTCAAAGTTTCAAGCGGATCTCACGAAACTAATGTTGAACCATGTGGCGCAGGAGCGCCGACTCGGGACTGTCCTGCAGGAGGCGAGGGATCGACTCCCGAAGCCGTTTGATCGGAAACAGCTGGAGGTTCTCTCGGGTGAACTTGAGTCGATGGACGATGAATTATATGTTGCCTTCGAGGATCAATTCCGCGGCAGCCGTGACGAGATTAGAGACCGATCGAAGATGTACCTCCCAACTCTCGAACGAGCTCACGCGGGGCTCACAGACCGGCCGATTCTGGATATCGGTTGTGGCCGCGGAGAGTGGCTTGAGCTCCTCAAAGAAGAGGGAATGGCGGCATCAGGAATTGACATCAATGCCGGGATGGTCGAGGAATGCAGAGCGCTCGGGCTCGATGTTGTAAAAGGGGATGTAATGAAACACCTTCAGACCCTCGATGAGGAAAGCCTCGGCGCAGTGACGGGCTTTCACCTTATTGAGCACCTGCGCTTCGCAGACTGGGTTTCGCTGCTTAATCAGGTTCACCGGGTGTTGAGGCGGGGAGGTGTCGCCATTCTGGAAACCCCGAATCCGGAGAATGTCCTTGTGGGATCGAATACATTTTATCTCGATCCAACGCACCGAAATCCTCTTCCAAATGCTCTGGTGAAGTTCGTAGCCGAGTCGAGGGGATTCTCACCAGTGGAAGTACTTCCTCTTCATCCGGCGGAGGCATCCAACCACATCCGGGAGGATTCCGAAGTAGCCCACCGGTTCAATCACTATTTCTATGGCCCGCGAGATTACGCGATCGTCGCCTGGAAAGGTCAACAATTCTCAGGATAGCACATCAGAATGCTTTCGCTGCTGCAGACAGGTCTCCATGATGCCAGAATGATGCTCTCGGGTGTGCGTAAACTGGCCCGCTACTATCGCGAGCCGGATCCGCCCCCCGAAAGCATTTCGATGTTCCTGGCGTCTACAAGCATCGTCAAGAAGGGAGTGCCCGCACGGTACCAACTCACTCTGGCAAACGTCTCGACGCATCATGCATTCTGCAGGTTCGTCGTTGATATCTACTACAAAGATAATCCCGTTCATCCGGAGGGACACTATGGGTACTTTGAGAAATCCCTCATTCTCGAAAAAGAGACGAGCACGGTTGTCGACATTGAATACGATTGGAATGATTCGGTAAGCACGGCCGTCAATGGCACTCCATCAGGCCCGGGTTCGGCATGGAGGGGTCTGTGCTCCCTGCCTGGGTTCTACTATGTTCGCGCATTTCTCTTCGATCACTCTGGTTCCAATCTTGAGGAGGTCTTTGTGATTCAGGAATTGCGGCAATGAGAATTGTCAACGTCATCCAAAGGTACGAACCGGCCGTCGGAGGGTCCGAGACATGGTGCCGGGAGGTATGCAGATACCTTGCGTCAAGGGGACACAATGTCAAAGTCCTCACAATGGATGTGAACAAGGAAGAGGAGTTCTGGAGGGATCCTCCTGATGAAGATCACCGGCTTGCGATGGGACGCTATTTCATCGATCAGGGGGTGGTCGTTCGACGCTACCGGCGATCGCTTCCGATCTTCACTCTCTACCACCTCTTTTATAAGAAGTTCCTTGACTACCTGTGCCGGATCTACTTTTACGGACCACACTCTGCAGAGATGTATGCAAAAATGTGGCGCGATATCAAATCAGCTGACGTCATCTTCCTTCACACTCTTCCCTATCCTCACAACTTTGTTGCGCTCGCCTTTGCAAAGTACTTCAGGAAACCGACCGTCATCGTACCCCATTTCCACCCGGGACACTCCGCCTACGAGCGTCCGACGGAGTATTGGTTGATGAGAAGATGCGACATCGTCCTGGCCGACTCCGACTACGAAAAACAGTATCTCATGGATCACGGTGTGCGGGGGGAACACTTACACGTGCCGGGAGTGGGAATCCACCCCAGCGAATATGTTCCCACGGATCTTGAGAGTTTTCGCGTGCGTATGAAGCAAGCTCATGGCATGTGCCAGGGGGATCTCATTCTGACATTTGTCGGGCGAAAAATGCCCGATAAGGGGGTCGATCACCTCATCAAGGCGGTTCAGCAACTGAAGAGCAAGATCCCCCTCAAGCTATTCCTGGTCGGTCCGTCGTTCGAATGGTTCACGCGTTTGTATGAAGAGTTGCCGTCGGAGGATAAGAAGGTCGTCATTGATCTCGGTGTTGTTTCGCACCAGGAAAAGGTCAACCTCTTGCACATGTCGGATATGCTGTTGCTCCCCTCTAAATTTGAGGCGTTTGGCATCGTGCTCCTCGAATCATGGATATGTGGTGTTCCCGTGCTGGGGACGACGCAGGGTGCCATGCCGAGCATCATCGGGGATGAAGGATATGTGGTAAGGTATGGCGACGTGAATGATTTGCGAGAGAAGATACTCATGGCGTCGAAAAAGCGCGAGTCCCTTAAGGAAATGGGCGCGCGCGGTAGGAAGAAGGTGCTCGATCGCTATACGTGGGAGGAGGTGGGCAGGCGGACCGAACAGGGTCTGCAATCCGCTGCAGGCCGCAAAAAAATCCTTCTTTGCGCGAATGCGTATCCACCAAATTTCATCGGCGGGGCGGAACTGATCGCCCATTATCAGGCATTGGAAATGCGGAGGAGGGGGTGCGATGTCCAGATCTTTGCAGGAGATCCGAATGCGCATGCGAAGAGGCATTCAATCCGGACAGATCACTATCAGGGGCTTACTGTCCACCGGGTCTGTTTGCATCCAAGGGATTACAGTTTTGAGTTTGATAATTTTTCTCATGCTACAGTAGAAGCCCATTTCGAAGCTGTGTTGAAGGCATACAACCCAGACGTCGTTCATTTTCACAATATTGTAGGCCTTTCAGTCGGGCTTGTTCACCTTGCAAAAAGGAGGGGTATCAGGACGGTAGTCACTCTCCACGATCACTGGGGATTCTGTTTCAAGAATACCCTCATGAAACGGGAGAACGAGATCTGCTCCGACTATACGAAGTGCGCGGAATGCCGGGCGTCAATCTCGAATGATCTCGGTGACTGCATTCCGGTCCGGTTGCGCAGTGATTTCATGGCGCTTCAGCTTGCTGAGGTTGATACATTTATTACTCCGAGCACGTATCTCGCCGAGGCGTATATCGGCGCAGGTTTTCCGCGTGAAAAGTTCCAGGTGATCTGGTACGGAATAGATGTGCGGCACTTCTCGGAGAGGAGGAAGTCGGATCCGCGCGGCACAGTCCGTTTCACGTTCATCGGCTATCTTGGTCGGCACAAGGGAGTTCACACCCTTCTGGAAGCTCTTTCCCTCTTCGGAGATAAATCAAAGATCCGGGTAAATCTCGTAGGCGAGGGGGATCAGCTGCCGCTGTACAAGCAGATGGTCCGGGAAATGGGATGGGAGGGATCGGTGCGGTTTTGGGGTAAAGTTGACAACACCAAGCTGGATCAGGTATACGAGGAGACGGATGTTATCATCCTCCCCTCCGTCTGGCCAGAGAACCAGCCCGTTTCCATCACAGAAGCAATGGCTGCTCGCAGACCTGTGATCGCCTCGCGAATGGGGGGAATTCCTGAACTTATCGAAGATGGCAGATCCGGGTATCTCTTTGATGCGGGGGATGCGATTCAACTCGCGGCAAGGATGAAGGAGTTTGTTGATCAACCGGCCAAGATGAAGGAATTCGGAGAGAATGGATATCCAAGGATTTCTGACAAGACCTTTGAGAAACAGGTGGGGATCATCCTGGAAACGTACGAACCTGAGAATCGTTCCGCACAAAAGAAGCCCCAGCATGATACGATCATTGTCTGCGTGGGAAAGAACTTTGACTCTCACGAATTAGAGGTGATGGACAATCTCAAGAAGAAGGTTCGCCTTGTAAAACGGGAGTGGCTGCAGGATGATCAACTTTCACAAGCGGCAATGGTCTGGGTACTGGACGACACCGTCGTGCTTGAAGACGTCATTCTGCCCCTACAATTCAAGCTTCCCCTCCTCGTGCCGCTAGCGAACCAACAATTGTCGGAACTTTGCAGGAGCTTCGATTGCGGCTATTCGTACTCATGCGCGGCAGAGGCCGTAGCCTTCCTCGAGACGGTTACTGCGGACCAGAGCTTGCGGACATCCCTTGGCGAGAGGGCATTTCGTGTCGTGACCGCGAGTTAGGACACACCGATTCTGCCGGATATCTGAGCGCGCCGTGCTAGTGACGAATGAAAAGAGAATTTCACTCCTCGAGGCTGTCCACGCTTACATCGTCGTGGTGAGCCTTCTCTCAGTGGTAGGGCTGGCCCTGAATGTGTTTCACTCTGTCTACGTGCTGCTGGGTGGAGCGGTTATTTGTGCGGTGATCGCCATTATTCTCAAGCTTCGTGTAGTGTGGAATATCCAGAATGCGGACAAGGTTATCTTGTTGATTGTTCTGATCGCTTGCCTGTTCAGAGCAAATCCCTACTTGTGGATTGTAGGCGGCCAAGACCAGGGAGTATACGTAAACATGTCCGCCCAGTATGAACGAACTGGGAGCACGATCATCAGCGATGTGGTCCGAAGCACATTAGCTGAGAGTCAAAAGGAGCTCTATGACAGGGACAATAATCATTTAGAACCCGGCAGGATGATGCCGGGGGTATGGGAGGGGTGGCGAATCCCCGGGGTCTTCATCAAGGACCTGCAGAAGTCGCAAGATGTGTTCCAATTCTACCCCCTGCACCCGTTATGGATGGCAATGTTCGGGACTCTATTCGGTGCTGAGAACAGGATATATTCGATCGTTTTTTTTTCGATTGCGTCCATCTTTTATCTTTACCTGATCGTTATCGAATTCACAAATGGTAACAAGCTGCCGGCCTACATCGCGGCGCTCTTCCTAACTCTTAACCCCCTCCATGCGTTCTTCGGGAAATTTCCGGTCTCGGAAACGGTTTCTTTGTTCTTCTCGGCCTCAGGATTCTATTACCTGATCAGATACTATAAAGATGCAAGGCACCATGCGTTGAATCCGATATATCTGATCCTGTCCGCCGGATCATTTGCCTGTGTGTTTATCACACATATTTCGGCATTTCTCTATGTGCCGCTTGTGTTCATTCTCACTCTTGGCACGGTTATCTCGGTACAAGACCTAAGGCTGAGACGGCAGCTATTGGGCTACAGCATGTTGATCTGCTTAGGATTCGCGTTGTCCGTGTTCTATGGTTACCGATACTCTTTTCCTTACTTCTTTGATGTCTACCGTGCAACCTTCGAGCCGTACCTGGGACGTCACTGGGATATCATGCTGATGATCTTGGGGCTTACCCTGGGTCTCCTCGTCGGGCTGGCCGCATTAACCAAGAACTACTTGAAACGCGTCCTGTCAAAGTATTCCCATCTACTTACAATCGCCGCACCGCTGATTCTATTTGGAGCGATCTTGCTTGGGTCGTACAAGGCGTATCAGATGGGATTCACGGACAGATACGCGGGTGATCCCGTGCTGGATGGAAGATTTCACCTCGTGAGACTTGGAGTACAATCCCTTGAGTTTTCACCGATTTTTTCCGTTGTTCTATATCTGACCCCATTCGGCGTGGTGTTCTTCCTCCTTGCAGTAGGCGCCGCGAGGAGAAGCAGGGATGTAATGATTATTGCCCTCACCATTTTCTTAAGCCTGTCCTGGGTGATGAGAGTTGGTTTGGAATCAGCTCTCCCATTTCAGTTCTACTTTTCGAGGTATCTGAGCTGCGAGGTAATTCCATATTCGATGCTTCTCCTCGTGGTGTTCATGCACACTCTCTACTTGAAAGGACCTGCTTACAGAGCAGGTGTGACTATCGCGGCTGTCTGCATGTCGCTTTATTTCGGTTACTTTAGTTCGTTCCAGCTCTTTGTCCGGGAGGCAGAGGGAGCCCACGAAGCGCTTCAACGAATTGAAAAACGAATGGATAAAGGAAGCATATTGGTATTCAACCAACACAATGCCAAACGCTACTATCCGATTCTTACTCCTCTTTCACTTTATTACGGCTTGAATACCGTCGGCATTGACGACGTGCGGGCGACTCAATGGTGGTATGATCTACTTCTCCAATATAACTCAGTTTTCGTCCTGTCGGAAGAACCGCAGAGTCGGTTTGATCTGGTAGACATTGTTGACTACAAGCAGGGGGTCTTCGAACAGATTCCCAGTATCCCAAGGAGATTCTACTACGCAACCTCCACATTATATCTGTACCGAGTGGATCATGGTCCTAAGCTCGCGTCCTTGACTAATATTCTAAAACCCGGCCTGTTCGATATTGAGAACTTTTACGACGATAAATTATGGACGAACGGCGACGGTTTCATAAAGAATATACAGTATAAGGTTTCCCCCGCAGACAGGTACTTGACCCTCGTTACGAGGGGAATCAGTCCGATTAGGGATGACCTGCAAAAACTCAACCTCTCAATTTTTGTAAACGGGATCAAGCTCAAGTTCGTCCGGCATAGCGGCGTCTCATATTGCTTCGAACTCGATGGCAGCACCCAGGAAATAGACGAGGTACGCATCCGATCGGCAACGTTTGTACCGAGGGCGTTAGGCATTAATAGCGATGAACGCCAGTTGGGGGTCGATGTAGCATCAATCAAAATCTCCGACAATTGCTGATGTTGGTACTTCGCCGCGGCGAACCGCCAAGGCAAAAAAATGCGGTTATGTATTCAAGTTGCTTATTTCCCCGCACAGATATGTTGAGTAGATGAAGCTCATCATTCAGATTCCCTGCTACAACGAGGAGCAGACGCTGCCTGTCACGTTGCGCCACCTGCCCCGTCAGCTTCGTGGGTTTGATCGTGTTGAGTGGCTTATCATCAACGATGGCAGTACGGACAGGACCGCAGAGGTAGCGTCGACCTGCGGTGTGGACCATATAGTTACTTTCGGCAAACACCAGGGATTGGCCCGAGGCTTCTTAGCCGGACTCGATGCGGGGGTAGAATTGGGGGCTGACATCATAGTAAACACGGACGCTGATAATCAGTACAACGCCGAGGATATTCCACTCCTGGTTCAACCGATCCTGGATGGGAAGGCGGACATTGTGATTGGCACCCGTCCAATCTCTGAGATAGAGCATTTCTCACGAGTTAAAAAACTTTTACAGAAGTTAGGAAGTCTTGCCGTGAGAATTACGAGTGGGACGAATGTGGGAGATGCTCCCAGCGGATTCCGCGCGATGAGCCGCGAAGCAGCTCTCAGACTCAACGTCTTTAATGATTATACGTATACTCTCGAGACCATCATCCAGGCGGGTCAGAAGAATATGGCAATTACTTCTGTTCCAATTCGTGTGAATGACGAGCTCAGGCCATCCTACCTCGTGAGAAGCATCTCCAGCTACGTTCGGAGATCGATTCTCACCATAATACGGATCTTTGTAGTTTACAAGCCGTTTCGTTTCTTCATGGTGATAGGTGTTACTTTTTTCACGTGCGGGTTCGTTTTAGGGCTCAGATTCATGTATCATTATGTACTGGGAGATAGCCAGGGACACGTGCAATCCCTTATCCTCGCTTCTATCTTGTTGGGTGTGGGGTTCCAAACGATACTCGTAGCATTCCTTGCAGATCTTTTAGCCGTCAATCGAAGGTTGCTGGAGGACGTGCTGTATCGGACAAAGGCCGGCAAGAAGAGAGATCGGGATCGACATCACCCCGAGGAGGGAATTCGCAAAGGAAAGGCTGCTCTGTGATGAAGTCTACGGTAAAATCGAGTAAGCCGTTATTGTTGAAGATAAAGAACAAATCCGCGAAGATCGGGGTGATCGGTTTGGGGTATGTGGGTCTGCCTCTGGTGAGAGAGTTTGTGAGGGCAGGGTTCCAGGTTACTGGATTTGATGTTGACGTAAGAAAGGTCCGAATCTTGAGGGCCGGAAAATCATACATCAAGCATATTCCGGACGAGCTAATAAAGAGCATCCTGGAGCCCAAGGATCGGGACAGGAAATCGTCCAGGTTTGAGCCGACGGTTGACTTTTCCCGTCTCTCTCGCATGGATTGTATTATCATTTGCGTCCCCACGCCGCTCAATAAACACCGTGAGCCCGATCTATCTTACATCATCAACACCACCCGTGTCATCGCCCAGCATCTGAGGCGAGGACAGCTGATTGTCCTTGAGTCAACCACCTATCCCGGGACGACTGATCAGGATATGCGAACAATTTTGGAAGAGAGCGGCTTTGTAACCGGCAAAGACTTCTATCTCGCCTTTTCTCCGGAGAGGGAAGATCCGAACAATCCAAGATTTACTACTGCGACGATTCCCAAGGTCGTGGGAGGTGTAACCCGCGCATGCCTTAAGGCTGCAAGCTCGCTGTACAGCTCCATAGTTGAGAGGACCGTTTCTGTTTCATCCACCAAGACTGCAGAGGCAACGAAACTCCTTGAAAACATATACCGCTCGGTAAATATCGCCCTTGTCAATGAAATGAAGATGCTCTTCGATCGGATGGGAATTGACATATGGGAGGTGATCGAGGCTGCTTCCACAAAGCCGTTCGGATTTACGGCATTCTATCCGGGCCCCGGTCTAGGGGGACATTGCATCCCGATTGATCCCTTCTACTTGACCTGGAAGGCGAGGGAGTTTGACTTCAACACCCGATTCATAGAGTTGGCGGGCGATGTAAACACCTACATGCCGTATTACGTCGTACAGCGGACAATCGAGGCGCTCAACAAGCGCGGGAGGAGCATACGGAGTGCGAGGATTTTGATCTTGGGGATTGCTTACAAGCGCAATGTCGATGACATGAGGGAATCGCCGTCATTGAGATTGATCGAGTTGTACAAGAGCAAGGGAGCCTTGGTTGAATACAACGATCCCTACATTCCAGAAATTCCAGACCTCCGAAGATATGACTTCACGATGAAAAGTGTTCAACTTACTAAGCGAACCGTCCCAAAGTATGATGTTGTGGTAATCGCCACGGATCATTCAGATTACGACTATCCCTGGATATACTCGAACTCAAAATTGGTTGTTGACACGAGGAATGCCCTGCGCGCCTCCCTGAATGATGAAAAAGTGGTGAAAGCCTAATGGTGAGAACAGCCGTTGTCGGTGCCGGATACTGGGGGAAGAACCTGGTCAGAATACTCAAGGAGGAAGGAGTGCTCCACGCAATCTGTGACCCCGATCCGACCAACCTGCGTCAAGAGCCGGATGGTCGTGTGAAGCGATACACGGATTATGAGAGCCTTCTGAAAGACGATCAGCTCGATGCCGTAACTATTTCTACCCCCGCTGCGATGCATTATGCAATGACAAAAAGGGCTTTGGAGCAAGGTAAGCACGTGTATGTGGAGAAACCCCTTTGCCTCTCCGAGAATGAGGGGATCGAACTAAACGCACTCGCCAAGGCTCATAAACGAGTTCTGATGGTCGGACACCTTCTCCAGTACCACCCAGCGTTCCTCAAATTGAAGGAGCTGATTGACTGCGGCGATCTGGGGAAGATTCACTACATCTACTCCAACCGGCTCAACCTCGGAAAGTTCCGCCGGGAAGAGAACATCCTCTGGAGTTTCGCTCCACATGATATCTCCATGATTCTTGCTCTCGCCGGAGGAATGCCCAGCCGGGTGTCGACTCATGGTGGAAATTATCTGCACACAGAGATCGCCGATGTTACTCTCAGCACTCTTTCGTTTGCAAACGGCATCCAGGCGCACATATTCGTTTCCTGGCTGCATCCTTATAAAGAGCAAAAGCTGGTCGTTGTTGGAGACAAAGGGATGATCGTCTTCGACGACGTCGCAAAGGCCGAGGATAAACTGCTTCTCTTCCCGCATAAAATCGGTTGGAAGGAGGGCAATATACCGGTGCCAGTCAAGGAAAATGCCATTCCCATTTCCTTCGATCCTAAGGAGCCGTTACGCGAAGAATGCCGGCATTTCGTGGAGTGCGTCGAGGGGAATCAGACTCCCAGAACCGACGGGGAGGAAGGCCTTCGAGTCCTAAAGGTCCTGAGGGCACTTCAACGATCTCTCGAGTTGAGAGGTGAAGCGGTCTCGCTCGAGAAGGTTGGACGAAAATACTTTGCGCACGAAAGTGTGGAGATCGACGAACAAGTGAACATCGGGGACGGGACCACGATTTGGCATTTCAGCCATGTCCTGAAGAACAGTGTGGTGGGCAAGAACTGTAGAATCGGTCAGAATGTTGTCATTGGTCCGAATGCCAAGATCGGAAACAATGTCAAGATCCAGAACAACGTCTCCGTTTATGAAGGTGTCACTCTGGAGGACTACGTATTTTGCGGGCCGTCTATGGTGTTTACAAACGTCTTCATTCCGAGAAGCGAGATCCCGCGCATGAAGGAGCTTCGGCCCACCCTTGTCAAGCGTGGAGCAACCATCGGAGCAAATGCAACGATTATTTGCGGTACGACGATCGGAAAGTACTCACTCGTTGGTGCGGGCACTGTTGTGAACCGGGATGTTCCGGATTATGCCCTTGTCGTCGGAAATCCAGGCAAACGAAGGGGATGGGTCTGCAGATGCGGTAAGACGTTGAAATTCGCCGGCGATCATGTCGCCTCTTGCGAGTGCGGCAATCGGTACAGTTTGGAAGGAGATTCTATCGTCATTATGAAAGAGACGATCTAAATGGGCCCAGTTCCGATGCTTGATCTCAGGCTCGAGTATGAGTACATGAAGCCGGCGATCGATATGGCGTTGACGAAGTGTCTTGAACATCAGCAGTGGATACTAGGACCTGAAGTGAAGGCCCTTGAAGAGGCGATGTCTCAGTATCTATCTGCCCGGCATTGTATAGGGACTTCTTCCGGTACGGAAGCGCTTGTCCTCTCCCTGAGAGCCCTGGCGATAAAACTCAGGCGACGAGAGTACTTTGATCGCAGCGACGAGATCATTACGACGCCATTCACCTTTACGGCGACAGGGGACGCTATTCTGCGATCCGGAGCTACTCCTGTCTTTGTCGACATCGATCCGTCATCGTTCAACATCGATACGACTCAAATCCGCCAATACCTGACCGTCAAGTCTTCCAGAGTCGTCGGAATCGTCCCTGTCCACTTGTACGGCAAGGCGTGCAATATGGATGAAATGATGAAGCTGGCAGGAGAGTTTGGGCTCTTTGTTGTCGAGGACATAGCACAAGCATTCGGTGCAACCTGGAACAACCGGAAGCTTGGCTCGGTGGCAACAGCCGGCGCATTCAGCTTCTTTCCTTCCAAGAATCTGGGAGGATTTGGCGACGGGGGGCTGGTCTCAACCAACGACGATAAAGTGGCCGAAATTGTGCGGATGCTGCTCAAGCACGGCGGGAAGGACAAATACGACGCAAATCACGTCGGCTACAATGCGAGACTTGACACACTTCAGGCGGCGATTCTCCTCGCGAAGTTAGGGTATCTCGATGAGTTCAATAGCAGGAGAAAGAGAATCGCAGAGGCATATGGTCAAGGGTTCTCGAAGCTCAATCAGTATTCGGTCATCCTTCCCGAGTATTGTTCGGACTCGTCGCACGTGTATCATCAGTATACGATCACTGTGCCCGAGCGCGACAAACTTCAATCGTTCCTAAAGGATCATGGAATAGCGACCATGGTTTACTACCCTGTGCCGCTTCATCGGATGAAAGTGTTCGGCAACAACCGCTCTAAGAGCGCAGGGATGCTCTACAATGCTGAAAAAGCCAGCAGTTGTGTCCTCAGTCTACCCATCGAACCTCTGCAGAACGAAGCAACAACTGGCTATGTCATTGACCGGATAAAATCCTTCTTTGATTAATTGCGCGACGAACAATTCAGAGGGAACTGAATGGATTTGAAAGGGAAGAAACTTCTTGTGATCGGAGGTGCAGGGCTCATTGGATCCCACACCGTTGACGAGCTCCTGAAGGAGGAGGCGGCCGAAATCAGAATCTTCGACAATTTCACCAGGGGAAGCTATGAGAACTTATCTCAGGCCCTCAAAGACCCTCGCGTGAAAGTATTCGGGTTAGGTGGTGAACTAATGCATCGGGATATACTCGATGTAGCCATGCGTGGTATCGACGGTGTCTTTCATTTCGCAGCTCTCTGGCTTCTTCATTGCTACGACTATCCCCGTTCCGCGTTTGAGGTCAACGTGGCGGGCACCTTTAATGTTCTCGAGGCCTGCATCAATAACGGCGTGCGTAGGCTCGTCTACTCTTCTTCGGCCTCGGTCTATGGAGACGCCGTTGAAGAACCGATGACGGAAGACCACCCTTACAACAATACCAACTTCTACGGAGCGACTAAAATTGCCGGTGAGCATATGTGCCGCGCGCTCTACCATCGCTACAAAGACTCAGACAAGCGATTTGACTACGTTGGTCTACGCTATATGAATGTCTACGGACCGCGGCAGGATTATCGGGGTGCGTACATCGCCGTCATCATGAAGATCCTTGACCGCCTCGATGAGGGACTGCCTCCCGTTGTTTACGGGGACGGATCCCAGGCGTATGACTTTGTCTTCGTCTCGGATTGTGCAAGGGCGAATGTCTGCGCAATGAAGGCAGACACGAAGGACGCCTTTTATAACGTCGGGACAGGATTGAAAACTACCATTAGGGAATTGGCCGAACTCATCCTTGAAGTTACCGGATCAAAACTGAAGATTCAGTACGAGCCGGCCGGCACCACCTTTGTGAATACGCGAGTGGGGAGCCCCCGAAAAGCGGAATCGGAGATTAGTTTCAAAGCTCGAGTAGATATCCGGTCCGGCCTTCAAAAACTAATTGAGTGGCGAAAGAGTCACAAAGAGGACGTGGATCGAAGACGACGACTCGCGGGGATGACAGATGGATAAAAGAACGATACAAATATCAGTCCCTTGCACCGGGGAAGAAGAGTGGCTTGCTGTCCGTGAACCATTGATGTCGGGTTGGCTGACGCAGGGTCCTAAGGTTGCAGAGTTCGAGAAACGTTTCGCGAAGCGCCATGGTGTGAAGTACGCTGTCGCCTGCTCCAGCTGTACGACCGCGTTGCATCTCATTCTCGCCGGGATGAAACTTGGGCCCGGCGATGAGGTCATAGTTCCCGCGTTTACGTGGGTTGCCACTGCAAACGTCGTCTTGTATTGCGGTGCGACGCCGGTGTTTGTCGACGTCGACCCAACGACATTTAATCTTGATGCTGGGCAGCTTGCATCAAAGGTCAGAGGGAAGACGAAGGCAATCATCCCCGTTCATCTCTTCGGGCTGTGCGCCGACATGAATGCAATTGCGTCGACTGCTCCTGAGATCCCTCTCATTGAGGACGCCGCATGTGCGTCCGGCAGCGCGTACCATGGGCGGCCGGCAGGATCGCTAGGGCTTGCCGCTGCATTCTCGTTTCATCCCCGGAAGTCGGTCACGACCGGCGAGGGGGGCATGGTGACGACCAATGACGAGACATTAGCCGCCAATGTCACAATGCTGCGCAACCATGGTGCGGCCGTCTCGGAGGAGGAACGCCATCGTGGCCCACGTCCTTATCTCCTCCCGGAATTCAACCTTCTCGGGTTCAATTACCGAATGACAGATATTCAAGGGGCAGTAGGATTGTCACAGCTTGCGAAAATGGACGCTTTTATCGCTGAACGGCAGCGGTGGGCAACCTTTTATGACTCCGAGCTCTCGAAAATCGGCTGGTTGCGCCGACCGGCCGTGCCGGCGGGTTATACGCATGGATGGCAGTCGTATGTTTGCTTTGTGGACGAGAGCAAGGCACCGATGAAGCGGAATGATCTCATGGAGTACCTGCAATCAAAGGGGATAAGCACCAGGCCGGGCACGCACGCGGTACATATGCTCGGCCTCTACAGGGAACGTTTTGGGCTGAAGGCGGACGATTACCCTGGAGCACGAGATTGCGACAGATGTACGATCGCCATACCTCTTCATAACAGGATGTCGTCAGAGGATTTTGAGTACGTCGTATGTGCCTTGAAGGAGAGTGCGTGAACCAGGGCTGTCTGGGAACGGTTACAATTCTACCTTACCGATGGAGATCTGATGTGCGGAATAGCCGGCCTCTTTAATCTCAAGGGAGAACCTGCATCTCCCATCCAGTTACGGAATATGACTGATGCAATTGCTCATCGGGGCCCTGATGGTGAGGGCTTCTATACCGATAGTTTTGTGGGGTTGGGGCACCGTCGTCTTGCGATCATCGATCTGTCTCCATCTGGACATCAACCGATGATTACGCAGGACGGTCAATACGCCATCACATACAACGGCGAGATATACAACTTCCAAGAATTACGTGTTGAACTCGAGAGTCATGGATTTCGTTTCAGGTCCAGAACTGACACTGAGGTAGCGCTGTATGCCTATGTAAAGTGGGGGCCAGCCTGCCTTTCCCGATTTAACGGTCTTTTTGCATTTGTCATCTGGGACAAGACACGGCAGCAACTATTTATCGCGCGGGACAGGTACGGAATCAAGCCATTGTATTACGCCATGCTTGACGGGACTCTCCTGTTTGCTTCGGAGCAGAAGGCAATACTGACCCATCCGGGGATAAAAAAAGAACTGGATCTGGAAGCCCTGATCGAATATTTTACGTTTCAAAATATCTTCACCGACAGGACCTTCTTCAAGGCGATCAAGCTTTTTCCCGCCGGTCATTACGGTACCGTCAGGCTTGGCGACAGCTTGGGACACATCGAGAAAGTGTCGTACTGGGATTTTAACTTCACCGAGCCTCAAGCTCCCAAAAAGAACGAGGAATACATTGAGGAACTTGATAGACTGTTCCGGCAAGCGGTGAAGAGACAGTTGGTGTCCGATGTCGACGTGGGTTCGTACCTCAGTGGTGGGATGGATTCGGGGTCCCTGACTGCGATCGCCGCCAAGGAATTACCTTACATCAAGACTTTTACCTGCGGATTTGACTTAAGTTCAGCGTCTGGACTCGAGCTCGGCTTCGACGAGAGGGCCAAGTCTGAGTACATGTCGTATTTGTTCAAGACCGAGCACTACGAGATGGTGTTAAAATCGGGGGACATGGAACGGATCATGCCAAAGTTTGCGTGGCATCTGGAGGAACCCCGCGTGGGCCAAAGTTATCCAAACTACTATGTTGCTCAATTGGCATCCAGATTCGTAAAGGTCGTTCTGTCGGGTGCCGGAGGAGACGAACTGTTTGGGGGGTATCCCTGGCGATATTATCGGGCCGTGGTGAACAATGGATTCGACGACTACATAGATAAATATTACAGGTATTGGCAACGTCTAATTGACAACACGCAGATCCGGCGAATTTTTGACCCCGTATGGAAAGATGTCAATCATGTGTGCACGCGAGACATTTTCCGGGATGTATTCAAAGGGAAGGTCCAGAGTATTGATTCTCCGGAGGATTCCATAAATCACTCGTTATACTTTGAACTCCGGACTTTTCTGCACGGACTCCTGGTCGTGGAGGATAAGCTCAGCATGGCCCATGGTCTGGAAACCAGGGTGCCGTTCTTGGACAATGACCTTGTGGATTTTGCGCTGCAGATTCCGGTCAAATTGAAGCTGGGGAATCTTTCAGATGTCACGAGGATTGATGAGAACGAACCCGCAAAAGATCACAAGTATTTTCTGAAGACAAATGACGGGAAACTAATCCTGAGAAAAGTAATGGGGCGCCACATTCCGGATAGTATCACAAACGCCGAAAAGAAAGGATTTTCTGCGCCCGATGCTTCATGGTTCAGAGGAGACAGTATAGAGTACGTACGCAAGATTATATTTGACAAACATGCGCGAATTTATGAGTTCCTCGATCCGGGCGCGGTTCAGTTGCTTGTTGAAGAGCACATGAGCAGTCGCGTGAACAGGCGGCTTTTCATCTGGTCCCTGCTGAACTTCGAAGCCTGGCTGCGTGCATACATGACCTGAATGCGATCCATCTCCAAGAGTCAGGGGAACGAATAATGTCAGCACTGGAACGGCTCGGAATACGAGAATCGGTCTCATCCTCCCGCGATAAACATTCAGCATCCCAGGACCAAACAAAAGACACATTCAACTTCAAATGGTCCAAGCGGGACACCTACGAATCCGATGCGGTGAGGTCGAATGCGCGGAGGTGGCTCTTCGAGCGCTACTGCGACAATGATCCCAAACGCCTGTCGAGATGGCTCGCAGGCGGGCGCAAGATCATACTGGATGCCGGATGCGGATCAGGGTACTCGGCCTTGCAATTCTTTGGCGACCATCTGAAAGCACATGACTATCTGGGAGTGGACATTTCAGACTCGGTGGAAGTGGCAAAGGTTCGGTTTCGAGAAGCTGGCTATGAAGGAGAATTTCTGAAGGCGAACCTGTTGGATCTTCCCGTGCCGGATGAGTCGGTCGATGTCATTTTCTCAGAGGGAGTTCTACATCATACCGACAATACTGAAAAGTCCTTCAAATATCTTGCCCGCAAGCTCAAGAAACAAGGGCGTTTCATGTGTTATGTGTATGCTAAAAAGGCCGTCATTCGAGAATTCACGGACGATCATGTTCGTCAACAGCTCGCGAGTTTGACCGACGATCAAGCGTGGGAGTCGTTGAGGGCTCTTACGCTCCTTGGTGTCGAATTGGGGAAGCTGCAAGCCGATCTGAACGTGCCTGAGGACATCCCCTATCTCGGAATCAAGAAGGGACGGTATGATCTCCAGCGGTTTTTTTATTGGAACATATGCAAACTTTACTACCGCCCCGAATACACAATCGAGGAGATGAATCACATCAATTTTGATTGGTTCCGGCCTCTCAATTGCCATCGGCACACACCAGAAGAAGTAAGGACGTGGTGTGCAGATATCGGGCTCAGCATAGAACATCTCAACGTGCAGGAAGCGGGAATCACGATCGTGGCCATCAACCCATGACGCGGTTGAAGAGAAGTCTCACATGAGAGTCGTGTTCATAGGTGCTTCACGATTCGGATTGAGATGCTTCGAGCGCTTGCTGACCATTTCCACGTGCGAGGTAGTGGGTGTCGTGACAAATCGGGAACGATTCTCGATATCGTATCGTCCCGAAGGCGTTAGGAATGTCCTCTATGCTGATGTGTGCCCCCTTGCAGAAGAGCACGGCATTCCATATTATGTCATGGAGGGGAAGATGACCGAACCGGCTGTCCTGGAGTCCGTGAGATCCTGGTCTCCCGAATTCATCCTTGTCGCTGGTTGGTATCACATGGTGCCCCGAGCCATCCGTACATTGGCTCCGACAGCCGGCTTGCATGCCTCTCTCCTTCCAAATTACAGCGGGGGCGCCCCGCTGGTCTGGGCGATCATCAGCGGAGAACAAAAAGCAGGCATGACGTTCTTCATGTTTGAGGCTGGAGTCGACAACGGACCGATCATCGGGCAGAAGGAAGAGCCCATCAGGTTGAATGATACGATTGAAACTCTCTATCGCCGAATTGAAGAACACGGCTTGGATCTGATCGGAGAGTACCTGCCGAAATTTGCAACTCGGGAAGGCGTCGCGCTCGTAGTCCAGGACGAGAGCAAGAGGCGCATCATGCCGCAGCGTCGACCGGAAGATGGCGAGATTTCCTGGAGTCAGAGTTCCTGGCAGACATATAATTTTATCCGGGCGCAAACCAAACCATATCCCGGTGCGTTCTCGTTCTGCCGTGGGAAGAGATACTGGGTTTGGGAGGCCAAGCTCTATGATTATAAACCTTTGCACGAGAAGATTTACGCTCCAGGGGAAATAATGATGCTCGTCGATTCCGGCCCGTTGAATGGTCTCCTTGTCGCCACCGGAAAAGACGATCATCCCCTTCTGTTGACGCAGATAGGGAGGGAAGAGGGCGCCTCGATGCCTGCACGGCATTTCGTCGAGTCACGCGAATTGGCGATTGGAGACGTTTTTGGCCGGAGTATATAAAGGAGACCATCAGATGTCGAGGGTACGGGAACAGGAGCTACATGGAGCAGTTGCCAGACAGTCAGCGACCCAAGGATCCGGGGTAATCACAGCCGAAGAAACCCTACCGTCGCAAAAAGGCACGGAGGAATCCCTCAGGTTGTGCAAACGTTGTATCTACGATGAAAAAGTATCCGCTATTGAATTTGATGAGCATGGAGTTTGCAACTATTGCCGAATGGTGGAACGGTTGCAAGACGAGTATCATACGGGCACGCCGGAGGGAGAGAAAGAATTCGCTCGGATTGTCGAACAAATAAAAAGGGAAGGGCGCGGTAAGAAGTACGACTGCCTGGTGGGAGTTAGCGGTGGAACAGATTCGTCGTACATGGTCTACATCGCGAAGAAATACGGATTGCGTCCGTTGGCTGTTCACTATGACAATACCTGGAACTCCGCGATCGCCACACAAAATATACGAAAGGTCCTAGGAAAACTCGGCGTCGACCTCCATACCCACGTTGTTGATAATAAGGAGTCTGACGATATCTTCAAGTCTTTTTTTAAGGCGGGGGTGCCAGAGCTTGATGGTCCAACCGACATCGCCCTTGCAGAAGTGCTTTATCGCGCCGCGGCAAAGCACAAGATCAAATATGTCCTCGAAGGGCATTCGTACAAGGCGGAAGGTATTTCTCCTCTGGGGACCTTTTATGTTGACGGGAAGTATATCAAAAGTATCCAAAAGAAATTTGGCTCTTACCCGATCAGGACATTCCCGAACATGACCTTTCTTGCCTTCATGAACTGGGTTCTCGTCAAGAGGATCAAGAAGATCCGCCCTCTCTGGTACCTCGCCTATTCCAAAGAGGAAGCGCGTGCATTTCTCGAGCGAGAATGCGGGTGGGAGTACTATGGAGGGCACCACCTCGAAAACAGGATGACCGCCTTCATGCAAAGTTACTATCTTCCCCAGCGATTTGGAATAGACAACAGATATAATAGTCTGTCCGGCGCTGTGAGATCAGGATTGATGAGGCGGGCAGATGCCCTGAAGGTATACGGTGAACCTCCGTACATGGAGGCAGAGCTTCTCGAGTATTTCAAGAAACGGCTGGGATTCTCCGATCATGAGTTTGAGAAGTTGATGAGTGCGCCCCTCAAGACATATCGCGACTATCCAACTTACAAGAAATTGTTTGAACGGTTGCGATGGCTTTTTTATCTTCTCGCAAAGGCGAACCTCGTCCCCATGAGCTTCTACATCAAGTATACATCAAAGAGTGAAACATGATCATCACGATCGTCAACTATGGCATGGGCAATCTGGGTTCGATTGTGAACATGCTCAAGAAGGTCGGCGTTCAGAGTACCATCGCGTCAACTGAAGACGAGATTGCAAGAGCCGAGCGGATTATCTTGCCCGGAGTCGGGCATTTCGACAAAGCTATCGAGCAGATTCGTCTCCTGGGACTTCTCAACGTGCTGAATAAAAAGGCGATGGGTGAGAGAGTCCCGATCCTCGGGATCTGCCTCGGTATGCAACTCTTAACGAGGGGAAGCGAGGAAGGAAAACTGCCGGGCCTCGGGTGGGTGCCGGCAACGACGAGGCAGTTCAAATTTGATCGGGACAAGGGACTTAAGGTTCCTCATATGGGTTGGAATACTGTATTTAACGTGAATGGCACTCCTCTCACGAGGGGCTTTGATGGGGAGTTCAGATTCTATTTTGTCCATTCATATTATGTTCGTGTTGACAATGAAGAAGACTCGATGCTGAAGTCCTTTTATGGACTCGAGTTCGACTCAGGAGTTCACAAAGACAACATCTATGGCGTCCAGTTTCATCCGGAGAAAAGCCACAAATTTGGAATGAAACTTCTTCAGAACTTCGTGGAGATGTAATTGTGTTACGAACCAGGGTCATCCCGTGCCTGCTCCTGCGCCGGGAGTCTCTGGTGAAAACGGTGAAGTTTCACAAGTTCGGGTATATCGGAGATCCCCTTAATACCTGCCGAATCTTTAACGAATTAGAAGTCGACGAACTCGCCTTCCTCGACATTACCGCCAGCAAGGAAAACCGAGGACCAAATCTCTCATTTCTCCAGGAGATTTCGAATGAATGCTTCATGCCGCTTTCGTACGGAGGCGGGTTACGGGACATACAGACTGCCGAACAAATCTTCCGCATCGGGTTTGAAAAGGTGGTCCTGAACTCCTTTCCTTTTGACAAACCCTTAATTATCCAAGACCTTGCGAAAGTTTTCGGCAGCCAGGCCATTATCATCGCTGTTGATGTAAGAAGGAGCTTCTTTGGAAAATATGAGGTGTGGAGCCGCTCCGGAACAGTCAACCAGAAAAAGAGCCCGGTCGAATGGGCCAGACAGGTTGAGGGCCTGGGTGCTGGCGAGATTCTTCTCACATCAATCGACAAAGAAGGGACATGGGGAGGGTTCGACCTTCAACTCCTGAGGATGGTGGTAGATGCAGTGTCCATTCCGGTGATTGCACATGGGGGAGCAGGATCTGTTGAGCACATCGGCCAGGCTGTGAGAACCGGACACGCATCTGCTGTGGCTCTTGGAAGCATGGTCGTCTACCAGGGAAAAGACCTGGGCGTTCTCGTCAACTTCCCGGACAAGCAGCAACTGGAAAACGAGCTAAGCCCACAAGCTGCAGAGAGATGATTCCGGCCTTACGGGTGGTTGGGTCATTCGCCCCGAAGGAGCCTCCCTTCCGATCTTACACCTCAGATTAATGAATGATGCAGATGATGGAAGAGGTTTCTCGTTTCGTACGAAGGTTTGCATTCATATTCATCTTCGTTGTGGCATTGATCCTGCTGTGGCTGACGGGGATACGGGTGGGTGATGTTATCCACGTGTTGTTATCATTTCGTCCCTGGCAGTTAATTCTCTTGATCGTCGTTTTCCTGTCGATAAGTCTCAATCAGGTTCTCAAGAACGCTTTTCTGCTTAATTCCCTGGGTTATCGAGTGAAGGTACAACATATTGTTCTGATCTATTTCTCTTCTGCCCTCGCACAAAGCTCCGCTCCCGGCAAAGTAGGGTATCCGGTGACTGCGTACTTGTTGAAACAGCTCGAGAATGTCGATTACTCCAGATCCTCCGCGATGCTCATGATCGATTTCTTTGCCGGGAATGCTTTCACGTTGCTCATTGCAGGAATCGGATCAGCAGAGTATCTTGGACGGAACATTTTGCCCGTTCCTGCTCTCCTGATTGCCGGAATACTTGGAGTGCTGTTTGTCCTAGGAGTGTCTCTCTTTTTGAAGAAGGGAAGGGAAGAGAGCAGGGTACGCAAGTTCCTATCGGAGATGCGCGAATCGATCGCGCTGCTCAATGCGCGAAGTGCCGTGACACTGCTTCTGTTTTATGGACTCAATACATTCTTGAGCGGACTCTTTCTCCAGGGAATTATCTCTTTTCTTGGGTCCGATATTTCGCTCTGGAAGATCATCACAGCCGATGCGAGTTCCTTTATCCTCGGTGCTCTTTCCATGATACCTATGGGGTTGGGAGCGCAAGATGCCTCGATGTTTTTCTACCTCAACTCGTTTGGAATGTCTAAGAGCTCGGTTGTTGCAACTGTGATGGCTCAGAGGCTTCTTGTGACTGGTATGGTGTATCTTGCAGGGATTGCGGCGGGGGCTGTCTTGAGCACCAAGAAATATGTACCCACCCCACTGGCCTGAGCCGTGGCATGAAAAAAACTATTCTCGTGCTCACCACGTCTTTTCCGGCCCTGACAAATCTCAACGAAGCAAAGAGAGGTGGGTTTTTCATGCACACGGACTGTCTTTGCCTTGTGAAGGCGGGTTATGATGTGCATGTTCTTGCTCCGCTCAGGATGGGACTCCCGGAGAGTGAAAGCGGTCAGGGCATCGTTGTGACAAGATTCCACTCACCCCTTCTTAAATATACTCCGGCGTATCGGCACCATGCGCTCTATGATTTCAAGAACCCACTGGATGTAATAGCGACGATGTTTGTTTTCATGACTTATCTCTTTGAAATACGAAAGTACGTTCGCAAACAGCGGATCGATCTCGTGTGGGCCAACTGGCTGCAGGTGGGTTTTGTTGCCCGGCTCGCACTGGGGCGAAAAATGCCTATACTCACTACGGTCAGAGGTTCCGATGTGAGAAATATGCCGGGATGGCTCACCATGTTGATTGCAGGGAGAGTCAAATACGTTCTCAGCATGTTCCAGGACGATGAAATGAATATGTGGAGGGACAAGTTCAGGTTCGAGGAGATATACGTGCCCATGCTCTACCGAACCATACCAATCCGTCCGAGGTCCTCAAGTCCGCCCGCGGCGAGGATTGTTGTGATCGGGCGGCTGGAAAACCATTCCTATCACATGAAGTACAAGGGTATTGGAGACCAGCTCTTTTCTGTGTTGGGAAAGGTCACGAGGACCCACCCGCAGGCACGGTTCACTGTGATCGGCGGTGGATCAAAGATTGATCATTTCCGGTCTTTATGTTCTGCTTTCTCGGACAAGATCGAGTTTACCGGTTGGAGGGATGAGTTTGAGGATCATTTATCTGCTGCCGGATTCGTAATAGGGGCAAGTGGTCTCGCAGGGGTAACTCTCGATACGGTCCCATATGGCATCCCGGTGATTGTTTCAAAGTATGACCCATCCTCCTTCTTCTGGAAACACGAGCACAACTGTCTGATTTATGATCCTCTGGATGAAGAAAATTACCTTGCCACAGTAATATATGCGCTGGAGAACCCCGAACGGATGAGGCAAATTGCCCAAAATGCGAAAGATGACTTGAGCAATTATGCCCTTCCCTTGGAGGAGGCAGCCGATGTTTGGAAGTCAAGATTGGAGGAATTCATGAGGATTCACGGCAACAAAGATCCCCGCTCCAACTAAGGATGGGCCACCTCCCCAATGAACGAGCAGGACTCCTGTCATTGGGAGATCCATGGGACGATTGAATTCGATCCGAATTCACCCTAAAGGTCGCTCAACCAGCAGGTGGAAAGCCTTGGGTGCAGTGATCTCAATCCTTATGTGCGCCGATCTTGCCTGCTCCCTCTACTACTACCTTCTCGTGTCGGACTTTCTCGGTGCTCAAGACCTTGAAGGGCCATATGACTCCGCTGTTGTTTTCTTCCGTGATTCTGGAATGCTGCAGGGCGTGGGGGCGGAGACCTACCAGGCGATCACCACTGCAGCGAACCTTTACAGGGCCGGAGTCGTTAAAAACATCATCTGTGTGGGAGGATGGCGAAAACAAAATAATCCGCATGGATCGAGAAATATGAAAGAGATTCTACTGATCCAGGGAATACCGAACACATGCGTGTTTTCTGATAGTCTCTCCTATGATTCTATTACGAATTGGCGGGAAGCGCGAAACATTATCAAACGTATCGGATGGAGGAGGATTCTTCTAATAAGTTCTCCAATTCATGAATACCGTTTGTTCTGCATTGCATCGAAGGACACGATATCATTGGCTGCGTACAGCATCCGAGGGGAGCGGCTCATGGGCGGCGAGAGCATATTCTCGTCATGGCAATCTATCCAGAAAGAGTTAATCGCATGGTGTGCAATGAAAACTCTCAGCCAAGGGGAATATGATCGTCTCATTCACCTGTGGCGAGATTAGCTGAAAGTGAACAGGCAAGTTCAGCCAGATTAGGCAGGACTTCACAGCGGGTGAACCCACGAGAACCGAGGGTTGGTTTTAGGCGGCGGAAGTAATTGTTGAGGGTGTTCTTCATGAATTTCGATTCGATGCGCGCAGGTAATATTCCTGCTCGACACCATACGCCGTGCCGCGCATTGGAGCGATTGCGAACTTGTCGCCCTTGAAAACTATTCTATTCCTTTCACACAGCGCTACGCTGAGCGGCGCGCCGCTGTTGCTCCATGACATCGCGGCCCTCCTCGATGAGGGTAAGTACCGGTCGTATTTCATCCTGGGAGGGGAAGGTCCGCTTGTCCACCGCTTTAGCGAACTCGGCGCTACCTACATAAGCCCCCTTTTCCCCGAGGAGCCCCGATACTGGCGAGAAATTAAACGTGCGGCAAGCCGCTTCAGGTATCTTAACAAGATACGGCCCGATCTTGTGTACTGCAATACCATTCACACCGCCAAATGGCTTGTGTATGCACGACTCCTTGGAATCCCCACGATTACGCATGTCCATGAGCTTTCCATGGGATTCGAAGGATTGAGCAGTGTCGAACATATGATGGTCAAGCGATTGTCAAATACGTACATTGCCGTGTCCGAGGCAGTTGAACACTACCTCGTTGAAGGGCAAGGTTTTAGTCAGGAGCAGATTCACACGATCCGTGCCGGGATCAATCTCGAAAAGTTCCCTCTTGAAGGCGGGGGTGATGCATTGAGACATAGTTTGGGGATTGATGACTGCGCCGTGATCGGAACCGCGGGACGAATTACTCATATGAAGGGGAGCGATCTATTTCTGGAATTGGCAGCCTTGTTGAAGATCTCAGTTTCGGCGGGGAAGAAGCTAAAATTCCTTGTTCTTGGAACAACAGAGGATCATGAGTTTTATAAGAACTATCTCGGGATGCTTGGTCGGCTTGGGTTAGCTGGTGACGTCGTCTTTTTGGAAAACATTCAGAGTGTCGGGGATTATTTTGGCGCGATGGACATTTATGTTTCCACGGCCCGAGAAGATCCGTTTCCACTCGTTGTCATGGAAGCGATGGCGTGCAAGAAGCCCGTTGTTGCGTTCGCGGTGGGCGGAATCCCCGAGATAATCACGAAGGAATGTGGAATTCTCATTGATTCACTTGATGTTCGGCGGATGAGCGACGCTGTCTTGAAACTCATATACGATGGGGATCAACGATTAGCGAGAGGAAGGGCGGCTCGTACACGCGTCGAACAGGAGTTTAATCTCTCCAAGAACATCAAAGCGATCGAGCGCGTGATCGACTCCCAGATGATCTCGAGGCGTGGATGAACAAGCGCGGTCATCTAAAGGTTTTTTTATATCTTGCGTGCGTCTTACGGCGCGCTACATTCAGTCACATCCGACAGTAAGTCCCAGAGTAGAAATGGAACGCCGAAGATCTATCGTGTTGATGGGGAAATACAATTTGGCGCTATAGCTCGACTAAATCACCCCCTGGACAGTTAAGGACAATATTGGATCGAATTTATGAAGCGTGCCCTAATCACTGGCATCACCGGTCAGGACGGCTCTTATCTTGCGGAGTTTCTTCTCGCGAAGGGTTACAAGGTGTTTGGAGTTGTCCGTCGGGCCAGCACGGAGAGTTTTGAACGGATCGAGCATCTGCGCTCGAGAATTACTCTCTTGCAGGCGGACTTGCTTGATCAACTCTCGGTCATAGCCGCGCTCGAAGCATCGGAACCGGACGAGGTTTATAATCTCGCCGCGCAATCCTTCGTCCCGGCCTCTTGGAGCCAACCCACCCTTACCGGCGAGTTCACCGCCCTCGGTGTGACAAAGATGCTCGAAGCGGTTAAGTTAATCGACAGAAAGATCAAATTCTATCAGGCCAGCAGTAGCGAAATGTTCGGGAAGGTACAGGAAACCCCACAGACTGAAAAAACGCCGTTCTATCCCCGAAGTCCATATGGTGTGGCGAAGGTCTATGGACATTTTATCACGGTGAACTACCGTGAAAGCTTCGATATGTTTTGCGTTTCCGGGATCTTGTTCAATCACGAGTCTCCCCGCCGGGGCAAAGAATTTGTCACGCGCCGGATTACTCACGGCGCGGCCGCGATCAAACTCGGGATTGAGAAGAAGCTGCATCTGGGAAACCTGGCGGCGAAGCGCGACTGGGGCTACGCCGGCGATTACGTGCGTGCGATGTGGTTGATGCTTCAGCGTCCAACTCCTGAGGACTTTGTCATTGCCACGGGGAAATCCCACTCGGTGAAGCAGTTTGTGGAGAAGGCATTTGAGGCGGCGGGCCTTGACTGGAAGAAACATGTTGTTATCGATCGCGACCTATACCGGCCCGCGGAAGTACACCAACTGAGGGGAGACGCGTCCAAAGCCAGGCGGAAATTAGGGTGGAAACCTGAAATATCCTTCAACCAACTGGTCTCAATGATGGTTGAAGGTGATCTCGAGCTCATGAGAAGAGCCCGCAGGATACAGCGCAGTTGACGAACATCCTCGTCACCGGGATTGAGGGTTTCGTCGGCTCTCATCTCGCCGAGATTCTTCTGACAAAGGCTGACATCCGGCTCTTCGGCCTTGTCATCAAACGACCGGTTTCGTCTCGCCTGGAGGCGTTTAAAGGCCGCATCGAGATAGTCGAGGCGGATGTCGTCGATCCTGAACGAATCCGGCGCGTCGTGGGGGAAATCAAGCCCCATAAGATCTTTCACCTTGCGGGCCAGGCTTTCGTACCCACCGCTCTGAAGGACCCTGAGTCAACGTTTAGGACAAATATCCAGGGGGGAGTCCATCTCTTGGAAAGCGTCAGGAAAGTGTGTCCCGACTGCTCCATTTTGATAGTCAGCAGCGGGGAGGTCTACGGCGCAGTTGACCAGGCGCAATTACCGATTACCGAGAAGTGCGCTATCAATCCCAATAATCTCTATGCGGCAAGCAAGGCTTGTATTGATCTCATTGCCCAACAATATCGCAATTCCTTCAACTTGAACGTAGTTGTTGCACGTCCATTTAATCATATTGGGCCTGGTCAAAGCGATCTATTCGTCAGCTCCGCATTCGCCAAGCAGATCGTGGAAGTCAAAGCGGGGCTGCGCGAACCGAAATTACAGGTTGGTAACCTGACTCCGAAGAGGGATTTCACCGATGTGAGGGATGTTGTCAGGGCGTACGATCTCATGCTTGAGAGACCGTTGGCGTCGGGGGTGTTCAATGTCTGTTCGGGAAAGGCGGTATCGATCAGCCGGATCCTCGAAATGCTCCTGGAGATCTCAGATATCAATGTTGAGATTGTCCTTGATCCACAGCGACAACGGGCAGCAGAGGTCATGGAAGTTGTTGGAAGCGCCTACCTGCTCGAATCGGCGACCGGATGGCGTCCGAAGATTCCGCCGCGAGACACGTTGAGGGATCTGCTCGCCTATTGGGAGAGACGGGTATCTCCCGCTCTACTTTGATCTCTCCCCCGATTCTTCTCCGGCCCTAAGGAGGTAGAGGGCTTCCTTGGAACACCCAGCATCAATAAGTCTTTCCGTCGTCATCGTCAACTTTAACAGTGGTGTCGATGTCCTCCGCTGTCTCCATTCCCTCGGGGTGAGTGGCAGAACCGTCCAGGATCTTGTTGTCATTGTTGTCGATAACGCCTCGACAGATTCCTCCGTCTCCAGCATATGCAGCAAGTTTCCAGCAGTTAAGCTCATGCACAATGGGGAGAATAAGGGCTTCGCTGCGGGGGCGAATCAGGGCGCAGCCCACTCGAGACGCGAGTACATCATGTTCCTTAATCCGGATACGGATCTGGACCCGGATTTCTTTACCGGCCTTACAGGCTTTCTCAGGAAATACCCCGGTGCCTCAATCGTGGGGTGTAGGATGGTCGATAAAGCGGGGCGACAGCAGGGTTCATGCTGGAAGACGCCCACATGGGGATCGGCCCTGATCGAGGCAATTCTCCCCTACGCAATTTCAAAGTTGCTGTCTACCCAAAAACCGCGGACTGCACGGGAAGTTGATGCAGTTTCCGGAGCGTGCATGGTGGTCAGTCGTGATGCGTTCGAAGCTCTGGGAGGGTTCGACGAACGATTCTTTATGTACTACGAGGATGCCGATCTGTGTCTCAGAGCGCGGCAGGCGGGTCTTCGGGTAATGTACTGCCCCGATGCATCCGGATTTCACCGTGTGGGCGGTAGTGCCTGGGCGAATCCCCTGGCGTTTGCCCTTGCCAATTTCACGAGTAAATTGCGTTATTTCAAAAAGCATTATTCGCCGACCTATTTCGGCGCTGTAAAATGGATCGTCGCGGCCGGAATCGTGATCCGCGTGCCCGTCTATTTGCTCGCAGGAGTGTTATCGATCGATAAAAGATTGATTCATCTGGCTGTAATTCATCTCAAGGTGTTGCCAAAGGCGCTGAGGGTCTGAGCGTGGATGCTGATGTTGTCATAATCGGCGGCGGTGTCGTCGGCCTTGCCTGCGCGTTCGAGAGCGCGGCACGCAAGTACAGAACGCTTCTGGTCGAGCGGCACGAATCGTTCGGGCAGGAGACGAGCAGCCGCAACAGCGAGGTGATCCATTCGGGAATTTACTATCCGACGGGATCGCTCAAGGCACGCCTCTGCCTGGCAGGGAACAAGACCACATACGATGATTGTGCCGACTTCGGCGTCTGGCACAACCGGTGCGGAAAGCTCGTTGTGGCCGTGAGCCCCGATGAAGTTCCTGAGATAGAGCGCATCCACCAGCGGGGAACGGCAAACGGTGTTCAGGGACTGAGGATCCTATCCGGGACGGAGGCGAGGAAGGTTGAGCCTGCTATCGAGTGTCACGCAGCCCTCGATGTTCCGAGCACCGGCATTCTCGACTCGCACGAGCTCATGAAGGCCTACCTTCACGAAGCAAGATCTGCGGGAGCCGACATCTCATTCGGCGTGGAGTTTCTCGGAGGTGAGAAAAAGGGGGGTGCGTTCGCCCTGTGCCTCAAAGACACTACCGGCGACGAGATTCGCCTCAGCACGGGGGTCGTCGTCAACGCCGGGGGTGTGCAGGCGGACCGCGTGGCCCAATCGTTTGGGATCGACACCGATGCCGCCGGGTACAGGGTGCATCCCAACCGCGGGCACTACTATAGCGTCTCCATGTCGAAGAGCCGATTAGTGTCCCGGCTGGTGTATCCGGTTCCGAACCCACGCCTCACGGACCTTGGTATTCATATCACTCTTGATAGATCAGGCCAGATGAAACTGGGTCCGGACGCCGAGTACATTGCTCCGGGGGTTCCCCCCGCCGAGTGGTACAAATTCGATGACACTCGCCGCGAGAAGTTCCATCGGGCCGTTTCACGGTACTTTCCGGCCCTTCAGCCGGAGGATCTCTCACCGGATCAGGTGGGAGTCAGGTCGAAGATTCAGGCGCCGGGTGCTCCTGTGGCCGACTTTGTCGTCCGCAATGAACGGGAGCGCGGACTCCCGGGTCTGGTGAACCTCATTGGCATCGAGTCGCCCGGGCTGACGTGTGCAAGAGAAATTGCCCGGGAGGTATTCAGACAGATAGCCGCTTAGCGACTCCTCGGGGTTCGCTTGCATCAGTGAGCGGAATTGCGTATTATCCCCGACCGCTCTCTCACTCGCCCGCAAGATCGGTACCCTATCGGTAGCAACTCCGGCCGGAGGTGGATTACACCATACCGGCAGGGGTGCGCGATTTTTTCCGCTCCAGATACATAGTGTAACGGGGGAATTACATGCGAGTGCCACTTCTGATCGTTCTCCTCTTCGCCGGCGTGATCGAAGGTCCGACGGCCAGCGCGCAGTTCTTTGATCATAACGGCAAGCCAGCCTACGCGCCCAAAACTTCGACCGACCCGGTCTTTGTACCGGGTTTTACCTCCGTGAACGTCGCGCCGGGATCCACATTTAACCTCCCCACCGCGTTCGCGATTGCTCCGGATGGCAGGATCTTCGTTGCCGAAAAGGGGGGCCGGGTCTATATCATTCAAAATGGCGTCAAGCTCCCCGATCCCTTCATCGACCTTTCTTCGGAGATTCTCTCCAATTATTCACGCGGTCTCATGGGGATAGCTCTGGATCCAAATTTTCAGACCAACGGCTACATGTATCTCGCCTACGTCACCGACCTCGACAGTGAGAATCAGCATGGAGATGGATCGGCAGGCTATGGGCGTGTGTCACGCTTTACGGCCAACGCATCCAATCCGAATCGTGCCGATTCATCTACTCGATTGATTCTCCTCGGAAAGTCCTGGTCGGATGGGGTGGTGAACCCTTCAGGGGATCACACCATCGACGCGCTTATGTTCGCGACGGACGGAACGCTCCTCGTAAGCGCCGGAGACGGGGCCCACGCGGAATTGGCCGATGACGGCGGTAATGACCGCGCTTCCTTCATTCCAGGACGGGCGCCGCACGAGCAGGATATCGGTGCCTACCGGTCACAAATGATCGGGTCTCCGGCAGGGAAGATTCTTCGCATCGATCCCGCTTCGGGTAACGGCCTGCCTTCCAACCCCCTCTACGACGGAGACGGCACACACAACCGATCGAAGGTGTGGGTGCGGGGTCTCAGAAACCCGTTCCGATTTTCCATCAGGCCCGGAACCGGGAGCGTCCATCCCGCCGACGCACGGCCGGGAGATATTTTCATCGGCGATTGCGGATGGAATACCTGGGAAGAGCTCGACGTGTCTTCGGGGCAGGGCGGCTCAAATTTCGGCTGGCCATGCTATGAGGGGCCGTACGTCACGTCCGGATACGGCGACCTCCCCGAGGCATCAACGTGGTGTTCCTTCGACTCGACGGGGAACCTTACCGATCCCGTTGTAACATGGCACCACAGCAATCCCGCCCTCTCTCTACCGGCTGGCTTCACCGGCACCTGCTCAATCGGGGCCCTCTTCTACACGGGAACACGCTATCCCCCGGTCTACAGGGGCGGCTGCTTCATCGCCGATTTTTCGGACTGGATCAAGTTGGTGCGTTTCGACCCAGGCGGGATATCCGTTCAACCATTTGCGAATAACCTGGGTGTGCCGGTCGATATGGCGCTCGACCCTCAGACAGGTGATTTGATCTATGTCTCGATTTTCCGGGGAGAGGTCCGGCGAGTGACCTATTCCAATCCCGGAGTGATCCCGATCCCAGTCGGTTCGGCGGATCCAGCGATGGGTCCGGCGCCGCTGGCAGCTGATTTTAAGGCGTCATCCTCGCATGACCCTCTCGGGAGGCCGCTATCGTACTCCTGGGATCTTGGAGACGGCACATCCTCTACGGCCGCGGATTTGATACACACGTATCAAGCCCCGGGCCTGTACATCGCGGCGCTTACGGTAGGGTGCGCCGACACAATTGCGCCTGCGATTCAATTTTCTATCGTCGCGGGGAATTATGGCACAGCGTACGATGTGACAGAGTCGGGGGCCCCGATCGCGTCCCGCATCCCCGGCGCTTCAAACCAGAGCTCCCTCGACGTACTCCATGACCGCAGATTCCCGGCAGTCGGGGTGGGCGACACTCTGCAGGAATTCTCAACGTACGATGGTACGTCGCCCACGATCGACTACATCGGGTACACGTTTCCGGACACTCTCATGATGTCGGGATTCATTTACCAGGAAGGAATCAATTCTTCGCTCGGGGGATGGTTTGGTTCGCTGGGCGTAGAGGTCCGGTCGGGTGGGTCGTGGACTGCAGTCGAAAGCCTGGCAATCTCGCCATCATACACCGGGAACGATGGTTCAAGTTTTCGGACATTTGTCCTCTCATTCAAACCGCGGCGTGGCGAAGGAATTCGGATTATCGGTCCGCCGGGGGGGAGTCAGAAGTTCGTTTCAGCAGGCGAGTGCCGGGTCATGACGCGGAATCAGGCGCCGCAAATGCATCTCCATGTATCGCGGACTTCCGGCTATCGAAACCTGAATGTGCAGTTCGGCTCTGACTCCTCGCTCGATCCCGATGGGGAGCCGATCAGCGTCGTCTGGGACTTCGGAGACGGTTTGTTTTCGAGTCTGTCGAACCCTGCTCATCTCTATACCGCCGCCGGTCAGTTCCGTGTCATCCTTGAAGGGATGGATCGGCGGGGAGGGGTCGGACGAGACAGCATCCTGATCACGGTCTATCCCAACACTCCGCCGCACGCAGTCATTGTCTCCCCAAGGGACAGCAGCTACTACGCATCGGGCGGGACCATCTCTTTTGGGGCGTTGGCCACCGACACCGAACAGCCGGAATCGACACTCACGTACTCGTGGGAGGTCATCCTTCATCGGCAAGGAGCGGTGTTTCGGGATTGGTACGCAGCAACAGGGAGGAGCTTTACATACAACACGCAGGATAGCCTCGGAATCGACAGCGTCTATTACGAGGCTGATCTTGTCGTCTCGGATTCCGGAGGCCTTGTGGACTCGCAAAAGGTCACGCTCTTTCCCAATCACCCGCCGTTGATTCTCACTCATCTTAGGCCTTTCAGAACCGTGGCCATCGAAGACAGCCTCTACGGGTTCACGCTTCGCGCGCTCAGGACTGATCCAAGAGACTCACTCCGTGTTGCCGTGACGTCCCTCCCTTCGTGGCTGGGCTACCACCAGATTCCGCAGGACTCTCCCAATGTTGCATGGAGATTCTCCGGGGTGTCGCCTCCCGGATATCTGGGCGATACGCTCGTGGCGGTCAGAGTTGTCGATGGCCTTGGCGCAAGCGATTCTCTTGCCTACGTTCTCCATATAGCGCCCTCGTCCATCGATCTGGCACAAAGCTGGAATATGGTTTCGTTTCCAAGGGGCAGGACGGGCGTCGCCAAGGATTCGGTATTTCCCTCCTCGGTCTCAAAGGCGTTCGGATACAACGGCGGGTATCAGGTGAGCGAGACCCTTCAACCCGGAGCGGGATACTGGCTCAAGTTTGCGAGCAGCACGACGGTGCCGGTATCGGGACGGCTGCATCTCTCGGATACGATCCCGCTTGCCAGAGGATGGAACATGATCGGATCGCTCAGCATCGATTTCGATGCAGGACAGGCAGCCAGCGCGCCGAGCGGAATCGTCTCATCCCCGTTTTTTGGATATGACGACGGTTACGTTCTTGCTCCTTCGCTCCTACCCGGAAAGGCCTACTGGGTAAAGGCGAATGGTCCGGGTTCCATCCTGTTGAACCGGCCTTCCGGATCATTCAGGGGGAGCGTGAATACTCCACGCACCGTCACGTTGCGCGGGCTCAGTGTCTTGTCGTTCCGGACGAGTCATGGGACAGTCCGGAGTTTGTATTTTGGGAAGGGTCCCACAGCCGAGGCTTCTGAAGCTGCAGAGCTCCCTCCGGTTCCTCCGGAGGGCGCGTTCGACGTGCGGTTCTCGTCGCAGAGATACATCGAGTACGTTTCCACGATATCCGATACCAGCAGGGAGATTCCAATCCAGCTGCAGTCACAGGATTCTGTCGTAGGTGTAGTGTATGCAATAGACGCCCATGATCGCACTTCATATCAACTCATCGAGCGGGAGGGGGAGAGGATCGTAAGGGAAATTGAGCTGAAGGGGACCGGACATCTCGCTGTCATGGGCAGGGGGTTGAGGAAGTACTTTCTCGCAGCAGGAAATACTCCTCGTGCGTACTCGCTCTACCAGAACTACCCCAATCCCTTCAATCCGGCGACGATCATCCGATTCGACTTACCCGTGTCTTCGTTCGTCACGCTCAAGATTTACGACATACTCGGCCGCGAGATCGCGTCGCTACTTGAGGCCCAGCAGATTGGCGCAGGGGCGAGGTCGGTGAGGTTTGACGCGAAGGATTTGCCGAGCGGGGTTTACCTCTACAGGCTCCAGGCCACACCTGCCGCAGAGCTCCGGCCGCCAGGCAGGCGTGCCTTCTCCAGTGCGGGGAAAATGGTTCTGGTCCGCTGATTCCGCAGAAGCGGCCGCGGTAAGGGATATATAATTCATCGGGTTGGGTCAAGGCATTCAGAGCCCGCCGGACCAAGGGGGGGTTCGAATGCCTTGTTTCAGGCCGATTTATTCTGTATCTTTGACCTGTCTCCCTGCTACGGGCGTCCGCTGTGTGTACCGTGGTGCACATCGGCCTCAATTCTATCTGTACCCACTCCCATCAGGCATCATGGCCCCTCGAATCCCGGGGTAGGGCGACTCATCCGCATTGCACATCGAGATCTGAACCAGGCTAAGGGTCCGGGCCCTGACCGAAACAACCGAATATCGTCCGCTCGTTTCCGTCATCATCCCCGTGAAGAACGGGGCGGTGACGCTGGAGGCCTGCCTCCGCTCGATCAAACGGTCGTACTATAAGAATTATGAAGTAATCGTGGTGGACGATCACTCCACCGACGGTACGGTCGAGACTGCCCGGCGGTATCAGTGCCAGGTCCTCGAAGTGGCAAGCGGCCAGGGAGCGAACAACGCGCGAAATACCGGGGCCGGGATCGCGAAGGGAGAGCTACTGGTGTTCATCGACTCAGATATCGTGATAGGTCGCGAAACCCTCCTCGGGATCGTCGAGGCGATGGAAGAAAACGGTCTCGATGCGGTTGTGGGCATTTACACCGCCAAGCACCGCCACGAAAGGTTCGTGAGCCAGTACAAGAATCTGTGGATCAGGTACTCCTACATGAAGAGCCTGCCTGCCATCGACTGGCTCTTTGGAGCAATCTCGGGAATCCGGCGTGAGGCGTTCCAGAAGCTCGGCGGATTCAACGTCGAGTTACTTGCGCGCGACGGTCATGACGACGTAGAGCTTGGCAAACGCTTCAGGAGGGCTAATCTGAGTATCGCGCTCGACATGGATATCGAGGTCGAACATCTGAAGGATTACACCCTTCGGACGTTTATCCTGAACGAGTACAGGCGCAGCGTCGGATTTGCCGAGATGGCGATGCGGTTCGGCGAGTTCTCGAAGTCCCTCAAGAAAGGATTCGTGAATGTATACCCCATGTTCGTGCTCTCGACGCTGATACCCATCGCCCTCGCCGCTCTCCTGATCGGAGGCCTGGGGGGATGGATACCCGATTGGAAGATCGCCCTCGGTGCAGTTTTTGCGCTTTACCTTATCATGAACATCCGCTTCCTCAACTACCTTGAGCAGGTGCGCGGCCTGTTCGCCATGATCGTCATGATTCCGTTTCTCCTTATCGACCACGCCGTTTGTTTCATCGGGAGCGCCGTCGGGATGGTCCGCGGGCTGAGAAAAAGGAAGTCCGGTCCCGCTCCCGTCTAGACCCGCCGCCGCCCATGCACAACCACCCTGAGCGCTCCACGCCCCACGCACTCGTCATCAACGAGATCTTTCACAGCATTCAGGGCGAATCGAGCCACACCGGCCGGCCGTGCGTGTTCGTTCGCCTGACCTTTTGCAACATCCGCTGTTCGTATTGCGACACCGAGTACGCGTTTTACGAGGGTGAGGAACAAACGGTCGACGAAATTCTGAGGACCGTTCGCGGGTTCCGGTGCGGACTCGTCGAGATCACCGGCGGCGAGCCGCTCTTTCAACCGAACGTGCATGAATTGATGGTCCGCCTCTGCGACGAGGGGTACGAGGTTCTTCTCGAAACGGGAGGGAGCCTGCCGATCGACGGCGTTGACAGCCGGGTAAAGCGGATCGTGGACTTCAAGTGCCCTTCGAGCGAGATGGCGAAAAAAAACCTCTGGGAGAACGTCCGGCATCTTACCGCGGGCGACGAGGTGAAGTTTGTCATCGGAGACAGGGAGGACTACGAGTGGTCGAAACGGATGATCGCGCAGCATCAGATCGACCGGCATTCTCCGATCCTGATGTCGGTCGTCTTTGGAAAGCTCGAACCTGTCCACCTTGCAGAATGGATACTGGCTGACCGCCTGAACGTCCGCCTCCAGCTCCAGGCACACAAATATATCTGGAGTCCCGAAACCAGGGGCGTGTAGCAGGATACCAGCCGACCCGCACTTCGGATGAACCAGAAGTGGTATCCCGCCGGTATCGCTGTTGTTCTCGCTGCCGTCATCGCGCTCACCTACTGGAGAGTGTTCCATTTCTCGTTTATCTACGACGACTGGGCGTTTCTCCATTCGATTATCTTTAAGGGAGGGCTCGGTTATCTTCGCGATGCATTCTCACCGATAGGAAAGGTCGCGTACCGGCCTATCGGCGCTGTCTACTTCGTGAGCCTCTATTCCCTGTTCGGCCAGAACCCCGGCTACTTCCACTTCCTCGGCCTGCTGATCCACCTCTGCAACGCGCTTCTCGTCGTCTGGATCGTTTTTCATACTAGTGAAGATCTGTACCGCGCCTTCATTGTGGGCGTCTTTTATGCCGCGGCGGTCAGCGTTCACATGGAGCCCCTGTTGTGGATGGCAGGGTTCTACGACATAGGAGGCGCCTTCTTTTTCCTCGTCTCCATGGCACTGTTCATGAAGAACCGGCCGATCCTGTCCGCGCTGGCATTCTCACTCGCGCTCCTCACCAAGGAGTCGACCGTTATCCTCCCGGGAATCCTGCTGTTGTACATGCTCCTCGTCGAACCCTACCTGAAAGGTGTGCATCGGACGGTGAGGGCGGCGATTCTGGGGATCCTCCCGCACGTCTTCCTGCTCACGGTGTATGCCGGGGTGAAATTTGAGGGTCTCTCGCCCTTTGAGGTATCAGGAGGCCACCCGTTCCGTGTCGTCCTTACAGGCTCGCATATCCTGGATAATTGCCTCCGCTACGTGCGCTGGGCTTTCGACTCCGTCACTTCCCTCAGCGACGCGACGATCAGTCTCTTTGGTCTTGCGGCAGTGTTTGTACCTACATTTCTGTTTCTGGTTCTCTCGCTCTGGTCTACATTCCGGTACGGCAGAGACGACGCGCATCATACGTCATTTCAGAGAGGGCTCTTCTGGCTTGGCTGGTTTGTGCTGGGACTTTTTCCGGTATTGTTTCTTCCGAACCACGGGGCACGCTACTTTCTTACCTACGCGCTCCCCGGTTTTATGGCGCTCGGTTACTACGTGTGGGACAAGCTCCTCGCCTTTGCCGGATGCAGCCGGAGCGTCATCAAGACCGTCGCTTCTGTCGCGCTGATTCTCAGCATTACATCCTCGTCGTATTTTTTTGCAAGGCGGGAGGGGATTGACGTCGACACTCCCTCGATCGACGGGATGTACGCTCTGATCCAAAAGGGGAAGCAGGCTGATGCGATCGAACGGTACCTGATGAACACTCATCCTGCTTTGCAGGATCACTCGGTCCTGGTCGTTGACCACCTGAACGTAAAATCGATTGCGGACGGCCTTGCTCCTCAGGTATGGTACCGTGATTCGACGCTGCTCTTCTATAATATTCTGGATGTCCACTCAGACTCAATCGGACCATTTGTCGATCGTTCAAAAGGATATCCCGGATATCAGGAGAATCCGCCGGCGGGGCTCCGGCCTGACAGGATATTCCTCGATTCCGTAAAGACCGTTATTCTGATCCACTATCGGGGAGAAACGGCCGAAGGGAGATTCGATGATCTCAGGAAGCGGACGGATTGAGATCGGATACGATGAAAAAAAAGGATCATCTTGCCGTTGTTCTCGTAAGCGGAGGTCTTGACAGCTGCGTCACCGCCGCAGTCGCGAGCGCTCAATTCGACCTTGCATTTCTCCACCTGAACTACGGGCAGAGGACTGAACGGAGAGAGCTGAGGGCCTTCAACGACATAGCGGATTTTTACGGAGTCACCAGACGTCTTGCTGTGAGCGTCGATCACCTGAGGATGATCGGGGGCTCGAGTCTGACGGACCGCGCGATCGCAGTTGAGGAGGCAAACCTCGCGCGTACCGGAATCCCCACCTCGTATGTCCCGTTCCGCAACGCCCATCTTCTCTCCATCGCCGTCAGCTGGGGGGAGGTGCTGGAAGCCGAGAAGATCTTCATCGGCGCAGTCGAGGAGGACTCTTCCGGATATCCCGACTGCAGGGCCGAATTCTACGAGGCGTTCAACAGAGCCGTAGAACTCGGAACAAGACCCACCACGCATCTCCAGATCCTTACCCCGATCATTCATCTGAAGAAGGCTCAGATAGTGAAGCGGGGAATCGAGCTGAAGGCCCCGCTTCATCTCACATGGTCTTGTTATCAATCGGATGAGCTCGCCTGCGGCGAGTGCGACAGCTGTGCGCTTCGCCTGAGGGGCTTTCAGCAGGCAGGGGTGGAGGATCTCATTCCATATGCTGTGAAACCCCGTTACGCCTGAGGCGGCGCCCCGAGACGAGTCTTATTTGGCTTTCCCTCAGGTGTCACGGTATGGACCGTGACACCTGTTTGACCTGCGCAAATGGTCGGTGCCTGCAACCGGCGCCCATAACCCACAATTGAAATTGGGCGGTCAATTCCCTATACTCGTGGGATTTGGACGCGACGTTGCTCCCGGGTGCAGACACCTCGTTGATCAGACCTCGCCGGTTCTCTCCGGCTGATTGGTGCTTGCTGTCTGTCGTTGCTGCCTTCATCGTTTCCGGCCTGGCGGCAGTCACAGATGTTAACATCTATACGCCGGACAGCACGCGTTACCTTGCGTGGGCTCAATCGCTTGCCTCCCTGAGAGGTTATTCTGATCTGACCGGCCCCGAATCTCACCGTTACGTCGTCAACGCCCCCTTCTACCCGTTCCTTCTTGCTCCCGCTGCGGTTTTTTTTCCGATGAATGTGATCGCAGCGAAAATCGTAACACTGGCCTGGGGGACGGCAGCCCTTGTCTTGTGCTTTCAGTGGGCATCAGTGACCGGCGGAAAGGCGTCAGGTGTAGTTGCGTGCCTGCTGATTGCTGCAAACCCGCTGTTTTTCACCTACTCAACGGAAGTTTTGTCGGAGGCGCCTTTCGCCGCCGTATTGTTCGGGATCCTCCTGCTGGTTCCGGTGATACGAAACAGCAATGCATCATCCTGGAAGCTTGCGCTGCTTGTCACCCTCTTGTCCGCAGCAGTATTGCTTCGAGAAATCGGCATATCGCTGGTTCTCGCATCTTCCCTGTACCTCCTCCTTACAGGACGACGGAACGAGGGCTTATTCGTAGCCCTTATCCCGCTCCTTGTGTATTTGTTGTGGCTCGTGCGGAACGAGATTATCGTAGGCGGAGTTGAGCAGCCAGCTCTTACCAACGCCAAGTTGTTTACGCACCATTTCTTCACGAACCCGGGTAGCTCGCTCGCAGAAGAGTACCAGGCACGGATAAGCATGAACATGAAGAAGTACGCCGACCTGGCAGGAGGACTTCTTCTCTTTCCGACGTACACAGGCGGAATCACGGGCCTGATAGCGCCGAATGATCAGGCGTCTGAACTGATAACACGCCTCCTCGCCGCCGGAAGGTATGTCCTCATAGCTGCCACGGTGCTCGGGGCTTTTTTCGGCGCAGTTGCAGCCTTCCGGAAACGCTCGGATCTTCTACTGACACTTTTATTCCTGATCTTCTACCTCTCCATAATACTCGTATATCCAATCAGCGACGTGCGGTTTCTGTGTCCCCTCATGCTCATCGCGGCGGCGTACACCGGGATCGGAGTGCTCGAACTGAGCCGACGCTTCAGGCCAACATCGCTGCAGTGGCGGGGTATTCAGTCTGCGGGAATCGTCGCGCTTGCGACAATATGCCTGGTCCCCAATGTGGTCTGGATCTCGCAGTCGATTAACTCGGCCGCTCGTTACAGAGCCCTCGAGGGGGAAGGATTCAAAGACGCACAAGTTGCCATCGGTTTTCCTCAGAGGTATCTCATTCCCCTTCGTCTCGCCGGACAATGGCTGGAAGAAAAGACTCCGCCAGGTTCGGTGATCCTCACACGCCTGGCGGATCTCTCTGAGTTTCTACATGATCGAAAAGTGCTGAGCATGAGTGACCGAGGCTCGGTGGACGGAATTGAGGGCCTGATCCGTGATTATAGTATACCGTATGTGGTTACAGTTGATGACGGAAGCGGGCTCTGGACGCTGGAACTCCAGATGCGTGAATCTGAAAAATACAATTTTGTACTTGTGAGTCGAATTGGAAACCTGGGGATATTCCGGGTTGACCCGGCGATCGAGTCTCCCGGAACAGTCAGGGGATGTGATGATACTCCGATCCGACGGGCATTGATCCTCCTTGCCCACGGCAAACCGGCTTCATTTGGCTCCCCGCCGGTTTCACCGGTGCAGACCGAAACGCTGACACCTTCTACTCTTTTCATCCGTGCTGTTTCGGGTGAGTACTCGATGAACCTTCCGGCTGCCGATGCCCTTTTCGCACAGTTTGGAGGCTTCGCACAGGCCGTAGATTACGCGGATGAGGCGGCCGTCCATCGCGAGTTGATCGGACTCCTGAGGACGGCAAAAAGTGATCCGGATCCGAAGAGCCGATCCCAGGCATTATTCAGCGCTTCCGCTGGGTTCTGGCAGTTGGGCCAGCGTGCATACGCTCGCCGGATCATGGACCTTGCCATTGTGGCCGATTCTCAAAACACTCCCGCCTATGTGCTGGCATTTGATTTCGCACTTTCGCAAAGAGATACCATTGGGGCATCGCATTATGTTTCACATGCTGCAAGCATTGAACCGAACTATCCCCTGAATGTATCTCTTGCTCGGGTTCTTACATTGTTTGATTCGCTGCGGAATACGCCCGGTCCGGAGGTTCGCTCGGGGCTGCATCTGGGGCTGGCGCAAATATTTGATGATCTGAAAATGACCGATACCGAAATCGAGAACCTCCTGCTCTCCACAGCAGAGAATCCTTCCAACGCGGAGGCCTGGAGGTTCCTAGCAGAAACTTACATTTCGCGCGGCCGGTATTCGATTGCCGCCATAGCACTTCACCACGTACTCTCTCTGAATCCCGGAGACTCGGAGGCAATGGATGCTCTTTTGAAGATAAAGCCCTTTCTCTGATCCCCTCGTTCTGACGGTTCTTCGTCGGAAAATTCTACCGCTCCCGAAGTAATACTTTCCTTCAGTATCTCCCAATCCTTTAGGTTCCTCAAGCCAGGTCTTTGAGCGGATTCCACCAACCGGCCGCCAGGAGGGAGTTCTCGATTCTTGGCACGCTCGTTGCGGTTGATGCCAGTGCAGATTGGACCTACAACAGAGAAAAAGAAAGAGAAATCGTGGGACAGCAGCAGCTACTCTTGCTAACATTAGGCGCGATCATCGTGGGGATCATGATATTTGTGGGTATGACCATGTTTGACGCGCATGCGGCGCAGTCGAATAAGGATGCGGTAACTTCGAGCCTTCAGAACATCGCGGCGGATGCATACCAGTTCAAAATGCGCCCCAAACAATTTGGAGGCGGAAATCCCTCGTATCTGGGATATACCCTTCCGTCGAAGATGCAGAAAGACGACAACGGGAACTATCAGCTTTCCGGTACTGTCTCTGATACTCGTATTGCCATCCAGGGAACCTCTTCATTAAACACCGACTGGACGGCGACGATGACATCCGATGATTCCGGGAAAGTACTCGTTACGTACAACGGCTGGTAGGGAGAGTTCTAAGGAAAAGGCAACAAGAATAAACAACTCATCACATCAATAAATCAGAGGAGTAACAAATGGGTCAGCAGCAGCTTCTACTCATCATCCTCGGCGTGATCATCGTCGGTATTGCGATCGCCGTGGGCATCTCGCAGTTCGGCGCGCATAGCACGCAGGCTAACAAGGACGGAGTGACCTCCAGCCTTGTGAACATTGCAGCGAATGCGTACCAGTTCAAGATTCGTCCGACCACGATGGGCGGCGGCGGCGGTTCGTACCTGAACTACACGATCCCATCCAAGATGTCGAAGGATGACAACGGGACGAGCTATACGACGGGCACGATTACATCTAATTCATGCCCGATCGTCGGTACGTCGACCATCAATACCGCGTGGAAAGCAACATGCACGGCGGACGACACAGGAAAGACCACGATCGCCTACAGCGGGTGGTAAACTAACCGCTTTTCAATATTCCTTGCCGGAATCGAAGAGACGCAAAAGGCTCCCGGTTCCGGCAAGGTTTTTTTTAGGGCTCTCTCACGCGGGGCGGAAGTTATTACAGTCGGGGCGGAAATTCTTTCCCAGACATTTCTCAACAGATCAAGACACGCCAAAAAAAGGCCTCTGGCTCTCGGAAATCGAGGCTTCCTTTGCGCCGGTTCCGGACCTTCCATTGGCATGCGGTTTGTAGCCTTCCTGACACAGCGATGGGCCATGCAACCGGTCCCTGAATGCAGAGTGTTAAGTAAAGCAAAAACAGTCCATCATCAATAACCAAAAGGGGTTTTACAATGGGTCAACAGCAACTTCTACTCATCATCCTCGGCGTGATCATCGTCGGTATTGCGATCGCCGTGGGCATCTCGCAGTTCGGCGCGCATAGCACGCAGGCTAACAAGGACGGAGTGACCTCCAGCCTTGTGAACATTGCAGCGAATGCGTACCAGTTCAAGATTCGTCCGACCACGATGGGCGGCGGCGGCGGTTCGTACCTGAACTACACGATCCCATCCAAGATGTCGAAGGATGACAACGGGACGAGCTATACGACGGGCACGATTACATCTAATTCATGCCCGATCGTCGGTACGTCGACCATCAATACCGCGTGGAAAGCAACATGCACGGCGGACGACACAGGAAAGACCACGATTGCCTACAGCGGGTGGTAAACTGAGTACCGGAGCCTTGATTCATCGGATCGGGCTTCGATTGTTCACCGCACGTTAACATACTTTGCCGGAAGCAGGGAGAAGAGGGAAGCTCTCTGTTTCCGGCGAAGTTGTTTCTTAACCGGAAGTAATTACCGGGGCAACAGCAATAATTTCACAGGAACAACTTTCCCCTGCGCATTTGTTACTGGATCAGTGCAACTAGCGGTTTTGGCGACCTGGCATACCGCTTGCAGTCGTACCAAGCATGAAATTAGAGGAACACCGAAGCACGCAACCGCACAACAACCACTAAGAGAGGAGCAGTACAATGGGGCAACAGCAGCTTTTACTTATCATTCTTGGCGTCATAATCGTGGGTATCGCCATCGCCGTGGGTATCTCGCAGTTCGGCGCGCATAGCACGCAGGCTAACAAGGACGGAGTGACCTCCAGCCTTGTGAACATTGCAGCGAATGCGTACCAGTTCAAGATTCGTCCGACCACGATGGGCGGCGGCGGCGGTTCGTACCTGAACTACACGATCCCATCCAAGATGTCGAAGGATGACAACGGGACGAGCTATACGACGGGCACGATTACATCTAATTCATGCCCGATCGTCGGTACGTCGACCATCAATACCGCGTGGCAGGCGACCTGCACGGCCGATGACACCGGAAAGACGACAATAACGTACAGCGGTTGGTAAATGAATGGCGGATTCCTCGGCTTGAGGGGTTCGAGGCGTCCGACCTTCATAGCTGTACAACAGGCTTTGCCGGGATCAGGGAGAAGAGGGAAGCTCCCTGTTTCCGGCGAAGTTGTTTATGGACAGGGCTGAAATTGTATTATATCTCACAGGTCTATTGATTTTTTAGAGGATCATATGTACGTTAAACCGGCGTTTTTTTCAGGGATAATATCACAGAGGGAGTCGAGTCATGCCTGAGTTTCGGATAGAGGGTATATCGGCGGTCGGCAAGGCCGTCCAGGGCATTATCGAGGCTGAAAATCCGCGGGCCGCCAAGGTCAAGGCCCAGCAGATGGCCACGCAGCGGAAGTTCAAAGTGATGCGCATACTACCGCGCGCAACATTCCTCTACAAGGTCCAGCGCGGCGCCGAGAAACCCGTGCTCGGAGAGCAGAAGGCATTCACCAAGGAAGAGGTCCAGGATGCGCTCTCCAAGATGGGCTTTCGGGTCCTCAGCGTCAAGAAGAAGATGTTTGATGTCAAGCTCAAGCCCCCGACAGCCGAGATCGTTACGTTCGTCCGAGTCAGCGCAGATCTGATCAGGCAGAAACTGCCGTACAACGAAATCCTCCAGCTGATGGTGAACGACATCGCGAACAAGACGCTACGCGACGCCATCAGGGAAATCAACAACGAGTTGAAGCAGGGTAAAGACAGCGAGAAGGTCTTCATCAAACAGGAAGCCATTCTCGGCCGCTTTACCGCGCACATGCTCGGCCTGGCTTCGAAGAGCGGTAACATGGCCGAGATCTATGACAGCACGGCAAAGTTCCTTGAGCGCCGCGCCGAATTCAAAAAGAATCTGAAGAGCGCCCTGATCATGCCGATCGTGACCCTGATCGCCCTCTTCGGTGCGTGCCTCTATTATGTAGGGTTCATCTTCCCGGGAATGGCCGAGGTGTTCGTCCGTCTTAAGATCGACATGCGCCAGTTCCCGATGACCTACGCCACGCTTCAGATGAGCGGTTTTCTCCAGGAGAATTACATCATTCTCCTCGTGGTCACGCTTATTCCCACGCTGATCGCGGCGCGCTTCTTCACAACGGAGCGGGGCAGGTTTGTGAGGGACAAGTATATCTGGAAGGTGCCCGTCGTAGGATCCCTCCTTCACAAGACAGCGATCGAGATTTTCTGCCGCGTGTTCTATGCTCTGTACAGCGGCGCCGGCGAGAACATCGATGTGATCAAGATGGCGGCCGAGGCGTGCGGCAACAAGTACATGGAGCACCAGGTCAAGACTATCGCCATTCCCATGATGGTGGAAAAAGGAGCCGGCATAACCGAGGCGTTCGAGGCCTCCGGCGTCTTCACGAAGACGGCCATCTCCCGCCTCCACTCGGGAGCGGAGACGGGAACGGTCAAACACACGGCGCTGCAGCTTGCGGAGTACTACGAAAAGGAAACGACGTATAAGATGCGCAACGCCATCGACTTCATCCAGCTCTGGATCAGCTTGATCATCATGGTCGTGCTGACACTGCTGACGCTCGTATCGTCGGAGACCGCAACGTTCCATCCGAGCACGAATCCGGGCGCGGGTTAAAACCAGCGCCATCATGGCTTGGTGTCACGGTATGGACCGTGACACCAGTTTGACGCGTGCCAAAGCCGGCGCCTGCAGCCGGTACCCGCAGCCGGGGGCTGCGGAACGCGCATACGGATAGAATTGAGCCCTCCTCCACCCGCTGTTCTGGAGGGGGGATTTTTAACCATTGAGGATTGGAATGGCTGAAGTCGATATCACCGATAAAATAGGATACACCTTACTTAAGAAAGGGATTGTCGACTACGAGACGCTGGAGAAGTCGCTCCACGTCAGGGAGGCGGAAGAGAAAAAGACCCGCCGCAACCTCGGCCAGATTCTGGTCAGGGATTTCAACGTCGACCACGACGCAGTCTTCAGGGAAGTCGCCGCCCTTTACGCCTTCCGGGAGATCTATCTCAACGACGAGGTGATCGACGGCGAGAGAATCGATTTCATCAAGCGCTATCTCGATCCCCTTCCCGACTTCTATAAAGATCTCCTGATCCAGACGAAGATTCTGCCCTTCCGGTTCGACGAAAAGGTGCCGGACAAGCTGATCATTCTCGCGTGCGACCCGACAGACCGGAACATCCCGGCCATTTCGAGGCATTTCAACGTCAAGAAGTACGAAGTGTGCTATTGCCGCCTGAAGGATCTCCAGGACCTCATGAGCCAGGTGATCCAGGTCGAGAACGAGTTCCTGAAGCTCCTTGCCAACGCTGACATCGACATTACCACGGCAGAGGACGAGGCAGTTCTTGATGAGGAGGCCCTCGAGAACGAAATCAGCAAGAGCGCTCTCGTCAATCTTGTGGAGGGGATTCTCGTCGAAGCGGTCCGGCAGGGAGCGAGCGACATTCATATCATCGGCAAGGAAGGAAACCGCACCGAGTTCTTCTTCCGCCTCGACGGAAGCCTCCGGCAATGGTATGTGCAGGAAAACACGACGCCCGAAGCGATCTCGGCGGTTGTGAAGGATCGTTCGAAAAACGTCGACCGGTTTGAACGTGAAATGAGCCAGGACGGGTTCATCCAGCGGGTGATCGACGGCTACCAGATCCGCTTCCGCGTTTCGATCATGCCGATCGTTGGAACCGACATCAAGCACAAGTTTGAGAGCATCGTCATCCGCGTGCTCGATAACCGCAAGGTGATCACGGACCTGAACAAACTGGGTCTTCAGGGTCCGGCCAAGGATTTCTTCTACAAGGCGATCTCAAAGCCCCAGGGGATCGTGATTCTGACCGGCCCGACAGGAAGCGGCAAGAGCACGACGCTGATCGCGGCCCTTCACCAGGTGATCGATGCAACTGTGAACGTTCTGACGGTGGAGGAGCCGGTGGAGTACATTATCAAGGGGGCGCGCCAGCTGAAGATCGGGCCGAAGATGGATTTCGATCTGGCGATCAGGGGAATCCTCCGGCACGACCCCGATATCGTTCTTGTCGGAGAGATGCGCGACAAGATCACCGCCGAGATCGCCATCAAGCTCGCCAACACCGGCCACCTGACCTTTTCAACTCTTCACACGAACGACGCTCCCAGCGCGATTACGAGGCTCTATAAGATGGGCGTGGAACCGTTCCTCATCGCCTACGCGATCAACATCGTCGTCGCCCAGCGCCTCATCCGCACCCTTTGCGGCGAGTGCAAGAAGCCCTTAAAGATGACGGACAAGGATGTGGAGATCTACATGAAGTTCGGTTTTACGGAGACCATGCTTCAGCAGGGGAATTTCTTCGAGGCCGTGGGGTGTGATAAATGCACGGCAGGATGGAAAGGGCGGGCGGCTATCCACGAAGCCCTCTATTTCAGCCGCGACATCCAGCAGATCATCGTCCGTTCGGGAAATGAAATCGACGAGAACGCCGTCCGGGAGCAGGCGGTGAAGGACGGCATGTGGTCCCTGCGCCGCTCCGGCATGGAGCGGATGATGGAAGGCCTCACCACGCTCGAAGAGATCATTTCGACGACTACCGAAGAGTAATGCGCATACCTCCGCGGCCACCCCCCGGCCGCGGAGCTCGATTCAACCCCGTTTTCCTTCAATTCCATTCACATTCGCCGGTTTTGCCTCTTGACCGGCCTCACATCCCTGTTGCAGCCCTCCGCATCCTGTCGTAGATTATAAGCGACAAACGGGAAAATCATGACCACGGGTCAAATGCTGCTTGTTTTGGGGGCTCTCTGCTTGCTTTCGCTTGTAGCTCTTACCATTAACTCGATGATTGTGAGCAAGACAAGCACAATGCTTGAAGTAGAAGCGCACCTGGACGCAATTTCTCTCGGGCAGTCGATGCTTGATGAGATCATGACTCAGAGCTACGATTCGGCGACGGTAGTTGGTAAGGTCTTCGACTCGACTGGATTTACCCCTGCGGCCAGATTCGGCCCCAACGGCACTGAAGGCTCTAACGTACCCCTTCCGGAACCGCCCGATACGGCGGTGCCGTTTAAATCGCTCACGTACTACAACGACGTCGACGACTACAACGGATACAAGCGATACGCCTGGACGAGCTCTCTCGGCACGTTCAGCATCATCGACAGCGTCTTCTACGTCTCGGAAGCTAACCCCGGGGTAGCATCCGGAGCGCAGACATTTTATAAAAAGGTTGTCGTCACCGTGCGGCACAGGAACATGTATCCCGCCGGCGTGACCTACGACCAGTGGGCGGGGAAGTACTACCTCCAGGTGTCGGATGTCGCGGTCTACCGGCGTTATTTCTAAGAGCCCCGCACCGGACGGCGGAACCATTGACTGTGAAACTTGCGAAGGACATGAGGTAGGCAGATGGCGATAATGATGGATATCGTGGGCGCGTTCGTTCTCGTGGGGATGCTCATGCTGACGATCATGGGCATCAACATCAACATGAGCGACGAGACCTACAAGGGACTGACGGAGCTGAATCTTCAGACCCAATCGATCCAACTGGCGCGGATCATGGAATTTGATTTCTACAAGGCCGGCTACAATGTCAGTAAGCCGGGCGTCATTGCGATGGCCGACACGTCAAAAATCAAGTTCTATACGAACCTGTTCGCTGTCCCGGGCAGACGCGACAGCATTGAATATGACCTGGGAAGCTATGTTACGTCATCGACTAACCCGAACGACAAGTCGTTGTACCGGTACGAAAACACGACACGCGTGTTCATCAATTTCAGCGTGACGCGATTCAAGCTGTCGTATTACAACTCAAGCGACGTACAGCTCTCGACTCCGGTTACCGGGTCGAACCTGGACAGCATTAAGGCGATTAAGGTGTTGTTAACGCTTGCGAGTCCCGAACCATTTGACACAACGCGGTCCGGTGGATCAAAGTATGTGACGACCTACTATCAAAAACGCATTTATCCAAGAAACCTCTGATCGGGGGATGGGTGTATGGGCAGACTGGCACTGATGATTGTTTTGGCGCTATCGATGACGGTGGGGATCGTCGGATACAATCTCAACAAGTCCAAGAACGGGCTGGTTGAGAACGTCTCGGGATTTGACAAGTACGCTAACGCCCGCAACATTGCGCATACGGGCGTCAATATGATGCTGAGAAAACTCGACAGGAACGACAGCGCGACAATTGCTCAGATGAACGCCGGCCAAACGCCGATGTTCGTAAGCAATGTTGCCTCGGGCATCTGTTCCGTGAGCATCAAACTCACGAACCCCGCTTATAAGGATACTGTCGATATCTGGGCCAAGTCCAGGTTCATGGATACTACCAGAACGATGACTCTCCGCCTCAGGAGGCAGCCTGTGCCGTTCCCGGTCGCGAACGAGGCGGCATCGTTGGGGATGCAGAACGTCAATTTCAACATGCAGGGAAGCTCGGCCATCGACGGGCACAATCACGACATCAACGGAAACCTTCTCCCGCCGAGTGCAAAAGACGTGCCGGGCGTAGGGGTCGTCACACCCGCAGATACCCAAAAGGTGCTGCTGGATGCAAACAAGATTGATGGAACACGAGACTGTGTGGTGGATTCCGGAATGTCCGATCCAAGTCAGTACGTCGACGAGTACATCAACGCCGCCGACAGGATTTATACCGCAGGGAGTTATGGGAGTAATTACACCTGGGGATCGGTGAATACTCCCTGGATAGTCTATTGCAGCGGCAGCGTCACCTTCCAGGGTAATATCGAGGGATGGGGGATATTCGTAATACATGGCGATTTGACGCTTGCAGGGACATTCAAGTTTCATGGACTGGTGATTTGTTATGACGACGTACAAATCGACGTTCAACTGGCGACTGGGACGCCAGACGTTATCGGCGCGGTCATTTGCGCCGGCTCTACCGGGAGCAAATTTGTCATGAAGGGGAACAGCAACATCAGTTATAGTACGGACGCGCTTGATAAGGCGAAATACATCAATAAGTTGCAGGTTTATCGAGTAATGTATTGGTATGAGTAAATCGGGTAGTTAATCCCGAACCGGACCCCTCGCTAAGAGCGGGGGCGGGGAGTCCGGAAATGCCCTGAGTACCGAAAACACGCTGTTCAGGGCATTTTTTTTGCGGTTTTGTGTCCTGCGGCACAAGTTGTGCCTGATGAGGGGTCTCGCTATTGACAACACTTCAGAATTTGGGTATATTCGACGTCGGTTTTGGCAAGGCGATTTAAGTATGTATATGTAAAGAATGACTTTAACAGGTTATTCAAACGGGAAAATCGCGAATGGAAGAAGCCATATCAATACTAAAAGAGATCGTCCGTAACATCCCGGACACTGCGTATGGGGTGGAGCGCCAGATGCTGATAGGAGATCTGGTCTCCAGGCAGTCACAGGAGGAAAGAGTCCTGATCAAACGGATGTTCGACGGCTTCCTCCTCAGGATGTTCGAGATAACCGCGTCCGACATCGACCTCGGGGGAGTCGGGACGCGCGGTCATATCTGGTACAGGATCCATGGAATGAAGAAGCCCGACACCTCGCTCCCGTCCTTTGCGTACGACGAGGTGAACGTCCTGATCCAGAGTATTATGCTCGAGCGGCAGAGACAGTACCTGTTTGAGAACCGGAACCTTGACTTTTCCTACTCAATCGTCCAGGGCGACCAGTACTACCGTTTCCGTGCCGACGCCTATTTCGACCTCGACCAGCTTGGTCTCAACATGCGCGCCATTAACGCAGCGGTGCGTCCCTACAAGAACCTTGAGTTCCACCAGAACGTCACGCGGATCATGAGCCTGGCCCACACCAAAGAGGGGCTCATCCTTGTCACCGGGATTACCGGATCCGGAAAGAGCTCGACGCTGGACAGCATCATGGATTTGAACAACCATACGATCGACGCTCACTGCGTAATCATTGCGTCCCCAATCGAATTCGTGCATAAGCCCGACCGCTGCATCATCCGGCACCGCGAGGTCGGAAGAGACGTCCTTGGATTCAAAGAAGGCGCCGTGCAGTCGCTGCGCCAGGACCCCGACATCATCATCATCGGCGAGCTCCGCGATCCCGATACGATCCTCACCGCACTCGAGATCACGGATAGCGGTCACAAGGTCTTCTCGACCCTGCACACCTCCTCGGCCGTGGAAAGCATTGACCGCATCATCGGTGAGATTCCCCCGATTGAACAGGAGCGCGTGCGGAACCGTCTTGCCGACGTCATCCAGTGCGTCGTTTCGCAGAAGCTCGTCCCAAGTCTCGACAAGCGCCGCGTCCTCGCAAAGGAGGTCATGATCGCGACGCCGTCGGTGAAGGCCGCGATCAAAAACAACAATACCGGCGAGATCTACCAGATGATGTCTGAATCCGGCGATCAGGGGATGACCACGATGGAACAGGATTTGAAGCGGCTCTATCTTGCCAAGCGCATCTCACTTGAGACCGCGGTGAACTTTGCGAACAACAAGCGGAGGCTTCAGCAGATTCTCAACCTCGTTCCGCAGGGCGACTGACATTGACCTATTCACAAGGATAACAATCGTATGGCGTCATTGAGGGGAAATAGAAACAGTGCCATAGGGCTTTTTGTCGACGGTCTGGAACTCAAGCTCGCGAAGTTGTCTCTCAAGCGTGGGACCGTCGTTCTTGACGCAATCCAATCTACCCAGCTTGTCTCAAAACTGGAGGAACGGCAAGCCAAGGCCGCCGACCTCGACCAGCTCGGCGAATCGATGGATACCTTCGCGCTCCCCCAGACAACGGAAGCCACCGAATCCGTCGCCGGCGATAACAACAGCGTGCTCCTCGCGCTTCTCTCGCAATACCCCACCTCGAGCTACGTTCTCGGTTATGCGATATCGGAACCGAGCATCTACTACCACATGCTCGAGAGCGATTTCGGACTCCAGGGGAAGAAGCTGAAGCAGCGCGCCCTCGATGAGCTCAGGAACGTCAGGGCGGTCCAGCCCTCGCTGGACGCGATCGACTTTTACCACTCCGCGGAGAAGAATCTTGTGTGCGTCGTCAGGGAAGACGGCACGACGATGCTAAATGCGCTGCAGGAAATCAAACCGTTCCTTGGGAAGAGGCTGCCCCGCATTGCGCTGATCGAGACCGCCGACGTGGCACTGATGAACCTGGCCCGGGCCAATTACGGCTTCGCGGCCGACGAGGTAACGACGATCGTCTATGTCGGCGTCGAGTTCACGCGACTGATTTTCATGCGCGGCTCGGAGTTTTTCCATTTCGCGCCTCTCCTCGGCGAGGGCCACGACTCCCCGAATATCCAGAATACGATTTACAGCCGCCTCCTCCTCGAGCAGGACAACATGGGCATCCCCAGGATCGACAAGATCCTCCTGGCAGGCGAAAGCCGGCGGATCGAGCTCGATCAATTCATCAAGGGGCAGCTTCCAGAGGTCGACGTCCAGTACCTCCGCGCGCCGTACCTCGACACGACCGCGTTATCGCCCGAGCTTCAGGAGCAGATCCCCGAATATGCCATCGCCATTGCGACGGCGTGGAAGCTGCTCGATGATGACCATCCGGGATTCTACCCCGTTAATCTCCTCCCGGAGACGGTTCGCGAAGGCCAGCGGACGTTCAAGCTCGCCTGGCACGGACAGATTCTCCTCGTGCTGGTGTTTCTCGCCACCTTCTACTTCACCTCCAAATACGGAACGATTCAGAAGGAGGTGTCGTCGAAGAAGAGCACTCTCAGCCAGTTGCAGGACAAGGTGGCGGAGAACGAAAAACTGAAGGTCGCAATCGCCAGTCTGAACGAACAGATCGGGCGATACAATACGGCCCTCGCGGTATACGATTCGCTGGTCCCCGGGAGCGACCGCTGGAATAAGATGATTGCGGAATTGACGAAGGGGGTGGAGGACCTCGGCGCCGTGTGGGTGACGGACGTGAGGTCGCTCGGCTCCGGCGCGATGAGCATCGAAGGGTACACCCTGTACCGGGCGAGGATCCCGAGAATTGCGGCGCTGTTCGACAACTCGACCCTTACGAAGGTGGAAGTAAAGGAAATACGCGAAAAGTCGCCTTCGGTCTACCATTTCGTTATCTCGGTGCCTCCCCAGGTGGAGAAGAATCCTCCGGCGGCGGGGGGGACTCAGTGACTGCGATGACAATGATTGAATATACTCGGAGATAACCGTGTCCTATACCATTCGAAATACGATCGTTCTGGGATCCGTCTTGCTGTTCATTCTGCTGGTCGGGTTTTACCTGACGGTTATTTATCTGCCGAAGAGCCTGACAGCGATCAATGCGGAGATCACCAAGCTCCAGACCGAGCTGCAGAACACGCCCGATCTGGCAAATCAGTACAACCAGACGGCCGCCCAGCTTGCGGACATGAAAAAACGGTGGGAGACGCGCAACAAGGATGTTCCCCCGAAGGATGTCACCGGCGAGACCTACGGATATCTCAACCGCACAATCGACGTGAGCGGAGAGGTGAAAATGGACCTCACCTATGTCGGTCCGAGGGACTTCGGCAATTACGGCTACAACGTCTACTCGCTGAAAGGTGAGGCGCCGTTCAACAACATCTACCGCTTCATCTGGTACGCGGAAAACGGCCGCCGCCTGATGAAACTGACGAACCTCAGCCTGAGAGGGTACGAGGCGAAGGACAAGATTACGCAGGAGACGAAGATTCTCGTACTCTTCGAGATGGAACTCCAGGCCTTTTACTCGTCGATTCCGGAGTTGAACAATGCGCCGGGCGCATTGACGTCGAGCCCCGTGACGCTGACGTCGAACCCGTTCTATCCGCTGATCTTCCACGAGATCCCGCCTCCGCAGGCGAACGAAATCGAAATCGAGCGCTCGGATCTGAAGGCGGTCATCCCCGGGAAGGCGTTTATTATCGACCAGAATCAGAAATCGCGCGTCCTCGAAGAGGGCGACAAGGTGTATCTCGGCTATGTGACAAGGATTCTCCCCAATCAGGGTAAGATTGAATGCATGCTCAATAAGGGCGGAGTGGCAGAACGCTATGAACTCAGCATTCGTGTCGGTCAACCGGTCAAATAGAACAACCTACGGAGTATTCATGAAAAAGGCATTCGTACTGTCGTCGTTCCTGCTCACCCTGCTGTTCGTTCAGACGGCGTATCCGCAACGCGATACGCGGCTGAGAACAAAAGGGTACGTCAACCCGCAGGAAATAGTGTCCCTCGACTCGACGATGCGCATGGACCAGGCGCTTCTCGTCATCGGTGAGCTGAGCAAGCAATACGCGGGGAAGATCATCATCGACCTCGAGAAGCACAGAAACCCGATCGGGGTGTACATCGTGAATGAACACTGGCGGGACGCTCTCGACCGGATTTGCCGCCGGAACGGCCTCACGGCGATCGAGGAAGCGGAATACATCCGCATCGTCCCCGAGGGAGCCCAGACAGTGGCCGAGCAGCAGACGCGCCCGGGCGGTCCGACAGGAGAGCCCCCTCCGACGCTCAACAGCCGCGACGTGAGAATCTCGGCGATCTTCTTCAACGCGAACGTGACGAAACTCCAGAACTACGGTATCGCCTGGAATTTCTTCCGTTCGAAGCCGAAAGAGCCTGCGATCACGCTCTTCAATTCCGCGGGAATTGCCCGCGGCGATTCGACTTCAGCGGTACCGCCAGTGAAGATAGCCGGAGGCGGGACCGGACAGGGCGCGGCCGGGGGCACGACGGTGGATGACGCCGTTGGTACTCTTGTCTCGCCCCCCTCGTTCACATTCGCGAACATCGGAGCGCTGGCAAAGTTCTTCGGTCAGAACAACATCGGCGAGGTGATCACGAGCCCAGAGGTCGTCGTGAGAGACGGCAAAAAGGGCCGGATCCAGGTCGGTAAGGATATCTACATCCAGACGAGGGACATCGCCGGCAACACGGTCAATCAGCAGATATCCACCGGAACGATTATCGACGTGACACCGTCGGTGTATACGCAGTCGGACACCGCCTTTATCTACCTTGATCTCACAATCGAACAGAGCGACGTCTCGCCGGGTCCTGAAATCAATAAGACGTCGGTGAACACCCGGACCCTCCTCTACGACGGCGAAGAAACCATCATCGGCGGCCTTTTCACTACGAATGACGTAGAGACGCGGGAAGGTATTCCCTTTCTGAAGGATCTGCCGTGGTGGTTCTTTGGACTGCGGTACGTATTCGGCTCCGAGAGCAAGATCAAAACGAAGAACGAGCTGATCGTCCTCCTCAAGGCGGAACTGCTGCAGCCGCTCCGCGGCCGCATCTCGTCGCCGAAGACGGAGCAGGACCTGATCAGGGATAAGCAGAAAATTTACGACCGGGAAGTGCACAAAAAATGACGCGGGTCGAATCCAAGAGAATGATTTCTATACACCAGAGGAACTGACTTATGACTTCGAAAATCATACTTTTAGTCGCGTCGATGTGCCTGGGCTTCGGTCTGTGGAACTGCCAGGATATCCCCCCTGCGGGGAGCCCCGGAGGTCCGCCGGTCGCATCGACGGCACACATCGCCGGAGTGGTTCATGACGTGAACACGAGCGGTGCGGTCCAGAATGCCCATGTGTTCCTCTCGTACTCGGGCGTCACCGATTCGACCCAGACCGGGGCCGATGGTGTCTTCCGGTTCGAGGTTGGCCTTGGGGCGAACCAGGTTCTCGACGGCATCCTCACCGTGCGGAAGAACGGCTACATCGGCAGCTCCGTCGAGTTCCCGATCCACGCAGACACGAGCTTCGATGTGGGGATCAGGATCGACCTCTCGAGCTCCGCAACGATCGTGGGCGTGGCGCGCGACAGCGCAACATTCTACCCTCTGCGGAACACGAGCATACTTGTGACCCTGCCGGGGTTGGTTGATTCCGCGGTCACGCCGGTCGACGGCTCGTTCCTTATCTATGCCGATCTTGTCGACCGCGACACGCTCCCCGTGGTGATTACGGCGTTCCACGCGGGGTACAAAACGAGGCAGCTGAGGGTCACGCTTCACAGGGGCCAGACGACGAACCTCGGAAATCTCCTGATGAAGGTGGATCTCGCGTCGACCATCGCGCAGATCATGGGAAATATCCTCGACAGCCAATCGAATCTCCCGATCACCAACGCGAAGGTCACCCTGATTACGAACCTGGTGGTTGACAGCGTGCTCACATCCGTGGCCGGGCAATTCTCCTTCTCGATCGATCTGCAGGGGCTTCCGTCCATTTCGGGGCTCCTGAAACTCGACAAACCCGGCTACAGGTCGAGAGCCTTCAACTTTGACGTCAGTGCCGGGCAGGTCATCTCCCAGACCCTGACGATGGATCGCGACACCACAACCGGAGTGCGCGATTCCACAGCAACCGGCAGCGCGCATTCCATAGCATTCATCGGGATGAGCTCGAATCAGATCACCGTCTATGGAGTAGGCGGCATCGAAGCAACGATCCTTACGTGGGAAGTGAGGGATTCGCTCGGGTTCCCGATCGACTTCGACCACCGGGACACCGTGGAATTCTCCATTACCGGCTGGCCGGTCGCGGGGGGAGCCTATGTGTCGCCTCCGCGTGCTCTGACGAACGCATCCGGCAGAGTCTCCACGACGGTCAACAGCGGAACGGTGTCGGGAGTCATTCAATTCATCGCGACGCTCCGGCGGAACTCGGACGGCGAGTTGATCACCTCCACTCCGGTCATCATCACTGTGAATTCGGGTCTCCCGGATCAGGCTCACTTTTCCATCGCCCCGGTCCTGCACAATTTCGCGCTGGCCTGGGATTACGTCAATCTCACCATGCCGGTCACAGTGCAGGTCGGCGATACGTTCAGCAATCCGGTGAAGACAAACACCGCCGTGTACTTCAACACCACGGGCGGTGTTGTGGATCCAAACGGATTCACCGATATAACCAGCCACGCGACCGTGAACCAATACAGCGGCCGGCCGTACCCGGTGGATGCTCTTTATGGTCCCGGCTATTCATGGGTGCGGGGCTGGACGATCGGCCACGGCGGCATTACGGTATCCGATTCGACGCTCATACTTTGGTCGGGGTACTCATACATCACGAACGTGAGTCCCGGATCATTCACCTGTCCCCGGGGCGGGGTCTCACAGCGGGTATCGTTCACTGTTTCGGACGAAAACGGAAATCCTCTTGCGAAAGGGACGCATATCTCGGTGGCGCTCCAGTATACGCCGCCTCCGAATAGCCAGGTCAACCTGGTCGTCAACGGGAACATCGACGTAACACTGGGCGACGTCATATTCGCAGGCCCGGGCAGGACAGTGTTCTCCTTCGTCGTTGCAGACCAGACGATCGGCGGAGTGCCCTCTCAGGTCAACGCCACGGTCGTCATCAAGGTGACCGGTCCGAACGGAGATGCCGCGGACGTACAGGTTCCGGGTACGATAGGGTAGAGCAGAGGCAGGGTTTTAACGGCATGATGCCATCCCCTCTTCGGTGGGGATGGCATTTCCGTTTTAGGGGGTAACGCTTACAGGGAGGCGAGAGATCGCTTCAGTGCGTCGAGTGTCGCTCTGATCTCCCGTGTTCCGTGGGCCGCCGAGAGAAAGGCCGCTTCGAACTGCGAGGGCGGCAGATAGATCCCCCGGGAGAGCATTGATCGGAAGTATCTGCCAAAGAGGCGTGTGTCGGAAGTCTTTGCGGTGTCGTAATCCACGACGTCCTGTCCGGTGAAGAAGAGAGTGAACATGGAGCCGACCCTGTTGAGCCGATAGTTCAAGCCGGGCTTGTCAAGAAGTGCGCGAACCCCCGTTTCGAGCTGCCGGGCTCGTTTCTCGAGTTTCGCGTAGAACCTCCTCTCCTTCGAAAGCATACGAAGCGTTTCAACTCCAGCGGCCATGGCAAGAGGATTGCCGGAGAGCGTCCCGGCCTGATAGACCGGACCGATGGGCGAGACCCACTCCATGATCTCCCGCCTTCCGCCGTACGCCCCGACGGGGAGTCCGCCCCCGATGATTTTGCCGAGCGTGGTAAGATCTGCGCGAACGCCGTAGCGCTCCTGGGCCCCGCCAAGGGCGACCCTGAAACCGGTCATCACCTCATCCATGATAAAGACGATCTTCTCGCTGTCGCAGAGGTGGCGGAGTTCCTGGAGGAACCCGGGCTTCGGCGGAACACACCCCATGTTTCCAGCCACAGGCTCCACGATGACCGCGGCGATCTCTCCCCGATGACGCGCCACAAGCCCCCGCACCGACTCCATGTCGTTGTATCGGGCATTGAGCGTATCTGTGGCAACCGATGCAGGCACTCCCGGGCTGTCGGGTGTCCCATGCGTCGCCGCGCCCGAGCCCGCTCTGATCAGAAAAGAGTCCGCGTGTCCGTGATAGCATCCCTCGAACTTGAGAATCTTTGACCTCTTTGTGTAGGCGCGGGCGAGACGGACGGCGCTCATCGTGGCTTCGGTGCCGGAGTTCACCATGCGAACCAGTTCGATAGACGGCATCAGCTTTGTTACGAGTTCGGCGAGCCTCAGCTCGGGCTCGGTGGGCGCTCCAAAACTGCTCCCCCGTCCGGCTGCGCGCTCTATGGCCCGGACCACAGAGGGGTGGGCGTGACCCAGGATCATCGGTCCCCACGAGCCCACATAATCGATGAACTTGTTTCCGTCCGCATCCCACAGGGAGGCCTTCTTCGCCCTGGCGATGAAGAGAGGGTTGATTCCGACCGATCTGAAGGCGCGAACCGGAGAGTTAACCCCGCCGGGAATGACGGAGGAGGCCTTGCGGAAGAGAGAGGAGGATGTGGAGGTCTTCAGGCGAGCGGTCACAGAAGCTTCGCCGCCGACTTGGCGAAGTAGGTCAGGATCAGGTCGGCTCCCGCGCGCTTGATGCAGGTGAGCATTTCCATCATTACGCGGTCCTCATCGATCCAGCCCAGCCTCCCGGCGGCTTTTACCATCGCAAATTCGCCGCTGACGTTGTACGCGGCGGTCGGCATCATGTACGTATCCTTCACGCGCCGGATGATGTCGAGATAGGGCATCGCGGGCTTCACCATGACAATGTCGGCGCCCTCATCGATGTCTGCGGCTACTTCGCGCAGCGCCTCGTCTGAATTTGCGGGATCCATCTGGTGGGAGCGGCGGTCTCCGAACTTCGGAGCGCTTTCGGCGGCCTCGCGGAAGGGGCCGTAGAAACCGGACGCGTACTTTGCCGCGTACGACATGATGGGAAGGGCCCCGAAATTGTTCTCGTCAAGTATGCGGCGGATCGCCTGCACGCGGCCGTCGAACATGTCGGACGGAGCGACCATATCGGCGCCCGCCTCCGCGTGTGTGAGGGCCTCGCGGGCGAGGAGCGCGATTGACTCATCGTTCACGATCTCGTTGCCGCGAACGATCCCGCAATGGCCGTGCGATGTGTACTCGCAGAGACAGACATCGGTCACGAGAAACAGCTCCGGAACCTCTTTCTTGATCGCCCGAAGCGCGCGCTGGACGATTCCGTCGTCGTCATACGCCCCGCTCCCCGCCTCATCTTTCTCCTCAGGAATCCCGAAGAGGATGACGGATGGAATGCCGAGCGACTTCACCGCGGCGCACTCCCGTACGATCTCGTCCACCGACATCTGGAAAACCCCAGGCATGGAGGAAACCTCCCGTTTCACCTTGTTTCCGGGGCAGACAAAGAGGGGGTAGATGAAATCGGTCTTCGAAAGCTCGGTTTCGCGCACCATCGACCGGAGGACCGCTGTCATTCTCGTCCGGCGCAGGCGGCTGAATGAGCCGCTGCCGGAGCGCTCAGAGCCGTTTGATGCCCTGTGTTTCTTCGCCTCCTTCAGTATTGTCGAATTGTTTTTCATTGGTGCTGAAATGTAAAAACCTTCGGTGTCACTTTCAACTGAGACGCACGCCGGCTAAAGCCGGCGCCTACAAAAGAATGACGCACGCGGGCTAAAGCCGGCGCCTACAAAAGAATGACGCACGCCGGCTAAAGCCGGCGCCTACAAAAGAAAGACTCGGTCTAAGGCCGGCGCATACAAAAGAATGGCGCGGGCTAAAGACCGCGGTTACAGGTTGCTTTCAATCGATAGAACGTAACACATCCTTAAGGATATCCGCCGCGGCGTGCGGTTTCGCGATTGCACGCGCCCTCTGCCGCATCGCGCGCAGACGCGCGGGATCGCCGATGAGTTTCTCGAGCTTGAAGTGAAGGTTTGAAAAGCCGGCGGCAAACGTGGCTGCGCCTTCCTCGACGACATAGTCAGCATTGCGGCCCTCCTGGCCGGGAAAGGGATCGAGGACCACCATGGGAAGGTTGCTTGCCAGGGCTTCGGAAACCGTGAGGCCCCCCGCCTTGGTGATGATAAGGTCGGAGCAGGCCATGGCTGCGTCGACGAAAGGGATGAATTCATAGAGAGTGACGCTTACATTCGGCGGGTATTTGCCCCGGTTGAGTTTTGCGTGCAGTCCCGGATTTTTCCCGCAGACGACGAGGAGCTGAAAGCGTTTCGGACGGTTTCGGCCGAGAAACCCGGCCACCGAGGGAACGAGCTTGTCTACGATACCCACTCCGTAACCCCCCGAGAGAATCAGAATCGTGAAAAGCGACGGATTAAGTCCAAGCTGTTTCGCGGAGGACGCGCGTCCGCGCGATTCCGAAAAAGCGGGCATCACGGGTATCCCCGACACGGCAGTTCGACTCGGCGGAATCCCGTGGGAGCAAATGGACCAGGCAGCTTCCTCGGTGGCGGCATAGAAGCGCTTCACGGCGCGGCTCACCCAGAGAGCATGAACGGCGTAATCGGTCGGCACGGAGTAGAACGGGATCTTCCAGTTCCTCTCGAGCAATTCATCCTCAATTGCGAGATAGGGGAGAAAGTGCGTGCACACGACGGCGTCAGGGTTCAGCTCGTTAAGACGCGAGAGGTACTTCTTGTAGTTGAAATGGTCGAAGAGCTTCATCAGCAGCTTCTTGCCCGGGGGCGGTCCCGACTGGTCGGACCTGTCGTACACATAGCCCCAGAGTCCGGGCGATCTGCTCACTATGGCGTAGTACGCCTTGCTGTAGAGAGTCCGAAAGAGCGGAGAGGTGAAATTGAGTATGTCGACATGGCTGATTGCCGGCGGGTCCGGCATCAATTTCGCCGCTGCCACGAGGGCCTCCCCCGCCCGAACGTGACCGGCGCCCGCCGTCGCCGAGATGACCAAAACCGATTTACGCATTTCGCAGCCTCGTGAAGCCGTAGAGGGCTGAGCCCACGACAATTCCTCCGATCGTAAAGTACAATTCCTCAGTCTTTGTATATCGCAGAAGGTAACAGGCAAAGGCAATTCCCAGGACCGGTATGGCGGCGCCGAACGGAAGCGTGAACGGCGCGCGGCTGGTTCTACGGAATACGAGGACCGATGCGCAGGTGCTGATGTAGAAGAGGAGCCGCGAGACGACGCTGATCGCGGCAAGCGTGACAAAATTTGAAAGCGCGGCAAGGAGGAAGACGATTCCCGCATAGACGCAGATGGAAACATCGGGCGTTCTGAACGCAGGGTGGATCCGGCTAAAGAACGCCGGAAGCTGCCGGTTCTCCGCGAGCGCAAACGTCAGGCGTGGCGCGCCGAGGATGTTGCCCGTAACGAGGCCGAGCGTCGAGATCACAGCCCCCGCCGCGATCACGATGCCCCCCGCGGGGCCCAGGACCGCATTCGCGAGCGCGGCAAGCGGTCGCTCAGCGGCCGGCAGGTCTGATAGTACCCCGGTTGCCACGAGCTGGGTAAGGGAGTAAATGGCCGCGACGATCAACATGCCCGTAATCAGCGCCCGAGGTGTGTTCGAGCGGGGGTCGATCGCCTCGCCCGATGGGATTGTCATGATTTCGAAACCGCCGAACGCGAACGTGAGGAGAAAGATGGAGCGCATGAAGTTTTCGTACGGCGGCGGAGCGCCCAGAGCGAGGTTCTTTCCATCGATGAGAAAGAGCCCCGGGATGATGACGAGCAGGAGCGGCAGAACCTTTGCGATTGTGACGATATCCACGGCCAGCGCTCCCTGCCTGACGCCGAGGATGTTGATGACCGCCAGAACGGAGGTTATCACGAGGAGCACCATCGTGCGCGCCGGTTCGGCGGAGAGCACGGGCAGAAAATACCCAAGATACGAGACGAAGAGCCCAAGGTTTGCCGCCGTCCCCGCCAGCCGCGTGAGGTAGACGATCCATCCGACCTGGAACCCGGCGAATTTTCCAAAGGCGTCGTGCGCGTACCGGTACGGTCCCCCCCCGGTGTCGAACCGGCTCGAAGCTTCCGCGAATGACAGAATGAACGTGAGAGTGACAAGCGCGCAGATGAGATATGCGAAGGGACTGAAGGGTCCGAGGAGCCCCGCAACGGTGGCGGGGAGAAAGAATATTCCGCTGCCGATGATGCTGTCTATCGTGAGGGCGACCAGATCCCATCGTCCCATCACCCGGAGGAGTCCGGCCGGCGCTCCTTGTGTCATTTCACGCGATCGAGAAACCCTATGAGACGACGGTTAAACTCCTCTGGCTGCTCCAGATTGCTGAGATGCGCCGCTGCGGCCAGGACATGCAATTCGGATTCGGGGATCTTTTCCTTCATAGCGGCGGAGGCGGAAGGGGGCGTGATTGCGTCGTGCTGACCGACAAGAATGAGTGTAGGGACGTTGATGTTGTACAATGCAGGAGTAGTGTCGGTTCTCGCCGCGAGCGCGAGGAGGGTTCCGGCCGCGCTCACCGGCGTCACTCCTTCGATCATTCTGCGCACAAGCTCCGCGGTCTCGGGGCTGCGCGTCATGGTTTCCCTGTACAGGGCTCCCGGGATGAACGAATCGGCGAAGGCCGACATGCCGTCGCGCTTGACGGCACGGGCCTGGAGGGCGCGCTTGATCTTTCCCTCGTTGCTGTCGGGCTCGCTTCGTGTGTCGGCGAGGACGAGCCCGCGGAAACGGTCCGGATGGCGTTCGGCGGCGCGCAGCACGATGTATCCCCCCATGGAGAGCCCCGCAGCCACGGCCTTCTGGATCCTGAGATGGTCGAGGAGGCCGATCAGGTCGTCGACAAAATACTCGACCGAATACTGCCCGTCTCCCGGATCGCTCGCGCCGAATCCCCTGATATCGTATGTCAGCGTGTAAAAGCGGTCCCGGAGGGCCTCGACCTGAGGTTTCCACATCGACCGGTTGAACGGGAATCCGTGCACGAAGACAATCGGGACCCCTGCCCGCGGGCCTTCCACCGAGTACTCGATCCGGATTCCGTCGATCAGAACGTGCATGGCGGTGCGAGGCAAGCCGGTTGATTCATGATGCTTCATTCGGTCGCGCGCCGCCCCTTCTCGCCGGGATTGAGAACCGAGGCAACGACCGAGGCTGCCAGTACTGCGAATATGAGTCCGAGCGACCCCCCGATCGGAATTTTCAGCCACGGCTCCATCAGCATCTTTACTCCGATGAAGGCAAGGACAACGGAAAGCCCGTACTTGAGGTACTTGAATTTACCCATGAAGCCGGCAACGAGGAAATAGAGGGAGCGCAGTCCGAGCACCGCGAAAATATTGGAGGTGAAGATGATGAACGCATCCCGCGTGATCGCAAAGATCGCCGGGATCGAGTCGGTGGCAAAGGCGATATCGGTGGTCTCGATTGTCAGAAGAACGAGAAAGAGGGGGGTCATGGACGTCTTCCCATCCCTCCGGACAAAAAACTTTTTCCCCTCATAACGCGGCGTTACGGGAAGAAACTTCCTCGCAAGCCGGATGAAAGGATTGCGCTCGGGATCGACCTGAGCCTCGCGCTGGACGGCAAGCTTGACGGCCGTGACGACGAGAAACGCACCGAGAAGATAGAGGATCCAGTGAAACTGTGAGATCAGCGCGGAGCCGAGGATAATAAAGATGGCGCGGAAGATGATCGCGCTGATGACGCCCCAGAACAAGACCGTGTGGTGGTGTTCTCTGGGGACCGCGAAGTAGGTGAGGATGACGATGAAGACGAAAACGTTGTCGACGGAGAGGGCTTCTTCGACCAGGTAGCCGGTGAAGTACTCAAGGGCTTTTCCGCTCCCCCTGTTAAGCCAGATAAAGACGCCGAAGAGAGACGCAAGGCATGCCCACACCGCCGTCCACGCGGCCGCTTCCCTGAGAGAGGGAAAGTGAGCCCGCTTCTGGAACACGCCGAGGTCCAGAGCCAGGATAACGATGACGACGGCAAAGAAGAGCGAAAGAATGAGTGTGTCGCTCATCGGCTCTTCACGCCGGCGGCGTTACGCGCTCTTCTCCTCGCTTCGTTTCCCCATCATCACATAGTCGCGCACCGGCGGGCCCAGATAAATCTGGCGGGGGCGCGCGATTTTTTGCTCCGGATCGAGGAGCATTTCCTGCCACTGGGCCACCCACCCTGACGTCCGTCCGATCGCGAAGAGCACCGGGAACATTTCGACCGGGAAACCCATGGCCTGGTAAATCAGGCCGGAATAGAAATCGACGTTCGGATAGAGCTTCCGCTTGATGAAGTAGTCGTCGTTCAGCGCGATATGCTCCAGCTCGAGTGCAATGTCGAGCTTGGGGTTGCGTCCGGTCACCTCGAACACCTCGTCCGCGAGGCGCTTGATCACCTTGGCCCTCGGGTCGTAGTTCTTATAGACCCTGTGACCGAAACCCATCAGCTTCCCTTTTCCGTCCTTCACGGACTTGATGAAGGAGAGGACATTGTTCTTCGAACCGATTTCATCGAGCATGAGAAGGACGGCCTCGTTCGCTCCGCCGTGAAGGGGTCCGTAGAGCGCAGATGCGGCAGCCGCGGTGGCCGAGAACGGGTCGACATGCGAGCTGCCGACGCCCCGCATGGCGCTTGTGCTGCAATTCTGCTCGTGATCGGCGTGGAGGATGAAGAGAACGTCGAGAGCATGCTCCAGGACAGGGTCGACGCGGTATTTCAGCTCGGTCATCTTGAACAGCATGTTGAGAAAATTGCCGGCGTAGGAAAGCTCGTTGTCGGGATAGACATAGGGCCTGCCGACGCTGTGCCGGAACGCAAAGGCCGCCAGAGTGGGCATCTTCGCGACGAGGCGGAAAATCTGCCTCTTTCTCGAATCCGGATCGGTAATGTGTTTCGCGTCGGTGTAGAACGTGGAAAGGGCGCCGACGCTCGAGATCAGCATTCCCATCGGGTGGGCATCGTGATGGAATCCGTCCACGAATTTCTTGATGTTCTCGTGGATGAGTGTGTGCATCACGATATTGTTCGTCCATTTCTCGAACCGCGCCTTCGTGGGAAGTTCTCCGTGGATGATAAGGTAGGCGACCTCGAGATAGGTGCTCTTTTCCGCGAGCTGCTCGATGGGATACCCCCGGTAGCGCAGAATCCCTTTGTCTCCGTCGATGTACGTGATCGAGCTCTTACACGCTGCGGTGTTCAGAAATGCGGGATCATACGTCATTAGCCCGAAGTCTTCCGCACGCACCTTGATCTGACGGAGATCGGTGGCCCGGATAGTCTCGTTCTCGATAGGAACCTCATACTGCTTGCCGGTACGATTGTCCGTGATTGTCAGGCTGTTCTGGCCGTTCATGGTTTGTGGGATTCGTTCTTTCTTCTCCTCAACGGGAGGCGAATTTTGTTTAGCCATAGCCGGTTCTCCTGCGGTATTCCTGCACGTGAAATGTACGAAATTTTGGCTTCTGATGCAGGGTGTATCGGCAACCCGTCATCTTGCCGGTGGGAATGACGCGCGGACTAAAGTCCGCGCCTACCGATCTCCCAGGCGATTGCGCGGGTCAGGCGGTGAGGTGTTCTTCCACGCGTTTCGCCGCTGCGGCGGCGTTCTTCACGCAGTCGCCGACCGAGATGCCTCCCCTGTAATTGCTGCAGATGAACGCGCCTCTGAAATTCTGCTCGAACCGGTCGATTGCCCCAAGAACTCGATCGTATCCCATAGTATACTGCGGGATCGCGCGTTCCCACCGGTTAATCTTCCGGAAGGCGGGATCTCCTTCGATCTTCATGATCTCGCGCAACTCATTCACGACAAGATCGGTCAGAGCGGCATCGTCAAGAGACGGCAGATCGGGCCGGCGGGCCCCTCCCACGAAGGCGGTGATTGCGGCGCACCCCTGAGGGCTGCGGCCGGGGAAAAGAGCCGAAGACCACATTGCCCCAAGGATACTTCTCTCCTCGCGTTTAGGAATCAGGAATCCGAACCCGTCGAGCGGCCGTTTGACGTCCCCTTCCCTGAACCCAAGAAAGACGGAAGCAACCGGAGGGTAATAAATCGATTCGAGTAGTCCAGCTGTTTCCGGATCAATCCGTCTTATCACCTCCCCCGCGGCGGCGGCAGGGCTGGCAAGAACGACGGCGGACGCGGTGATCGATTCCCGCCTTCCCTCCCGAATGAACGAGACGACGTAGACCGGGTTTTTCCCCGCGCGCATGGGGATGACGGATTCAACGGAGGAGTTGAGCAGGAGATCCTCTCCGAGGTGAGACGCGATTGCGAGGGGAAGCGCCTGCATCCCCTTCAGGAATGAGAAGAGCTTCGATGACGGCTTGCCTCGCGTCCCGCTCCGTTCTTTTCTCAGTGCAATCGCGCCCTTGAAGAGGCTGCCATGATTCGATTCGAGCGCATACATCTTCGGGAAGGCGGCGCGAATCGAAAGGTTCTCCGGATCGCCCGCATAGATCCCCGCAACGAACGGATCGATTGCATAGTCGAGGAATTCCGGACCGAGCCTGCGCGTTACGAATTCGGCGACCGACTCCTCTTTGTAGGTACGGCCGATGAACGGCTCCTTGAGGATCCGGAGCTTTCCTCCGAGAGACCACAGGGGGGTGGTCACCAGCGATAAAGGTTTCGTCGGAATCGCCACAAGCCGCCCGCCTCTGAGGATGTATCTCTTCGAAGCCCGTTCGCTCGCGTAACGGAGTTGATCGGCAATCCCAAGGTCTTTAAAGAGTTCCCCCAGCCGGGGAGTATTCTCGAGAGCGTTGTTTGGCCCGGCCTCGATGAGCCATCCGTTGTCACTCTGCGTCCGCATCGTTCCCCCGGGTTCCGAGTCCTTTTCGAGAGCGACGACCTCCACGCCCATCCGTTTCAGCCGGAATGCGGTGGAGAGTCCGGAGATGCCCGCGCCGACAATCACGACCGGTTCCCTAGCCGGCATGCAACTCCGTTCGCGGGGGGAGGTGGCGCCGGCTGGAGCTGGCGGCTACAAAAGAGTGGATGCCTGTCTCGTCCTGCGAACGCGGGCTAAAGCCCGCGGCTACAAAAGCAAAGGGTGCGTTCGGCTGACTGACGCGCCGGCTGAAGCCGGCGGCTACAAAAGAGCGGACGCCCGTCTTGTCCTGCGACCGCAGGCTAAAGCCTGCGGCTACAAATGCAAAGAATGCGTTCGGCCGACTGACGCGCCGGGTGAGGATCCTCATGGCAGGGTGTTCAAATGTTCCTGAGGACGAGGCCGGCGAGGCATTCGATGAATTCGGGCGACTCGTTCAGTGCCGGCATCATCTCAAACTGTGCGGCGCCGAGGCGTTTCGCATCGAGGCGCGCCTCGATATTGATCTCGTGAAGAGTTTCGATGTGCTCGGTGACGAAGGCAATCGGCACGACGAGAAAGCGCCTCCTGCCCCGGGCCGAAAGGCCCTCGAGCGTTTCACGCAAAGAGGGCTTCAGCCACTCCGACGGGCCCACTCTGCTCTGATAGCAGAGAACGGCCGGTGACTTCCACCCCCCCAGAGCCATGACGCGCTCGAACGTCCCGATGATCTGCTCCTGGTAAGGATCCCCCGCAGTGATCAGGCTCAGCGGCACGCCGTGTGCGCTGAAGATGAGGTCGATCTCCGACGGGTCGCGGCCCGAAAATCGTGAAAGCGCCGAGGAGATTCTCTCCACGATCGCAGCGATGTAGCGGGGATTGTCGTGATACGACCGGATGGATTCCGTGGCCGGGGGATCGTAGTTCATTTTTTCACACTGCCGTTTCCATTCGCGCAAGCTTGAGCCCGTTGTTGCGGCGGAATACTGAGGGTACAGAGGAAGTAGAATGACCTTCCGTACTCCCGCATCCCTCAGTTTCGGAATCACTTCCTCGGTCAGGGGATGCCAGTAGCGCATGGCGACGTGAACCGACGCCCGGAGGTGTGGGTTAAGCGCCGCCTGAAGCGCGCGCGCCTGGGCGAGTGTGAGATCTACGATCGGGGATTTTCCTCCGATCTCCCTGTAGTGGTCCGCTACCTTCCTCGCGCGGCGCGAGGCAATGTAGCGCGCGAGGGGCTTGCGCGCCAGGCGCGCTCCGGGAAAGTTGATGATATCGGGATCGCAGAAGAGATTGTAGAGAAAGGGCTCGACGGCTTCGAGCGAATCGGGCCCGCCGAGCTGCAGGAGGACGACGCCGATCTCCGTGCCGGGTGTCAAGCCCAGTCCCTGGGGATCCGGAGAACGCTGAGCAGGTCCGCTTCCCTGGAACCGGCAGGAGGCTCGTGGGAGTAGGCCCATGCCGCATGAGGCGGGAGGGAGGCGAGTATTGAATCGGTGCGGCCCTGCGTTTCTAGTCCGAAGAGGGTGCCCCGGTCGCAGACCAGGTTAAACTCAACGTACCTCCCTCTTCGGAGGAGCTGCCACTCTTTTTCCTGCTCTCCCCAGGGCTCATTTCTCCGGCGCTCGACGATGGGAAGATATGCCCCAAGAAACGAATCCCCCATGTCCTTTACAAAGAGAAAAAACAGGTCAGGATCCGATCTCTGGTAGTCAAAAAAAACGCCGCCGACCCCGCGCGATTCACCGCGATGGGGGATAAAAAAATACTCATCGCACCATCTCTTGAACTTTGCGTAGTAGCCGGCGCCATGCCTGTCGCAGACCTCTTTCAACGTGCGATGAAAGTGCCGGACATCCTCCTCCACGAGGTAGCAGGGTGTGAGGTCGGTCCCGCCTCCGAACCAGCCGTCCCCGTCAGCGAGCTCGAGATAGCGCAGGTTGAGGTGAACGGCGGGGACGAGAGGGCTTGAGGGGTGAAGGATCAGCGAAATGCCTGTGGCTGAGATCCGCTGGGGGTTGACCTGAAGCCGGGCCGCGGCCGCCGAAGTGAGGGGCGCCCCGATCTCCGAAAAATTCACAGCCGCTTTTTCGAACAGCGCGCCCTTCTCGAGAACGCGGGTTTCACCTCCTCCCTGATCCGGATGCTTCCACCGGCCGCCCCGGAATTCACCTTTTCCGTCGGCTTCCGCCAGCGAGGAGCAAAGGCGATCCTGAAGGCCGCGGAAGTATTCCGTCGCCCGCTGCCTGAGCATCCCTGACGGACTACATTCCGCGGAGGATGCGATCGAGCTGTTCAGCGTGTCCGGTCTCTTCGACAATGAGTTCCTCGATCTTGATCTTCAGTCCGATTTCTCCGACCTCCTCCGCCTGCAAAGCCCGCTCGCGATAGTTCTGGACGACCTGGCGTTCCAGCTGAAGATCATATTTCAGCATCGCCTTCACCTCCCTCGGAGATTTGTACTGGGTGGGCACTGTTGTGGGCTTTCCTCCGAGCGCGGCGATCTTCTCCGCAAGGAAGATTGCATGCTGCATTTCACCCGTGATCTCAGGGGTCAGGAACTCGCGCAGTTCCTCGCCCTCCCATCCCGTTGCCGTGGACGTCTGAAACAGGTAGAGTATCGACGCGCCGAGTTCGTTTGCGAGGTCCTCATTCAATCCCTCGATAAGCGCCTTCCTGCCGGTCATTGCTTCTCCTCCTTATGATGAACGGTGATTCGTCAATGATATGCAACGCTTTCTTCACGGACCGCGCGCACGAACTCACGCGCGTGGTCGACGGGGGTATCGGGGAGAATGCCGTGGCCGAGATTGAAGATGTGGCCCGAGCCCTTCCCGAAACCCTCAAGGATCGTTCGTACTTCGTCCCTGATCCGCCCGGGAGCGGCATAGAGAACCGCTGGATCAAGGTTTCCCTGGAGTGCGACGCGGCCGCCTACGAGCGATCGCGCGCGGCCGAGATCGAAGGTCCAGTCGAGCCCGACGACCTGGCAGCCGGTCGATGCAATCTTCTCGAGCGAGTGAGCGCAATTCTTGCAAAAGACGAGAATCGGGACTCCCTGCCGCTTCGTGAGTGCGATGGTCTGCTCGATATACCTCAATGAAAAATCCCGGAACGCGCCTTCTGTCAGAACCCCTCCCCACGTGTCAAAAATCTGGATCGCCTGGGCCCCGGCTTCCACCTGAGCGCTGAGGTGTGAGGCGACGGCAACGGTGAGTCTCTCGAGGAGGAGATGAAGCAGGGAAGGACAATCGTAGAGCATCTGCTTAATTGTTCGGAACGATTTCGAGCCGCCGCCCTCTACCATGTATGAGGCAAGCGTCCAGGGCGAGCCCGAGAAACCGATCAACGGCGCGCGCCCGCCGAGCTCCTTTCTTGAGAGTGAGATCGCGTCCATGACGAACTTCAGGTCCCGGGATGGGTCGGGCGTTTTCAGGCCGCCGATGTCGGCAGCAGTGCGGAGAGGAGCGGTGAAGCGGGGTCCGCCTTTCCCCTCATCGACGATCAGCCGCATCCCCATCGCTTCGGGGACGACGAGGATGTCGGAGAAAATAATTGCCGCATCGACCCCCAGCTCATCGACGGGCTGGAGCGTGACCTGCGCGGCGAGCTCCGGTGTCTTGCACAGGGTGAGAAAATCGGTTTTTGCGCGCACCTCGCGATATGCCGGGAGGTATCTCCCTGCCTGGCGCATCATCCATACGGGGGTGCGCGGCGTCCTCTGGCGGTTGCAGGCCAGAAGGAAAAGGTCCTCACTCATCGAGCGATCGATTCCGGGGGAAGAGAAGGGCCCCGGCTGATGCGGCCGGCGCAGATCCTGAGCGACAAACATCTGCGATCGATTTGACCATTGACTCGATGGAGGATTCGGCCGGAATAATATCCGCCTGAATTCCGTATCTGTTGATCGCCGCCGCAGTGGCCGCTCCGATCGCAGCGATCATCATGCGGGGCCGCATCTTCATGATCTCCTCATCTGAGAAGATCGCCGCGAAATTTGTGAATGACGACGGGCTCGTGAACGTAAGGATGTCGACCCCCCCTTCAAGAAGGAGCATTCTCACCGAGCGTTCATTCTCCGGATGGGGCCTGTGCGTCTCGTAAACGACGACCGAATCCATGCCGGCGCCGAGGCGGTCGAACCCCCGCGCCAGCGTGTCGCCGCCGAGGTCTCCCCTCGGGAAAAGGAATCTCTTTCCGGCGAGGTTCTCACCGGCGATCGCCCGGGCAAGATCGGCTGCCGTGAACCGCTCCGGCATGAGCGTGACGGGAAGCCCGCATTCGACGGCCGTCCGCCCGGTTTTTTCTCCGACGACACACACGAGCTTGGACCGCAGCTGATCCACAGAGTGTCCGCGCAGGGTCCACCTCTCGAGGAAGTAGCGGACGCCGTTCTCGCTGGTAAAGACCAACCCGTCGTATGAGGCGATAGCGTCGATGGATCGATCGCAATCGTCGTAGGAGCGAGCCGGCCTGATTTCGATCGTCGGGAACACCACCGCGGTACCGCCGTAGCGCTGGATTTCCCGGACAAGTTCACCGGCTTTTGTCTCCGCCCGGGTCACGAGAATCGTTTTCCCCGAAAGCGGCGCCAGGTATTCAGGCATCGTGCACCTCATGGGGCTCTGTGGATCTGGCCAGCTCCAGGAGCTCTTTCCCTCCGCTTCTGAGAAGAGCGCCGGCCAGCTCCTCGCCCAACGATTCGCTTCGAGCAGGCTCGCCATGGCTGGCCCCGCGGATGATTCTTCTTCCGTCAGGAGAACCGATCATAGCATCGAGACAGAACTGCCCCTTCTCAATCCGGCCATATGCGCCGATCGGGACCTGGCACCCTCCTTCAAGGGCTCTGAGCAATGCCCTCTCTCCGGCGGTCGAAGCGGAAGTATTCTCGTCGGAAAGCCTCTTCACGAGATCGAGTACACGGTCGTCGCCGTCGCGGACCTCAATCGCGAGTGCGCCCTGCCCGGGCGCCGGGAGCATCCGGTCAAAGGGGATTGTCTCAGTGATGCGCTCCGCGACTCCAAGGCGAACCACTCCGGCTTTCGCAAGTATGATACCCTCCCAATCAGATCGGTCGAGCATGGAGAGGCGTGTGTTCACGTTTCCCCGGAGATCTGCGATGCGCAGGTCCGGCCTCCAGCGGAGGAGCTGGCAGGTTCTGCGGAGGCTCCCCGTCGCAATCGTGGCTCCCGCCGGGAGCCGGTCCACGCTCCCTACGGTTCGTCGCGGATGCGCGATGAACACATCATGCGCGTCCTCCCGCTTCATGACGGCGCCGAGAGCGAGTCCGGGGGGGAGTACGGTCGGGAGGTCCTTCAGGCTGTGGACGGCCATGTCGATAGTGCCATCGAGCAGAGCCTGCTCTATCTCTTTGGTGAAGAGCCCCTTCAGCCCGAGCTTCGAGAGGGGTATGTGCGGAGCGGCATCGCCCGTGGTGCGAATCGTCCTGATCTCCACCGAGATGCCGTCTCGCACTTCGGCCAGAGCCCCGCGAACATGATCCGCCTGCCAGAGGGCGAGCTTGCTCCCCCGTGTTCCTATGACGACCTTTATGCGCTTCATCGGGAATCCCCTTTATCGAGGCCAAAGAGGTGCCGCACGAGATGAATCTTGTCGCGCAGAGTCGCTCCGTCCCCGTTTTCATGCCCCGTCTTCAGGTTGACGGTCGGCGCATGCAGGATCTTGCTGATGATGCGTTTGGTCAGGTGGTCAAGCTCTTCCCGCTCACCGGGGGAGAAGCGGTTCAGATGCTTCTCGACCTCGGAGCGTCGGATCGTTTCCGCGTGCTCCCTCAACTGCTCGATTGTGGGATTCACCTCGAGCGACGCGTACCATCGCTGAAATCGTACGAGCTCTTCGAGGATGATGGTCCTGACCCTGGGAACCTCCGCTTTCCGATGGACGAGGTTCTTGTCGACAATATGGTTGAGCGCGTCGACATCATGGAGAAAGACGCTCTCGATGGAATTCGCTTCCGGATCGATGTTTCTCGGAACGCCGAGATCGATGATGAAAAGCGCCCTGTTCCCCCGAAGCTTCGCAGCGCGGCGAAGATCCTCTGCTTTCAGGATGAATCCCGGCGACTCGACCGAGCTGATCACGATATCGGCCCGCTCGAGCTCCGGGAGAATCCGATCGAACTCGATCACTGTGCCGCCCAGTCCGGCGGACAACGCTTCGGCGCGTTCGCGCGTCCGGTTGGCGACGAGGAGGGTGCCGATATTCTTTCCGGCAAGGTGTTTCGCGGTCAGCCTGCCGGTCTCGCCGGCTCCGATCAGAAGCGCGGTTCTCTTGGAGAGATCGTCGAAAATCTTGGATGAGAGTTCGGCTGCCGCATAGCTCACCGAAACCGCCCCTGTTCCGATTTCGGTTTCGGTGCGGGCGCGTTTACCGATCCGAAGCGCGGTGTCGAAAATCCTGTTCATCACAGAACCGGTGGAAGAGACCCCGGCCGCAAGGGCGTAGGCTTCCCTGATCTGGCTGAGAATCTGGAACTCTCCGAGGATCATGGAGTCGATTCCGGATGCGACGTTGAAGAGGTGCTTGACAGCGTGGAGGGACTCAATCGAATAAAAATTCGCTTCGTTCACCGAGCCCAGGGCGCCTTTGTACCCCGCAAGGGTCCTCCAGAGGGGCTCGCCGTTGGACGAGCCGTCAGGCTTCCGGTAATAGAGCTCGGTCCGGTTACAGGTCGAGACGAGAACACATTCCGGAAAGCGGTCCGCTTTCAAATCGGAGAGCGCATCGCGGGTTTCCTGCTCGGAAAACCACAGGCGTTCCCTCACCTCGAGCGGGGCGGTCCTGTGATTGATTCCGAGGGAGTAGAAGTTCACGACTCAATAGAACTTATGAAAACTGCTCAGAAAGACATTAATCACCGTCATCGACACCATGGCCGTAGCGAAACCGAACATCGAGAGGACCATCATCTTGCGCCCGTGCCATCGCCTCAGCCGTTTCGCCGAAAGCCCGGCGGCATAGATAAACCAGATTGCAACAGTTCCGAAGAGTTTCGGATCCGCGTACGATACTCCTTCGGGAACCTGCGGAAGCCAGATGAGCCCCACGACGATGGCGATCGTCAGGAGGAGAAAGCCGAGGACGGTGGCGCTGAAGCTCATCCGCTCGAGCGTTTCCAGATTTGGCAAACGCTGGTAAATAACTCCAAATTGACTGGATTTGATCTCATGGTAGAGCATAAGGTACAGGAACCCGTAGACCGCCGAGATCGTGATCGCTGCATAGCCCAACAGCGCGCTTGAGACGTGGAGTCCAAGGAGATTGCTCCTGAGAATCGGCTGAACCTCCCTCACTTCTTTGATCATGAGCGAAGAGATCAGCTGAAAGAAAAAGGGGAGAATCAGAATAAAGTATCCCGTGGATTTGATCCTCAGCCTGAATTCAATGTACGCATAGACGAGTGTTACCGTAAAAGCGAGCAGCGAGAGGAGTTCGAAGACGGAAGTGATGGGTGGATGGTGATACTCGGCTGTCCGCAGGCCAATCGTGAGTCCGTGCGTCAGGAGGGTGAACATCAGCAACGGAGTGCGCAAGCCCTCGGCCGCCCTGAGACCGCTGAAGAATGCTTTGCCGTACGCCCAGATTGTCCCGAAGTAGAGAATGGGGAGGAACACATCGAGCAGATTGATCAGAGTCGGCATCAACGGAGAGGACGATTGTGATTCAAGGTACCGAAAAACCGAGTTATTATCAAGGGTTTGGCCTTGCAACTACTGCGTGTCTTTACTATATTATGATGACTTTTAACGAATTCCCGCCGATGCAAGAAATCCTAAAGTATATTGAGAGCAACAAGTCGCGTTACCTCGACGAGCTGAAAGAGCTCATCGCCATCCCGAGCATCAGCACCAATCCTGAGAATAAAGGTGATGTCGTTCGCTGCGCCGAATGGATCTCGGGACATCTTCGGAAAATCGGAATGCAGCACGTTGAGGTTTTTTCGACGAACGGGCATCCGATCGTGTGCGCCGAATCTCCTCGCGTGCCCGGCAAGCCCACGCTCCTCCTGTACGGCCACTACGACGTCCAGCCGGTTGATCCGTTGGAGCTCTGGACATCCCCGCCCTTTGAATTGACCAAACGGGGTCAGAATATCTATGCGAGGGGGACCGCCGACGATAAAGGGCAGGTGTTTATACACCTCAAGGGGATCGAGGCGTACATCAAGAACATGGGAACGCTTCCCATCAACCTGAAGGTCATCATTGAGGGGGAAGAGGAGATCGGAAGCGAGCATCTTGACTCCTTCGTGAGCGCTCATAAGGAGCTCCTGAAAGCCGACCTCGTGCTTATTTCGGACACATCGATGTTCGCGAGGGGCGTGCCATCGGTCTGTTACGGTCTCCGCGGCCTGAGCTACATGCAGGTGGAGGTGACGGGACCGAACAGAGACCTCCATTCCGGCTCCTTTGGCGGATCGGTCCACAATCCCATCCAGGCGCTTGCGGAGATCATTGCCCGGCTGCACGATAAGGATGGACGCGTTATGATTCCCGGTTTCTACAAAGACGTGAAAGTATTGACTCCAAAGGAGCGGGCAGCGTTCAAATCGCTCCCATGGCGCGATACCGACTATGCAAGGGGATTGGGTGTCCGCAGGCTCCACGGCGAGAAGGGATTCACGACCCTTGAGCGGCTATGGGTTCGCCCCACGCTCGAGTGCAACGGCATCTGGGGAGGATTCAGCGGCGAGGGGGCGAAGACGGTGCTTCCGTCGAAGGCGTACGCCAAGATTTCAATGCGGCTTGTCCCGAATCAGAGCTCCGCGAAGATCGCAAGGCTGTTCGAAACGCACATAAAAAAGATCGCTCCGCCGACCGTGCAGGTGAAAATGACCTTTCTTCATGGGGGGGAACCGGCGCTTACGCCCGTCGAAAGTCCCGGCGTCCGCGCAGCGGCCGCTGCGCTTGAAAAGGGATTCGGCAAGAAACCCATTTACCAGCGCGAGGGCGGATCGATTCCGATCGTGGTCGATTTCAAACGCATTCTTGGACTCGATACGGTGCTCTTAGGGTTCGGCCTCCCGGACGAGAATGCGCATGCGCCCGATGAATTCATGAGCCTCGACAATTTCTTTGGCGGTATCCGCACCGCGGTTCATTTCTACAATGAACTCCCGGGGTTCATGAAGAACGGGCACAAGAAATGAAGTGAGAATCTACACCAGGACCGGCGATGAAGGGGAGACGTCGCTCTTCGGCGGCTCGCGGGTCCGCAAAAACGCCCTCCGGATTGAATCGTTCGGCGCGATCGACGAGCTGAACAGCATCCTGGGCATCTGCAGGTCTCTCAATCCCGGGAAAAAACCGGGGGAGATCCTCGCGCAGATTCAGCGGGATCTGTTCTCGCTCGGCGCCGAACTTGCCACTCCCCCCAACAGAATGAAGGCCGGATCACCCCGCCTCACCACTTCAGACGTAGCACGTCTGGAACGCCACATCGACACCCTGGAAACGGGTCTAAAGCCCCTCAGAAAGTTTATACTCCCCGGAGGGAGTGCCGCAGCCGCAATGCTTCACTTCGCACGGACGGTCTGCCGCAGGGCCGAGCGGAGAGTGGTCGAGCTCTCTCAGCGGGAACGAATAGGGAAAATCCCCCTGAAATACCTTAACCGCCTCTCAGACCTCCTCTTCGTCCTGGCGCGATCGGAGAACGCCCGGACAAGAGTCCCGGAAACGATCTGGGAATTCTGACCGGCCCGCGGCCTCCCCTTACTTCTTCTCCTTCGGCTGAAAGATGAGGTACCGTTCTGGCGGCACATCCCCGACAGAGTACGGTAACGGCCCCACCCGGTCCGAATAGAATCCAGCCCCGAGCGGCCCTGAGAGGGTGGTGACCCACCGGAACGGTTGCACCCTGATAGTATCTATAAGCCGGAACCACGTCGAATCCATCCGGTACGTGTTCGTGTTGTTCTGGGGCACGACGATGACATCGCCCAGCTTGATCCCCTGATGATAGGCGTCGATCGGTTTCGCACCGCCTCCCTCCATGTAGTACTGAAATCCCCAGTGTCCCTGAAACCATGTCTGGCGAGCTCCCGAGTATTTCCCGTGAATCCTCAGGGCCGCCTCCTTTCCGGCATCTGCGAGCGAGAGGTCGGCGCATGCAACCAGAAGCGCCACGAGCGCAGCGGGAATCAGGAGGAGTGGTGCGGACATAGACCGCTCATCCAACCTTCGCATGATGAGAATCGCCAGCGCCGGAACTAAGGGCAGAAGGGTCCGGCCGTTCACAGACCAGTTGATCAAGGCCGCGAAGAGGAATGTGCCGGCGATCCATAAGAAGAGGAGCCAGGCCTGTGGATCCCTCCTCCGGATGAGATCCATAGCCGAGAGCGCGAGGAGATGTATCCCGCCAGCCAGAAAGAGAGACGCCTGAAGGACGATCGGCCATCGGACTCCCTCCGGGTCGTGAAACTCGAATCCACCGAGGCGCGGGAGAGCAAGGATTCCCGCCCCACCCGCAATCGCAATCAGAAGAAATACGATCAGCTCCTTTCGCCCCCAGAGACAGGGGACATAGAGAATGGTACCGGCGAGGCACCCCCCCGTGAAGATAATTCCGATCAGCACTTTGAGAAAGCGCTCGTCCTGAAACGTCCTGAATGAATCGGCATACGATGCGGCATCCGATAGAAGGCCGTGCCCATATATCGATCCCGTGATCCACTGGTACGCCGCAAGGAATGCGGCGGGTACGAGGAAGTGCACTGCCCAGGACCCCACCGATCGCTTCCGGATGATAGAATAACAGAGGAGCAGGGGGATCAGGGTCATTCCAAAATACTTGCTCATGGCAGCAGCCGCCATGAGAAGTCCGCTCAGCGCGAGGCGTATATGGCTGTTATCCTCCAGTCCTCTCAACCAGAGCACGATAGCCCAGATCCAAAAAGCCAGCATCATAACATCGCACATCAGCGTTGTGGCTGATATGAGGAATACAGGCGTAAAGATCGAAATCAGTGCGGCCTGGACCGGCCGGGCGCACAACCAACGCGCGACAGAATATGTTCCAAGCACTACCGCGATCGCGGGAAGAATCATCGCCAGATGGAGGGGGAGAGAACCCCAGCCAACGAACAGCGCAGCAAACGCCAGATAATACGATGTCAGGGGAGGATTCTGCGTTACCCGCCACATCGGTGAGTCATACCCATACCAGTTCACCGGGAATCCGTACGGATCGGCGGGAGTCTCATGGATATGCTGCGCCGGCCAGAGAAAAAGGGGGTCATCAATGTGGACGGCTTTTCCGGCGAAGGGAAGAAGGCAGGCGATGGTTACGGCCGCGAGGAGAAGCTTGTTCATCGAGCGCGAAGTATACAGAATGATGGTTGGATTGTCAACAGCGGCGGGGTGAGCGAGAGGGGGCAGAAGATACAGGACCGGTGTGCAAGCGCGGGCTAAAGCCCGCGGCTACAACAGCGCGGGTCAGCTCTTTTTGTAGCCGCCCCCCTTTGGGCAGGATCGATCGGTCAGGGCATAAAAAAAGCACGGGGCGAGTGTGGCGTTCCAACTTGGGAGGCGAAGTCAGAAACCGTGGATCCCGCCCACGTGCATTTCCAAGATACAATGCCCCAAAGCAAAAGTCAAGTAAATTTTCTTTGGTGAAGGAATTTTAATTTTACCCCTTAGTTCCAAAGAAATGGCGAAAGTTTCTTTGACTTTCTTTGTCCTTTTTCATATATTTTAGCGAATTTTTTGGAGCCCCCCACAGATCGGATGATCACGGACTTCGGCCGGGTATTCATTTTCTTCATTATCGGGGCGATCTTCGTCGCCGGAGGATTGGTAACTGCCTGGCTCATTCGTCCCAACCGATCGTATCCCAGCAAGCTCTCTTCTTACGAGTGCGGTGAAGAGCCGGTCGGCGATTCATGGGTCCGGTTTAACATTCGCTTCTACGTGGTCGCCCTCATCTTTCTGATCTTCGATGTTGAAATCGTTTTTCTGGTTCCCTGGGCCGTGGTCTACCAGCGGTTGGGTGCCTATTCGTTCGTGGAAATGATGATTTTTCTCGTGATTTTGGGGGTGGGTTACATCTACGTGTGGGCGAAGGGAGACCTTGACTGGGATAAGCCGGCAGGACACATTCCGGAGGTCCGGCGCCCGGCGCGGGCGCCGGCGCACGCTCCGGCCGATAAAGTAACGGCCTGACAACGAAGGATATCCGTGGGACTACTCGATAAACAATTCGGCACGAGCAACGTCGTCGTCACCTCGCTCGAGAATCTCTTCAACTGGGCGCGCCTCTCATCCCTCTGGCAGATGCAGTTCGGCCTGGCGTGCTGCGCGATCGAGATGATGGCTGCGTCGGCTTCACACTACGATTTCGACCGGTTCGGCGTCATACCCCGCGCCACTCCGCGCCAGTCGGACGTCATGATCGTGGCCGGGACGGTCACACTCAAAATGGCAAGCCGGATCAAGCGGCTTTACGACCAGATGTCCGAGCCCCGGTATGTTATCTCGATGGGGAGCTGCTCAAACTGCGGAGGCCCGTACTGGGAACACGGCTACCATGTATTGAAAGGCGTCGACCGTGTCATCCCTGTCGACGTGTACGTTCCGGGCTGTCCTCCGCGGCCTGAAGCGCTGATGGAGGGACTGATCAAGCTGCAGGAGAAAATCCGTGGGGAAAGCCTCGTCAAGAAAACCGCCTGAATGACCTCCCAGGAAATCATCGATAGAGCGCGGGCCTCGCTCGGCGACCGGATCCTCGAGACGAAAAGCGAGGGGGTCATCGACCCGTACATCAAGGTTCCACCCGCGGCGGTCGCCGAAGCTGCTCTCTTCCTTCGCGACGCACCCGACCTCTCGTTCGACTACCTGATGTGTCTGAGCGGTGTTGACCTCACGAAGGGGGTTCTGGGAGTGGTGTATCACCTCTTCTCGATGTCGAAGCGCCACAAGATCGCGCTCAAGGCTGAGGTGCCTGCGGCGACTCCTCAGATCCCGTCCGTCATCACAGTCTGGCCGGGGGCCGATTGGCATGAGAGAGAGGCGTACGACATGTACGGCATCGTATTCGCGGGACATCCCGACCTGCGGAGGATTCTCCTCCCCGACGACTACCCCGGATTCCCGTTGAGAAAGGATTTCAAAGTACCTGAGTTCTATCAGGGTATGAAAGTTCCCTACTGAGGATGCCAGAGACACTGACCTCCCCTCTGAAAACCTCCACGGGCCGGGTTGTCCGGAACGAGGAGATGGTCCTCAACATGGGCCCGCAGCACCCCTCCACCCACGGCGTTCTCCGGCTCGAGCTTGTCGTAGACGGAGAAATCGTTGTCGACGTCATTCCCCACATCGGCTACCTCCACCGCTGCTTCGAAAAGCACGCCGAGCACATGACCAATTATCAGCAGGTCATCCCCTACTGCGACAGGATGGATTATCTTGCGTCGATGAACATGGATTGGGGTTATGCGCTGGCAGTTGAGAAACTCCTCGGACTGCAGGTCCCGGAACGCGTGGAGTATATCCGGGTGATCATGGGCGAGCTTCAGAGGATCGCGTCGCATCTGATAGCCCTCGGGACATACGGCTTGGATGTAGGCGCGTTCACACCATTCCTCTTTTGCTTCAGAGACCGCGAGAGAATCCTCGACCTCTTTGAGATGACGTGTGGGGCGCGGTTGCTCTACAATTATATCTGGGTCGGAGGCCTTTCGCACGATCTTCCTCCGGGCTTCGTCGACAAGGCGAAGGGGTTCTGTAAGTATTTCCGGCCGAACGTCAAAGAGCTGAACGACCTCCTGACCTATAACGAGATATTCATCAAACGCACGGCGAACGTCGGCATTCTGCCGGCCGAAACGGCGATTGCGTACGCCTGCTCCGGTCCGATGCTCCGCGGCTCGGGGGTCGATTGGGACCTCCGGCGGGACGACCCCTACTCTATTTATAACCGGTTCGATTGGAAGCCGGAGATCGGCAAAGGCGAGGTCGGCACGGTGGGCGACTGCTGGGACCGCTACATGGTCAGGGTCAGGGAGATGGTGCAGAGCGTGAACATTATCGAGCAGGCCCTCGAAAAGATCCCGGATGGCGATGTCCAGTCGGCCGTACCGCGCCGGATACGTCCGAACGCCGGAGATGCCTATGTCCGCTCCGAGTCGTCACGCGGGGAGATCGGGTTCTATGTGGTCAGCGACGGCTCGGCGACCCCCTTCAGGGTGAAAGCGCGCTCGCCGTCGTTCGTCAATCTGAGCGTGGCCCCCGAGATTTGCAGAGGCTATATGATCGCCGACGTCGTTGCGATCATCGGTAGCATCGACATTGTCCTCGGGGAGGTCGACCGCTAACGCCGTGGAACAGCTCATCCGAAATCTACTGGACCTTCCGTTCCTCCGCTGGCTGCAGGGTATCCTGAGCCCCGACGTGCTTACGTATGCGGTCATGGCAATCATTCCCCTCCTCTGGGTTCTCCCATACGCGCTCTTTGCCGTCTGGCTGGAGAGAAAGGTCTCGGCGCACATGCAGGACCGTCTGGGCCCGATGCGCACCGGCGGCTGGCACGGCTGGTCGCAGACGCTTGCCGACATCCTGAAGCTGATGCAGAAGGAAGACATCGTTCCCACCGCGGCGGACAAGAAGCTCCACTTTCTGGCTCCGTACGTCGTGTTCATCGGTTCGTATGCGGCATATGCCGCGATCCCCTTCAGCAGCCTCTATGTGGGGAGCAACATCAGCATCGGCCTCTTTTATATCATCGCGGTCTCATCGCTTGTCGTCGTGGGGATCCTCATGGCGGGATGGGCCTCGAACAACAAGTGGTCGCTCTTTGGCGCAATGCGCTCCGCGGCCCAGATCGTAAGCTACGAGATCCCTTCGACCCTCGCGCTCCTCGTGGTCGTGATGATCGCCGGAACGCTGAACCTGCAGGAAATCAACCGGATGCAGACCGGCTGGTTCTGGAACTGGTTCCTTTTTAAGAAGTTCCCCTTTGTGTTCATCGCGTTCCTGATCAATTTTGTGGCCTCACTCGCCGAAACGAACCGGACCCCCTTTGACATTCCCGAGGCCGAGTCGGAGCTTGTGGCCGGTTACCATACGGAGTACAGCGGGATGAAGTTTGCGCTCTTTTTCCTGGCGGAATACGCCAACATGTTCGCGGTCTCGGCGATCAGCGCAACCCTCTTTTTGGGCGGATGGAATAGCCCGTTCGGCGACTTCCTGAGCGGACCCGCGTGGGGCGTCTTCTGGTTCCTCTCGAAGGGTATGTTCTTTGTCTTCGTGCAGATGTGGCTGAGATGGACGCTGCCCCGGCTGCGTGTGGACCAGCTTATGTATGTGTCGTGGAAGGTGCTTACGCCCTGGGCGTTTGTGTGCATCATCGGCACGGGCCTTTTGATGATGCTCTGACTCTGAGAATGAAGCAGTATTTCAAAGATATCTTTCTCTCGATCTGGACGATCCTGATCGGCATGAAGGTGACATTCATGCACCTGTTCACGCCGGCCGTGACCATCCAGTACCCCGACGTAAAGCTGAAGCTCCCCGAGCGGGCCCGCAACCGGTTGTACGTCAACATGGACGACTGCATCGGATGTTTTCAGTGCGACATGGCATGCCCGGTCGACTGCTTCAAGATCGAGACGGTAAAGTCGCTCCCCACCGAGGACCTCGGCATGACATCCACGGGGCAGAAGAAGCGGCTCTGGGTGCCCGTATTTGACATCGACATCGCCAAGTGCTGCTACTGCGGGCTGTGCGTGTACCCGTGCCCTACGGAATGCATCAAGATGACCGACGTCTATGAGTTCTCCGAAACGAACCGCCACAACCTGATTTACAACTACGCGACGGTAACGCCGGCCGAAGCCGCGGAGATTCGCACGCGGGCCGCGGAACATGAGAAGGAGCAGGCGGCGAAAAAAGCGGCGGCAGCCGCAGCTGCGGCTGCTGCGAAGGCAAAGGCGCCGGCCCCGGGCGGCGCCACGCCTCCGGCGGGTTCAACGCCGCCCCCCGCGCCGGCAAGCTGACCATGAGCGTGGATTCCGGAGATATCATCTTCTACTTTTTCGGACTCGTTACCCTCGTCTCCGCCTGGATCGTGGTGGCGTCGCGGAATATTGTCTACTCGGCTTTCGCGCTCCTGTTCACCTTCTTCGGCGTTACCGGCCTGTATATTCTCCTGAGCGCCGACTTCCTGGCGGTGGCTCAGCTCCTGATCTATGTGGGAGGGATCCTCGTCCTTCTCATTTTCGGGGTCATGCTCACGAACAAGCTCGTCAGCGTCGACATCAAGACCGGAACGCTCCAGACGCTTCCCGCCTCGCTCATTGTTGCGACCACGGCCGGGGCGTTGTGCGCCATCTTCTATGTCACAGACTGGCCGACCGCGCGCCCTGCATCGCAGCTGACGACCACGACGGATACACTCGGGCAGCTTTTCATGACGACCTATCTCCTCCCCTTTGAGGTAGCATCCATCGCCCTTCTCGTTGCGCTCGTGGGAGCCGCGCTCATCGCCCGGAAAGAAAGGGCGGTTCGGAGTTGAGCTTCCACCCGGGCCTCGTTCATTACCTCTTTATCAGCGGCATCCTCTTCTCCCTGGGGCTCTTCGGCGTCGTCACTCGCCGCAACGCGATCATGGTGCTCATGGGGATCGAGCTCATTCTCAATTCCGCGAACATCAATTTCATCGCGTTTTCGAAGTTCGGGGGGATGAACCTCGACGGGCAGGCGATTGCCGTGTTCGTCATTATCCTTGCGGCGGCCGAGGCGGCGGTTGCGCTCGCCATCGTTCTCAATATTTATCACCGGTGGCAGACGGTGAACATCGACGAAGTTGACAAACTGAAGGACTAATCCTCAAACCGTGATTGACCCGTTGATCCAGCTTTCGATTGCGATTCTTCTCCTCCCGCTCCTGGGCTTCCTGATCCTGGTCTTCTTCGGCAGGAAGCTCCCGAGAGGCGGGGACTGGCTGGGGACGGGGATCCTCTTTGTTTGCCTGGCGCTTTCGCTGGCACTGTTTTTCCGGAAACTCGGGGCTGAGGGGGCCGTCACGCTCACGTTTCCGTGGGTTGATTTCGGCAACGTGCCCTTGATCGGGCCCCTGCGGATCGACCTCGGGCTGACAGTCGATAACCTCTCTGCGATCATGACGGTGATCGTCTGCATCGTGAGCTCGCTCGTCCACCTCTTCTCCACCGGATACATGAAGGGCGACATCCGGTACTCCCGCTATTTCTCGTACCTGGGCCTGTTCACGTTCTCGATGCTCGTGATCGTCGTGACAAGCAACTTCTTCACGATGTATGTGGGGTGGGAGCTTGTCGGCCTGAGCTCGTATCTCCTGATCGGACACTGGTACGAGAAGAAGTCGGCCTCCGATGCCGCCAAGAAAGCCTTCGTCGTGAACCGGATCGGCGACATCGGCATGTTCACCGGAATCATGATTCTCTACCGGACGTTTCACACGTTCGGGTTCAGTGAAATCTTCGCCGGAATCCAGTCGGGCAGCCTCCCCTTCGGGAGCGAGGGCTGGCTGACTGCCGCCGGCATCCTGATTTTCTGCGGAGCGGTCGGAAAATCGGCTCAGTTCCCCCTGCACGTCTGGCTACCCGACGCTATGGAGGGCCCCACGCCGGTCAGTGCACTCATACACGCAGCAACCATGGTCGCAGCGGGCGTCTACCTCATCGCGCGCACTTTCCCGATGATGACCGCCGGCGCCCTCACCGTCATCGCCTATATCGGAGCCATCACCGCGTTCATTGCGGCGACGATCGCAATTGCCCAGAATGACATCAAGAAGGTTCTCGCATACTCGACTATTTCGCAGCTTGGGTACATGGTGATGGGCCTTGGAACGGGGGCTTACACCGCGGGATTCTTCCACCTCGCGACGCATGCGATGTTCAAGGCGGGCCTCTTCCTCGGCTCCGGTTCCGTGATACATGCGATGCACGGCGCGCTCCACCATGCCGGCGATCATCACACCGATCCCCAGGACATCAGGAATATGGGGGGACTGAAGAGCAAGATGCCGGTCACGTTTCTTGCGTTCCTCGTCTATACGCTCGCGATCAGCGGCGTCCCCCTGACCTCGGGTTTCCTGAGCAAGGATGAGATCCTTGCCGGAACGCTCGCATACGGCTCGCTCACCGGGCATTATCTTATCCCTGTGATCGGGTTCCTCGTCGCCGGAATGACGGCGTTCTATATGTTCCGGCTCGTCATCCTGACGTTCCTGGGCGCGCACGCAGACAACCACCGCCTCGAATCGGTTCACGAGTCCCCGAAGAGCATGACGATACCACTGATCGTCTTCGCCGTGCTGAGCGTGTTCATCTTCTACTCGCCAAACCCTGTGGGCGCTTCCAGCGGATGGTTTTTCCATGCGATCGAACGCCCGGCTGCCGTTGTCCCTGCATCGGTCCAGGCGGCATCCCCCGAGACGTTCGAGGAAGCCGTCCACCAGAGCCATATTCCTGCCATGGCGCTCTCGCTGACGCTCGCCGGACTCGGAGTTCTCCTTGCCTTTTCAACGTATGCGTGGAAGAAGATCAGCGCCGATCTCTGGGCGGAGAAGCTGAAAGGCATCTACGCGTTCCTCCTGAACAAGTGGTACTTCGACGAGCTCTACGATGCGGTCGCAGTCGGGGGAACACTCGCGCTTACTCGGGCCCTGCGCTGGTTCGACGAGAACATCATAGACGGTCTTGTAAACGGCACCGCATACTGGACCAAAGCAATCGTTTTCGGATACGACGAAGAAGCGCGGGAGAGAAAAATGAGCGGCGCGCTGTTCCTGGCCATCGGCGGCGTGCTTTCCGTCCTGACGGCGGTCATGGCCGGTCAATGGCTGTGGCCGGATGTGGCCACAACGGGCACGGTCGCGGCTGCGATCGTCACGGCCATGGTGAGCGGAGGGCTCACGTTTTTCTTCTTCTGGGGCGGGGCGGGTTCGTTCGACCATTACGTCGTCGACGGGCTGGTCAACGGCGCAGCGTACGTTTCAGGTTTCTTCGGCCGGGCCTTCCGGAAACTCCAGACCGGAAAAGTGCAAACCTATATCGCCTTTGTTCTCCTCGGCGTGATGATATTCTTCTTCGTCTTCCGGTGACGGTTCACATTGTTTAATCTGGCCACTTTGCATTGAGAGCATCATGAGCATCCTGGGAATTGGAATTCTGACCTGGCTGACGTTTCTTCCCGTCGCCGGGATGATGGTCGTCCTGCTGTTGCGGAAGGAGAAGCTGAATGCGATCCGTTGGACATCGGCTCTCTTTACCGGCGTGCAGCTGATTCTCGCGATCGTTGTTCTCCTCAAGTTCAACGGGGGAATGGCCGGGGTCAATACGATCGAGGGATTCCAGTTTCTCGAGAAGGCAAGCTGGATAGACGTCCAGTCGATCTCCTGGTTCGGGCGGATTCACATCGATTACATGCTCGGGATCGACGGTCTGAGCGTGCTGATGGTGATCCTCACGGCGCTCATTTCGTTCATAGCGGTCTTTGCCTCGTGGGGGATCGAGAAATCGATCAAAGGCTACTTTGCGCTCCTCCTTCTCCTTGACGCCGGGATGATGGGGGTATTCGTCTCCCTCGATTTCTTCCTCTTCTATGTGTTCTGGGAGCTGATGCTTCTTCCGATGTATTTCCTGATCGGCATCTGGGGAGGGCCCCGCAGGGAGTACGCGGCAATCAAGTTCTTCCTCTATACCCTGCTCGGAAGCGTGCTGATGCTCCTCGCCCTGCTGGCTCTCTATTTCAGCGTTTCAGTGACCGATCCTGCTACGGGCGAGAAGATTCACACGTTCAACATGCTCGCGATGATGAACCCGGCCAATTACGATCCCGGCTCTATCCTGGGAGGATTCCATACGACGTGGAGGTACATCGCGTTCATCGCTCTCTTCATCGGTTTTGCCATCAAGGTCCCGATCTTCCCCTTTCACACGTGGCTCCCCGATGCGCACGTCGAGGCGCCTACGGCGATCAGCGTCATCCTGGCGGGCGTGCTCCTGAAGATGGGCACCTACGGCCTCCTCAGGGTCAGCTTCCCCATGTTTCCCGATGCGACGGCTCACTATCAGATCCCGCTTGCGATTCTGGGCTTCATCAACATCGTCTATGGCGCCCTCGTAGCGATGGCCCAGACGGACTTTAAAAAACTGATCGCGTACTCGAGCATCAGCCACATGGGGGTCGTGGTACTCGGCATGGCTGCACTGAACACCCAGGGGGTGACGGGGGCTGTCATGCAGATGTTCAACCACGGCACGATCACAGCGATGCTCTTCCTTATCGTCGGCGTCATCTACGACCGGGCCCACACCCGGGGCCTGAACGACTTCGGGGGCCTGATGAACCAGATGCCCAAATATTCCGCAGTGATGGCCATCGCGTTCTTCGCCGCGCTCGGACTTCCCGGCCTGAGCGGGTTCATCAGCGAGGCCTTCTCGTTCCTCGGGGCCTTCCAATCGTTCCGGTGGATCACGATCGCATCCACAGTCGGGATCGTACTGACTGCCGCCTACATGCTCTGGACGCTCCAGCGGCTCTTCCTGGGCACGCTCCCCGAGAAGTGGAAATCGCTTCCGGATATTAACGGCCGCGAACTCTTCACGCTCATACCGCTTGCCGTGATCGTCCTGTTCCTCGGGATCTATCCGGCGCCAATGATCAATCTGATGACCTCCGCGGTCAACACGCTTGTCGACGTCGTCAACAAAGGCGGCGGACTTGCCATGCTGGGTCAATAATCCGGTTCGCTCATGCTTGAGCAGATCGTAGCCGGTTCAAAGTCGCTCCAGCCCGAAATCGCGCTGAGCGCGACGTTTTGCGCGATGCTCCTTGCCGATGTTCTCGCGGGGAAGCGGCAAAGCCTTATCCCGTGGCTCGCGCTGACAGGGCTCGTCGTCACCGCCTACTGCCTTACCCGGCAGGCAACGGCCGCGACCAATTCGGTCCTCTTCAATATGTTCGCGGTCGATTCCTTCTCGCTCTTTTTTAAGACGATCATCCTTCTGAGCAGCGGAATCATCGTACTCTTTTCCGCCGAGTCGGCCGAGCTCAACAGGGGGAAGAGGCCCATCGGGGAATACTACGCTCTCCTGATAGCCCTTACGCTGGGGATGTTCCTCATGACGGGCTCAAGCAACCTTCTGATGATGTACCTCTCGCTGGAACTGACGAGCATCAGCTCGTATATCCTGGCGGGTTACTTGAGGGATGCGCCCGACTCAAACGAGGCGTCGCTCAAATATGTCATCTACGGGGCCGCGTCTTCAGGCCTGATGCTCTACGGGATTTCGATCCTCTACGGCCTTACCGGAGCCGTAGACATCTACGGCATCAACAGGGCCCTCGTGGCGGGCGGCGTAAGCCCGGCAACTCTTTTGATCGCCGGGGTGCTGATCATTGCAGGCTTTGGGTACAAAATCTCCGCGGTCCCTTTTCATTTCTGGACTCCCGACGTGTACGAGGGGGCGCCGATCACCATCACCGCATTTCTCTCGGTGGCGTCGAAGGCGGCGGGGTTTGCGATGATGATCCGGTTCCTGAAGGTCTCTTTTATCGATGCGGCGATGGCCGGGAGCGCAACCGGGGCGTGGCAGATACTCGCGGGTTTCGAGTGGAACCGCGTTTTGGCGATTGTCTCTGTCCTGACCATGACGCTGGGAAATTTGGTGGCGATCTGGCAGAACAACCTGAAACGGCTTCTGGCGTACTCCAGCATCGCGCATGCAGGGTACATGCTGCTGGGAGTGGTTGTTCTCAGCAACGAAGGGCTTGCCGCTGTCCTGATCTACTTCGCCGTCTATCTGTTCACGAACCTGGGGGCCTTCTACGTTGTCATGCTCGTGGCGGATAAGACGGGAAGCGAAGACATCGACGCGTATCGCGGACTCGGGTACCGTGCCCCGTTTGTGGCCGTGACCTTCACCATTTTTCTCCTCTCTCTCACGGGCATTCCCCCGACCGCAGGTTTCATCGGAAAGCTCTATCTCTTCGCGGCCCTCATCAACGCCAAAATGTTCTGGCTGGCCATCGTCGCGGTCTTAAACAGCGTCGTCTCACTCTACTACTACGTTCGCATCCTGCGAAACATGTTCCTCCGCGCTCCCGAAGGATCGGTTGAGCCGGTTCGATTCGGATGGGCGCAGTTCGCGATCCTGCTTCTGCTGACGATCCCGACCCTCCTTCTGGGACTTTATTTTGGCCCGCTTGTACAGGTTGCGCAGGCGTCGGTATCGATGTTCGGGGTCCAATAAAAAAAACGCGGCCCAGGGCGCCGCGTCAACAGACATCTGCGCAGGCTAAAGCCTGCGCCTACCGCCGGCGCCTACCCTTCCTCCTCATCACCCTCTCGTAAATCAACCGGGCGCCCTCCAAAACGAGGGCAGGTTCTACCCGCGTGATCAGGCTGCTCTTCCGGGCAACTGTCTCGGCATATCCTCCCGTGGCAATGACGGGAGCCTTTTCGCCGATTTCCTCCTCGATGCGGTGGATAATCGCCTCTATACCACCCAGCGCTCCATACATGATCCCGGACTGCATCCCGGTAACTGTGTTCGAACCGACGACCCGCTCGGGGAATTCGAGCGGGACGGGGTGAAGCCGGGCAGTGTGAGTATAGAGCCCGGCCGCGGCGCTCTCCACTCCGGGAGCGATCACCCCGCCCAGATACTCGCCGCGCGGGGAGATTACGTCGAACGTGGTTGCCGTCCCGAGATCGACGACGATGGAAGGAGCGCCGGTTATTGCGAGTGCGGCAACCGCGTTACAGAGCCGGTCGGGTCCGAGGCGGGAAGGGTCATCGTAGAGGACCCGGAGCCCGGAATCCATGTCGCCGGAAACGACGACCGGATCGGTCTTCAGGAATCGTTTCGTCATCGATGTGATCGTTTTGGTGAGTGCCGGCACCACCGATGAAATGACGACACCCTCGAGTTCGCGGGGAGAAGATCCGGCCTCTTCGGCGAACGACCGGACATGTTCCCAGAGCTCCTTCGCTTTCCTCGAGCGCCTGCTCTGCATCCTCCATTCGTCGACGAGGCGCTTCCCTCTGAAGATCCCGAGAACCGTATGTGAATTCCCTACATCGACGGCGAGGAGCATGGAGTGCCCGGAGCGTTATACGACGGTGATATCTGCGGCGAAGATCTTCCGCTCAGATCCATCCACTTCCAACAACAGCGCGCCATCGGGAGCAATCCCCCTTGCAAAGCCCTGAATCTCGCTCTCCCCAGTCCTGACGTTGAGGGTTTTGCCAATCGTCGTGGAGCGCTTTTTCCACTCACGGATGATCGTCTCATACTTCCGGTCGCGGAAATCGGAGTAGCGCCGCTCGACCGTGGTGAGAACAGCCGTGAGGACCGCGGTCAGATCGAATGAGCGTCCGGACTCATTCAAGAGAGAGGTGGGCGGCGGTTGAATCGCCCCGGGGAATCTGGCCTGATTAACGTTGAGTCCGACGCCGAGAATTGCCCTTGAGAGCCTCCCGCCGGTGATTGTTGCCTCGGTAAGGATGCCGCAGACCTTTTTTCCCTTGAGCAGTACGTCATTGGGCCACTTGCACTCGGGTACCAGGCCCGCAACCGTCTCAAGGGTTTCGGCGACCGCGAGACCCGCAAGGAGGGAAATAAGCCCGCTGTATTCCGCCGGGGAGCCGGGCTTAAGGATCAGAGAAAAGGTAAGATTCTTTCCCTTTTCGGAGACCCAGCTCCGCCCCAGGCGGCCGCGCCCGGATTTCTGCTCATCCGCCAGCACAACCGTCCCCTCATCGGCATCGCGCAGCGATGCAGCATAGAGGCTGGTGGAATCAACGCTATCGAGGAAGACTATTTTTCTCTTGAATCCTTCGGGGGAGGGTGCCATTTGGAACAAGATGGTAGCGAAATCAACGTCGAAAATCAAGGCATGCTCTCCAGATTTGGCAGGATGACAATGCCAAAACTGTTGATTTTCGCTGTCAGATTGACAGAATGGCATACTCGCCGCATCGCCTTGGAGAGCAAAACTCGATTTTTGATTGAAATGGAACGGTTCGCGTGCCCAATCTATCTGGCACGTCAATTGAAGATAGAATCCTCCAGATAACTCAATCAATTACACTCTTCGCCGGGGAAGCGTAGTATCCGGTGGAGCATGTCTATACCCTGATAAGGAGGGTCTTAAAATGGCAGGAAAGATAATTGGAATCGACCTTGGGACCACGAATTCCGTTGTCGCGGTCATGGAAGGAAACGATCCCGTCGTGATCGCAAATTCGGAAGGCGGACGCACGACCCCGTCCGTGGTGGCATTCACCAAGAGCGGGGAGCGGCTCGTGGGGCAGGCAGCCAAACGCCAGGCCGTTACGAACTCGCAGAACACCGTTTTCTCGATAAAGCGCTTCATGGGACGGCTCCATGATGAGGTGACCGAGGAGATGAAACTGGTACCCTACAAGGTCGTTCGCGGAGATAACAACACGGCGCGCGTTCAGATCGGCGACAGGGTCTATTCACCCCCCGAGATCAGCGCGATGATTCTGCAGAAAATGAAGCAGACGGCCGAGGACTATCTCGGCACGAAGATCACCGACGCGGTGATCACGGTTCCGGCCTATTTTAACGACGCACAGCGTCAGGCCACCAAAGAGGCGGGCGAAATCGCCGGCCTCAATGTCCGCCGCATCATTAACGAGCCCACGGCCGCGGCCCTGGCATACGGCCTCGACAAGAAGCATAAGGACATGAAGGTCGCGGTGTTCGATCTTGGAGGCGGGACATTCGACATCTCGATCCTCGAGCTGGGCGAAGGCGTCTTCGAGGTCAAATCGACGAACGGAGACACGCACCTCGGCGGTGATAACTTCGATCAGCGCCTCCTCGATTATATCGCGGATGAGTTCAAGAAGCAGGAAGGGATGGACCTGAGAAAAGATCCGATGGCACTCCAGCGCCTGCGTGAAGCTGCGGAGAAGGCCAAGATGGAGCTGTCTCAACTCCTGCAGACGGAAGTGAATCTGCCGTTCATTACGGCGACGGCCGATGGACCGAAGCACCTGAATCTGACCATCACTCGGGCGAAGTTCGAACAGCTCGTAGAAGATCTTATTCAGCGCTGCGTCCCGCCGGTGGAGAAAGCGCTCAAGGATGCGGGCCTCAACCCGAACCAGATCGACGAGGTCATCCTGGTGGGCGGCATGACGCGCGTTCCGAGGGTCCAGCAACTCGTAAAGGACACGTTCGGCAAGGAAGGGCACAAGGGAGTCAACCCGGATGAAGTCGTTGCGGTGGGAGCGGCCATTCAGGGGGGAGTTCTCTCAGGCGATGTGACAGACGTGCTCCTCCTCGACGTAACGCCGTTGACGCTCGGAATCGAAACGCTCGGAGGAGTAACGACTCCGATGATTCCGGCGAATACCACGATCCCGACGAAAAAGGCGGAGATTTTTTCGACCGCCTCCGACAGCCAGCCGTCGGTGGAAATCCACGTCCTGCAGGGCGAGCGCCCGATGGCGATCGATAACCGCACGCTTGGAAAGTTCCACCTGGATGGATTACCCCCCGCACCTCGCGGCACCCCGCAGATCGAGGTGACGTTCGACCTCGACGCAAACGGGATGCTGCACGTTACAGCGAAGGACAAGGCGACGAACAAGGAACAGAGCATCCGCATCACTTCATCGAGCGGCCTCAGCAAGGAGGAAGTCGAGAAGATGAAGCAAGACGCCCAGTCGCACAGCGCGGAAGACCGGAAGCGCCGCGAGGAAGTTGACACCAAGAACCAGGCAGACACGCTTGTGTTCCAGACGCGCAAGCAGATGAAGGACTTCGGCGACAAGATTCCCGCCGAGCTCAAGAGCAAGGTCGAGGCAGCGGCTGACGCGCTCGATGCCGCGGTCAAAAGCGGCAGTAGCGCGGAACTGAAGGCAAAGATCGAAGCCCTGAACGCGGCATGGAACGAAGCTTCCTCTGCGATGTATCAGCAGACGACGGCCGCTGAACAACAGGCCGGCCCCCAGGCTCCCCCGCCGGGAAGCGGCGAAGCAGGAGAGGGGCCGCAGAAGGCCAAGAACGGCAAGGCGGTTGAAGACGCCTCGTTCGAAGTTGTCGACGACAAGGATAAGGGCTGACCGCCTCCTCAGCCGGTGCAGATCTATTGAACCAGAATACGATCGAGCCGCGCATGGATCGGTGCTCCGATGCATGAGCGGCTCGTGTGTTTAAACGCGAGGACACTATGAACTTCAATAAATTTACCATCAAATCTCAGGAGGCGGTCCAGAACGCCCAGGAGATCGCCGCCAATTATTCAAACCAGGCGATCGAGCCCGAACATATCCTTGCCGCGCTGGTGCAGGACGGAGAGGGGATCGTGGCGCCGATCCTGCAGAAGCTCGGAGCCAACCTCGATTACATAAAGATCAAGATCAATGAGGCCATTGAGAAGCTCCCGAAAGTGACGGGGGGCGGGACCGGAAACCAGCATCTCAGCCAGAAAGTTTCTCAATTGTTCGAGACAGCCCTCAAAGAAGCGCAGGGGCTGAAGGATGAATATGTCAGCACGGAGCACATGCTCCTCGCTCTCCTTTCCGCAAAGAGCCCTGCCGGCCAGCTTCTTGCCGACCAGGGAGTGACAAAAGACCAGGTCTACAAGGCCCTCAAGGATGTGAGGGGCAATCAGAGGGTGACCGATCAGACACCGGAGGAAAAATACCGGTCCCTCGAGCGCTTCGGGCGGGACCTGAACGACCTTGCGCGCAGGGGGAAACTCGATCCGGTCATCGGCCGGGATGAGGAGATCAGGAGAGTGCTTCAGGTTCTCTCGAGAAGGACAAAGAATAATCCGGTCCTCATCGGCGAGCCGGGGGTCGGCAAGACCGCGATCGCAGAGGGGCTCGCCCACCGGATCGTGCATGGCGACGTTCCCGAAAACCTGAAGACCAAGCGGATCATCGCGCTCGACATGGGATCGCTCGTCGCCGGCACAAGCTTCCGGGGCCAATTTGAAGAACGGCTGAAAGCCGTGCTGAAGGAAGTGACGGAGTCGGAGGGGGAAATCATCCTCTTCATCGACGAACTGCACACGCTTGTCGGCGCGGGCGCGGCGCAGGGAGCGGTCGACGCGGCGAACATGCTCAAGCCGGCGCTGGCGAAGGGAGAGCTGAGGGCCATCGGCGCGACAACGATCGACGAGTACCGCAAGTACATCGAGAAGGATCCCGCCCTCGAACGGAGATTTCAGCCGGTGATGATCGAGGAGCCCGGAGTGGACGACACCATATCCATTCTCCGCGGGCTTAACGAGCGCTATGAAGTGCACCATGGCGTGCGGATTACGGACGGCGCACTCGTCGCAGCCGCGCAGCTGAGCTACCGCTACATCAGCGACCGGTTTCTGCCCGACAAGGCGATCGACCTGGTAGACGAGGCCGCCTCCAAGCTCCGCATTGAAATAGACTCCCTCCCCGAAGAGCTGGATGAGATCGAGCGGAGGATCAAGCAGCTTGAAATCGAACGGGAAGCGATCCGGCGCGAGAAAGACGAGGCGGCGAGATCCCGCCTCGAGTCGATCAGCAAAGAGCTTGCCGAGTTGCACCAGGCCCGGTCAGAACTCCGGGCGCACTGGCAGAATGAGAAGGATTTGATCGAGTCGATCCGAAAGATGAAAGAGGAGATTGAACAGGTAAAGACCGAGGCGGAACGGTACGAACGCGAGGGTGACCTCGCAAAGGTGGCGGAACTCCGCTACGGAACGATCGCCACGCTCGAAAAGAAACTCAAGGCCGCAAGCGCAAAACTTTCCTCGGTTCAGCGCGATAAGAAAATGTTGAAAGAGGAAGTGGATGCGGAAGACATCGCGGAAATTGTTTCACGCTGGACGGGCATTCCCGTAAGCCGGATGCTCGAGAGCGAGCGCACCAAGCTGCTTCATCTGGAAGAGCGGCTCCATGAACGGATGGTCGATCAGGAGGAAGCCGTCCGGGCTGTCAGCGACGCGATCCGCCGCAGCCGGGCAGGACTTCAGGATGAGAAACGGCCGATCGGTTCGTTCATCTTCCTGGGCAGCACCGGCGTGGGGAAGACCGAGCTTGCGCGGGCGCTGGCTGAATTCCTTTTTAACGATGAAAACGCGCTCGTGCGGATCGATATGAGCGAGTACATGGAGAAATTCTCGGTATCGCGCCTGATCGGAGCGCCCCCCGGCTACGTGGGATACGACGAAGGCGGGCAGCTGACCGAGGCGGTGAGGCGGAAGCCCTATTCGGTAGTCCTCCTTGACGAGATCGAGAAAGCCCATCCGGAGGTCTTCAACCTCCTCCTGCAGCTCCTGGATGAAGGCCGGCTGACCGACAATAAGGGGAGGACCGTGAATTTTAAGAACACGATCGTCATTATGACGTCGAACCTGGGTTCCCACCTGATCCAGCAGAAGCTGGCTTCCGGGACGGCCCACAACGGCGAGCTCGAGGCGGCGTATGACGAGCTGAAGTCGGAGCTTCATGATATGCTCCGGCAGACGATCAGGCCGGAGTTTCTCAACCGGATCGACGAGATCATCCTGTTCAAACTCCTGAACAGGGAAGATCTGCGCACAATCGTCGATCTGCAGCTCAGGCGGGTTTCGCAGATGCTCTCGCTGAAGAACATCACACTCGACGTAACAGACGAGGCGAAGGACTGGCTGGGCAAACTCGGATACGATGCCACGCTCGGGGCGAGGCCCCTCAAGCGGGTCATCCAGAAACACATCGTGAACGAGCTCTCAACGAAGATGCTCGCCGGGGAAATCAAAGACGGCGACTACGTAAAGGTCCGTCTGAACAAGCACGGATTGATCGAGTTCAAACGGACGAAGGAGCCTGCCGTAGGAGTCGAAGTCAATTAAACGGGTTGTTGCTTGTCCCTTCCCAATTTCGTATTTTTACGCACCGAATCATGATTTCTCTCATCGTCCACGGCGGTGCGTGGGACATTCCCGATAACCTTGTCGATGCGCACCGCGCAGGTTGCGCATCGGCGCTTGCCATCGGCTGGAAACTGCTCGAGCGCGGCGGAAGCGCGATTGACGCGGTAGAGCAGGTGATCCGCCACCTCGAGGATAACTCAACGTTCGACGCAGGCAGCGGATCACACCTCAACGCCGACGGGCAGGTGGAACTCGACGCGAGCATCATGAACGGCAAAACGCTCCGCTGCGGAGCGGTGGCGGCCGTCCATTCCATCAGGAATCCCATCTCGGTGGCGCGAAAAATCATGGACGAGAGCGAGCACATCCTTCTCGTCTCAGACGGCGCGGAGCGCTTCGCCGTGGAGCACGGAATACCGGCCTGTAACCCGAAAGAGCTGATAGCGCCCCGGGAAGCGGAGCTCTGGAAATCGGTGCGCGATAACGGCGCGTTTGCGACCAAGGACGCATTCCGCAAGAACGGGGGCAGGGGAGACACCGTCGGCGCCGTGGCGTTGGACAAGGACGGGGCACTATGTGTGGGGACCTCGACAGGCGGAACTCTCAACAAGTATCCGGGCCGGGTCGGCGATTCGCCGCTAATCGGATGCGGCTCCTATGCCGACAACTCCGTGGGGGGCGTTTCGACAACGGGTTGGGGGGAGGCGATGATCAAGGTAGTCATGGCAAAGACGGTTATCGAGCTCATGGAGGCGAACGGCGGAAAACCGCAGGAAGCTGCCGAACGCGGGATTGAGATTCTGAGGAGAAAGGCGGATGGGTTCGGCGGCGTCATCGTCCTCAATGCGCGCGGTGAAGTCGGTGTCGCGTTCAACACGCCGCGGATGGCGAGGGCATATATGACCTCGGCGATGCGTGAACCGTTTGTCGCGGCATGAATGCCGATTCCCTCATTGGTCATATCGTTGAACTGATCGACCTCACAGGCGGCAACACCGCCCCGGCCGATCGCGTCATTTCAACATTCTTCCGCCAGAGACACTACCTCGGATCGCGCGATCGCCGCTTCGTTTCTGAAGGCCTCTTCGGCATCGTCCGCAACCGCCGGTTGATCGAGGCGCTCCTTGAAGAGTATCTCCGCGTCAGGCCTGAACATTCCATTCTCGATTCCCGCCGTGTACGATCGCTCGCTCTCTATGCGGCTTATGCGGTCCTCTCAACCGACTCACAACCTTCCTTCCCTCCTCCCGCCGATTCTCTATGGAAGAGGCACTTTCCGGAAACGGATCTCGCAGGATTTTCGAACTGGATAACCGCCAACCGGCAGCTTGACTTCCTTGCCGGGCCGGATGCCGGCTCGAAAGGGGGGGATCCCGGATTGCTCCGCCTCGCAGTAGAGCATTCGTTCCAGGACTGGATGGTGAGCGACTGGCATGTCCAGTTCGGCCCGGACACAGAACGACTTCTCCGCACCCTCAACGCTCCCGCCCGCGTGACGCTGCGGGTTAATCTCTCCAGGGCAACCCGGGACCAATGCCGTTCCCGGCTCCTCGAAGAGGGGATGGCCACCAATCTCACCGCGCTCTCGAAGGCAGGCCTCGTTGCCGGCAAGCGGTTCAATGCACAGGCCTCAGGCGCCTATAAAGACGGATGGTTCGAGTTGCAGGATGAAGGGAGCCAGCTTCTTTCCGTCATCGCCGCGCCGAAGCCGGGGGATATAGTACTCGATGCGTGCGCGGGAGCGGGGGGAAAATCGCTGCACCTCGCCGACATCATGGAGGGGAAAGGGAAAATCTTTGCGGCCGATACGGACAAGAAACGGCTGCAGGAGCTCGACCTCCGATCGCGCCGGGCGGGGGTTTCAATTATTGAGGCAGTGACGATGAAGCGACCTCTCCCCGAGCCATTCTCCGCCGACCTTGTCCTCATTGATGCTCCATGCACGGGTGTCGGAACGATCAGGCGAAACCCGGACATGAAGTGGCGGGTGACGGAAGAATCCGCGGCACGATACCCGGAACTCCAGCTCGGCCTCCTGGAATCGAACTGCGGTTTTCTCAAGGAGAACGGGGTGATGATGTACGCCACCTGCTCTCTCCTGCGAAAAGAAAACGAGGAGGTCGTTGCGACGTTTCTCAGGAACCACCCGGAATTGCAGGTTGTACGTCCAGGCCCGGATGACTGCCCTCCGTCGATGATTACGAGAGAAGGCTTTGTGAAAATCCTCCCCTACGATGCCGACACGGACGGTTTCTTTGCCGCGAAACTCACGCGGTCTCAAGATCGGGGCACCAACCATGGGGAACGGAGTCCGTGGAACGCCGGCTAAAGCCGGCGGCTACAGCCCGGGCATATCGGTGCAGAAGTTCGGACTCGCTCCGACGCTTTGCATCTGTGCCCGGTCAGGGCGCGTAGCGCCCAAAGAAGCGTTCCGCCGCTCCGCGGCGGAACGAATAGGTATGGCACGCATACCCTTGCTTCTCGCAGGTCCAATGCGTAGATTACTCTCTCCCATGAAGTACGTGTTCCTCCTTGCAGCCGCTGCATTCCTGCAATGCTGCTCCGGAAAGTCCGACGTGACGCTCTATCAGGAAGGCCGCAACGCCGAAGATTCGGGTAATTTCCAGCTTGCGGTTGACCGGTACGAAGAGATTATCAATCGCTTCCAGCAGAGCGCCTATGCGGAGAGCTCTCTCTACCGCGCCGGACTCATCTATAATAACGATCTGCACGACGTGCAAAAATCCATCGCGTCGTACCGGAAATTCTGCACTCTGTATCCCAAGAGCAAGGAAGCTCCGACCGCGCTCTTCCTCTGCGGATTTCTCTTCAATAACGAACTCCACCAACTCGACAGCGCCAAGCACGTCTACGAATCCTTCCTCCAGAAGTACCCATCGCACGAGCTCGCTGCCTCAGCGAGATTTGAGCTCGAAACACTGGGAAAGGAGCCCGGATCGCAGCTCAGTCCGGACACGACATCCCTAACCTCGAAAAACTCATCGGAACCCTCCGGGGCGACAACCAAATGAGCGAGGCCCTCCTCGATTACCGGAAGTACCTTCAGCCCGACGTCGTCGCGAAGCTCGCGAACATGGAGCTCGTGGCCAGGCTGGTGGTCGAGGGTTTCATCACGGGCCTTCATAAGAGCCCGTACCATGGGTTCAGCGTCGAATTTGCCGAGCATCGCCAGTACATGCCGGGCGACGAGATCAAGCACCTCGACTGGAAGATTTACGCAAAAACGGACCGTTATTACATCAAGCAGTTCGAGGAAGAAACGAACCTGAAGTCGTACATCATCCTCGATGCGAGCCGTTCGATGGCATATGCCTCCGAAGGGCGCATGCCGAAACTTGAGTATGCGTCATATATCACCGCGGCGCTTGCCGAACTGATGGTACAGCAGAGGGATGCCGTAGGATTCACGATTTACGACGAGCGTGTGCGGACCTACATGCCGCCTCACGCCACAAAGTCGTATTTGAAGGAGATCCTCCGCCAGCTCGAGACCCTGGAAGCGGGAAACAAGACCGGAACCGCGAACTCGCTCCACATCATCGCGGAACGCATCAAGCGGCGGGGGCTTGTCATCGTCCTGAGCGATCTCTTCGACCGACCCGCCGATGTCATGACGGCTCTTCGTCATTTTCGCCACAAGAAAAACGAGGTCATCGTCATGCAGGTGCTCGACCCGATGGAGCGGAGCTTTGCATTCGGCCGCGACGCGGTCTTTAAGGATCTTGAGACCTCGGAAGAGCTGATGACACAGCCGTGGCATATCCAGAAAGCATACCAGGAGGAGATGAAGAATTTCCTCGACACCTACAAGAAAGAGTGCAGGGAGAACAACATCGACTACATTCTCCTCGACACCTCGACGCCGTTCGACGTGGCGCTCTTCGAGTATCTGCACAAGAGGCAGAGAATCGGCTGATGTTCCGGCCCGCGGCGCCATGCCGCCACGAGGGAGTGGTTTTCTTATCTACAATGAGGAGGAGATATGAAACCGCGGATGAGCTTCATCGTTCTGCTTGCCGTTGGAGGCATATTCGAAAGCTGTAAAGGGCCTGAAGGGCCTGCCGGGCCGAGGGGCCCTGCGGGTGGGGGAGGTGTGGAATCTCTTACTGATCCGTCGATCCAGCCAAAGGTGTTGTATACATATCCGCCGGCAAATTCGGTAGGGCCCTACCGCTTTCCGGGCTCGAGCACGCAATTGCAGCTTCGGTTTAACAAGATCATGGATCGGGGCTCCCTCCAGCATGCCATCGGGATCTCCTCGCCCAACACAAAAGTCCGTATCGATACCTCTGGCGTCTTTCCCTTTGGAGATGATTTCTGGATTCTGAGCCCATACGACTCCGGCGGGTACTCGTACTCGTTCAAGTGGCGCGTGGCTGAGACGTATACGCTGCGGATTGCCGGAACCGCCAAGGATGTTAACGGGAATTTCCTGAATCCCCCCTACTCGATGACCTTCGAACCGGAGCCCTACTTCAGGGTAGTATCCCAAAACCCGCCCGATGGAGCGATCGACGTCAGGACCAGTAATCTCATCTCCATCGTTCTCAACAGTCCGATCGATACGTCAATCTACTCGAAGATTCACATCACTCCTCCTCTGAATGGCAGCTGGTGGACCTACTACGATTCGGTGTACCTCTATTACACTGCCTTTCCGTACGCGTTGAATACCCACTACACTCTCACGATTGATGCGTCCGCACGCGATAAGTACGGGAATACTCTTCAGCACGACTTCGTCACGTCGTTCACGACGATTGGATTCCGTGTAGATTATACCTATCCATCGAACGGAGACGGAGGAATTTTCTCCACATCATGGATCAGGGTGGTCTTCACCGGAGGCATCGATACCGGGACCGTCCGGGGGGCGTTTTCGATCGACCCGAGCGTACCGGGATTCTTCTCGAATCCCTACAATACGAATCCCTATGATATCAGGTTCGTCCCCTCCCCTCAGTTGATGCCGGGGACCGCGTACACGGTGACAGTCGACACCTCACTGAGGGGCGCAAACGGCGAAACCCTCTCATCGCCCTATCAATTCTCGTTTGCCACCGCGCCGTTTCTCGTAACGCGCACGGACCCCCCGAATGGCTACGTAGATGTTTCACGGTATTCGAGCGTTGCCGTCTACTGCAACGCACTCATCGACTCTTCCAGCACTCGCGCTGCGTTTTCTCTGAAAGACTCCACCGGCGCTGTTGTCGATGGAGGGACGTATTCCAATCCCTCGTACCCATACTTCTGGTTTTATCCCAGCGCGCCTTTTGCCCCCGCGATGCTCTACACAGGCGCGATCTCAACAGCCCTGAAAGCCATCGGCGGGGTCCAACTCGGTACTCGATACACGTTTCAATTCAAGACATCACGGTAGAATCGCCCCCCTTATTGCATTTCTTTCGCCCGATTGGTACCTTGTAGTGCTGACGACAGGCGATTCCGTACTACGGGATCGCCTGCGGTGTGCTTAGGCCTTCCACGGCGCAACGCGCAGCGGAAACCCATCTAAACTTGAACGATGCCCGCTCCAAAGGACATAGCACCCTCACTCAATAGCACCGCGACGGAGCAGGACAAGCTCATCGTCAAGGGGGCGCGGGTGCATAATCTCAAGAACATTGACCTTGAGATGCCCCGCGACCGGCTTATCGTCATCACAGGGCTCTCCGGCTCGGGCAAGTCGAGCCTGGCCTTCGATACGATCTACGCCGAGGGGCAGCGCCGCTATGTGGAAAGCCTCTCATCCTATGCCCGCCAGTTCCTCGGCCTGATGGAGCGGCCCGACGTCGATTACATCGAAGGCCTCAGCCCCGCGATATCGATCGAGCAGAAGACGGTCTCCCACAATCCCCGCTCGACGGCGGGAACCGTTACCGAGATCTATGATTATCTGCGGCTCCTCTTTGCCCGCGTTGGGGTCCAGCACTGCACCAACTGCGGACGGATCGTGCAGAAACAGTCGGTCGACCAGATCATCGATGCGATCATGGCCTATCCCAAGGGAGCAAAGATACAGATACTCGCTCCTGTAGTTCGCGGGCGAAAGGGGCATTATCGTGAGTTGTTCGAGGAGATAGTGCGCGACGGATACCTGCGAGTCCGTATCGATGGCGAGGTACGGGAGATCACCAAATCGATGCAGATCGACAGGTACAAAGTCCATGACATTGAGGTGGTCGTGGACCGTCTGGCGGTCAAGCCCGAAATGCGCTCGCGCATTGCCGAATCGGTTGAAACTGCGCTGCGAATGGGATCAGGCCTCGCGATCGTGAGCCGGGGAGAGGACGGCAAGAAATCCGGGGGAGACCAACTATTCAGCCAGCACCTTGCCTGCCTCTACTGCGGGCTCAGCTATGACGATCCGGCGCCGAACTCATTCTCATTCAACTCGCCCTACGGGTGGTGTCCTACCTGTACGGGACTGGGAGAGACGAGGGAGTTTGATGCCGGCCTCATCATTCCGGATGATTCGCTCAGCATCAACGAGGAGGGGCTCGCGCCTCTCGGAAAGCCGCGCGCGACATGGCTCTGGACCCAGGTGAAGGCGGTCGCGAAGCGGCATAGCATCGACCTCGACGAGCCTGTCCGAAAGCTCCCCAAAAAGACGCTCGACATGCTTCTCTACGGGGCCGGTGATGAGAAGTTCGAAATGCCGTACACCTATTCGAGCGGCAGGACCGTTATTTACAGGCAGCGCTACACGGGGTTGATTGCGATCCTCAAACAGTATTTCAAGGAGACGACATCCGAGGGGCTCCACCAATGGGTGGAGTCGTTCATGAACTCGAAGCCGTGCGAGACGTGCGGCGGGGGCCGGTTGAGGAAGGAGAGCCTGGCGGTCAAGCTCACCGACGCGAAGACGGGAAAAGAAACCGGCATCCATGACGTCGTCACCCTCTCCATCGGCGATGCGGCGGAATTCTTCGAGTCGCTGTCGCTCACCGAGCGCCAGCTTCTGATCGCCCACCAGATTCTCAAGGAGATCCGGCAGAGGCTGCGGTTCCTCCTCAATGTCGGACTGGAGTACCTGACGCTCGACCGCTCCGCGCGCACGCTCTCCGGAGGCGAGGCGCAGCGCATCAGGCTTGCGACGCAAATCGGCTCCCAGCTCGTGGGCGTGCTCTATATTCTCGACGAACCCAGCATCGGGCTTCATCAGCGCGACAATATCAAATTGATCTCGAGCTTGAAGGAACTCCGCGACCTCGGAAATACCGTCATCGTCGTCGAGCACGACAAGGAAATGATTCAGCAGGCCGACTTCGTGGTGGACCTCGGCCCGGGGGCGGGAGAGCACGGCGGCCATGTCGTGACCGCAGGGAGCCCGGGGCGATTGAAGCTGCGGAACGAGTCGCTCCGCCACTCAGGCAACGGCACGAACGGGGTCTCCTACACGGCGCTCTATCTCCACGGTAAGCGCAGCATCGAGGTTCCGGCTGCGCGGCGGAAGGGAAGCGGTAAACGTCTCACGCTCAAGGGGGCCCGCGGGAACAACCTCCAGTACGTGGACTTAAAGATTCCGCTCGGCACATTCGTTGCCGTGACGGGAGTGAGCGGGTCCGGCAAATCGAGCCTCATCACCGAGACCCTCTACCGTATTCTCTCCAGGAAGTTTTACAAGTCGAAGGACATCCCGCTTTCATACGCTTCGATCGACGGGTTGGAGGATGTGGACAAGGTGATCGAGATCGACCAGACCCCGATCGGCCGGACTCCGCGGTCGAACCCCGCGACCTACACCGGCCTGTTCACGCTCATCAGGGACCTCTATGCCCAGCTCCCGGAGGCGAAGATGCGCGGGTACCCCGTCGGGCGGTTCAGCTTCAACGTCAAAGGGGGGCGATGCGACGAATGCGAGGGTGACGGCGTCAGGAAAATCGAGATGAATTTTCTCCCGGACGTCTATGTCCTCTGCGAGGTCTGCAAGGGTAAGCGGTACAACAGGGAAACCCTCGACATCCTGTACAAAGGCAAATCGATCTCCGACGTGCTCGAGATGACCGTCGAAGAGGCGGTGTCATTCTTCAGCGAGATCCCCCGGCTGCAGAGAAAGCTGCAAACGCTGTATGAGGTGGGGCTTGGATACATCCGGCTCGGGCAGCAGGCGACGACGCTCTCGGGAGGCGAGGCTCAGAGGGTGAAGCTCTCGACGGAGCTCTCCAAGGTCGGAACTGGAAACACGCTCTACATTCTTGACGAGCCCACCACCGGCCTTCACTTCGAGGACATCCGCATGCTCCTCTCCGTCCTCTCGAAGCTCGTGGACAAGGGAAACACTGTGGTCGTGATCGAACACAATATGGAGGTCATCAAGACGAGCGACTGGATTGTGGATTTAGGTCCGGAGGGAGGAGCGGCAGGAGGTAAGATTATCGCCGAAGGGACGCCGGAGCAGGTTGCGCGCATGAAGGGATCGTACACGGCGGAGTTCCTGAGAGCGGAGCTGCCATCAGCATCACCGAGGTAACGATGCAGAACGCCGGCTAAAGCCGGCGGCTACACGGCTGGTGTCACGGTATGGACCGTGACACCAGTTTGATCCGGCGCATTCGTTGGCAGAGAGCGCTTTACGGCGGTGTGACGGTCGAAAACGCGGGTTGACTTTCGGTCACGGAACGCCTATATTGAGCGCCATGAAAGTGCCGAAAGGCAAGAATATACTCTTTATTGAGGACGAAGAAGAGCTCCTCAATACAATCGGAAACCTGCTACGCGACACCGGGTACGATGTGACTGCCGTTCTTGATGCCGAAGATGCGCTCATGAAGCTGGAGGAACTCACCCCCCAGCTGATCATCGCTGACATCAAGCTTCCGGGAATTGATGGCTTTTCGTTTTTCAGGCAGGTCCGCGCCGACAAGAGGTTTGCAGCAGTTCCGTTCGTCTTCCTTACCGCGTACAACGATTTGAAGGCATCCAAGTACGCCAAACAGCAGGGAGCGGCGGAGTACATCACGAAGCCGTTCGACTTCGAGTATCTCATCGCCCGCGTAAAGGAGTTCCTTCCCGTCTGATTCCGCTCCTCACCGGAGCGATATCCCTCTCGTTATTATTATGAACGTAAAAGCCCCCGGGGGTGGGGTGCATCGGAGGAGATGTGAATAAGTGATTTCCGTCACGAATCAGGAGGTAGTTCTTGGGTATCTTTCGGACACGATGGAGAACGACAAAGACAAGCTGAAGTTCTTAAAGTGGGTCGGGCTCGTAGCCCTGGTCTCCCTCCCCCTTATGGTCTTCCTGAAAAAGCGAAAACCTCAGGAATCCGAGGTTTTCAACGACGACGAGTCGAACATCTTCGCCTCCGAGCTCAAAGAGTAAGCCCCCCGGCTCGGGCCCCTAGAAGTTAATCAGGTTTTTCGGTTCCTCCCCATCACGCCAGCGCCAGCTCGTGTGCTTTTGGCATTTCCCCGGCGGGTATTTCTTGTTGAAGTATTCCACCATCCGTTCGGGGCAGTACTGGGTTGCGATCTTCTTAGTGTCGGCGCAGATGGTGTCGACCTCGATTCCGTCCGGCATGGCAAAATTGCCTGGGGCAAGGGAGATCTCGGGATCGGCGTAGATGTAGTTCATGAACCGGCCCCAGATCGGCGCCGCCGCGCGGCCGCCCTGGCCGTCGGAGGTTGTGAAGTGCACCGACTTGTTGTCGAATCCCACCCACACTCCTGCCGTCACATTCGGCGTGAAACCGATGAACCAGGCATCGGCAAATTCCTGGGTCGTCCCGGTTTTGCCTGCCGCCGGTCCTGAGAAGAACAACCGAACACGCCCGCCCGTGCCACCGTTCACATTGTCTTTCATCATGCTCGTCATCAGGTACGCGGTTTCGGGACTCAGCACCTCGCGCTTGTTCGGCTGGTTCTCCTCGAGGACGTTTCCGTCCTTATCTTCTATCCTGAGGATTGAAATTGGCTCGATGTAGACCCCTTCGTTCGGAAACACCCCGTACGCGGCGGTAATCTCAAGCGGCTGAACTTCTCCGGTGCCGATCGCAAGGGATTCGTACGGGGGGAGGTCGGAGTTGATCCCCATGCGGTGCGCGTATTCAATGACCTGCTTCACGGGGGCAATCTCCATGATGGCGCGGATTGCCACCAGGTTGATCGACTGCTTGATCCCCTCGCGGAGAGTGCTCTTCCCTCCGAAGAGGTGGTCGAAGTTCTCAGGAGTCCAGCGCTTCCCGTTCGCCATCATGATGGTGACCGGCTGGTTGAGAAGTTCGAACGACGGCGGATAGCCGTTGTCGATCGCGACGGTATAGACGAAAGGTTTGAACGCGGATCCGGGCTGACGCTTGATTTGCGTGACGTGATTCAACCCGTACCTGAAATGGCTCAGGTTCGAACCGCCCACCATCGAGAGGATATTGCCGTTGTGATGGTCGATTGCCACAAATCCGACCTCAATTCTCTTGGCTTCCCTCTTCATCGAGTCAATGAATGCGGGATTTTTGCGAAAGGCGCGTGCAATGCTGTCGCGCTTCTCGGGTTCCGCATCGCGGTACTCGTCGGACGTCTGGATCGCCTGCGTGATGACCTGGCCAAGCTCGGGCTTGTGGTCCTTCCAGTCCCACTGCTTGTCGAACGACGACTGGTACTCGCCGAGGTGCTCCCTGACAGAGCGGTTAGCAGCGCGCTGCATCCTGCTGTCGAGAGTCGTATAGACGGAGAGCCCGTCGCGGTAGATGTCGAATCCGTAGTGCTCCGCCTTATCGAGGAGCTGTTTTCGGATCCATTCCACGAAGTGGGGTGCGATGCCGGCGGAGAGCTCCTCATCGATGGGCCTGAAGTCGATCGCATCGTCCTTTGCCGCCTGCTGCTGCGCGGGAGTCAGGTAGGAATACTTCACCATCTGATCAAGCACCGTGTTCCGGCGCTCGATGCACCGCTGGAGGTGGCGCACGGGATCGTACGTTCCTGGACCCTTGAGCATCCCCACCAGGAGCGCGCTTTCTGCCAGCGAGAGGTCGGAGGGGTTCTTACCGAAATATATCTGCGCGGCCGATGCGATCCCATAGGCGCTCCTTCCGAAATAGGCGACACTCAGATAGAGCTCGAGGATTTCTTGCTTGGTGTAATTTCTCTCGATCTGGATCGCCGTGATGAATTCCCGGATCTTCCTCGTTCCCTTCCCGAACACGCTTTCGTTCGGATCCTTCAGATCGTAGAGATTGCGGGCGAGCTGCTGCGTGATTGTGCTTGCCCCTTCTCTCAGCCGCAGCGTAAACACGTTCTTTACCATCGCGCGGGCGAAGCGCGGAAGGTCCACCCCCCAGTGGTCGTAGAAATTCTTGTCCTCGGTCGCGATGAGGGCGTCGATGAGGTCGGGAGGGAGCTCTTTGTAGGCGACGCGCGTGCGGTTCTTGATGAAGAACTGGTCGAGGAGTTCTCCGTCGCTCGAATAGACTTTTGTGGCAAGCTCCGCCTTCGGGTGCTCGAGCTGCTCAAGCGACGGCAATCCCGAAATGAGAAAGGCGGTGTAAATGCCGAGAACTCCGATTGCAATCGCCCAGCCGGCGAGGACCATTCTTCGCCGGTTCCCGGACTTCCCCTTCGGTGTCATCTCTTCCTGTCCTGGTTCCATGCCTTCAATTCAATCCTGCCCCCCGAAAGTTCCGCATACGTGTTGTGATCGATCCAGTCGCCCAGATTGATGTAGATCCCTTTTCCGATCTCCGTGCACACGGGGGAGTGCCGGTGCCCCATAATGACGATGTCGGCTCCTTCCTCGATCTTCTTCCGGGCATAGAACAGCATGCCGTCCTCCTCGCCGTAGTGTTTCGCGGAAGTGTGCGCCCGGCTCTTGCGCGACGAGTAGCGGGCGAGCCTCACTCCGACGTCCGGGTGGATCATCGTAAAGAGGCGCAGGCTCACCGGGTTGGTAAGCACCTTTTTCAGAATCTTATACCCTGTGTCCCTGTTCGACAGCCCATCCCCGTGGTGGATGAAGACCCGTTTCCCGTCGATGACGGTCTCGAAGGGGCCGTGATGGGTTCGCATGCCCAACTCCTCCTGAAAAAAATCCTTCATCCAGAAATCATGATTCCCCGCAAGATAGTCCACCTCGATCCCCTTCGCCGTGAGGTCGTCCAGTTTGGCAAGGAGCCTGTGAAATCCCTTAAGGATCACGGTACGATATTCGAACCAGGCGTCGAACAGGTCGCCCACGATGAAGAGCCGGCTTGCGTTTTCCTGAATAGAATCGAGAAAGGCGATGAGGCGGGATTCCTTCCGGCGCTCATCCTCCCTCGATCCGAGGCCCAGGTGTGCGTCGGAAATGAAATAGACGCTTGACATCGGCCCTTACCTGGCCGCCGGAAGCGTCAGCACAAAAGGCTGCTTGAACTTGCTGCACCACCCTTCCGCATCCGAGCAGTAGAAGTATGTGAGAGTCCCTCTCAGCGTGAGAGTGTCTTTCCCGCTGCGCTTCGGAAGAGTCACCCGCTGAACGATGGGCCTGGCGGGATCAAGATAGGGGACCTTCTCGAGCCGGGGAATATCCAGTTTCCCCGTCGCTTTCACCGGCGAGGCCGTATCAAATGCGACGCTGATCGGGGGCTCAAGGTTGATGTGGATTCCCTTGTTCGGACGGAGCTCAAATTGTACGGTGCCGGGCCGGTCGCGCAGGGCGGGACGGAGCGATGCGGAAAATTTCACGTACGTATTAGCCCCCTCCGGGTTGTTCCCCGAAATTGCGCTGATTGCTGCAAGAAGAAGGGCGAAACTAGTGGCGGCTGCTCTCATTCTCTCTGTTTTGAATATACGCAATAATCCTCACTCAACCACCTCGGCCCTCCGGTCAGGAACACGCTGGAGCACCGTAAGCCCGGTAATGAAAAAAACCCCGATCGCAAGCGCAGCAAAGCGCTGATTCGTCAGATCCGCCACCAGGCCATAGATCAACGGGCCGATCACCGCCGAAGCCTTACCACATAAACCATCGTAAAAGCCGAAAAATTCCGCCTCGCGCTCCTTTGGGGTCAATAGCGCCATCAGGCTTCTGCTGGCGGACTGGGAGGAGCCGATTGCGATCCCAGCGGCGAGCCCGACCGCATAAAACACCGCTACAGAATCCACAAAGAAGGCCCCGATGCAGATCACGATCCAGATCAGCAGTGTCAGGGAGATTGTCCGCTTCGGACCTATTCTGTCGGTGAGAAATCCGAAGACAACCGATCCAAGGATCGCGCTTGTCTGCACCACAGCGAAGAATATGATAATCGCCTTGTCGTCCATTTTCAGCGTCTGCGAGGCGAAGACGGCGGCGAAGGATATGACGGTAAGAATGCCGTCGTTATAAATGAAGAACGCGATGAGAAATCGGGCGATTGCAGGGTGTTCCTTCCTGACGAAGAGAACACGGAAGGTGCGGGCTGCCTGAGAGAGTCCTGCACGGACTGCGTGGCGCACCGGGCTCTGCCCTTCGCGCCGCCGCGGCTCGGGAACGAACAGGAAAATAGGAAGTGAGAAGAACAGGAAAAAGGCCGCCGCCACGATGAATGAGAGGCGCACGAAAAAGAGGTAATCCGGATTGGACGCATCGGGGAGGAGGGCGATGACGATGCCAAGGACCGCCAGCGCGCCCGCGTATCCCATGGCAAAGCCGTACCCCGAGACTCTGCCATAGGAGCGCTCGGAGGTAAGGCTTGGGAGGAACGCGTCGTAGAAGACGAGTCCCCCTTCGAAACCGATGTTGGCGATCACGAAGAAGATGATACCCGGGACAAGCATCCCGTCTCCCACGAAGAACAGGAGCGCGGTGCATACCACCGAAGCGAGCGTGAAGATGAAGAGGTACAGCTTCTTGCTGTGCGATCCGTCCGCGGCGGCCCCGAGCGGCGGAGAAAGCGCTGCGGCGCAGATCATCGAGAGACTTACGGCCGCTCCCCAGAGCCAATTTCTTCCTCCCGCGACGTGCGCCTGAAAATACCGCGGGTAGATTACGGTTACTACGATTACCGAATAGGCGGTGTTGGCAAAATCGAAGAGCGACCAGGAAAAAATGGTGAAACGCCTTCCCGCCGGCGATGCAGGAAGCATTATGACCCGGAAGGGCGCTCTTTGGGAGGTTGGCCGCGTACCGGCTTCGGATGCAGGTTCTGGTCGATCAGACCGCGTCCGGTTTTCCTGAGGGTTTCCGTTCGTTTAAGATCGGCGAGAACGGCGTCGAGAATTCCGTTAATGAATTTGCCGCTGTTTTGCGTGCTGAAGAGTTTGGCAACCTCAATCAGCTCGTTGATTGTGACTTTCGGAGGGATGTCGGGAAAATAGAGGAACTCGCAGATCCCCATATGGAGGAGGACCTTGTCGATGACTGCGATGCGGTCGTATTCCCAGTGGGAAACTTTCGCCCTGATCAGCTGTTCGGTCTCCTCCCTGTGCCTGATGACCGTGTCGATCAGGCTTTTCGCGAACTCGAAGCTCTCCGGATCTTCCCGAGTCTCCCCGAGGACGTTTTCCATCACTCCGGAGATCGGCTCCTTCGAGAGCTCGTGGGCATAGAGTGTCTGAAGGACCTTCTCGCGGGTGGCCCGCCGCTTGTACACCGTCATTTCAGCCGCGGCCCCGCGCCCCCGTCAACCCTTTACGTGGTCGAGGTCGCCAAGCCGACCAGCGAATTCCGAGCGTCCGGCGTAGAGATTTCTGATGTGGGTAATGCTGCCGATCCGCCTTTCGGCGAGGTGGTTTGAGGCCTCGGACGGTGCAATTTTCTCCGCTTTGGCGATGGCAAAGATGTTTCTAATCGTGTCATAGATGCCTTCGGCCTGCTTCAGCGCTCTCTCTCTGGGATACCCCTCGAGCTCGTTTGCCACGCTCATCAATCCTCCGCCGTTGATCGCGTAATCCGGGGCGTAGAGAATATCCCTGTCGATGAGCATCCGTCCGTGTTTTTTCTCGTCAGCAAGCTGATTATTGGCTCCTCCTGCGATGATCTTCGCCTTCAAGCGCGGAATCGTCTCATCGTTGATAATTGCTCCGAGGGCGCAGGGGCAGAAAATGTCGGCAGGAACATCGAAGATCTTTTCCGCGTCAACAGCGGTGCCGCGAGTCCTCTCGGCAAGGACCTTCGCCTTCTCCTCATAACGGTCGCTGATGGTTAACTTTGCACCTTCCTTTGCCAGATGTTCGCAGAGTGCGCTCGATACGTGCCCCGCTCCCTGCACCGCGATCCGCTTTCCCTTCAGAGAGTCGCTCCCGGTCAATTCGTGCATACACGCTTTCATGCCGTAATAGACCCCGATTGCGGTAACCGGCGAGGGATCTCCGCCTCCGCCCAGTGCGCGGTCGATACCAGTCACATATTTCGTCTCCATCCGGACCCACTCCATGTCCTGCACGCTTGTCCCGACATCTTCCGCCGTGATATAGCGGCCCCCCAGCCCCTCGACGAAACGGCCGTATGTCCGGAAAAGTGTCTCGGTTTTGTCTTTGTTCGGGTCGCCGAGGATGACGGCCTTGCCGCCGCCAAGGTTCAGGCCCGCGACGGCCGCCTTGTACGTCATACCCCTCGAAAGCCGGAGAGCGTCGATGAGGGCCTCCTCATCGGTTGCGTACGTCCACATCCTGGCACCGCCGAGCGCGGGTCCGAGCGCCGTATTGTGGATGGCAATGATGGCGCGCAGGCCCGACTTTTTATCGGAGCAGAACACCACCTGCTCGTGGCTTCGGCGCTCGATTTCCTTCAGGATGTCCATAGGCGCAAGACTCAGTTGGCTTTGACGGGGAAAACGGGAATGCTGCGTCAATGTAGAGAAAATCGGGAAGGAAGGCAACTAGTCGGCCGTCATGACACGAAGCTTCACGGGCTGGAGCCAGTGGCCTCCCGGGTGGTGTCACGGTACGGACCGTGACACCAATTCGCGGAGAGGAGAGAGATTCCGGGCGGGGGCGTGGCGAGAAGGCGCCACGCCCAACAAATCCCGGACAAAAGCGAGGGCGGTTAGGGTTTTTGACGCTGGGTCCTGTAGTTCTGGTACTGCACCGACGTCTTTACAAGCCTGGAATCGTTAGAAGCATTTGAGACGCTGTCTGCGTATCCCTTCAACCTCAACGCCTGCTCACGCAGCGCCGGAGCTGCAACCGCGCTCTGAACCAACGCAGCCGAGTTAAGCACGTCGGAGCGGGCCTCGCTGAGCTCGCGCTTCGCGTCCTCGCGTCGGCCCTCGTCGAGTGCCTTCATGGCATGCTCGACCCTTCGGGTCGATATCGAGAGATCGGTTTTTCCCTGAACATCCCAGTCCTTACCTCTCCGAAGCTCGGCATCGATGTCCGTGTAACGGACATCGACTTCAAAGCTTGCCATTTCCCGGGGTAACCCCGTCCGGCAATCCCATCGTACGACACCCCGCGCGGCATGGAGAACCCCGCTCCCCTCCGGTATTCCCAATTCGACGGTGTATTCCCGCCGGTCGTCTGCATACAGATCGCCTACATCGAACAGCACCCGTCCCGCTTCGCGATGCCACGGGGCTCCTATGACATCCCTGATCTCCACGCCGCGCCCCGGTGTAAGATCGACCAATGCATTCTGGGCTACGACAGCGCTCATACCGTCGAACTCGTGATCGAAGATTGAGGAAAGCTGGCGGCCGCTCTCGACGAAGTAGTAATTTCCGCCCCCGTGCTGGGAGAGGCCGAGCATGAGGTTTTCATTGTACTCAAGACCCACTCCGATTGTGCTGAGCGAGATAGATTTCGCGCGGTAGCAGGCGGCCAATTCATTCAGCCGGCGGGGGTCGGTGATGCCTCGGTTTGCGAGACCGTCCGAGAGAAGGATCACCCGGTTGACGCACTCAGGCCTGAAATTCCTTTCGATCTGTCTGAAACCCTCCTGCATCCCGCCTCCGAGATTCGTCGATCCCCGGGGATACACCTCCTCGAGTATCGCTTTGATGGCGTTCCTGTCCCTCACACGCTGGGTCGGGAGAAGCGTCTCGATTCGGTCATCGTAGACGATGATCGAGAGAAAATCCTGGCCGTTGAGATGATCGAGCAGCGAGCAGACTGCTTCCCTTGCGTAGTCGAATTTCCGCTCCTCCGCCATCGAGCCGCTGCGGTCAAGGACCACGGCAAGGTTTAACGGCCGCCGTACCGGGTCGGGGTGGCGGTCGGAACCGGTCGTAACACTGATGAGGAGGTATACAGTACCTCCGCTGTGCGGAAGGCAGGCGGAATTGAGATGCCCCTCGATGTTGACCTCACCGGGAGGGGGAGGAGGGTACGACATGGCCTCCGAGAGGCTGACTGTCAAGAAGAACAGTAGGGAGGCGAGAAGCCGGGGAAGGAAGATCGCGGGTTCACCGCGATGCATGTGGGATTTCATGGAAGGCTCCTTTCGAGTAAGTGAGAGTAGGGTCCTTACAGGTTCTACTCTCACCTCCCATGGAATGTTCCCGGCTGGTGTCACGGTATGGACCGTGACACCAGTTTAAGCCGGCGCCCACCGACCCTCGAAAGAATGTTCCCGGTTGGTGTCACGGTATGGACCGTGACACCAGATTCATGCGGATTTTCTCCGGAGCGAACGCCGGCTAAAGCCGGCGCCTACAACCGGCGCCAACAGCCCCCCTACCGTGCGTGGCGAGATTGCGAGCGGGGGCGGAGCTTCTTCCACATCGCTCCCACGAGCGCTTCCAAACCCTCCCCCGTCACAGAAGAGATCGGTATGACCGGATCGCCTTTCCTGAAGGTGATCCCTTCAAGCTTGAGCCTTCCGTCTTCGGTCATGAGGTCCATCTTCGTGAGGGCCACGATCCGGGGCTTTTTTGACAGAGCGGCGTTGAATGACTTGAGCTCATTCAGGAGGACCTTGTACTCTTTTGCCGGGTGATCGCTCGTCGATTCGATGAGGAATACGAGCACGCGGGTGCGTTCGATGTGCTGCAGAAACTCAATTCCCAGTCCTTTTCCTTCATGGGCACCCTCAATCAGTCCGGGCATATCAGCCACGACGAAACTCTGGAATTCACCGAACCGGACCAGGCCGAGGTTCGGGATAAGGGTTGTGAAAGGATAGTCAGCGATCTTTGGTTTTGCGGCCGAGATCCTGGAGATGAGGGTCGATTTGCCGGCGTTCGGAAATCCCACGAGCCCCACATCCGCGAGGAGCTTCAATTCGAGCCGGATCGACTTCTCCTCCCCAGGCGTCCCCTTCGTCGCCTTTCTCGGCGCACGGTTGGTGGGGGTGGCAAACTCAGAGTTGCCTTTGCCTCCACGTCCCCCCTTGGCAACAATGTACAATTCTCTCTCCTCGACGAGGTCCGCCAGAATATCGCCGCTCTCGTCATCCTGTATTACGGTCCCGACGGGGACGCGGAGGACGACATCGGCGCCGCTCTTCCCGGTCTTGTTCGCCCCGGCTCCCTGACGTCCGGCCTCGGCGGTGTAGATCCTCCGGTAGCGGTAGTCCATCAGGGTCGTCAGCTGGGGATCGGTCTGAAGCACGACGTTTCCCCCGTTCCCCCCGTTTCCCCCGTCGGGGCCTCCTTTGGGGATATATTTTTCGCGGCGGAAACTCACTACGCCGCTCCCCCCGCTTCCCGCCCTGACGGTGATTGTCGCCCGATCAATAAACATGGGTGCGAGGAGAGTCGAAGATTGGAAGTACGCGGCGGCGCAGCGCCGTCACGAGCGGAGAGGCTGGAATTGCTGCGAGATGATCTCGACGAACCGCTCGGCCTCGGTAGAGTAGGGGTCGACGTCGTTCTTAATCAGAATCTGATCGATGAATTTCGACGCCTCCTTCCATGAGCCCAGAGAGCCGATTGCGGTAACGGCGGTCGTAAAGGACGATTCATCCTGACGGAAAATCTTCCGTACGAAGCGGCGGCGGTCCCCCTCGCTTATCGAATCGAGAATGGGAAGGGCGCTTGCCCCGCCAGCGTCTGAGCGCGCCAGCCCGGGCTCCGGTTCCCACTTGTCGACTTCGAACGCTCCCGATGTGCGGCGCACCGCCTCAAGAAGTTCTCCAAGCTCGCGTAGAGCCAATTCCTGCTTCCCCTGGCTCGCCTCACCTTCGAGGCGTGAGATCACGGTGCTCAGCCTCTTATCCTCGAAGTAACGGATCAGCGCATTCACCGGGAGCGATTTCGCCCCGGTGTTGACGGGGTAGTCGAAATAATCGAACACCGGAGACATCACGCGCGCCATCTCGCCTCCCGCTTTCCGGCGGATGTACTCCCCGTCCATCCTCGAAAGAAGGCTGGAGAATTCGTTCCTTGTGAACGACGAGACGTTCTTGTCGCGAATGTAGTGCGTGATCAAATCTCTCAGATACTCGTACGGACCGAAATGCCGCAGGAGGTGGGTGAGAGCGGAGGCCGATATGTTTTGATCCTGCTCGAAGAGTGCGTTCAGAAGCGTCCACTGGGGACGGATGAGGAAGTTCCCAAGCATGTGAACCGACTCGTCGAGGCGTTCCATGAACTCAGTTCTCTGGAACGAGTATTCGAGGACGACGATTGAATTGATCTGCTTCTGGAGAGATTGAACTTCGGGATGCTGGTAATTGAACCGGCTTGTCCTGTGCTGGGCCCGGAGCTCTTCACCGAGCATCGATTCGACATCCGCCCGGAAAAACGTCTTGACGGCGTGAGGGATCTCTGCCGCCAAAATTTCCTTTACGGTGACACTTTCGCGTCCCGCCAGGGTCCGTTGGGTTACTGTGTTGATAATCGCTTCTGTTTCCCGTTCGAGCATCGTTACTTTGGTCCTTTATTGATTATCTGTTTGACACGGTCGATTTCCTTCTTCGCGGCGGCTTTGAAGGTGGCGTCGATGCCGGGCCGCTCCACCACCTGCCGGTACATCCCGATCGCTTCGTCGAACTTCGACATTTTTTCGTACGACTGGCCGGCCATGTAGAACGAGGTCGCCGTCCAGTTCACCTTCCCCTGCCTGGAGACAAGATACGGAACTTTCAGGAATTCAAGAATCGCCTGCTGGTAATCTCCCTTGTTGTAGTACGCCTCGCCGATATCGTACCGCAGTTCCGCCTCAAGGAGGCTTCCGGCCTCGCCGATGAGGTTCTGAAACTGCAGGATGGCCTGGTCGTAGAACCCGAGTTTCGTATAGAGGGTGCCGATCTTGATCTTCTTATCGAGAATGCTCTCGTCGTTCGGGTAACGGGCAATAAAATCGCGCGCTGTCTTGAGCGCTGCGTCGTAGAGCTTTGTGGACTCGTATGCCTCGATGAGGTTGTTCAGGGCGTACGGCAGAATGTCTCCCGCGCTTTCCGGCGATGCCGCTATCTTCTGGTAGTAACGAATCGCGTCTTCGTAGCGCTCGGAGTTATAGTGCATGTTTCCGAGCGAAAGCTGGACTCTCGGGATGACATCGGAATCGGGGTACTTCTTCAAGACCTCCTCGTACCCTTTCGCAGCGTCGTTAGGCTTGTTGGTCACCTCGAGGATCTTGGCTCTGTAATACGCGCCCCATGGACCGAACCGTGTCTGCCCGTAGTCGCCGGCGACCTTTTTGAATATCTTCTCCGCCGTTTGGTAGTCCTCTTTCCTGTAGCACGCCAGTCCGCGTTCATACTGAAATTCCGCGGCGTGCGAACGGTCATCTCCGTACGATTCGTTGAATCCTGTGATGAGCTTGTCCGCTTCCTGGAGTTTTCCCTGGCGCAGCGTCGCGAGGATGACCTTCGCGCCGTACTCCTCTTTCGCCTGTGCGCTGTCTGATGATTGCGCCAGCTGAGCGTATTGTCGCGCCGCCTCCGCATATTGCTCGGTCTGATAGAGAAGATCGGCGATTTCAGGTGAGGCCCCCACGGTTCCACCGAGCAGGCCTGCCTCCTTGAAATACGTTGAAGCGGCCTCCATCCTTCCCTCCGTCCGCGCGATGATTCCGAGTGAATAAAACGCCCTGCCGGCCAGCGGGCCTGTCGGATTCCGTTCGAGATACTCGCTGAAGTATTTCATTGCCATCTGACGCTCGCCTTTTTTCTGATAGGCATCTCCGAGATCGAAGAGGGGAGAAGCGTCAAAGGGCCCGGGGAAGGGAGACGTCTCGGATTTCTTGAGGCGCTTGCTCAATAGCGATATTGCCTGGTCGTAGTCGCCGTTGGAAATTGCAGCAGCGGCTATCTTTACTGCCGCGCTCTCTCCGCGCGCCGTATACGAAAACTCATCGGATAGCCGCTTCCACAGAGGAGCAGCCTCGGAGGGCTGTTGCTTCGCGGATCTGTATGAAGCCATCAGCCAGAGGGCATCGAGGGCCGGACGGGTGGGCGGAACATACACCGAGGCCTGTCCCCAGGACGCGAGCGCAGAGTCGGGGAGGCTCCCGGCAAAGACCTTTCCGCGCAAAAGCAGGGCTTCGGCGGCGTAACCGGATCCGGGAAATACCGTTATTACCTGCATCAATCTCTCCATTCCCCTTCCGGTGTCGCCCGCAGCAATGTCCTCCCATCCCAGGTCGAAGAGGTACCGGTCGCGGTATCGGGATGCGGGTTGCGACTGTAGCATTGAACCGGCAAGCTCGATGCGTTCGCGAAGGTTCGATCGCGCTCGTTTGAGATCGTAAAGATACTCGGCCGCCTCTTCGCGCAGGTTAGAAGAGGGAAACTCCTTGAGAAAGGCCTCATATCCGGAGATCGCGCTCAGCGCCATCGTGGAATCGGAATCGGCGAGGAGGTCGTCGCAGCGGGCCTTTGAATAGAGCGCTTCGGCACGATCGTTTCCGGTCAATCCGCCGGCAATCGCCGCATCGAACTGCTTCCGCGCCGAAGCATAATCCTTCAAATCACGAAAGTAGATTCTTCCCAGCTTCAGCGGAAGAGCAGGCTGGGATTTGTCCGACAGGACCTCCCCCATCAGCCGGGCCAACTCGTCCATCCCTGCCTCGTGATCCTTAATCTTGTGATCGACGAGATACCGGCCTTTCGCCGCTATCGACGGGCCACCGTCGTATGCCGGATATCGTTTCGCAATGTCGAGATAGGTCGAGAGCGCACCCTTGAAATCACCCGTGCTTTGTTCGCAATCGCCGATCTTCTCCATTGCGTCTGCGACATGCCTCCACCGCGGATACCGTACGACGATGCGCTCAAGCCACGCTTCCGCCTTCCTGCAATCCTGATGAGCGCTGAGCTCCGCAAGTGACATCAGAATGTCCGGAGTCCAGGGATCCTCAGGGTACGCCTCGGTGAAAGACTCATAATAACCGGCCGCCTCTGCGTCGTGGCCCATTTGGGCAAGCGACATCGCCGCGGTCACGTACGCTTTTCGCTTCAGGATAGGGAACGCATACCGGAGCGCTCTCTCAGAAAACCTCAGCGCCCTCTCGAACTCGTTTTTATCCAGAGCGCACTCTGCCGCGCCTTCGAGTGCCCTGAGTGCGAGAACGCTATCGGCCGATTCAGCGGCCTTCTCGTATGAGGCCGTTGCCAAAGCGGGGTCACGACTGAGCTGGTAGGTGCGGCCGAGTTCGAAGTACGCCCGGGCCTGAAGTGTATCTCCTTCATCCGAGCCAGAAATAACTTTCTTAAACGCATCCACGGCTGAGGCGTAATGGCCCGAGCCACCCTCGAGCTTCCCCAGTTCGAACCGGGAGGCGGCTGCGGCAGGCGCATCCTTGTATGCGGCGAGCACGGATGCAAACGTCTTTTTCGCGTCTTCATAGAGGCACGCAGTTGTCTGCAGTTTGCCGAGCGCAAAGAGAGCCGCGGCCTTGACCTCCGGCGCCGCGTCGCTCTCACTCACCCGCCGGGCCTCCTGTTCCGCGAGATTCGTTTGCCCCTCCTCGGCATAGAGCTCGCCCACGGCGAGCCTCGCGGCCAACACGCTTTTGCTCGTGGGATAATCCTGAATGATCGAGCGCAGGGCCTGTTTTGCGCTCTCCCGCTCTCCCAACTTCCGGTAGAGTTGCGCGGCCCTGAGCAATGCGTCCGGAACGAGAGCGCTCTTTGGATGGAAAACCTTGACGCGCTCGAATGCGGATGCGGCCTCGCGGTCGTTGTGCAGCGCCAAAAAGGCTTCTCCGACGCTAAACCAGGCCTCAGGAGCCTTCGGATGATCGACATAGGCGAGCGCAAAGTTTTGGAAGGTGATGCGCGCTTCGTCGAACTTCTTGAGCTTCATCTGGGTCAGTCCCAGGTAATAGCGAGCTTCGATGCCGTCGGCTGTATTGGGATATGCTGCAATGAAGTTCTTGAATTGCTCGGAGGCGAGATCGAACATCCCGTCCTTGTAGAGGCCCACCGCGAGCTTGAACTCGGGATTCTCTTTCGATTCCTGGGCGAGGCCGGGGAAGGAGAGGAGGACGACCGGCAGGCAGGCGAGAAGTATCCTCAAACGCCTCCTCCCGGAATCCTGCTCATTCATTGTGGGCCGGAATTTCCTGACTCGAGTGATGTGCACTGTGGACACAAAAGATAGGATTAATTTGCGATTTCTGCAAGATTTGATTGCATTTCAACGCAATAGTCCCCATATTGAACTGTCGGCATGATCAATCGCGCTCTCCTTGCTCTCGCCGTTCTCACCTCGCTCGGCGGATGCTGTTCAACCCACCGGGGGGAAAAAGCCTTATCCGAGCATGCGACTCCACCGCAAGGCAATCGGATAGCGGGGCAGGGCGGCGCCGCGATAAAAAGAAACGCCGCGGAAATCGTTGCGGTGGTCGATTCCGTCCAGGGAGTTGACGACATGAACTACAGGCTCTTCGTCCGGCTGAGCTCAGCCTCCGGAGTTGAAGGAATGGATTCTCCCGCCTCCGCCGGCCAGAGCATCACGCTGGTTCCCGACTACGCCACCGACAACCAGGGAAACGTCGATCCATCAAATGCCCGCAACAAGAGACTGATGAGCCTTCACTCAGCGGGAAAAGGCGATCAGATCAGAGGCACGATCTCGCTCCTATCCAAGGGGTGGGTTCTCGTGGATGCACGCAAACCTTAGCCCTACAACTTCCTCATGAAGCCATGAATTCCAGAGTGTTTCTCACGGTAGCCGCTTCCATCGCGTTTCTTCTGGCGTTCGTGATTGTCCTTCGATACTCTCCGAACATCGAGTCACGGCGGCTAAAGCCGGCGCCTACAACGATGGAGTCACGCCGGCTAAAGCCGGCGCCTACAACCTCTGGAGAGCTACGCCCCATACAGCCGCAGCCCACCGCCGTTGGAGGGACGGAACGGCCCGAGATGGAAGCCACGCACGCCCTCGAGGCTCTTCGCTGGTATAACGACCAGCGCGCGTATCCTACAGGTTCGATTCCGCTGGATTGGCGGGAGAAGGCTCTTGCTCAGATCGCCAGGAATGACTTCAAGAAACCCGCTTCTCAGAGCTCTGTGGCATGGAATTCCGTCGGGCCAACTGCGATCGGGGGCAGGGTGCGCTCCATCCTGGTCAATCCCCTCAACCCGAACACGGTGTACTGCGGATCGGTCAGCGGCGGAATCTGGAAGAGCACAAACGCGGGAGCGTCATGGTTTCCAACAAGCGACGCCGCAGCGAACCTTGTGATCGGGACGATGGTAATGGATCCCGTCGACACAAACACGATTTATGCAGGGACGGGGGAGGCGTATTTCAACGTCGACGCACTCCGGGGTGCAGGCGTTCTCAAGACCACAGACGGCGGATCGACATGGACCCTGTTGACAAATTTCGCGGGGGCCGCCTCCCCGAATTTCTACTATTACATTTCCAAACTCCTCATTCGCGGAGACGACCATAACACCCTCTACGCCGCGCTCCTCGGGGGCATATGGAAAACGACCAACGCGGGGGCAAGCTGGTCCAAGCTTACGATCTCCACCACGTCGTCGGGATGCCTCGATCTCGTCGCCGACCCCACGAATTACAACACTCTCTACGCCTCCTTCGGTCTGTTTGTGACAGACGGCGTGTACAAGAGCACGAACGGAGGAGCCAATTGGTCAAAGCTCGCGGGCGGCTTTCCTTCTCCTGCCACGAAGTACGGCAGGATCAGTCTGGCACTATCGCAGAGCTCTCCTTCGATCCTCTATGCCTGCCTTGCCGACTCAAACTACTTCACGCACAGCATCCAGAAAACGACCAACGGCGGGGCGACGTGGTTTGCGGTGCAGACTCCATATGATAACTCTTCAGCCGTCAGCGGCACGCATCTGGGGGGACAGGGATGGTATAATAATTTCATTGCGGTCGATCCGACCGACTCAAGCATGGTGTACACGGGCGGCATCAACCTGTTCAAATCCACAAATGGCGGGACGAGCTTCAGCAGGATCAGCGACGGATACGGCACGCCGTACGTTCACGTGGATCAGCACGCAATCGCCTTCACCCCGGGGAACCCCGCCATCATCTATTTCGGGAATGACGGGGGGATGTTCAAGACGACTGACCGCGGGGCGTCATTCTCGGCGATCAACAACAATCTAGCGATCACGCAATTTTACAGCGGCGCTGTCCACCCCACAGCCGATATCTACTATGGCGGTACTCAGGACAACGGCACGCTCCGCTCAACCTCACCGCCGGCATGGTCTGTCTCTATTCCGGGCGACGGGGGTGCGACGGCGGTGGACTTCGTGACGCCAACGACCGTGTACTCGGAGTACGTCTATCTGAGCATACTGAAGTCGACGAGCTCCGGCGCCCCGAACTCGTGGACGAAGGCGATGAGCGGAATCCCCACGACGGGGAACACACTCGCGGACGGCACTTCCGACCGCTGTGAATTTATCGCGCCGATCACGATGGACCCTTCCAACTCGCTGATCCTCTATGCCGGCACCTACAGGATGTGGCGGACGGTCAATGGCGCCGGCTCCTGGACGAGCGCCAGCAGCGATCTGACCGGCGACGGGTCGGGGAGCGTCGGGGGTACCGGCGCGGTCATTTCGGCGATCGCGGTGGCAAAAACTTCTCAATCGACCATTTATGTCGGGACGAGCGGGAGTTCTACTTCGACATCCAAAGTACAGGTCACTACGAACACGGGGAGCTCGTGGACAGATCTGACCAAGGCTCCTCTACCAAACTTGTACGTGAAATCCATCGCGGTCGATCCCGCCAACAGCGACCGCGCGCTCGTAGCCTATTCTGGATACGGAGCAGGACATGTCTTCAGGACCTCTAACCGCGGGACGTCGTGGACCAACATAAGCGGGGATCTCCCGGATCTACCGGTTAACGCAGTCGTGATCGACCCCTCGAATACGGGGCACTGGATCATCGGTACAGATCTCGGGGTCTTCGAGAGCGTGAACAACGGGACCAACTGGATCCAGCAGAACAGCGGGCTTGCAAATGTTTCTGTCGCGGCTCTCGCGCTGCGGGGAGACGAGTACCTCTTCGCAGCAACACACGGGCGAGGAGTGTTTAAGACCACCGGACCTATCAACGTCGCCGCGCATGTTCATCTGTCAATCTCCGTGCACCAGAATCCCGTCCTCTCTCAGTTCTCCGACATCATCGTAACGTCGGATACCGCGCTGACGTCGCTTCCCGTGCTGCAGGTGACGGCGGCAAGCGGAACCAGCTACCCAACGGTGGTGCAGACGTCGCCCTCAGGTGTGTACCGTGGCTCGTACCAGTTCACTGCGAGCGGAAGCATTTCCATCAATGTGTCAGCTCTGGACCCCGGAGGGAACACCCTCACAGCCCAGCGAACGTTTGGAGTCACTCTTCTGAAAGCGGGAGCTCCGGGGATGATCACGAGCCTGGACGGAAACGCCTCGATCTCCGTCCCCGCAGAGGCTCTCACCGATGACACCTACTTCACGATGATGACGGGCGATGCGCCGAATGGCGATCTGCTGAGCGTGCCATACGCCGCTGGACCGGGCCGTGACTTTGCTGTGCCGCTTGAAGTATCCCTGCGCTACGACCCGGCACGGGTGGAACGAGGGAGGGAGGGTGTACTCTCGATCGTCCGCCTATCCGGTTCCGGCTGGGTTCCCGTTGAAAGCCGCGTGGATCCCGCCACGAACATGGTCACGGCCCGGGTGCCGTCGCTCGGTACATTTGCGGTCGCCTACCGGGGAGGAACGGATCCGCGGTCTCTTCCTTCGGCGTATGCTCTGAGTCAGAACTACCCGAACCCCTTCAATCCGACTACCTCGATTGAATATGTGCTGACCGAACCCGCGCACACCCAACTCCGACTCTACAATGCCGCGGGCCAGGAGGTGAGGACGCTCGTCGATGAGGATCAGAGCGCCGGCAGATACCGCGCAAGGTGGGACGGAAGAGAGGGAAATGAGAACCCCGCGGCAAGCGGAGTGTATTTCTGCCGCCTGAGCGTTGTCAAAGAGGGGAAGCCGGTATTCACCTCTACGGTGAAGATGATCCTCACCCGCTGAGGGTGCAGGAGAGGGGAGACGGGTTGGGGTAAAACCGGGAGGAAGGGAGCGCACACAATGATTCCATTCACATCCGCGGGCTCGATGCGGCCCGGCGGGCTTGTAGTGTTGGCCTGCCTTGCCGCGAGTGTTTTTCCCGCCCGGCCGGCCAAGGGCCAGGACGGAAGAATCGAGTTCGATCACGTCTCCATCGGGCAGGGGCTCTCCCAGTCCGACGTCAACTGCATGCTCGAGGACAAAGCCGGTTTCATCTGGTTCGGCACGCAGGATGGGCTGAACAGGTACGACGGGTACGCCTTCAGGGTATACCGGCATTCTCCCTCCGACTCGACCACCATCTCCGATAACTATATCACTGCTCTCTACGAAGATCCCCAGGGGGCTCTGTGGATCGGAACTCAACACGGGCTGAACCTCTTCGACAGCAGGACGGAAACGTTCCGCACATTCACTCGCGGTCCGGGGAGCAACTTCATCTCCTCGATATGCCCCGGGACCGAGGGCGGACTTCTCGTGGGCACGTACGGCGGCGGGCTGACCGGCGTTGAGAGCCGCTCGTTTCGGTTTTTCCCGGTGGAATTCGACCCACGCACATCGAACCGCGACACGGTGCTTGCGCTCTGCCGCGGAAGAGACGGCCGGGTGTGGATAGGGACACGCGGCCGGGGACTATTCGGCCTCGACCCCGCCGGCGGCGCCACGCTCCGCCTGCATCACGACCCCTCGGATCGAACCTCGCTCAGCAACAACAGCGTCCAATGCCTCTTCGGCGACAGCCGGGGAAACCTTTGGGTCGGCACCGCCTTCGGCCTGAACAGGCTCGACCCCGGAACAGGAAAGTTTCAGCGCTACCTCTTCGGAGTACACTCACGGAACATCTACTCGAACTACATCTTCTGTGTCTACGAGGACCGTTCAGGGACTCTCTGGGCAGGGACCGACGAGGGTCTGCAGAGATACGATCCCGTCGCCGACGCTTTTCATCGGGCCGGAGGGCCTCCCGGGGATCCCGGATCATTGAGCGACGAAGCCGTGATGTCCATTGCCGACGCGGGCGGCGTCGTCTGGTTCGGGACGAAGCGGGGTCTGAACAAGTATTGCAGGTACGGGAAGCAGTTCAGGAACTACACGCACATTCCCTACCGGGAGAACTCCCTGAGCGATAACAAGGTGTGGAGCATGCTGTGCGGCCGGAACGGGATGCTGTGGGTGGGATCGAACGGGGGCCTCGACGGGATCGATAGACATTCGGGAAAGTGGGTGCATTACCGCCACGATCCATCCAACCTCCGGAGCCTGGGAAACAACAGCGTCATGGCCCTCCTCGGGGAACCATCCGGCGCTCTCTGGCTCGGAACATGGGGGGGAGGGCTCAATCGATTTGACATGAGAACCGGGACATTCAGGAGGTTTCTCCGCCCGGCGCCCGATTCGCTCTACTCGGGGAGGAATACCGTCGTCGCGCTTTGCAGAGCTGCGAACGGCATGATCTGGCTGGCGACGTATGGAGGTGCCGCCGTTTTTGATCCGGCGAAGGAGCGGTATCTGGCGCAGGACGAACTTCCCGCCCCGAGTGCGAGGGTGTGGAGTGAGGCGGTCCAGGAGATCGAGGAGGACAGAGAGGGCCGGATATGGTTCGGCACCTACGAAGGACTTACCGAGCTCGATCAGAAGACCGGAAGGTCCGTGACGTTCCATTCTGTGAGAGGCGATTCTGCAGGCCTCTGTGACGACAGGATTTTGTCGATCCTCCCCGGCCGGGATCGCAAACTCTATATCGGAACGGAGGGTGGATTGAACGTGCTCGACCCGGAGACAATGTCCTGGAGCCGCTTCACGTGCGCGGACGGCCTTGCGAACGATCTCGTGTGCGGAGTCCTCGAAGATGCGACTGGAAGCCTCTGGATCAGCACGAACAGGGGGATAGCGATGGTAAACCCGCAGACGCGCGCCGTGAAGAATTTTGACATAGCCGACGGCCTCCAGGGGAATGAGTTCAATGAATGGGCCTCGTACAGAAGCCCCGCCGGAGAGATGTTCTTCGGGGGAATGGACGGCCTGACAAGTTTTTATCCCGAGAGCCTGCGGGAAAACCGGCACATTCCTCCTGTCGTTGTGACGTACCTGAAAATCAAGGACAGGGAAAAACTTCCCGCTGTGTGGTACTCACGAGCGGATCCGGTCCGGCTCGACTACGAGGATAACGGCATATCATTTGAGTTCGCGGCACTCGATTACACGCGGCCTGAAAAGAACCGATACGCCTACAAGCTCGACGGGTTCGACAACGACTGGGTCTATTCGGGGAGCAGGCGGTACGGGAGTTATACCAATATCGAACCCGGCGAATACTCGCTCCGGCTCAAAGGAAGCAATAACGACGGCGTCTGGAGCGAGGAGGAAGCTGTCTTCCGGTTCATCATCGAGCCGCCGTTCCGGAGGACGTGGTGGTTTCGCTCCGCGGCTGTTCTTACACTCGTCGCAGCCGCAGCGGCGGGGTACCGCGCGAGGATGTCCACTGTCCGCCGGCGCAATGAAATGCTTGAGATGAAAATCGAGGAGAGAACCCGCGAGCTCGCTCATACGAACGAGAGTCTTCTGAAGGAGGTACTCGAGCGAAACAGGGCCCAGCAGGAGCTGTGGGAATTGAAGGAGCGGCTTGAGGAGCAGGTACGGGAGAGAACCGAAGAGCTCTCAAGCACCATTTCGTCTCTGAAGCGGCAAATCGCTGCGCGTGAGCTTGCCGAGCGCAACCTCATTGCATATCAGGAAAAGCTCCGCCTGCTCGCCTCGGATCTCTCGACGACCGAGGAGCGTGAACGGCGCCGGCTCTCGGCCTATCTTCATGATTCGATCGCGCAAACGCTTGCGTTCTGCAAGATCAAACTCGGCTCCGTTCAGCGCACCGCGCGGTTGAAGGGCTCGGACGCCCGCCTGAGGGATGTCCTCGGGATGATCGAGCAGTCGATTACTGAAACAAGGCGCCTGACGCTCGAGTTGAGCCCCCCGATTCTGCACGAGCTGGGCCTTGCCGCCGCAGTGGATTGGCTCTGCAGCCGGATGCGGGAGCGGCACCAGATCGAAATCCGGCTGGAAGATTCTTCGCACCAGCCCGTTCTCGACGCCGACCTCAGCATCCTTCTGTTCCATGCCGTACGCGAAGCGATCGTCAATGTCGTCAAGCATGCCGGGGCGGGGCGAGCATCGATCCGCATCCGCCGTGATCATTCCCGCGTCTCGGTTGAAGTCGAGGACGATGGATGCGGATTCGATTCCTCGCTGTTGCACGACCATGCGGGCGGTCACGACGGCTTCGGACTCTTTCACATCCGCGAGCGGCTCCATTCGCTCGGCGGATCCCTGGAGGTCGATTCCAGCCCCGGGCGGGGAACGAGGGTGGTGATGAATGTTCCCGCATCGCACGATGCGGTACCGGCGGCGGGGCGTGAAGGATGAACGTCCGGGTCATCATAGCGGACGATCACAAGATCGTGCGCGAGGGCCTGAGGAGCATTCTCCGCCACGAACTGAAGACGGAAATCCTCGCTCAGGCCGCGAACGGGAGAGAGGCGGTCCGGCTGGCAAAAGAACTGAATCCCGATGTCGTCATCATGGACGTCAGCATGCCGGATTTGAACGGAATGGAGGCGACCCGCCTGATCCTCGAGGAAAACCCGTCGATCAGGATCATCGCTCTCTCCATGCATTCCGACGAACGGTTTGTCTCGGAGATGCTCCGGGCGGGGGCGTCGGCCTATTTGCTGAAGGACTGTGCGCTCGAGGAGTTAGAGAGGGCGATCCGGACTGTGATGTCACGCCAAACATACATCAGTCCGGCAGTAGCCGGATCGGTTGTCAAGGAATATGTTCAGCACCTTTCGGTCGGGCGATCGTCGGTGCTGACCCCGAAGGAGCGCGAGGTGCTTCAAATGATTGCGGAGGGAAAATCTTCCAAACAGATTGCGCACACTCTTCATGTGAGCATCAAGACAGTCGAGTCGCACCGCAAACACATCATGGAAAAGCTCGACATCTATAGCGTTGCCGAACTCACCAAATACGCCATCCGCGCAGGAGTGACCCAGCTCGAGAGGTAGCCCCACCCCTCACTGCGCTCCTCGGCTACCGAATTCTCCGGATTCCCATCGTACGTCGCATCCCGAGCGAACGCCGGCTACAGCCGGCGCCTACAGCCGGCGCCTACGGGGCTGGTGTCACGGTATGGACCGTGACACCAGTTCCCCATGACGTCAGGCTTTTCGAACCAGAGTATCAGGCATTCCCCGATTGTTTCGACCTCCCCATTGCAGTATCTTTGTTGTACATTAACTATGAGCCCGAACGTTGGGTGGCTGCAGTGGGAGGCGGAGGCGCATGTGAGGGGCACGCGTGCGCCTCGCAGTCAAAATGTCCCGGTTGAGTATTCGCCGGGGCATTTTATTTAGAGGGCTTCATCGACCTTTTTAGGACCGAGAGAACGAGACCAGCCTCGATTGAATCGATTGAAGTAACCTTACCCACGCGCTCGGGAAGCACAAAAGCCGCTCTTCCCTTTCTGCCGAAGATCGCCGAAATGAGCCGGGCGGGACGGATGAACCCCAGCCGGGGCCGGAAGTCGATCCGGTCCAGGAATCGTCCGATCCTCTCACAATCCCCACGGTCCGCGATCCCGGCTTCCTTCGCGACCGCAAGCTCAAGCCGAAGCCCAACCACAACCGCCTCGCCGTGATGGAGTCTGAAGCGGGAAAGGTGCTCCAGGGCATGTCCGATCCTGTGGCCGAGATTGAGCAGATTCCTCCCGCCGCGAGGATCGGTCTCACGCTCATCCTCCGATATGAGCCTCGCCTTGATCGCATTGCAGCGTGCGATCAGTTCCTCCAGCACGCTCAGGTCGAGCCGCATGACCGATTCGAGATGGCTCTCGAGAAACGATAGGATGTCCGCATCGAGAATCGCATACTTTGCCACCTCGCCCAGTCCGCAGATAATTTCCCTGCGCGGCAGGGTTGCAAGGAGGGCGACATCCGAGAGCACAACGCCCGGCTGGTAGAACGAGCCGACCGCATTTTTTGCCAGAGCGTGGTTCACCCCTACTTTCCCTCCGATGGAGCTTTCGACCTGGGCGAGAAACGTCGTTGGTATCTGGATCAGAGGACAGCCCCGTCGGTACGTCGCAGCGACAAAACCGGTGACGTCTCCGACAACTCCTCCACCGAACGCGGCGATAGGCGATCCGCGCGGGTGTCCTGCCTTGAGGAAGGCGGTGACGATGGCCTCCGCGCGCCGGAGCGATTTCTGCCGTTCTCCGGGCGGCATGACGACGACGGTGGAAGCAACGCGGTGGCCGCTCAGGATCCTGAGGCAGGCCTGCAGGTGGATGGATGCGACATTCCGGTCGGTTACGATCGCAAAGGGAGGAGGGAGGCGTAGCGAGGAGGCGATCGCGGGGAGCTCCCTGAGGATGCCTCTCCCGAGGTGGATCCGGTACGTCCGCGCCCCTAACTCTACGGGGATCGTTCTCACGGCCGCGGTGTTACTCGACGAGCTGAGTGATAGCCCGTACGATCTTGTCGATCGTCAACCCGACCGGCTGGTCGCCGGTGAGAATCGTGACGTCGGCCTGCTCGTAGTATTGAGCGCGCTCGTTCATGAGCCGGGTGATCCGGCTCCGGAGCTCGTCTTCTGTGAGGCGCTCCCCGCCGGGGCCGAGAAGAAGCGGCCTGTTGACCTTGGTGCGAACCCTGCGGAGGATCTGCTCGACACTGGCAGAAAGGTAGACGAGGATCCCCGCCGACTTCACGATGTGCAGATTCGATTGGTGTGCGATCGTGCCGCCCCCGAGCGAGATGATGCAGCCCTCGAGATGCGTCGACTCCTCAAGGAGGGAGCGCTCGATTCCACGGAAGTAAGGCTCGCCGAAGTCCGTGAAGATGTCGGACACCCTTCGGCCCGTGATGCTCTCGATCTCAGCGTCGATGTCGCGCGATGAATACCCGAGGGTGTTAGCGAGGATGGGCGCTATCGTGCTCTTCCCGCTGCCCATGAAGCCGGTCAGGTAGATGAGGTTCTTCCTGCGCCTGCTCATGCCTCAGAAATGAAACACGATCCCCAGGTGTACGGTGAGGCCGTCGATGTTGACGCGGGAAGGAAGCGGGCTCTGGTCGAGCAGAATGGTGCGGCCGAGATAGGTCGTGCTCGAGCGCTCGAACCGGTTGGTCGTTTCAAACTGCACGTCGCGGAACTTGATTTCGCTGCGAAGCGAAAGCGACGGTTTAATCGCATACTCCACTCCGCTCAGGACGTGGATTCCGGCGCCCGTGCTTCGGGCGACGGTCGCCGCCTCAGCGTCCCCAAAGCGGTACTTCCTGGCGCCGAAGTAGAGGCCGCCTCCGCCCCCCATGTAGAACTGGATGCTCTCGTCCCCGAAGGGGATCATGAAGTATCCCGAGAGCTCGACCGGCACGGCGGTGAAGCCGTCTTCCACCGGAATAGAGCCCGAGGGGGAGAGGGGCACGGAGATCAGATCCGAGGTCGAGATGTACTCCGCGCTCAGTCCGATGCGGATGCGGAGGTTCTCGATACTCCTGCGGATGTCGATTCCCGCGCTGAAAATATCGTCGAGGGGGAGAAACTGGCTGCGGATGATCTGATCGGGATCGTCCGGGTGATGGAAGAGCTTTGAGGAGGAGGTGAAGGTTCCGAAGAGGCTTACGCTATACGGCCGGTCCTGCGCCCTGGATGCCGGTTGAAGAAGGATCAACACTCCGAGTGCCGCGAGGAAGGGACGCATGACAGGCCTCAATCACGCGGGGATTGCGGAATCCCTACTTGTAAAACTGGTCACGATTGTCGACAATCTCCGCGCCCTTTCGCAGTTGGTCCGACCATTCGTTGAAGAAGCGGCTCCGCTTTTCGGCAAGGAGCTGCACCCGGAGATTCTGCCGCGCGGTCTTGTACGTCGCGGAATCGAAGGGCGTGCGGCTCCCGAGCCGTACGATGTACACCCCGCGCGCGCCGGCGATCGGGTGTGAAACCTCACCGACCTTCAGGTCCACGATGCCGCCGAGGAATCCCATGTCGCGTCCAAGCGTGGGGATGAACCCGCCAAGGTTAAACTGCGGGAGGTGGGAGAACGTCACTCCAGGCTGCTTCTCAGAGATCTTCTTCAGGCTGTCGCCCGGGTTGAGCGACTGCCGGAGCTGCCCGGCCATGGCCTTGAGCTTCTCAAACTTCTTTTCGCGCCTGAGCTGGCCCTCAATCTGGGTCTTCAATTCGTCGAAGGGACGGATCCCTCCCTGCCTCACCTCAGTGATCATGAGGACGGCGATGCCGTTCTGCACGTTCATCGGCTCGCTGATCTGGCCGGCCTTCCCGTTGAACGCGAACTTGTTGACGGCGGAGTTCAGGCCGATTCCGGGAATGACCGCATCCTTTGTGAACGCAGGCGTCTCCGAGACCGTGTACTTGTCTTTCTCCGCTTCTTTCCCGAAATCGCCCTGCTGGGCGAAGTAGGAAAGCTCCTGTGCGCGCTGCTGAAGGTCGCTCTTGGTCCTGGAACTGGTCGTTATCGTCACGTGAATGTCGGCGACCTTGACTTCCCGGTTGTCCTTGGCGACGACATTGATAATGTGGTAGCCGAACTGCGAGCGGACGGGGCCGACGATCTGCCCGGGGCGTGCTTTCATGGCCGCATCCTCAAAGGGTTTCACCATGCGCCCCTTGCCGAACCATCCGAGGTCCCCGCCCTTCGCGCCGGAGCCGAAGTCCTTCGAATACTTTTTCGCCAGTTCTGCGAAGTCCTCGCCGCGCTTCGCCCTCGCGGTGAGATCCTTTGCCGTCTTCAGGGCCGCGGCGCTGTCGTTGTTCTCGATATTCACCAGGATGTGGCGGGCGTTGATGTACTCGTCTTTCCCCTCCCGGAAATCCGCCACCCTGATGAGGTGGTAGCCGTCAGGTTCCTCCGTCGGGCCGATGATGTCGCCGGCCTTTGCGGAGAAGACGGAGAGCTCCTTCGCTCCGGTCAGCTCGCCGTGCTTGAAGTATGCGTCGGAGACGGGAGTCTCGGAGTAGGTCTTGGCCAGCTCGGCAAAATCCACGCCGGCGCGGGCCCTCTTGGCAATGTCGTTAATCTCGTTGACGACGCTCTCGGTGTCGGCCTTCGACGGCTGATCCACGAAGAGGACGTACCGAAGCTTCCGCGTTGCTTCGACTTTGTATTCGGCGGAGTGGTCGTTGTAGTAAGTTCTGAGATCGTCGTCGGAGAGCTTGACCTCGTCGTCTTTCACGAGCGCAGGGTCGAAGAGGAGGACGTCCGCCTCGCACTTGACGTATTGTTCGCTGAACCGCTGCGCGACCTCATCCTCGGAGACGCGGACGCTCGCAAGGACCGCGCTCTGGAGTTTTTCGCGCAGGCGCTGCCTCCGGAGGAAGTCTTCCACCGAGAGGAGCTGCTTCTTGTTGCGGGGGTCGGTGAGAGCGGATTCGTAACGCTGGCGGTCGAATGTGCCCGTCGAATCGGTAAACTGCGACCGGAGAAAGTCGGGAGGGGTGTCGCCCTTGACCCAGTCGACCAGCTCCTGGTCTGTAACGCTGATGTTGAATTCCTTTGCCGCCTCGTCGAAGAGGCGCTGCTCTACAAGCGAGTTCCAGACCTGGTCCCGGATGGCTCTCATCTGGTTGTCGTCGGGCTCGGTGCCGGTCTGGGTTTTCTGGTTTTCTGCAGTCTGGCGGACTATCTCTGAAAAGTCCTTGTACGCGATGGGTTCGCCGTCGATTTTTCCCACCTCGAGGCCTTCCTGGGTACGCGCCTGGTGCCGCCGGCCGGTGATATCCATCCCCCAGTCGAGGACGATGTAAACGACGAAAAGACCCGCAAAAACAGAAAAGAAAGTCGTGAGACTTTCTCGTATCTTGGTCATTAACGGCATGAAAGAGGAGCCCTTACGTGTAAAATGGACCTGCTATCGTCGAAAATATACGAGAAAAATGCCTGAGAAGCAATGAAAAACCCCGTCCATTGCTGAACGGGGTCTCATTGAAACCGAATGTGAGCCGGTCGGGCCGATCAGTGCTGATCGGCAGGTTTGGCCATCTCCACCTTTGAAAGCATGATCCCCCTGATCCCTCCCTTGGTACGGACGATCCCGGTGGCCTCGACCTGGTGTGCGACGTGCTCCATCAGCATCGCGTTCGGCCCCGTACTGTGATCGTCGGGAAGGACCGAAACGTACAATTTTCCGTCCTTCGTAAGAATCCCCAGAGGGCTGCCCGCCTTCGCGCATGCCGCAGCGCAGGCCGCGTGGCTGTCGCCGATTCCCTTGTCGCCGTGCCGGAGGTAGCAGGAGACATCCACAACCTCGCCCGCCACGGTAATCTCCTTTTCCTTCGAAGCCATCTTCATTTCGGTGTGCGCCGCCTTTGTGGCCTTCGCCGAGTCCTGGGCGTACCCTGTTCCGATCGCGCAGGCCAGAGCCAGCACGACCAGCACAACTGAGATTCGTTTCATAGAATGCTCCTTTAACGGATTGGTGACGGGTGCGGTGATTCCAACAGGTCTAACAGCGCTCCAACGGCCGAAGTTCCCCCTCACTTCCGCACATAGACGTAGAGTTCCTGGCCGGGCTTAACGCCGATCGATTTGAGCAGGTTCCATTTCAGGATCTGTTCGACAGTCACGCCGTACTGCTTGGCGATCGTCGTCATCGTTTCCCCCTTCTTGACCGTGTGTACCGTCAGGTCCCCCTCGTTTTCCAGCGCAGACTCGGCTGTCTGGGCCGCCTTCGTTGCCGGCGGAGCAGTTTCGTGCCGCGCGGCGCCGGAGCCCTGATGCGGCCGGGTTTGAAGAGTGGAAGGGGCGGCGGCGGAGTCGGGCTTGAGCGAGGTCACTGCAGGTTCCTTTTTCGGCGCCGTGGCCGAGCCGGCTTGCGGCGCTCCGGTCGTTGAAGATCGCTCAGGCGCGGTCTGCTTCGGCATGGCTGTGCGCTGCGCCTCTTCTTTCTTCACCTCGGCAACCTTCGGAGGCTCCGCGGCAGGCTTTTGTTTCCCGGCGATCTGCGCGGGCGGCTTCGCAGGGGCGGCCGGCGGCTCAACCGGCTTCATAATCTGCTGGGCGGTCCACTTGCTGATCACGAACAACTGCGGCGATCCGGCCAGCTGCACGTAGTACTTTGAAGAATCGGGCATGGAGGGATAGAGATTCAGGGTGGCGTCTTCCGCTGCATGGACCCTGACCGAGACCGGATGCGTCTCGATCTTCATCAGCGTGTCGATGAAGTCGTCCGCATGCAGACTCGCGAGCTGGTTCAACGCGGGAGTAACGGCGCCTGCATCGACACTCTTGCCGCCGGATTTCCATCCCGAAGTGTCGTGCTGGAACTGGACTTCCTTGTTTGCGACGGTGTAGGTGAGCTCCCTGACGGTTTCGGCAGGAGCGGTGAGAATCGATTTGTCACGCCACTCCTTCACTTCCTTGTTGATGGTCCACGTATCGAGGCCTTCGCCAAGGTAAACATCCCTCGATGTGGGGATCCGGAAGTAGACCTCGGAAAACGACGGCCCCATCTTCCCCACGATGATCGAGACGGATTTGTTCGACCGGTCGGTGATCAGGAGCGTCGTTCCGGAGGAATCGACCTGGAAGAGATTCTGCTTCTCCGGGTTGGAGGAGACCAGACTTCCCACCTTGAACTTCGACAGCCCCCCGAGGAGCTGCCTGATGGCGGCCTGGTCGGCCGCGTAGCGGATCGGAGCCGTAATCATCCACTTCCCGCCGACATTTTCCATCGAGACCGATTTCGACTTCTGATCGATCCGGATCTTCACGATCGAGGCGGAGTCGACTCTGACGTTTACGTCCTGCGGCTCGTAACTCGATTCATGTTCCTTCTGCGAGGGGAGAAGAAAGTAGGTAATCGCCCCGAGGATGAGAAGCAGCGAGACCAGTACGATCGTCGACTTGTTCATGCGTTACATTCCTCTCGATTCAAGACGTTTTCGCATCGTGATCCTGAGGCGCCACCGCACTACGCCGACGAGAATGACAAGGAGGGGCGGGACGGCGAGGTTGATGCCCTTGACGAGCGTCTTGGTGCCTTCTCCCACTTCGTCGAGCGGCTTGCTGTTGTTGTCGCGCGCGCGGATCGAGGCGAGTCCGATGTCGTCCGCAAGCCAGTCGACCAGGTTGCTCGCAAAGATGAAATTATCCCTGTTGCCGCCGGAAAGCTGGTCCTGAAGAAAGTCTCCGTCTCCCATGACCACGATCTTCGAGGATTTGCCGCTGACAAACCTTCCCGTCGTGTCGACGGAGTTCCTCACGGTGCTGTCGATGGCAACCGGGCGGCTCGAGAATGCGCTCGTGAATGACCCCTCCACCGTCACGGCAAGGGGAATGCCCGATTCTTTGAACATCTCCTGCGTCACGGGCATCGTGGGGTTGATGACAAAGACATTTTCCTCGCGCCCGCTGTGATTCGACGTCTTGAGAATTACGTGCGCGCCGAGGCCTTTCGACCGGGCCAGGCCGGTGTCGATCGAGCTTGCGAAATAGAGCGTGACAGAGCGGAGGTCCTTCACAATCGGACTGGTGCGGTCGAACTCGTTTGCGCTCGGCAGGTAATAGAAGGGTACCTGGTTCTGCATGACCATGAACCCCGCCTGCTGGCTTACGGTCACGTACGCGCAGCTCAGGTCGCGCACGAGGTCGGTATTGACCCGGACGCCGTAGGATTCGAGCATGTCGTCAAGGTCGATGTTCAGGGGGCGGCCCTGCTGTGTCTGAAGGGTGGCGTTCACCTTGTTGAGGAGAAACGCGATCTTTCCCCCCTTCATGAGATACTGGTCGATCAGGAATTTCTCCCAGCTCTTGAACGGCTTGTCGGGGGCGACGACGAGGAGGACCGCGATGTCGGGCGGGACCGCCTTTCCTCCAGCCAGGTCAACGGTGGTCACCGTGTACTGCTTCGACAGCATCTCCTGCACGCGGTTCATCGACTGCAGAGAAGGCTCGCCATGGCCGCTGAGGAACCCTATTTTCTTCAGCTCCTTCGAAGTGAGCTTCTTCATCGCCGAACTGATCTCGTACTCGAGGTTTGAGGTCGACTGAACCACCGGTAGGTGCTCCTGCTTGTCGCCGTAGAGGAAGACGAGTCCCATGTACGCCTTCTCCACCTGCAGCTTATCCTGTTTCAGCACCTGAATCTGGACCGGCGGAATGCCGTAGCGCTGGGCTTCCTGCTCGAGGTCTTCTTTTTTGCTCGGGTCGATGATCTCGTACTGGAAGTTCCCGCCCGCGTACGCGCGGTACTCATCGAGCTGGTCCTTGAGGTATTTCAGGTTGTTCGCGTAGTCGGGAGGGAGGTCCGAACTGAAATATGCCTTGACGAGAAACTTGTCGTCGAGCGATTTGGCCAGGTTCTTGCTGGCGTCGGAGAGCGTATAGATCTTGTCCTGCGTGAGGTCGATCCTCTTGAAGAGCCGCAGGCCCGCGACGTTGGCGCAGACGATGATCGCCGCGGCCACGAGGCCGCGGAGGACCGTCTGCTGGAAGTTGACGGGTGATTTCATCACGCCCACCGCCGTTTCTGCAGGACGGCCGTTGCGAGGAAGAGCGAGAGCGACACGGCCGAAGCGTAGTAAATCAGATCGCGGGAGTCGATGACGCCCCGGGAGATATTCGAGAAATGATAATCGATGCTGATGTACTGGAGAATCGTCCCGATGGAGCTCGGCAGGTAAAAGAGCACCTTATCGAGCATGAAGAGCGTGAACACGATGAAGAGGCTTACGATGAAGGCCACCACCTGGTTTTCGGTCACCGAGGAGCCGAAGACGCTGATGGCGAGGAACACTCCCCCGACGAGCAGCAGCCCGAGGTAACCGCCAATCACCGAGCCGGTGTCGAGGCTCCCGATCGAGGCGACGGTGACAAAATAGCAGAGAGTGGGGAGGAGCGTGAAGAAATAGAGCGCCCAGGCCGCGAGGAATTTGCCGGTGATGATTTCCGATTCCTTGATCGGTTTCGTGATAAGCACCTCCAGCGTTCCCGTTTTTTTCTCTTCGGAAATCAGGCGCATGGTCATCGCGGGGGCGAAAAAGAGGAGAAGGAAGGGCGTCATCTCGAAGACCGTGCGGAGGGTCGCGAGATTATTGATGAACAGGTTGCTGGTGAAAAACCATCCGAGAATGACCAGATACACCACGATGACGATGTACGCCACGGGCGAATTAAAAAATGAACGGAGCTCTTTCAGGAAGATGTGCCTGACGTTGGAGAAATTCATCTGGAGGGCTCCGAAGTAAGTTGTCTGAAGATGTCCTCGAGGCTGGTCTGCTCGCGGTGGAGCTCGAGGAGATTCCATCCCCTGTCGACGCAGAGCCTGAAGAGTTCTTTCCGGATGTCGACCGCATGGGAGGTGGCTATGGACATCCTCTTGATGCCGTTTCGCTCGTCGAGGAGCGAGACCGACTCGATCGCGGGAATGGCTCTGACCTGAGAGGAAACCAGCTCGAAGGGCTCGCCGTCGCGCACTTCGACCTCGAAGAGGATCTTCTCTCCCCCGTGCATGCTGCGCTGCAGGTCCTCGATGGGGCCGTCTGCGACGATCTTTCCCCGGTTAATGATGACGACGCGGTTGCAGGTGGCCTGGACCTCGGGGAGGATGTGCGTCGAGAGAACCACCGTCTTCTCCCTCCCGATATCCTGTATGAGCTTCCGGATTTCGACAATCTGATTGGGGTCGAGGCCGCTCGTGGGTTCATCAAGGATCAGCACCCTGGGATCGTGGATCATGGCGGCGGCGAGCCCCACCCGCTGGCGGTACCCCTTGGACAACTGGTTGATGTCCTTGTGAACCATCTCCCCCAGTCCGCAGGTATGGACCATCTCTTTCAGGCGCCGCGGCATCAGCCCCGCCTCGACCCCCTGAAGCTGGGCCGAATACTCCAGGTATTCGACGACATTCATATCGAGGTAGAGCGGATTCTGCTCGGGGAGATACCCGACGAGTTTCCGCACCTGAAGAGAATCGGCCACCACGTCCAACCCCTCGATCTGCACGGAGCCGGAGCTGGGCATGAGGTAGCTGGTGATCACTCGCATGGTGGTGGTCTTGCCGGCGCCGTTCGGCCCCAAAAAACCGAGGATTTCGCCCGAGTGGACGGAGAAGGAGATGTCATTAACGGCCTTCGCCGTCCCGTAGAATTTGGAGAGGTTGTTGACGAGAATGGACATCGTTCCTACGCGTTATTGACCAGATAGAAAAGAAATGAAATGAATCGGGGCGGACCAGAGGCGTGAATATCAGATTTTTTCAGGAAAAAAGCAAGAATGGGGGGATCTGCGGGATCAGCGCTCGTAGAGGCCGGTTACGGCGGCGCGCGCGAGCGTAGGTTCTTCGAGCGCCTTCCTGAATGCGGCGAGAGAGGAGTTGGCCGGGAGCGCAAGATGGTCGACCCGCAACGCATAAAGGGTTACCTCATAGGGGTGGGGGCCGGAGCCCTTCGGCGGCTCGGGACCGCCATAGCCAAGGGTACCGTAGGTGTTATACAGCTCTTCGGATCCTGCAGGCATCGCTTTCCCGGACGCGCCTTCGGGGAGGGAGGCTGTAGAAGCGGGGATGTTGATGACGAACCAATGCATCCAGTTTCGAGCGACGGGGTGCGGGTCTACAATCGAGAGGGCGAACGATCGCGATTCAGTAGGCGCGCCGCTCCAAGCGAGCGGGATGGAAATGTTCTTTCCTCCCACTACTCCGGGATGTGCATATTTGGTGGGTATCGGCTTTCCGTCGAGGAAAGCGCTTGACGTGATGTTCATGCCGTCGGCCCCGACGCGGGGCGGGTTACTTCCTTGATTTAAAGCTCGAGAGAGCCCGCTCGACTGTTTCGTAGGTGTCGAAGACCTTCACAAGCTGAGTCATGACGAAGAGGTTCTGGACCTTACCTTCGACCCGTGCAAGACGCAGATCGCCCCCCGAATTGCGAACGGTGGTCAGCGAAGCAATCAGCGTCCCGAGGCCGGAGCTGTTCATGTAGCTCACTCCCCCGAGGTCGATGACTACCTGCTTGACCTGGTCGCTGACGAGGCTGTGAATCTTATCTCGGATCGTGGAAGTATCCGGCTCGCCGAGCAGCTCCCCCTTGAGGCTGAGGACAGCGACCCCGTTCTCAATCTTTTCTTTAATCTGCATACATCTCCCTCGATGATGTGGTGAAAACCTTTGACAAGGAAAGCAGAATCATACGAAAGTCCGCCCACAAAGTCAAACGAGTTTCGCTTGTTTCTCACCAGGGTTTCGGATACATTCAGGTGAACATCACCGGGGAGATAACCTATGAAAGCGGTGATTCCCAACCTTCTCAGATATTCGGCGGCCATCGCGGCGCTCAATGTGATGACTCTCCAGGCATCGCCTCTGCCACACACGCGGATTTCACGTTCCCGTCCCGCCCGTGTCACTGGCTCGCCCGCGGCAACGTTGATGAACATCAATGCCATTGCGGCATGGTACGAGTCGGACGGCAGTTCTGAACACGATCCGGGATTCATGAACACCGGAGGCGTCACGTTCCCCCGCGGAACGGGAAAAGCGATCTATGCGTCGGGATTTGTCATCGCGGGAAAAGTGAACGACGGCGGGAAACCATCGCGCAGGGTCATCGGCCAATCGTATTATTCGGCGACGGCCCCCGGGTGGATCATTTCAAAAGGGGTCGCGGCAGATCCGTCCGATCCGGCGGTACGATTGTACCGGATTCGACCTGATTATGCCACGGCTGACCTGAGACAGGACGCGTCGGAGTATTTCAGCATGCCCGTCGACTCGGTCACGCAACCGGAAATGGATTCGATCCGCCACCAGTATGCTGCCGACTGGTCGGAGTGGCCCTGGCAGAAGGGAGCGCCGTTTTATGATGCCAATAACAACGGAGTTCTCGATTCGGGTGAGAGCCCCGGTCTTGGCGGCGCGTCTCAGGTGATCTGGTATGTCGTCAATGACCTCGATTCCGTTCAATCGCATAGTTTCGCAGGATCCGATCCCATCGGACTCGAAGCACAGGTCACGCTATGGGGGTATTCCAGCCCTCCCGAATTGTCCAACGTCATCTTTAAGAAGTGGACGCTGATCTACAAGGGCGCGCTCTCGACGCCAGCGGGTGCTACCATCGACAGCGCCTACATAGGTCTCTGGTCTGATCCCGATGTCGGCGATTACTCGGATGATAATGCCGGGTGTGATACAACTCTCGGTCTCGGGTTCGCGTACAACGGTGAGCCGATCGATCCGGTGTATCAATCCTTCGGGCTTGCCCCTCCCGCTGTCGGGTACGCGCTCCTCGAGGGGCCCCTCGTGAATTCACCGGGAGACACAGGGTATTACAAATGGCGGCGGGTTTCGGGGAAGAGGAATCTTCCCATGACCTCCTGGATCTATCATTTCTCGGGTGGATCCGAGATTGATCCCACGTTTGATTCCAACGGTGCCGGGGAATGGTATAATTGGCTCCGCGGCCTTCACTCCTTCTCAGGAGAGCCGTATGTGTTCCCCGGAGACAGCGCCCCTACAAAATTCTGGGCGAGCGGCGATCCGGTCGCCGGGACGGGGGAATTGGATGCCGCAATCAACCAGCCGGGGGACAGACGCATGCTCTCTGCGACGGGCCCGTTCTCGATGGCGTTTGGGGATACCGTGGAAATTGTCGCCGCGCTCGTGGGAGGATCGGGAACCGACCGATTCCAGAGCATAACGCTGATGAGAGACAACGCAACGGCGGCGCGGGCAAAGTTTGTCTCGCTCAACTCGGGGGTAGCCGGCGTCCGGGAAGGAGGGAGTACGGCTCCCCGAACTTTTTCTCTTTCGCAGAATTATCCAAACCCGTTCAATTCAACGACAAGGATCGATTTCACGCTACCCGGCGCCGGCAGGGCGACCCTCGATGTGTACGACGTCCTCGGGAGAAAAGTCAGATCGCTTTTCGACCGAAAGGAAAAGGGGGGCGAGGGATCTGCGTGGTTCGATGCGGGGATTCTCGCGAGCGGGGTCTACCTCTACCGCCTCAACGCAGGGGGAGCTACGCTCGTCAGAAGAATGATGTACATCAAGTGACGCCGGCTAAAGCCGGCGGCTACACTGGGGGCGCGGAGCGCCCCAAAGCTGCGTTCAGCCGCGGAGCGGCGGAACGAACGGAGGCAGAGGAGGTCCCGGCTGGTGTCACGGTATGGACCGTGACACCAGTTTGCATTAGGTGACGCCGGCTAAAGCCGACGCCTACAGCCTGCGGCCACAGGATCTTCCCTTCGATTGGGATGGATGCCGTGATACGACGGTATCAGGTGAAGAGCTCAATGTACTTGTAGCCGGTGCCTGTGTTCAGAAGGAGAACGCGGTCGGAGGCCTTGATGAAGCCGTTGCCGATGAGTGATCGCGTTGCAGTCACAGTCGCCGCACCCTCGGGGCACAGGAATATGCCTTCCAGCGACGCCACCTTCCGCATATCGTCAAGCAGGTCGGCATCATCAACTGCGACGGCGCGGCCGCCGCTCTCATAGATGGCCTGAAGAATCAACGAGTCTGCGAAGGCCTTCGGAACGCGAAGCCCGGAGGCGGCGGTCTTCGCTCCCTCCCAGAAGAGGGATTCGGATGCATGCTGATCGAAGGCCCTCACAACCGGGGCACACCCCGATGCCTGAACAGCCACCATCCGCGGCCTCTTTGAAGAGATCCACCCTAATGCCTCCAGCTCCCGGAACGCCTTCCAGATTCCGATCAAGCCGGTTCCTCCCCCCGTCGGGTAGATGATGACATCCGGGAGATCCCATCCGAACTGCTCGGAGATCTCGAAGCCCATGGTCTTTTTCCCCTCGAGCCGGTAGGGCTCTTTCATCGTCGACATGTCGAACCAGGCCGTCCCCTTCCTGCGCTCGTTCATCCGCTTTGCGGCGTCGCTGATAACGCCGTCGACAAGCTCAACCTCGGCACCGTAAAGCGACGCCTCCCGGATATTGACGACCGGGGTGTCTTTCGGAACGAAGATATGCGCCTTCATCCCCGCCTTTGCCGCATAGGCGGCGAGCGCACCTCCTGCATTCCCCGCGGAAGGCATTGAAGCTTCCTTGATGCCGAGCTCCACCCCCCGGGAGACCGCCAGGGCGATTCCCCTCGCCTTGAAGGAGCCGGTGGGGTTGGGACCTTCGTCTTTGATGAAAAGCTGGCTCAGGCCAAGCTCCTTTCCGAGTTTTTTCAGCCTGAGAAGCGGGGTTGCGCCCTCTCCGAGCGTGATGACCGATGCGTCATCTGTAACGGGAAGGAGTTTCCGGTAGCGCCAGAGCCCCGGTTCGAGCGAACCAAAGTCGCGGGGTTTCAGCTCCGCCCTCGCCCTTTGAAGATCATATTCCGCGAGGAGAGCCTTGCCGCAGGCCTGGCAGACGGTGTGGACTTCGGCTGCGGGGTAGATTATTCCACAGGCACTGCAGCTCAAGTGTGAAAAATACGTCGTGCTCAATCGGTTTGCTCCATCGATGTCGGCAAAATATACGAAAAAAGACGCTTCGCGTTGGTGCAGAGACGAGACGGCTGAAGCCGGCGTTGATGTCACGGTATGGACCGTGACATCAGTTCCCCCGGGGTCGCGGAGATCCCAAAGATACATTCCGTCGCAGACGCGGCGAAACTAACAGTTTTTCGACGGCAAAAACCTGCATTTTGGAGGGAGTACTATCGAAAGGATTCTCTTCAGAATGGGAACCTAATCGCGGGAGGGTGCGTTAGATGAAACAGATCCCATCCTCCTACGTATGGATAGTGAGATGGTGGATTAGGTACGGTGGATAGGTAAGGATGGGTACAAACCGTTGCAAACGCTTTGAAAAAGGTGGGTGCAACGGTTTTTTATTGTTTTTTCTCGCCGAAGGGCAAAAAAATGCCCCCCCGACTTCGCGGAGGGGCATTTCAATGCGACCTTCCTCAGTCCGTGATGATCACGAGATACTTATCCTGCCAGAACTGATCCGGCTCGGCGATCGTCAGCATTGACTGGTTGTTGTCTACCAGAGTTTTGGTGTAGAGCGTTTCTCCGCGCTTCGGGATGACCTCGTTGATCTTCCCGTTCACTTGGATCGTACGCTCGCTCACCTTGTTGATCGGCGTGAAGTACTTCTGATCGATCCCGCTCGCGAGGATTGTGGATGATCCGAGGAGACCCCAGAGGAATCCTCCATCCTTCGCGATGATTCCCTTCTGCTCGAGATCCGACCGCTTTCCGACTATATAGAAGCCCGTATTGATTTTATTCGTCTGGTCAGCGATGACGGCTTCCTTCTCGCCTACCACGCGCTTTTCCTCCGTCAGGTCGGATTCGAGCCCGTGCACTTTCTGCTCAAGGGCCGCGATGGAGGCTTCCCGTTCTTCAATCGTCTGCTTCAGGGTGGCGACCATCTTCTTCATACCGGTAAACTGGGTCCGGTACGAATTCATCCGTTTCTGGAGATCGGTCAGTTTCTGGTTGTTCCCCTTGAGGGTCGCATCGATCTCGCCCAGCTGTGTGAGGATGCGCTGGCGCACCTCACGGCTCGTGAGCTTTTTCCCCGATTCGAGGGCATTCGTCTCGGAGACGATGCTCTTCTCCTTAGACCGCATCCCCTCGAGATTGGCATAAATATCATTGATCGATTGCGTTACTGTGTCGATATACGCGTCGCGCGATGAGAGGTCTGCCGAAAGCTCGCTCGATTTGTTGCGGAGTTCGGCATTTTGCTTCTCCAGCTCATCCGTTCTGTCGGTGCAGCCGATGAGGACCGCAACGACTACGAGGGCAAGATATTTCGCCATGAGATACTCCTTCTGATATTGAGTTGTGTGGTCGTGGGTGACGGGCGCAACATACGAAGAGTTGATGAAAGTGTCACGTTAAAAAAAGTTCATTCTCAGGCCCCGCAAAACGGCTTGTAAATCCGCCGATTTTTTGCTATCTTTCCGCTCAATTTTAAAAAAATTTAACGTTTTGAAAGCCGGTATCATCGCGGCCGGTGAAGGGAGCCGGCTCAAGTCTGAAGGAATCACGCCTCCGAAACCCCTGGTAGAAGTGAACGGGATTCCGCTCATCGAACGGCTCATCCGGTCGTACATCCGCTTCGGGATCACAGAGATCGCACTCATCGTCAACGAAGCGTCGCTCGAAGTCAAAGAGTTCGTGGAATCGAAACGCTTCACCGTGCCCGTGCGGTTCGTGGTGAAGAGCACGCCGAGTTCGATGCACAGCCTTTTTGCCCTTGCCCCGCTCCTGGGAGGGGGTCCGTTCCTCCTCTCGACCGTAGATTCGATCTTCCACGAGGAGGAGTTCGGCCGGTTTCTCTCGTTTGCCGGAGAGCGCACATCGGCCGACGGAGTGCTTGCCGTGACGGATTTCGTGGACGACGAAAAGCCCCTCTACGTGCGGGTCGACCAGCACAACAGAATCACATCATTCGGAAAGAAGGACGGAGCCGGCCCCGGATACGTAACCGGCGGGCTCTATGTCTTCTCTCCCAGGATATTTGCCGAAATCGATGCCGCTCTGAAGGGGGGAATCGAACGGCTGCGCAATTTCCTCGAGCATCTCCTCGGGCATGGGTACCGCCTTGAAGCATTTCCTTTTTCGAAGATCATCGACATCGATCACGCCGCCGATATCCGGGCTGCCGAAGACCTCCTGAGGATCTCCTGACGGTGGCAGGACTTGCAGGCAGGATATCTCCCATTCTCTCTTTCAAGAGGTCCATACTCCGCCTCCAGGAGTATTCCCTCTTCACCTTTGAGAATGTCCGGTCACTCGGATCGGCCTGGAGGTACCGCAAGGACACGATGGAACAAATGCTCCTGATAGGGGCACAGTCGTTTGTGATCGTCTTCCTGGCGGGACTCTTCATGGGGGTGATCATGTCGATCGAAGGGGGACACCGGCTTGAAACGTTCGGAGCCAAACTGCTCGTTGGCCGCACCACGTCTCTTGCCCTGATCCGGGAGCTGGGGCCGGTCATCACGGGACTGATGCTCGCGGCCAGGACCGGGGCCAAGAACGCCTCCGAGCTCGGCTCGATGCAGGTGAGCGAACAGATCGACGCCCTGCGCGCCTTCGGGACGAATCCCGTGGAAAAGCTCGCCGTTCCCCGGCTCGTCGCCGCGCTGATCATGTTCCTGCCGCTGACGATCATCGCCGATCTGGTGGGCATCCTCGGAGGAATGTTCGTCTCCGACCTGTGGCTCCACGTGGATCCGTCATTCTACTGGCATTCCGCGATCTACGACCTGAAGGTGAAGGACCTGGTCGTCGGATTTGCAAAGCCGGTAATTTTTTCTTTTTTCATATCGACCATCAGCTGCTATTACGGCCTTGCGACCACGGGGGGGACGATAGGAGTGGGAAGAGCGGCCGTGAACGCGGTCGTCGTGGCATCGGTGATCGTGCTCTTCAACGATTTCATCTTCACGAAAGTGATCTGGTCCATTCTCTGAAATGATCCGTCTCGAACACGTCAGCGTCGAAGTTGAAGGCCGAAAAATCCTTGACGATGTTTCTTTCGAGGTGAAGGAAGGGGAGACGAAGGTCATCCTCGGCCCCTCCGGGGCGGGAAAAAGCTCGCTCCTTAAAATCATCCTGGGCTTGTGGAAGCCCGACCGAGGATCGGTGTTCGTCCACAACATCGACATCACACACCTGAGCGAGCGCGAAAAGATGCCCGTGAGGCGGCGGATGTCGATGGTCTTTCAGGGGAACGCGCTCTTCGATTCCCTTACCGTGGCCGAGAACGTGGCGTTCTTCCTCGAAGAGCATTCCGACATGGACCCGAAGGCGATCCAGGAACGGGTCGAGGACTGCCTCGACTTTGTCAATCTCCCGGAGACACAGGACCTCCTCCCGGAGGAAATCAGCGGCGGGATGAAAAAGCGGGTCGCGATCGCGCGCGCAATTTCCTTTAATCCGGAAATCATTCTCTATGACGAGCCGACGACGGGGCTCGACCCGTTGAACGCAAAAACCATCACCGAGCTCATCATGAGGCTGAAGCAGAAACGGAGCGTGACTTCCGTCGTCGTGACGCATATTCTGCGGGACGCGTTCGCGGTCGGCGATTCGCTCACGCTGATGAGCGACGGAAGGGTGGTCTTCGACGGAACCGCCGACGAGCTCTTGTCGTCTACGGATCCTTTCGTCCAGAATTTTGTATCTGAAGTCCGCGAAGAAGCGAGTCTTCTCACTCCCCATAAAGAAAACGCCTAATGGACGCTCGGCAATTGCGGTGGGCCAACCTGAAGGTCGGGATAGTGCTTCTCATCGGCCTCATCATTTTCGTATTCATCGTGAGCATCGTCGGAACGGAGCAGAACGTCTTCACCTCCACCTACCCGGTGAAGCTCTTCGTGACCAACGTGCACGGGCTCGTGAACGGCGCCATGGTGACCCTCGGCGGGCTCAAGATCGGCTATGTAACTTCGATGGTCTTCGTGACGAAGGACGGGGTCAACGGGGTGGAGGTGACAGGGACGCTTCTCTCCAAGTACCGCCCGTCTGTCACCACGAGCACCAGCGCCCAGATCAAAACGATCGGGCTTCTGGGCGACAAGTACATCGATCTGACAATCGGCAACCAGAACGAACAGCCTGTAGCCGACAACGGGTTCATCCCCATCACGGAGTCGTTCGACATCGAGACCGCGGGTCCGCAGTTTAAGGCGGCGCTCGCCGACTTCACGGAGCTGATGGCGAGCTCCCGCAGAATCGCCGCCTCCATCGAGAAAGGGGAAGGCTCCATCGGCCGGCTGATGAAGAGGCCCGACGTCGCCGCGGGGGTGGAGCGCTTCGTAGCCTCCCTGAACGGGGTCATGGGAGCTGTGGAGAAGAGGCGCGGGCTCCTTGGATCGTTCGTCTACGACGACTCCCTCTCGCGCAGCGTGACCGAGGTTTCCGCAAACCTCAGGACGATTACGGGCCAGCTGAGCCGGGGGCAGGGGACCATGGGCAAGCTCATCATGGAGGACAAGCTCTATACGAGCCTTTCGTCTTTCACATCGCGCGCCGATTCGCTTATGGGCAAGGCAGCAAGCGATTCGAGCAGCGTCTCGAGGTTCGTCGGCGACGGGAAGTTCTATCTCCAGACGATGAGCCTGATGAAGGACCTCAACCGGTTTCTCATCGATTTGAGGGAGCATCCCGAACGATACGTTCACTTTTCGGTCTTTTGAGCGGCGTGAAGATTCCCCCGGCCAGAATCGGTTTTTTTGTCTTCGGACTCGCAGCGTTCGTGTACCTCGTCGCGCACTTCGGCGTCGACCGGATTGCCGAGAATATCGAGAGAGCCGGCTGGAGCCTGCTCGTGATCGTTCTGATCTGGTTCGTCATCTACCTCCTGAACGCCGCCGCCTGGATGCTCCTTCTCGGTGAACATCGGAACGGCCTCCCGTTTGCGCGGATCTTCATGCTGACGGTTTCAGGATTCGTCATCAACTATGTTACCCCGGTCCTCGCTCTTGGCGGAGAACCGTACAAGGTGCATGCGCTCACCCCCGCGCTCGGAACCAAGAAGGCGATTTCCGCGGTGGTCCTCTACAGAATGATTCACCTGCTCGGACACATGCTCATCCTCCTTACGGGCGTCGTGGCGGCTCTGATCGTTCTTCCGCTCTCCTTCCCTGTGCAGACCGCGCTTGCGCTGAGCGGCCTTGTGGTGTCAGGGATCATCGTGGCGACGTTTCTCGGACACAGGTACGGCGTCTTCCGGATTCTGCAGCCGATTCTTGAGAAAATTCCCTTCCTCCGGAAGGCGGGTGGAAAGCTGGAGGCTTACGGGGCGCACTTACAGGAGATGGACGAAACCCTCACGGCCCCGTATCATTCGGCGAGGCCGAGGCTTCTCCTTGCGATCCTTCTCGAATTCGTGAGCCGCGTCTGCATGGGCTTTGAGGTCTATTTCATCCTTCACGGCATCGGGATCGAGGTCGGGATGACAGCCGCTCTCTTTCTCTACGTTCTCTATTCCATCGTCATCAATATCCTTTTTTTCATTCCCCTCAATCTCGGGGCGCGCGAGGGAGGCCTGGCGCTCGGGCTCGGCAGCCTGGCGCTTCCTCCGCTTCTGGGAGTCTATCTCGGCGTCGTGATGCGGATCCGCGAGTTTTTCTGGATCGTCCTCGGCCTTGTGTTCATACTTATCTCGGGAGGAAAAAAGAAACCAGCGCCGTTCGGTCCCGCATGACAATCCTCCCTCATCTCCTCCTGACGACCGTCGGCGTACAGGCCCTGGGTCTCGAGGGAAAGGACGTCGTGCTCGCCTATGCGTTCGGGTACGGGATCGACCTGGTCGATCACCCGATCAAGCTGCGTCTCTACATGCGGAAAAACGGGAGGAAGAACGAGAAAAACTATCACTGGCGTACGCCGCTGCAGGAGCCGGTAGCTCTTCTCTGGATCATTCCGCTGAGTTTCTATCTCGGGACGCCGGTGCCGGCGCTCTTTTTCGCATCTCATTTTTTCCTCGATTACCTTGTGGGGTATGAGAAGCGGCCCCTCTACCCCTTCAGCACATACACTACCGAGGGCCTCCTGACGGGTTACTCGGACACAGCGAAAGAGGTCTGGACCTGCGCCCTCTGCGGCCTTGTCAGCATTGCCCTGGGTTTTCACCAGATCCAGGCGGTTACTTCGCGCTTGTTTTCATAACTGCATCGATGGGAAAAGAATCCGACGGCATACTGAAACTGCCGATTATTATTGCCCACGAGAAGCTGGGCCTGAGCCCGAATCAGCTCTCGCTCATCGGGCTGGGGGTCGGGATTGCCGCCGCCGCCCGCGTGGCCCAACACCAGCTCGCCTCCGGAATGATTCTCATGGCGCTCTCACAGGTGATAGACGGCCTCGACGGAGGCGTCGCCCGGCGCTATAACCTGAAGTCGCCCGCCGGCAAGCGGATGGAGACCCTGTGCGACCGGTTGAGCGAAGGCGCGATGCTCTTTGCCCTGGCGCTGGCAGGGCATGTGACTTTGCCGATGGCGGCGCTCACCTTCACGGCAATTCTCTGTGTCACGATCGTCGAGCCGTTCTCGGGGTTCGATCCGGGCTTCAAAAGGTTTATCCTCTATTTCGGATACGCGGCGACGCTTCTGTTCAACATCCGCGGATTTCAGATCGCCCTCGAGGTGATGTTCTGGGCAAACCTCTCGGCCGCGGCGATCGGCACGATTCTGGCTGATTACCGGCTGCAGGAGGAAATCGACCGGCAGGCCATTCTGCGGCGCGAGCGCGAGATCAGAGCGGGCGTTCCCCAGCCCGCGGACGATCCCCCCTCGTTGCTCTCGAGGCTCTTCTCATGAAGCTTCGGCTTGCGGGGGTCCGGCGGAAGACGGAGTTTTCGCCGAACCACGTCGTCAACGACCTTCTCATCATCAACCAAACCGCCGAGGCGCTGAAGGAGTGCGGCGCCGAGGTGACGATGTACGACGAAGGGATGATCACCCCCGAATCCCTGAAGGAGAACCTTATCTTCTCGATGGCGCAGGGACCCCTCGGTTCGCAAACGCTCCGCAAGATCGAACAGCGAGGGGCGTTCATTATCAACTCCCCGGTGAGCGTGATGAACTGCTACCGTATCAGCATGGTCCGGCTTCTCCCCGAGGCGGGGATCCCCTTTCCGAAGAGCGTCGTCGTCGCCACGGACTCCGACGTCGATCCGCGCAGGGCGGGCTTTACGTCGTCGAAGATCTGGATCAAACGGGGCGATGTGCACGCCGTGCACAAAGAGGATGTCACCCTTGCGAACACCGACGAGGAGGAACTGACGCTGCTGAAGGAGTTTCACCAGCGCGATATCCGCGAAGCGGTTCTGCAGGAGCATCTCGACGGAGACACGGTGAAGTTCTACGCGGCGAACGAGACAGACCTGTTCCACTGGTATTACCTGAACGGAGTCTATCATACGAAGTTCGATGATGGGAGATTGAGGGAGCTTGCGACCGCATCCGCGGAAGCGATGGGCCTCTTTGTATACGGAGGGGACGCCATCATCGGGAAAGACGGGAGCGTCACGATTATCGACATAAACGACTGGCCGAGCTTTGCCCCGATCAGGGACCGCGCGAGCCGGGAAATCGCACGGCTCATCTACCGAAAGGCGGGCGAGCGGAGCATGAACACACCATCAAAGGGCACATCGAGATGACAACGATTGAGACGATGACGCGTTCTGGAGCGCCGCACAGCGGCGCGACGAAGACAAACAAGAAAGCATCCGTGACAACGCCGATTCCCGGACCGCGGTCGAAGGAGATCTTCGACCAGGAGCAGCACTTCATATCGCCGGGCATACAGACGATCGCGACCCTCTCCCAGCTGGCGATGGAAAAAGGAGAGGGGTGCGTGATCGAGGATGTCGACGGGAACCGCTATATCGACTTCTTCGCGGGGGTGGCCGTGGCGAGCCTGGGCTACAACCATCCAAAGTACGTGAAGGCGATCCGCGACCAGGTGGGCAAGATCCACGTAGGGAGTTTCGCGACCAGGGTGAGAGGCGAGCTCTCGAAGCTCCTCTCCGAGCATGCGGTGGGGGACCTTCGCCGTACGCAGTACTACAGCGGCGGCGCCGAGGCGGTGGAGGCCGCTCTCCGGCTCGCGAAGTCGCACACCAAAAAAACCGAGGTGATCGGCTTCTGGGGCGGATTCCACGGGAAGACGCTGGGCGTGGTGGGGTTGATCGGGGACGACTTCAAGCACCAGCTCGGCCCGCTTCCCTTCGGCATTTATAACACCCCCTATGCCGATTGCCGGAGATGCCCGCTCAACCACACGTTCCCCGAGTGCCAGTGGGCCTGCGTGGATCTGATCAAGAAAAAGATCAAGGCGGAGACCACGAACAACGTGGCGGCGATCATCGTCGAGCCGATCCAGGGCACGAACGGCAATGTCGTCCCTCCCGCGGGATATCTGAACGAGCTGAGACGCATCACGAACGAGATCGGCGCCCTTCTTATTGTAGACGAAATGATCACCGGCTTCGGCCGCACGGGCAAGCTCTTCGGCTGCCAGCACGACGGCGTCATACCCGACATCATCACGATCGGCAAGAGTTTCGGCGGGGGATATCCCATGACGGGGCTGATGTCCCGGGATGAGATCATTTTCTCCAAGCCCTTTGCCAACCCGAGCGGGAGCTCCTCCAGTTACGGCGGCAACCCTCTCGCCTCCGCGGCTGCGTACATCACGGTGAAAACGATCATCGACGAAGGGCTGGTCGAGAATTCCGAGAGAGTCGGGCGCTTCATGCTCGACCGCCTCGCCTCGTTCAAGGAGAAGTTTCCATTCGTGGGCGAAGTGAGGGGCCGGGGACTATTGATCGGCGTTGAACTCGTGAAAAACCGGAAGACGAAGGAGAAGCTGGACAAGGAAACCTGCCGGCTGATTTTCAAAGAGTGCCTGAAGAGGGGGCTCATCGTCATGGGCTATAACCCGGATATCAGGATCAATCCGCCCCTGATCATCGACGAAGCCACCGCCGAAGAGGGGATCGGGATCATGGAAGAAGTGTTCACGCATGTCGCGGATCGAAGCAACCTATAAAGCGCGCGACGTCGAAGAGACGATCGACATCTATTTCTACCGGCCCGTAGGATACGTTCTCTCCCTGGGGTGCCGGGCGCTCGGCATAAGTCCGAACGCCGTCACGATCGTCAGCATTCTCATCGGCGTTACAGGCGGCCATCTTCTCTACTACCGGGACGCAGCTCTCAACGCCTGGGGGATGGCGATGTGGGTCGTTGCCGACACCCTCGACAGCGTCGACGGCCAGCTGGCCCGGATGACCGGGCACAAATCCCGCTTCGGCAGGATTCTCGACGGCCTCGGAGGGAACATCATTTTCCTGAGCATCTATGGGCACCTCTTCGCACGGATGGCGGCAACGACCGATGTCTGGTGGCCGCTGTTGTTTCTCTTTGTGATCGCCGGAGGTTTCAGCCACTCCGTGCAGAGCGCTCTCGCCGATTACTACCGGAACGCGTACATTAAGTTTGTCGTCGATCCCGAAAAATCGGAGCTCGACGATTCGTCGGAAATCCGGAAAGAGCTGAACGCAACCTCCTTCCGGGAGCACCCGGTGAAGAAGTTCATGCTTCGCGTGTACCTGAACTACACGGTGGAACAGGAGGCCTTCTCGAAGAACTTCCAGAGCCTGAGGCGGCGGGTCGACCAGGAGTTCGGCGCCGACATCCCGGCGTGGTTTGCCGGCCGCTACAGGGAGCTCAACAAGCCCCTCATGAAGTACTACGCGATCCTGACGACCAACATCAGGATGATCATCCTGGGCGCCTGCGTGATTGGCGATCTCGTGCCGCTCTACTTTGTCATCGAGATCGTCGGAATCAATCTCGTCATGGTCCTGGTGACGATGGTGCAGGAACGCCGCAGCGCGGGCCTCCTCAGAGAGATCGATCAGCACCTGGTTCCGGTCTGATGCTTGAAGGAGCGATCATCGGGTTCGGAAACATCGTCGTCCGGGGCCACGTACCGGCGTATCTCTCGGATCCCGCCCTCGCGGGACGTGCAAGAATACGGGCGGTCATGGATCTCTCCGAAGAGTCGCGCGCCCGTGTCAACCAGGCCCTCCCCGGCGCCGCATTTTACACCGAGCTCGGGGCGCTCCTTGAAAGAGAGCGGCTCGATTTCGTCGATATTTGTACGCCCCCTTCGACACACGCCGGCTATGTGAAGGAATGCGCCGGGAGGGGGCTTCACATCATCTGCGAAAAGCCTCTCGCGGAAAGCATGCCGTCCGCAGAGGCGGCGGCAGAGAGTCTGCGCGGGAAAAAACTCGTCTTTATGCCGTGCCACCAGTACAGGTATTCCCCGCTCTGGCAGTCGATCGGGAGCATCGTCTCATCCGGCGGTATCGGGGATGTGACGCTCTTCCAGGCGAACGTCTTCCGCCTCCAGGCAGACACCGGAACCCCGGCATGGAATCCGCAGTGGCGGACGGCCAAGGCGCACGGCGGCGGCGGCATACTTGCCGACACGGGTGCGCACTATTTCTACCTCGCGCAGCATCTCTTCGGCACCCCGAAAAAGGTTTCCGCCTCTCTTCGGACGCTCAAGCACCACGGATACGGCGTTGAGGACACGGCCATCGTCCTCCTCGAGTACGGCGGATTGATGGTCGAGCTGAACCTCACGTGGGCGGCGGGACGGCGCGCGAACAGTGTTTCGGTAGTCGGGTCGGCGGGCAGCCTCGAATACGACGGCTCGAGGCTGATTCATACCGATGAGCGCGCCTCGCGCGAGATCCCCATGCCGGATGTTTCGGACAAGAGCCAGTACGTCGGCTGGTACGTTGCGCTGTTGAAGGAGTTCGTGCACAGGGTCGAGTCGGGGAATCACTCAGACGACATGCTCTGCGAGGCGCTGACGGTCATGCGGCTCCTGGAACTGAGCAGCAGGTCCTCGGAACAAGGGAGCGTCCTGGAGTACGCATGAGGGGGGTGCTCTTCGATTTTGGAGGGACCCTCGATACGGGTGGAGTGCACTGGAGCAGGAAGTTCGGAGATCTCTACCGGATATTCGGTATTGAAGTTCAACAAGATGCCCTCGACGCCGCGTTTGTCTGGTCGGAGCAGCAGCTCCTCCTTGATAGGGATATTCCGCATTCGACGTTGAGGGAAACGATCGACAAGCAGCTTGCGCTTCAGTTTTCGTTCCTGAAGCTGGAAGGTAAGAACGGCCTCAGGGTGAAGATGCTCGATCGGTGTTACGCCGAAGTCGGCAGAACCGCCTCCGCGGCAGCCGCGATTCTGCGGGAGGCGCATGCGCGCTACAAGACCGGCGTGGTTTCGAATTTCTATGGCAACCTGGCGCTTGTTTGCGAGGAACTGGGGTTCGCCAAACACCTCGACGCGATGATCGATTCTGCACTGGTGGGCCTCAGAAAACCGGATCCGGAAATTTTCCGTCTTGCGGTGCGCAGGATCGGGATCGCTCCCGAAGAGTCGTTTGTCGTCGGGGATTCGTATGAGCGGGACATCGTCCCGGCGAAAAGCATCGGATGCCGCACCGTCTGGCTCCGGGGGCCGGGATGGTCTGCCCCATCCGCCACGGACGCCGCGGATCATACGATCGATTCTCTCGAAGAGGCAGGGCCCATCCTGTCGGCCGCGGCAACTGGCCGGGCATGACGGCACACACTTGACATTGCGAAAGGAAAAAGGATGAAGAGGAATCACACGATTCAAAAACCAAAAGGGAAGCTCGGGGTGCTGATCGTCGGGCTGAACGGCGCCGTGTCGACGACATTTCTTGCCGGAGTCATGGCCGTGCGGAAAGGTTTGGCCCAGCCGATCGGGTCTCTGACTCAGATGGGCTCGATCAGGCTTGGGAAGCGAACAGATCACCGCTCCCCGATGATCAGGAAATTCATCCCGCTGGCGAAGCTTGACGATCTGGTCTTTGGCGGCTGGGATATCCGGGACGAATCGTGCTACGATTCTTCTGTGCACGCAGGGGTCCTCCATCGCGAGCACCTCGAGCAGGTGAAGAAGGAGCTCCAGGCGCTTCGTCCCATGAAGGCGGCGTTCGACCAGTACTATGTGAAGAGGCTGAAGGGGTCGCACGTCAAGAAGGCGAAGACAAAGTTCGAGCTGATGGAAATGCTGCGCGCGGATATCAGGGAGTTCCGGAAAAAGAACGGGATCGACCGGTGCGTCCTCGTCTGGTGCGGCAGCACCGAAATCTTCATCAGCCCCAAACCGGTCCATAAGACACTGAAGTCGTTCGAGGCCGGGATGAAGGGGAATGATGCCGACATCGCGCCAAGCATGCTGTATGCCTACGCGGCGCTCATGGAGGGCGTGCCGTTTGCCAACGGAGCTCCCAACCTGACCCTCGATACTCCGGCGCTCATGAAACTCGCGAAGGACAAAGGCCTTCCGGTCTCGGGGAAGGATTTCAAGACGGGCCAGACGCTCCTGAAGACCGTCATCGCCCCCATGCTCAAGGCGCGGGTGATCGGATTGAACGGGTGGTTCTCCAGCAATATTCTCGGAAACAGGGATGGAGAGGTGCTCGACGATCCCGAGTCGTTCAAGACGAAAGAGGAGAGCAAGCTCTCGGTGCTCGACGGGATCCTCCAGCCCGAGTTGTACCCCGATCTCTACAAGGATTTTTATCACAAGGTCCGGATCAACTATTATCCCCCACGGGGAGACAATAAAGAGAGCTGGGACAACATCGATATCTTCGGCTGGATGAACTATCCGATGCAGGTGAAGGTGAATTTCCTCTGCCGCGATTCGATCCTTGCGGCGCCGATCGTCCTTGACCTCGTCCTGTTCATGGATCTTGCGCAGCGCGCGGGGATGAAGGGAATCCAGGAGTGGCTCTCGTTCTACTTTAAGAGCCCGATGTGCGCTCCCGGCCTCTATCCCGAGCATGATCTTTTTATCCAGCTGATGAAGCTGAAGAATACGCTGAGATTCCTCAAGGGCGAAGAACTGATCACGCATCTCGGGCTGGAATACTACGATTGACGGGTGACGCCGGCTGAAGCCGGCGCCTCCATTCTCCTGTCAGGAGTAGAGGTAACCGAATCATCCCGCTGGTGTCACGGTATGGACCGTGACACCAGATTGAGCCGGGGCCCACAAGGGGGGCGCGGAGCGCCCCAAAGCGGCATTCCGACGGGGAGCGGCGGAACGAACGAAAAGGAGATGGGTGGATGAACTTTCTCCTGTCTGGAGTAGAGGTGACCGCACCATCCCGCCGGTGTCACGGTATGGACCGTGACACCAGTGTGAATGACGAGGGGAGGCAAATAGCAAAAGAAAAGGAGAACGTCCAATGGGACGAATGTTGACGAGTGTGATGCCGGGCCTCCTTGTGCTTCTGATTTCTCTTTCCCAATCCTCCGCTGCCGCAGGGGGAGGCGTTAAAGGTGCCTCCCGCGACCGGTCCCTCGATTCTCTACGCGTTCGTTCGCACGAGAGGTATTTCGAGGAGGAGTACAGCAGGGAGGGTTCGCATCACCTTATGGTGCCTCCGCCTCCAAGCTCCGTTTCCACATCTTCGTTTCCCAATATCGATCTCTCCCGCGACGGGTCCCCGCAGAACGAGCCGTCGGTGAGGATCAGCCACAAGAATCCAAACCGGATGGTTGCTGCATGGAGGGACTTCCGTACGGGCTCGAACCCCGCGGTCCGCCGGGTCGGGTACACGTTCTCCGACGACGCGGGGCTCTCCTGGAGTGAGGTGCAGCTTCTCCCTCAGATCTACATCGAGGAGGGCTACACCCGCCACAGCGATCCGGCGGTGGCGGTTGATACCGCCGGCAATTTCTATATCGCGACCGTCGCGCTGAACAACAACAACTCAAATCTGAAGATCATCGTCTTCAAGACCGACCCGTCGTTTGATACCTTCGACCAGGCGTACTTTGTTCCAACGGACACGGCTCCAAACTTCTACGACAAGGAATACATCGAGTGTGATCTGAACCCTTCGAGCCCGTTTGTGAACAATCTCTACATTGTGTGGTCCGGGCCTTCGTTTTCACGATCCACCGACGGAGGCATTACCTGGTCGAGCGCAATCAGGCCGGGAGACCCGGACATCGGAGGCAATTTCGCGCCGGATCTCTGTGTCGCGCCCGACGGCGGGGTGTGCACGACGTTTCTCGGGGGGAGTATCATCGAGTTCGATCGCTCGACGGACGGCGGGGTCAGTTTCGGTTATCACACCGTCGTTGACACGCTCGGCAACGGCGGCTCGACCAACCCGCGGGGTTTTACGTCGATCGCAGCCGACATCTCAGGAGGGCCGAGAAGAGGGTGGCTGTACGTCGTGTGGGCGGATAATAAGACCGGGGACCTCGACATATTCCTCAGCGTGTCGCGCGACAACGGTTTGACCTGGTCGGCGCCCCGCCGCGTGAATGATGACTCCCTTGGGAACGGCAAGGAGCAATTCTGGCCGTGGATCGCAGTAGACGACCGCGGCGTTGTTTCGATCGTCTATTCCGATACCCGCAATACCCCGAACCTCTCCATCTTCGAGACGTACCTCGCCTACTCCTGGGACGGGGGGATCACGTTTACGAACCGGTTGACCAGCACCGCACAGTCGACACGCAACACGCCAAATGGCGACGTCCGATTCGGCGATTACATCGGCATCGATTCGTGGGGAAAACACACCGTCCAGGTCTGGACCGATGAGAGATTCGGCGGATTCGACATGAGCGTCTATACTGCGACGCTCGATACTCTCCCGCTGGTTACGTACTCAGGCGTGACGATGAACGTCCGGGGCGGATGGAACATGCTCTCGCTGCCGCTCCTCCCTTCGAACCAGCCCGCGTCGTTTGTATTCCCGGGCTCTTCCGGTTTTCTTCCGCTTGCATACACAACGACGTACGAGTTGCGGGATACGATTCAGACGGGATCCGGATACTGGGTCCGGTATCCTTCGGGGGGATCGTACCCGATCACCGGCGATACGCTCCTGACCGATACCGTTGACGTTGCCGCCGGGTGGAATCTCGTCGGGTCGATCACGCGGCCTATCCCCGCCGGATCGGTGACGAGCGACCCTCCCGGGATCATGACTTCGGGCTTTTTTGGTTATGACGGGAGCTACGAGCACGCCTCGACGATCGAGCCGGGGCAGGCATACTGGGTGAAAGTGTATCAGAGCGGACGGCTCATTCTCTCGTCAGGCGCGGCCGCGACGCCGGGAAGCAACATCCGCATCGTGGACCTTGGCGACCGGCCCCCGGCACCGCCGGAACCATCGAGCGCGGCGGTCCCGATCCCGGCCACATTCTCGCTAGGCCAGAATTACCCGAATCCCTTCAACCCGTCGACGCAGATCTCCTACTCCGTTCCCTCATCGCCGGGCCGTGTGACGCTGACCGTGTACGACATCCTCGGAAGGGAAGTGGCAACGCTCGTGAACGAGGTGAAACAGCCGGGCGTCTATCATGCAGCATGGAACGCCGCCAATTACTCCAGCGGGATCTATACCTACAGGCTGAAGTTTACTCCTCTACGCGTGGGAGGAACGGGAACCGCCCGGGGATATTCAGAGGTCAGGAAGATGGTGCTCGCCAGGTGAAGAGCCGCGATCCTGTGAAACTATACTTGATCTTCGCTGCTGTTCTCGCGTTGTGTCTCGATGGGTGTAATGGTCCCACAGTAACCTCCGAGACGGGACCCTTTCTTCCATCTCTGGGCAGGATCGAATATCCCCTCGATTCGGGGGGGTCGTGGACATACAACTCGTCGACCACCATCTTCAATTTCAGGCCCCTCATTCCAGGTGCAGTCTCCCCTGATACCGTCATCCGGTGGACAACCTCTATCCGGAGCCTCGGGAGGGAAACGCTTCATGATACCATCCACGCGTGGAGATTTCACGGCGTCGAGATGCGGGATATCACCTATGAAGTTGATAATTTCTACACCACACAGAAGGACACGTTATTCCTTCTGGCATACACCGGGGTAATCGAGGCATTTCCCAAGCGGCGTGTGCCATACTTCATATCATTTAGGGGTAGGCGCTTTGAATCAATTCCGGAGTTCATCCGGGCGTTCGATCTCGGCCTGCTTACCGAACGCCCGGCGGCTATGACAGACACCTTTTTCGAGCAGCGGCCCCCGAAAGTGTGGGTCTATCCCTTACGTCCCGGGCTTGAGTGGAATGTCCGCGAGTCGGGCAATCCGTGGCGCATCGGCAAGAAAGTGATCGGACAGGAGCTGGTCCTTACGCCGGCGGGCTTCTTCCCCGCAACCAGAATCCAGTGGTTTTGGGACCTTAATAACCGGGGGACATGGGACACAACTCTTATTGGATTTGAGGACGTGGGTGTACGCGGGTTGGTGCGGCGGTCGATCCTTTGGAAGGACTTCGCACTCACCGGGAGTAGTCCCGATTCGATTTTCGGCTATTTCGATGTCGAAACCGATAATGTGCTCACCTCGACGAATACTCCATAGTTTGGCCGGCTGACGGCGACTCATGCCACTCCGACAGTGGAAGCGCGTGCGGCAGGCATTCGAGCTCAAGAATCCGTGGTGGACGTACCGGCGGGATGAAGTCCTTTTGCCATCGGGCATGACCGGCGAATATCATTTTGTCCATGTGAAGGGCTCGAGCATGATCATACCGGTGCTCGACGGCGGTTCCCTGATCCTCGTGAACCAGTACCGCTACCTTGCAAACCGCGAGAGCCTGGAGTTTCCGTGCGGAAGCGTGAAGGAAGAATCCACTTACGAGGATACCGCCCGCCATGAATTGGCGGAAGAAACGGGCTTCGCGGCGGGGGAGCTCACATTTGCAGCCGAGTTCAATCCTTATAACGGTGTGACCGACGAGATCTGCCGGATCCATATCGCGCGAAATCTAAGGGCTGTCGGCGCGAGACCCGACGAGACAGAGGAATTCGAACAAGTCCGTCTCAACCCTTCCGATCTCGACCGCATGATCCGCTCGGGCGAAATCTGGGACGGGATGACGCTCGCAGCGTGGGCGCTCGTACGCCATCTGGTAACATCGTGAAGCAGTTTCTCCTCCTATTCCTTCTCTTTTCTTCTCTTCTCTATCCTGCCAGCGGCCAACGAGTGCGGATCGGAGCGGAGGTTCTCCTTGAGCAGCATCCCGCTCTGATCAAAGGGAAGCGCCTGGGAGTGGTCTGCAATCAGGCGTCGATCTTCCCGAACGGGACTCATCTTGTCGATTCGCTCATGCGCCTCGGGATGACGGTGAAGGCGCTCTTCAGTCCCGAGCATGGAATCCGGGGGCGCACAGCCGCCGGAGCGGCGGTCGGGACTCAGACCGATTCTTCGACAGGATTGCCCGTGTATTCGCTCTATGGAAAGACTCTTAAGCCGACCGCAGACATGCTCCATGAGGTCGACGTGCTGATCGTAGATCTTCAGGACGTCGGAGCGCGATTCTTCACCTACGCCAGCACGATGGCCGACGTCATGGAGTCGGCGCGCGACTTCGGAAAAAAGGTGATCATACTCGACAGACCAAATCCTATCAACGGGTCCGACATCGAAGGGCCGGTGCTCGACATGACGCTGATATCGTTCCTGGGCCTCTTCCCGCTCCCCGTCCGCCACGGCCTCACGCTTGGAGAACTGGCCCGTTTCATCGTGGGTGAGGGGCTGCTCAATTACAATTCAAACGTCGACCTAGAAGTGATTCCAATGGAGGGATGGAAACGATCAATGTGGTTTGATCAAACCGGATTACCCTGGATTCCGCCATCACCCAACATGAAAACCCCGGCAACAGCAACGGTCTATCCGGGTACCTGTTTCTTCGAGGCGACGAATATTTCGGAGGGGAGGGGCACTCCGAAGCCATTCGAGTACATCGGCGCGCCGGGCCTCAACTCCGGGAAGGCGGTCTCGAGGCTGAGCGGACTGCACCTCCCCGGAGTCGCGTTCTCGCAGATCACCTTTACACCACGCCCCGATTCTTCGGCCGCCCCCGACCCTAAATTCAAAAACAGGCTCTGCAACGGGGTCTTCGTGCATGTCACGGACCGAAACAAATTCCGGCCGGTCCTGACAGGCGTGATGATGCTCGCGGTCCTTCGCGAGCTCTATCCCAGAAAATTACAGCTGATGCAGGGGCGCCTCGACCACCTTGTCGGGGATCCCATTGTCGGGGAAAAACTGGTCAAGGGGGAGGCAAGAAAGAACATCCTCGACTCGTTCAATCAGCAGGTGTCCGAATTCGCCAAGCGCCGGGAGAAGTACCTCCTGTATCAATGACGGTTTCCATCGCAGGTACCCCGTGTGTTCGGTATACGCCAGCTGAAGCCTGCGCCTACAGCCTGTGCCTGCACCCCACGGCCATCACTCCACCAGATGGCCCGGGAAAGCCCCAAATCCGTTGACATTCTTGGGAGGATTTCATATATTGTGCACGATTTTTATGGGTTTGAGCCGTGAAGACATCCTATGCCACGTGAATCTGACGAACGTTATGCGGTCATATCGCTCAGGCCATCACGATCGGGGAAGCCTCGCAGGCTTTCAGTCACCGGATGGGGCCTTGTATCCGGCATCGCTGTTTTCATCCTCGCCGTTGCTGCCGTAACAGTAGCCATCATCGTTTACACCCCCGTGGGCAGCAGCTTGCCGCTAGGCGAACAGGAAGTGGAGAGCCGGTACGGGGCTCAAATCGCCGGAATTCAGAAACAATTGCAGCGTTTGGCGCAGGAGTTGAATACGCTCACGGGCTATAATCTCCGGCTTCGAAGGGCGCTGGGTGAGAAACTATCGCCGGACGACAGCACCCTCGCCGCCGCGGCGCCGGATACGGCAGGGCATCCCATGCAGCCCGAGGAGGATTCACAGGGTTCATTGAAATTCCCTCTTTCGATCCCGGCCGAAGGGTATGTTTCGAGAGGGTTTGATTCAGTCGGAGAGCATTTCGGCGTCGATTTCGCGGGCAAGGAAGGAAGCGCCGTCCTTGCCGCGGCCGACGGGCATGTCATCTTCTCCGGCTGGACATACGACAATGGTTACACTCTCATGGTTGCTCATGCGGGAGGGATCGTGACGGTGTATAAGCACAATCAATCGATTCTGAAGAATACCGGCACTGCTGTGAAGCGAGGGGAACTCATTGCGCTGATGGGAAGCACGGGCCGGACAAGTTCCGGGTCACATCTTCACTTTGAAGTGTGGAAGAACGGGATTGCGGATAACCCACAACGGTACTTATTGACCACGCCATAAAGGAGATCAAACCCAAGTGAAAACAGAACCGGGCAACGAGGGAATGAGCGTCATCACCGCCGGAACAATCTGTGAGGGGAAGCTCCGGAGCCCAGGAAGTATCCGGGTTGAAGGGAGGGTCGTAGGCGAAGTGGTGGCAGGACAGAGCGTCTCAATCGGAGGAACCGGGGAGGTGGACGGCAACGTCTCGGCAAAACTTGTGACCATCGGCGGGAAGATCACCGGCGGAATCCTCGCCCAGGAAAAACTGGTGTTCGAGACGAAAGCAATGGTGCGCGGCGATATCCGCGCGGCGAAACTCGTGATCGAGGAGGGCGCGGTGTTTGACGGGAAGTGCATCATGTCTGATTCCAAGATGATGCCCGGACAGACGCCTCCCGAGATGAAACAAGAGACCCGGCCTCCCGACGCACAGATGCGCCGGCCGGATCAGAAGTAATCCCGGAGTGGATTCCCCGGAGAACGGGGAACAGGATCCGGACCGGGCGAGCCGGCGGAAATCCCTGCGGAGCGCGGGGCTTCTGTTTGGTTCTGGGATGCAGCTCGCAATTTCCGTAGTAGTGATGTTCTTCCTCGGCCGCTGGGCGGATGAGAAACTCAATACCGCCCCATGGCTGCTGATCGGCGGAGTGCTCTTCGGCGTTGGCGCGGGGCTGTACAATTTTATCAAGACCGCGGCCGAAGCCGACGATCAGGGGAAGGACAGTCCGCTCACATGAGCAGATTCGACCTCTCCTTCCCGCGGCAGGTGTTTCTTACCCTCGCGGTTGCGGGATGCTTCGGCGCTTACCCTCTCGTGAAATACGCATCGGCTGAAATTCTGGAGGCGGTTGCGGCGGGCGCTCTGATCACCACGCTGAACGTGCTCGCAGGATACGCGGCGATCGAATACTCTCACGGCAAGTCCGCATCGACATTCCTGAGGGTCGTGCTCGGGGGAATGGGGCTTCGGATGCTGGCTGTCGGGTCGGTGATTGTGGTGCTGATCAAGGTGTTTGATGTTCATGTTCAGGCACTGATCTGGTCTATTGCGTTTTTCACGGTTGTGTACCTTGCACTGGAGATCATGTTTATTCAGAAGAAATTCGGCAACAGGTGAACGAGCAGATCGCAGACACCGCGCGCGCGGCGGTCAGTCTTCCGGCGGAGAACGCCCAACCGAACGGGGGGGAGATTTTCGGGGAACTGCTCCATCACGTGCGGGATGCTCATGAGATAGAGACGCCTTTTGGCGTCCTCCATCTTCCTCACTTTGCCCCCGTCACCCTCGGGGGGATCACTGTCGATTTCTCCGTTACGAAGCACGTCTTCTTCGTCTGGATCGCCGCGTTCATCCTTGCGGCCGTCGCCATCGCCGCCGCTCAGAAGAACAAGAAAACCCCCGTACCCAAAGGGCTCGGAAACATGGTTGAGGCGATGGTGGTCTTCGTCCGCGACGAGGTTGCCGTCCCCAACATGGGCCCCGGAGGCCTGCGGTACATGCCCTACCTCCTTACGACGTTTCTGTTCATTCTGGTCATGAACCTTCTCGGGATACTTCCCTATGGCGCAAGCGCGACGGGAAACATCAGCGTGACCGCGGGTCTTGCGATCGTGGCGTTCGTGATGATCCAGCTTTCCGCGATCAGGGCACAGGGTCTGGGCGGATACCTGAAACATCTCACCGGCGGGGTCCACTGGGCCCTCTGGCCGATCATGATCCCGATCGAGGTGCTCGGCCTTTTTACGAAGAATTTTGCCCTCTGCATGCGCCTGTTCGCCAACATGATCGGCGGGCATATCGTGATTCTCTCCTTTATCGGACTGATCTTTCTCTTTAAATCGTACCTGATCGCACCCGCCTCGATCGGGTTTGCCCTAGGGGTTTCGATGCTGGAGCTCTTCGTCGCATTCCTGCAGGCCTATATTTTTACCATGCTGGCCTCGCTCTTCATGGGCCTCGGAATACAGGCGGGGCACGGCGAACATGCCGAACATGATAGCCATCATTCATAAATAACACGTCACCGTCATCTCGAAAGGAGCAACAGAATGGATCCTAAAACACTCGGTTTCCTGGCGGCCGGAATCGGCGCCGGAATAACGGTCATCGGTGCCGGACTCGGCATCGGCAAACTCGCAGCGGCAGCCATGGAAGCGAGCGGCCGGCAGCCCGAGGCCGCGGGAGCGGTCCGGACCTCGATGCTGATCGCGGCCGCGCTCATCGAGGGCGTTACCTTTTTCTCGCTGGTCATCTGCCTGATCCTCGCGCTGAAATAACATAGTATCACCTCTCACCTTAGAAACCGGCCACTATGCTTGAAGTAAACAACGGATTGATCGTCTGGACGATTATCACCTTCGTTCTCCTTCTCATCGTCCTCAGGAAATTCGCGTGGAAGCCGCTGCTTGACGGGCTGGACAGGAGAGAGGGGCATGTGAGAGCCTCGCTTGAACGGGCGGAGCAGGCCCAGCGCGAGGCGGAGCGGCTGCTGGAGGAGAATAAGAAGCGCCTCGCGGAAGCGGACCAGGAGAGTCACAGAGTGCTGAGCGAGAGCCGGGTCCTGGCCGAAAAGTTGAAGACGGAGATCGTGGAGCAGGCGAATCGGCAGTCGAGGAGCATGATCGATCACGCGCGGGAAGAGATTGAGCGCGAGAAAGAGGCGGCGCTCGCGGAACTTCGCGGCGAGGTGGCTGCCCTCGCGATCAAGGCCGCTGAGAAGATCCTCGACGAGACGCTCGATGAAAAGCGCCAGCGGAAGCTGGTTGACTCGTACCTCGACTCGCTGAAGGTGTCCTAAGGCGCCATGGGCGAATTCCGCGCAGCACACCGTTACGCCCGCGCCCTGTTCGGGGTCGCCCTCGAGCGCGACCAGCTCGACGCGGTGGCCGCCGACTGCGGCCAGATCGAAGCGCTCCTCGGCGCGAGCCGCGAGTTCATGCTCTTCCTGAGGAGCCCAGTCATCAACGCTCAGAAGAAACGCAAGGTGGCCGAGGAAGTCCTCGCGAAACGCGTGGGGAAGACCACGCTCACCTTTGTCGTCCTGCTCGTCTCACGGGGGAGGGAAGCGCTCCTTCCGGAGATCATCGCGGAGTTTTTCCGGCTTCGGGATGAGCGGATGGGGATCGTCAATGCGACCGCTTCCGTGGCGACGCCTCTGACCTCCGCGCAGGAACGGAGGCTGATCGAGCGTCTCGAGAATGCGACCAAGAAGAAGGTCCGGATGAAGTATGTTCAGGACGCATCGCTCAGAGCCGGCTTCATGGTGCGGCTCGGAGATACCGTGTGGGATGCCAGCGTCCGGCATGAGCTGGAGCAACTGCGGAAGCTCCTTGCGGGAGGGAATGAATGAGGACGCCGGCTAAAGCCGGCGCCTACGGGAGCTGGTTGGAGATCACGCCGGCTAAAGCCGGCGCCTACAGGTAGCCGCGGTCTTCAGACTGTGGTCCCTGCGGATATAACAATAGAATAAAGGAAACGAACGATGGCGGAAGTACGACCTGATGAAGTATCGGCGATTCTGAGAAAACAGCTCGCCGGGTTTGAAAAAGAAGTCGATGTGTACGATGTCGGAACCGTCCTTCAGGTGGGCGACGGCATCGCGCGCATCTACGGGCTCTCAAACGTGATGGCCAGCGAGCTCGTCGAGCTGCCGAACGATGTTTTCGGAATGGTGCTCAACCTCGAGGAGGACAATGTCGGATGCGTCCTCTTCGGCGAGAGCGGATTGATCAAGGAAGGAGATATCGTCAAACGCACCGGCCGGCTCGCCTCGATGCCCGTCGGCCAGCAGATGCTCGGGCGCGTAATCAATCCCCTCGGCCAGCCGATCGACGGGCGCGGTCCCATCAAGACAGACGCCGTCTCCCCGCTTGAGCGGAAAGCCCTGGGAGTGATCCAGCGCCAGCCCGTGAAGGAGCCCCTTCAGACCGGAATCAAGGCGGTGGACGCGATGATCCCGATCGGCCGCGGACAACGCGAGCTGATCATCGGCGATCGGCAGACGGGCAAAACCGCGGTCGCCCTGGACGCGATCGTCAATCAGAAGTACACGCACACCCCCCAGGCGAAGGAGCGCGGCATCAATCCGATGCATTGCATTTATGTTGCCATCGGGCAGAAGGGGTCGACCGTCGCGCAGGTCGTCGCGAAGCTCGAGGAGGCGGGGGCGATGGAGTACACGACGGTGATCTCAGCCACGGCGAGCGACCCGGCCCCCATGCAGTTCATCGCGCCGTACGCGGGCGCGACGCTCGGCGAGTATTTCCGCGACCAGGGGAAGCACGCTCTCGTGATCTACGACGACCTTTCAAAGCACGCGCAGGCATACCGGCAGGTGTCGCTTCTTCTGCGGCGGCCCCCGGGGAGAGAGGCCTATCCGGGAGACGTCTTTTACCTCCATTCGCGCCTCCTGGAGCGCGCATCGAAGCTCGCCGAAGACCTCGGTGGAGGGAGCCTGACCGCTCTCCCGATTATCGAAACGCAGGCCGGCGACGTCTCCGCGTACATTCCCACGAACGTCATATCCATTACCGACGGGCAGATTTACCTCGAGCCCGGTTTGTTCAATTCTGGCGTCCGCCCCGCCATTAACGTCGGGATATCGGTCTCCCGCGTCGGGGGGAACGCCCAGATCAAGGCGATGAAGCGCGTCGCGGGGCGCCTCCGCCTCGACCTCGCGCAGTATCGCGAACTGGAAGCGTTCGCAAAGTTCGGCTCGGACCTTGACAAGACCACGCAGGCGCAGCTGCGGCGCGGCTCGAGGCTGGTCGAGCTTCTCAAGCAGGGGCAATTCGTCCCGATGCCGGTCGAGGATCAGGTCGTCAGCATGTTCGTCGGCACCAACGGGTACCTCGACGAGATTCCGCTCGAGCATGTGCGCCGCTTTGAACGCGAGTTCCTCGACTTCATGAAGGTGAAGCACGCGGCCCTTCTCGATGAGATAACCGTCAAGCGCGATCTCTCCGACGAGCTCCAGAAAAAACTTCACTCGATCGTCCGGGAATATCTCGAAGGATTCAAGGTCTCGTAAGCGTGGCCACCCTTCGCGAAATACGGCGCCGGATTACCGGGGTGAAGAACACCCAGAAGATCACGAAGGCGATGAAGATGGTCGCCGCGGCCAAGTTGAGGCGCGCGCAGGACTCTGTCATCGCCGCCCGCCCCTACGCGCGCAAGATGAAGGAGCTGCTTAACCATCTTGCCTCCGTCGTGGATGCCGGCGCCCATCCGCATTTCGCGGCGCGGCCCGTGAAAAACGCCGCAGTGATCGTCGTAACCGCCGACCGCGGACTGTGCGGCGCCTTCAACGCGAATCTCATCCGCGCGGCGGCGGCGCACATGCGGGACCGCCACGGCGAGCTCGCCGCCAGGGGAGGGTTGAAGCTCATCTGCATCGGCAGGAAGGGTTCCGAGTTCTTCACGAAGCACGAGTACGCGTTGGCCGCGAAGTACCTGGGGGTCTTCTCGGGCCTCCAGTTCACCGCCGCGAAGGCGATCGTCTCCGACATCAGCCGCGCGTTTCTCGCCGGCGAGATCGACCTGGTGGAGATCGTGTACAACGAGTTTAAATCGATCATGCAGCACCGCGTCGTGATCGAACAGTACCTTCCGATCCCCGCCGCGGGGGCGGACGGCACGCACCGCTCGGGTGTGGATTACATTTACGAACCTTCCGCGGAAGAAATCGTCTCCGCCCTTGTTCCGAGGCACCTCGACTTTCAGCTCTGGCGAGTCCTCCTCGAATCGAACGCCGCAGAGCAGGGCGCGCGCATGTCTGCGATGGACAACGCCACAACGAACGCCTCGGAACTCATCCGGGATTTACAACTCGCCTACAATAAGGCGCGCCAGGCCTCCATCACGAAAGAACTCCTCGAAATCGTCAGCGGCGCCGAGGCGCTCACACAGAGCGCCTGATCGCCATGCCCCCATCCATGTGGGGGCGCGGGGGAGTTGCTTCCCTTCATTATTTTGAGTAAATTTAGGCCGATTTTGGAAGAATCCAGGCCGGAATGCGCGCTCTCATGGGTGCAAAAGAACGCCGGCTGAAGCCGGCGCCTACCGTATGATTGAACTTATGCTGATCGGATCATCCTGTGTTTGAAGATCTCTCCAGGAAGTTAGAGCTGGTCTTCAAGAAGCTCCGGGGCCAGGGGAAAATTACGGAGGCGAACATCGCCGAATCGCTTCGGGATGTGAGGCGCGTCCTGCTCGACGCCGACGTCAATTACAAGGTCGTCAAGACATTCATCGCCGACGTCCAGAAAAGGGCTCTCGGGCAGGAGATCCTCCAGAGTATCACTCCGGGCCAACTGATCGTCAAGATCATCCACGACGAGATGGTGAAGATGATCGGGACGACAGACGCGGGAATCAGATTCGCTCCGGCTCCCCCGACCGTGATCATGGTAGCCGGACTCCAGGGCTCGGGGAAGACCACCTTCTGCGCGAAGCTCGCGCTCTACCTGAAAGGGAAGGGGCACTCTCCCCTGCTCGCAGCCGCCGACATCCACCGTCCCGCCGCGATCGACCAGCTCGAGCTGCTGGGCCGCGAGGCTGGCGTGCCTGTGACCGCAGAACGCGGTCTCAGCGCGCTCGAGATCGCGCGGCGCTCGGTTCAGCAGGCGAGAAGCGGCGCCCGCGATGTGGTCATTCTTGACACAGCGGGACGCCTCCACATCGACGAGGAGATGATGGCGGAGATCGAAACGATCAAGGCGTCGGTCAAGCCGGACGAAATACTCTTCGTGGTCGATTCGATGACGGGGCAGGATGCGGTGAATACCGCAAAGGTCTTCCACGACCGGCTCGACTTCGACGGCGTCGTCCTGACCAAGCTGGACGGCGACACGCGGGGTGGCGCGGCGCTCTCCATCCGCGCCGTTGTGGACAGGCCGATCAAGTTCGCTTCGGTCGGCGAGAAGCTCGATGCGCTCGAGGTGTTCCATCCGGACAGGATGGCATCGCGGATCCTCGGGATGGGGGACATTATCACGCTCGTGGAGAAGGCGCAGGAGAGCTTTGACGAGGAGAAGGCTCAACAGCTCGAAGAAAAGATCAGGAAATCGCAGTTTACGTTCGAAGATTTCCTCGATCAGCTGCATGAAATCAAGAAGATGGGCTCGCTCGAGCAGGTGCTCAGCATGATCCCCGGGATGAACCGCCTCCCGGCCGGAGCCTCGGTCGACGAGAAGGGGCTTGTGTACGTCGAGGCGATCATCCGCTCGATGACGAAGGAAGAGCGCTCCAGGCCGCACATTATCAACGGCGAACGGCGGAAACGGATCGCGAAAGGAAGCGGGACCTCTCTCCAGCAGGTCAACAGGGTCCTGAAACAGTTCTCCGAAATGCAGAAGATGATGAAGACACTTTCGCGGGGAAAGATGCCCGGGATGCTTCAGGGCATGCGGCTCCCCGGGACGGCCCATAAAGGCCATACAGAATAAAGAACTATGATACGACTCACTAATCAGAAGGAGTACCTCGAGTGGTAAAGATACGGTTACGCAGGACAGGCAAGAAGAAGCAGCCGTTCTACAAGGTCGTCGTGGCGGATTCGCGGGCCTCGCGCGCCGGGAAGTACATCGAAGCAATCGGCCATTACAACCCGAGAGCGAATCCGATGGTCATTGATTTCAAGGAAGAGCGGCTCTTCCTCTGGCTGAAACAGGGCGCACAGCCCACAGATACTCTCCGCAGCCTTCTTCAGCGGAAGGGGCTCTGGCTGAAGTGGGGCCTGATGAAGAAGGGGGCCGATGAGGCGGCGATAACGGCGGCCACGGAGAAATGGCAGATGCTCCAGGCGGAGAAACATCAGCGTGAAGAGGAGCGAAAAGCGCGCCGGAAGGTCGCAAGGAAGAAGAAGCAAGCGGCGGAGGCGCCTGCCGCTCCGGCAGCCCCTGCGGGCGTGCCGCCCGGCGACGCGGCCGCATCAGCACCCCCGGCAGAGGCGCAACCTGCGGCGGCGCAAAGTGCCGCGCCTGAAGCGGGATCGTAACACCCGGGTCTGAGGACGCGCGTCTGCCTGCACGCGATCTTCGCGCCCTAGCGCAGGTAACGGGTTCATTCGGGATCAAAGGGTTTGTGAAGGTCCGCCTCCTGGCCGAATCGCCGTCGCGTCTGAAGGAGGCGGGGAGAGTCCTCCTCGGCCGATCGCCGGATGAGTGCAGCGAGTACCACATCGAGGAAGTTCAGGCGGGCGGAAAAAACGTCCTCGTGAAGTTTCAGGAGATCGGTGACCGAACGGGGGCGGGGCGTCTGGCCGGGAGTTACATGTTCGTCGAAGAGTCCCGCAGGGCGGTTCCCCCAAAGGGCTCGTATCTCTTGGACGAGATCATCGGCTGCACGGTGACCACCGCAGATGGAACGATCGTCGGCACGGTGGAGGACGTGTATAAAATGCCCGCGCAGGATGTGTGGGTCATTCGGAGCGGGGAACGGACCGGGATGATTCCGGCCGTGAAAGAGTTTATCAAAAGCGTCGATGTCGCCCGCCGGCGAATCGTCGTGGAGCTTATCGAAGGCATGATCGGCGGTGAATGAAGCATGAAGCGCCCAATGCGGTTTGATATCATCACGGGTTTCCCCCCGCTCGTCCGGGGGCCCCTCAGAGGAAGCATTCTGAGCCGCGCAAGGAAGAAAAAACTCCTTCAGGTGAGCGTGCATGACCTGCGGAAGTATACCCATGACCGCCATCGCACGATCGACGATACCCCGTACGGGGGCGGAGCCGGGATGGTTCTGAAACCGGAACCGATCTTTGAGTGCGTCGAGAAGCTTAGGGCGGCCCGGGAGTACGACGAAATCGTCTATCTGACCGCCGACGGGGAGAGCTTCACTCAGCGAACGGCAAACGAGCTCTCGCTCAGGCACAACGTGATACTGATTTGCGGCCACTACAAGGGGATCGATGAGCGGGTCAGGCTCGGCCTGGTCACCCGGGAAATCTCGATCGGCGACTATGTCCTCACCGGCGGAGAACTTGCGGCCCTTGTGGTGATCGACGCGGTTGCGCGCCTGATACCCGGGGTTCTCGGAGACGGCGAATCTATGCTGACGGATTCGTTCCAGGATCCCCTGCTCGACGCGCCGTCGTACACGAAACCTCCGGAATTCCGAGGGATGCACGTGCCGAATGTCCTCCTTTCCGGGGATCATGCCGCGATCGCACGCTGGCGGCGCGAGCAGAGGGTCGAGCGGACGAAGACCCGGCGAAAAGATTTACTTTCATAATCTGAAGGAGAAAGGCCATGGAGAAAATTAAGCTCGTGGAAGCCATGCAGATGAAGACGGATCTTCCGGGCTTCAATCCGGGCGACACCGTGAACGTACACGTGCGCGTCATCGAGGGCGACAAGGAACGAGTGCAGCAGTTTCAGGGCGTGGTGATCGGAAAACGAGGCGCCGGTCTGGGCGCGACGTTCACGGTGAGAAAAGTCTCGAACGGGGTCGGCGTCGAGCGGATTTTTCCCCTCCATTCCCCCCGCATAGCGAAAATCGAAGTCACCAAGCAGGGCAAGGTCAGGCGCGCGAAACTCTATTACCTGCGCGCGCTGGCGGCGAAGCAGATCCGGCAGAAGACCTCCCTTTCGTAAAGCGGAAGCCCAAGGCCGATGAAACGGCTGGGAATCCTCCGGCAACGTTTCACACAGCCCCTGGCGTACGGCCTGAGGAGCGGAGCGGCCAGGTCCGCCTTCGAGCTTGTCGAATCTCACCAGGCGGGAACCGCCGACCTTGCCTTGAGGCTCCGCAAGGGTGAGCTCGACGCGGCGTATCTTTCGCCTGTCGATTACGCCCGGGAATACGCCCGCTGGCGGATCATTCCATCCGTGGGAGTCTCATCGGAAAAAGAGAGCTCCACGATCGTTCTTCTCTTCAGGGAGGGGCTGAAGCGTATCGGCTCAATCGCGGCCGACCCCAGCACAGCATCGGAAATCGTCCTCGCCCACCTTGTCTTCGCGGAAAAGTATGGGAGCGCACCGGCCATCGTGCCGATGACCGCCCCCCCCGATGAGTCGCTCAGGAAGGCGGACGCGGCGCTCCTCGTGGGAGACCCGGCGCTTGGGGCCTCAGGCGCCACGAACAAACTCGATCTTGTAGATGAGTGGTTCGACATCACCGGACTTCCATACGTACACGGGTTCTGGGTTTCTCCTCCCGACGTCCTGACCCCGTCCGAGCTTGAGCTGATTATTGAGAGCGGCGTGAAGGGGGCTTCACATCCCGGCGCGGACGCGCAGATACCCGGAGCCGGCGGCCATTTCAGGTACGAACTGGACGACGAACGGCGCTCCGCGCCCGCTGAGTTCTATCGCATGGCTTACTATCACGGCATTCTGAAGGATATTCCGGACCTGAACGTTCACCCCCTGGGGAATCAGACCCCGATTTCACCGATCTCCGCAAACTGACCTGCTCACGACTCTTTCCATAAAGAACTACGCGCTGATCGACGACCTGTCCGTAGAATTTGAGCCGGGCCTGAATATCATCACCGGCGAGACGGGCGCGGGGAAATCGATCGTGATCGGAGCACTTGGTCTTGTCCTGGGGGAGCGCGGGGATTCCGATGCGGTCCGCAGCGGCGCCGAGAAAGCCGTTGTGGAAGCCGGTCTCTCGGTGGCCGGAAACAAGGCTCTCAAGCGTCTCCTCGAAGAGCACGAGGTGCCGGTTTCGGCCGAGCTTATCCTCCGGCGTGAGATTTCCGTAAAGGGCCAATCACGCGCATTCATAAACGATTCTCCGGTCACGATCGCTCTCCTGAAGCAAACAGGCGACCTCCTCGTCGACCTGCACGGACAGCACGAGCACCAGTCGCTTCTCCGGACGGAGACCCACATCGGCCTTCTCGACGACTTCGGCGGCCTCCAGGGACTCGCCTCAGAGTTCCGCGCCGCGTACGAGCGCGGCCAGGAAGCGCTGAAACGCCTGCAACATCTGCGCTCGAATGAACGGGCGCTGGTAGAGAGACGCGTGATCTATGAATTCCAGATCCGGGAAATCGACGCGGTGGCGCCGAAGCCCGGAGAAGAAGGGGAGCTCGAATCCGAGTTGAATATCCTCGAGCACGCGGAACGGCTCTACAGCGCGACCGAACGGCTCTACCAGATGATGTATGAAGGCGACAACGCCGTGCACGACCAGATCGTCCTTGCCCGCAATGAGCTTCAGAACCTGGCCGCCATCGACCCATCACTGGAAGAACCCGCCGCCGAGGCGGCTTCGGCAGCCGTGATCATCGACGAACTTGCGAAATTCATCCAGAAATATAATTCCCGCATCGAGTTCAATCCCGACCGGCTCGAGGAAATACGGAGCCGTCTGGGGCAGCTCGCTCTGCTCAAGAAAAAATACGGAGGTTCGCTCGAAACGATCGTGGCGCACCGGGAAACGATTGGAAACGAGCTCCGTATGGCGGACAATTTTGAAGCCGAGGTGGGGGCGATCCTCCAGGAGCTCGAACTCCACAGGAGAAGCTGCTCCGAGATTGCCCAGCGCCTCTCGGTAAAACGGCGGGAAACGGCGAAAAAAATCGGCCGCGCCATCCAGCAGGCCCTCGCCGGGCTCGGGATCGCTCATGCCGCGTTCGAACCGGTGATCTCGAACCGGCATGTCCCGAAGAGCGAGGAGGTTATGGTCGCCCTGGGGAAAGAGTGCTTCGAAGCGACACCGGACGGAATCGATTTCGTGGAGTTCCACGTGTCTACCAACGCAGGCGAAGAGCCGAAGCCGCTCGCCAGTGTCGCATCGGGGGGAGAAATCTCCAGAATCATGCTTGCCATCAAGATGATCCTCGCGAAATCCGACCGCCTTCCGCTCCTCGTCTTCGACGAGATCGACGTCGGGGTGAGCGGGCGCATCGCGCAGGCCGTCGGAGGAAGCCTGAAGAGCCTCTCCCGGTTCCACCAGGTCATCTCCATAACCCACCTTCCGCAGATCGCCGGCTGCGCCGACACCCACTACGTCGTCGAGAAGTCCGAGTCGGGGAACCGGACGGTCTCCCGCATGAGGAAGCTGGAACTCCTCGAGCGCGTGACCGAGGTGGCGCGCCTTCTGAGCGGCGCAGAGGTGACGGAGGCGGGACTCGGGACCGCCCGCGAGTTGATGGGGCTATCGTGAGCCTGAAGATCTACAACACACTCACGCGGAAAAAGGAGGAATTCGTCCCTCTCGTCGAAGGCCGGGTCGGAATGTATGTCTGCGGCCCGACGGTCTACGGCGACTCGCACATCGGGCATGCCAAGAGCTATGTATCGTTCGACGTGATCCTCCGCTATCTCCGCTTTGCGGGTTACAACGTCCTGTATGTACAGAATATCACCGACGTTGGGCATCTGACAGACGATGCCGACGAGGGGGAGGACAAGATCGAGAAGCGCTCCAGGATGGACCGGGTCCATCCGATGCAGCTTGTGGAGATCTATACCCGGAGTTATTTCGAGGATATGGACGCGATGGGTCTCGTCCGTCCCGACATATCCCCCCGCGCGACAGGCCACATCACCGAGCAGATCGGGGTTATCCAGCAGTTGATCGAGAAGGGCTTCGCCTATGTCGTGAAAGGGTCGGTCTACTTCGACGTCTCACGCGACAAGGAGTACGGAAAACTCTCCGGCCGGAAGACGGAGGAACTGGAATCGGGGACGAGAATCGAGGTGAGCGCGGACAAGAAGCACCCGAACGATTTCGCGCTCTGGAAGAACGCCGAAGCGGGACACATCATGAAGTGGCCGAGCCCGTGGGGAACGGGGTTCCCGGGGTGGCACATCGAGTGCTCCGCGATGTCGATGAAGTACCTCGGCCAGACGTTCGACATCCACGGCGGCGGCCTTGAGAATCAGTTTCCCCACCACGAATGCGAGATCGCACAGAGCGAGTGCGCCACCGGGAAGCCGTTCGTGAAGTACTGGGTTCACAACAACCTCGTGACGGTCGGCGGGCAGAAGATGGGGAAATCGCTGGGCAACGTGGTTTCCCTCAAGGACAGCTTCAAGGAGTACTCCCCCGTCGTCGTGAGGTTCTTCATTCTTCAGAGCCACTACCGGAGCACGCTCGATTTTACTCCGGCTGCGCTCGAGGGCGCGGCGAAGGGACTGGAGAAACTCGCCAATACGGTAAGAAACATCCGCTCGGAACTGGCGAAGAAGCCCGACGGGAGGGGCCCGGATGCATCCGGACGCGTTTCAAGAATCGACGCTGAGGCTGTCAGAAAAAAATTCCATGAGGCGATGGAGGACGATTTCAACGCGCCCCAGGCGATCGCAGTGTTGTTCGATTTCAGCCGGGAGGTGAACAACGCGCTCTCAGCCGGCACGATGCGCACCGAAGATCTTGCACAGGCCGCGGGGCTGTTCGACGAGCTGGGCGGGACGATCCTCGGCATTCTTCCGGCCGGGGGCCCCGGTCAATCAGGATTGGCGGGACCGGCAGGATCGGCTCCATCGCTCGAGCCGGAGCTGATCCAGGCGCTCATCGACCTCCGGCGCGAGGTCAGGGCTCAGAGGCTGTGGCCGCTCTCCGACAAAATCCGCGACGAGTTGGCGCGGTTGGGAATCGTTCTGGAGGACAAGAAAGACGGGACGGTCTGGAAACGCTCTTCCTGATCAGCGGCCGACTACTGCTTTCTCCACTCGTACACTTCATATCCGTCGACGACCATCCCCGCGGGTTCAAATCCGGACCGCTCGTTGAGCGGCTCGATGGCGGGCTTGGCGACGCTGACGGTATTCGGCCTCGCCTTTTTTTGAATATGCGCGGCGACGTCGATCACCCGATCGCTCACCTCCTCGAGTGGAAGGGCGTCGTCGAAGTAGACGAAGCCCGAGTTGACGCCGCACCGCACCCCGAACACTCCCCTGATCGTTTTCACCGACCGGTTGAAGTCGTCGAGCCCCTGAATGACTTCGCGGCCGGCGCGGACAGCGGCATCGACGGTGGTAAAGCACGTCATCACCCCGTCCGGCGTCCAGGTCGCCTTCAGGCAGCCTGAGGCCGCCAGCTTCCCTTCCACGAAACGCTTGTATTCCCTGAAGTCGTGTTCGACCGCCGCCCGTTCTTCGCCGTTCTTCAATCCCATCGAGTCGATCACATCGATGGAGAGAAACGCCAGATCCTTCCCCATCTCATCGAGCCTCTTTTTGGTCTCCGCGAACTCTCTGAGGAGCTGTTCCCGGTCTTTTCTCTTGACCGTTTTCAGTTCCTCCAGTTTCTGATTCAGCGGAGTGAGAATGACGGAACTGTTGGAAAGGTGCATCCTGCCCTTGAACTCTTCGAGGCTTGCCTTGTAACGGAGATATTCCGCCCGGTTGTGAAAGCGCTCTCCCGAGCGGCTGAATGACCCGCTCAGTATGAACATCACAACGAGGATGATCCACTTCGTCACATCCTTCCCCTCAAGCCGGGTGGGAATCACTCTCCTGACAGCCTCTTCGATCAGCCTCTCGGCGGCAAGCGCGGACCGGATGTAGGAAAAAGACGTGGCGTCGGTCATGAAGGGAACGAGAAGCGCGAGGATGACGAGGAGCATGACCGCGATGGTCATGCCGCTGAGAAGGCGGGCCCCGGCGGAGCAGACATTGAAGAAAAACGGCCCGGTGTAGAAGGCCGCTTCATCGCTCTGCATCGTAAGCATCATCCATTTTCATGGTACAGAAGAACCCCCTGAAAGTCAAGAATCCGGTTCCATCAGTGTCCGAAGGTGGCGGTCAACGCTCAGCGCCAGAGCGTCGAGATTGTACCCGCCTTCGAGGAGAGAGACGATTCTACCGCCGCAGGCCTCCGAGGCAGACTCCTTGACCATGGATGTGAGGAGGGCGAACGAATCCTCGGTGAGATTGATGTTTGCGAGGGGATCGTCGCGGTGAGCATCGAACCCCGCGGAGATGATAATCAATTCGGGGCGATAGCGGATGACCTCGGGGAGGATCTCATCTCTGAATGCGGCAACGTACACATCTTCGGCGGTCCCGGCAGCCATGGGGACATTCAGGGTCGTTCCCTCTCCCTTGCCGCTTCCCCGTTCGGACCGGGCGCCGGTCCCGGGGTAGAACGGATACTGGTGAGTGCTGATATAGAACACCGAGGGGTCTTCGTAGAAGATTTCCTGCGTTCCGTTGCCATGGTGCACGTCCCAGTCGATGATGGCGATCCGTCCGGCGCCATGAACGCGCTGAGCGTGGCGCGCTCCGACGGCGGCGTTATTAAAGAGGCAGAAGCCCATCACCTGTTCGCGCTCCGCGTGATGCCCCGGAGGCCGCACGGCGCAAAACACGTTCCGCGCATGCCGGTTCATGACCGCATCGACCCCCGCGGTGACGGCTCCGGCGGCAGCGAGCGCCACGTCGTACGATTCCTTTGAGGCATGCGTATCACCCGAATCGAGGACCGTCACGCCCTTACGGCACGAATCCCGGACGAAGCGGACGTGGTCATGCGTATGGACCCTCAGGAGGGATTCTTCATCCGCAGGATCGAACGCGATGTGCTGCACCTGCGCCCAGAGCCCTGTGTCACGAAGAGACCTGACCACGGACCGGAGCCGGTCGGCGCGCTCGGGATGGCCCGGGCCGGTGTCGTGATCGAGGAACCGGTCGGCATAGAAGAGCGCGGTCGATGCCGTCTTTTCAGGGGCAGGAGCCGGCACGACGGCGCTCTCTCTCATTCAAGTGAAGCAGCGCTACTCTCACGGACTGATTTGCAAATGAAGTGAGAGATACCTACGTTAGTGGCGGAGTGAGGAACTGCATCAATCTCCGGTATCTCTCACCATGTACCTGCTCCGCGATCCGCGGAGCCAATCCCCCGGCAATTCAACCCCACCGAAGGACAGTGCACCGGGGATGAGCAACCAATCGGAGGAGCGCCTTAGGGATGCGCTCCGGGCAGTTATCGACGGTCGGACCGTCAAGCGCGCAAAGCACGACCTCATGTACGAGGGAAGGAACGTGGTCTCTCTCTTCGTCGAGGAGATGGAGCGCAGCGGGTACATCCCCACGGCGGTCGGCGATGTGAAGGTGGAACCGGGAGAGCGGGTTCCGGCGTTTTATCTCGACGGCACGGTGGCATACTTTGGCTGGGTGTTCTGGGAGCAATTTACTTCGTGGAAGATCAGAAAACTCTGGGGTTCGGTCGTCAAGAACGCCATGGGGGACTGGGACATCCAGATTCCCGCAACCCGGAAAACGGTCATTTACGCTAATCAGTCGTTAAAGCTCGAGATGGACATCGAGCATCCCCCCGAATTCTGAGGCCCGGCAAAGGGTCCTCACCAGAGGATGCTCTTCGAACTTGAGCCGGCGAACAGGGCGTCGAGACCCCCCCAGCGTCCGCCCTGGGCGAGAAAGACGACAAGAAGTGAGGCGATGAGGAGGGCGGCCCAGGGACTTCCGAAGAAATTCAGTGAGAAAAGATTTCCCGTCGCCGCATGGAAGTTCAGGACCATGAAGATCCCGAGAAGCGTCGAAAGCCTCGTCAACAGTCCGATGAGGAGGGAAACTCCGAGCGACGTCTCGGCGATCGCCATGATTCTGGTCCACACGCCGGAGTAGGGGATCGCCACCCGGTCGAGGTATTCCATCTGAAGGCCCGTAGCGTGCTGGCGGAAATTGTTAAGAGATTGATTGAGGTCCTCCGGACCGTTCAGCCATCCGCTCCGGATCTTGCCGATACCGAGACTGAGGAATAACGCGCCAATCGCAAGGCGCAGGATGAAGATCTGCACGGCCGAAGTCTTCACAGTGTGTACCTTTAAATTGTGAGGGAGTAGAATATATGAAAAATGCACTGAATGCAAAAAATGACTGAACCTCTTCGCAAGGGGATCCTGGAGATGGACGGGCGGCGGGGCGGTTACCTCCGCACCCTCTCCATCGAACTCGACAGGAATCCGGACGACGCGTTCGTTCCTCCGTCGATGATCACGGCGCTCGCGCTGCGGAATGCCTGCTTCCTCGAGTACACCATGAAGCGCGGCGAGAGAGGAAAATCGGAAGCCGCCGCCGTCCGCACGGTCAACGGACTCCCCACCGATGAGTGGAAGTATGTCGAGGAGTTTTCGCGGCGGACGGCGGTTGATCCGAATGAGCGGATCAAGCTCACCGGCGCCGGCTCGGCAGCCTCCATGCGCGTTGTCGATCTCCTCTGCCCGGTCGGGAAGGGCCAAAGAGCGCTGATCGTGGCGCCGCCCCGCTCGGGTAAGACGGTCCTCATGCAGCAGTTCGCCGCCGCGATCGCCTCGAGCAACCCCGAGATACATCTGATGGTCCTCCTCGTGGATGAACGTCCGGAAGAGGTGACCGACATGAGACGAACGGTCAAAGGAGAGGTCTTCGCAAGCTCGAGCGACAGCGACCGCGACAGCCACGTGCGGATAGCGCAGCTCGTTCTGGAGTATGCCAAGCGGTTCGTTGAGACCGGCAAAGACGTGGTTCTTCTTCTCGACTCGCTCACGAAAATGGGCCGGGCGTTCAATGCCGCTCAGAAAAGTAGCGGCCGCACGATGTCCGGGGGCGTCGACATCCGGGCGCTTGAAATTCCGAAGCGCGTCTTCGGCTCGGCGCGGGCTCTCGAGGGGGCGGGCTCGCTCACGATCATTGCGACCGCGCTGATCGAAACCAACTCGCGCATGGACGAACTCATCTTCCAGGAATTCAAGGGCACGGGGAATATGGAACTCGTGCTCGACCGCGACCTCTCGAACGAACGGATCTACCCCGCAATCAACATCCCGGAGTCGGGAACCCGCAGGGAGGAACTCCTCTTCGGGAGCGACACCGGCAAGCACCACCTGCTCCGCCGTGCGCTGAACAGGATGAAACCCAAAGAGGCCATGCTCACACTTCAACGGGCGATACAGCAGTATCCCACGAACAGAAAACTCCTCGATCATCTCGGAGAAGCTCTCGGGCGATGAAGATCGGCCTCGCGGTACCCGCCGATTTTGATTTCAGGAGAACGGTCTTCAGTCACGGCTGGTGCACGCTCACTCCGTTCGGCGTTGCCGAAGGGAGGGGTTCGCTCGAACTGGCGATCGAGCTTGCCGGAGGAAGGGTTGTAGTCCTCTCGATCACGGCTCGCCCGGACGGAGGACTTACAATCGAACTTCCGGGAGTTCAGTCTCTCGGCGACGGGGAAAAAAAGGAAACTGTCGTGATCGTGCGATCGTGCCTGCGCCTTCAGGAGGATTATTCGGAGTTTTACGGGCTCGCCCGCAGGCAAAAAGGATTCCGCTGGGTCTCCTCATCGGGCGCCGGCCGCCTCCTTCGGTCTCCGACCGTCTTCGAAGACGTCGTCAAGATGATATGCACCACGAATTGCAGCTGGGCCCTCACCCAGTCGATGGTCGGCAACCTCTGCCGGACACTCGGTTCGCCCGCAGGCGAAGGGAAGTTTACCTTTCCCACCCCGAAGGCGCTCGCTTCGTCCACCGAAAAGTTCCTCAGGACGGACGTGCGGGCCGGATACCGCTCGCCATATCTTCTTGAGCTCTCGCGCCGGGTCGCCTCAGGCGAACTCGACATCGAGGCCTGGAGGCGGGTGCAACTCCCCCCTTCGGAGCTGTACGAGCGAATCAGTTCAGTCAAGGGGGTCGGGCCGTACGCAGCGGGAAACATCCTCAGGCTTCTCGGACACTATGAGCACCTCGCGATCGACAGCTGGTGCAGGAAACAGTTCTTCAAGATCCACAGGAAGGGACGAAAGACCACCGACAGGGCGATCGAGCGGCACTATGCGCCGCTTGGAAGGTGGAAGGGGCTTTTCTTCTGGATGGATTTGACGAAGGAGTGGTACGAGAAGGAATTCCCCTTCTGAGCACGACCGGCCGCTCAGGAGGCGAGTACCGGAGATCGCTGAAGCTCCCCGCCTCGGAAGAGCTGATCGATCTTCTCTTCTACAGGCCCATCGCGTACCTCCTCGTGAAGGGAATTTCGAGTTTCCCCGTCACCCCCAACCAGGTGACGATGCTCTCCCTCGCCGCCGGGTTGGCGGCCGCATGGAGATTTTCTACCGGGAGTCAGGCAGGGTTCGCTGAAGGCGCGATCTTCTACGCGGCGGCGAATATTCTCGATTGTGCCGACGGTCAGCTTGCCAGGGTCCAGCAAAGCGGCACGCTCATGGGGCGGGTGCTCGACGGGAGCGCCGATTATCTTTCGGGGATTGCCATTTTTATGGGCCTCGGCCTCGGCCTGGAAGCCGAAGGCAATTCCTCGTGGCCGCTTGTGATCGCCGCCGGCATCAGCAGTACCCTCCACGCGATCGTCTTCGACCACTATCAGAGCGAATTCCTTTCGGCCGAACGAGGAGAGAAGGATTTTGCCGACTCCGAAATTGAGCGCTTCACGAGAGAGATCGCACGGCTCCGCTCGCAGGGCGGAGGGGAAGTGCGCATCTTCCTTCTTCGGTCCTACCTTTCATACAACCGGGTTCAGCGGACCATCGGCAGGTTCCTTCCATCCTGCCGAACCCAGAGCAACCGGGCATTCATGATACGACTCTGGAGTTTTCTGGGCCCGAGCACAAACAGAACGATCCTCATACTCTGCGCGCTCTACGGGGAAATACCTCTCTTTTGCCGCTTTACAGCCCTGGCCCTCAACGCCTGGCTGCTGGCGGGCCTGCTGTTGCAAAAGATCCTGCTGGCCAGGGAAGGAGCGTCATGAACCGCCCGGATCTCCAATCGCTTTACCGGCAGACGCTGAAGTCGGATGCTTTCTACTCCGACGAGCTCATCAATGTGCTCATACTGCGCCCCATCGCCGCTCTCTTCGTCTGGCTGGTGTATCCGACGACGCTCACGCCGAACCACGTGACGCTCCTCGCGATCGTTGCGGGCTTTGAGGCGGGGGGCGCATACTGGATCGGGACTCCCGCAGCCATCGCCGCGGGCGGGGTGCTCATCGTACTGAAGGATATCCTCGATGATGCAGATGGTCAGCTCGCGAGGGCGAAAAACCTCTATTCCCGACGGGGGAGATTCCTCGATTCGCTGGGAGATGTGGCCGTCAACATTGTCGTATTCGCCGCGCTGACGCACGCGGTGTACCGGATACACACGAATGCGACAACGGTGTGGTTCGGAATCCTCTCGCTCCTCGGCATCACGCTGCGCGTCTCCTACCATGTCTTCTATCAGGCGTCATTCCTTCATCTGCAGAACCGCTATGAGCTGAACCGCATCAGCGAGGAAGTCACGGGTGAGGATGCCGGCGGCGACCCGGTAGCGCTCCGCCTCCAGGAATGGTTCCAGATCGTCTATGGGTGGCAGGACCGGCTGATGATCAGAATCGACCGGTGGTGCAGGGGAGAATCATTCGATGAAACCCACCTTCCGGTGTGGTATTCCGACCGGCTCGGGCTCAGACTGTCGGGTCTGATGGGCTTCGGGACAGAGTACGCCCTGCTGGGGTTCTGTTCGTGGTTCAACGCGCTCGACGGGTATTTTCTCCTCAATGTTTTTCTAATGAATGGGATTTGGCTCTCGAGCGTGTTGTACCGGAGGCTGGTGTTGTCGAAGAATCTATCGAAAGGGTAGCTGAATCTAGGCAGCCGGCGGGATGTTGGCGTTCATCCTGAAGAAGTTAGTAGGATCGTGGCGGTTCTTGAGGGCGACCAGTCTCTTCAGCCGCATTCCAAACGCCGACTGAATTCCTGCCGGTCCTTCGTCGGACAGGAAATTTGCGTAGACTCCGGAGCTGTGGGGGCGAAGCTGCTCCCAGCCGTCGCGCACCCACGCGGTATGGCGCTCTCCTTCGGGGTTGGAGGGAGGCCACGCACCGATGATGTTTACCTCGAATCCGACTTCGCGTTCTCCGACTGCCGTCGACTCGGGGTCAACCCGGGAAGCAGCTCCTCCCACTGCCCACCCGCTGATCTGTGAAAGGGGGGACGTGATCGATCCGATCCGGCTCACCAGCACATCGATTACCTCATCAGAGAGGGCGCGCAACCGGTGCGACTTCCAATAGTAATGCATCCCATGAGGCGCTCCGCCGTCCAACATTGATTGAAAAAACAGATACGGAGCCGGCCGGACGACATCGGCAATAGGGGAACCGAGCCTTTGCAGAGGGGCGATTGTTCGCTGTCCTTCTGAAATGTCACCCGCCCATATGAGCACGAGCCCGATCACCGGCTTACCGTACTGTTCAGGGGGAAGGAATAGCATGGGCGGCGCAAGCCGGAGAGCAATGGTGATGCCAAGCTGGTCGGGAGCCGCGGGCGCGAAATCGCGGAGGAATCTCAACACTGCGGGTGCATCCGTAATCGGCCAAAAGATCGGTCCGCCGAGCACGAGCGGACCCACCGGATGGAGCCGGTACTCCAGAGCTGCTGCGATCCCGAAGTTCCCGCCTCCGCCTCTCAATCCCCACAATAGGTCGTCATCGCTCCGCTCATCCACGTGTACAAGTTTTCCTTCGGCATTGACGAGATCAACGGAGAGAAGGTTATCCACAGTCAAACCGTGCTTGCGCATGAGGTGACCGAGTCCACCGCCAAGCGTGAGGCCGCCGATCCCCGTATGGCTGATCACGCCTCCCGTGGTGGCAAGCCCGAACCTCTGCGTTGCACGATCGAACTCTCCCCAGAGCATTCCCCCCGCGGCCCGGGCGACGCGGGCTTGCGGATCGACTCGCACAGATTTCATATGTGAGAGATCGATCATCATTCCCCCCTCGCACACGGCGTAGCCGGCAACTGCATGACCTCCGCCGCGAACGGAAACCAGGAGCTCATGCTCCCGCGCGAACCGGACCGCTTCGACGACGTCGTCGGCTCCCGCGCAGCGCGCGATGAGGGCCGGATGCCGGTCTATCGCGCCGTTCCAGATGCGGCGGGCCTCATCGTAGCCGTCTTCGCCCGGCCGGAGAAGGGCTCCCCGAAACCGGGTACGAAGCTCCATAACATCCTTTGGATTAGCCATTCCGTTATTCATAGTGTTTGCCTTCACCTTATGGCTAGGATGCGAGGTGCGCCGGCTAAAGCCGGCGCCTGAAACATCCCTTCTGGTGTCACGGTGTGGACCGTGACACCAGTTCAGGGGGCGCGGTGCGCCCGAAGATGCGTTCCGCCGCAGAGCAGCGGAACGAACGATCGATGAATATCAACTTGCCGGCGGCGATGTGTGGTACGCCGGCAAATGCCGGCACCTACGGTACTGGCTAGAGTTGCTCGCCCCCTACCACCCACGGCTCGATGAGCTTCTCGTCGAGCCCTTCCAGGAACCTCGAAGGCTTTGTCAGGATCATCCCCGTCTCCCGGTCGTAGATATTGACCGGATAGGTGATGAAGAGATGTTCCTTCGCCCGGGTGCAGGCCACATACATCAGCCGGCGCTCTTCCTCCATCTCTGCGACGTCCTCGGCGGCCCTTGACGAAGGGAATCGTCCGTCGAGCGCGTAGATCAAAAATACGCTGTTCCATTCGAGGCCCTTGGCGCTGTGGATGGTCGAAAGGACGAGATATTCCTCTTCCTTTCCGGGGGACTCCAGGTCCGCGATGCTCTCGTTGGGGGGCTCGAGCGCCAGATCGGTAAGAAGGGTACCCACGTCGTCGTACCGCGCGGCGATGTTCTCGAACGCCTCCAGATCCTTCTTCCGTTTCGAGTGGTCATCATAGCGCTTGCGAAACATCGGATGGTAGTAGGTGACGATGCGCGATACTTTGTCCGCAGGGGGGTAACGGGCCGAACTGATCGACCTCAGGAGCTCAAAGACATCCTTGACGGCAGGAGGGTACGATTTGTACTCTGCCCAGAAGGAGGACGCATCGCCCAAACGGCGTGCCAGGACGTCGTCGATGATTTTTTCCGCCGATCTCGGCCCGATCCCCGGAATGAGGAGCAGGATCCGGTTCCAGGAAACCACATCCCTCGGGTTTTCAAGCACCCTGAGATACGCGATCATGTCCTTGACGTGAGCGGTCTCGATGAACTTGAAGCCGCCAAACTTCACGAAGGGGATGTTCGACCGTGCGAGCTCGAGCTCGAGGTCGAACGAGAGAAACGAGGAGCGGAAGAGGACCGCGATCTCCTCAAGCGGAACCCCCTGCTCGCGCAGCTCCAGTATCTTCTGAACGACAAATTTTGACTGGTTGTTCTCATTCTCGGCGACGACGAGCTGAGGGAGGGAGCCGCCGGATTTGTTCGTGTAGAGATTCTTCGGAAACTTGTGGCGCACGGAAGGGGGCATTCTGCTAATCCAAAGCCCGCTTCAGAATCTCGTTCGCGACGTTGAGAATCGCCTGCGTGCTGCGGTAGTTCTCTTCCAGCTTGGTTATCGTGCACCCCTGAAACGCCTCGGGGAACTCCAGGATGTTCCGGATGGTCGCCCCGCGGAACGAATAGATGGACTGGGAATCGTCGCCGACGACCATGAGGTTCTTGTGCTTGTAGGCGAGGAGAGATACGATGTCGGCCTGAAGCCTGTTCGTGTCCTGATACTCATCGACCATGATGTAGCGGTACCTCCCCGATATCTCTCCCCGGACAGGCTCGTGTTCCTTCAGGAGGCGCACGAGGTTCAGGAGGAGATCGTCGTAATCCATGAGATTGTGGGACGATTTGTAACCGACATACTCCGCGAACAGCGCGAGGATTTCGGGCAGGTCCTCGAGGTAGTGAGAGTAATCCGCCGCGAGGATTCTCTCGACCTCCGTCACGGTGTTGATGGCGCGGCTGTAGAGATCGTACAGGGTCTCCTTTCTCGGGAAACGCCTGTCGCGGGTGTCGAGCTTGCGGCGCGTCCGGAGAAGGTTGATCACGTCTTCCGCATCGCCCTGATCGAGGATCGTAAAACTTCTGTCGTACCCCAGCAATTGCGCATTCTTGCGCAGCACGGAGTTTGCGAACGAGTGAAATGTTCCGCCGGCCACCCGCTCGCACCGGTGATCGAGAAGGATCGAGGCCCGGCGCAGCATCTCCTGGGCGGCTCTCCGTGTGAAGGTCAACAGGAGGATGTGCTCGGGCCTCACGCCAAGCTCCACCAGGTATGCCACGCGGTAGACGATCGTCCGCGTTTTCCCCGTTCCGGCGCCCGCGATGACGAGCTGGGGTCCGTTCACGGAGGTCACCGCGGCGTGCTGGGCGGCATTCAGCTGGCTCTTATAGTCGATCTGGAATTGCTGGGGGTGAACGATGTGCAATCCGTCGGGGGGTTTCTTGAGCTCGTAGCGTTTCATTCTCCGTCCCGTAACAGGCTTGAGAGGAGCTGGAGCACCTCTTTGGGAGAGTGAAGGTTTGAGCGGGCCTTCGTTCGTCCGAGGCCGACACGGATCGGGCGCGCATTCTCGGGCATGACCGCGAACAGGTCTTCATCGGTGGAGTCGTCTCCGATCGCCATCACAAAATCGAACTGTTCCTTCGTCAGCCAGTGAAGGGCGGCCATCCCCTTGTTGATGCCCGTGTTCCGGACCTCGATGATCTTCTTTCCCTGCACCACCTGCAGATCGATGTTCGAAGTAAACCGCTGGAGGTCGTCCATCATCTCCATCGCAGCCTGCTTCCCTGCTTCCGGATCGACGGCCCGGTAGTGCCAGACGAGCGAGTATTCTTTCTCTTCAACGAATGATCCAGGGAATCTATCCGCATACGTTTCTAGTATAGGCAGAATCTTCGGTTTCCAGTCCCCTGTGAGGGGCTTGAGCATTCTCCATTCACCGCCCCGCTCCCTGATCCATGCGCCGTGCTCGGCGACGAGCCCCATCGGAAGCGACCCAAACCAGTCCTCAAGGTCGAACTTCTTCCGGCCGCTCACCAGTATCGTTTCATTTCTCGCATCTTCTCCGAGCGACCGCAGGATCCTGAGGAGCTCCTCCGTGGGCCTGGTCAGGGCCGGCCTCCGGGCGAACGGGACGAGCGTTCCGTCGTAGTCGAGAAACATCACCCGGCGCTGTGCGCCCCTGTATTGTTGGGCGAGTTCCGCCCTCCCTTTGGCGCCGAGGAGATTGGCAAAGACCGATTCCTCCCGGCGGGTGACCGTGGCCAGCTCCTGGAGGATGTCTGTCGCCCACCGTACCACTGTGTATCGCTGGAGGCGGTTCTGCATGACCTGGTTTCTGCGGATCTGTTCCTCCAGCGGCATCTCCAGCGCCTCATGAAGCGCCGAGGAGATCTCTCCCAGGTTATTGGGATTGATCAGGATCGCCTCGCCGAGCTCTTTCGCCGCTCCCGCCATTTCGCTCAGGATCAGGACGCCCGTCTTATCCGTCCGGCTCGCAATATACTCTTTGGCGATGAGGTTCATGCCGTCTCGGAGAGGAGTCACCAGCGCGATATGGCTGACGGCGTACATTGCCACGAGGGACGTGAATGGGAGGGACCTAAACTGGTAGATAATCGGGGTCCACGAGACGCTGCCGAACTTCCCGTTGATCTTCCCCACCAGCTCCTCGATCTGCTTTTTCATCTGCTCGTAATCGCCCACGCCGATGCGTGAAGGAACCACGACCGCGACGAGCGTGACAGTTCCCTTCCACTGCTCTCCCTCCTGGAGAAGGGCCTCGAAGCCGTTCAGGCGGTTGAGTATGCCCTTGGAATAATCGAGCCGGTCGACCGAGAGGATGACGCGCGAAGCGCCGAGCGACTTGAGGAGCTCATCCTTCTCCTGCTGAACCTCGGGGCTCGCCCCGGCGGAGTTGAATTTCTGGAAATCGATTCCCATCGGATACGTTCCGACTCTTACAAGGCGGTCGTTCAGGAGGATTTCACCCATGTTGTTCTCGCAGCCGAGAATCCTCAGCGCGCAGCGGAGGAAATCCTGCATGTAATCGTACGTGTGGAATCCGATCTGGCTTGCCCCGAGCATCCCTTCGAGAATTTCTTTCCGCCACGAACCGGGGAGAAGCCGGTAGATCTCGAAGGTCGGAAACGGAATGTGGAGGAAGAACCCGATGGGCGTGCGCGGAAAGCGCGCCCGCAGGAGCCCGGGGAGGAGCATCAGGTGGTAGTCGTGAATCCAGACGATGTCGTTCGGCTGGAGGAAGTCGAGGAGCGTTTCGCAGAACGCCTCATTCACCTTCCGGTACGTGTTCCAGAACTCGGGGTCGTACTGAACGAGCCCGGGGAAATAGTGGAAAAGGGGCCAGATGGTCTTGTTGCAGAACCCCTGGTAAAAGTTGTCGACCTCCTGCTCCGTGAGAAAGACAGGAAAACACCGGTACTCCGCGAGGGCCTTCTCCTTCACGGCGCTCTTCAGTTCCTCCCCGATCGTGGTCCCCGGCCACCCCACCCAGACGTAGCGCGACACCGGTCCCTGCGATTCGTGAAGGGAGGCGAGGAATGTGCGGAGCCCCGTCGCCACTCCGCCGACGCTCTCGATGAAGTTCAATTCGCCCCGCTCCCCGCTGATGGTAAACGGAAGCCTGTTCGACACGACGACCAACCTACGTTCGGAGGGCTCCTTTGTGCTCACCGGCATCAGGCGGGGTGTGAAGCGGATTGATCAGAGCGTAACGAGGTCGCCATCGTGAAGAAGCGAAATAAAGACGATCAGATAATCCTTGATGTGCCTCGTGATCAGGAAATTGTTCTTGATATGCTCGCGCCCGTTGGCGCCGAGGGCTCTCGCATATTCCGGCTCGTTGATGAGCTGCTTGATCCAGTACGCGGTACCGTCGATGCTGTGGGTAAGGATGCCCGAATACTTATGGGCGATCTGCAGGGGGATACCCCCGACGGCGGATGCAATGACGGGCTTCGACTTCCACATCGCCTCCGATACCGTCAGCCCGAAGCCCTCACGGAGAGATTTTTGCAGAACGACCGTCGATCCGCGCTGCAGGGCGTTGATCTCGATGTCGCTCGCCGGGGGGAGGAACAGGACGAAGATGTCTTTGTCTCCGGCAGCCTCGTTTCGCACTTCCTCCATGATCTTCGGCCCTTCGGGATCGTCTGTGGCGCCCCCCCCGGCGAGGACGAGCTGCGCGTTGATGTACCGTTTGACCATCTTGTAGGCCCTGATCACGCCGACCGGATCCTTGAGATAATCGAATCTCGAGATCTGCGTGACCACGGGCCGGGAGCGGTCGATCCCGAAGCGGCGGAACACCTCGTCCACCGTCTCCTGCGGAAGCTCCTTGTTCTTATCGCTCAGGGGGTCGATCGAAGGGGCGATCAGGACCTGCCTGATCGCCAGTTCTCTCGCAAACGAAGGGGCGGAGAACACCGCGGTATCGTACCGGTTCACATACCCGGCGAGGAAATTCCAGACGGCTAGGTGCGGCCTCGAGAAGTCCACGTGGCCCCTCCAGATCCAGTGATCTCCGTTGTTCCTCCGGTGCTCGATGAGGCCGATCGGCTGGGGGTCGTGGACGAAGACGAAATCGCCGTTGAGCTCCATCTGCGCCGCATTGCTTTCGTTGACTTCACGGAAGTATTTCTGGTCGTCGGGGGAGAGATCGATCGCGGCGCCGTGGAGCGCGTTATGAATGTTTTTGGTGATGACGAAGAAGCGGTCGTCTCCCTTGATGACGTCCCAGCGGGTATGAACGCCGAGTTCGTTGAGGAGCGGAACCATCCTGGTGAGAATTTCGGCAACCCCGCCGCCGACGGCCGTTGAATTGATGTTCTGGACCGTTCTTCCTCCGAGCATTCCGGCGAGGAGCCGGAGCTCTTCCAGGTAGCTGGGGCCGACGATCGGCCCGTAGTCGTCAATCCTGATCATGGTGTTTCACCAGCTGAATGATGCGTCTGCGCAATCCCTCAAGCGTCTGAGTATAGGGGTCCAGTTTCAGCATCTGGTCGGCAAGGACCCCCCGTCCGAGCGCCCTGAACCACTCCGAGAAGTCGTTTTCTTCGCGTTCGAGCCTCAGACGGGCATCAAAGACGTGGTAGTACAACGAATGCACGCTGACGGCCTGGAGAGCTTCGGCGAATTCCTGCAGCGTGGAAGCCGTGTGGGGGGTATCGAGCACGAATGTCCGGGAACCCATGAAATAGAACTCCTCCCCGGCCGGAGCCTCGGAGACCCGGCGGGACGAGTTGACATGCTGTTCAAGAATTCCGGCGAACCGGGCCCTGAGATCCGCGATGGTGTTGAACTGAATAATATCTACGCTTGAAAGGATCTCGCCGAGGGCCTGCTCGTTCAGGACGTTCGACGTCCAGTAGGCGAAATCGTTCGGAGGTTCGGGTGAAAGATAATGGTGCTGCTGAAGAAACTTATGCGTGTGGTAATAGATGCACGAATCCGGACACGACCGGATGCCATCGAGCAACTCCCGGGCGTTGGCTGCTTTCCTCCCCAGCAGGACGGTCTGGTCGAACTTCGTCCTGAAGACGAACGGAGCGATCTGCATGGCCATTGTTTTTCATTAATATATCAAATGAGCGTGGAAATGGCAACGAATCGGAGGGGGATTTGGGCGGAAAAGAACGCCGGATACAGCCGGCGCCTACAGCTTACGTGCCGGTGTCACGGTATGGACCGTGACACCAGTTTAATCAGCGCACTGGCGCGGAGAGGCGGAACGAACGATTCGAATGCGATGCGCGGTCAGGAATAGTTTAGTGATCCTGAGAGGAAGGACCGACGGTCAGGGTTTTGTAACGACGAGGCAGCCGGACAAGATGTCATGAAGCGCCTGTTTCTGCTGCGTCCAGCCGGCCATCATGTATCCGACACCGAGTATCAGGCCCGAGAGGATTTTTCCGAAGTACCTCCCGGATGCGCGCGCAAACGAGACCGGCTGACCGCTCATATCGGTCACCCTCAGTTTCATCGCCATCTTTCCGAGCGTGGCACCTTTTCTCGACTCCATCAACGAGAAATAGAGCCAGTCGGCGATCACAAGCATTATCACGAGCCCGAAGTACGCGCCGATCAACGCAAAGACGAGTCCTGTCGAGGAGGAGGAGTCGTAGTCGTTGTTCGCCAGTGTCCCCAGGCCAACGATTGCGATGAAGGGAAGAATGATAATGCAGGCGAAGGTTGAAATGATGAGCTTGTCGATCAGATAGGCGACAAAGCGTCTCCAGAACCCGGCGTATGCCGTTCCTGCTGGGTGCATCGGCGGAGGTTGCACGATAATCTGTTCCATGTTAGGCCCCTTTCTTGGGTCGATTGTACAAAAAAGGAGGTTCTAATCCAAAAAGTCCCAGCTGATTCCAAAGTGGATCGACCGGTCCGGCATGGGGTAAAAAATACGCATGACATATTGCCTGTCGGAGAGGTTTTCCCAGAGGAAATGCACGTACGCATTGCCGAGGCGGGCGATGAGAACCAGATCCGCGGTCCCTGCGGCATCTATCGTCATGGGATCGGTCGCCGGGATGTCGACCTCCTCCTGTTCCGAGTAACCCCTCCCCCGGAATGACGAGAAAAAACTCCCCCTAACGCCAAGTTTGAGGTTGAGATGGCCCCCCGCCAGGAAATCCCAGAAATACACTCCCCCCGATCCGCTCCATGACGGGAAGTCGGAATCGATCGCATCGATCCCCGGGCTTCCGACATACTGCGCCGCTCCTTCAATGGAGAAACTTCCGAGCCGGAGCGAAACCCTTCCATCAAACCCTCTGAGGGTGAGAGAGCCGGCGCGGGAGAAGGCGTACCGGGGAGAACCGCCTGACGTTGATTGTGCGACCAGTACGATCGGGTCATCGATCGTTCGATGGAATGCCCTGGCCTCGAGCAAGTAGCCTTGGTCCAGGGTCGAACGAATCCCCGCCTCCATCAAACGATGGCGCTCCGCAGTCGCGTCGGTAAGGGACTCGATAAGGAGAGAGGAAGCGTCTAATTCCTGAAGCGTCGGAAAACGGTACGACTGCGACACCCCGCCGAAGATCCCGAACCGTTCATCCAGCCCGATAAGCGCATCGCCTCCGAATGAGAAATGCTCCTGATTCTGATAGTGATCGAACCTGCCGTACAGAGCCGCCCTCAACCCCTCACGAGGGGAGAAGGAATAATTCCCGTAGAGGTCGTAGCGGGTGGTTCGTGATACGCTGCCCGCGTCAAAGCCAGGGGGCCCGGTGCCCGCGCCGATCGATTGAATCTCTGCGCAGAGATCGATGAGTGAACTCCCGAGTTTCCGGTGTTCCGCCGCAAGTGCGCCGTACCACCGTGATTCCTGATTCCGTTGATAGAAGACGCCGTTCGATGAAGGCCGGTTCTCTTCATCCCGGTACTCCCGCAGATTGTTCGAATAGAAGAAGGTGATCTGGTGGATGGCATCCGAGTCGGAGGGCGTGTTCACCGCAAGTCCCGCACGGATGTCGTGACGTGTTCGCTTTTCGTAAGAATCCGTATTCCTCACCGTTGCCTGGAACCTGTCGAAGCGAAATTCCGGCTGTGTCGTTGAATCGATGCCGCCATTCAGGTCGAGCCGTGTCTGGTAATAGGACCCAGACCCGAAGATGCTCACCCCCGCCGGCAGGTCGTACCTGACCTTGAACCGCCCCGACCAAGAGTCGAAATCGCTGTTTTCAAATCTCCCGCCCGAGGTCGTGTGCTGGGCGCCGGCAGTGACATTGAGTCCGCGTATGATGTCCTCGCTGATCATCCCGTCTACCAGGCTGTACTCATAGCCCTCTTCGCTGTAACGGATATGGGAGTACGGATGCACGGCACGCCGGCTTGCGTCAACGATGTTGATCGATCCTGCCGGACCGTTTAAGCCGTACAGGAACGAGCGGGTGTCGTCAATGACCTCGACTCTTCCGATCTCTTCCAACGGATACGGGTTCAGGTCCACCGTACCTGTATACGGATCATTGAGGAGAATTCCACCGCTCATAATGGCAATAGCGCGGTATCCGAGACCCTGATGGGTCAGCGCCTGAAACGAACCGGGACTTCCCAGATCGAATGTGAAGAATCCCGGGTGCGGGCGGAGAAGATCGGGGAGAGTCTCGTACGGAGTGAAATGCCTCACGGAATCGTCGATGACCCGATCGCGGGCGATCGACCGGTCCACGGAGCCAAGAAATGGAATTGATGCAAGAGGCTTCGAGAGCGAGTCGGGCCGTATCCTGCGGGCCGAATCGGGTCTTGCTGAATCCGGAGCGGCCACCTGGGAAACGGCCACACTGAAGCAGAGAAGGAGGGGGGGAAGTATGAGAAGGAGTGCGCTCCCCGAGGCGCGAGCCTTCCTCATCCGGGTAAGGGCTCGAAGTACGGGGGAGTGACCGAGACGAAAAACCTCTCTTCGAACGCCGTTGCCGCTTCACGCGCCCGCGTCTCTTCATGAAAAAATCCGAATACCGAAGAGCCGCTGCCGGAAATCCGCACCAGGAGGGCCCCCGAATCCACGAGCAACCGCTTCGCTTCGGCCACCACCCTGTGAGTGCCCTCGACGAGAGGCTCGAAATCATTCCGGAGAAGGGCATTCAACCTTGCAGGGTTGGCGAGTTCAAGTTGGAGAACCTCCTTCAAAGACGGGACGCTTTCAACATCCCGTCCGCCATTGCGGCTGAAATTTCGGTACGCCCAGGCCGTAGAAATAGCAAGATTCGGATAGACGACGACAATCCAATAAGGCACCTCCAGGGGGAAATACTCGAGAATCTCACCCCGGCCTGTCGCGTAGGCGGTCCCCGGTTTCAGGAAGTACGGCACATCAGATCCCAGTTGAAGAGCTATTCCCCGGAGGACCTCATGGGGTAGAGTGGCGTCCCAGAGCTGCATCAATCCGAGAAGCGTGGCGGCGGCGTCCGAGCTCCCTCCCCCGAGCCCCGCGCCTTCTGGGATGCACTTCCGGAGGACGATTGACGCCCCGCCGGTGTGGCGCAGGCGCTCTTTGAGAAGGTGAGCGGCCCCGAAGCAAAGGTTTCTCTCGTCGGCGGGGAGGCTGTTGGGTATGCACTCGAGCGAAATCGCGTCAGCCGTTGCGAGATCGAGCTCATCGAAGAGATCGATGCGGTGGAACACCGTCTCGATGTCATGATACCCGTCCTCTCGGGCCCCGAGAATATGGAGACCAAGGTTGATCTTCGCGTAGGCCCTTACCGTCAGCATGCATTGAACATACGGCGAAGAGGTGAGAGAAGCAATCTTCCTTTGAAATTCCTCCGGATTTTTGTACTTTGCACCGAAATGGACCGCATCGGCAAGATTAAAATCGGCGGCGGCCTCCCGCTCGTCCTCATCGCTGGTCCATGTATCGTCGAAGGACGAGAAATGACGCTTCGGACCGCCGAGCGCATTCAAACCATAGCCCGAAAACTCCGGACTCCTTTCATTTTCAAGGCATCCTACAAGAAGGCGAACCGGACGAGCGGATCTTCTTTTGCCGGGCTTGAGCCCGGGAAAGCACTTACAATCCTCGCAGAAGTGAGAAGGGAGCTCGGCGTTCCTGTCCTCACCGACATTCATTCCGCAGATGAAGCCGCTCCCGCGGCCGAAGTTGCAGACGTCCTACAGATTCCCGCATTCCTCTGCCGCCAAACCGACATCCTCCGCGCCGCAGGACGCACCGGAAAGACGGTGAATATCAAGAAAGGGCAGTTCATGGCCCCGGAAGACATGGGTTATCAAGCCGGGAAGGTGGCGGCGACCGGAAACAGGAATATCCTCTTGACGGAACGCGGGGCAACGTTCGGATACCACAATCTCGTCGTCGATATGCGTTCGCTCAGCATCATGCGGAAGTTCGGGTACCCGGTGATCCTCGATGCAACACACTCGGTTCAGCTTCCCGGCGGTGGCGACAGTACGGGAGGGCGGCCGGAGTTCATTTTTCCTATCGCCAGGGCGGGCGTTGCAGTCGGGATTGACGGGCTTTTCGTGGAAACACACCCCAATCCGCGCCGTGCGCTCAGCGACGCGTCCAGCCAGCTCAGACTCGACCGGCTCGAAGGGCTCCTCCGCCAGGTTGTAACCCTCGATCACATCGTAAAGGAAAAGCTTGCGATCTAAGCACGAATCGCAGCAGGATCTCCGGAAGAAATGCAGGCTCGTCCGGATGGTGATCATGGATGTCGACGGAGTCTTGACCGATGGGCGGATCATTTATGGCAGCGACGGAAACGAATACAAGTTCTTCGATGCCCATGACGGTTTCGGGATCGACCGTGGGGGGCGCAAAGGCCTGAAATTCGCGATTGTGACGGGGAGGACTTCGAAGGCGACCTCCCGAAGGGCGAAAGAGCTGGGGGTTGCAGAGCTCCATCAGGGTGTCAGTGACAAGTCGCTGGTCGTCAAACAGGTCCAGCTCAGGCATGGACTCCGGAAAGCACAGCTTTGTTATATCGGGGATGACGACCTCGATCTGCCGGTTCTTCCTTCGGTGGGATTGAGCGCGGCGCCCTGCGATGCGATGCCGAACCTGCTCGGGCGAGTCGATTACGTGGCAGACGCGAAGGGAGGACGCGGGGCGGTGAGGGAGGTGGTCGACCTGATTCTCAAGGCCCAGGATCTGATAGAGGGCTGAGTGTGGACGAATCAAGCGTCACCTCTGGTTATCCAAGGAAGCTGCTTCCGCGGGAGAGGGAGTTCATCGAGTGGGTACTTCCCGCCGATGCGCCCGGATACAGGGAGTACCGTGAGCTGATAGAAAACATGGTTGTTCTGGGTGAAGGAAGGCGCGGTGAGGGGGAGATTATCCTCGGCTCCCCCGGCACCGAGCCCGATTTTTCGAGTCCGCTTGCGCCGGTGCTCGCCTACGGATCGATCGAATTCTCAGACGGCGCGGGTTCGATCTCCATTCGCGAAATCATGGACGGCCAGATCTCTGTGGAGATAGTCAGCCAACGCTCCGAAGAGCTCCCCTTAACGAGCGGCGAAATCCGAAGGTGGACCTACTCTACGTGGAAGCCCGGTTCGCCGTGTCCGCAGTGCGGCAGGGCGGTCCGTGAGGTTCCAATGCACTCGACGGCCGGCACAACCGAACACCTCGCTCTCGCAATCTGCGTTCCCGACCGCCGCCTGTGGCTCCATGACGCTACGACGGGAGTGAACCGGCTGATTCCGGTGACGAATTTCTACAACGAGCTTATGCTGCACAAGAATATCCGCGACCCGAGGATTGCCCTCGAATCGCGCCGGCTCTTCGAGGATCTCCCTTCGTATTCCGACTCGGATCTCACGTACGCATTCGTCACGTACAACAAGCTCAGAGCGAAGGTCCATGTTGCGGGCGCGATTGAACCGGACCGCAAGCAGAAGGGCCGGGCGGGGCTGGGATTCCTGAAGCGATTCATACGAACATGAAAGACCCGTCGAAGATTATCAGTAAGGGAAAAGAGGTAGTCCGGATCGAGGCCGAGGCGGTTGCCGCGCTTGAACAGCGCATCAACGGCGCCTTCGCTCACGCCGTAGAGCTTCTCTTTTCGTGCAAAGGCCGCGTCGTCGTTACCGGGATGGGAAAGTCGGGAAACGTCGCCCGGAAAATCGTAGCCACGTTCAATTCGACCGGCACGCCCGCCCTGTTCCTCCATCCGTCCGATGCGCTTCACGGCGACCTCGGCATGGTGCGCAAGGAGGACGTGGTGCTCTGCATCTCGAAGAGCGGGGACACCGTCGAGCTTCAGAGCCTCCTTCCGATGTTCAAGCGCATCGGAGTGCCGATCATCTCGATGGTCGGGAACCCGCATTCACGGCTCGCCCAGCTTTCGGACATCGTGCTCGACGCTGCGGTGAGGGAGGAGGCCTGCCCGTACGACCTTGCGCCCACATCCTCGAGCACGGCAGCCCTCGTCTTCGGAGACGCACTCGCCATGGCGCTGCTCGACCAAAGGAACTTCACCAAGGAGGACTTTGCCCTCTATCATCCCGGCGGATCGCTGGGCCGCCGTCTTCTGCTGAAGATCGAGGAACTCATGGTAAAGGACGATGCGGTTCCCAGGGTGGGACGCACGATCCCCATCCGTGATGCCATTCTCGAGATGACCTCGAAGCGGCTCGGCGCGACCTGCGTCGTTGACGGCGATCAGACGCTTGTCGGGATCATCACCGACGGAGATCTCCGGAGGTTCCTCCAGAAAACGACCGACATGACCCGCATCACCGCCGAGATGGTAATGACGAAGCACCCGAAAACGATCATGGGGGATGTGCTCGCGGCGGTAGCACTGCAGGAGATGGAGGCGCACAATATCTCACAGCTCATAGTAGTGGACGACCGGAACAGGCCGATCGGCCTCGTCCATCTGCATGAGCTGGTCAAGGCGGGGTTGGGAGGAGAGGTTTCTTGAGAGAAGCAGGGATCGTCATTCTCTGCCTACTCCTCGCCGGATGCTCAGAAGACAAGGTAAAACCCCCCTTCGCCCCGTTAGGCTCGGTACAGGACCTTCCTTCGCAGGAAAGCTGGAACGCCTCGATCACCTTCACCGACACCGGCAGGGTAACAGCCATCCTCCACGCCGGTCACATCGCCATGTATGCGGAGCAGCGCGTGACGAATCTCGATTCGGGCGTGGTGGTCGACTTTTTCGACTCGCAGGCCCGGCACACCTCCGTTCTCACCGCAAGGAAGGGGAGGGTCAACGATGTCACGCACGATTTTGAGGCTCATGACAGCGTCGTGGTCGTCTCCGACAGCGGAACTACTCTGAGAACGGAAGAGCTCTTCTGGATGAATGCGAGCCAGAAAGTGACGACGCCGGCCTTCGTCGACATTGTCTCGCCGAGCGAGCATATCCAGGGACACGGACTGGAGTCGGACCAGGGACTGAAACATTACACGATCCTGCGCGTCACCGGACAAGCCAGGACGAATGACTAAGGCTGCTGCCTGTGCGGCGTGCCTCGTGCTGACCGCCGCTGCGGGGCTCCGGGCGCAGGAGAGCAGTAACGTCGTCGTACTGAACCATGCGGACAGTCTGATCGGGAAAGTCGTGGACGGCGAGCAGGTAAAGGAATTAATCGGCAACGTCCAGTTCACACAGGGGGGAACGGTCGTGACATGCAAGCGAGCCATCCAGCATGTCGCCGCAAACATGGTGTTTCTCTCGGGCGAGGTAGTTGTCGTAGACAGCAATATGAGGATGCTCACCCCGAGAGGAACGTATGACGGGAACGCACGGATTGCCGAGGCATTCGATCGGGTGACCGTGGAGGACCGGAATACATCGCTGACATCGGAATACGCGAAGTACTTCGCAAAGGAAAAGAAGGCGTACTTCAGGGGAAACGTAATGCTTGAGGATACTGAATCCGTACTGACCTCACGCGAATTGACATACTGGCGTCGGGATCAGCGTTCGGAGGCCGATGGCAGCGTGCGCATTACGGGGAGGCACAATAGGACCCTCATCGAGGGGGGCCACTTCGAGAACTACAAGGAACAGCACTTCAGCAGGATGACGCTGCGGCCGAGACTCGTCAGAATCGATACGGCTTCCGGGGCCCCACCGGAAACGCTGGTGGTCACGAGCAGCGCCATGGAGTCGTATAGTGACTCTACCGAACGCCTCGTGGCACGCGACAGCGTGGCACTGAGGCGCGGCGGGACCGCTGCCGAAGCCGGTCTTGGTGTATTCTTTACGCAATCCGACAGCATCATCCTGCGGAAGTCCCCGTTCGTCTGGTACGCCACGGGCCGCTCGCAGGAGAATCAGGTCTCGGGAGATTCCATTTTCATCAGGCTCGTCAAAAGAAAGCTATCCCGGATTCATGTCCGCGGGGACGCCTTCGCCGTAGGGCGGGCCGACTCGGCCTACCCCGCCCGGTTCAACCAGATGAGCGGGCAGGAGATCGTAATGGGTTTTGCCGACAACAAAATCAGACGCATCGACGTTCAGAGGACCGCTACGAGTCTCTACTGGCTCTTTGACGGCGCGAAGGCAAACGGCCTCAATAAGGCCTCGGGGGACCGGGTGACGATCCTCTTTAAAGAAGGGCAAGTCAACAAGCTTTCCATTCACGCCGGTCCCGAAGGTCAATATTTCCCCGAAAAAATGGTGAGACAAAGGGAAGCCGAGTATAATCTGGCGGGATTCAACTGGCGCGAGCGAAGGCCGGGGGGACACGACAGGCCGTGAACGCCGCCTCTCTCGACGGAACAACGACGCTCCGGTCGGCCGGATTGTGCAAGCGGTACAAGAAGCGCTTCGTGGTCGACGATGTCAGCGTCGAATTGAAACAGCGGGAGGTCGTCGGACTCCTCGGCCCGAACGGCGCAGGCAAGACGACCACCTTCTACATGCTCGTGGGGATGATCAGGCCGACGGCCGGGAGCGTCTTCTATGACGACCGCGAGATTACCCGCGAGCCGATGTACAAGCGCGCGAGGATGGGGATAGGATACCTTTCGCAGGAAGCGTCTGTCTTCCGGAAGCTAACGGTGGAAGAGAATATCCTGGCAATTCTGGAGCTCGCCGGTGTGCCGGGCGCGGAGAGGAAGAAACGGTGCGCCAAACTCATGGAGGATTTTGGCATCACCCAGGTGGCAAAAAGCAAGGGCTACATGCTTTCGGGAGGGGAGCGCCGCAGGACGGAAATAGCGCGCGCCCTGGCGACCGATCCGAAGTTCATTCTTCTCGACGAACCGTTTGCGGGGATCGATCCGATCGCCGTCGAGGACATCATGAAGATCGTGCACGACCTGAAAAACCGCGGGATCGGCGTACTGTTGACCGATCACAACGTCCACGAAACGCTTTCGATCACCGACCGCGCCTACCTTCTCTTCGAAGGAAAGATCATTAAATCAGGAACGGCGGAGTTTCTCGCGAACGATCCGGAGGCGCGGAGGCTGTACCTGGGCGAGAAGTTCAGGCTCGACCGCTACGAGCGGTGACGCGAGACAAGGTGCGAGAGCCGGAAGAAGGTTTCCCCCACGCAGGCGTTTCCTGCCGTATTCAGATGGCCGTCGAGCCGGTAATAGAGATCGACTGAACGGGCGCGGTACCGCGCCGCCAGATCCTCGAGGGAGGGGTACCAATCGAACCCGTTCTGCGCCGCGAAGAGCGACATCTCGTTGTCAATGTAGTCCACGTCGATTCCCTGCCGCCGGAAATTCCGCGCTTTCATGAGAACCTGAACCTCCTGCGGAATCGATAGCACCGCGAACCCCGAACTCTTCGATCTGCAATACTCCGCCGCGCGCACAAAGAGCTTCTTGGTGATCTCCATCTGCCCGGAAAGACGGGCGTCCTTCGGGAGCGTGAAATACCTGGAGCGGTCAGTATTGAAGTAGAGGGCCGTGTAGAGATAATCGTTGGAGATGAGGAGCCGCTTCAGGAGAATGGCGGCCTGAAGAGCCGAGGTCTTGTCGCCCTGGTTCCTGACGAGGAGTGAATCCTGGGAGGAAGCCCGGGTCGCCTCGAGAGAGTCGTTATCCGCGGCCGGCAGATTCGTGAAGAGGTCGTTCGGGAGGAATGCGATCACGACAAGATCGGGCAAATAGAGGGGAACAAGCCGCTCCAGATAGAGAACTTCCTGCCTGGTATCGTATCCCGATACGCCTGCTTTTATGACATCGACCGGGGTCCCGCTGTCGGTGCATTTCCGCTCGAACACGACGGGCCAGGCGTCACGATACGGCACTCCTGCGCCCCAGGTGAATGAATCGCCAAGGATGAGGATCCGTGTAACACCGGACGGCTTTGGTGAGGGATGCGGCGTTTCGTCCCTCATCCCATCCGCGTTCACCCGAAACTCCGCGCTGTATTCCGGCCCCGTGACCGTCACGTAGGCTCCGGGCCGGTTGACGTGTCCCAGAGTCCTGTCGTCCATTCCGATGGGAGGGCCGTTATGAAGATCGACCCTGATATCCTGCGGGAAGAGGAGGCGGATAAAGGTCTCGAAGGCGATCAGCAGGACGGTCGCTGATGCCAGAAGGATTGCGCCTTCTCGAATTCTGGATTTCATTTCTATCCGGGCACTCCGGGAGTGGACGGGGGGTAGACGGGAGGATGAATGTAGAAAGAAGGAGCGAGAGTGTCAATTGAGGGGGCGCGGAGCGCCCAAAGACGCGTTCCGCCGCGGAGCGGCGGAACGAAGGGAGGTTGAGGAGTTCCCGGTTGGTGTCACGGTATGGACCGTGATACCAGTTCCAGAGGGGGCGCGGAGCGCCCCAATGCGGCATTCCGCCGCGGAGCGGCGGAACGAAGGGAGGTTGAGGAGTTCACGGTTGGTGTCACGGTATGGACCGTGACACCAGCCCTAGCCGGCCTGCGCAACCCAAAGGGAGATCACGGTTTCCCTGCCAGCCACTTAGATCTGAGACTCACCTGCTGAGGAGTCGCGTCGGGCAACTCTTCGATTCTAACATAGGGACGTTTGTAGCCGGTAATCGGCACACGAATTCGCGAAAGGCCTGATGGGCGCCTCACCTCGATCGAGACGGTGTCGCCGATCTGCAGACGCGAGAGCATCCGCCGGAATTCAGATGCGTTGTGCACGGCGGAATCGCGAAATGCGACGATTCGATCTCCCGTATGAAGGCCCGTCCTCCCCCAGCCGTTCGCCGGATCGGTGATGCCGAGCTTCGCTTCACTCCCCTCGTCGGGCTGCCATGCATAGACGCGGAGGTCGGGGGATCGCTTACCGTCGGCCCCCAGGGCCTCCTTCCATTCTGCGGCCGTGCGCATGCCGATCAACCGCAGATAACGGTCGAAGTCGATCGGCCGGTTGCCGTATATATGATCGGCAAAGAAGGGACCCGCGTCGCATCCGCACACATCCGACACTGCCCGCTCGATATCGTGACCAGTGAAGCCCTTCTCGCCGCCGAACCGTTCGAACATGAGCCGCATCGCATCGTCGAGCGATTTTCTTCCACCGGACGCATCCCGGATCATCAGGTCGAGCATGGCTCCGAGCAATTCACCCTGCAAATGCGTGCTTGCACTCGAATCGCCCAGTCCTCCGGGAGGGGCATTCGATTGAAGGCTCACTCGCTCAGGCGATATATGGGAACTCCCGGCGCTGCCCAGGTAGCGCCCGATCATTCCGCCGAGATGCGCGGGCCGTGTCGAGTCCGCAGGAAGTCCGCTCCTTCGCATGAGGAGGTCGGCATAGAACATCGTGACGCCCTCGCTCCACCAGAGTCCGCGCGCCGGCGGAGCGGGACGGTAATCGACGTCTCCGTATTCCTCCGGCCTGATCCTGACAAGATTCCAGGTGTGAAAAAACTCGTGCGCAATAGTTCCAAGGATGCCCGTGGGGTCCCCGGCGAGACTCCGGCTCGGAGCGCCGACCGTCACGGAATTGATGTGCTCGAGAGCGCCGAACGCGCCGTCCTGGAGGAGAAACGAGTAATCCTTATAGGGGAGATGCCCGAAGAGAGCTGCGGCCTCGGAGACGATCTTACGGATGCCGGTAACAAGCGCGGAGGTGTCGAACGGCTGGGCGTTGGGAAGCGGCCAGTACGCGACCCGGTGCGGCACGCCGTCGATGGAGAAACTCCAGCTCCTGAAGTTACCGATGAGGAGTGGCGAATCGAAGAGAACTGCCGCGCTTGGCGCTGTATAAGAGAACGGCTCGCGACCGGCCGCGAGCCCCGTGATAACATTCCAACCCTGCGGAAGTTCAATGTCGACGCGGGCCCAGGCGTGAGTCAGACCCACCACGTACATGAACGAGTGCGGGCCTCCAACAAGCCCTCCCGAGGGAGTGAGAAACGGGCGGTAGGCCGCCCGGTCCCTTCCATCCTGAACCGGCAACCGGAGCCGGTATCGAAGGACAGATCTTCCTCCCGGGGCAATGACTCGCCAGAGGGCGCTGTCCTCCTGCGTCACGCTCGCCCGTCCCCCCTCTGCGTCACAGGCGAGTCCTTCGACGAACCTCCAGTATTTGTCGTCGTACTCGAAGTGGGCGTACATCGCGACGCGAAACGTGTCCGGGAGGTTTTCGAGCCGCATCTCTACGCCGAAGCCGGAGAGATCCGAGGGGTCGACACGGAGACGGTACACGATGTGCGGCTTAGCTTGGAGCGCAGTTTGTGCGCAGAGCTGGAGCGACAGAATCAGGAGTGCTGATATGAGCGGATATCGGTTCATGAGTCGAAGAAGCACGCCGGCTAAAGCCGGCGACTACAAATACGTAATCTTTTTCAGCTCGTGCCAGAGGCGGGACCACCCGGTTGGGGTGGCTTTCAGCCCGGAGATCGGCATCGGCTCGAACATGTTCCACCATTCTTCGAGCATCGTGCCGTCGAGATTCAGGAGGCCCTCGCGGGTCGCGCCCCGGGGAATCGGCACCAGCTCCGCGAGCCGGTCAACCACGCGGCCGCGATCCGGGCGTTTCACCCTTGAAATCAGATTCCAGAGCGTCACCGCATCCCCCCTCCGCGCGTTCGCGAGGACCAGATCGAGGGCGGCGGAATTTCCCGCGTCGGCATCCAAACTCTCGACCGCGCGCTCCAGCGTGTCGGACGCGTATTCGGAGCAGGGCGTGCCGGGGCCCCAGCCGGGGCGGCTCCGGCAGACCGCCGCCGCGGGCACGACGACTTCGTGATCCTTCCATGTGAGCGCTACCCACCCAGCGGTTACCAGAAGGAGACTCCTGCCGGAATCATCCACGACCAGCCTGTACTCGCAGCCGAGATCTACCGCTGTCCCCGACGGGGTCTCTACGATAAAGACGCGGGGCGGGACCCATGTGGAGGCGTGAATCGTTCCGCGCTCAAGCGCAAAGCGGTGCTCTCCGGGTCGCGCGGTGATAAGGGAAAGACGCGTGTTTGGCTCCACGACCAGCGTGCCCACAGACTCGTTTTCAATCTTTGCCCGCGTGGAGTGATCGGTCTCGAGAGAGGAACCGTCGCGGAACGGAGAGCTTCCGGAGGCGCCGGAAGTGGGGGGGAGGATCGAGCTGCTCCATGCCGGTTCCGCCCTGCGCGCCACAAACCAGGCCACGCCCGCGATCAGTGTCACGGTCGCCGCAATCGCGAACACCCGCCTGCGAGTTCCCACCCGCGATCCGTTTCGTGCCCGGCGCCCCAGGCGGGGCTCGATTTCGTCCCAGAGATCGCGTCCCGGCTCGATGATTCGCGGCAGCGCGGAAGCATCCTCGATGAGGGAATCCAGCGCCTTTTTCTCGCCGCGGCACGAGTCGCACGATTCGATATGCAATTGGACTGCCTGAAGTTCCGCCGGAGAAAGCTCTCCGTCGACGGCGTCGTCCAGTCTGTCGATAATTTCAGTGCACTTCATCGTCCAAGCACCTCCTTCAATAACCTCCGGGCCCTGTGGAGCTGGGCTTTGCAGGTACCCACTGTTACTCCCATCTGCTCGGCAATTTCCGAATGTTTGTATCCCTCGATGTCGTGGAGCGTGAATACAGCGCGAGCCTGCGGCGGCAGGGTGGCGACGGCTTTCTCGATGTCGAACCCGAGATGCTCGCTTTCTTCCGTGACGCCCCGTCCCCGGATGAGGTCCGGCTCATCCGACCCCTCTTCCCACGCCGAGCGGCGCGACCTTGCGCGCAGAGCGGCGAGCGAGGTATTCACGGCGATGCGGTGGATCCATGTAGAGAAAGCGCTCTCCTCCCGGAAGCTCCCGAGCATCTCCCAGGCGCGGATGAAGGTCTCCTGCGTAAGCTCCTCGGCGTGCGTGCGGTCCGCCGATATCCTGATGCAGACCGCGTAGACGCGGCCCACGCACTGCCTGTAGAGGGTCTTAAACGCGCCCGTATCTCCGGCTTTTGCCCTCTCCACGAGGCGGGTGTCGACGGGGATTACCATGCTGGCTGGGTCAATGTGCTGCTCCTGAGCTGCAATGAATGTGATCGTTGCGTTCACTGATCATTGGATGCCGCCCGGGTGAAAAGGGTTGGAAACGGGGTGGGAGCTACTCGTACCTCAGAGATTCGACCGGATCGAGGCCTGCGGCTTTCCTGGCGGGGAAGAACCCGGCCAAAAGGCCGATAAGCCCGAGGATGGTGGTCGTTACCACCATGACCATGCCCGAAAGGATGGGCCTCCCGAGAAACTGCATCGGACCGTCATCCGCTGGGATGAGCCAGACGGCCGATATGACGCCCCAGGAGATGAGGATACCGATCAATCCCCCGAGAAACGCGATGAGAAGGGATTCGAAGATGAACTGAGCCAGGATGGCGCGGCGAGGTGCGCCGACGGCCAGCTTAATCCCGATCTCGCGCGTCCGCTCTTTCACCACGACGTACATAACATTTGCAACGCCGACGCCCGCGATCAGGAGGGTGAGAACCCCGACCGAGCCCATGAACATCGTCATGCCGAGATTGATTCTTCTCCCGATTTTTTCATCCTCGATGAAATCCCAGATACCGAGCGCGCGCTCGTCCGCCTGATCGAACTTGTGTTTCCGGCCGAGCACGCGGTAGAGCTGGCTCTTGATGAACTCCTGTTGACCGGGATCTTCGGGGCGGACGACGAGCGAGTTCACATATATGCTTCCGTACATGTCGCGAAAGGTTGAGTACGGCATCACCGCGCGCCGCGAATCGGGGCCGTTGTTCATGCTCGTCTGAAGCTTGTTCTGGATGATGCCCACGAGGAGGAAGGGGGTACCATCGACAAGCACAGGTTTCCCGATGGGATCGACGTCCCCGAAGACCTCCTTCGCGATCTCGGATCCGAGGACGAGCGTTCTCCGCCGTTCGACGACGTCGTTTTCGTTCAGGAAGCGTCCCCCCTGAACAGGATACATGCGCCTCATCTCCTCGAACGCCGAATTGACCCCCTCGCACTCCGTCCGTGAGGAGGTCTTTCCAAAGGTAAGCGTAACCCCGGCGCGGTATTGCGGGCTCGCCATCTGAATCCCGGGAATCGACTCCCGTATGAGCTCGATGTCGTCCTCCCTGAGACGGACTCTCCTTCCTTTGGAGAGCCCTTCGAAGCTCAGACCGGTCTGGCCGCCGAAGACGATCATGATCCGGTCGCCCGCGTTCATCTCGCCGTTCAGAAGCCGGTCTCCGAGCCCTTCGCCGAAGGAGAGGAGAAGGACCACCGAGATCGTTCCCCATGCGATCGCGATGAGGGTGAGGAGCGCGCGCACCCGGTGGATCTTCAGATCATACAGAAACTCACGGAGGAGTTCAAGCCACATGGAGCTTCACCGGAGACACTCGACAACGTTGAGATTGGCCGCCCGTTTTGCCGGCATAAGACCGGAAGCCAGGCCTACGAGGGAAAGAATGGCCACCGTCGCCACCACGACCTCCCACGAGAGTTCCGGGGTGCCCACAAATTCCTTGATGGGGATGAATTGAAGGGCCTGGATGAGCCCCGCAGCGATCGCAAATCCCACCGCGGAGCCAAGCCCGATGAGGAAAAACGTCTCGAGGAAAAACTGCGTGAGGATGCTTTTTCTCGTGGCTCCGACGGCGCGCTTCACGCCGATCTCACGGACGCGTTCCTGCACGACGATGTACATGATGTTGGCCACCCCGATGCCGGCGACGCCGAGCGTGAAGCTGCCGATCAGCCCCATGAACACGTTGAAGGCAAGGAAAAAGTAGAACAAGAACTTGTCGAATTGAGTGGTGTCCCAGATTGAGACGGCGTTCTTGTCGGCCGCGTCGAACTTGTACCGTTTCCCGAGCACCTCGCGCACACCGGTGATGACCGCCTCCGATTCCCTGGGATCCCGCGGCGTAAAGATGATGTTGTTGATGTGCACGTCGCCGTACACCCCTGAATACGTGGTGGCGGGGATGAATATGCGGTCACGGTCGCGCGAGTTGTACGAGGAATTCTGCGTCTTCTTGAGCATCACCCCAATGACCGTGAACGGAATGCCCCCCACATCGATGAGCCGGCCGACGGCATCGGATTCGCCGAAAAGGAATTCCTTGACCTTGTCGCCGATGAAGACGACCCGTCGCCGGCTCTTCATGTCGGCGTCATCGATAAAGCGGCCGCCCGGGGCCGGGATGATGTTTCTCATTTCATGATAGACGGGATACACTCCCGTCACGAGAGGAAGGAGTATATTCTGGCCGAGCCGGACGGATACGTCACGCTTGGCGTATTCGGGGCTGATTCTGTCGATGCCCTTCACCTCGGATGCCAACAGGCGGGCGTCGTCTTCTATGAATGTGATCGGTCTCCCGGTTCCGAAGCCCTCAAAGGCCTTTGTGGTCCTCCCCGGGAACATGATAGCGATGCTCTCGCCGATTCCGTGCATGTTCTGCGCGACCTGCTTCTTGAATCCGAACCCGAACGCGATGAGAACGATGATCGCCACAGTCCCCCAGACGATCCCGAAGGTAGTGAGGAAGGCGCGCAGTTTCTGAGCGCGGAGATCCGCGATGAATTCCGAAGCGATGGTGCGAAGACGGTCCACAAGTCGGCCGCTCAGCGGGTCATTCGATCTTCTTGACCGGCTTCTCCATCACCTCGTCGCCCTGTTTCAGCCCGGAGACGATCTCCACGTTAATCGCATCGCTCAGGCCCGTCTTGATCAGCCGATCCTCGTCCTTCCCCCCGCCGAGCGCCACTTTCACGAAGGCAGAGTCGTTCCTGAAGGTGACGGTGCGCTCGGGCACGGTCAGAACACTGTCTTTTCTCTGAATGATGATGCTCGCATTCGCCGAGTAGCCCGCGCGGAGGGTCGACTTCAGGGCCCGGGAGCTCGCCGGCCCCGAAGGGATGGCGATCTCGATGGGGAAGACGGTCGCGCTCTCCTTTTTCTCCGCTTTCAGAGAGATCTTTCGCAGGGTGCCCCGCACGGTGTCGTTCGGAAGCGCGCCGATCTTGATTTCGGCAGTCATCCCCTCCTTCAGCTTCCCCACATCGATTTCATCCACGCTCCCTTTGAACAGGAGCTGACTCATGCTTGCCATTTTCAGCAGAACGGTGCCCTCCTGATAGGTCGTGAGCGGAGTAACGGGATCTCCCACCTCGACGCTCTTGCTGAGGACAAACCCGGCGATGGGCGCCTTCACGATCGATTCGATTTCCGTCTCGTCGATCTTCACCCTACCGCTCTCCAGCAGGGCAAGCTGCTCTTTGGCCATTTTCAGCCTCAGCTCCGCCCCCTGGTACTGCCGGTCGAAGTCATCGTACTCCTTCGTGGAAATCAGCTGCTTCTTTATCAGCGATTCCTCGCGCGAGCGTTCCTTGACGAGATTGTCGAGATCGACCTGAGCGAGCTGCACCTGGCGTTTCGCCCCCGCCAGTTCAAGGGGGGTGGGATCGGGGCGCACCTCGAGAAGTGGCTGGCCCGCTTTTACGTAGGTTCCGGCATCGGCGAAAATGTGCTTGACGACGCCGGACACTTTTGACTTCACCGAGATTTCATTTTCGGGCTCGATGGTACCCACTGCCAGGGCCTTTTCGACGATCGAGGCTTTCTGGACCTTTACTTTTGGGAGCGATCCGTCGGCGGCGCTCTTTGATCCTCCAAGAAGAAGGAATACCCCGACTGCGAGAACCACGATGACGAGAGACGAGATGAGGATTTTCTTTTTCATGGTCATATCCGAGTGGGCGGAGTGTGTCGGTGTGAAGCCGCGTAGTGCGGCCTTAGGTGGTACGATTGGGGGGAGGAAATGTTGCGAATTTCAAGCGCTCCGGCTGGTGTCACGGTATGGACCGTGACACCAGTTCTATGTTGCGGAATGGAAGAACGCGGGCTAAAGCCGGCGCCTACGGCCCAACGCTGACAGCAGGCGCCTACAGCGCGCTGGTGTCACGGTGTGGACCGTGACACCGGTCGAAGAGGGGCGCGGGACGAAAAGCAGATAGGAAGATTACCGGAGGAAGACGAGCTTCTTTACTTGCGTGAAATCCTTCCGGGAGGGGGAGTGGGCTTCCATCCTGTAGAAATAGACCCCCGAGCCGAGGCCCCCGGCATTCAGGCGGAGGGCGTGCGTCCCCGCAGCAAGCTTCTGGTGATCGGCAAGAACAGCGACCTCCCTCCCGATTAGATCGTAGACTTTCAATGTGACCGAAGCGTCGACCGGGAGGTCGAACTCGATAGTTGTTGCCGGATTGAAGGGGTTGGGATAATTCTGGCGAAGTGAAAACTCCTGGGGGATCGCCGCATTCCGCCCGACGCGCACGGAAAGCGAGCCGCTTGGCAGAGTGTGGATGACCAACGAGCCCTCCCGGTCTGCGCGGAAAGCCGAAAGCGGATGACCGGATTCGTCGGTGAAGGAGATTCCGGCGAAATCCGGCTGACGCAGGCTCCACGAGAGTGTGAGCTGGCCGGATTCAGACTGGACGCGTATTCCCATTGAGGTTGCGGTGTCTCCGAGAAGATGGACCATTCCTCCCGAGGAGAAGCGGGCGTCGAAGATTCCGGGGGGGGGCACCGGCGGGAGCTCGAACCAGGACGCATCCGCGGAAGAGTTTCCGAAATAGAGGGTCTGATTGTGTCCCTGCCTGTCGTCGAGCGTGATGGCGTTCAGGCGCGAGAGAAGCGCGCCGCCCGGATTATTGTCCGCCAGTTTGTTAGCGGCGGCGGACGCCGAGAGGACGAGTTTCCCACCGCCCCGCGCTTTGACCCAATACCCCTTCGAGGGCCGGATCGAATCGCTCACAACGTAGGAGCCTGAATATCCGAAGTAGTTCGAGATGACGATGTTCGCCGGTATCTGGACGATTGCCGTGCGCGCGACGGCGGAAGAAACAGATCCGATCAGATTCCACCCGTCGATGGCGGTGATGGTGTCGGCCGGGTGCGGGAGTCCGTCAAATCCCGTGGTCCCGCTCAGCGGAAGGCGGATCCAATACCCCACCCCGTTCCGCATCGAGTCCGAGATGTAGTAACTTCCGTTGAAGCCGAAGAGGGGAGAAATCGAGGTAGGAAACACCTGCGCCCTCTTCGTCTGCCCTGTGGGAGCAAGAGGAAATGAAATGAGGTTCCATGACTGCAGGAACGAATAATAGACCGGGGGAAGCTGGACGATCTGGAGCGTTGTCACGGATGGACTCGTGACAACGAAAGAACTCTGCCTCTTCATGGCGACCGAAAAGAGGCCCCCCTGCGACGCCTGGTCCTGGAGGAGAAACGTCCCCGTGGCAAAGCGCGACTTGTTCCACCGGATCGTGAACGGATATCCGCCCGGCCCGGGCTGAATCCTGAAGGTATAGACACGCTGGAGGTTTGCGGGATTGAAGAGCCCGCGCACGTCGATGTCGGATCCGTTCGTCGGCGGGATCAGCCACCGCGCATCGAATGTCCCGGCCGCCGGCACCGGTCCGAGCTCGAATTCCCCGAATGCCTGATCGATCCCGTCGGAGGCCCCCGCCTGCGCGCCGAGTATCAGCTGGCCGGAGGCGTTCCCCTGATCCGTGAGCGTCAGAGTGTCGAGAAACGCAAAGGGATGGGGCGGAACGAAATCGTACCGCCCGAGATACCATTTTGAAAAAGCCCTCACCGAGTCGAGCGAGATCGCCACCACGTCGCTGTCGAGGAAGTCCGTGCTCCCCAGGTTAAAGATGACGCCGCTTGAGTCGCGGAACATCGAGAGATCGTTGATGGCCACAGGGGATTCCACGCTGTCGTAACGGAGCGAAAGCGTTGCCTCGAAGTTGTTCCCTCCGATTCCTGAGATCGCATACGTGCGGCGCGCAAAGAGAGAGTCGGGGAGGCCCGCCGGAAGCGTGTTCGGATTAGTGGTCATGACCACAGTGTCGGGAGCGGTCCCGACGGGGTAAAAGCGGAGATAGGTAACAGGGCTTTCAAACCTGAACTGGTCGGTTGAGCCGGGGAGGATGGCCCTTTTAATCGTTCCCGCCGTCACGAAGGCCGGGCCCTGGAAGGCATCGGGCGCGGGATTGAATATCGTGAGAGTATCGATGGGCCGCTGGATGAGATGCGCCAGGAGCGTGAGATTGTTCCTGATGCTCACGTTGCCGGAGGTCTGGAGCTGGGCGTTCAGTCCGAGGACGACGTTGTTGAACGAACCCCTGATCTGTCCGGGACCCGTAAAAATAATCGTTGAATTCCCCGGCTTGAACGATCCGCTGAATGTGGTTGAGAAATTCCCGCCAACGGTGATCGTCGGAGCGGCGGAAGGCTCCACGATGAGGGTTCCCGATATCACTGCGTTCCCTTTAACCAAGAGGTTGACAAGACCCGGACCGACCGTGAGCCGGGCGCCCGGGGAGACCAGAAGTCCTCCGATCGCTATCAATTGCGTCACGGAGCGGATGGCAGGATTATTGGCCGTAGGAGAGATAATGACGCTGTCCGCCTTGTTCGGGATTCCGGCGGGGCTCCAGTTGCCCGGACTCGACCAGAGTGTGTCGAAGGTCCCGGTCCATGTGCGGATCGGCAAGGGTGAAATCGCCGAGCAAATGATGGTCCCGCCGGTTCCCGCAGCGAAGATGACTCCCCCCGTCGAGGATTTGAGGACCTGCGCCTCGTAAAGAGTGTTCGCGGTGGGACTATACGGGAGCAGCCAGGTAGAACCACCGTTTGTCGTGGAAACTATCGTTCCGTCGTCCCCCACCCCCCAGCCGATAAACGGAGAATAAAATGAGAGGCCGTAGATAGTTGCGTCTGTGAAAGTTGGCTGGGGGACCCATGATCCGCCGCCATTGGTGGTCTTCAACATCGTCCCGAAGTCGCCCCCCGCATACGCGGTATTGGCGTCGATGACTTCGAGCGAGTACAGGGCCTGGCTTGTTCCGCTCGCCTGATTGATCCATGTGGAGCCCCCGTTGGTCGTCCTGACGATCGTCCCGCCGTACCCCACCGCCCAGCCGGCCGACGCGTTGGCGAATTTTATCCTCAGGAGAGAGGCGAAGGTGGTCGTGGTTTCCGGAAGCCAGGTTACTCCGGAATTCACGGTCTTGAGGATGGTGCCGAAATCGCCCACCGTCCAACCGGTAGTGAGGCTTGACATGAAGACGGAGTAGAGAGTCGGATCTGAATGGCTGTGCTGGACAAGCCACGAGAATCCGCCGTTCGAGGTCTTAAGAATGTTGCCGCTGTCACCGACGACCCAGCCGGTCGTCGAGTTGATGAAATCGATGCCGTAGAGATTCTGGTACGTGCCGGAAGTGACCGAAGTCCATGTAAGACCCGCGTCAGTGGTCGTTGCGACGGTGCCCGCGTCACCAGCTGCATATCCGGTCGTGACGCTGGAAAAAGAGATCGCATTGAGCGAATTCTTTACACCGGTGGATTTTGGTGTCCACGTCGTGCCGCCATCGGTGGTCTTGAGAAGGGTTCCCAGATCGCCCACGACCCACCCCGATGTCGATGAGCCGAAGCGTACCGCAAACAGGTCGCTATACGTCTGGCTGGTCTGGGCGAACCAGGAGGTGCCCCCATTGGTCGTCTTGATAATGCCGCCATACTCGCCCACGGCATAGCCGGTGGTGGACGATGTAAACTGGACGCTGAAGAGGCTGAGGTCGGTTCCGCTTGCCACCGGAGACCACGATGAGCCGCCGTTCAAGGTCCGGTAGACGAGACCGAACGCCCCGACCGTGTACCCTACGAGGAGAGATGTAAAAGCGACCGAGAAGAGGGGCTGCGCCGTGGCGATCGTTTGGGTCCCCCACGAGGCGCCGCCGTTCGTTGTTTTGACAATCGTCCCGTTCACACCGACCGCCCATCCGGTATTTGCCGAGACAAAGTAGAGCGAATAAAGCGATGAGAGGGTCGAGCTGTTCTCGACCGCCCAGCTTGCTCCGCCGTCTGTTGTCTTGAGCATGGTCCCCTGAAATCCGGACGCCCAACCGGTTGTGGGAGAGACAAAATCCAGGGCATAGAGATCGTAGGGGAGCGGTGAGTCCTGGATGAGCCAGGAGATCCCTCCGTCGGTGCTCTTGAGAATCCGGCCCGATTCGCCCACGGCCCACCCTACGGAGCCGGAGACAAACTGGACGGCAAAGAGCTGTTCCTCGATCCCCGCCGCGTTGAATTCGACATTCCATGTGGTCCCCCCGTTGGTGGTCCTCAGCACAGTCCCCAGATCGCCGACTGCGACGGTCGTCTCCGCGCTGACCATCCAGACGCCGTTCAGGAGATTCCCCTGCGGGAGCGGATTAATCCACTGCCACGGCGTCGCTTGGGATGAGGCCGCCCCGTTCAGGAGCGTCAGCGCCGCGATGAGCGGTACCAGTCGGTTCATTCTATGCGGAAGTTTCGGAGGTCGTTCCCGGGCGCTTGCCTCGCCCGGCGGCGGTTGGCTTCCCGGCAGTGAGACAATATAGAAAATGAGGCCTTGAATCTCAAGAGGCACCCCATTAAAAATACTTCATTTTGCGGACGAAACCGGGAAAACCGTGCCATCCTTGACAACCTACGTATGATTTCGTATTATGACCTTCAATGGTTGAGTCACTCCTCGCCCGCGAGTCGTTCGAGCTGAGGAACCGTCCGAACGATCCGGTCCGGGGCGACCTTCGTTTCGCGGATGACGGAGACTCGAAGAAACCCGCCGTAATCATCTGCCACAGCTTCATGGCGTTCAAGGAGTGGGGGTTTTTCCCCCGCGTCGCAGAGAAGCTTGCCGGGCTGGGATTCGCATCGATTACATTCAATTTTTCGAACAACGGGGTCAGGGGGGATGACTCACGCATCACCGAGTTCGGGCGGTTTTCTGCGAACACGTTTTCACGCGAGATCGACGACCTCGCTCAGGTGGTGGATGCAGTTGAAGCGGGCCGGGTAGGGCAGGGAGTGATCGACCACCGGACCGTCGTCCTCCTCGGTCATTCACGGGGCGGAGGCGTCTCCATCATTCACGCGGCCGCTGATACACGGATTGCGGCGCTTGTGACTTGGTCGTCAGTTTCGACGTTCGACAGGTGGACCGACCACCAGAAAAAGCGGTGGCGGGAATCGGGGTTTCTCCCTTTGTCGCGCGACACGACGGCATCGCCGCTGCGGCTCGGCATCAACCTGCTGAATGATCTCGAGCAAAACGCCGCGAGGCTGAGCGTCGCGGATGCGGCGCGCAACATCCGAATGCCGTGGTTGATTGTCCACGGAAAGGCCGATGTTACGGTGCCGCTCCGCGAGGCCGAAGCGCTCTACGCTTTGGCACGAGGATCCGGGGCGGAACTCCTGATGCTCGAGGGGGTGGGGCACCTCTACAATGCGGCAACGGCCGCAGAAGACTCGTACACAACGCTCGACGCGATCACTCAACTAACGGCCGACTGGCTGCACAACCACATTTCGTGAGAGGTCTCATGCAACTTCAAGCCGGAACACTCAGCTCGCCGCTGGCCGCCCGCCAATCCGCCGCGGTTCAGATCCTGCTCATCGCCGGGTTTGCGGCGGGAACGGCGATCGGCGCCCAGATCGAGCTGCCGCACCTGCCAGTCCCGTATACCCTCCAGACCTTTTTTGTTCTCCTCTCCGGAAGCATCCTGGGGAAGCGGAACGGCGCGATCAGCCAGGCGCTCTATCTCGCCGCCGGCGCGGCCGGTCTTCCCGTCTTCTCCCACTGGGGCGCGGGATTCGCGCACCTTGCGGGCCCGACGGGGGGCTACCTCCTGAGCTTTCCAATCGCGGCCTTCATCGTAGGAGCAATCGCCCATCGCAGCAGGAGCATCGTCGGGGTGGCGGCCGGAATGATCTGCGGACTCGTCCTGATTTTCGGTTTCGGCACTCTGCAGCTGGGGCTTCTGTATTATCACAATGTGAGGGACGCGGTCATCAACGGATTTCTGATTTTTTCCTGGTGGGATGTGCTGAAGCTTGGCGGGGCGCTGATCGTTACGCACCGATGGTCGGCCATCTCACGGCGGCGTTCATAAAAGGAAGAGAATGGTGCCGGTGGCATGATTGAGGGACGGGAGATATGGGATGAGTTTCGATGGGAGGACTTCATGCTTGAGCGTGACAAGAAGGTCGAGCGCGCCCTGGAACTTCTCCTCCGCGAGCACTCGCCCCCGGATGCGAGCGGCTGGGCATGGCTCATCCGCGAGATGACCGAAGGTGAGCGGGGGAGCGCGGGGGTGGACGACGAGGATCCGGATGAGGGGGAGGAGTGGAAGTGCGAGACTCTTCCGGCCTGGCGGATCGCGCAGGAGTTCGCGGTGAACGCGCTCCGGGTGGTCGAGTCGATTGCCGAGAGACCACAATCCGGATCCGGGGCCGATTCCGCAGTCGTGGACTTTGTGTCGAATGCGATGATCGCTCCCGCGACAATAGTCCGCGGAGCTTCGTTCGGGAGCGACACCGAGGAGGCGGGAGCCAACATCGCGTATTGCAAGCGCGCTCTGGCCGCCGCCAATTCCGCCATCGCCGCCCTCCGCGAGATGAGGCTGAAGGGAATCGTGGAGGGCAGGGCCTATTTCGCGCTCGCGGCGGATGCCGCCGAGGCGAGGGAGGCCATCGCACTCCATGTTGCCGAGCTGCGCGAATCGTTTTCGCGCAATCGAGTGTGAATCATGAAGCCTGGGGAGACGGTCGATTCGAATCCTTCTCGTTGAAGACGAAAAGAAGCTCGCGAAATCGATAAAGCAGCAGTTGGAGCGGGCCGGGAACAGCGTCGATGTCGCCGCTAACGGCATCGCCGCCGAAGAGAGAGCCCGTCAGGGCGAGTACCATATCATCGTGCTAGATCTCAACCTTCCGAAAAAATCCGGCCTCGAGGTTCTGCGCGACCTCCGAGCCGCTTCGTACGCCACTCCGGTCCTTATCCTCACCGCCGTCGACGGGGTTGAAAACCGGATCAAGGGGCTCCAGCTCGGGGCCGACGACTATCTGGTAAAGCCCTTCGACTCGGGTGAGCTGCTCGCGAGGATCGAAGCAGTGCTCCGCCGCTCCGGGTTCTCGCGGACGAGCATCCTGCAGGCGGCTGACTTGACGATGGATGTGGTGAAGCGAACCGTTGAGCGCGCCGGTGAAAAGATCTCGTTGAGCGACAAGGAGTTTTCACTTCTCGAGTTTCTTCTCAGGAACAAGAACCAGATTCTGACCCGCAAGCGGCTGATCGAGCAGGTCTGGGGATATCAGTTCGATACAGGCACCAACATTGTCGACGTCTACGTGAGTTACCTGAGGCAGGCCGTGGACAAGGGATTCTCGAAAAAGCTCATCCACACGATGCACGGAGAGGGGTTCATCCTTGTCGATGAATAGCGACGCCCCCCATTACATGCAGGAAACCCTTGACGAGCTCGAGCGGCGGGTCCGCGAGCGCACGACCGGGCTCGAGGCGGCAAACGAAGCCCTGGGCCGTGAGATATGCGAGCGCGCCCGGACGGAGGACAAGCTCTTGCGGAGCCTTGAGCTGTTCCGCAACCTCGTGGAGAATATCGGCGAGATCTATTATATAACCGATGGCTGCGGCAGGCTGGTTTATGGAAGTCCCAACCTCTACCAGGGGAGCGGATACAAGGAGGAGGAACTGGTCGGCAGGTCATATGTACGGCTCATCGCCCCGGAGGACCGGCGCAGGCTTATCCGATTTTACGCCGACCGGACGGCGGACGGAACGGCCGACACAACGTGCGAATTCCGGGTTCTGAAGAAGGATGGAACGGCCGTATGGGTGGAGCAGTCGACCCGGTTCCTGCGCGCTCCCGACGGGTCCGTCGTCGAGTACAGAAATCTCGTTCGCGACATCAGACTGCGGAAAGACGCAGAGGCGAAGCTGGCGGAGACCCAGGGCCTCATTCAGGGAATCATCGACAGCTCCACGGCGGTCATTTACGTGAAAGACGTGAAGGGGAGGTACCTCCTGATCAACAAACGGTTTGTCGAGATCTTCCACATATCGAAGGCATCCATCATCGGCAAGACCGACCTCGATATATTCCCCACCGTAAATGCCCATCAATTCCGCGCGAACGATCTTCAGGTGCTGCGCATGGGCGCGCCGCTCGAGCGGGAAGAGGTGGCCCCCCATGACGACGGGGTGCACACCTACATCTCGCTCAAGGTACCTCTGTTCAATGCCTCGGGCGAGGCATACGGGATCTGCGGGATCTCGACCGATATCACCGACCGCAAAAGGGCCGAAGAGGATCTCTGCAGGAGCCGGGAGCGGTACAAGGTGTTCTTCGAAAACTCACCGATTTCGCTCTGGGAAGAGGACTTCTCGGAGGCGAAGCGGACGATCGACGCCGCGAGGGCGAAGGGTGTCAGCGACTTCAGGGAATACTTTGAATCACATCCCGAGGCCGTCGACGAGTGCGCCTCCGTCGTGAGGGTGATGGACGTGAACCAGGCAACCCTCCGGACGTACGGGGCGGGCAGCAAATCGGATTTCCTTGCGGGACTCGGCACGGTACTGAGCCCGGAATCCCACTCGGTCTTCCGCGAGGAACTGATCGCCATCGCAAAAGGGTCGAAGGTCTTCGAGAGCGAGGATATCAATACCACGCTCGACGGGAGGCGGATCAATATCTACCTGAAGTGGTCCGTAGCGCCCGGTAGCGAAGAGTCGTACTCGCGAATCCTCGTGTCAATCATCGATATCACCGAGCGAAAGCGGGCCGAGGAGCAGATCCGGCTGTTGGCCCAGGCCCTCGAAAGCACCACCGAGATGATTACCATCACAAATCTCGACAGCCGCATCATCTTTGCCAACAAGGCATTTCTCTCGACCTACGGCTACGCAGCAGAGGAGGTCCTCGGATTGGACCCGGTGGTTCTGCGTCCGCAGCGCACTCCGCCCGAAATCGCAGCCCAGATTTTCGAGCACAGCCGGTCGCAGGGCTGGGCGGGCGAGCTCGTCAACGTCAAGCGAGACGGAACGGAATTCCCCATCTACCTGAGCACCTCCCCGATCAGGGACGCCTCAGGGAAAGTGCTCGGTCTGATTGGAGTGGCGAGGGACATCAGCGACATCACAAAGGCCGAAGAAGTCCTGTGGGACGCCGCACGCAGCATCGAAAAGCTCTTCGAGGTGGGGGCTGACCGGACGGAGCAGCCCGCGAAGACGAGCGATGCGGTGCAGACCGACCCCGCCAAACGGAAGCACGACCTCGCGCGGGATATCAGCGACGTCGTGGGGACGCTTCGCACGAGGGCGCAGCGGACGCTCAGTTTTTCCTCGCTTGCTTCGCACCAGCTGCGGACCCCGCTGACAATTCTGCGCAGCCAGCTTGAGAATTCACTCAGGCCCGATCTCTCTGCGGCCGCGCTCAGGAAAACGTTGAGCGCCACGTACGATGAAATCCTGCACCTCAGCCATGTCGTCGACGTTCTCCTGAGCCTGAGCAGGATGCAGGCGGGCTCTATGCGCCTCGAGATGAGGGATGTGGAGTTCTCCAGCCTCCTGAAAGAGATCTACAGGGAGGGGCTCGTCCTTGCCCGCGACAAGAAGATCGAGGTGAATCTCCGCAAAGGACCGCAGGTGTCCATCCACGCCGATCCCGGACAGCTCCGTCAGGTCCTCCTCAACCTTCTCGATAATGCCATCAAGTACACTCCCATGAAGGGCCGGATCTGCCTGAGCCACGACATCGAAGGAACCGACGTGCTCTTCCGGATCGCCAACACCGGCGCGGCTATCGCTCCGGAGGTGCTTCCCCGCATCTTCGACCCGTTCAGAAGCGGAGAGCCCGATGATGCCGCACAGAAAGGGACCGGCCTGGGCCTTGCTCTTGTGAAGTGGATTGTCGAGAGTCACCACGGCACGGTCGATGTGCAAAGCACGCCCGGAGAAAGCACCATGTTTGAAGTCCGGCTTCCTATCCGGCGCAGCGTCTCATAAGCCAATGGCCCTTCTCTCAAATACCGCAGTTGCCGCCGCATACGCCATTGCCAACGTGCTTCTCGCGGCGCTTGTGCTCTGGAGGTCGCCGGCAAACCACCTCGCGCGGTTCTTCGCATTCTGCGTCGGATGCCTCGTCGTGATGGGAGCATGCGGCGCTCTGGCGTCGCAGGAGATAGGGGAATTCGCCCGCACCCTGGTCGAGGATGCGATGATCTTTTGCTACGCCCTCCTTCCCTCGTTCTTTCTCCACTTCATCGTCATCTTCTCGCGGCGCGAACAGATTCTGAAGTCCAGGAATGCAATCGGGGCGATTTACCTTGCGGGGCTAATCAGCTATGTGCCGCTCCTCCTCGGCTGGATTCCGGGCCCCGTACAGCCCGGGGGAGAGGTCACCGAGAGCGGTTTCATCTTCTATGTCACCTGGATGTCGATCTTCCTCGCCATCGGGCTGACGATGGTATCATCCGCTATGCGGAATTTCACGGAGCGGCAGGTCAAATCGAACCTCCTGTTCAGCGGATTTGTGCTCCTCCTGCTCATACTCCCCGGACCCTTCACAGGATCTCTCACCTCGCTCATCTTCCGGGGGAACGGGGTGGGGTATTTTTGCTCCTCGACGGTTGCGTTGACGCTGGCCGTCTATCTTGTATTCCGGCACAGGGTCATCGTCCAGACACCCTACGATATCCTCAGGAGCGTGTTGAGCGCCATGAAGGATCTTCTCTTCACGACCGACGAAGCGCTGCGGATCCAGGTTATCGGCGGACCGGTGGGTCCGCTTCTCGGCTACAATGAGGGCGAGCTGATCGGACATTCGGTTGCCGAGCTTCTCCCGGCGGAGGCCCCTCTTCTTGAATACCGCGAGAAGGCAGTCCGGGGGGAGGCGGGGGCGACCTCCTTCGATTCCGCTCTCATCCGGAAAGAAGGAGGGTTTGTCTCCGTCAGCTTTTCGTTCGCGCCCCTGCGATCCGACGAAGGGGTGGCCGGTTTTCTCGTGGTGGCGCGCGACATTTCGGACCGCAAACGCGCCGAGGACCGCATACGTATCTTCGCCCACGCCGTCGAGAGCACGAGCGAGTTCATTTCGATCACTGACCTGGAAGACCGGCTGGTCTTCGTGAATTCGGCGTTCCTCCGCCGGGGGGGTTGGTCGATGGATGAGGTCTTGGGGAAGCGTTCGGCCCAGTTCCGCTCACTGAGCGGGCGCCCCGATGCGGGGAGGGAGATTTTCGAGCACACGCTTAAGGAGGGGGGGTGGTTGGGCGAGGTGAACGCAAAGAAAAAAGACGGCACTGAAGTGCCGACCCTTCTGAGCACTTCGCAGATACGCAACCACGACGGGACGCTTGTAGGCCTGATCGGAGTGGCCCATGACATCAGCGAGCAGAAGCGCGCCATCGAGGCGCTCACGAAGGCCGAAACCCGGTTTCGGAGCATGTTCGACTCACGCCCCGCCGGGCCACAAGGGGCGTCTGCGGCGCCGCACGCCATCGACGCAGGCTCAACGGTGATGATGGACCGGCTGGCCGAGAAGATCAGCGAAGTGGTGGACAAGATGGGGTCGGCTCTGCAGAAAACTCTGAGTTTTTCAACCCTCGCCTCGCACGAGCTCCGGACTCCGCTGACCATCATCCGGCACCAGCTCGAAAACGGCCTGAACCTGAAAACACCGGAGAGCGCCCTCCGCGCGCTGGTGCTGTCGACCTACGACGAAATCCTCGGCCTCAGCCGGACGGTGGAAACGCTCCTGAGCCTCGGGGCGATGCAGTCGGGAGCCTTTCAGTTGAACCTCACGCCCGTCGACCTCCGGAAACTGCTGAAGGACTTTTACGCCGAAGCCGTGCTCCTATCGCGTGAAAAGTGCATCGCCGTTGTACTCCTTCCCGCGGAGGAGGTAACGGTTTCGTGCGATTCGGACAGAATCCGCCAGCTCCTCTTTAACCTGCTCGATAATTCCCTCAAGCACACTCCCGAGGAGGGACGGATCCAGATCGGCTGCGCTCTCGAGGGAAACGACGCGGTGATCCGATATTCTGACAGCGGGGAAGGGATTCCTTCAGACGAGCTTCCCCGGATCTTCGATCCATTCTACAGGGGCCGCGGGGGAAAGAGGCCGTCGACGGGTGCGGGACTCGGGCTCGCGTTTGCACAGTGGATTGTCGAGGCGCATCACGGCAGCATCGCCGCCGAGAGCGTTCAGGGTGAGGGTACCTCCTTTACGATCCGGCTCCCCGCCGGATAATCAGAAGCTCCTTTCCTCCATTACCCGCAGGTCGAGGATGCGGTCAATGCGGAAATTCCTGTCGCCGCGCTCGGCGTGAGAGTACGCAATAAGGGAGCGCGTTCCCCGGGAGGGGGCGAGGCCGATGATTTCCTTGGGAGTCACGATCCTGTCGCTCATGACGCCGTCGGCGGGCGAGAGGTACTTGATCCAGACATTTCGCGCATGCGCCAGCGCGTCGGTGAGGATCCGCATCCGCCGTTCTTCGAGAACCTGAAAAATATCGGCGCGCCTGAGATCTGCGAGGGTGGGACACTCGTATGCCTTGAGGATCGACGTGAAGATCGTGAAGATTGTCGCCGTGACCAGCGCGTCCTCCTGCGCCCGGTGCCTGACGGGATCGGGAATTCCGAGGACCCGTGCGACATGGTCCTGGGGATAGCGGGTGAGTCCGGGCAGGAGCCGGCGAGCGACGGCAAGCGCGTCCACCACGGGATTGCGGATGGGGGGATAGCCGATCAGCCGGAATTCCATCGCCAGAAACGAAGTATCGAACGGGGCATTGTACGCGACCAGAACCGAGTCTTCCATCAGTTCCCGGAGGCGCGGCGCGATTGTTGAAAAGGAAGGCGCGTCTGCCAGCATCGCGGGCGAGATTCGGTTGACGGCATACGCACCGGCGGACACCGGCCGCTGAGCATCGATCAGGCTGCCGAGCGTCGCGACGACGGCCCCGCCCCGAAGCTTCACGGCGCCCACTTCGCAGATCCTGTCTCCCCCCTCCGCCGAGAGTCCGGTGGTTTCGACATCGACCACGAGGAAGTCGGCGGCATCGAGATGCGCTCCGTCTCCAGGGTATTCCCTCATCTTCTTCACTGCCATCCCTTACTCCTCGCCGCCGAAGAGTTTTTGCAACACCCCGGAGATGATTTCCCAGTCGAAGCCCCGGCGTCCGAGGAATTGAGCGGTGCGTTCCCTCTCTTTAGCGGGGGGAATCGGTTTTCGGGAGGAGTGAAACCTGGCCAGAAGCTTCGAGGCGGCATCGAACGCCACGGCACGTTCCTCATCGGGACGGGCTGCGGCGGCCAATTCGTCGAGTATGATCTGCCGGGGAACTCCTTTCCGCAAGAGTTCGCGCCGGAGGGCGATGCGCCCGAGCGCCCTGCGAAGCCTGGCGTCGTGAACGAATGCGCGGGCAAAGCGCGCGTCGTCGATGAGCGCCAGAGCCCGCAGCTCAGCGATCACGCGGTCGACGGTACGGGGATGAAATTCTTTTTCCAGGAGGTCGGAGCGGAGTTCGGCTTCGGTGCGAAGCCGGCGGGTGAGGAACCTGAGGGCGCGGCTCTTTGCGAGGCTTGTCTCTTCGGACTCCCGGATCTTCTCAAGAGCCTCCTCGCTGATGTGGTCGCCTTTGCGGATGCCGGCCCGGAGGAGAACCTCATCGTCGACTCCGAAGGCGAACCGGCCGTCGAGGAAGAGGTTTGTTCGACGGGCGTTTCGTTTCTGCCGCTCGATCCTGGTGACGATCACGGCTGCGCACCCTCTGGCCACCGGCTCAGAGTTTCGCCGGCTTCTTCAGGATGGTTTCGTGCTTGGGGGGTCCGGTCTCGGGCCGTGCGTGCCGTGCCGCGGCGTCTTCCTCGATCAATCCGAGCTTTTTTCGCATGACGAGATCGATTTCCCGCGAGATCTTATCGTTTTCCAGGAGGTAACGCTTCACCGCGTCGCGCCCCTGGCCGATCCTCTCCGCGGTATAAGCGAACCACGACCCGCTCTTGGTGATGACTCCCTGATCAACCGCGATATCGATCAGGTCGCCGAGCCGCGAGATCCCTTCGTTGTACAGGATATCGAACTGCGCCTCCTTGAACGGAGGGGCCACTTTATTCTTCACCACCTTCACCTTGACCCTGTTGCCGACGACGTTCTGTCCGTCCTTGATGGCTTCGATGCGCCGGACGTCGAGGCGGAGCGAGGCGTAGAATTTCAGGGCGTTGCCGCCGGTGGTCGTTTCGGGATTGCCGAACATGATGCCGATCTTCTGCCGGAGCTGGTTTGTGAAGATCACAGAGGTTTTGGACTTGCTGATGGCGGCGGTGAGCTTTCGCAGGGCCTGCGACATCAGCCGCGCCTGAACTCCCATGGTCGGATCGCCCATCTCGCCCTCGATTTCCGCCCTCGGTGTGAGGGCCGCGACGGAATCGACCACGATCACATCGAGCGCGCCGCTGCGCACGAGCGTCTCGACGATCTCGAGCGCCTGCTCGCCGTATTCGGGCTGGGAGAGCATGAGGTTGTTCACGTCCACGCCGAGCTTCTTCGCGTACGAGATATCGAGGGCATGCTCGGTGTCGATGAAGGCAGCGATCCCGTTTTTCCGCTGCGCCTCGGCGATGACATGGAGGCAGATGGTGGTTTTTCCGGACGCTTCCGGTCCGTAGATTTCGATCACGCGGCCCCTGGGGATGCCGCCGATGCCGGTGGCGGCATCGAGAGAGATGGAGCCCGTTGAAATAGCTTCGATCTTCGCAATCGGACCCTCTCCGAGCGTCATGATTGCCCCTTTGCCGTGCTGCTTTTCGATCTGCTCGATGGCGATCCGAAGCGCCTGCAACCGGGATTCGCGGGTCGTCGTTTCTTCCACGATGAATTCCTCCTTAACGATTATTGAGTATTAGGGGCAAATAAACGCGGATCATGTCAGGGCCTGCTGTCCTTAAATCGCGTCAGCAGCTTGAGGACGATCGATTCCACCTGCTCCGTGTCGATCGGTTTTTCCACATAATCGTCCGCCCCGATCTCCTTCGCCGTGCGGCGGGCGTCGAAATCGTCGATGGACGACATGAACACGTAGGGCACGTTGCGGAAGCGGGGGTTGCTCCTGATCTTCTCAAAGAGATCGAACCCGTTCATCGTCGGCATCCGCACGTCGCTGAGGATCAGGTCCGGCTTTTTTCGCTTGATTTTCCTCAAAGCCGCCTCTCCGCTGTCAGCGGTGATAACGTCGAACGAAGCGTGCTCCACCGCGGTCTTGATCATGCTGAGCCACGGAGCTTCGTCGTCGATGAACAGGACGGTCTTGGTCTTTCCTCTCGTTCGAACACCCATGCGTGCCAGGAGATTGATGTTATGGCTGCAGGTGAATTGACGTTACAACTGAGTACTCCGCTCCCTGGGGTCTCAACAGACTTTTCATGACGAGAATTTCCGAAATTATTCCCGTCCGTGGCTCAAAGGTAAGTTTTTCCAGTATGGGAGTCAAGTTGTGAAGTCCACGCGGGCTCCGCACTCTGCCGAGCGTTACGTGCGGATGGAAGGCGCGCTCCTCGACTGGGAACCCGCGCGCGAGTAACCCCGCGTCGAGCGCGTCCTTGATCCGTCCCAGTACGCCGTCCTCGTTGACGCACCCGATCCAGACCACCCTCGGATGCCTGAGGGCGGGGAACGCACCGAGCCCCTCATAGCTGACGGAAAACGGGGGAGAGGAGGCGCAGGCGGAGCGTGCGTCGTCGAGAACCCCGGGAAGGCCGGCCTCTTCGACGTCCCCCAGAAACTTGATAGTCGCATGAAATTTCTCCGGCGACTCCCATCGCACATCGGCTTCCGATGCGCGAAGCTCCGCCTGAAGCGCGGTCATCGCCTCCCTGATCGGCAGGGGAGTGCCGAACGCGATAAATGTCCTGATCCGTGCCAGCAGTTTACTCCATCCCGAGGAGCCTTCTCCGGACGAGATCCAGAGCGGCATGAGCCGCACGCTCCTTGACGATCAGCCGCTCTCCACCGAAGAGGAACCGCAGGGCGAGGGTTGCGGATGGGTCCGAGTACCCTATCCAGACCAGACCGACGGGTTTTTCGGCGGTCCCGCCCTCCGGTCCGGCGATGCCTGTTGTGGAAACCCCGACGGATGCCGACGCATTCCCTCTGACCCCGGCGGCCATTGCTTCAGCTACCTCGCTGCTCACCGCGCCGTGTTTCGAGATCAGCTCTTCCGGCACCCCTAACAGCTCTGTTTTCGAGCGGTTGCTGTAGGCGATGACTGCCCGATCGAAGTATCCGGAACTCCCGGGGATATCGGTGAGCCTGTCGGCGATTCTCCCTCCGGTGCACGATTCGGCGACCGCAATCGTCCACCCGCGCTCCCGAAGATGCCTGCCGACCACAGCGGCTAGAGGCTCGTCGTCCGAAGCGTAGATGTACTTTCCGGCCTTCTCCCGGATGAACGCATCGAGCTCCCTCATCCTCAGCTCCGCGGAAGCGCGCTCGGAGCCGACAATCGTAAGCCGCAGCCGTACTCCGGAGGGCGAGGGAAGAAACGCGAGGCGCTCTCCTACCCTGAGAAAGCGGCCCACAGGTCCGATCCTCTCGGCAAGAATGGTTTCCGATATACCCGTGGTGTTCAGGGTGAGGTGGAGGATAGCTTTGGCGGAGGGCTGCCGTGCGAGGGTGGGGACCACGAAATCATTCATCATCCCTTCCATCTCATGCGGAACGCCCGGCATCACGATCAGGAGTCGTCCGTCCCTTTCGAAGAGCTCCCCCGGAGCGGTGCCGCGGCGGTTCGGGATGATTGAGGAGCCGCGCGGAACCATCGTTTGCTGCTCGGCGGCGTCAGACCATGGAAGGCCGCGGCGCTGAAGGAATTCCTCGATGTACTTTCTCGCTTCCGGGCTCGAGACCCGATCGGTCTGAAGATAACGGCAGATTGCCTTCACGGTCACGTCGTCGTGAGTGGGGCCCAAACCGCCGGTCACCACGGTGAGATCGAAGCCCGGGAAGGAATCTTCCAGGGCTTCCACGATCTCCTCCTCGTCATCGGCGACCGTAAGAACCCGGACCACTTCCGCTCCGGCCTCATTCAGCTTTTGGCCGATGAAGGAAGCGTTCGTATTCACCACCTGGCCGATCAGCAGTTCATCCCCGACCGTGATGATGATTGAACGCACCCGCTGTTGCCCTACCTGATTGCCGGAATGAGGAACGAGATTGCCTGCACCGCCAGGTTGGCGTAGACGCCGGCAGCGACATCGTCGAGCATGATGCCCCAGCCGCCCCCATACTTCTCGAGAGCGCGCGCGGGAGGGGGCTTGAAGATGTCGAAAATGCGGAAGAAGAGGAACGAGAGGACGCAGATCCAGACCAACCGGGGGAGGAGAAACAGAGAGATCCACATCCCGACCACTTCATCCACGACCACTACGGGGGGGTCCTCCCCGAGCTCCTTCTCCATCCGTCCCGCCGTGAGGACCCCGATAAAGAATAGTGCCGCCGCCGCCGAAGCCAGTACGAGTGGTGAATCGAAGCCCGGAATGAGGTAGATGGCGAGCCCGACGAGGCTTCCGGCGGTTCCCGGCGCGACGGGCGCGTATCCGGAGAAGAGCCCTGTCGCGATGAAGCGTGTTACAAACCCGGCCCGGGGCCTTTCAGGCGTGGCCGGTTGGGCCGGCGGGACTGAAGTATCTGGCATACAACTCGCGCAGAAATTTTCTGTTGTCGAACAGATAGAGGACGCCCGTGCCGAATGCAGAGAGTGTGACGAGGAGCATCATCCCGAAGAGGACCCGCCTGTCCATGAGCGTCGAGATAAGGTCGTGGAACCTCTCCTTCACAAATTCAGTGCGGCTTGCAACATAGACGATCAGGATGTAGTAGATGACTGTAAACTCCCCGAAGGTCTTTGCCTGGGCGGTCTTGGAGGTCACGATCGGTTCGTTCCTCCATTCCGCGTAACTCCGGAGGGAGGTGATCACGAGATCCCTTCCAATGATCGCCCAGACCATCCAGGCGTCGACCAGCTTCAGGTACACAAATGAGAGGAGCGCGGCGGCTGCGAGAATCTTATCGGCAAGAGGGTCGAGAAATTTTCCCCAGCGCGATACGTAACCGTAGCGGCGGGCCACCCAGCCGTCATACCAGTCGGTGAGGGCGGCGATCACATAGACCGCCAGTGCAAGCTGATTAAGAAGGGGTGAAGAGGAGAAAAGGAGAACGACGAAGAGGGGGGTGAGAGCGATCCTTAGAATCGTCAGCGAGTTCGGGATCGACATGAACCCTCGGGGGCCGGGGTGCTACGCTGCTTTCTTCACCTTCCCCTGCTTGATGCACGTGGCGCACACGCGAAGCCGCTGGATGCGGCCGTCGATCTGCGCGCGAACATTCTGCAAATTTGGAAGCCAGCGCCGCCGCGTCTTGTTGTGCGCGTGACTGATATTATTGCCGCTAATGGGCCTTTTTCCGCAAATTGCGCAAACCTTTGCCATCGGAATTCCTGACGTTGGAAGAAGAACGTACTTTGAGTTCGACAATATACGAAAAAGGGACGATTTGTACAAGAAGCATACGCAGGCTAAAGCCTGCGCCCACCGGTTTTGCCGGAGATACGGTAGGCGCACCCTTCAGGGTGCGTGTCTCGGCATACGCAGGCTAAAGCCTGCGCCTACCGGAACCAGAAGCGGGCGCCGATGGCGGCGTTCAGTTCGGCCTCTGTGGAGGGGGCGAAGTCGACGATCGGAGCAACCTCCATGAAGAGGTCGACGGGGGCGTCGGTGAAGAGGTAGCCGATCCCGACTACGACACGGGCTCCTATCCGGGCATCTTCGTTCCGTCCGGTCTTGATGCGTCCACCGATGCCGTAGTACACGGGAACCCGTTCCGTGGTCTCGAAAACGTGAAAAGAATGCCAGAGGTAGTCCGCGTGAAGGTGCACCGATCCTTCGTGCACAAACGACCACGCGACGCCCCCGTCAAACGCATTTGCCTCGCCGGTCCAGTACTTGAAACTGAAGCCTGTCGGCTCCCCGAGTATAATACCTACCCCGAGTCCCTTGTCCTGAGCGCGGAGATGCGTTGCCGTTACGACGAGGAGAGAGACACACACAAGGAACATTCTTCTGACCACCATGAGACCGCTCCTTTCGTTGCGGGGCGCGACAGGCCCCTATGATGCCCGCAGGGCGTTGACGATATTCAGTCGCGCCGCGCGGACGGCGGGGAAGAATCCCCCGATGATCCCCATGACCGCGGTGAAGATGAATGTGTTCTTGATGACGGAAGGCGAGAGGCTGAAACCGAACGCGAGCTCGGTGAAGGTCCCGAAATTCAGCGTCGATATGACGAACAACTGGAGGAAGGAGGCCGCGAAGAGTCCCACCGCGGCGCCGATGAGCGAGATGAGGACGGCCTCGAGGAGAAACGCGGCGAGAATGCTCCTCCGCCGGAACCCGAGCGCCCGCATCGTGCCGATCTCCACCGTGCGGTTTGCCACGGCAGCGTACATGGTGATGACCGCCCCTATGACCGCGCCGAAGGCAAAGACCACGGTGATGCCGATCCCGACCCAGCGCAGAAACGCAGCCATGAATTGCGACTGCTTTTCGTAGTACTCCTTTTCGCGGTCGATTTCCAGGTAGTTGAGACGCGGATCACTCTCGATGCGTGATTTCAACGTGTTGTATCCGTCGTGATCCTTCAGCCGGAGCGTCAGAGAGGAATAGACGGGATGGCCGAATGCAGGCATCATCACATCGACGTCTCCCCAGATCTCCGAGCTGAAGGCGCTCTCCTTCGCGTCGAATATGCCGACGATCGTCCATTGCCCTCCCCCGAATTTCAACTTCTCGCCGATGCCGCAACCCGCAAATCTTTTAGCAATGTTCGAACCGACAATAATCTCCGATGTCCCGAACGTGAACGGGCGCCCTTCGGTCATCGAGACCTGGCTGCGGAGGGGCATCGACTGCGGTGTGATACCGCGGACCGTCACATTCCCCATGTCCCCGCTGCCCACTTTAGACAGGTTGATGATCACGAAGACTTCGGTCGTTACGAGCGGCTTCCCGATTGCGTCGATGGCGAGCTCCGGCTGCGTCTTGATCACATTTGCGGCGTCCCTGTCGATCTGGCTCTGCAGTTCCGCCTGTGCGGCACGCCGGAGAACAATCACGTTATCGTCTGAGCCGGTCTGGATAAGAGTTTTCTCGAGACCGTAGGCGAGCATGAGCACCGCGGCGAAGACGAAGGTCACGAGCGTGATGCCCCCGACCGTGAGCGTCGTCGTGAGGCGCCGGGTCCAGAGGCTTCGGATGATGTAAGAAAACGGGATTTTCATCTGCGTTAGACGGTTTGTCTCAGGCCGTCGACAATCTTCATGCGTGAGGCGCGCCGTATGGGGAGCGCCGCCGCGACAAATCCCGCCGCTACGGCTGATAAGAACGCAAGAACAACGGTCACGGGCTCGACGTTGAACACGGGGAACATCCCCGTCGGAGCCACGCTCTGAATCCCGGCGCAGATGGGAAATGTAATCGCGAGGCCGATCAGGCCCCCCGCAAGGGAGAGGAGCATCGACTCGCCCGCGATGAGCGAGACAAGGTTGCGCGCCGAAAACCCGAGCGTCCGCATGACGGCGTACTCGCGGATCCTTTCGCGCGCGGTCATGGCCATGGTATTCGACAGGACAAGAAGGATGATGCCAATGATCACGAATGAGACGACGTTGATGGCGCTCAGGATCGCGCCCGACATCGATACGAAGCTCTGCTGGAACTCCTTCTCCGTCTGCGTCTTCGTTTCGGCGGGGGAATTCGCGAAGAGGTCGTCGACGGACGAGGAGATCCGCGCGCGGTCGTTCGGATTATCGATCTGAAGGATGTACCATCCGACGTGTCCATCGCGGCCCGGTTCATTTACCTTCAACTGTTCATCGAGGTAATGCCAATTGAACAACATCTGGGTCTCATCGGCTGTTTTATCCCTTCCGTGGTAGGTCCCGACGATTTGCATCTGCCATTTGCCCGGATAAATATCACCCTCGATGGTCATCAGGTCTCCGACCTTCAGCTTGTAATCACGGGCGATCTTGACGCCGATGACGCAGCCGTTCCGCTGCCGCTTCAGCGCCTCCTTGACGGAGTCGGAGACGATAAACTCCGGCGTGACATCCCAGATTGTCTCCGGATCCACGGCAAGCCGCGGGAAGAACTGATTCTGGTCGATGTATGTGCCCTGAAACCAGTTTGCATACGATACCCGTTTCACCCCCGGGATTTTCGTAATCTGGTCCAGGTACGCGAGCGGAAGAGGAAAAATGAACGAGACCTTATGCACCGTTATCATGCGGTTTGCCTGCGACGATTCGACACCCGAATTCCAGGAGGTAATGATGGTCCTCAGCGTGCCGAAGGCAAGCGCCGCGATCGCGAGCCCCGCAATGGTGAGCGCGGTCCGGAGTTTGTGACGAAGCGTATTCCTGAGTATGAGCCTGAAGATGTACACTACGACAACTCTCCTTTTTCCAGATGCCTCACCTTGTGAGCCCGCTCGGCCGCCCTCGGATCGTGCGTGACCATGACAATCGTTTTCTTGAACTCCGAGTTCAGCCGGTCGAGGAGAAGAAGGATCTCTTCGGCGGATGACTTATCGAGGTCGCCGGTCGGCTCGTCGGCCACGAGGAGAGTCGGGTCGGTCACGATTGCGCGGGCGATCGCCACGCGCTGCTCCTGCCCCCCGGAGAGCTGCTTCGGGTAGTGATCCATCCTCTCTTCGAGCCCGACGATTTTCAACGCAAACTCCACATGCTCCCTTCGTTCCTTTTTGGAGAGCTTTGAGAGGAGAAGGGGAAGCTCCACATTCTCATAAGCCGTGAGGACCGGGAGAAGATTATAGAACTGAAAGATGAACCCGACATGCCGGGCACGCCACGCCGCGAGAGCGGATTCGCCCAGCTTTCCGATGTCCGTTCCCGAAATGTCGATCTGCCCCGAGGAGGGTTTGTCGATGCCTGCGATGAGATTGAGGAGCGTCGTCTTCCCCGAGCCGGAGGGACCCATGAGTCCGAGGAACTCCCCTTCGGGGATATCGAACGAGATGTCCCGAAGCACCGGAATCTCATAGGAATCGCGCCAGTATGATTTCGAGACGTTTTGAACTGAAACGAGTGCCATGACGGTTTATTGCGGAATGAGTTATTCTTTGACTTTGACTTTGCTTCCCGACTGCAGGTCCGGCGGAGGATTCAGAACCACCCGGTCGCCCGCGGCAAGCCCCCCGATCACTTCCACCAGCCGGCCGAACGGCGCGCCGAGTGAGACCTCGCTTAGTGAAACCGCGTCGTTTCGAAATACGAAGGCCACGCGTTTCCCCTCCCGCGTCCTGATGGCTGCGGTATCGACCGCGAGGCGCGGTTTCGACGAAACGGTGTCTGATGTGCCTTTGCCGAGGAAGTGGACCTTCGCGCTCATCTCGGGGAGCACCCGATTGTCGCGCTCGAGGAACCGGATCTTGGTGAGCACAGTCGCCTTCGCGCGGTCTGCCGTCGGGACGATCTTATGCACGACCGCCTTGTATCGCTTGTCCGGATACGCGTCGAGAGTGATCTCGCACGGCTGATCGGAGCCGATCCGCTCAATATTTGATTCCGAGACGTCCGCTTCAACCTCAAGGGAAGACATATCGGCCAGCGTCACCACGGCCACCCTGGAGCTTGCCCCCGCGGCAAATGGCGCCACGACCTCTCCCACATCGGCGTTCTTCGTGAGAATCGTGCCGTCGAAGGGGGCGCGTATCCTTGTGTTTTCAAGCTGGACCTGCGCCGCGGTCACAGCGGCTTCTTTCAACTGGATAGTTGCGACGACCCGATCGGAGCGCGCTTTTGCCGCATCGTATTCCGCCTGAGAGATGAGCCCGCCTGCAAGGAGCGTCTTAGACCTCGCAAGCGACCGGTCGGCATCCTCGCGATCGGCCCTGGCAAGATCCAGATCGGCCTTCGACTGGGCGAGGGCCGCCTCCATGTCAGCACTTTCTATCCGGGCGATGATGTCCCCCTTTTTCACCCTGTCGCCTTCACGGTACCCGAGGTAGACGATGCGGCCCGTGGCTTTCGAGGCGATGGAAGCCTTTTGCTGGGCCACCACATATCCGCTGGCGGCGAGAATCTCATTTGATTGTGACGGGGAAACGAATGAAACGGTTGCAAGATCGACCTCCACGGCGGTCCCGAGCGAAGTCCGTATGAATATGACCACGACCGCTCCCAGGAAGAGCGCGGCTATTATATAGAGGAGCAGGCCCGACTTCGAGCGCGTCTCCCTTTGGGATTCGTGCCTGATTGTAAGCCTTGACAGGTCTTCCTGTTCTGCTACCGCCACGACACCGGATTGATGGAGATGGAATTTGACTGAGCGGAGAGGGCAAGATAGAGAAATCCGCAAAGGATAGCAAGTATGAAGGGTTGAATTTCAGTCGAAGTTTTGCTTATTTGAACGAGCAATGAACATTCTCGGGATCGAAACTTCATGCGATGAGACGTCCGCAGCCGTTCTCAGCGACGGGGAGGTCAGATCGAACGTCATCTCCTCCCAGCTCGTTCACCGCGAGTACGGAGGAGTCGTCCCTGAGCTCGCTTCCCGCGCCCACCAACAATTAATCGTCCCCGTGGTGGAAGAGGCTCTCCGCGTCTCGGGCGTTTCGATGGACTCACTCGACGCCGTGGCGGTCACCTATGGTCCCGGACTGATGGGCGCCCTCCTTGTCGGCCTCAATTTTTCGAAGGCCTTGGCATATGGGCTGGGGATCCCGCTTGTGGGGGTCAACCACATGGAGGGGCATATCTATTCGAATTTTTTGGAAGATCCGAATCCCGAATACCCCTTCCTCTGCCTGATCGTTTCAGGGGGCCACACACAGCTCGTGCTGATCACATCACCCCTGGAGCATGAGCTTTTGGGGGAGACCCTGGATGACGCGGCGGGGGAGGCCTATGACAAAGTTGCCAAGATGCTTGGGCTCGGATTTCCGGGGGGGCCTCTGGTGGACCGGCTGGCGCAAAACGGGAGGCCGGATTTCATGGGCCTCCCGCGCTCTCTCCTGGGAAACACAAGCCTTGAATTCAGTTTCAGCGGCGTGAAGACAGCCGTCCTCTACTGGCTGCGGGACAACGGCTACCGGTATCCGCTCGAGGGCGCGGTCGACGGGGGATCGGAAGGAACGGGTACGCCCCATTCCCTCCCCGAGCACATCCGTACTCACCTCTCCGATATTTGTGCCAGTTTTCAGAGTGCGGTTGTGGAGGTCCTCGTTGAGAAGCTCCTTCGCGCCGTCAGAGCCACGGGGGTTTCACACGTCGCCATCGCGGGAGGCGTATCGGCCAACTCCGAATTGAGGCGGCGGATGGACTCCACCGCGAGAGCGAAGGGGTTCAAGATCTTTATACCCGCATTGAAGTACTGCACTGACAACGCCGCCATGATCGCCGCGGCGGGGACATTGAGATTCAAGAGGGGGATGACGTCGGGCTTCGACCTGAATGCGATCCCGAATCTCTCACTCTGATTACCCGCGACGGTGGGGGCGACTGTAAAGCCTGATACGAAGCCGACTCCTTCTCCGCAGGTGAAGGCCAGGACGGGCCGTTTCGCGGGGTTGCTGATGCCCTTGATTATTCTTGGCGGCGCGGCGATGTGCGGCTTCGCGGCTTGGTACTCTTCTCGTACGAACGGCCAGCCCGGATTCCCGCTCGACGATCCGTGGATCCATCTCCAGTTCGCCCGCAATCTCCTCGACTTCGGCTCGTTCTCGTATTACAAGAACGAGATGGTGACATCGGGGTCGACCTCTCCGCTCTATACGCTGATCCTTGCCGGAGGATTTCTATTCACCCGGGACGAATTCCTCCTGAGCTACATTCTCGGCATCGGATTCCTTCTCCTCTCGGCATTCGTCCTGTACAAAATTGCGCAGAGAACTCTTAGCGGAAATGCCTGGGCGGCCGCGGCGGCGCTCCTTCTTCTGATGGAGCCGCGCCTCGAATGGGCGGCGCTCTCAGGGATGGAGACAACGCTGTTCATTTTCGCGATCCTCACAGTCACATACTTCTACCAGGAGTGGAGGCCGGTCGCTCTGGGGATTTCAGGGGGGCTTGCGGTCTGGATCAGGCCGGAGGCGCTCCTGTTCCTCGGGATCCTTGCGGCTGAAACCGCCTATCGGCAAGCTGTAATCACGCACGCTCTTTCCAGCGGCAAACCTGCCCCGGGGGGAAATCCGGGCGTTCGATGGCTCGGCCGTGCGGGGATCATCGCGTTTTGCCTCTTCGCGGCCTACGCCGCGTTCAATCTCCGGCTCTCGGGCTCCGTGTTTCCGAACACGCTCGCGGCCAAAGTCAAATACTATTCCCTCGGGCGTGGCGACTTTCCCGGCCAGGTGTTCACCTATCTGACCGGCGGCCATCTCTCTATTCTCTGGTTCTTCGCATGCGCCGGAGTCCTTTCAGTTCTCTGGTCTCTCATCAGAAGGCGCAGAGAGGAGCTCCTCGTCGCAGTGCTCTGGCCCGCGGCGCTCTTTCTTGCCTATTGGAAGGAGCTCCCCTACCTGTACCAGGAAGGGAGATATCTTATGCCGATTCTCCCCTTTATCATCCTTTTGGGTCTGCGCGGGGCGGAGACGATCATCCGCGGGGTGACAAAACTTTTCCGAAATCTGCCCCGAAGTAAGGTCGAGATTGCTGCTGCAGGCGCAGCCGCGGCAGTATTCGGCCTCCAGTTCACAGTTGCGTCGTGGCAGATGAAAGACACGTATGCGGAAGACTGCAGATACATCTCAGACAGACAGGTGAGAACCGCGATATGGATTCATGATCATCTTCCCGCCGGGAGCGTCATCGGCACGCACGACGTCGGAGCGATCGCGTATTACTCAGGGATGAAGATTGTCGACATGGTCGGGCTCGTCTCGCCGGAGATGATCGAGAACATTGGAAGCCTCGATAAGCTGGACCGCTATCTGATCAAGAGGGGAGCCACTCACCTCGCGCTCTTTCGCAATTGGTTCGAAGTTGTAAACCAGAACTCCCTGTTCGCGACAGATAAGTCCCAACCGGAGGTCATGGAGGTGTTTCAATTCGATCCGGCCCGGACGCACATTACCCCCCGGTCTGCGGGCGACCTGACTCAGGCGGCGCTCTATTATCTCGCAGGGGGAAATCCGCGCGACGCAGTCCCGCTGTTGGAGCGATCGCTCATGATCGATCCGCGGTCGTCGAAAACCCACTACGTGCTGGGTAGATCGCTTCTGGCTACCGGGCAGGTTGACCGGGCGGGAGAGGAGCTGAAGGAAGCCGTCCGACTCCATCCCCAGTACTGGGATGCCCGCACATCGCTCGCCGAGGTTCTCGCGAAGACAAACCACGCCGACGACGCGATCGCGTCGCTCGAGGAGCTGTTGAAGGAGAACCCGTCGTACGCGCCGGGTTGCGGATTGCTCGCGGAGCTCTACACGACTGCGCGGCGCGACAGCGTGCGGGCAGCGATGTACAGGGAAGAGTACGTGCGCCTCCTGCGGGAGAGCGGACAATGAAGATCTGGATTCTCCGGATTGTCAATCTCCTCCTTCTCGCCGGAATCGTTATGGCGTACGAAGTCCTCTGGGCGCCAAACACATTCGAGAACGACAGGTTCATCATGGTTTCCAAAGGCGAAAATTTCCATCAGGTCATCGATTCGCTCGACCGGGCAGGGATCATCAGGAACCGGCTCCTCTTCGATGTTGCCGGAAGGATTCTGGGACTGACCACGAGGATGCAGATCGGCAAGTTCAGGTTCAAGAGCGGAATGTCGAATAAGGAAATGCTGGAAGACCTCCGCCACGGCAACACGATCGAGCCGATCACGGTCACGATTCCCGAAGGAATCAAAGCGACCCGCCAGGCGAGGATATTTGCGCATGCGCTCGGGATCGATTCGGCGAAGTTTATCTCCATCGTGAACGATTCCTCCTTCGCGCGCTCGCTCGGGATTCAGGCGCCGACGCTGGAGGGCTACCTGATGCCCGATACCTACCGGCTCTACTGGCAGATGGACGAAGGGGACCTCATCAGGGAGGAAGTCGGAGAATTCTGGAAGTTCCTGAACGACACGCTGAAGGCACGGCTCGCGACGAGGGGTTGGGGAGTCAACGAGCTCCTCGCGCTGGCCTCCATCGTAGACGCGGAGACGTCGATCGATTCCGAAAGGGCGGTCATCGCGGGAGTCTATCTAAACCGGCTTGACCGGAATATGCGGCTCGAAGCCGACCCGACAATCCAGTATATCTTGGAGGACGGCCCGCGCCGGTTGAAGTACAGTGACCTGTACAGGGAGTCGGCGTACAATACGTACCGCCACGCGGGGCTTCCTCCCGGACCGATCAACAACCCTGCGCGGGCCTCCATCTACGCGGCCTTGTACCCGGTGAGACACAAGTACTTCTACTTCGTGGCGAACGGGCAGGGAGGGCACACATTCACGCGCAACTACAAGGAGCACCAGAGAGCGGCCCGCAGGTTCCACAAATTCCGAGAAGAGCAGGACGCGGCGAAGGAGCAGGGGTGAGCTCCTCTCCGCTCCGGAATGCGCTCCAGACCCTCTGCTGGGCATTCGTCCTCACTACCTCCTTTTTTTGCGCGGGCCAGATTGCGCCATCGGGCGGTCCCCCCGATACGACTCCTCCCGAGATCATCGCCACGGAGCCGCTTCCCGGATCGCTCAACATACACAGAGGCAGAATCGTTCTCGCGTTCTCCAAGTACGTTGACCATGCGAGCGTGGCTGGCTCACTTTTCATCTCACCCTCTGTCGGAGAGATGAGCGTGGATTGGAGCGGAACGGAGGTCGAACTCCGCTTCTCTGACTCGCTCCGTCCGAACACAACCTACATCCTCACTGTCGGCACTGACGTGACCGACACGAGAAAGAACAAGATGGCAAAGGCCTTCGCGCTACCGTTTTCAACGGGGCCCTCGATCGACTCGGCGAGGGTGTCGGGGAGGGTGTTCGATACTGCCCCCTCTGGGATCATGATCTTCGCCTATACCCTGATGGGCCCGAGCGGCGACACGCTCAATCCCTCGCACACGACACCCGACTATGAGACGCAAACGGGGAAGGACGGATCGTTTAATCTGACAAACCTCGCGACCGGGCGGTACCGGCTCATCGCGGTGCGCGATGAATACAGAAACCTCCTCTACGACAGGCAGACCGACGAGTTCGGCATGGCTCCCGGAGACTTCACACTCGACAGCGCGAAGATGAAAATCTCCGGAGTGCAGTTCAGGATGACGAAGGAGGACACGACGAGACCCTTTCTCTCAAGCGCCCGCGCCCAGGACCGGTCGCATGTTCGCCTGCGGTTCAGCGAGGCCATGGATACGACCGGGATCCGCAGCGGAAATGTCTCCGTGCTCGACACACTCAGCGGGGCGCCCCTGCGCGTCGCCGATTTCTCTTTCACATCTGAGCCCGCGCTCGAGGGGCAGGCCTTTACTGACGATCAGGATCCCTCAAAAACATATCGTGTCGTTCTGTCCGGGATGAAGGACAATCACGGCAATCCCCTCAATAGCGCGGCCGGGAGCGCACTGTTCGGGGGTTCCGCCGCCGCGGACACCACGAGACCGGTGATGACCCTTGAAGGCATCCAGCAGGGGGCGAAGGATATCCCGATTGAAGACAGCATCCGACTCTCCTTCAGCGAGGCAGTTGAACGGACGGGCGTTGAGCACGGGTTTCGGCTGAGCGACAGCTCACGAGCGCAGACTCACGGATCCTTCAAGTGGTGGGGCTCAGCGAGAGCGGCCTTCATCCCGTCTGCACCTCTGGTCATGGGGATGCCCTATACTCTCTCGGTGCAGCTGGACTCGATCAGGGATTTCGCGGGGCATGCCTCGGCGGACACTCCGTGGACGAGGAAGTTCAGGACGGTGGATGATAAAATGGTCTCGAGCATCAAGGGAAGGGTGGAGGACGATTCGGCCTCGGGCGCCGGGAGAATCTACCTCATAGCCACGAACATCTCAGCGAAAGAGTCACGGCCGGTGCGAACGACGATCGAATCACCGGGGGAGTTTCTGCTCGAGCGGATTGTAGAAGGGAAGTATACCATTTCGGGTTTTCGGGATGCTGACAGCGACGGAGTATATACATACGGATCACCGTATCCCTACCACCCCTCTGAGCGATTCACTGTGTATCAGGATACGCTCAAGGTGAGAGCACGATGGCCGCTTGAGGGAGTTCTCCTGCGTTTTCGGTAAGCCGCCCCCTGGCGCGCCACTCCCCAACGGCATCGCGATGTACCCTCAAGGTCGCGTTGCAATATTTCTACCTGACCCTTCGAGCCAAAGGATCACGCAATCCGGCTTCCCTTGAGCACCCGTGGCCTTGGATGATCATATCCGTCAGGGTTGGCTTGACCTCGGTTTGTATCAGAAGGATGTGGCACAAAGGGCCAACGCAAACCCAATGAACTCAGTTCTTCGAATTCCGTTTATGGCCTTAACATTCTGGTTATTGGACTCTACAAGAAAACAGTTTGTTTACAACCAGGGATTCACCGATCCCCTAGGAGCTAACACTGAAATTGATGAACAGGCGAATGAGGTGCGGAGCGGTGAGTCCAATGGTTGGGCAGTGAAGTGTTACCAATACAGGACCCACCGGTGGACGACTGCTCACCTTTTACTTGGGAAACGAGCATCTGTGGCGAAGGGCAAAACGATCGAAGATCCTTCAGGTCTCTTTCAGATCCTTGAAGTTCCCAGTAGCGATTCACCGAAGGTGGCAAGGAGAGAGCCGCATGTGATCAAAGATCGAAGACGAAAATCATTCCTTGTTCATCTGCTAGCTTCATGACCGCGAAAATGTTTTCTAATTTCCTTCGACTTCGGGGGATAATTGCCTGAAGCATTGCTATGAAAACTTTGGAAGTCAAAACTAACAAAGAAAGGAGCTACCATGAAAAAATGAATAGAAGTTTGTGAGACTCTGCTCGTTAAGCTCATGTTCGTGCGTCATGGATCGTTGCCTCGTGACGACAGATGCGTTCGCTCGCCTGAGCGTGACATCTGTCCGCCGTCGGGGGTTACTCGAATCAAAGAATTAGGGATCCCCCAATTGTGAATAATCCCCTGTTCCGTGGGTTCGGGAACAAGTCTCGTTCATTCATCGGGGGAGGAAAGCTTCCTAATAGAGGGGTGAATGCCTCAGAAAAGTAGGCGATCTGGGTGTTTGGCCGGGGGGGTAGCGAATCGGTGGATGGGTAATATGAGGGCAGTAAACAATCGAGATCGTTTGATTTAGAGGACTGGCAATACGCTGCCGAGTCCAGGATAGTGACCGTGTGAGTAATCACCCCTCGGCAGACTCCGTCTAATGAGGATGCCAGTGTCGCACGGCCTCTTGGTATGGCTGCTGCTAAATCAATTCTCTTCCCATCCTTGGCTCTGAGAAGCTTGACTTTTGCGGTGGACTTTACTAGAATCCGTCGTCGCCCCGGGAGCAATCAACTCCTCGCCTGCCCTGACCATCAAAGCGATTGCTGGAGCGTCCATTCCCTTTTACCGACAGGGGTATTGCAGCAGCCTTTGCGCATTTGTTTGGGGTTCTAATCGGAGACGATTTTTCTTCACCATGCCGATGGAAAGGTGGCAGATGTTATGATCAATACCACTGCGAACTTTCAGTGGCCCCGAAGAAATTGATTTACCCTCAGGATGTATTGCTCAGGGAGCCGACAATTTTGGCATATCGGCGACGGTTTAAAATCAGGATCCTCCGAGGGAAGCATCGACCCTAGGAGAGGCAAAGCTGCACTATGTTGGAGTGAAGATCGGCGATTGAAGAGCATGCGCAGCGTCAAAGCTCACTATTTTCTCACAACAATCTCTTTGTTCACGTTATCGCTCGGTGCGAGCGGATGCAAGAACGACGATGGTTGTCCTCCACCTATCGGGCTGCTTGCGTCCTCAGCGTACTCTGATCCGGTGTGGCACCCGGCAGGGATAGTGCTCGGATTTAACCACGTCCCCCTCAAAAGGATCGAGCTGAAATATAATGGTCCATGCTTAGCCGATGTCAATTATACTTTCCAAAACGACTCCTCTGGCTTTTGGCTTATTGATTCAACAGGCAGAGATATGAGAAGGGTCTTCCCCCATCTCCTCAACGGACCGTCCTGGTCGCCAGATGGGCAATGGCTCGCAATCGAGCTGGTGGGGAACATTTTCAAGATCAGGTTCACGGGAAACTCAATCGATTCAACTTCATTGGTTCAATTGACGGTAGCGGGGGGAAATTACTCGCCTGCGTGGAGCCCGGATGGCCAGTGGATTGCATATGACAGGTCGTTGGAGGACACAAGCGGACCTGCGGGGATATGGGTCATGCGAGGAGATGGCACTGCCCGGAGAAGCCTCTTCGGAGCCGCCTATCCTTCCTGGTTTCCGGACGGGGCTAGCATCATTGCAGTTCATGGTATCAGTGCGATCAGCAACGGAACAAAATTCATTCGCTTCTATCTCACACCGGGGAATCAATCTGACACGCTTAATGCGATCGTGGGAAACGAAAACTTGAATCCTAAGGTCTCATCAGATGGCAAGACGATTGCATTTTGGTCACAGTCGGTGGGAGGTGTGGGAAACATTTGGCTCATGAACGGTGATGGTACAAATATTCGCCAGTTGACAACGGAAGGAGCAGGCCAGATGTTTGCATGGAACAATGGAGGTGATGAAATCGTCTTCCTCAGTTTCAGGTACACCGACTACACCATTTCGAACGGCGTGTTCTGGATGATAAATGTGGGGACTGGAGAGAAGAGACAACTGACATTCAATCACTAGGTGGCCCACCTTGGAGAACGATATTACATTGGAGCTAGAGCTGAACTCGTAAGCGCGAGCAGCTTGTTCGAAGGTCGTCAAGTTTCTATCTGCATGAATGAGGGATGGCTCGCGAACGCGGGAATCGCCAATCAGATCTGGCGAAGACTCCCCATCCCTGACAAGCCACCAGAGGGCGGGCAACGTGTCAGAGGTTTGTCTTGTGGGGGTTTCGAATCGTCAGACCTGTGTTTCTTCATATATCCCACAGAGGTGTTGGTTAAACCAAAAGGAGGTGGGCCATGTACGGAGGGAAGTTAGGCTTGTTGCAGAGATTCATCACTCTATTTACGGTTCTACTCGTTTGTGCGGGTGTTCTACCATCGCAAATCCCGGAGTCAGTTGTGAACCGTGAGGTGATAGTGATGTTCAGGCCAAATGCAGTACAATTGCACCAGGGTCAGATCGAGGCCGCGCTGGCAGATCTGGAGAAAGTCGACAGCATCTTGAAGAATGTGCTGGTGGGGTTTGATGTCCAGAGGATTCGCAAAGGACATCCAAGTTTTCAAGCGCGCGACACTTTAAGAATAAGTGCTGAGGGGCGTGAAGTAAGAAGCATGGATCTTACGAACATCTTTGCCCTGGCTCTTCCGGTGTGGCGGAACCGAGATTCCCTGATCGCTCGACTCAAGGAACTTAGCAGCGTCGTCTTCGCGGGCCGAAATGGAGTGCCAAAAGTTCGATTGATGCCGAACGACCTTAGCTTCAGCCGTCAATGGGGGCTCAATAATACCGGACAGTCTGGCGGCGCGGTGGGCGCAGATATTCATGCGGAGGCTGCGTGGGACATCACGACGGGTAATCCCAACACAAGGATTGGAATCGTGGACAATGGACGTGTTCAGGAAACGCATCCGGATTTTTCGAACCGAGTTTCGGGAGATTTGACTTCGCCGGTTAGCGATCATGCAACACATGTGGCAGGGGTTGCTGCGGCGACCGGAGGCAATTCAACCGGGATCGCAGGGGTCGACTGGCAAACACGTATCGACACACGCACTTTAGGACCAGATCAATCGAGCACCGCTCAAGTTATTAGAAATGCAGTGGATGCAGGAGATTTGGTGCTAAACCACAGCTGGGGTCATCCGAATTACGAGATAGACATCAATGACGCATTCGCTTACGCCTACAAATCCAATAGAGTCTCAGCCGTGGCGATGCCAGAACCAAGCGGCGATTGGGACTATCCAAATACTTATGGCCAAGGCATCATCAACGTGGGTGCGACGAATAATCTTGACGCAAAAGCAAGCTACAGTAATCCTAATGCCAAGGCGTACATCTCGGTGGCGGCTCCGGGTGGAGAGGGGTCGACCGGGGGGACAGAACCCACGCAGATCTATTCCACCCTTCCGACATCCAGCGGTTCATACGGCTACAAGTATGGCACGTCGAGCGCAGCTCCCGTGGTTACTGGGATTGCCTCGCTTCTCAAAGGTTACAGCTCCACTCTCTACAATGACGATATCATCAGATTAATTGAGCTTTCTGCAGAGAAGGTGAGGCCGGACCTGTATACATACGATCAGAATGGATGGAACATCAACGTCGGGTATGGTCGTGTTAATGCCCGGAAAGCTCTTGATCTCCTGGGACCGCAATATGTGTTTGAACAGCGCTCCGCCGGGCCAGGTGGCACAGATATGGGAGCTACAGATTTATATGAGATGGCGATATTCGATGTGAGTGGCCTGCCGCAGGGTGCATACTTTGTCAAGCGCCATGAGATCCGACGGAACGTTTCCTTTTCGGCGGCTATCCAGCCCTTTGTATGGGGAAGAGGAGTCGCGTCAATTGGATGGAACGTCTCCAACGCAGGATATAATTTTGCGACGCCGTACTGCGATATAGTCCCGGGTACAGTCACCTCGACGGGGGCGACTCTCAGAACATATGTATACGAGGTATTCAGCAGATCCGACGGACATTTCATAGGCTTGTATCCGACGGATGCAAATGGCGTTTCTTACGCCTATAGCATACTGCGTCGCAATCCCATCGTGTCTGTGCCAGGGGCCTATCCGACCCTTCAAGCGGCCCTCAGTGATGTGGTCAGCGGCCAGACGATACTTCTTTCGAGCGGATCGTATGAGGTCTCGAGCAATACTGTTGTCCCGTCGGGGATAACACTGGCGTTGAACCCGGGTGCCTCCCTGTATGTTGATGGAGGAACAGTATTCACAATGCAACCGGGTTCAGCGATGGCATTCAGCGCGAGCAGTCGGATGGTGGTTCATGGCTCCCTCACAACTAATGGAACCGCAGCTTCGCCAGTCACATTCACGTCAAGATCATCCCCCCAGAACCCGGGCGACTGGGATGGTGTTTATCTGTACGGCGGACCTAACCAGATCAGTTATACGAACATAAGTTTCGCAACGTGGGGGATAATTGATGAAACTTCAGCTTCGACGCAGATCTCAAACAGTGTGATTTTCGGTTGTTTGAATTACGGAATATACGCACAAGATAATGGCATGAGTTCAGCCTCTCTGCAGATGCAGGCTTGTGACATACGGTCGAATGCTGTCGGGATCGGACTGAACAATTCGCGAGCTGATTTGAGCAACGGAACAACTGTGACGTATAGTACAAACAGCACGTATGGTGGCATCTATTTATACAACTCCGTCGTGTATCTGAGCTCTTCAGGACTTCATCATAACACGGGCCCGGGTATCTACTCAGATGGTCTGGCAAGCTATGTCTGGTTTACACCCGATGGGATTAGCCCCGGGAATAATGACCTTTCATTCAACACAGATCAGTTAAAAGTGAAGGCTGGTGGTGCGTTCCTCGGCGAAAGAGTGACCTACAGTGAATACATCTGTCCCGGAGATGAGTATTCAATAAGTCTGGGCTCATTTGAGCCGTTGCAGGTTGCACCGCCTGGAGGCTGTTACTGGCAAACGACCACCTCGGATCACGGGGGATACAATCACGTTTATCTCCGCCAATTTCCTTGGAGCTACTATATAAATAATAATACCGCCACCGCCGTCAAAGCGCAGCTGACATATTGGGATGCGTGTCCGCCTGACCAAGCGAGGTTCAACGGTCCGGTTGATCCGTCCAATTGCTTTACTGAACCAGCCAACCAACCCTTGGCACCCCTTATGGTAGCTGGGCGAGATGGAGAAGAAACGGAACGCCTGTTTGCGCCGTCGACAAGTGTCAGTTCGCCGATGGGCCTCAGTCGACAACGGATGCTTAACTGGATAAAGTATCTCCGGGGTCGAGTGGAAGGCGATAGCGGGAATGCGGTGGATTGCTTACGTCAGTTAGCAGGCTTTGTGGGTGCGGGTGGCAGATTCCAAGGCGCCCTAGGAATTGCCTGGGAAACATTTTTGCAGGGTGTTGCATCGAGGACTGGTTTGCCTTACCTGAGGGAGGTCTCTCTCGCCTACAGGCTACGCGAGAATGTGGCGAACCACGACTTCAGTGGCGCGATGACGCTCGCAAACACGATTCCGCTTAGCGATGGATCCGATGATTTGTGGATGTATTGCCAATCAGGAAAACTCACCTCCTACCTGGCAAATGGGGACACGGTAGGAGCGATCGCGACATACAATTATATGAGAGCTCGTGCCCTGGCAATTGACCCAGAAGGTCTGGACTTCCTCTTGCAGGGCATCAGGATCCATGAGCGGGCTCTTCTCACCGGTCGGACGACTGATATTCCGATCGAAGCTAACAGCGAACAAGGGATCAACCATGCCCCAATTTCGTTCAGGGTTTGGCAGAACTTCCCCAACCCTTTCAATCCTTCTACTCAGATCTCATTCGTGTTGCCGGCGAATACATACGTCACGCTGGCAATCTTCGACGTCTTGGGTCGTGAAGTCGCGAGGTTGATTGACGGATTTCAGGCAGAGGGGTATATGTCTGTAGATTTCGATGCCAGCAGCTTGCCGAGCGGAGTCTACTTCTACCGTCTCCAGGCAGGGAAGTTTGTGGGCGTGAAGAAGATGGTGCTTGCGAAGTAAACTGGGGGCAGGTTAACACGTACCGTCACCCCGGACTTCCTCCCGGACCGATCAACAACCCCGCGCGTGCCTCCATTTATGCGGCACTGTATCCCGTGCGGCACAAGTACTTCTACTTCGTGGCGAACGGACAGGGAGGGCACACCTTTACGCGCAACTACAAGGAGCACCAGAGAGCGGCCCGCCGGTTCCACAAATTCCGTGAAGAGCAGGATGCGTTGAAGGAACAGGGATGAGCTTCCTTTCGCTCCCGAATGTACTCCAGGCCCTTTGCTGGGTGTGTCTCCTCAGCACCTCCTTTTTTTTCGCGGGTCAGATCGCGCCCTCGGGCGGCCCACCCGATACGACTCCCCCTGAAATCATCGCTACGGAACCGGTTCCCGGATCGCTCAACATACACGAGGGCAGGATCGTCCTGGCATTCTCCAAGTACGTGGATCACGCGAGCGTGGCAGGTTCGCTCTTTATCTCTCACGGTGGGCCTCGACTCGATACGAGATCTCACCGGGCATGCCGCCGGCGATACTCCGAGGGCGCGGAGGTGCAGGACGCTCGATGAAAAAATGGTGTCGAGCATCGGGGGGAAAGTAGAGGACGAGTCCACTTCGGGGGCCGGGAAAATCTATCTGAGTGCCTCGAATATTTCAGGAAGCAACGCGAGACCCGTGGGAGGAGCGATTGAAGCACCGGGGAAGTTTTTACTCGATCGTATTGTGGAGGGGAAGTATACCGTTTCGGGTTTCCGGGATGCGGACAGCGACGGAGCGTATACGTTCGGCTCACCGTTTCCATTTCATCCGTCGGAAAGATTCGCCGTCTACCCGGATACCCTCAAAGGGAGGGCGCGCTGGCCGCTCGAAGGGGTTGTCCTGCGTTTTCGGTAGCCGCGTCGCTTCCACGCCACTTGAACAAGTACCCAACGCGGAAATGAAAGGAACGAACATGAACAACGCTCTGCTGAGATGGTTCGTCGTGTTTACCATCGCGACAATCGCGAACATCATACCATTCGCGTTGACGCACGCTCAAGTCATGCCGAAGGATTACCAAGAGGTCATCGACGTCCTCGGCAAGAAGGGAGACTTCAAAGACAGTGTCCTAAAAGTGAATATCCCCAGAAACGACCTTAAAGTGACAGTGGCGGGGGTTGAAACTCCAACGCCTTTTGGATTCGGAGGATGGCTTGCCATGACCAGAGGCGATCACAACCTGGACGTCATGATGGGAGATCTTGTCCTGCTTCAAGACGAGGTGAATCCCGTAATGTCGGCACTCCTCGAAAACGGTCTCGAGGTCACTGCGCTTCACAATCATTTCTTCTGGGACGACCCGCACGTCTACTTCATGCACGTCCACGGACACGGTACGCCTATGGAGCTTGCCCAGAAGGTTAAAAAAGCAATCGACCTCATCGGAAAGGATATCCCGGCAGACATCAAACAGAAGAACATGGACGCGAACAGGGCAACCGTGCCGGGAAAACTGAACACAGGGAAGCTGGCACAAATCGTCGGACACGACGGGGAACAAAATGGAGCAGTCTTCAAGATTACGATCGGCCGTAACGATGTCAAGCTCAAAGAAATGGGAGCCGTCATTAACGCCCGAATGGGGTTGAACACCTGGGCCGCTTTTCTGGGTTCCGATGAAAACGCTGCTATTGCCGGAGATGTGGCGATGCTTGAGGGTGAAGTAACTCCGGTTCTGAAGGCACTCAGGGCCGCCGGACTGAATGTAGTGGCGATTCATCATCACATGACCGGCTCTCGCCCCATGGTCATCTTCCTCCATTACTGGGGAACCGGACCTGCAGAGAAGCTTGCCGCCGGGTTTAGAGCCGCGGTTAATGAACTAGAGAGACCGACTTCCAAGATGAAGGATATAGAGGAATGAGGTAAAACCGTAATGTGCGTGCCGCACAAGATTCATCAGAGAAGAATCGACGCGGATTGAAGCAACTGATTTTGTTCGGGATTATCTTGTCAATCTCTTCCGGAAAAGCGTATGCTCGGTCACTGGATGCAGGAGTCGTCACTGCCATCAGGGTGAGCAGGGCTCCTCAACTCAACGGTCTTTTGTGGGACAGCGCGTGGAATGGGGCAACACCCGTTACCTCGTTCCTCCAGCGTGAACTCGACGAAGGGGCCCTGGCGACCGAACGAACAGAAGTAAGGCTCGTCTATGACGACCATGCCATGTATGCAGGAGTATGGTGTTATGACAGCAGCCCGAACGAGATTGTTGCAAACGCAATGGAACGTGATTTCAACATCGATGTTGAAGACAACTTCGAGCTTGTTCTGGACACCTATCATGACAAACGGAACGGATTCCTGTTCATCATCAATCCTCACGGCGCCCGGTATGATGCCTTGATCACCGATGAAGGACAAGGAGTAAACGCAGACTGGAATGGGCTATGGGATACTCGCACCGCCATTACCCCGTGGGGGTGGTGTGGAATCATAGAGATTCCGTTTTCGACTCTTCGGTTTCCTGACGATACGAATCAACTATGGGGAATTAACTTCGAGCGCAACATCCGCAGGAAGCGCGAACAAGACCTCTGGCAAGCTTACTCACGCAACTATGGCTTGATGAAACTCTCTCAAGCAGGAACGCTCGTCGGATTGCAAAATATTCACCGCGGCAATTCCTTCGAGGTCAAGCCTTACGTTCTCGGCGGCGTTGAGAAAGGCTATGCCCTTTTTGATGATTATCGATCGACCCAAACGAAGGCCGGACTCGATGCAAAATATGGTCTCACGTCGACGTTAACACTCGACCTAACAACGAACACCGACTTTGCTCAAGTGGAAGCGGACAGAGTTCGCATAAACCTGACCAGATTCCCCCTCTTTTACCCTGAGAAGCGCGACTTCTTTCTTGAGGGAGCCGGGATATTCGATTTTCAGTTCGGCGATTCACCCATTCCCTTTTATAGCCGAAGGATCGGTTTGAGCAGTTCCGGAGAGGCGATTCCGATCTTGGGCGGAGTAAGAATCGTCGGGAAAGCCGGTCTGTACAATCTCGGCATTCTGACCATGGAAACCGGAGAGAGCGCTGGCGAACCAACGACGAATTACACCGTTGCCAGAATAAAGCGAGACATTGTCGATCAGTCCTATGTGGGTTTCATCGCCACAAACAAGCAGTCGTCCTCGAGCTATAACCGCCTCCTCGGCCTGGACGGGGCATGGGTCCGCTCCGATGTCTTCGCCACTAATACCCTGATTATTGGAGGAGGAATTGCCGGAACGGAAGATCCGGGAATTACCACAGACAATCTTGCGTATAGACTGTATGCCGACTTCCCGAATGATGTTGTTGATCACTTCATCGGAGTTCGCGTGGTTCAACGCAATTTCGATCCGCAGATCGGGTTCCAGGATCGGAACGACTTTATCAAATACTCCTACACGTTTCGTGTTCGCACTCGCCCGCAGGGATTTGGAATGCAATACGTAGAGTTCAAACCTGTTGAACTGAACTATTATAAGAGTACGAACGGTGCTGTTCAATCCCTCGACTATGAAGGAAGGATTCTGGGGTTTCAGACAAACTCCGGTGAATACTTTGAGTTCAACTTCCAACGATACGCCGAGGCACCCTCAGACACCATCGAGTTCTTCGGAAGCAAGATCCCTCCCTCCACGTACTGGTGGTCAAGATGGGAGCTACAGTTTGCAACTAACGACAGCCGGGATGTTTCATTCTTTGCCCTCTACCGTTGGGGAGGGCACTACAGCGGCAATCGCCGGACATATATCATTCAACCTCAGGTAAGGTTGGCGGGTCGCTTCATGCTCGGTCTTGATTACACAAGGAACGAGGTTCAGCTCCCGTTATCTGAGTTCACGACGAACGAAGCCGGAGCGACTGTCAACTATGGTTTCTCACCGATGCTTAACTCGTCGCTGCTTGGTCAGTGGAACAACGAGGATAACGACATCAATATCAATTTCCGGCTTCACTGGATACCGCGCATAGGAAGCGATGTGTATTTCGTGGTCAACCAGGCATTCGATACCTCGGGGAAGATCCTTCCCTCCAAAACGACGATTATCGCAAAAGTAGCCTACCTCTTCTTACTCTGAATCTTCTTTTCCCGAGTCGCGCTCATGATCACTGAAAAAAATTAAACTGCCGTCACGGACCATTCCGTGACGACACACTCTCCGATGATTTGCGTTGTGTTCATCGGGGGTCAGTTGTTGTATCGTGCGCCATACCTTTTGTTGAGTCACTATAACCATCGGGTCTCCAGTACGGTTCCAGTTCCACCCCGAGACCGTTGGCCATCCGATTAACGAAGTTAAAGTATCCTACTATCAGAGTCGCGTGCAATATGGCATCCTCCGCGACGCCTGCAGTCTTCATCCTCTGAATGATGGTCGAAAAGTCTTGTGTTGGCGTTTGAGTCAATTGCTCTGCATACTCGAGGATCATACGCTCTTCCGGGGAGATCGAGGCGGACGAATAATCGCTTCTTACCGCATCTGCAAGCTTTCGGTCCTTGGTAACCCGCGAGAGTGCGTCGGAGTGATGGTGGACGCAGTAGGTGCAATGATTCGTTGTTGAAACTACCGTGGCAATCATCTCGCGTTGCCGGCGAGTGAGCGGTCCCTTAGCAAACATGACGGACTTGTATAGATCATAATGAGGGGTGAGGGTATGGGGCAGCAGACTATGGATTCTCAGGATATTATCGATACCACCCCAGGGTGCCGCGTAGTCTTCGTAGAGTTTCTTGAGCTCACCCCGTGCTGACTCCTCAGGGATCATTTGAATAAATGCCATGGTTCAAGCCGCCTTTCTGTTTACACTCATCCTCGTGAAGTTCCGGGATTTTTTGGCCATCGAGGGCCCCCGTGCAATCGGTTCCTCCTACAGTGATCCTCTGAATAGGTACAGGGAAAGTATCACTTCGCCGGCCTCATTCCAATTTCGATGGTATCCATGAACCCACCACCTGCGAGGTCTGTGAGTTCTCGACAAAATGGAAGGCATCCTCCATGGAAAATTCTCCGTAGAATGCAAGTCGTCCGTCAATAAAGACTGCCGGAAAGATGACGGCGCCAAATTTCCGGCAGGTGTCCGGATCTTCGATCCGATTGATGACGACAAGATTCGCAACGATGCGCTCGTCGCGCAACATCCTCGCTGTCCGAAGCACTCTGAGGCAAGCGACGCAATCCGGCTCTACAAGAACTACCATTTCGTGAATCGGTTTCATGTTAGTTTGATATTGCGGCAAGCAATGATCGCTTTGCCAAGATTCCTTTGCATAATGTTCCTCCCTGAAAAAGTTATTGTAGACGTAATCTCACAGTAAATATAACGGTGTATAATGGATCAGTACTGTCGGGTAGATGACAAACGGAGGAAAGTGTCAGGCGCCGACAAAAACCCAGGTTGCGACCGACGGTTGGACAGATTGGAACGGTGAGATTAAGCAGCCGGTCAGTTCCAGGACGATAATTTCATATCCTTCATCCACCCACTTTTTGATGCTTGGATGTCCTTTGAATTCACTGAACAGGGGAACATTTCGTGACTTTAAACTTTGTTTGACGCGGAACGCTCCCGAGCAAAAGTCACATATTTCTTCGACGACACCGACTCTTTTCAACTGCTCATATAGCGAGTGCAATTTATTCGTGCTGTCCTGAAGCGCCTCTGCCCACGTTGTCCCCGCGCCATCAAAAATCAGAACGACAGAATACCCGCCCTCTTTTAATTCCTCGGCGTAGAGCAACGCGTGCAGCGCCCGCGCCAACCCCTCGTGGCCTCCGGTGTCCGCTTGAAGGATGACGGCAAAATTCCTTCCCCGGGCTTTCTGAGCATGGCCTGTGTTGTGCAAAAAAGAAAATGCAATGAGAAGAACGAAACAGATTCTTGACATAAGAGCGTATCTCCTTTCATTCAATACTAAAAACAAAAAGCGGGCGTGAGCCCGCTTTTGAAACTGATCACCGCAAGAATAAAGAGCTTACCTTTTCTCTTCTTTCATTTCCTTCATCTCGCCGTACATCTTCGCCTTCATATCATATCCCATCTTCATCGTGTTATGCGGCTCACGCTTGACCTTCTTCGCATCGACTCCCTTGACATCGCCATGTCCGACACTCCAGCCATCGGCGCACTCGCCGCAGACAGGCTTTCCTTCCTTTACGTTCTTACCACACGGGCACATATTCATGGAGATCGCGCAAAAGTCGCACGGTGTTTTGTTGCAGCAGTTGTAGTGACCGTCCTGCGCGAGCTTCATCTTGGCTGCTTTGAGTTGCGCGCGCGCCTGATCCATCTCCGGGCTCATGGGCATCTCCATTTGCATGTCGCCCTTCATCTGCTCTTTATTCTTCTCCGATTTTTGATCCTGAGGGCCACTGGAAATTGACGCGGCAAATCCCGTGTTATCGATTGACGCCAGCAGGTCGTCGGATGTGAGTTTCGCCGGAAGATATGTTACTTCCGCCGTGCCATTTTCGAGACTAACGCTGACCGCCTGGACGCCCTGAAGCTGACTGACTGCATTCATTACTCGAGCAGCACACGCCCCACATGTCATGCCTTTAACATTGAGCGTACACTGCTTTGTGTCATCGCCGCCAAAGGCGATCTGAACGCTCAATAACACAAGGGCCAGAAGAAGACGGATATTCATATACTTTTCCCTTTCTCTTGTTTTACTGTTTGCTGCAGATGGCTATGTTGACAACGTACGATGTAGCCCGAGGAAATACTGTCGGCTACCCGACAATCCCGAGTTATTTCGCCAGATTCTGAAGCTCATTCAGCTTGTGTATTACCAAACTCTTCCGGCTGAAGTCAATATATCCATGGTCTTTGAGATCGTTCAGAACGGTGGTGACCGTTTGACGAGAGGTTGCCGTGAGAAAAGCAATTTCTTGGTGGGACAGAAACGATGAGAGGTGAACTCCTCCCGCTTTCATTTTTCCGAAGTCTTCAGCGTATCGGACGAGGAAACTGATGATCCTCTTAGTGACATCCTTGAAGGCAAGGTCGCTCATCTTTTCCTCAAAACGTCGGAGACGAAGGCCAATCCATTTCGTCAATTGGAGGTTGAGGCCGGGGTTGTGCAGCAGCATGCTCTCAAAGTCTTTCATGCTCATGGAGCAGACAAGAACGTCGTCGAGTGTTTCCGCGGCCTCGCTTCTCCCGCCCTGATCGATCATAGAGAGTTCCCCAAAGATCTCTCCCGGGCCCAGGATATCCAGAATGACTTCGCGTCCGTCCTCATGAAGTCGATACAGTTTGACGTGTCCCTCCTTCAAAAAGAAAATATTGTTTGACGGTTGCTGAGGGAAGTAGATGGGGTGATGCTTCCCGAGTTTACTCATTGTTGTCATCTTCTCAACCATCTTCATCTGAGAATCGTTCATCCCATCAAAGATATTGATGTTCTTCAGATACCAGAATTTGGACTTCTCTGCCATAGATGATTCCAAATGAGTCACCGCTGCGGTGGTGAGGTAGCAGCTTCACCCATCGCTCTATACAGACCGTACTGCGCCTTGTTGTAGCCAATGATTGTCTCGATATAATCTTTTTCTGCCGTGTAGTACGACTTGAGAGCTTGAACAACCTCCAATGCGATGCCAATCCCCCTGCGCTGACGCTCCTGGGTCAGGCTAACCGCCTCACGGACGTCTTTCAACCCCCGGCGGGTCGCGTCCAGCTGACGAGATTTTGATTGCACCTGTGCGTAGGCGCTCAAAACATCAACTTTTACCTGATCGCTAGCTTTTTCAGATTGTAACTCTGAGCTGCGCTGCTGAGCGGAAGCAAATTTGCCGCGACCGAAATCAAACAGTCCCCCCGGTCCAATATTCCATTGCAGTGTCAATCCGATATCTTTTGAGTTCTTCAAATCATCGAAGTCCGGTCCAAAGGCGCCGCTCGATGCAAAGGCTCTGATCGAGGGAATAATTGGTCCGAAGATCGCCGCGTTCTTTTCGCTTGCTGCAGCGCTCATCAGTGATTGGCTGGCATTAAGCTCGGGTCGCTGCGCAAGCGCTTTCTCGATCAGCCCTCGTGAAGAAGAGTCTTTCGGAACAAGTGTCATCTCAACGGGCTGGGAATCCGCCGGTGCGAGTGCGACCATTGGGTCAAGGCGCAGGGTTTGCGCGAGCCGAAGCGAGGCAAGTTGCGATTGCTCTTTTGACTGCTCAAGCAGGGTCATTGCATGGGCCTCTTCTGTTCTGATCAGATAGAGGTCGGAGGGAGAACCAAGCCCGACCTTGAGCTTCTGTTCCATCTCCGATCCGAGCTGTTGAAGTAACCGTGCCGACTCATCGGCAACTCGTTCTCCCTGCGTTGCCTGCAGAAGGTCATAATATTGGTTCACCGCCTGAAGCAGGATATCGTTCGTGGTAGCCTGATAGCCGAACTCAGCGGCGATCGACCTCTGGTGAGCGGCGAGGGATTGGAAGATCGCATCTCTCAGGTCCCATGAAACTTCTCCCTTCACGCCTACCAACAGTGAGTGCTTGTTGACAAAGAGAAATGTTCCATCGGTAGCCTGAAGTCGATTGTTGTGTTGCAGATACAGGATCCCCGGCGTGAAAGCGGGGAGGTATTTTTCATTTGCGCTGAGGCTTTGGGCGTGTGCGGCTTCTACTTTCATTTCAGCGAGTTGAATCTCAAGACTATTGGCGCCTGCAAGCTTGAGAGTTGTCGGTAAATCAATGGGGAGAACCTCCAATGAGTCTGGGTGCGGTTGAGCGCCGAGGGTACGGACGAAGACAAAAAGGAAGCCGATGATATATCGTATTCGAATCATACCCGGTATCCATTCACTTCTGTATTGCATTGACCCTGGCACCATCGACGACAGACTCCTTCCCCAAGACAATGACGAGCTCGTTCCCCGTCAAGCCCTGTGCGATGACCGGACGGATGCCGTCGTCTGCCCCGATGACAACCGGCCTCTTCCTTACGATGTTCTCCTCCACGCAATAGACAAATGTTTGGTTCTTCTCGGCAATAATGGCAGTGGCGGGGATAGTGAGGGCACCCCCCTCAGCTGCAAGCTGGAGGATGACTTTTGCAAACATCCCCGGACGAAGAAAGTGTTTCGGATTCGGAATATCAATTTCAGTCTGCATGGTCCGAGTATTTTGATCCAGAGCAACACCGAAGCGAGCTACTTTGCCAACGAACTCCTGTCCTGGAAGTTCTCGCACTGTTACTGCTGCCTTTGTCTCGGCCTTCACCAGAGGAACCTCACCTTCCGGCACATCGACACGGATGCGCAATTTATCCATGGAAACAACTTTCACGATCGCCATTGCATTGGTGGATGTACTTGCAGATTGAATCATTGCTCCGGGGTCGACCCATCGCATTGTAATGACACCGGAAAAAGGCGCCCGGACGGTCGCGTAGTCAACGAACACCTTCAGCCGATCCATCGTCGCCTTCGCGGATTCATACTTCGCTTTGGCAACATCGACATCTTGCTGAGAAACAAGATTCGGTGTTTGCGGCAAAGCGTCTTTCAGTCGATCGTAAGTGATTTCCTGCAGACGGTAATCGGCAACAGCTCGCTCATAGTCTTTCTGGGTCTCACGATCATCGATCACCGCGAGAACCTCGCCTCGCTTTACCCAATCGCCCTTGTCGACTTTAATCTCCTTCAGATAACCAGCGACTTTAGAATAGAGCGTTGCCTGTTCCCACGGAAGGATGTCACCGTTGAGCTGTAGGTCGGATGAGATTGACTTCCTCATGGGCTTCTCGACCTGTACCCGCGGAAGGTTTGAGGTGCCCTTTGAACCCTGTGGACTTTTCTGCTGTTGTTGCATCGCGAACACGATCATGGTGAACAGGATCAGGGTCGGGACAAGCAAGTACGTTTTCGAAAATTTCATACCTGTTGACCCATGCCGGGCGATTCGGCTCTCGCGGGTATTTGTGATACCTCCTTTTTAAACACCGTATACAGCACTGGTACGAGGAGCAATGTCAGCGAAGTGGAGACGAGCAGTCCGCCGATCACTGCACGAGCGAGCGGAATATTTGCTTCCCCGCCCGTGCCGATGCGCACTGCCATCGGAAGCAAGCCGAGAATCGCCGCAATTGAAGTCATGAGGATCGGGCGAAGGCGAATCCTTGCGGCAGTCGTGATTGCGTCCCGCACTCTCTTCCCTTCATTGCGAAGCCTGTTAGCAAAATCTACGAGAAGGACGCTGTACGACACCGAAATCCCCACCATCATGATCACACCCATGAGCGATTGAATACTGATATTCGTCCCTGTGAGGAACAGAATCCACAGCACGCCGATGATACCGAGCGGCACAGAGAACATCACGATGAACGGATCGAGGAACGATTTAAAGAGCGGTACCATCACAAGATACACAAGAATCACAGCGAGGAGCAGCCCGAAGCCCAAACCCTTGAACGACTCGTTCATGCTTGAAATCTCTCCGCGCATTCTGATGAAATATCCGGGTGGTACGACGGACTTGTCTTTTGCCAGCTCATCGATCTTCGCCTCTATCTCATTTGCCACAGAGCCGATATCGCGACCGTAGACGTTCGCATAGACGTCTGTGACACGAGTGATGTTGAAGTGGTTCACCTCCATCGGTGCCGTTGTGCGCTTGAACGTCGCAAGGTTCCTTAAGAGTACCGGACTCGATTGGTTCGGGCTGGTGATGGGGATGTTTTCAAGAGTTTCCTTCGAGTCCAACAGTTTTTCGGGATATGTCGCACCGACGAAATAGTGATTACCCGTCTTGTAATCGATCCAGAATGATGGAAGAAAGTTGATACTGGAGTTTAACGCCGTTACGACGTTCTTTACGACGTGCTCTTGCGTGAGTCCGACGGCTGCGACTTTTGTTCGGTCAACATCGACATCGATCTGTGGATAATCAAGGCGCTGGTGGATTCGCACATCAACGGCGCCGCGAGTATTGAACATGATCTCTCTGACCTTCTCGGCGATTCCATGCGCAACTGAGAAATCATTGCCTTCGATTTGAACGTCGATCGGTGAGGGGAGGCCGAAGTTCAGCGCGGCAGTTATCAGCCCCCCGGTATCAAAAGCAAAATTAATGCCTGGAAATTTTTCCGCAAGTCCCTCTCTCAGCATTGCAGCATATTCTATCGTCCTGCGGCTATGATGTTCGGTGAGCTGCACATTGATGAATGCGTCCTGTGGTCCGGAATTCGGTGTATACGCCGCAGGCCAGTCGTTCAGGACGCCGATGTTGGAAATAATCGTGTGGATCTCATCGCCGGGAATTGTTTCTCGGATAAACTGCTCGATCTCCCTTGCAAGTTCAGCCGTATTCTCGACACGTGTGCCGGAACTTGCACGAACTCTAATCATGAACTGGCCGGCATCAAGACTCGGAAAAAGCTCTGTGCCGATGAACAGATAGAGCACGAGTGACAGCACAAACACAATCACGATAGTAGCGATGACCTGCTTGCGTCGGGCGAGAGCGGTTGCCAGCAGCGATTCGTACCTTGAACGGAATCTTTCGAAGCGCGATTCAAAGCGCAAGAGAAATTTTCCGATGCCCCTGAGAGGTGCGTCGTGCTCTTTCAAGAACTTCGCAGCCGAGGCCGGAACCAATGTTTGTGCCATGACATACGATGCAGCCATCGCGAATGCGACAGCAAGGGCCAGGGGTGTAAAGAGAAACTTTCCCATCCCTGTCAGGAAAACGACGGGGAAGAATACCACAATGATTGTGATAGTAGAGACTAACACAGGCAGAGCAACTTCCTTCGCTCCATTCAATGCTGCCTCGCGTGGACGCTCGCCGAGTTTAAGATGACGATCGATATTTTCCAGTACAACAATCCCGTTATCGATCAACATACCCACCGCAAGAGCAAGTCCGCCGAGTGTCATGCTGTTGATCGTCTGATTGGTGAAGTACAACCCGATAAATGCAGCGAGAACAGAAAGCGGCAGGGCAAGCAGGATGATTCCGGTCGAGCGAACGCTTCCAAGAAAAGTCAGAATCATGAGTCCCGCAAGCACAGCGCCAAGGAGACCTTCGTCTTCGAGCGCAGCGATTGAGTTTCGAACGTATGTAGACTGATCGAAGATGACATTGAGATTGATGCCGCTCGGTATTCGAGCAAGCACTGTTGGCATGATCGACTTTACGCCTTCCACAGCCTGAATCGTGTTGGCACCCGGTCGGCGATAGATCGGTATGTACACTTGTCGCTTCCCATTTACGTGGACGATGTTCGTCTGGATTGCATAGGCATCCTGTACGTGTCCCACGTCTTTCACAAAAACCAGTGCACCATTCACGACCTTGATCGGAACATTGTTGAGGTCTTCGATTTTCTCTACCATGCCGTTCGCGTTGATGTTGTAATCGAGGTCGCCGATTTTAGCATCACCGGTCGGGACGAGCACATTAAAGCTCCGAATGGCATTCACAACATCGAGAGGAGAAAGTCCTCTTGCCTGGACTTTGTCAGGATCAAGATAGGCGAGGATTCTTCTCAACTTCCCTCCGTACACAGCAGGTGCGATGACGCCCGGGACAGAGCTCAACTGATTGCGAATATTGAAATACGCAACGTCATACAATTTGGTCTCATCAAGCGAATCGCTGCTTACGGTCAGGAGCGCAAGCGGAATCGACGCCGTTGGGTCGAACAGCATCACCATTGGAGGTATTGTACCTGGAGGAAGATAGAACAGATCCGACATTGCAAGCGATGTTACCTGTGACATCGCAGTGTTCGGATCGATGTCAGTTCGGAAGAAATCCTTGACAATGCTGACACCGACAATTGATTTTGATTCCTGCCGAGCTATCCCATCCGACTGTCCGGTCCATCGCTCGAGGCGGTTCGTGATATCGCGTTCCATGATCTCTGCCGGCATTCCTGGATAGAAAGTGAGAATTTGGACGGCAGGGGTTTGAAAGCCCGGAAGAATGTCTACCGGAATGCGATTCAATACGGTGATGCCGATGATGGCAATGAGCAGCGCCATCACGGCGACGGCGAATGGATTTTTCAGCGCAGCTTGAACCACTGAGAATTCCTATTCAATTTGCAGGTGAGATTGCGGATACAGGAGGTATAAAACTTTTAGGCTGGTTCTGAATTCGTTGCAAGGATCTCCAATTCCTCCATTGGTATGCTTGATACAAGCGTGTAAATCAAGCCGTTAGAGTTCCAGAGAACTGCGTTGTACCCTTTCTCACTACGCCAACAGACGTGCTGCTTGCTTCGATACTCTACACGATCAATCGAGGAAAGGTCGATTCCAGCTCCATCAAGAATGTACGCAGACACAAATTTGCCATCTTTCTTGAAGACACTAAACGCTACCCTTCTATCAAGCAAATAGCACAATCTTCCTCCTTCCAGTTCTGTGCCGGGGAGTGTCGGAATCGATACTGCAAAATCAACACGCTTCTCAAACCATCGCTCGAGTTGCGATTTGTCGGAAGTTTGAATGTCAAAAGGATGTTCACGCATCTGTAATTCGATATGATCCTGCACGAGAAGGGAAGGGAGCAGCGACGACATGTGATCCCGATGCTGCACGAATCCCAGGTAGACTCCAATCGAGCCGCCGGTAACCAAGAGGACAAGGATGGCCACACGACCGAGCCAGGATTCTGGTAATCGGATGAGTCGACCGATTTTGGATTTTTTTCCGCGAGACTTAGTAATTCTCTGGAACAACGATTCTCGCACTTCGGGCGGTGTACCGATGTGTCTCAATTTTTGCCTGAGAAGCTCCTGAAGTTGAGCATTGTATTGAAAATAGCGGACACACTCCTCACAGTGTGCAACATGAGATTCGGCTGAAATGATTCTCTCTTGTGCGAATCGATCCGTTTCTCTTCCAAGAAGGATCGTTCGAGCCTCGACGCATTTCATTTCGTTTTTCATCTTATCGCTTCTTTCCATAACCATGAATCCGCGCATAATCTTCAAGCGACCTCCGAAGGATCTCTCTTGCCCGGTACAACCGTGAAGCCACTGTGCCCTTCGAGCAATGACATATTTCGGCTATCTCTTCGTAACGCAGACCTTCCACGTCGAAGAGAAGAAGAACGATGCGGAAATCTGTCGAAAGATGATCGAGTGCGCGCGCGACCTCATCGCTGAGAAAGTTGCCGAAGACTTCAAGAGGATCATACTGCGGCACGTCCAGCGAAGACATCACAAGGTCTTCGTTGAGCTCCACATCGACAATGGGTAGATCTCGTTTTCGACTCTTCTCGTTGTTGTAGAAGGTGTTGACAAGTATTTGAAACAACCAAGCCCGCATTTTTGAATGGTCGGCAAGCTGATGAAATCCTCTCATCGCCTTCAGCAACGTTTCCTGCAGTAAGTCTTCCGTGTCTTCTTTCTTCCGCGTGAGTCGCAGGCCGGTGCGATACAATGAATCGAGATGATGAAGGAACAGTTCTTCAAACCGGACCTTCGGATGAAGCTCTGATGACGCAACAATTCGCAAATGTGATCGTGGTGAATCCGCCATGAGCCGATATACGTAGGACAACAAAATGGGGGGATTTCTTCCCGAGAAGGTGCTGAGGCGCGTTAATCCGCCAAACTCCGAGGCGGATCCAGATTATGTATAATCAATCTCTTGCGACCGAACTCAATAAGTCCTTTCTCTCTGAGCTCGTTTAGAGCGGTGGTGAACGTTTAACGAGAGGCTGCGGTAAGGTAGGCAATTTCCGGAGTTGTCCCCTCTGGGGGTCGTGCACCGCCTCAAATGGTGTATTAAATAACTCATTAATCGAGAACCGAGTATTCTTAAATAGCGGTGTTGTTACTTAGGCTTACGAGCCTTCTTATAGGGATGCTCCTTGAGTTCAAGTTCTATCCACTTCGCAGTCTTGTCCCCAATATTCTGCGTCCAATGCGGGCGTTCAGGATTACTAAAACCTGCATCTCCGGCCTTGAGATCGTAGAGCACACTGTCACCGTCTGAATAATGAACCTTGATGCTACCATCAGTGAGCGCATAAAAGAATTCTGCAGGATGAGTGTGTATGCTGCTTTTCTCTCCGGGAGCAAGTGTAACTTCATAAGCGCGGATGACAGTAGTATCAATCAAGAGCGTAAGATTTTTCGGATCAAGTTTCATCCAATCCTGTGCGGATACGATTGAAACCAATGCCCCGAGGAACAATGCTACTACAAGTATCGCAAGAATTGTTTTCACGACTACTCCTTTCATGATTGAAAATCAGCGAGCTATTTATACCGTTTTCCTTTGCGTGGGAGTGCATGACGCAAAACGACCCGCTTGACGTAGGTATTGACATCGCCAAGGCAGCATTCGCCCTTAGGATTCTTGATTTCGCAGGCGCAATTTCCTGCCTTGATCTCCCTGGCAATCTCAAATGAAGCTGTCGACTTCCCAGTCTGTTGGATCTCGTCTTTGATTCGACCGCGAGTCCAATCGAAACAATAGCATACATTCACGTCGTCGCCTGCGTCCTTCGCAAGGACTTTCACTGCGACGTCCTGCACAAGGAAATGTGGTGCTTGCTCGTTCGAGAAGTAAACGACGGGGCAATGCGGGTCTGTACAAAAATAATACTGAACGTTTCGAATATCACGCAGCCGGCTAGGGCATATCAGGTGCTCGAGTGTACGTCGCTGAACCCTGTGCGAGGAAGTCCCTGAAACCGGGCACGCGGCTGTCATCGGTGCGGAGGATATATCAGTCACAAGACAGCACGTGTCATCCTTCTTATGCCGGTTCGCTGCGATAGCCTCGACCGAACTCGTGCGGCATTGATTCATGTTACTTTCCCTGTTTGTCTTTCGCGCAACAGGCGGCGCCACGCATAGAATCGCTGCAGCAAGCCTCATCCGCATCCCGGAGAGCGCTATACTCCTCCCTGAGCACCCGGGGATCGGGCAGATTCTCCTTGCCGAGGTATTTTATTGCAGTGGCAAAGATATCCTGCTGCATGCTATTCGAAGCGTCGAGCTCGGCAAATGATTTGATAGAGAGAAAACGATTCTGAACGGTCGTTTTTACCTCTTCACGAAATGCCAGCCTGTCTTCGTACTTCTTGAACTCCGCGTGATTGCTGACGACAGTAAGGAGCCGGTCTGCGATCACCCCAGCTTCCTGAATGCTGAGAGCGTCGACATCCGATCCTTTATACCACCTGTCCCTTGACTTGAAGTCCTCCACAAGCGCACCGATGTCCTTCTCGCCTGACGGCTCAATGGCCAAGCCGTGTTTAGAGAAGACCGATGTAAGCACAGTCTGACGGGCGGCTTCGCCGGGGTCACCATTCCAGACAACTGCCATTGCGGTCCCCCGTCGATTGAGCCAGGCTTCCTTTACCGTTGAATCTTTCATGAGATCGAGCATGATGAATTTGGCTCGACTGCCACAACCGATGAGCGGGGCAGCGTTACACACCAGCGGTACGTTGAAGAAGCTCACGCGCAGGGTGAGAGGAGTGGAAGTATCTCCGACGGATGTTGCCAGAGGGGAGGTGGCCGTAAAGCCTGTGTACGGAAACAATATGGCCAGTGCCGATAATGCAGCGGCAAGCCACACCGTCATCTTGTTCCATTTCCCGGCAGTTTCAACTTTGCATGTGCCGTCCTCGCATTTCACTTCGCGTTTGCGATACGTGAGATAAAATGCCAACCCCAGAATGGCAATGGTGAATCCTATGAAGTACGGTCGGTAGGATTCAAAAACCGTGAACACCCCGATGCTTCCTAATCCGATCAGGCCGAGTACGACCGGGCCAATGCAACAGAGTGACGCAATCACGGCCGACACTATTCCCCCTGCGCTTGGGAGTGTTGTGTGCTTCATCGATTAACCCCTTTCATTCAGTACAAAAGCGTGCTGTTCTTTCGTCTCATTCATAGCGAACATGTCTGCCAGGTTGGACGTGAACACGTTGTTCAGGAGGGAGTAGTAGATCGTTTGCCCGGCTCGACGGGATTGGACAATGTACTTGTCTTTCAATTTTCGCAAATGCTGTGATACCGCAGAGTCCGTGAGAGACAGAACTTCTGCGAGGTCACACACACACATTTCCCTGTGGGCGTGCAATAGATAAAGGATGTTCATGCGCTGCAAATTCCCGGCGGCACCAAGAGAATCCGCAAGGGTTTTCAAGCCCTTTTGTTCACTCAGGTTTCGCTTGATGAGGGCGAACTCCGCCTTGCTGAAGTTTGGGCCGACGCAGAGTTTGCCTTCGACAAATACTTTTTTCATAGATCAATCCCCATATTTTAGCATTTGCTTAAATAATAAAACAATTTAATTGGGAAAAAGTTTCAAAGCAAGTGTTGCACGTGTGGACGCCTCTCAGCGACGTTGGTACGGATTACGTCAGCCGGATCTCAGCGTATCTCCTGAAGAACAAAAACAGTCGACCCCTTGTGCAGGTAAGAGTTCCAGTCACGCGTAAGTCCTTTCCTCAACGGATTCTCAAGAATGTACCGGACGTGTCGTATCGTATCCTCTTCTGCTCGTAGAATGTGATCGTAAAAGTCTCTTTGCCATCTAGCCCCGGGGAAGTTCTTTGAGAGCCAATAGCCCGCCATCTGTTTGAACCGGGTGATCGCCGCCCAGGTATCCGAGCGTTCTGATTTTCCCTGCAGAAGGATGTGGCAGTGGTCGGGCATGAAAAGATAGACCAGGATTTCACAATCTGTGCCCCGCGCTTCGCGAAGTAGGATGTGAGACAGAGCATCGACCACGCAACCATCATTTAAAAGTGGCCTGCGATCGTGGACGCAGATCGTGAACGAGACACGTACCAGCCCACGATAGCGTTCCCTGTCAAGGTGATGGACGTGTCGGGTATGTCTGTGCATGGATGAATTGTTTGCGCACCCTAAAGGGTGCGACTACCGGGGGTGTGATCAAGGGCGCATTTCGGGGCGAGTTGATTGCGCACCCTGAAGGGTGCGCCTACCGGGGTGAGATTACCGGTGGCATTTCGGGGCGAGTTGATTGCGCACCCTGAAGGGTGCGCCTACCGATGGGGACACAGGAGCGCGGGCTAAAGCCCGCGCCTACCGGGGGGCGATTACCGGGAGGGATACCGGGGGGCGGTTACCGGTTTTCCGGCTTTAGCTCGATGTTTAAATCGGGAGGTTTCGGGGGGAGATTCTTCAGAACATTGTCAGGGACGATCCACGCCTCCTTGAATCCAAGCGAGTTCAGCTTCTTCACAAGCGGGTTCGCCGAGCTGCGGTCCTCGCAATTGCCTACTCTGACCTTATAATAAGGCGAGTCGTAGACGATGTAGGCCCATTGATCCGGGAGGAGGCGCTCCACATTCTCCTTCATCTTCACCGCGTCGTCGATTTCCTGAGTCAGGAGCACCTGTACCCGGAAACCCTGCACACTCTCGGGGAGAGCGGTTGTGACCAGCGGCGTCGGCTCGGGAGCAGTGCGCTGAGTTTTTTCCTCCTGCTTGACGAGCTTGATGTCCGCGTCGTAGTCTGCAGGATTAAACGTTTTCTCGTACCGTTGAAGCGCGGTGGATGGAGCCGCTGTGCCGGTTCGATGCGGCTCGGCCTCTTTCGAGCCCGAGCAGCCAGCTAAGCCCAGTGCCCCGAGCAATAGCGACGCGCTCAGGAGCCCGAGATTAGTGCTGGGGAATGTCCGTCGTCCACGCATCCTTGTAATCGCTCGGGTATTTTTGCACCATGTCGTCACGGAAGCTTCGCGCCTGGTCTTTCGTCGTAAAGCTCCCGACGAGGACTTTATAGAGTCCGCTTGTCTTATCAAGGACGGTGCTTACACTCACCGTAAACCGCTCGCGCGCGAGAGACGCAACCCTGTCTGCGTTCTCCTGCTTCTGATACGCTCCGATCTGAACCGTGAATCCGGTCTGCTGGACCGTGGCCTGGTAGGGGGGTTTCTTAGAGTTATCGACTTTGACGTCGAACGTATCTGCCTTTGCGGCCCCTGTCTCGCTCTTCGCTGCCGGCTCGCTCGGGTTCGGTACGGTCGTCGAGCCGGTGTTCCCGGTGGTGCTCGATTTGGAACCGGAACAGCCCGCCGCGAGAAACCCCGCGGCGACGAGCAGGACCAGGAGCGATGATTTGAACACGTTCATAGCAACCTCTGGATGTTGTGGTCGTTAGTAGGACTCTGCCTTCTTCACGCCGGCCTTTTCCTGGGGAGCGCCGTTACCTCCGACGATCTTGACGCTCGCGCTTGCCCCGATACGGTCGGCCCCGCTGGCAACGAGAGCGAGCGCATCTTCCCGCGTTCGCACTCCGCCGGAAGCCTTCACACCCATCGCGGAACCCACGACATGCCGCATCAGCGCGATGTCTCCGACGGTCGCCCCTCCTCCCGAGAAACCGGTCGACGTCTTCACGAAGTCGGCCCCCGCGCGCTTCGCCAGAATGCAGGCCTTTATCTTCTCCTCATCGTTGATGAGCGATGTTTCGAGAATCACTTTTGTGAGCGCGCGATAGCGCCGGGCCGTGGTCACGACGGCAAAAATGTCATTCTCGACATACTCATACTCGCCCGACTTTAGCATCCCCACGTTTACGACCATGTCCAGCTCGGTCGCGCCGTCGCGCAGGGCCTGTTCCCCCTCGAACGCCTTTCCGGCAGATGTAACCGCCCCGAGGGGAAAGCCGATGACCGTACAGACCTTTACGGGCGTATCCCGGAGCAGTTTCGCACAGAGCGATACGTAGCACGGATTTATGCAAACGCTTGCAAAATTGTACTTTTTGGCTTCGAGGCAGAGCTTTGTGATCTGCTCTTTCGTCGCCTCGGGCTTGAGGAGAGTGTGATCGATCATGCGGGCGAGATCGGTTTCAATCCCCCCTGCCGCCTCGATCCCCATTCCGGCGCTGACCCTGGCCGCGCCGTTGTGGACGATGCTCCTGACGCCTTCCTTGTTGTGGATGACGCAGAGTCCGTCGCTGCACGTGCCGTCTTTGCAGCACATATGCCCGCCTGCGCCATCGCGCAGGATCGATTCAACAAGCCGTTCAACTTCACCCGGGAGCATCTGTTTTATCCTTTCAGCATCAATATACGATTTTCACGTAAGGAAACAAGCCAAACGAAGCCATTTCTTGTGAATGAGGGGCCAATTACGTAGATTCCGGTCGATGAAACTCAAGCGCAATGGGCTGAGACGAGATCTCGGGAGAGCGGCGGCGGGAGCATTGCTCGCACTCGGTGCGATCGCCTCAGCGCGTTCGCAGAACAACAGCACCTATAACTTCCTCCAGCTCGATGTCGGTGCCCGCGCGGCCGCGCTCGGGGGAGGATCGGTGGTCGTAGTTGATGACCCGAACGCGATCTTCTATAACCCCGCCGGTCTCGCGACGCTTGCTCAGCGAAGATTCTCGTTCGGTTTTTTCAAACACCTTCTCGATATCAACGCAGGCCATGCAAGCTTCGGGACAGAGATAACAAACCTCGGGTTCGTCGGCGGGGGAGTCGAGTATATCAACTACGGCGAGTTTCAACGGACGGGGGAAGAGGGGGAGGATCTGGGAACATTCGGCGCCGGCGAGCTCGCGATCACCGGAGGGTATGCGGGGGTGTTGCAGCCCGGTCTGAATTACGGGGTCAATGCGAAGTTCATCTATTCGTCGATTGCCGAGGCCCACTCATCCGCGGCTGCCCTCGATTTCGGATTGCAGTATGTCGCGATTCCCGACCGGATCACGCTTGGGGTCGCTCTCCTTAATCTCGGCACCCAGTTTTCTCCCTACGTAAATACGAGAGAATCCCTTCCACTCGATCTTCGGATCGGGGCCGCGCTCTACCCGGAACATCTACCGGCGGCTCTTCTGATCAGCTTCGACAGGCTCAACGACGACCAGGATTCATTTTCCAGGCGGTTCAGGGCGTTCTCTGTGGGACTCGATCTCGTCCCCGGACCGAACGTACATTTCCGCATCGGTTACAACAACGCGGCCCGGCAGGATCTCAAGGTCCTTTCGAGCTCGGGGCTTGCGGGACTTTCGATCGGGGGAGGGGTAAACACGGAGATGTACAGCGTCGATTACGCGTACTCATCGCTCGGCCAGATAGGGGCGGTGCACAGGATCAGTATAACCTTCTGACAGCTTAGCTTGCGCAGGCTAAAGCCTGCGCCTACCGCCAGCGCCTACCGGAGTTCTACAACCGATACCTCCAGCAGCCGTAAGCGATTGCGCAGGCTAAAGCCTGCGCCTACCGCCAGCGCCTACCGGAGTTCTAGAACCGATACTTCCAGCAGCTGCAAGCGATTATGCAGGCTAAAGCCGGCGCCTAGCTTGCCGGCTGGTGTCACGGTATGGACCGTGACACCAGTTGACCGTCCGTCATGACCTGCGCGCATCACAAGCCCGGATTACAATCCCGGACCGATCGCTGCGCGAAGAGCTTCCTGGCTAAGATAGAAGAGCAGCATCCCTCCAAAGACCACGAGGGGGGCGATGCGGTTTCCCGACCGGTTGACCTCGGGAATCAGATCGCTTGCCCCGACATAGGCCGCCGCACCCGCCGAGAACGCGAGCGAGACCCCTACCGCCTCTTTTCCGATCCCACTGACGAAGAACACTACCACGATCCCCAACATCGTCGCAAGCCCGATTGCGAGGGAGGCAAGGAATGCGGTCTTGCGGGAGTGTCTCCCGGCAATCATGATGGATGCAATCGTCAGCCCTTCGGGGAGCTTATGGAGAAGGATTGCCAGGAACACAAGGAGGCCGATGAAGAAGTCGTACTGCATCCCTGCCGAGATTGAAATTCCGTCGAAGAACGCGTGTATAAATAGCCCTGAAAATGCCGAAATGCTCGCCGCCCTCGGCACCATCAGCTCAACGTGCGTTTCTTCCCCGAAATGGAGGTGGCCGACGAGTGTGTGCTCAAAGAGGTGGAGGACAGAGAACCCAAGCACGATGTAGAGCGGCGCGAAGCGGCCCACTGCGCCGAGCGAAACGGGGATGAGATCGAAGAAGACGAGGGCGAGGAGAAACCCCGCGCTCAACGCGAGTAAGTACTCTTGGACCCGCTTCGGCCACTCTTTCCTCAGCACAATGAGAGTCCCGCCGGCTATTTCTGCCCCGGCCGCAATCAGACCGAACAAGAGAGTCCTGAGCATCCCGGGTTCAGTTCTTTTGGAAGGGGGTTTTCAGATAGCGCTCGGCCAGATCGTGGGATCCCTGAAAATCCGTCATCCCGAGAACCTTCCTGTATTGCTCCTTTGCAAGGTCCCTATTGTGTTGGATATCGTATATGCATCCGATCTTCAGGTTTGTCATTGCCATGAATCCCGAGGGGTCTTTGTCGATCGTGCGCGAAAGCTCATCGGCCCTATAGAAATGGCCGAGAGCGACAGGGTAATTCCCCTTGTTCATTTCGTCGATGCCGAGGTAGTATCGCGCCTCGCGCTCGGCGATGTTGTCGTATCCCCGCATCTTCGCGTCCCTCTTGCGGAGGACGTCGGCAAATGTTTTGGCGCATGAGTCCATGGTTCCGATCGCCGCGTAGCACCGGCCTACGTACCTGTGGAAGATCGGATTGTTCGGGAACCGGGAATGAAGCCTCAGTGCGAGGGGGAGGGCTTCGGCCGGGCGCTTCTCGAAATTCTGCAACACCTGAACGAGAAAGTAGGTCGCTTCAATATCGGCATACCGCGCCTTCGCTGCCGCCCGTTGCAGTTCTTTCAAGCCCAGGCTCTTGTTCCCCTTCGGGAAGAAGATCATCAAGGGCTTGACGAGCGGGTATTGGTCCGGGATCACCGCCGCATAATAATGGTATACTCCCATCCCGAGCAATACATCGGAATTGCCCGGGGCGAGTTTGTAGGCTTCTTCGACGATCGGCAGGGCGGTCCGGCCGTCGTTCGCCGCCTGAAGCCAGTCCTCCCGGTTTCCGTGGAGCCTGCCGCGGTAGCCGAGCGCGCCTCCCTTGAAGAAGAGGGCCGCAGTATCGTGGCTGTCCTTGTCCAGCCTCTTGTCGCAGAGATCAATCACGCGGTCGAGTTCGGAGAGGAAGCGGTCGTCGGACGAGGTATTGCCGAGGTCGGTGACGATCTTCCACCAGTCCACCATCGCGAGGAAAAAAAAGCCCGCCGGATGATCTGGTTTCCGGCGGGCAATCTGCTGAAATTCGGAGCGCGCGCTATCGAAGGCGAGATTATAGACGAATTCTATCCCGCGGTGCGCGTGCGCTTCGAGATCGGGGTCGCCTATCCACTGCGCCTCGCACGTGCCAGCCAAAAGGAGGACTGTTGAGACGAGCAGCCACACGCCCCGCCGCACACATCGGATCGGCCGGTCACCGGCTCTCACTCGAGCTTGTTGTTCATGGCGGCGTCCTTCAGCTTGTCGTTCGCGAAGATCGCAACCTCGACGCGGCGGTTCTGCTGCCGGCCGTCGGCCGTGGCGTTCGAAGCGACCGGATTTGTCTCGCCGAAGCCCCTCGTGGTGAGGCGCGAGCCGGCAACGGCATCGCCCTTCAGGTAATCCGCAACCGACCCCGCTCTTCGCTCGGAGAGCCGCTGATTGTACTCGGCAGTGCCCGTTGAGTCGGTGTAACCGTCGACCAGAATGTTGGTATCGGGATACTTGTTGAGGATCTTCGAAAGGTTATTGATGTTGGTTTTCGCCCCCGGCTGCAGGTCTGAGGAATTCGTATTGAAGAGGATTCCGGAGTCGAACGTGATCTTGATCCCTTCGCCGACCCGCTCGATCTTAGCATTTTTCAGATCCTGCCTCATCTCTTCGGCCTGCTTGTCCATGTAATGGCCGATCAGGAGGCCCGCCGTGCCGCCCACTGCCGCCCCGATGATTACCCCCGCAGCCGTATTGCCGGCCATGTGGCCGATGATCCCGCCGATGATGGCTCCGGCTCCGGCGCCGATCCCCCCGCCCTTGGCGGTGTTGCTTGCGCCGCAGCCCATCATCAGGAGCGAGGCGCACACTATCAGAACCGTGAAGAGTTTCAAGGATGATGTCATTGGTGGTCTCCTAGGTTATGAAAGATGGGAATCCGGGAGAATTACGCTGCTGAAAGCTTCCCCAAAAGATATGAAACAAGCCCGTCACTCGCAATACGCTCCTGAACCATCGTGTCGCGCTCGCGCACGGTAACCGTCTGATCTGCCAGCGTTTGTGAATCGACCGTGATGCAATACGGAGTGCCGATCTCATCCTGACGGCGGTACCGCCTCCCGACCGCCCCGCTCGCGTCGTACGATACGCGCATCCGGGGCCTCAGGTCCTGCTCGATCTTCCGTGCGATCTCGGGCATGCCGTCGCGGTTCACAAGGGGAAACACCGCGGCCTTCATCGGCGCGAGCCTCGGATGAAGCTTGAGGACCACGCGGGTTTCGACCGTCCCCTCGCCCGTCGGGGCATCCTCCTCGGCATAGGCATTCACCAGGAATGCCAAGCACGACCGGCTGGCGCCTGCAGATGTCTCGATAATGAAGGGCGTAAATTTTTCCTTCGTCTGCTCGTCGAAATACTTCAGGCTCTTTCCCGAGAACTGCTCGTGGCGGCTGAGATCGAAGTCGGTCCGGTTGTGTACTCCTTCGATCTCCCCCCAGCCGAAGGGGAAGGCGAATTCGATATCGTAGGCGTCCTTCGCGTAATGAGCGAGCTTCCCAGGCTCGTGCTGGTGCCACTGGAGCGCTCCCGGGGCCATCCCGAGCCGTACGAACCACTGCATGCGCTGCTCGCGCCAGTACTCGAACCATTCCACGTCCGTCCCGGGCTTCACGAAGAACTGCATTTCCATCTGCTCAAACTCGCGCGTGCGGAAGAGGAAATTCTTGGTGTTGATCTCGTTCCTGAAGGCCTTGCCGATTTGCGCGATGCCGAACGGGATCTTCTGCCGGGAGGCGGACTGCACGTTGAGGAAATTCACGAAAATTCCCTGTGCGGTCTCGGGGCGGAGGTAGACGACCGAGCCCGAGTCTTCGACCGGTCCGACGAAGGTCTTGAACATGAGGTTGAACTTCCGCGCTTCGGTGAAGGTGCCTTTGTTGCCGCAGGTCGGGCAGTTGAGGATCGCGAGGAATTTCTGGGGCTCGAGCTCGGACAACTTCCTGAACTCGGCCGCGATCAGCTCCTCGTCGCCGGAAGCGGCTATCTTCGGCTCCGCCTCGCGCATCAGCTCTTTGCGTTTCTTGGCGGATACTTCGTCGAAGAGGAGGTCGAGCCGGAATCGCGACTTGCACTGCCGGCAGTCGACCATGGGGTCGGTGAAATTCTCGACATGGCCCGACGCTTCCCACACACGGGGGTGCATGAGGATGGCGGCGTCGATCCCCTCCACGTTTTCGCGGAAGGTCATTTCCCTCCACCATTCGGCCTTGATATTATTCAGGAGCTCCGCTCCGAGAGGCCCGTAATCCCACGCGCCGTTCAAGCCCCCGTAGATCTCGCTCGACTGGAAGACGAATCCGCGCCGCTTACAGAGGGATACGATCTTGTCCATTGATACCGGACCGGACGCTTTCGTGGGTGCGCCGGCGCTTGCTCTCTCGTTTGCCATCGCGTGTAAGAGTTGAGTTAGACCTTTGGTTGTACGCGTGGTTTGGCGCCGGGCCGCAGGTTGGCGGTAGGGCGCAGGATGATCGTCTCGATCACCGATCCGTCCACTTCGATATGGATCGTCACGTGGTTCTCGCGCAGATTCTCCGACGCCACGGCCCGGCCGTTGAACCGCTTCGCCATGGCATTAAATGCCTCGTTCATCACAACGGTGGCGAGATCCTTCGGGATCAGAACCCTTCGCTCGATGCGCACGAACTGCGAGTTGGGGATTTCAACTTCCTTCTTTCTCGACCATGACGCATCGATACCGAACCGAACAAGAACGGAATCCACCTCGCGGTCGATTCGCCCCGCCAGTGCCCCGGGGAGAGGGGCGGGCGGCTCGCTCCGCGACCGGTTTTCCTCGGGTCGCGTCAGGCTCATGCGGTTGAGGAAGAAGAGCCCGGCCGCGGTGAGCCCGAGAAGGAGCGAAATCACCGCGCGCACGATGACCGGACGATGCAGAAGGGCGGCGGCGCTCATCGCCCGGTGAACCCCGGTTTTCGCTTTTCCAAAAACGCCTTCACACCCTCCCCGAAGTCGCTCGTCGCGCAGCATTCGCCGAACATCGAGGCCTCGACCTTCAGGCCCTCGCTCAGCGGTATCTCCATGGAGATATTCACGGCCTTCAGAGCCATTCGGACAGCCACCTGGCCGTTCGAGAGAATCGATCTGGCAAGCGCCTCCGCGTCGGGAAGGAGTCGCGGGAGCGGCACGACGGCGTTGACCAATCCGATGCTCAGCGCCTCACGGGCATCGATCGAGCGTCCGGTCAGGATCATTTCGGAGGCTCTCGCGGCGCCGATGAGGCGCGGCAGCCGTTGCGTCCCTCCGTAGCCCGGAATGATACCCAGCTTCACCTCGGGCTGGCCGAATGATGCATTTTCCGACGCCAGCCGGAGATGGCACGCGATCGCGAGCTCACAGCCCCCGCCGAGCGCATAGCCGTTGACGGCTGCGATGACAGGCTTTCCGAGGTGCTGGATGAGATCGAATACCGTCTGACCTTTGAGGGAAAACTCTTTCCCGGATGCCGGAGTAAGACCGGAAAGTTCTGCGATATCCGTTCCCGCGGCGAACGCCTTCTCGCCGGCCCCCGTCACGATGACAGCGTCGACCTGAGGATCGGAACGGATGGCGGCGAGAACACGCGTCAATTCCTCCTTGCAGAGGGCGTTGATCGCGTTCAGCTTCTCAGGCCGGTTGAGCGTTACGAACGCGATGCGCTCTCTGACCGTGAAAAGGAGCGTGCTGAACCCTGCCGTTACCACGCCACCTCGACGCGGCTCTGGTCGCCGATCATGAAGCGGTGCACGTGGGGCTTTCCGATTGCGTCCACGATCTCTACGTCGTTCCCGAGAATGCTCCCCTCGATGCGAATGCGCACGTCGAGCACCCTGCAGTCGCGCAGGACGATGCTGTATTCGACTTCGGAATTGCGGATGTGCGTCCGGTCGCCGATCGCGGTGAAGGGCCCGACATAGCTGTTCTCGATCGTGCAGCCCTTCCCGATGATGGCTGGGCCGCGAATTACGCTGTTGATCACACTCGATCCCTCCTCCAGCCGGACCTTTCCCGCGACAGTGGATGTCGCATCCACCTTCCCGTCGAGCCCGGGCTGGATGTTGTCGAGCACGAGCCTGTTCGCCTCGAGCAGATCCGAGGGTTTTCCCGTGTCTTTCCACCACCCCGTGATCTCGCTGAAGCCCACCTTGTACCCCTTGTCGATCAGGTACTGATGCGCGTCGGAGATCTCGAGCTCGCCGCGCTTGCTCGGCTTGATCCTCCGGGCCGCCTCGAAGATGTGATGGTCGTAGATATAGATCCCCGCGACCGCAAACCGGCTCCTGGGCTTCCGGGGTTTCTCTTCGACGCGAACAATCCTTCCGTTTTTGATCTCGGGAACACCGAAGCGCTCAGGGTCTTTCACCTTCGAGAGCGTGAGGAAGCAGTTGCAACCGCTTCGCTCGAACTCCTCGATGAACCTCTTGACGCCTCCGACGACCATGTTGTCGCCCAGATAGAAAATGAAGGGATCCTTCCGGATAAATTTCTCGGCGATCTTCACGACATGGGCAAGCCCCAGCGGCGCTTTCTGCGGGATGTAGGTGATCCGCGCATTCCACCGCTTGCCGTTCCCGATCGCCTTCTGAACCTCGTCGCTATCGGCGTTGCAGACGATCCCGATCTGTTTGATGCCCGCATCCACCGCAGCCTCGATGGCATAATGGAGGATCGGTTTGTTCGCGATGGGGATCAGATGCTTGTTCTGCGTGTGGGTGAGCGGTCTGAGCCTCGTGCCGCGTCCTCCGCTCGCTATGAGTGCTTTCAACGTTTGTCCTTCCTGATGTTTCTGCCGACGATGCTGAATGAACGGCCCTTCAGAAATTTTCTGAACCGGCCGACGATCTCCCCGAATTCCTCCGGGCCGATGCTCCCCCGTTCCCTCCCCACCCTCGCCACCTCGATCCCCGCGGAAATATAGAGGGGAAGAAATTGAGGGGCGTATGATGAGAGCGCCGCAAGGTGCAGCTCTACCGTGGAAAAATCTCCGCGGATGATTGGACCGGTGAGCGAGGCGGCGGGCGTGGCTCGCACCGCGTTCTCAATCGTGGCGGTCATCAGCGGGCCGAACATTTCGTGCCAGGGAGCCGGATTCCCGATACATGCTGTCAGTTCGCTTATCGCGTTCAACTGCACCATCATGTAGTTCGATGCGAAGACGCACGCAGCATGGTAGAGCGGTTTCAACTCTGTCGCGATCACCAGAGCCCGCGCTCCAAGATCGGCAACAATGCGCTCCGCGCGCCTCAAAGCCCCTTCTTCTCCCTCGATTCCAAAGGAGATTCCCCGGAGCTTCGCGCGCTGAGCGCCCCGGCTTCTCCCCGAGGGAAACGTCTGAATCGGATGCATTGACGCGACAAGCGCGCCGCGCCGCCGGATAGGCTGCAGAATACCGGCTGAATGCACGCCGGAGCAGTGCGCCGCGAAGAGCCTTCCAAATTTCAGGGATTTCAGCTTCGCGACCTGCGCGGCAACAGGGCCGATGGCTCCGTCCGGAAGCGTGAGAAGGAGGATGTCGGTCTCCGCAGGCAAGTCCCCGATCTCAGTCGACGCCCTTCTGCATTTGACTTCCCGGGCGAGCGACACCGCGTCCTTGCCGGTCCTGCTGATGACTGAAACGACGGGATAACCGCTCTCATGCAGCGCCCGGCCGATCGAAGAACCCACCGCGCCGGCGCCGACAATCGCAACCCTGGGAAAACGCGATGCGGGCATCCCGGGTCAGTTTCTAGTCAATAGTACCGACGAGAGGTATCCTACGACGCTTGTGTGATCGCCGGTGACGTCGCCCGAGTTGCAGTGGCAGAGAATCTCGGCTCTGTTCGCGCCAAGCCGGCGGGTCGCGGCGAGGACCGCCGCCATCGGTCCGCCTCCGCACGCCTCGGTTCGCTCCGCTTCCAGGTCGCTCAGGAGCGTCTCGTAATCGAACCGTTCAACGTCACCGATCGTGACGCTGTCGAGCGATTCCGCCTCCTGGTACGAATGATAATGCGAGAGATCGCTGCTTGCGATGAAGAGCGTCCTGGTGCCGGTGAACACTTCTGCAAGCCGCTTCCCGAGGTGGAGGCAGTATTCGCGCTTCTGTTCCCCCATCACGATCGGGACGATCCGCACATCTCCGAGAACCTTTTGGAGGAACGGCAGATGCACTTCGATTGCGTGTTCCTGCCGGTGTCCGAGGGAGGAGGCGCCGATGACAGGATCGCCTTCGGCAAGCTCCCGCCTGGCCTGCTCATCCACGAGGAGATCGCCGAGGGGAGTCCGGTATCCGTCTCCGTCATAGACCGAGATGCCGTCGAAATACTCCCGGTGGCTCGGGGAAACGATGACCACCCGGTCGAACTCGTTGCCGGTGAGGAGGACATACCCAAGCGAAGCAGCGTGCCCCGAGTACGCGTATCCGGCGTGCGGAAGAATCATCCCCGCAATGGATCCGGTGCGGCGTCCGCTTTTCGCGCCCGAGAGGAGTGTATCGATCAGCGTGCCGAGTGAGCCGGGATTCCCCGGGTAAAAGGTGCCCGCGACCGCGGGTTCGCGCATGAGTCTGCCGGGTGAGGTCACTCAGAAAAGATATCTGCCGTGAACGTATAGGTCCGGGCCTCGCGATGCTTCCAGATAGAGGAGGGGAGGCCCGCTTTCTTCGCGGTTTGGGAGAGAAAAGTTTCCCGGTCCCATCCATGCTCAAGGGGGACCTGCGGCAGGAGGAGCCCCCGGTACTTCTCGAATTCGATCATAAGTCCGTGCGTTCCAAGCTCAATTCCGGCAATCTCGTCCAGGCGCGAAAGCGGCGAAAGTACCGAGATCTCTATGCCGATTCCGGGCAATTCATCGGGTCCCACGGGAGGGAACCGGACATCCTCGAGGGCTGCTTTTGCCGTTACTTCCCGTACGGTGTGTGCGAGCGGCTTGACCGCGTCGACATATCCGATGCATCCACGGAGCTCGCCTCCTTCCCGGAGGGTCACGAACGCTCCCCTCGGCTCGAGCAGCGATGCGTCGCAAGGGCCGAGCGGTGGCAGGGGCGTTCGCCTGACCGCCGACTCAAGTGAGGAACGCGCCAGCCGGAGCAGAAATTGTTTCTCCGAATCTGTCAGCACAGCTCCCGAGTCCGCTACGAATCTGCGAAAACTTACGCAAAATCCGTCTTAGATACAAAGTTCGCAAACGGAATGCTTCGAGCAGACAGGCATGGCCAGAGTGTGCAAGGTTCACTATCATTCCCTCAGCGAGGCGTTACGCGGGCTGAAGCCCGCGGCTACGGGATGTGGTGGAGGCGCATGGGGAACACTGGTTTCTTGACATTCAACGGGTATGAGAGTATATTTCAAAGAAAGCAAGTCGAGCATTTTAAGAACTTACACTCACAGAATCCTCCCGGGCTGATGACGGCCGGTCATGCGCGACGGAATGTACAAAAAGAAGCTGGAAGATCTCCTTCTTGTCTGCCGGAAGAACCTTCGCACCGTCAATGAAGATCTGATCCGGAGGGCGTTTGAGTTCAGCCTCGAGGCCCACAGAAATGATATCAGGGCCTCGGGCGATCCCTTCTTCAATCACCCCTACGAAGTGGCGATGGTAGTCGCCAGAGAAATCCCCCTGGATGACGTTTCGGTTGCGTCGGCGCTTCTCCACGACGTCGCTGAAGACACGGAATACGCCATAAAGGATATCCGCCAGGAATTCGGGGATACGATCGCGGATATCGTGGACGGGGCAACGAAAATCTCCGATATTTTCCGAAGTCATGAGGTAACGCAGGCGGAGAGCTACCGGAAGATGCTTCTTTCCATGGTGAACGACATCCGGGTCATGCTCCTCAAGTTCGCCGACCGTCTGCACAACATGCGCACGCTGCAGTATCTCCCCCCCGAAAAGCAAGTCAGGCTGGCAAAGGAGACGATCGATATCTATGCTCCGTTCGCCCACCGCTTCGGTCTGGCCAGGATCAAGTGGGAGCTCGAAGACCTTGCGTTCAAGTACCTCCATCCCGAGGAATACGAGAACATCGCCCACCAGCTGAAAGCCCGGCGCAAGGAACGGGAAACGTACATCCGCAAGTTCACGGTGCCGCTTGAGAAGAGGATCAAGGAGGAGGGGATGAAATTCGAGATCGAAGGGCGCCCGAAGCATCTCTTCAGCATCCATAACAAGATGGTGAGCAGGGGAAAGCCGCTCGACGAGATTTACGACCTCTTCGCCGTGCGGATCATCCTCGACACGGAAAACGAAAACGACTGCTTCACGGCCTACGGCATCCTCTCGTCGATCTACATTCCGATTCCCGAACGGTTCAAAAACTATATCTCGGTGCCGAAGAAAAACGGCTACCGCTCAATCCACGCCACCGTGATCGGCCCGGAAGGGAAGATGGTGGAAATGCAGATCCGTACGCGCGCGATGCACGAGATCGCCGAGCAGGGAGTAGCCGCCCATTGGAAGTACAAGGAAAACCTCTCCACGCTGGATGAGGAGCTCGAGAACTGGATCTCGTGGGTGCGCGAGATATTTGAGCATGCCGATGAGGAGGCACCCGCGAAGCAGCTCATGGAGAGCTTCAAGCTCAATCTGTACCAAGACGAGATCTATCTTTTCACCCCGAAGGGGGAGCTGAAGATCCTTCCAAAAGGCTCCACGCCCGTCGACTTCGCGTTCGCCGTGCATACGAATGTCGGGTTCCATACGCTGAGCGCGAAGGTCAACGGCCGCATCGTGCCTCTCGACTCGCAGCTGCGGAGCGGCGATCAGGTGGAGATCATTACATCGAAAAATCAGACCCCCAAGGCGGACTGGGATCAGTTTGTGGTCACGCATAAGGCCAAGGCGCAGGTGCGCAAGTGGGTGAAAGAAGAGGAACGCAAGGCGGTTGAGGAGGGGCGGGAGCAGTGGGAGAAACGGGCGAAGAAATTCAAGCTTCACCTCAGCGACGACGACCTGATACGGTACGTGCATGATTTCAAGATCGACGATCTCAAGGACTTTTTCGTCAAGATCCACCGCGAGGAGGTGAACCCCGAGGCGGTCCTGCACGAAATCGAGCTGAAGCTTAAGCATACGGCCCCCGAAACGGCAGGAGAGCAGAAAAGCCCGGGTCTGTTCAACCGGTTCCTGACAACAGCGCGGAGCATCACCGGAGGGATCACCCTCTTCGGCAGCAGCGACAACTTCATGCACAGCTATGCGAAGTGCTGCAATCCGATCCCCGGCGATGAGATCGTCGGATTCGTCACGCAGGGAGAAGGGCTCAAGATCCACGTGAAAGCGTGCAAGAACCTCGTCGGGATGATGGCTGCCGATCCGCGGCGGATCGTAGAGGTCGGTTGGCCTTCCGCGAACGGGGTCGAATACCCCGCCGCCATCCGGATCTCGGGAGATGACCGGACGGGAATGCTCAACGACATCACGCACGCAATTTCAACGTACCAGAACACGAACATACGCGGTGTCAAGATCGACACGAAGGACAAAATATTCGAGGGAACGATCATCATCGGAGTGAAAAACACAGACCACCTGGGCAGGGTCATCGAAAAACTTCGCAAAATCAAGGGCGTCTATCGGGCAGACCGCCTGATGGAGTAGGAAAGGGGAACGTATGAAGAGCAACGGTCATCGGGCGAAGACGTACACGAAGCGGGACATTGTCAGGAAGGTCGCGGCTGCGGGAAGCGAGAACATGAATGTCTCCGCGCGGTGGACCGAGATGGTGTTTACGGCGGTGCGCGAAATCATGATGAGCGCGGATCCCGAGCTGAGGATCGAGATACGGGATTTCGGCGTTTTCGAGGTCAAGCCCACGAAGTCGAAGCCCAAAGCCCGGAATCCGAAATCCGGCGAGATCATCTGCGTCCCTTCGCGGCGCAAGACCCACTTCAAGCCGGGAAAGCTCCTGAAGGGTTTTCTCTCGCAGCCGCTCGACGGCCAGCTGGAGCCCGCGGAAGAACCCGGCGCCCGAGCATCGAACAACTGACGCCGGGCGCGCGTGGGAGCCCGCATTCTCGGCATAGACTACGGACGAAAGCGCATCGGGGTCGCAGTCAGCGATCCGCTGAATATCATCGCACGGGGCGTGGCCGTCATCCCCAACTCTGCGAAGGCGGTCGGGGAGATCAAGCGCCTCGCGCTTGAGTTCGAGGTGGAAACGATCGTCGTCGGAATCCCGTATACGTTGAAAGGGAAGGCGGATCGGATGGCGCAGGAAGTGGAAGAATTTATCGGGCTCCTTACGGCTGAGCTTGGCATTGAAATTGTACGGCAGGATGAGCGTTTCACGTCAAGGATGGCGCGGCAGACCCTCCTCGACATGAACGTCGGGACCATGAAGCGGCGCGCGAAGGGAACGATCGACGAGATGGCGTCTGCGCTCATCCTCCAGGGTTACCTCGACGGCCGCGGCCGGTAGGCCGCTCCGCCGGGGGGAATGTTCCGTTCTTTGACCTGATCGACCCCGACATGAATTATCGCGACGTCAACCGGCTGATCGAAGAGGGGGAGGGATTCGGCATCGAGTTCAAGAGGAGGATTTCCTCGGCCGAAAAGATCGCCAGAACCATCATTTCGTTCGCGAACACGAAGGGAGGCATCATCCTCTTCGGGGTCGACGACGACGGCTCGATCGTGGGGGTTGAAAGCGAGAAATCGGAGGTAGAGTTGATCGAGCTGGCGGGAAGGGATTACTCCGATCCCCCCATCTCACCGGGCATCACCATCGTCCCCTTTGACGGGCGCGATGTGATCGTCGCCCAGATCGACCAGAGCAGGACCAAGCCGCACTATTTTCTCGGTGCGCACGACCACATCAACGGAGAGGCAACACGCGTCTACATCAGGGTCAACGACAAGACCGTGATGGCGAGCCGCGAGGTCGTTAAAATCCTTCAGAACGAGAACCCCGATGCTCCCCCTCTCAAGATCGCCATCGGAGAAAACGAGCGAAGACTCTTCCAGCATCTTGAACAGCATGCAAGGATCACTGTCAGGGAATTCGGAAGACTGGTCAATATAAGCGATCGACGGGCCTCCCGCATCCTGGTGGGTCTCGTCAGAGTCGGGGTCATCCGCATCCACACGTATGAGAAGGAAGAGTTTTTCACGCTTGCGTATGATGTGGCGTATTGACCGGAGGTACGCCGGCTGAAGCCGGCGCTGATGTCACGATACGGACCGTGACATCAGTTCTACGCAGGTTCGGCAACGATTCCCGGGTGGTGTCACGGTATGGACCGTGACACCAGTTCTACACAGGTCCGGCAGCGATTCCCGGGTGGTGTCACGGTATGGACCGTGACACCAGTTCACCATCCTAATAACCCCCCAAACCACCCTCCGGGGGGCGATTTCCGGGTCGTGACGGGCGGCATATGCCGCTTGAAGCGAATGCCGATCCCCTCTATATTTCACCCGCATTGCAAATGAAATCGTAGGAAATTGCCAAAAATCGCCCAGCACCGGAAGAGCCTTCCCCGGCCGGCCCTGTCCCGCCGCGGGACCGATTTTTATCCCGACGAACCCCTCCTCCGGCTGATGCTGGAGAACGTCGAGGATCTCATTGCAATTTACGATCTCGACGGGAAGCACCTCTATAATAGCCCCTCGTTCGAACGACTTTTCGGGAAGAGCAACGGCTACCATAACCTGGACTCCTTCGGGGTGGTTCACCCCGACGACAGAGACCGGGTCCGGCGCAACTTCAACGAAACCGTCCGGACAGGCGTAGAACTCAGGGAGGAGTATCGAATCGTAACGGCCGAGGGCCGTATCCGGCAGATTGAATCGCGCGGAAGCGTCATCCGCGGCCGGTCCGGAAAGCCCTCGCGCGTGGTGATGATCTCCCGCGACGTGACGGAAAGAACGGAAGCTGCAAAACAGCTGCACCTCCTGGCATATGCGCTCACATGCACACGCGACTGCTTCTGCCTCACCGATCTGGATAACACGATTCTATTCGTTAACCCGGCGTTCTGCGAAACCTACGGCTATACTGAAGACGAGCTGGTCGGAAAGAATGTCGAGACCATCCGATCCCGCACAAACCCTCCCGAGCTGACCCGCCAGATTCTGGAGGCGACGATGGCCGGTTCGTGGAACGGCGAGCTCCTGAACCGCAGGAAGGACGGCGTCGAGTTCCCCGTGGAACTGTGGACCTCGGTCGTGCTCGACGAAACCGGGCATCCGGTCGGTCTCGCGGGAATCGCGAGGGATGTCTCGGAGCGGAGAAGGGCGGACCAGCTCCAATCGGTGGTCTACAGGATCGCCCAGGCAGCGGACGTCTCTCCGACGCTCGACCAGCTCTTCAAGGCGGTCCACGGCATCATCGGAGAGGTGATGTCCGCAAATAATTTCTACATCTCCCTCTACGATCCGATTACAGACCTGATCAGTTTCCCCTATTTTGTGGACGAAGTAGACACCGCAGGCCCCCCGCGACATCCCGAGAAAGGAATGACGGAGTATGTCCTCCGTACGGGGAAGCCCCTCCTCTGCGATCAGGCGACACATGAGCGGCTGGTGGCAAGCGGAGAAGCGGAGCTGATCGGTGAACCGTCCCCGATCTGGCTCGGGGTTCCGCTGATCGTCGAGAAGAAGGTCATCGGGGTGATGACCGTCCAGCATTATTCGGATCCTCACGCCTACGTCGAGCGGGAACAGCAGATGCTCGAGTTCGTTTCATCCCAGGTTGCGAGGGCGATCGAGAGGAAACAGGCCGAAGAAGCCCTGCGGGAGAGCGAAGAGCGCTACCGGAGATTCGTCGCTCAGAGCTCCGAGGGAATCTGGCGATTTGAGGTGGACTATCCAGTGTCCGTCGACATGCCGGAAGACGAGCAGATCAAACTGCTCTATGCCCATGCGTATGTGGCCGAGTGCAACAATGCGATGGCTGCGATGTACGGCCTCTCGAGTGCCGCCGAGTTCGTGGGCGCAAAGGTTGGTCAGCTGCTCCGCCCGGACGACGAAACGAATAACCGGCTTCTGCGCGACTTCATCCGCTCCGGCTACAGACTTACCGATGCCGAATCGCGAGAAACCACCGAAACGGGAAGCGCAAGATTCTATCTCAACAATCTGGTGGGGCTTGTCGAGAACGGACGGCTGCGGCGGGTGTGGGGCACACGGCGCGACCTGACAGAGAACAAACGGTCGGAGGAGCTCCTCCGGCTCTCGGAGGAGAAGTACCGCACGCTGTTCGAGGAATCGAAAGACGGCATTTTCCTGAGCACGCCCGACGGGAAGCTGATCGACGTGAACCCCGCAGGGATTGAACTCTTCGGATACGATTCAAAAGAGGAGCTCCAGGGAATCGAGCTTGCCCGCGATCTCTACGTCAACGCCGAGGATCGCGAGATTTTCAAGCGAAACCTCTCCAAGCACGGATATATCATCGACTTTGAGTTCGAGGTCAAGCGGAAGAACGGAGAGAAGCGCATCGTTCTCGAAAGCGCCTCGGCGGTGAGAGACTCTGAGGGGAACATCATCGCCTACAGGGGGTTCGTCCGCGACATCACCGAGCGGAAGCGACTCGAAGACCAGTTCAGGCAGGCGCAGAAGATGGAGGGAATCGGCACGCTCGCCGGCGGGATTGCGCACGATTTCAACAACATCCTTGGCATCATCCTCGGCTATACCGCCATGCTGCAGGAAGGCAAGGCGGATGTAGGCCGGATTGCGCAAGGTCTCGGAACGATCCAGACGGCGGTCGAGCGCGGCGCGGCGCTGGTCCGGCAGCTTCTGACCTTTGCCCGGAAGGCCGATCCGTCGTTCGGTTCGATCAATGTGAACGATTCGGTGCGCGAGCTGGCCCGGATGCTGGCGCAGACATTCCCCAAGACAATCTCCATTTCACTCCAGATCGACGAGCGGATTCCTTCGGTCGTTGCCGACCCTTCTCAGCTCACCCAGGCCCTGCTCAATCTCTGTCTCAACGCTCGCGATGCGATGATGGAGCCGAAGCACGGCCGGGGGAGCGGGACATTGACGCTCAGGACCAGGGTTCTGCCCGGCATAGATCTCCGCAGGAGATTCTCGGACGCTGCGGCCGACGAGTACGCCTGCATCGACGTCGAGGACAACGGGATCGGGATGGATTCGGCGACAAAAACCCGGATCTTTGAGCCCTTCTTTACCACGAAAGAACTCGGAAAAGGAACGGGGCTGGGCCTCGCCGTCGTGTACGGAGTGGTGAACAGCCACCACGGCTTCATCGATGTGACAAGCGAGCGGGGGACCGGAACCACGTTCAGCATCTGCTTTCCCGTTCAGTCCCGCCGGATCGTCGTGCCCGCGCCCGAGGCCCCGGTCACCAACGAGCCCCAGGGCGGAGACGAAACCATTCTCATCGTCGAGGACGAGGAGATGCTGCGGGAGCTCCTTGCAAATCTCTTCGAGGAGCACGGCTACAAGGTCCTTGCCGCCAAAGACGGGGCGGAGGGCGTCGAACTCTTCAAATCGAATGCGGGGAACATAGCGGTTGTGTTGTCGGACATGGGACTCCCCAAGCTCGGCGGGTGGGAGATGCTTCAGAAGATGCAGGAAGTGGATCCGGGCGTGAAAGCGATCCTCGCGAGCGGATACTTTGATCCCAATCTTAAGATGTCAATGGTGAAGGCCGGGGCGAAGGATTTCATCCAGAAGCCCTACGTTTCCGCCGCTGTTCTTACGAGAGTCCGCGAGGTCATCGACAAGGATTCCTAGGAGAAGATCCGGGAACTCCCCTCAGCAGGTTTTCTCCCCGCTCTTCCAGATCCTCACCAGCTCATAGAGTGCGATTCCGAGCGCCACCGCGGCGTTCAGCGATTGCTTCATACCGAACATCGGTATGTCGACCGAAAGGTCGGCCTCGCGCATGATGCGCTCCGAGACACCGGTGATCTCATTGCCTACAACCAGGCAGAGCGGGAAGAGGTCCCGGGAAACGGAATGGTAGGGCCTGCTTGCCTCGGCCTGCTCCAGGACGCACACTCTGATTCCCCGCGACTTGACGGAGGCGATGGCTTCAACGGGGTCCCTGACGTACTCCCAGGGGACTGATCGGGTCGCCCCGAGCGCCGTCTTCTCGATTTCTTTCCTCGGAGGGTGGGGCGTAAACCCGCAGAGGATAAGTTTTGATATACGGGCCCCGTCGCAGCTTCTGAAGATCGAGCCTACGTTGTACAGGCTCCTGATGTTGTCGAGCAGGACCCAGATGGGGAAACGCTCCGTCTCCGCCGAAGGTGCGCGGGAGCGTCTGGTTTCAGTAATCTCGTCGACCGTCAATTTCCGCATAATTGCTGAAAATATAAGGAATTCCCGCGATTATTCGTTATTGTTTCAGGTGCGATTATTTTGTATATTATTCGGCCCAACGATTCACCCAAAGCGCCCGGAATTTGAAGAAATTGGTCATCGCGATCGACGGCCCGGCCGCCTCGGGCAAGAGTACCACTGCGCGGCTGGCGGCGGCGCGATTGAACTATCTCTTCATCGATACCGGAGCGATGTACCGCGCTGTCACCCTCAGGGCGCTTGAACAGCGGGTCGACCCCTCCGACGAAGAACGCCTCGGCACTCTGGCCGGAGAAACGCAGATCACCTTCGAGCACTCGAACGGCGATTGTATCGTACGGATCGGCGGGCGCGACGTCACCCAGGCGATTCGGGGCCAGGCCGTCACAAGCGCAGTCAGCAGAATCAGCGCGGTCAAACGGGTCCGCGAAGTGATGGTCGCCCAGCAGCGGCGTTTCGCGAAAGAGGGGGGAGTAGTGATTGAAGGGCGCGATATCGGCACGGTCGTGGTGCCCGATGCGGATTTGAAAATCTTCCTGGTCGCAAAGCCGGATGAACGCGCGAAGCGGCGAAGGAGGGAGCTGCAGGAAAGCGGTATCGACGTGCCCGCCGACCTCCTGCTGAAGGAAATTGAAGAGAGGGACCGGCGGGATTCCAGCCGGGAAATCAGCCCTCTGAAAAAGGCGGACGATGCGATCGAACTCGATACGTCGAAGCTGACGGTCGAGCAGCAGGTCGAATTTGTCATAGACAGGGCCAACAGGATACTTGAAGGCAGGCGTGAAAGTCAGCATCGATAAGAGCGCGGGATTCTGCTGGGGTGTCATCCGGACGATCGACATCGCCGAGAGCGAACTCGAAGCGGCGCAGCCCGGCGAACCTCTCTTCGTGCTGGGCGAGATCATCCACAACCCGATGGAGATCGAGCGCCTGGAGAAGAAGGGATTACAGACGATCTCACGGGCCGACCTCCCGGCGGTGAGGAACGGAAAGGTTCTCATTCGGGCTCATGGCGAGCCCCCCTCGACGTTCGCCCTTGCGAAGGAGCTCGGGGTGACGCTTGTCGACGCCACGTGCCCCGTCGTCTGGAAGGTGCAGGAACGCATCAGGAAATTTTACGACCAGGGGTATCAGGTCGTGATTTACGGAAAGACCGATCACGCGGAAGTGATCGGGCTCGTCGGACAGACGAACGGAGAAGCCATCGTCATCAAATCTCTCGAAGAGATCGAGAGGATCGATCTCAACAGGAAGACCGTCCTGTTCTCGCAGACGACGATGGATAAGGCCACGTTCGCCCGGCTCAAGGAAGAATTTCAGAAGCGCGTCAAGGACCTCGTGATCGACAGCTTCGATCAGGAGGCGGCAGAGTTTCATGCGAAGGACACGATCTGCGGACAGGTGTTCGGCCGCGACAAGAAGCTGCGCGCGTTTGCGTCGAGCAACGACGTGATGGTCTTCGTCGCCGGCCGGATCAGTTCGAACGGCAAAGTTCTCTTCCACATTTGCCAGGAGGCGAACCCGCGGACGCACTTCGTCGAAATGGAATCGGAATTGCGGCCCGAGTGGTTCGAAGGGGCCGAGACGGTCGGCGTCAGCGGCGCCACCTCCACCCCTCAGTGGCTGATGGAGCGAGTCAAGAAGACAATCGAGGAGATGGAAGTTCAGCCCGCGGACGCGTAAGAGTTCGAAAGTCATCCTAATCAACTAACATCCACACTAAGGAATACTTTTCATTTGTACGGCGATTCTCCGATGACTGGAACCGCCCTGCAGACGGAAAGCACGGCGCCGGAGATGGCACACATCGCCCGGCGCGGCAATAAGGAGATTGAATGGCGGAAACAACACCCTCATCACCCCGCGGGGCGGTAGCACCGCTCCCAGTACCCACCCGTCCACCCGTCAAGAAAATGAATTTTTCCGAGATCGAAGAGCGCGAGTACACCCCCGAGGAATACAAGCAGCTTGCCCAGCTCTACGACAAGACCTTCAGCAGCATTCACCAGGGGGAAATCGTCAAGGGCAAGATCGTTGCGATCACGGATAACGGCGTGGCCATCGACATCGGTTTCAAGTCCGAAGGGCTCGTGTCGCTGACGGAATTCCCGAACATCGACGAGCTCAAGCCGGGTGATGAAGTAGAGGTGTTCCTTGAAAGCGTCGAGAACAAGGACGGCCAGCTCGTGCTCTCGCGCAAACGGGCCGACTTCATGAGGACGTGGGAGCGGATCACCAAATCGTACGAGACGGGAGAAGTCCTCCACGGAAAGATCACGCGCCGGATCAAGGGCGGCCTCGTTGTGGACCTGATGGGCCTCGATGCATTCTTGCCCGGATCGCAGATCGACGTGAAGCCCGTTCGCGATTTCGACCAGTTCCTGGGAAAGACGATGGAATTCCGCGTGGCGAAGATCAACCATCCGAACGAGAACGTCGTGGTGAGCCACAAGGTCCTGATCGAAGCGGAGATGCAGGAACAGAGAAACGCCATCCTGAACAGCCTGGAAAAGGGGCAGGTGCTCGAGGGCACCGCGAAGGCGATTACGGATTTTGGAGTGTTCGTAGACCTCGGCGGGGTCGACGGGCTCGTCCACATCACCGATCTCTCCTGGGGCCGCGTCAATCACCCCTCGGAAGTCGTGAAGCTCGATCAGACCATCACCGTCGTCGTGCTCGATTTCGACGAGGCAAAGAAGCGGATCTCGCTCGGCCTGAAGCAGCTGCAGCCGCATCCGTGGGAGAACATCGAAACGAAATATCCCGTGGGAACCAAGGTCACCGGGAAAGTGGTCTCCCTCGCGGACTACGGCGCATTCATCGAAATTGAAAAGGGGATCGAAGGCCTCATCCACATCTCCGAGATGAGCTGGACCCAGCACATCAAGCATCCCTCGCAGGTTGTCTCGATGGGCCAGATGGTCGATGCCGTCATCCTCAGCCTCGACAAAGACGCCAAGAAAATCTCGCTCGGCATGAAACAGCTCGAGCCCGATCCCTGGATGAACCTGATGGAGAAATATCCGGTCGGCTCACGGCACACCGGCATCGTCCGCAACCTCACGAACTTCGGCGTGTTTGTCGAGCTCGAGGACGGCGTCGACGGCCTGGTGCATATTTCGGACCTCTCCTGGACCAAGAAGATCAGGCATCCCGGCGAAATCGTGAAAAAGGGCGACAGGCTCGACGTGGTGATTCTCGGAGTCGACGTGTCACAGCGCCGCATTTCGCTGGGCCACAAGCAGGTGCGCGACAATCCGTGGGATGCATTTGCCGACTCGTATCGCTCCGGGACGGAGACCACGGGCAAGATCGTACGCATCATCGAGAAAGGAGTCATCGTCGAGCTCCCCTCCGGAGTGGACGGATTCGTCCCCGTGTCGCACCTTGCGATGAGCCCCGTGAAAAACATCGCGGATATGTTCAAGGTCGGCGACGAGATTTCTCTTAAAGTGATCGAATTCGACAAAGAGAGCAAGAGGATCGTACTCTCGGCGGTGGAGTTTCTCAAGGGGAAAGAGCAGAAGATCATCGATGACTATGCTTCGAAGCACAAGCTTCCCCCCATGACGCTCAAGGAAACGGCCACGATCACGGGCAAGCCGGCTGAGACGCCCCCCGAAACGCCCCCGGACCAGCCGCCGACCTCCGATCTGATGGTCTGATCGGCGCCGAACGGCGGGCCGGAGGAACTTCGGCATGAGAAGAGTCGCACTCCATACCCTGGGTTGCAAGCTCAACTATGCGGAGACGTCGACAATGGGGAGGGAGTTTGCCCGGCGGGGATATGAGATCGTCGATTTCGATCAACCCGCAGATGTCTATCTCCTGAATACCTGCAGCGTCACCGAGAGGGCCGACAGGGAGTGCAGGCAGATCGTCAGGCGGGCCTTGCGCCTCTCCCCGGAAGCGTTCATCATCGTCGCGGGCTGCTACGCGCAGCTGAGGCCGGAGGAGATAGCGGCGATCGATGGCGTCGATCTTGTCCTTGGCACGTCGGAGAAATCCTCGCTCTTTACCTTCGCCGGCGAGTTCACCAAACAGCCTGTGCCTCAGGTATTCGTTTCCTGCATCGATGAGGTGCTCGACTGCACTCCCGCTCATGCGGCGGAGCCCGGCGCAAGGACGCGCTCCTTCCTCAAGATTCAGGACGGGTGCGATTTCAATTGCACCTTCTGCACAATCCCACTCGCGCGCGGAAGCAGCCGCAGCCGGCCGGCGGGCGACGTTGTCTCGGATGCCCTCAGCATCGCCTCAGACGGTTTCAAGGAGATCGTACTGACCGGCGTGAACGTCGGCGATTACGGCAGAAAAGATGGCGGCGGACTCGCCTACCTCCTCCGATTGCTCGAACCAATCCCCGGAATTGAACGGATCCGCATCAGTTCCATCGAGCCCAATCTCCTTACGACGGAGCTCGTGGACCTGATCCTCGGATCGGAGAAGCTCTGCAACCACTTTCACATCCCCCTCCAGAGCGGGAGCGACGCGGTACTCGGAAGGATGAGCCGCAGGTACGCCACGCGGCACTACCGGCGCCTCGCCGAGTATATCAAGGAGAGGGACCCCGACGCCGCAATCGGAGCCGACGTCATCGTCGGTTTCCCCGGCGAGACGGATGAGCGCTTTTGCGAGACCGCGGACTTCATTGCAAAGGTCCCCGTTTCGTATCTGCATGTGTTCACCTATTCGGAGCGACCCGGTACGCCGGCCGCGTGCCTCGACGGGGCCGTCGAGCCGCGCATTCGCGCCTCGAGGAGCGAGACTCTCCGCGAGCTCGGCAGGACGAAGCGTCACGCATTTCATTCCTTGTTCGTAGGAAGGGACATGCCGGTCTTGTTCGAGCGGAGACGGCGGAACGGCGCTGTCTCAGGCCTGACGCCCAACTATATCAGGGTGGAAGCCGAGTCGGACCGCGACCTCACAAACGAAATCCATACTGTTTCGATCACCAACCACGGGAGCGATGCCTGCGCGGGCGACCTTCGGGCTACCGGGCGGGCCGCGGCCCTTTTTTCAACAACCGTAACAACATGATCCGATCAACTATGAGAACTATCATTGCGACGATCGTTCTAAGCTCTCTACCGCTTATGGCGCAGGAATCCGGCGTTCGCGTCCCGCCGGGGGGAGCGCTGCCGAATTCACAGGTGCTGGGGCGCTTCGACGTTCCGGCCCGCTCCGCCGATCTGACCGAGCCGTTGCTGCCGGAGGAAGGAGAGGGAACAAAGTCGCCGGCACTCGCCGTTGCATACTCGCTCCTCCTCCCCGGGATGGGCGAGCTCTACGCGGGGGACTACAGCACCGGCAAATATCTCACGATCGTCGACGGGGCGCTCGTCGTCGGACTGATTTCCTTCGACAGGTACGCGAACTGGTTGAAGGACGATTCCAGAGAGTACTCCGTCCAGCATGCGCACACCGTCCTTGCCGGACAGGACGACCAGTACTTCTCAAACCTTGGAGATTACGAGTCGGTCTACGAGTATAACGCCGCGGTGCTCCGCGACCGCCAGCCTCAAAAGGTGTATGATCCGAAGTCGGACTACTACTGGAACTGGGACAGCCCGGCGAACAGGGAGAACTACCGTTCCATCCGGGTGAACAGCGACGACAGATTCAACGATACGCGGTTTATCGTCGCGGCGATGGCCGTCAACCACCTCGTCAGCGCCATCAACGCCGCCCGGATTGTGATCAGCCATAACAAGAGCGTCCGCGAAGGGCAGATGATAGACATTCATGCCGACGTGACCGGCGGTCCGTTCCACCCCGACGGGATCAGGCTCACGATTTCGAGGATCTTCTGAAGAGCGGCCTGCGTGCGAAATATCAAGCTGCTCATCGAATATGAGGGGACGAATTACGCCGGATGGCAGCGCCAGCAGAATGCCCGCTCCGTCCAGGGCGAGATCGAGGGGGCGCTCTCACGAATCCTTCAGGAGAGCGTCACGGTGAGCGGGGCCGGAAGGACCGACGCCGGAGTCCACGCCCGCGGCCAGGTGGCGAACTTCAGGCCGGCGTCAGGGATGCGATGCCCGGAGATCGGCCGGGGGCTGAACTCGCTCCTCCCGGGCGACATCGCCATCCGGAGCGCCGAGGACGCCCCTGAGGATTTTCACGCACGCTACAGCGCGCGGGAGCGGTGCTACACCTACACGATCATCAGGGAACCTTCGGCCCTCATGAGGAATTTTTCATGGCATGTCGGATACCCCATCGACCTCGCGTTGATGAATCAGGCCGCCTCCCGGATCACCGGATCGAGGGATTTCGGCTCTTTCTGCAAGGGGCAATCGGAGGTTGACGACTCCGTCTGCGCCGTAAGCGGAGCAGAGTGGTGTGAGGATGCGTCGCGGGTCGTCTTTACCATTCGCGCCGACAGATTTGTTCACGGAATGGTGCGGGCCCTTGTCGGGACGATGGTCGACGTGGGCCGGGGATATACGACCCTGGAGGAGTTTTCGGAGATTCTGGATCGGAGCGACCGGCGTGAAGGAGGGGCGAACGCGCCGGCACGCGGCCTCACGCTTGAATCGGTGACGTACTGAAGGGCCAAACGACTATGAACATCAAACGCGAAATATTCCCGCTCATCGTTGCGCTGATCATTTTTGCGCTTGCCGGGATTCAATGCGGCGTCAATATCTTCCCCGACGATCAGGACATCAAGCTCGGGAAACAAATCGACGATGAGATCCACAAGAATCCGAAGCAATACCCCATACTCGCCGGCCATCCGGAAGTCAAGCAGTACGTGATGGAGGTGGGCAACAGGGTGCTCTCCTCTCCCCAGATAACCAAGCGGGGTCTCTATGCCTACACCTACGAGGTGATACACGACGACAGCACTGTAAATGCCTTCTGTACTCCCGGCGGCTACATCTATGTCTACACCGGCCTGTTGAAGTTCGTCGATAACGAGGCCACGCTGGCCGGCATCCTCGGCCACGAGATCGCCCACGCCGAGCGCCGCCACGCCACGAAGAGAATGACGAGCCAATACGGAGTGCAGATCCTGACGAGCCTCGTGCTCGGGGATAACCCTTCACAGATCGCCGATATCACCGCAAACCTCTTCACCGGACTCGGGCTCCTGGCGAACAGCAGGGCCGACGAAGCCGAAGCCGACGAATACTCTCTCCGATACCTTTCATCCTCAATCTATTATCCTGGTGCGATCAGCAATTTCTTCGAGAAGATGACCGCGAAGAAGGGAGGCCAGAGCGGAGGGGAATTCCAGCGGCTCCTCTCGACCCATCCGCTCGACCAGGACCGGATCGATCACGTCCACCAGCTCCTCGGCACCATGGGGAATCCCAAGGCGTCGGAGGCCAACACCTTCTCGGCGCGATTTCAGGCGTTCAAGAAGAAGCTCCCCTGATGGCGCGGGGGCGCATGAGGCGCCTCCACGCATGCCATTTTTGTTGTAGTTCCCATTTCTCGTACATTGCGCCTATGTGCGCCAAAAATCATTCAATTTCAACGAGATAAGCCGCCGCTCATGCTCTCCCAGATCATAGGGGACATCATCTTCGTCCTGATTCTGATCGCCGCGAACGGCTTCTTCGTTGCCGCGGAGTTCTCGATCGTCAAGCTGCGCTCTTCGCAGATCGACTACAAGGTGAAGAAGGGGCACCAGCGGGCGATCCTCGCGAAACATATCGTCGAACACCTCGACGCATACCTCTCTGCGACGCAGCTTGGAATTACGCTTACGAGCCTCGGCCTCGGCTGGCTCGGAGAACCCCTCATGGCGGATCTCCTCAGAGGACCCCTCGAAACCGCCGGATTCATGAGCGAGCAAACGGTTCACGTGGTCTCATTTATCGTGAGCTTCGCGATTCTTACCTTTACAACCATCGTTCTTGGAGAGCTGGGGCCGAAGTACCTCGCGATTCAGCACTCCGAGGCTACCGCGCTCGTCGTCTCGATCCCCCTCCAGCTTTTTTACAGGGTCTTCGAGCCCTTCATCTGGGTCCTCAACAAAACATCGTTGTTTCTCCTGGGCTACATTGGGGTCACTCCGTCGCTGATCAACAGAATGGTCCACTCGCCCGAAGAGATCGAAATCATCTTTTCCGAGGGCGCGAAGAGCGGCCTGTTCAACAAGACCGAGCAGGAACTCATCTCAAGCATCTTCGAGTTCTCGACTACCACCGCGAGGGAAATCATGGTTCCGCGCATGGAGGTGGCGGCCTTGAAATACGACACGACAAGGGAAACTCTCATCCGCATCGTCACCGAGGAGGGGTACTCCCGGATGCCGGTGTACAAAGACTCCATCGACAACATCGTGGGAGTCATCTATACGAAGGATCTCATCAGCCTGCTGGAGCACAGAGACCTGATCGTTCTGCAGGATATCATTCGCCCCCCGTATTTCGTCCCCGACGCGATCAAAATCAGCCAGCTGATGCGCGACATGCAGGAGAAGAAGGTCCACATCGCGATCGTCGTCGACGAGTTCGGGGGAACGCAGGGAATCATCACTATGGAGGACATTCTTGAGGAAATCGTCGGAGAGATTCACGACGAGTACGACGAAGTGCTCAAGGACGTTGAAGCGTCGGCCGACGGTTCCGCGCTTGTGAACACCCGGATGACGATCGAGCGGTTCAACAAGAAGTTCGGAGTCGAGATCCCGGAAGATTCTCAGTACGAGACTCTCAACGGCTTTTTGCTGAAGCTGACCGGGCGGCTTCCCGAGCCGCAGGAGGAGATTCGTTACGGCAATCTTCTGTTCACCGTGGCGAAGCGCGGACAGCGGCGCATCCGGCAGGTTCAGGTGAAGAAAACCTCCGAGGCAGTTCCGGGGACGCCGTGACGTATGCCTGCTCCACCGACTTTGTCGATTATCATTGTCACGTACAATGCCGAGGCATTCATCCGCGGCTGCCTCGCATCTATCCTGGAATACCCGCCCTCCTTCGGCTTCGAACTCATTACGGTCGATAACGCCTCGGCCGACGGCTCGCTTGCTGCGATCCGCGCAGGCTATCCCGGCGCGACGGTGATTGCGAACCCGCGCAACACAGGCTTCGCCGCGGCCGTAAACGCCGGGTATGCGGCCTCATCCGGCGAATTTGCCCTCCTCCTTAATCCCGACACCCGGCTTCTCGACGGGGCGCTCGAGCGCATGGTCGGTTTTCTCCGCCGGAGCCCCTCCGCGGGCGCGGTGGGGCCGAGGATCCTGAACCAGGACGGCACACTCCAGCGCACCGGCGTCTCCGCGCCGTCGCTCTGGAACCTCATTGTGGACACACTCTTCCTTGATCGTGCCTTCCCCCGATCGAGGATCTTCGGGCGCCACAGACGGCTGTTTGACGATCCGGATCGAAGCGCGGACGTCGAGTGCCTGCAGGGTTCCTGTCTTCTCCTCCGGCGATCGGCACTCGGCGCGAGGGTATTCGACGAATCGTATTTCCTCTACTTTGAAGAAACCGACCTCTGCGTCCGGCTCCGGGAAGGGGGTTGGAAGATCTGCTATTTCCCGGATGCGTCAATCGTTCACGCAGGCGGAAGCGGGGCGCGCCATTACAACAGCGAACGGATCGTGCATTATCACGACAGCTTCGCACTCTACCTCGCAAAGCATGAGGGGGGGATCAGGCGCCTTCTCTTCCGCTCCGTACTGATTGTCAGGGCGTTGAGCCGATGGATCATTCTCACCCTCGGGACGGTCCTCAACAGGGGGAAGAGGAGCGAATCGCTCGATCGCGCAAGAGGATACTTGAGCGCCGCCTCACGTCTCACGGGCCTCCGGCCGTGAGGGATCTCGTGCCGATCTCGGTCGTGATCCCGACATTCAACCGCAGGGAGAAGCTCCTCTCCTGTCTCCGCTCGCTTGAGGCGCAGACCTACCCTCATGCAGATTATGATGTGCTGGTTGTTGACGACGGCTCGGGGGACGGGACGAGGGAGGCGGTGGAGCTCTTTGCTTCCCGGACGCGGATGAGGCTCCGCTATGCGAGCCGAAGCCACGGAGGCCCGTCGGGCGCGCGCAACGCGGGCGTTGCATCAACGGACGGGGCGATCATCGCGTTCACGGAGGACGATATTGTGGCTGATCCAGGCTGGCTCGCAAACGCGTCCCGTTACTTCCTCGATGCCGGGACCGCCGTGGTGGAGGGGAGAACGAGGACTGACACAGAGGAGACCCTGCGATCCTTCGAAGCCGGCGGACATCCGGGATTTCTTCCGTGTAACCTCTTTGTGCGCCGCACCGCCTTCACGGCGGCGGGCGGATTCGATCCGGCGTATGCCGATGTTTCGCGCAACCTCTATTTCAGGGATGATGCCGATTTCGGCTTTCGGCTCCTCGACAGGGGGTATAAACCGGTCCACGCTCCGGATGTCGTCGTGACGCATCCCCCGCAGTTTCTCACGCCCGCCGACGTGCTCAGGCACGTCCGCCGTTACCTCTTCGACCCCCTTCTGTACAGAAATCACCCGGCTCGCTACAGGGAATTCATCGAGGTGAAACGGCTCGGCCCACTGACGGTTCACAGGCCATTCCATTACCTCGCCTGGTTTTATCTTGCCGGTTTTATACTTATATTGTCCGGGATTTTTTTGCATCATCTGGAGTATGTTCCGGCTCTCGTCGTCATCGTGCTGCTTCTCCATACCGGTATCAGGTACCGGTATGAACGCAGAATCCTTCCGGCCTTCTGGAATGTTCCCGCGACTCTTGTTTATCTCTTCCTTCCATTCTACTACCTCGCATGGTTTCTAAGGGGATGCCTGAGATTCAAAAGCTGGCGCGCGCTGCTTTAGGCGGAGGCGCGGCCCGAAGGCAGAATGCCCTCGTGCTCTTTTCAAAAGCCCCGACGATAGAACGGACCAACCAGGATGAGCCCTATGCGACCCTCCCCTGGGAGGATGTGGATGCGCTCTTCACCGCCCTTCTCGGCGACATTCTGGAGCAGGCCTGCCGCCTCAAGGATGTCGACGTCTTCCTGCACCGGAAGCGGACGGACCTATCAGACGACTTCCTGCTTCCCTTCCGGGACCGGGTCAGGTGTGTAGACGAGAGCGGAGGATCGTTCACCGACACTGTCCATCATGCAGTCGACCATGCGTTCGGAGGCCGGTACAGCCGCGTCGTGGTGCTTCTCGACAACCACCCCATGATGGACGCGCCGTTCCTCGCACGGGTTGTCCAGCAACTGGCCTACGAAGACGACTGCGTCGTTGTCTCTCCGTCGCTCGAGGGCACATGCTTTCTCCTCGGCCTGAAGGCGAACCACGCCCCGATCTTTGAGAAAGCGGATCAGGACACTTTCGTGAAGCCAGATCTTCTCATGAAGCGCCTCTGCCGGCTCGATTCGATGCTTTTTCCCACCGAGCCTGTCTACCCGCTGAACTCGGGATTCAGTCTGGCGCGCCTCAAGAGCGAGCTCGACGCGGCAGACGGATCGTCGCCGGAGTTTCCGAGGCGGACATACGAAATGTTCAGGGCGTTCGACAGGAAGTACCGGCCCAAGAAGATCACCCGATGAACATCGGCATCTTCGGTGGATCATTTAACCCTCCGCACGCGGGCCATCTGATCGTCATCGAGAGCGTGCGCGACCAGGAACGGTTCGATTCTGTCGTGTTCGTCCCGTCCGCAAGCCCGCCGAACAAACATGATGTCGCGCTCGCTCCGGCGGCCGACAGGCTGAAGATGACGCAGCTCGCGGTCGAGGGAAATCCCGCCTTCGATGTGACCGACATCGAAATCCGCCGCCCGGGGCTTTCCTTCACGGTCGACACCATCGACGCGCTCTCGGCCCTCCGTTCCGGCGATTCGCTTTCGCTCATTATTGGCTCGGACAATCTTCTCGATTTTCACACCTGGAAATCTCCGAAGGAAATTCTCGCCAAAGCCCGTCTCGTTGTCATGAACCGCCCCGGTTTTGATCTGCGGCAGGCGCATCCTGAGTACGCCAGGCTTGCAAAGGTGGTGAACGTCCCGCAGGTGGGCGTTTCGGGAACCGATATCCGCCGCCGGATCAAGCTCGGCCGCTCTATCAGATACCTGGTTCCAAAAAACGTGGAAGAGTACCTCCGCTACACGAACCTCTACCGCTGAAAGCGGTTTGCTCCCACAGTAATTATTCTTATCTTTCTTCAGAGACCATGCCAGTCCGACTCCCTGCCTATGCATCCCGCCTGATTTTCGGCGCCGCCGCTCTGATCGTCGCCGCTGGCTTTCTGTGTGCCGCGACTCAGGCCGAAGGAGCCGTGCCGCACCCTCCCCGCCGGAAGCACCTGCCGCTCGATCGCCTCGGGTACGTGAAGATGAAAGATCCAGAGACCAGCAGCTATTTTCACGATCGCGTCATCGTGAAACTTGCCCAGGGCGAGACCCTCCCCGCCGGCGGCGCAAAAACTGTTGCGGCATTCGGGATAAGTGCTCTAGACAGGATGGCCCAGCGGTACTCAGCACAGAGCATCACCAGGGCTTTTCCGGAGGCGCCGGCCCCCCGACACGAAGGGGACGTGGACCTTTCCCGCTTCTACGTGATGAAATACTCCTCCCCTGTCGACGCGTTCAATCTCGCGAAGGAGATGTCCGCCCTCGGAGAAGTGGAGTACGCGGAACCGTGGTTCATCTATCCTACGACCGGCACACAGGTATTCACGCCGAACGATTCGCTTTATAACCTTCAGTGGGCACTGAGGGTTATACGCGCAGACAGCGCATGGAGCGTCGGCCAGGGAGATACCTCCGTAGTCATCGGCATCGTGGATACGGGACTCCAGTGGGATCATCCCGATCTCGCCGGAAACGTCTGGATCAACCCGGGTGAGATCGGTCTTGACGGAATGGGCCGGGACAAGCGCACGAACGGCATCGACGACGACGGCGACGGGAAAATCGACGACTGGCATGGATGGGATTTCGGCGGGGCCGATTACAACAATGTTGTGGAGGACAACGACACGAGGCCCACGGGAGATAACACGGCACACGGCACCCACGTCGCAGGCATCGCCTCGGGAGTAACCGACAACCATACCGGCGTCGCGGGCGTCGGCTTCCATTGCAGGCTTCTCGGCGTGAAGACTTCGGCGGATAACGATACCCGCGCGAGCGGTTTCGCCTACATTATTGCCGGATTCCAGGGGATTGTGTACGCGGCCCAAATGGGGGCCAAGGTCATCAGCTGCAGCTGGGGAGGGCCGGGAGCGTCTCAGTTCGAGCAGGATGTGGTCAATTACGCGACGGCTCAGGGAGCCCTGATCGTTGCCGCGGCCGGCAACGGAGGATCATCGAACCCGAGCTACCCGTCCGGCTATGATCATGTCATTTCGGTTGCCGCGACTGACGGGGCTGATATCAGGGAGACGTATTCGAACTACGGTACGACGATCGATGTCTGCGCGCCAGGCGGCGACTTCTCCGGAGCAAACTCCACGATTCTGAGCACCTACTATCCATCGACGTATGCAGGCCTTGCAGGCACGTCGCAGGCAACACCTCAGGTGAGCGGAGTGGCCGCGCTGGTGAAGGCCCGGTTTCCGTCGTACAATGCGATACAGGTCGGCGAGCAAGTCAGGGTGACGTGCGACGACATCAGCGGCGCGAACCCATCGTTCATCAACAAGCTGGGGAGAGGCCGCCTCAACGCATACCGGGCGCTCACGGGCTCATCGCCGTCGCTCCGGATGACGTCGATGACGCTGCGCGACTCGGCCGGAGGAAATAACAACGGCGTCGCGGAGCCGAACGAGACCGTATCAATCGTCGCCGAGTTTACCAACTATCTGCAGCCTACGAGCGCCGGCGCCGCGGTGACACTGAGCGTCTCGGACACAATCATCCAGATTCTGAGCTCCGGGTTTAACGCCGGGAGCGTCGCAACCCTCGATTCAGTTTCGAACGCAAACGCCCCATTCGTGTTCCATGTCGGGCCGAACGTTCCCCAGACCTATCCGGTCGATTTCATGCTCACGATGTCGGACGGGAGCTACCATGACGTGCAGTTTTTCACGGTGTTGATCAATCCGTCGTATGCAACGCACGACGGGAACAACGTGTTGACGACGCTATCGAACAGGGGGAATATCGGTTTCAACGACTTCGATCAGAACTCGCAAGGCGTGGGTTTCATCTACGGGGGCGACAATCAGCTCTTCGAGGGAGGTTTGATGATCGGCACCTCCCCCAGCAAAGTCGTGGATGTCGTCAGGAATCCTGCCCTCGGTGAGGATCGCGACTTCTCTTCCACCGGCGTTTATTCGATCAGGATACCGGGTCTTGTTTCCGGTCAGGACGGGCGCACCGTGTTTTCGGATTCTGCGGCACCTGCGTCGAACCGGCTCGGCGTGCGGGTGAACATGTACTCATACCAGTACGGAACCGATCCGGACAGAGATTATGTGATCGTCAGGTATGACATCCGGAATACTTCGGGCGCGACGCTCTCGAATCTCTATGCCGGTCTCTTCTTCGACTGGGATGTGCATGACCCGGGCGACGTCGACGGCTCGTACTACGCCCATAACCGGACGTCGTTCGATCAGTCGCGGAATCTCGGGTACTCCTGGTACGACACTACTGCACCCACGGTATACTGCGGCGCGAGCACGCTTGATGGGGCCGGAGGATACGCGGGGCTGGTGAGGGATTCGGTCACCGGGTCGCGCGCTGAAAAATGGTCGTGGATGAGCGGCGGCGTGAATCTTACATCACGGGTTGATGATATTCATTTCGTGGTTTCATCCGGTCCTTACACAATTGGCGATGGAGGCGTACAGACAGTTGGATTTGCCCTCCTGGGAGGCGTGGGCCTCCCCGGGCTCCAGGCGCATGCCGACGCGGCTCTGGAAAAATGGAATTACATCAAGTCGCTCCAGGGCGCAAGGCCCAGGGTAGCCGTCGCCATTCACCAGAATCCGGTTCTTTCAAAGTTCGCCGATCTCTATGTATCGAGCGACCTCCCGCTCGCCGATCCCCCCACGCTCTCAGTCCGCACGGGCACGGCAAGCCCCGACACCGTGAGCCTCGCTCTAATATCACCTGGTCTTTACAAAGGCGCGTACCAGTTCTCCCTGAGCGGTACATCAACGATCAGGGTGTCGGCGGTAGGTGTCAGCGGGCTCGACACAGTGGCCACGAGAACGTTCAACGTTCAACTGCTCAAGAGCGGCATCGCGGGTTCGATCGCAGAACCGGAGAGAAACGCCATCCTTCAGGTTCCGGAGGGCGCGCTGGCGGAAGATACGTACTTTACCGCCGCTCGAGAGGCGCGGACTGATCAGCAGGCAACTCGCATCGGCAATGTCTATACCTTCGGCCCCGCCAGGGCATTCTCCTCTCCGATGACACTGACGCTACAGTATCCACGGAGCGCGATCATGCGGGGCACTGAGCGGTTTCTGCGCATCGCGCGGGTAGAGGAGATGAAATTCACGCCCCTGAAGAGCTGGGTAGACGCGGGTACATCGACTGTTACGGCGTCAGTCGACGCATTGGGGAGCTTCGCTCTTGTCTACGACGAGACCGGCGGGGGAACGGTGCCTCTGTCGTACCGGCTTGAACAGAATTTTCCCAATCCGTTCAATCCGCAGACGGTCATACGGTTTCAGATTCCGGAAGAGGGGAGAGTGTTACTGAGAGTGTTCGACATCATGGGCAGGGAGGTGGCTCACCTGATCGACGAAGAGCGTGGGGCCGGTTTCTACGAGGTTGTCTGGGATGGAACGGGCGCCTCACAGGCGCCGCTGCCGAGCGGAATCTACTTCTGCGCCATGGAGGTGTTTCAGAGCGGCAGGATCGCCTTTACTCAGACCCAAAAAATGTCTATAATCCGATAAGGAGATCGAGCGTGAAGCACAGCATTTTCATACTCTGCGCACTATCCGGTCTGGTGTTCTGGGAGTGTTCGAGCGGCGGGGATGGCGGTGGTCCTCCGACGAAAACCCCCGAACAATATCTGGCGGAAGGATGGCAGGCATACGCGGCGAAGAACTATTCGCTCGCGCTGAGCGATTTTAATGCTGCCGCACAGGCGAAGCCGAGCCTCGCGGACGCTTTTAACGGCGCCGGTTGGGCAAACGCCAAGCTTACGCTGCTCCCGGCATCGGCGGCCGATTTCAACGATGGATTGACGAAGAGTCCCGGTAATGTCCAGATCCTGGCGGGTCTCTCTCTGGTCTTCAATGCGCAGAAGCTGTACGATTCCTCGATCGTGCGCGCAGGTGAGGTCCTCTCGGCGGCCCCCGCCTGGGTATTTACGCGGGATACCTCGACGAATGCCTTCGACCTGCATTTGCTTCTTGCCGAGGACTATTTTGCGCTCACGCCCCCCGCCTTCGGATCAAGCCTGGCGCAGGTCCAGATACTTAATCCCGGATTTGCTGCAGATATTACGACGATCGCCGGTCAAACGGCGCTTGCTGCGGAAATCGAACGGCTCGGTACTATTTTTTGATGCGGAGAATAAGGCTGATTGAGGGGTAGATCATCGTGCGATAGTATGCATGATGATGGCCCCGATCAGGAACCCCACCCAGAAGACGTACCCCAGAATTACCCACGTGCTCGTTCGCATTCGCCCGAGCGCGCGCGTCAATTCGTGCGAGGATCGGTCCTCGATCCGCTGATCTGCTTCGTACATGGAGTTGAGGGAAGAAAAGTTCGTAGATGACAACTACTCCAGTATACGTATTGCTCTCGCGGAGGTGTGTGTTCCCCATCAGCCCAAACCATGGATAACTACGCGATTTACCCGGTCTGATTTGATCTGCGTCACCGCGGCGGCTGAAATCGTTGCCTCTTCGCCGGATTCTGAGTACTATTGAGGGAAAGGATCGACTCCTCACAGGGCAGTGTGAGGCGGTCGAGGGATGCAGATGCAGATTGTTGTGATATTCTACTGGTTTTTGGGAGCAGTTGCAGCTCTCCTCCTTGCAGCGCTTCTGCTTCGGCTCGGATACCGGTTCCTCAACTGGATCGCCGGCCTGAGCAAACGGACAAACGAACGGCCTCAATAAGCTCCACGCTCCCGGGGTGGAGAGGGCTTTACTTGAGACCGGCGCTCGCTCTTCCGATCACCGGCTGTGAATTCTCCCGGGGCGCCTCGATCGTCACAGGAATGCGCTGAACCCCCCGCTGAACGACCTTCGAGGTAAACTTCACGCGGACATCGAACACCTCTTCGAACATCTTCTTCTTGCGTGCGGCGCCAAGAAGCTCCATGTCGGCGCTGGAATTCGGGGCGCGCAGGATCTTCATCGACACCCCTTTTGCCGTTTTTCTGAAGAAGACATCGAGTACGGCGGAGACATGCGTGCGGTCCAGACCGTCCGCAATCCGTAGCATAGCCGCCAGTTTTGAGACGACGGTCTGATCCTTCGAGTTCAGCTTTGCATATCCTTCATGCTTCACCTTGGGGTGGCTTTTTCTGTGGTACCGCGCCACGTTCGCGATGATCTCCTTTTCATTTTCGGTGAATCCGAGAAGGTCTGCGTTGCGGATCACGTAGTAGGAGTGGCGGTGATGCTGGCTGTGGGAGAGAAAGGAACCGACTTCGTGAAGGATCGCCGCCGCTTCGAGCCATTCCCTTTCCATGCCTCCCAGCCGGTGGAGCGATTTTGTCTGGTCGAAGATGCGGAGCGCGAGAGCCGCGACGTGGTTGCAGTGCTCCTTCTCATACCCCACGCTTTCCGCCAGGTGGATGACGCTGTCGTAGCGAATATCGTCGAGGCGGTGCGTCCTGCCGCGGCGGAAGCGCTTCTCCATTGTGTCGAGGATGATCCCCTCGCGCAGGGCATATTCCGAGACGGTCATTGACTCGATGCCGAGCTCCTTGAACACCTGCTCGAGGATCAGCGCCCCCGCGACAATGATATCCGCCCGTCCTGCGTCGAGCCCCGGAAGGGCGGCCCGCTCGCTTGCGTCTTTCGCCCCGAGAATCGCATCAAGGACTTTGACGAAGTCGGCCTTCGAAAACGAATAGTTGTTCAATCCGGATACCGTTCGATCCTCACGCCTCAGGCGCGCCACCATGCTTGCAATCGATGAGATGGTTCCGGATGTTCCGACTGCCATCTCATATCCCTCTCTCCGGATCGCCCGAATGACCGGGTTCATCGCGAGACGGATGTATTCCCTGCACTCCCTCACCGCCTTCTGCTTAAGCGATGCAGAACTGAAGAATCGTTCGGTGAGCCGCACAGCCCCGAGCTTCACGCTGTTATCGTAGAGGATCTTTCGCTGCTCGCCGATGAGAAACTCGGTGCTCCCTCCCCCGATATCGACGAGCAGGATCCGGCGGCTGTACACCGGGAGAGCCTGAAGGACTCCGAGATAGATCAATCGCGCCTCCTCCACCCCCGAGGCGATTTCGATCGTTATGCCGGTCTCATTTCTCACCCGTCGCGCAAATTCATTCCTGTTGAGGGCTTCGCGGACCGCGCTTGTTGCGACCGCCCGGATCGGGGCCCTCGCGGCTGAGGCGATGACTTTGAACCGCCTGAGCGTTTCTGTCCCGCGAGTCATGGCGCCCTCCGTGAGGTACTTCATGTCGGAGGGTCCGCTCCCGAGGCGCACAATTTCTTTCTCGCGGTCGAGGATTTTGAATCTGCGTTTCCGGGGGTCGAGATCGGCGACGATGAGGTGGAAGGAGTTTGTCCCGATGTCGATTGCTGCGAGGGGCCGCCCGCGCGACCTAGTCATCCGAGAGGAGCGCTGCGATGCCTTGCTTGAGGAGTCTGTTCGTTTCATCGAAACTTTTTGCGGCGTCGATGACGGTAAACTTGAACTGGCCGGCCATCCGGTCGAACTCCGCCAGAATGCGTTTCTGGTACTGGATGAAGCTGTCGTAGAAGTCCTCCCCGAGCCGGAGGTCCATCCCCGACTCCCAGTAATCCATCCCCTCACCCGCCGCGTCTTCCCAGTACCGTTTTGTAAGCGTTTCGCTGTTGATCACCCGGGGGATGAGGTCCTCGATGGTGATCTTCATGTAGAACGTCGCATCGGGCTGGAGAGCAAATCCGAAAACCCTCCGGATCCATTTCCGGTCCGCCCCCCTGACCACCGAGCGGGCGAACGCCGTGTAGGTGTAGCGGTCGGCAAGCACGACAAAACCGGCGCGGAGGGCCGGGATCACTTCATTCTCGAGCCTGTCCGCAAAATCCGCGGCGTAGAGGAGGCTGTAGGTGTTTACATTGAGTGAATGCCCCTTCTTGGCGCGGTCAATCGCCGTGCTCAGAAGCGGCGACCGTGTCCAGCCGGTCGTGACGACGCCGACTCCACGCACCTCGAGCCATCGCTTCAAATCGTCGATCTGAGTAGAGCGGCCGACGCCGTCGGTCCCCTCGATCACGATCAGCTTCCCTCCGAGCGTCCCGGTCTCGAGGTAGGGAAGGCCGTCGCCGAAAAACATCCGGTGCTTACTTGACATAGATGTTTTCCTTCTTGCGGAGGTACGGCATCGGGTGATAATCCTTCAAGGTTTCCTTCACGATATCGCGGACCAGCTGCTGCTGTTTCTCGATCGTCTGGGTTCCGTCGACCACCGTCAGCTTGTATTCAGAGGAGATCGCGTCGTACTCCTCGAGCACCTTCGACTGGAACATCTTGAAACTCTCCCCCGGATCATCGCTCCATCCCAGGTCCATCCCGGCTTCGTGGAACTTCAGACTGATACGCCCGTTGAGAATCCGCTTCAGCGAGGTCTCGATGGGGACCTTGAAATAGAAGGCGATGTTCGGCTTCACGGCAAAATCATACAGGTTTCTCACCCATGAGGGGTGAACCCCCCGCGCGACATCTCTGGCGAACGCAGTGAAGACGTACCGGTCGGCAAGGACGATCATGCCCGCCTTGAGAGGGGGGACGATGAGATGCATCAGGCGGTCTGCGAAGTCGGTCGCATGCAGTATGCTGAACGTTGTCGGAGTGAGGAGGTTTCTCTTCTTGCCCCGTTTGATCGTCTGCTTGACGAGCGCGGAAGAATTCCATTCCGTGAAGAATACCCGGTACTTCGCGCCCACGAGCCACTGCTGCAGCAGCCGGAGCTGAGTCGATTTTCCCGAGCCGTCGATCCCTTCGACGATAATGAGCCGTCCCGGAAACGGATGATCCGACGAAAGTTTCAATTTCATGGTTTTTTCTTTTTCTCCCTCTTCCCGAGCGCGCGGAGATGCGCAGGGGCCAGATGCCAGACCAAATGGCCGTGGGTGCTTTCCGCCGAAAGACTCTCCAGGTCTATCCGGCAGAGCGCTCCCTTCTTGAACTCGATGAACGGCGCCGCGCCCCCCAGAAGCGAGGACGCGAATCGCCCCAAGTCGGGCTCATGTCCGACGATCATGACGCGCTCTTTTCGGCGCGCACCAGAGAGTTCTCCGATCAGATCGCCGGATTTGAAACCCGGAAGGAGTTTCGGCGATATCTTGACCCGATCCTCGCACCCCATGGCCTTCGCCGCGATGAGAGCCGTCTGGTGAGCCCTCTTGAGAGGACTTGTGAGGACCAGATCCGGAGCATCGATGATCTTTGCGATCCCCCGGGCGGCCTCTTTCATCAACGCAATGCCCTCTTCAGTCAGGGGCCGATCGTCGTTAGGGTACTGAATCGCTCCGTGTGAAACGGCAATTGCATGCCGAAGAACGTAGAGCTCCACTCAGACTCCTTGAATTGTTTCGGGGGCGATTCCGGTTAACTCCGAAGCGACACAATATACAAAATCTTCCGTTATCGGTTCAACTTCGCGCACGCATGCTTGAAATGAGGGCCAAAGTTGCGTATATTTCCGTTACTCTGTTCGATCACGCCCCCGTAGCTCAGTATGGATAGAGCAGCGGTTTCCTAAACCGTTGGTCGGCAGTTCGACTCTGCCCGGGGGTACGGCGTACGATTCACACACCAATTGCTCAAGTTTTCGGATGAGGCTCAGCAAGAATTTCGTACCGACCCTGAAAGAAACTCCCTCCGATGCGCTGATTCCAAGCCACCAGCTGATGCTGCGTGCAGGAATGATCCGCCAGCTCGTCGCCGGGGTGTATTCGTTCCTCCCGCTCGGATACCGGGCCGTCAAGAAGGTGATGGAGATCATCAGGGATGAGATGGACGGAATCGGAGGCCAGGAATTCCATCTCCCCGCCCTCAATCCCATCGATCTCTGGGAGGAAACGGGAAGGGTGAAGGCATTTGGCGAGACGATGTTCCATATCAAGAACAGGCCCCTCGTCCTTGCGCCCACCCATGAAGAGGTCATCTGCTCGATAGCGAAGAACCATGTGAAATCGTACCGGGATCTTCCTCAGATCTGGTACCAGATCCAGATGAAGTTCCGGAACGAGCCCCGGCCGAGATCGGGAGTCATACGGGGGAGGCAGTTTCTGATGAAGGACTCCTACTCTCTTGACATGTCGTGGGAAGGGCTTGATAAGAGCTACGATCTTCATGCACAGGCATACCGGGGGATTTTCGACCGGGTCGGCTTGAAGTATTTTATCGTGGGGGCTTCAAGCGGAGCGATGGGGGGGAGCGCCTCCCAGGAATTCATGATCGAGTCCGAATCGGGGGAGGACACCTGTGCCCTCTGCGACAACTGCGGGTATGCCGCGAATCTGGAGGTTGCGCGTTCCGCCGTTCCGGCGGTCCAACGCGCAGCAGAGAGCGACCAGCTGAAGGAGCTGCACACTCCCGGAGTGAAGACAATCGACGCCTTGAAGGCATTCCTTGGCGTCGATGAATCGGCGCTGGCGAAATCTCTCGTTTATATGAAAGACGAGACTCCCGTGCTGATACTCCTGATGGGGAACGATCAGCTGAATGAATCCAAACTCCATTCAGCGCTCGGGGACAACGTCAGGCCCGTACAGGCAGAAGAGTTGAAGGCGCTCACGGGCGCCGATGCCGGCTCCATCGGTCCGATCGGCGTGAACGACGGCAGGCCGGAAGGCAAGGGCTTCAAGATCCTTGCCGACAAGAGGCTCGAAGGCGCGAACAATCTCATCAGCGGAGCGAACAAGAACGATTATCATACCGCGAACATCGACCTCAGGCGGGATGTGAAGGTCGACAGCTACGTAGATCTGCGAGTCGTCCGGGCCGGTGAGCCATGCCCCAACTGCAACACGCCGCTCCGCATTGTACAGGCGATCGAACTCGGGCACATCTTCAAACTGGGGACAAAATACAGCGACGCGCTGAAGGCGCATTTTCTCGATGAAGGCGGGAAAGAAAAACCGATCATCATGGGGAGCTACGGCATCGGCGTGGAACGGATCATCGCCTGCCATATCGAGCAGAGTCACGACAAGAACGGAATCATCTGGGACAAATCCGTCGCTCCCTTTCACACCCACCTGATTCTCGTCAACGCGAACAACGAAAAGGTCGTCTCGGTGGCCGAGCAGCTCTACGAGCGGCTCCAGGAAGCCCTCATCACCGTTCTCTTCGATGACCGCGGCGACGTGAGCCCGGGGTTCAAATTCAAAGACGCCGATCTCCTCGGCATGCCGCTCCAACTGATCGTGGGAGAGAAAAACGCGATCGGAGGGAAAGTGGAAGTAAAGGACCGGCGGTCGGGAAAGCGCGAGTTCATCGATACCGGCAAGGTCGTACAATACGTGGAGCGCTACCTCGAAAGCTGATCCACCCGACGATGCCCGAGTTCATCCACCTCCATAACCATTCGCATTTCAGCCTGCTCGACGGGGCGGCGACAATCGACGGACTCGTCGAATCGGCCGTCCGGAACAAGATGCCTGCCGTCGCACTCACAGACCATGGCGTGATGTTCGGGGCGATCGAGTTCTACAAGACGGCGCGCAAGGCGGGGATAAAGCCGATCATCGGGTGCGAGGTCTACATCGTTACCCGCGGCACGCGGTTCGACAAGGAACTCAACACCAAGAGCCTGAAGGAAGGGAGGGGCCGGGGGATCTATCATCATCTTGTCCTTCTCGCCAAGAACCTCACCGGCTATCGAAATCTCGTCAAGCTCGTGAGCCTGGGATTCACCGAGGGGTTCTACTACAAGCCCCGGATCGACCTCGATCTCCTCCGGGCTCACTCCGAAGGCCTCGTGGCCCTCTCCGCCTGTCCGAGCGGCGTCGTATCGCACCATCTTATCGACGGCCGCCTCGATGAAGCGCGCGCGACGGCAGTGGCCTTCAAAGAGATCTTCGGCTCCGATTTCTATCTGGAGATCCAGAACCACGGCCTCGACAAGGAAAAGCCGGTCCTCGAGGGGATGCCGATTCTGGCCAAGGATCTCGGCATACGGCTCATTGCCACGAACGACATCCACTACATCGCGGAGGATCACGCCATCGCGCACAACGTGATGCTCATGATCCCCGACGCGAGCGCGACCGCAACCACCGACTACCACCAGCTCAGATACCAGACCGACCAGATCTACTTCAAATCGCCCGCCCAGATGTGCGAGCTGTTTAAGGAGTTTCCCGAGGCAATCGAGTCGACACTGGAGGTCGAGGCAAAGATCGAGAACTTCCCGGTCGGGCCGGAGAGATCATACATGCCCGACTTCCCGATTCCGCCCGATGCCGGAGCGGCCGGCCTCGAGGGGTATCTCGAGAGGCTCGCAAGTGAGGGGATTGAACAGCGCTACAAGAGCGTTACTCCCGAGATGCGCTCCCGCATGGCCCATGAGCTGGGGGTCATCAACCGGATGGGGTATGCCGGATATTTCCTGATCACCCATGACTTCATATCGGCTGCCCGGCGGATGGGCGTCATGGTCGGGCCCGGCCGTGGAAGCGCCGCGGGGAGCCTTGTATCGTACGCGCTGCGCATTACCGACATCGACCCCCTGAAGTATGACCTTCTCTTTGAGAGGTTTCTGAATCCTGACCGCGTCAGCATGCCCGACATCGACATCGATTTTTCAGACGACGGCCGCGATGCGGTTATCGAGTATGTGAAGGAGAAATACGGAGAGGCATCAGTTTCCCAGATCATCACGTTCGGAACTCTTTCCTCCCGGGCAGTTCTGAAGGACGTTGGCCGCGTCCTCGGAGTCCCCCTGAGTACCACGGAATCGATCACGAAGCAGATCCCTGTCTTCCAGGGGAAGGTAACCCCTCTGGCCGAAGCCTTGAACACGATTCCCGATCTCAAATGGGTGAATGAGAGCCGCGACGAAAAGATCCGCGAGCTCGTCAAGATTTCACTTGTCCTGGAGGGGATGAACAGGAATGCATCGACCCATGCCGCGGGAGTCGTGATCGCACCGGGACCCCTTCAGGACTACGTCCCTCTCTACAAGACGCCCCAGACCGATCTCATGACGCAGTACAACATGATCGATCTTGAGGACGCGGGTCTTCTCAAGATGGACTTCCTCGGATTGCGGACGCTCACGATACTGAAGAACGCCATCCGGCTCATCAAAGAGAGCCACGGTGTCGAGATAGACCTTGCCACAATCCCCGAGGACGACCAGAGCACATTCGAGGTGTTCGGAAAGGGCCAGACCACCGGCGTGTTCCAGTTCGAATCGTCCGGCATGAGGGACTGGCTACGGAAACTGCAGCCCGGGTCCATCAGCGATCTCACTGCCATGAATGCCCTTTACCGTCCCGGGCCGATGGAGATGATCGGGGAATTCATAAAGCGGAAGCAAGGCTCACAAAAAAACAATTATATCCACCCGAAACTCGAACCGATCCTGAAAGAGACATACGGAGTCATCGTCTACCAGGAACAGGTGATGAAGATCGCGAGTGAGATCGCTGGATTCTCGCTGGCGAAAGCCGATTTGATGCGCCGCGCCATGGGCAAGAAGGACAAAGAGCTCATGGCGAAGCAGAAGAAGGAGTTCATCGAGGGAGCGGTCGCCCGCGGCTTCACGAGAAAGGTATCCGCCGAAATATTCGATACGATCGAGCGCTTCGCCTCGTATGGCTTCAATAAGTCTCACAGCGTCGCCTATTCAGTCCTTGCATACCAGACCGCATACCTGAAGGCCCACTATCCCGCCGAGTACATGGCTGCGGCGATGTCAGCAGAAATCGGGGACACCGATTACGTGGTTCAGCTGATCGAAGAATGCCGAAAGATGGAATTGCGCGTTCTGCCGCCCGATGTCAATGAAAGCGACGTACAATTTGTCGTCAAACCAAAGGGGCTGCGCTTCGGCCTGAGCGCAATCAAGAACGTCGGGGTAAGCGCAGTGGAAAACATCATGGAGGTGAGGGAGAAGGAAGGAAGGTTCGAAAACCTGTTCGATTTCTGCGCGCGGGTCGATCTTCGTCTGGTCAATAAGAAGACCCTTGAAGCGCTGATCGAAGCCGGAGCCTTCGACGAGATTGACGCCAACCGCGCGCGATTGTTTACCTGCGTTGAAAAAGGGATCCAGTTCGGCCAGAATTCGAAAAGCCACAGCTCCAAAGGGCAATCTTCGCTCTTTGAGGGATCGGGGGCCGTCCAGAAGAAGGAGCTCTTCCCTCCGCTCCCCGCCGCCTCCTCCTGGAGCGAGGCCGAGAAGCTCGCCCATGAGAAATCAGTCCTCGGATTCTACGTCTCGGGCCACCCGCTCAGCAAGTTCACGGTCGAGATCAACGCATTCGCGACCGCCCGATTCGGGAATCCCTCCGCGGTCTCATCCGGCACGCCTGTGCGCGCCGCCGGGGTAGTCGCCGCGATCAAAAAGAGAATTGATAAGAAGGGGAACATGATGGCGTTCGTAACGCTTGAGGATTTCTCGGGAAAGGGGGAGTGTATCGTATTCTCAGACGCCTACAGACAATACCAGAGCATCCTGCACCCCGAAGCGTTGGTCCTCGTTGCCGGCAAGGCGGAGCAAAGCGGCGATTCGCTCAGAATCATTGTGAACGAGGTCTATCTGATGGAAACTGTCCGTGAAAAGTTTACCAAGAGCGTCGTGGTATCCATCCAGGGCGAGGGCGTAACGGAAGAGACGATTCAAAATCTTCGGAAAGCGGCTGAACGTTTTCCTGGCAGATGTCCGGTTGTCTTTGATCTAAAGCTTCCCCACGATGAGGCTCCTCATCGTCTCCAGTCAACGAAATTTAACGTCGTTGCCAGCGACGATTTTTTCGGGGAAGTGGAGAGCATACTCGGCCCGAACAGTGTGAGCATCGCGCCGTAAGGATTCGTTTCCAGATTTCATTAGTAGGCGCCGGCTTAAGCCGGCGCGCTCTTTTCCTTTTGAACGAAATTTTTTCTATATTCTATCTGATACCACCGAGAGTACTTACCATCCGAATTTGAGAATAAAAGATGAAACCGTTAGCTGTTGACGACTCCAACTTCCAGGCCGAAGTACTAAGTTCCGACAAGCCAGTCCTCGTCGATTTTTGGGCGATTTGGTGCGGTCCTTGCAAAATGATCGCTCCGATAGTCGAGGAGCTCGCGGGAGAGTATGACGGGAAGCTCAAAGTTGCGAAGATGGATGTCGATGCAAATCCCCGCACCGCAATGCAATATGGAATCAGAAGCATCCCGACCCTCCTCATCTTTAAAGGCGGCCAGGTCGTCGAACAGATCGTCGGCGCTGTTCCTAAGCGGCATCTTACGGAGAAAGTCACCCCCCACTTGAATTAGCGTAACCGGGAGGCAGCCGCCCCCACCACCTCGGGGTACGCTTCGCCGTTCCTCGTCATCCTCGTCCCAAGCGTTTTACCCAGTCGGCGCGCAAATTCTCTTCCTTTGGCTGAATTCTACTTATTTGGGCCACACCGATCCCCCAATCCGCGTGATATTCATCATAGCGCTATTGAGGTTTCCCCTCTATATTGGTATGCTTTCCCCAATATAATTGAGAGGGGTATTGATTTTAGCTACGGTTTTCGGTAAACTTGTTTGGTCATTGTTTTTGACCTTGCGTTCCTTCCCTCGAACGCCGGCGGGCAGCTACATTCGGCGTCATTTCTCCTATGCACATGCTGAGATTCCGAAGACGAGCGTTTTCGGACTTAAGGGATTGGTGCACCTATCTTAACCGAAGGGCGACGATGAGGAAGGCGACCTTTTTCTTCTATTTCGCAGTTCTAAACACCCTTCTCTTTCTAGCGGCTGACCCTGCAGTGGCGACCGTTTGTACCGCGACAACAGCCGGGATCTGGAAGAGCAGTACAACGCGGCGCGGGTCCGAGTCCCCCCTCCCCCGGAACCACTGCTGGCACTAACGGGACCGCAAAATCCTTTACCCTTAACTATTTTGCCGGCAATGATCCGGACAACAATCAATTTGGCTGATGAATGCTGTTCCACGGGGCCAAAGAACCTCAACATCCATCGTCAGGGAAAAATCATGAAATACTGTAACCGGTTTTTGGTTCTCGCAACTCTGATCATTCTCGGTCCGGCTGCGATCGTCAGTGCTGGGACCGTGACTTCCCGTGCTACGGGTAACTGGAATACCGCCTCGACGTGGGTCAAAACATTGACGGGTACGGTTTCGACTGGGATGGGCGGTAACGCCGACAAAGTTACGGGTACGGGCACATCGTTCACAACGGAACTCGTTAACGGCGACGTGATTGCATTCACCGATGGGAGCGGGACAGTCATCGGCACAGTCAGTACCATCACTGACAACACCCATTTAACGTTGACGGCGAATAACGGCGGCCTGGGACCCGCCGCATACGGGAAGGAAGCCGTGCCCGTATCTACAGATGACGTCGTGATCAGCGGTAACACGGTCTCTAACGCCGTAACTGTTACCCTCGATGCGACAGCAACGTGCGCAACCTTGACCCTGAATGCGCCCGCGGCTAATGGTACAAATCAACTGAGCATTGGAGCATTTACTCTGACTGTAACCGGGAGTGTGTCTGTAAACGGCAGTAACAACAATAACAGGATCAGCGCTATCGTCATGACGAGTGCCTCCGGTATTCTCGATGTGGGCGGCACGCTAGCATTAGGAATTGGCGGCAATAGCAACACGGCCCGCCTTGATCTGAGTAACGGATCCAACCTCGCCAGTACTCTCAAACTCAAAGGGACATTTTCGAGAAATACCGATGGACAATTCACGGCAGGAACAGGCAGTACAGTCAATTGTTACGGGACTTCCGCCCAGACTATTTCGGGGGAGACTTACAATATTCTGAAAAGTAACAACACTGCGGGTGTCAGCCTGTCGGGAGCTTCAACGGTAACGACAATGACAATCGGTGACGTGACGGGTAACAGTATCTTCAGTGATGCAGGTAATCAGATTACGTCATCAGGGACACTCAATCTCACATCGGGGACCTTTACGCTTGGCGGAGCGACAGCCACAACCTTTCCGGGGTTTTCGACGATCAACATTTCCGCCGGCATGACCGTCGAATATGCCTCGAGTGCAGCACAGACGGTATCGCAGACTCCATCGTACAGAATATTGAAGATTTCCGGTGCGGGAACGAAAACTGCGGGGGGAAATCTGACGATAGCCGAGGACCTCAACGTTTCGGCAGGCACACTCGATCTTGGGTCCAACACGGCGAACCGCACAACATCCGGCGGGACGCTGACAGTCGCCAATGGCGCGACATTAAGTATTGGCGGGACGAACGGGATGCCATCAAACTATTCAACTCACACGTTTGGTGCATCGAGTACCATCAGTTATAGTGGCACGGCCCAAACGGTATCTAATGAATCGTACGGCAATCTCACCCTCGGAGGAAGCGGGACGAAGACGTTGCCCGGGACGACTATGACGATTGCCGGCACGTTCACGACCTCGGGCACCGCGACGGCGACTGCGGGTGCTGTGATGAACTTTGCGAGTGTGGTGCTGGGAAGCGGCGCCACGTTTAGTGCCAGCAGCTTTAGTCACACAATTACGGGAGATTGGACAAACAACGGTGGAACGTTCACGCAGGGTACAGGCACCATCACCTTTAGCGGATCCGGCGCCCAGTCAATCAACGGAACAGCAGCGAGTCAGACATTCAACAATCTTACGGTCAACAAATCAGCCGGTACGCTGAGTGTCGGCGGCAGTACTACCACACTCACAGTCAATAATCTCACCTTAACATCGGGCAGTTTTACGGCTCCTGCGACACTGAACGTGAACGGGACTGTGACCTTGACAGCCGGTACGTTCACGGGGGGTACGAACGTCAATGTCTCGGGAGATTGGACCAATAATGGCGGCACATTTTCACCCGGCACAGGTACGGTCACTTTTAACAGCACGACCGGAGGTCAGGCAATCAACGGTACCACGGTAACCAAGACGTATAACAATCTAACGGTCGACAAGAGTGGCCAGACCCTTACGATCGGGGGAAGCACTACGGGAGTTACCATTAACGGAAATCTGACGGTGACCTCGGGCACTCTGAATCCGGGCGGCGTCTTGTTTACGGGAAGCGGAACAAATACCCTGAGCGTCACCGGAACGTTGCTCGTCAGCGCCTCAACGTTTGCCGGGAGCTACACGAGTTTTGAAACCCGGACTCTCAATGCCGGCAGCACGATCCAATACTCGAACGCAAATCCCACCATTGACGCCGGTCTGACGTACCAGAAATTAACCTTTAGTGGCACCGGCACAGCCGGAGCGAGCGGAACACCGTTAACCATGCAGGACAATCTTTCCAATACGGGCGGCGGAGCCCTCAACTTTGGGGCAAACGATGTCACCTTCAGTGGAACAGTTTCTGCGCCGAGCGTCGCTGGCTTCACCACGACGGGCACTGTCTCAATGACGAAAACCTCCGGCACCGCAACGTTTGCAGGTAATGTGACCGGGGGTGCGCTGACGCTGAATGGATCGGGGGGAACACTGAATCTTGGGTCGGGGTTAACCCATACCATCTCCGGCACAGTGACGTTTACGAATGGAACACTGGATGCATCGTCGAGCACATTGAACGTCGGTAACGGTTGGACGCACACGGCCGGAACCTTTACCGCCAGCACGAGCAGTGTGGTGTTGAATGGCAGCAACAACACGCAGACTCTTACCGGTACGAACGTCTTCAATAATCTCAGGATCAATCATTCCGGTACAGGAAGTGTCACGGCTAGCGGAAGTACTCTTACCGTAAGTAGCCTGCTGGAGGTTCAATCGGGCACCTTCACCAGCAGCAGCACGTATCAGGACGTTCAGATCGATGCAGGCGGAACCCTTGCAAGCGACGGGGGCACCATTACGGTGAACGGCAATTGGACCAATAACGGCGGAACATTCACTCCGAGCACGGGGACAGTGACATTTGCCAGTACGGCCGCAGGTCAAACAATCAACGGTACGTCGACGAGTCAGACGTTTAATAACCTGACTGTCAATAAAAGCGGACAGACGCTGAACATCGGTGGAAGTACGACAGGCGTTACGGTTAACGGAAATCTGACAGTCACGGCCGGCTCGCTAAATCCAAGCGGTGCACTGTTCACCGGAAGTGGGGTGTCGAACACTCTGAGCGTAACCGGAACACTCATAGTGGATGCCTCCACATTTACAGGCAGTTATACAGGCTTCGAAACGCGAACGATTAACGCTGGGAGCACGATCCAGTATTCAAATGCGAATCCCACAATCGATGCGGGACTCACCTATCAGAATCTAACTTTCAGTGGAACCGGCTCGGCAGGTCTAAGCGCATCACCGTTGACGCTCCAGGGAAACCTCTCCAACACGGGTGGGGGAACTCTGAATTTTGGTGCAAACGACGTCACGGTCAGCGGGACGGTCGCATCACCAAGCATTGCGGGGTTTACGACAACCGGTACGCTGACGAGCACAAAAACTTCGGGGACGGCAACACTTCAAGGCAACACATCTGCCGGCGCGCTTACACTCAACGGGGCAGGTGGAACGCTCAGCCTTGGAAGCAGCTTGAGTCATACTGTGTCTGGTAACGTTACACTGACAGCGGGAACTCTCGCCGGCGGATCGAGTACGATTAATGTCGGCGGCAACTGGAGCGGTGCGGCGACGTTCACCGCGAATACCAGTACTGTCAATTTCAACGCGGCTGGATCGCAGTCGATTACAAGCGCTGCGACGACGTTTAATAACCTTACAATCTCAGGCAGCGGCACGAAAACGCTCGGGGCCAATACGATCGTCACAAGCGCTCTGACTGTTAATGCCAGTCCAACACTCAGCACCTCCACGTTTACGTTAGACCAACGAGGAAACGTAACCCTCAACGGAACGCTCAGCGGATCAGGACAAATCTCTCTTACAACCACCAATGGAGCCACGATTGATGGATCGGGCTCGGTTACAAACTCGAGCGGGCTTTCAATTACGGCCGATAAGACAATCGCATCAACAGCCAGTCTCACGGTCGCCGGTACGATAGCTCTTTCCAATAACACCGTCGTGACCAACAATGGAACTTTTACATCGACCGGTTCAGGCGGGATCACTGGTGGAAATAATGGTTCGACATGGACAAATGGGTCCAACTCAACGTTGAATGTCGCCGGACCTTTAATGGCAACCGGCGTCTTGAATGCAAGTGCTTCTAGCAACACAATCAATTACAACGGCACCGTAGCCCAGACTGCTACGCTTCCTTCCAGTTCGACGTACGTCACACTGAAATCCAATAACACTGCCGGCGTTACGATTGCTGCCGCAACGACAGTAACCAACCTTGCAGTCGGTGATGCGACAACGAACAGTGTTTTCAACGATGGAGCGTTCCAGCTTACAGGCAATGCAGCGGGAACATTAACTGTGGGATCGGGATCAACTCTCAATCTTGGGTTAACTGGTTCCGCCACAGCCACGACGTTTCCGACAAGTTTCACGTCAGGGAATACTGCACTCAATTCCTCCAGCACGGTCAATTACCGCGCGAACGCAGCACAGACGGTTTCAACAACGCCCACGTACGGCAATCTTACCCTTTCGACTGGAGCGACCGCGGTCAGCAAAACGCCCGCCAGCGGTACTTTGAACGTGGCGGGCGCAATGACGATTAGTTCGTCAGTGACATACGCTGGCAATACTAATAATCCTGCGCTCAATCTCGGCAGCGATTTGTCAAATAACGGCACGTTCACGCAGGGGACAGGACTTGTAACATTAAACGGGACAGCATCTCAAGCGATCGGTGGCTCGAGCACAACCCAATTCGGAAATCTCACCAATTCAAATACGGCCGCCGCAGTTTCGGTCAGTACAAATATCAATGTCAGCGGCACCCTCAATATGAACGGAGCGGCAACAGTATTGAATCCGGCCGCCGGAGTGGTGATCAATAGTAGCGCAGCTGCGGGAACAATCTCCGGATCAGGTACGCTTAAGGTCACGCGAACAGCAGCCACTGCAGACTATTCAAATCAGTACAAGTTTACAACAAATACTCTCAGCAGCATGACGGTAGATTATGCCGGCTCCGGCGATCAAACCGTCAATGCCTTCACCTACGGTGCTTTGAAAACAAGCGGAAGCGGGACGAAAACGCTCGGTGGAACGATCACTGTCAATGGTGGTCTTACCATTGGCTCCGGTACCACACTTTCTGCCGGAAGTAATACGATTAACCTGGCAGGTAACTGGACGAATAGCGGCACATTTACCACCGGCACGAGCACCCTGAATATGAATGGCGGCTCGGCCCAAACGATGAGTGGCTCGACGTTCAATAATCTCACAATCAACAACACGAGTGGCGTCACGATTCTCACTGACGAAACCGTCAACGGCACATTGACGTTCACGAACGGCAAGATTACAACCGGATCAAACAATGTAATCATCGGTTCAAGTGGTTCAGTTACTGGCGCCACATCAGGAAAGTACGTGTTGGGTAACGCGCGCAAGGTGTTCGCGACTGGCGCAGAATCATTCAGTTTCCCGATCGGAGACGCGTCAAATTACACACCCGTACAGGTTGACTTTGCAAACGTCACAGGCAGCGGTAATGTCACGGCAAACACGACCGGCACTGAACACCCGAATATTTCGACTTCAGGCCTTGATGCGAACAAGACTGTGAATCGCTACTGGACAGTGACAAATAGCGGGACCGGGTTTTCGACTTACAATGCGACATTTACATTCGTTGCGGGCGATCTGGATGGTGGAGCAAATACAGCAAATTTCGTCGTAAAAAAATTTGATTCTCCGAACTGGTCTTCGCCTGCAACCGGCACTCGTACGTCGACATCAACGCAGGCGACCGGTATGACGTCCTTTAGCGATTTTGCGATCGGTGAGGGGTGCAACCTTTCAGTCTCGGTAAACAATGCCGAAGTGTGCTCGGGTAGTTCAGCAACACTGACAGCGACTCCGAGCGGCGCTTCAGGCTCTGTCACGTACTCCTGGAGCACAGGGGCGACGACTTCAACCATTAGTACCAGCACAGCGGGCGCTTATTCTGTGACTGCCACTGACGCGAGCAACTGCATGGGCTCGGCCTCAGGTACTTTGACTGTCGACGCTAATCCCACTGTATCGGTAGGTGCTGTGGAGGTTTGCTCGGGCAGCTCGGGCACTCTAACCGCGACGGCGTCTGGTGGGACCGGATCGAAAACCTTTGCATGGAGCACCGGAGCGACAACCTCGACGATCAGCACCAGTAGTGCGGGCACCTATTCAGTGACAGTCACGGATACGAAGGGTTGTACGGGTTCAGGCTCAGGGACATTGACGGTTAACTCGAACCCAACCGTGTCTGTGAACAATGCCGAAGTCTGCTCAGGCAATTCGGCAACCCTGACGGCCACACCGAGTGGCGGTACAGGGTCAAAGACATTCGCATGGAGTACGGGTGCAACGACCTCGACGATCAGCACGAGCAGTGCGGGCACCTATTCAGTGACAGTCACGGATACGAAGGGGTGCACCGGAAGTGGCTCGGGGACAGTAACTGTTGATCCGAACCCGACGGTGTCGGTCAATAGTCCCGAGGCATGTTCGGGGAGCTCGGCAACCTTGACCGCAACAGCATCAGGCGGCACAGGCTCGGTGACATATGCCTGGAGCACGGGTGCAACGACCTCGACCATCAGTACAAGCTCTGCAGGCACCTATTCGGTAACAGTCACTGATACGAAGGGATGTACCGGTTCAGGTTCAGGCACATTGACAGTGAATTCCAACCCGACGGTTTCAGTGGCGGACGTCGAGGCCTGCACGAGCGCCTTACCCGCAACCCTCACGGCTTCTGCGAGTGGAGGAACAGGCTCGAAGACTTTTGCCTGGAGTACCGGTGCGACCACTTCGACGATCAGCACGAGTAGCGCGGGGACTTATTCTGTAACAGTTACAGACACGAAGGGCTGTACTGGCTCCGGCTCCGGCTCGCTGACGGTTCATCCGAATCCAACCGTTTCCGTCAATAATGACGAAGTGTGCTCGGGTAATTCCGCTACGCTTACAGCGACTCCGAGCGGAGGGACGGGTTCGGTTACGTATGACTGGAGCACCGGCGCAACCACTTCAACGATAAGCACAAGCACGGCAGGGACGTATTCAGTCACGGTGACAGATACGAAAGGATGCACCGGCTCGGGATCGGGGACAGTAACTGTTGATCCGAACCCGACGGTTTCGGTTAATAGTCCCGAAGCATGTTCGGGGAACTCGGCAACGTTGACCGCAACGGCATCGGGCGGCACAGGCTCGGTGACATATGCCTGGAGCACAGGCGCCACGACCTCGACGATCAGCACGAGCAGTGGGGGCACCTATTCAGTAACAGTCACGGATACGAAGGGATGTACGGGATCAGGCTCAGGCACGTTGACGGTTAATTCTAACCCCACCGTTTCTGTGGCGGACGTCGAAGCCTGCACGAGCGCTTTGCCTGCAACCCTCACGGCTTCTGCGAGTGGAGGAACGGGCTCGAAGACCTTTGTTTGGAGTACGGGTGCAACGACCTCAACGATCAGCACGAGCAGTGCGGGCACCTATTCTGTCACAGTAACAGATACGAAGGGGTGTACAGGTTCGGGCTCCGGTTCGCTGACGGTTCATCCGAACCCGACAGTCTCCGTAAACGACGCCGAGGTGTGCTCGGGCAATTCGGCCACCCTGACAGTTACCCCAAGCGGAGGCACGGGCTCAGTGACGTACGACTGGAGCACCGGCGCGACCACCTCTACGATCAGCACCAGCACGGCCGGAACGTACTCTGTCACAGTCACCGATACGAAAGGATGTACGGGCACCGGGTCGGGGACGCTGACAGTCCATCCGAACCCGACAGTTTCTGTCAATAGCCCCGAGGTTTGCTCAGGAAACTCCGCTACGTTAACGGCGACCGCATCAGGCGGCACGGGTTCAGTGACGTATGACTGGAGCACCGGTGCGACAACCTCTACGATTAGCACAGGCATGGCCGGCACCTATTCGGTGACGGTTACAGATACCAAAGGGTGCACAGGATCGGGCGCAGGGACGTTGACAGTCCACTCCAATCCAACAGTATCTGTGGGAGATGTTGAGGCATGCACGAGTGCATTGCCTGCAACGCTCACGGCGACTCCGAGCGGAGGGACTGGCTCGAAGACGTTTGCATGGAGTACAGGTGCGACAACCTCAACGATCAGCACAAGCAGTGCGGGCACTTATTCTGCAACAGTAACAGACACGAAGGGCTGTACTGGCTCGGGCTCCGGCTCGCTGACGGTTCATCCGAATCCAACCGTTTCCGTCAATAATGACGAAGTGTGCTCGGGTAATTCCGCTACGCTTACAGCGACTCCGAGCGGAGGGACGGGTTCGGTTACGTATGACTGGAGCACCGGCGCAACCACTTCAACGATAAGCACAAGCACGGCAGGGACGTATTCAGTCACGGTGACAGATACGAAGGGATGCACCGGCGCGGGTTCGGGGACAGTAACTGTTGATCCCAACCCGTCGGTCACAGTGGGTGATCAACAGGTTTGCGCGAGCGCATTGCCCGCCACCCTTGTTGCATCGGCCTCGGGAGGGACTGGTTCTGTGACCTACGCTTGGAGCACCGGAACTACCACGTCGACCATCAGCACGGGGGCCGCCGGAACCTATTCGGTGACCGTAACCGACACCAAGGGATGCACGGGATCCGGTTCGGGGACATTGACCATTGATCCGAATCCAAGCGTTTCTGTAGCGAATGTTGAAGCATGTACGAGCGCGTTGCCAGCTGCGCTGACGGCCAGCGCGAGCGGCGGCACAGGCTCGAAGACGTACGAGTGGAGCACTGGTGCGACAACATCGACGATCAGCAGCAGCACCGCGGGAACATACTCAGTTACGGTAACAGACACCAAAGGGTGCACAGGCTCCGGCTCCGGATCGCTGACTGTTAATCCGAACCCGACGGTTTCCGTAAACGACGCCGAGGTGTGCTCGGGCAATTCAGCCACTCTGACAGCTACCCCAAGCGGGGGCACGGGCGCAGTGACGTACGACTGGAGCACCGGCGCGACCACATCAACGATCAGCACCAACACGGCCGGAACTTACTCTGTCACAGTCACGGATACGAAGGGATGTACGGGGACCGGATCAGGCACGCTGACAGTCCATCCGAATCCGACAGTTTCTGTTAACAGCCCTGAGGTATGCTCAGGTAACTCCGCTACATTAACGGCCACCGCATCAGGCGGCACGGGTTCGGTGACGTATGACTGGAGTACAGGCGCGACAACCTCTACGATTAGCACAGGCACGGCCGGCACATATTCGGTGACGGTTACAGACACCAAAGGATGCACCGGATCGGGCGCAGGGACTTTGACAGTCCATTCGAATCCAACAGTATCTGTGGGAGATGTCGAGGCATGCACGAGTGCATTGCCTGCAACGCTTACCGCCACTCCGAGCGGAGGGACGGGCGCCGTAACGTATGATTGGAGTACCGGAGCGACCACGTCGACGATTAGCACAAGCACGGCGGGCACCTACTCAGTCACAGTAACAGACACCAAGGGCTGCACCGGCTCCGGCTCAGGGACCTTGACAATCCATCCGAATCCGACGGTTTCGGTTGGGGATGTGCAATCTTGCTCGTCGGCTCTGCCGGCCACGCTCACGGCGACACCGAGCGGCGGGACAGGTGCTGTAACGTATGACTGGAGTACCGGAGCGACCACGTCGACGATCAGCACAAGCACTGCGGGGACCTATTCGGTGACTGTCACCGATACGAAAGGGTGCACTGGATCAGGGTCAGGTACTCTCACGGTTGATCCGAATCCGACAGTATCGGTCGGCAACGTGACCAGCTGTTCTAGCTCTCTACCTGCGACACTGACGGCAACTCCAAGCGGGGGCACAGGCGCAGTAACATATGACTGGAGCACGGGTGCGACGACTTCGACGATCAGCACGAGCACGGCGGGAATGTACTCTGTGACCGTGACTGACACGAAGGGATGCACCGGAACGGGCTCGGGGACGTTGACAGTTGATCCGAATCCAACCGTCTCGGTGGGCAATGTCGAGACATGCACGAGCGCATTGCCTGCAACGCTGACTGCGACGCCGAGCGGCGGTACCGGCGCGGTGACGTATGATTGGAGTACCGGAGCGACCACATCAACAATCAGCACATCGACGGCTGGCACGTACTCGGTTACAGTGACGGACACGAAAGGCTGCACGGGCTCAGGCTCGGGCACCCTGACGGTTCATCCAAATCCCACGGTTTCAGTGGGTGATGTACAATCTTGTTTAAGCGCACTCCCTGCGACTCTGACAGCGACGCCAAGCGGCGGCACGGGCGCGGTAACCTATGACTGGAGCACGGGCGCGACGACATCGACGATAAGCACGAGCACGGGGGGGAGCTATTCGGTCACGGTAACCGACACAAAAGGATGCACCGGATCCGGCTCCGGTACCTTATCTGTCGATCCCAACCCGACAGTCTCCGTCGGCAATGTGGAATCCTGCTCCAGCGCGCTGCCAACGACACTGACCGCGACCCCGAGTGGTGGCACGGGCGCGGTAACCTATGCCTGGAGCACGGGTGCAACCACATCGACAATCAGCACGAGCACGGCGGGTACATATTCAGTCACGGTGACAGATACGAAGGGGTGCACAGGATCCGGCGCGGGCACCTTAACTGTCGATCCCAACCCGAGTGTTTCCGTCGGCAATGCTGAATCTTGCTCGAGCGCGCTTCCGGCATCCCTCACTGCCACGCCGTCCGGCGGCACGGGTGCGGTGAGTTATGCTTGGAGCACCGGGGCGACCTCGTCTACAATCAGCACGAGCACCGGCGGCACATACTCGGTGACTGTGACTGACACGAAAGGGTGTACCGGTTCCGGTTCGGGGACATTGACCGTACATCCGAATCCGACTGTATCGGTTAACAACAGCGAGGCCTGCCCCGGGAATCCAGGAACATTGACCGCGACGCCCTCCGGCGGGACGGGCGCGGTGACGTATGCGTGGAGTACAGGCGCAACGACATCGACAATCAGCGTCAGCACCTCCGGCACATATTCGGTCACGGTCACGGACACAAAGGGATGCACGGGTTCCGGATCGGGGACGTTCACCGCGAATGCAGGAGTGGGAGTCTCGGTGAATAACGCTGAGGTTTGCTCGGGCAACTCAGCCACATTCACAGCAACCGCAACCGGCGGCACGGGGGCTATCACGTTCGCCTGGAGTACGGGTGCGACGACATCGACGATCAGCACCGGCACGGCAGGCACATATTCTGTTACGGCCACAGACAGCAAGGGCTGTTCGGGCTCAGGCTCGGGTACGCTCACGGTAGATCCAAACCCGACGGTCTCGGTGGGCAACGTGGAAGCGTGTACCAGCGCACTTCCAGCCACGCTCACCGCCACCGCCTCCGGCGGAACGGGATCAATAACGTACGCTTGGAGCACGGCTGCGACCACGTCGACCATCAGCACAAGCACCGCCGGCACCTACTCCGTGACTGTCACGGACACCAAAGGGTGCACACACTCAGCTTCCGGCACCTTGACGGTGGATCCGAATCCCACAGTCTCGGTGGGTAACGTCGAGGTATGCGCGAGCGCGACCCCGGCGACCTTGACCGCAACGCCCTCGGGCGGCACCGGCTCGTCGACATTCGCATGGAGCACAGGCGCAACGACATCTACAATAAGCGCGAGCACATCGGGCACGTATTCAGTCACGGTTGCGGACACGAAGGGCTGCACAGGATCCGGCGCCGGGACTTTGACAGTCGATCCAAACCCCACAGTCTCGGTGGGTAATGTCGAGGCGTGCACAACCTCGCTCCCGGCGACATTGACTGCGACGCCCTCCGGCGGAACCGGCTCCAAGACATTTGCATGGAGCACCGGCGCAACGACATCAACGATCAGCACGAGTACCGCCGGTACGTACTCCGTCACGGTGACTGACACGAAGGGGTGTACGGGCACGGGCGCCGGGACGCTGACCGTGAATCCAAGCCTGACGGTTTCGGTTGGAAACGTCCAGGCATGCGCGAGCGCCCTGCCAGCCACACTGACTGCAACCGCCTCGGGCGGCACGGGCTCCTCGACATTCGCGTGGAGCACCGGCGCTACAACATCAACCATCAGCACCAGCACCGGGGGCACCTACTCTGTCACAGTCACAGATACGAAGGGGTGCACTGGCTCGGCCTCGGGTACTTTGACGGTCAACCCCAATCCCACGGTATCGGTGGGTAATGTCGAGGCGTGCACGACCTCGCTCCCGGCGACATTGACTGCGACGCCCTCCGGCGGAACCGGCTCCAAGACATTTGCATGGAGCACCGGCGCGACGACTTCAACGATCGGCACCAGCACCGCGGGCACTTACTCGGTGACGGTCACGGACACGAAGGGATGCACAGGCTCGGGCTCGGGCACGCTCACAGTAGATCCCAATCCCACTGTCTCGGTCGGTAACGTGGAGATATGTGCGAGCGCGGTCCCGGCCACGTTGACCGGCACTCCTTCCGGCGGCACGGGATCGAGCACGTTTGCATGGAGCACAGGTGCGACGACCTCGACGATTAGCACGAGCGCGGCCGGCGCATATTCCGTCACCGTCACAGACACCAAAGGATGCACCGGATCCGGCTCAGGCACCCTGACGCTTGATCCCAATCCCACGGTTTCGGTTGGGAACGTCGCGGTTTGCCAGAGCGCGACGCCGGGCGTCCTGACAGCAACCCCATCCGGCGGAACGGGCTCCAAGACGTTCGCCTGGAGCACGGGCGCGACGACTTCAACCATCAGTTCGAGCGTATCAGGGAGCTTCTCAGTTACCGTCACAGACACAAAGGGCTGTACGGGTTCTGGCTCCGGCACGCTGACGGTAAATCCGAATCCCACCGTCTCGGTGGCAAACGTTGAGCAGTGCGCGAACACGCTTCCTGCCACGCTGACCGCCACACCGGCCGGAGGCACAGGCTCGAAGACGTTCGCGTGGAGCACAGGAGCTACAACCTCGACGATCGGCGTGAGCACTGCCGGCGCCTACTCAGTAACAGTTACGGACACCAAAGGCTGTGCCGGCACGGGGTCCGGTACGCTCACTGTCGACTCTCTACCTGCGATTTCATCGAATCCCTCCAGCCACTCGGTCACCTCCGGCGGGACCACCAGCTTTACGGTGGTTGCAAGCGGGAAGAATATTACATACCAGTGGCGCAAGGGCGGCATCAATCTGTCAAACGGGGGCAACATCTCAGGTGCGCTCACTGCGATCCTGACAATCGATCCGGCCACCGCGGCGGATGCGGGGTCGTACGACGTAGTTGTTTCGGGCACATGCCCCCCTCCGGCTACTTCAACCGCCGCAACGCTTACCGTCAACAAGATACCGACAACGGGTGCGTTGACGACGGCGCCGAATCCGTCGACGTTCGGGCAATCGGTAACATTCGCAGATACGGTGAAGCCCGGAGTGAACGCGGGCAAGGTGTACTTCAAGGTTGACGGCACGGTGGTGGATTCTGCCAATGTGAACGGCAGCGGGCTCGCGACGCTCTCGACGAGCACGCTCTCGATCGGATCGCACGCGGTCTCGGCACGCTACGGCGGAACCGCGAACTTCGATACGAGCACATCGAACACTGTCTCTCAGGTGGTGAAGCCGGATACCTTCACAATCACCGCAAGCGCGGGGCCCCATGGCACGATCAACCCTTCGGGGAGTGTCAAGGCGGCTCGCGGCTCGAACAAATCATTCTCGATGACTCCGAGCGGCGGTTACCATGTCGATAGCGTATTCGTGGACGGCTCATTTGTCGACTCGACGACAAGCTATACGTTTGTGAACGTGGCTGCGAACCACACGATCAGCGTGAAATTCGCACAGAGCACGTACACCATCACGGCGAGCGCCGGATCGAACGGCACCATCACGCCCTCCGGTGCCATCGTCGTTAACTCGGGCGCGAACCAGCCGTTTGCCATCACGGGGAACACGGGATACCGCGTGCTCGATGTTCTCGTCGACGGAGGTTCAGTCGGCGCGGTGACGATGTACCAGTTCACAAACGTGACGGCTGATCATACGATTTCCGCCACATTCGAGGTGAGCCCGGCGTATGCGGTCCAGTACCGCTCCTTCGGGGCCGACAGCATCGCCCTCTCGAAAGACAACAAGGGGAAAGCGAAGAAGTATGTCGTGCGGAAACCGGACAAGGTGGACTTCCAGTTCGTCGTCCGGAACGATTCCGCGGGGATCACCGATTTCCATGCCGAGTTCTCGATTGCGATCGACACCTCGAGGCCGTTCTTTACAACGCCTGCCTCGACCAGGTCGGACGCAGACGGCAAGCTGAAGCACTGGAACTTCACATTTGGCGCTCCGCTCTCACCGGGAGACTCAGTACGGGTCTCGGGCTTCGGGAACAAGGGCAAAACCCAGAAGGTAGGAAAGTACTGGTGGACGAAATCGACCGTCAAGAACGGGCCCAACCACAAGGATCCGTTCTTCGTCCGGAACCAGCCAAAACTGCCGATGCCGAACAGGGTAAACGCGGTTGCAGAGGACTTCGCCTCGGGCGGATTCCTGTCAACGAGCGGACTCCTCGTGGGTAAAGACAGGAGTCTCGACAGCGCGAAGCAATACGGGTGGCTCCTGGCTCCGAAATATACCAACGTCATGAACACCCTGGTCGATAAGTCGGGCAGGCACACCGGCCAGCCGGGGGGATTCAACGTCTTCGCCGGCGGATCACCCCTTGTCAAGAGGCAAACTCAGCTGCCGCCATTGAAATTCAACGACGTTCTTCTGGCAGACATGATTGCGCTCAGGATCAACATCGTCGCGAGCCAACTGCAGAAGACGCCGCTCGGCTTCGGTGAGCTGATTTATAATGACGGGACTTCCAACCCGCTGAACGGGCTGATGCTCAAGGAGATCGCTCACTTCGCCGATTCACTGATGATGGGCCGGTATGCCGGGACATCGCACGTCTTCGCGGCCGCTCCGGAATTCCTGAACCTCGACACGACGATCAGGGCAATCAACAGGGCGTTTGAAGGGCCTCTCGACACCGTGAAGTTTGCGGACACGCTGAAGTTCAAAGGAGTCCGTCCTCTGGCAGACGTTCCGTACCTGAGGTCGAATTCGAGCGTAGTTCCAGAGAAGCTGGAGCCGGTGAGCGTGTTCAACGTAGACCTGCCGCAGAAGTACGAGCTGCGTCAGAACTACCCGAATCCGTTCAACCCGACGACGACGATCGAATTCCAGCTCACGAATCCCGCCGTCGTGACGCTGAAGGTCTATAACATCGTCGGGCAGGAAATAGCGACGCTGATCGATAACCAGCTCCTTGAAGACGGCGAGCAGCAGGTACAATTTGATGCGTCGAAGCTCTCTTCGGGCGTCTACTTCTACAGAATCGTCGCCGAACAAAAAGCCAATGTCGACGATGGAATCCCGACGGATTACTTCACGAGCACGAGGAAGATGCTGCTGATCAAGTAACGCACATCCCGTCGCATCCTTCGGGGAGAGGCTCTCTCCGTTGGGGGCGGAAATACAGTAATTCAGAGAGCCGGTTTTCCCTCTTGAGGGGAGACCGGCTCTCACGTTTTGGAGGTATCGCAATAGGTTTGCCGAGACGCGCAGGCTAAAGCCGGCGCCTACCGAGCGGCGCCTACCGTTTGGGACTTATATTGTGACTCCCTCGATTTTTTCCTATATTCATCTCGCCGCAACCCATTGTGTTTCAATGAATTTGACCCGAGTGATCCGGTATGGAGTATAAGAAGCGCACCTGCACCTGCGGAGAATTGCGGAGCAGCGACATCGGCAAGCGCGTGACACTGACCGGTTGGGTTGACATCCGGAGGGATCTGGGCGGAGTCGTCTTCATTGATCTCCGCGACCGATACGGTAAGACGCAGGTTGTCTTTAATCCCCAAACGGGAGAGGACAGCCATAGCCTCGCGGGAGAGCTGAGAAGCGAATACGTCATCTCCGTCAGCGGCTCCGTAGAGGCCCGCCCGGAAGGGACAAGGAATACCACTCTTCCAACAGGTGACATCGATGTGCTGGCCAACGAGCTGACGATCCTCAGCCGCGCCGATACGCCCCCCTTCCCAATCGAGGATACCATCGACGTACACGAGGAGTCTCGGCTGGAATACCGCTACCTCGACCTGCGCCGGCCGCCGATGCAGAAAAACCTCATGAAGCGCCACGCGATGTACCTCCTCACGAGGAAGTATTTTGACGGGCTCGGGTTCGTAGAGATAGAAACGCCGGTGCTCATGAAAAGCACCCCCGAGGGCGCAAGAGATTATCTTGTACCGAGCCGCGTACATCCTGGAAAATTCTATGCGCTTCCGCAATCTCCCCAGACCTACAAGCAGATCCTGATGGTGGCGGGGATGGACCGCTATTTTCAGATTGTAAAATGCTTCCGCGACGAGGATCTCAGGGCCGACCGGCAGCCGGAGTTTACGCAGATCGACGTAGAAATGTCGTTCGTGGACGAAGAAGAGGTTATGAAGATCTCCGAAGGGCTCATGAGACGGTTCTTCAAGGAGATCAACGGAATCGAGCTGGGTTCGCCGATCCCCCGGTTTACTTTTAAGGAGGCGATGGAGCGGTATGGAACCGACAAGCCCGATGTTCGCTTTGATCTCTCGATCACCACAGTGAGCGATGTGGTGAAAGCTTCCGGATTCCGGGTATTCAGCGAGACCGTGGCCAAAGGCGGGGCTGTGGCAGGATTTGCCGCCCCGGGATGCGCATCGTTCACGAGGAATCAGCTCGACGGGCTCGTCGATTTCGCGAAGGCCCAGGGAGCCGGCGGACTCGTCTGGATGAGGGTCACGGATTCGGGAGTGGAAACTCCGGTCGAAAAATTTCTCACTAAGCCGGTGATCAACAGCGTCATAGCCGCGATGCACGCGCGTCCCGGCGATCTTCTGCTCCTTGTCTCAGACGCGTGGATGAAGGCCTATACGGTGCTGGGGGCACTCAGGCTGGAAATGGCCCGACGGTTGAACCTGACCGACACCGGTGAGTATAAAATGGCGTGGGTGACCGATTTCCCGATGTTTGAGTACGACGAAGGGGAGAAACGGCATGTCGCGGTGCACCATCCCTTCACCTCTCCGAAGAGCGAGGATATTGGCCTGCTCGATAAGAGCCCGCTCAAGGCACGCGCCCGCGCCTACGATCTTGTGCTGAACGGTTACGAGATCGCCGGAGGGAGCATCAGGATCCATGACAGGGACCTCCAGAGCAGGGTCTTCCGTCTCCTCGGAATCAGCGAGGAACAGGCAAAGAAGAAATTCGGCTTCATGCTTGAAGCGTTCCGCTACGGCGCGCCTCCCCACGGCGGCATCGCATTCGGATTTGACAGGATCTGCATGCTGTTGACGGGGGGAAAATCGATCCGCGAGGTCATCGCCTTCCCGAAGACCACGAGTGCGACGTCCCTCATGGACGATTCGCCCTCGGAAGTCGATCCCGCCCAGTTGAAGGAGCTGCACATCCGTCTCGCATGAAAGAGAAGATCAGAGTCGCAAGCGGGCAGGGATTCTGGGGAGACCTGCTCACCGCCCCGGTCGACCAGGTCATGAAGGGCCCAATCGACTACATGATGATGGATTATCTTGCTGAAGTGACGATGTCCATCATGCAGAAGCAAAAGATGAAGGATCCCAAGCTGGGGTATGCGAAGGATCTTGTTCCGCTGATGGAGCAAATTCTGCCGGTCTGCATGGAGAAGAACATCCGGGTCATCACCAATGGCGGGGGCGTCAATCCGGAAGGCTGCCGCGATGCCATCTTCGGGGCAGCGAAAAAGCTTGGCATCAAAGGCCTTCGCATCGGGGTCGTTCTCGGCGACAATATCCTCGGATGCCTCGAGGCCCTGAAGGCGAAGAAGGTTGATCTCAACAACATGGAAACCGGTGAGAAGCTCGACAGTGTGCGCGACCGCATCGTGAGCGCCAACGTGTACTTTGGCGCCCGGCCGATTGTCGAGGCGCTCAGGCAGGGAGCCCAGCTCGTCATTACCGGACGGACCACCGACACGGCCCTCACCTATGCTCCCATGATCCACGAGTTCGGCTGGTCGTGGTCCGACTGGGACAAGCTTGCCTCGGGAGTCGTCGCAGGCCATATTCTGGAGTGCGGAGGACAGGCGAGCGGCGGGAATTTTTCGGCAGGGTGGAAGTCGGTCCCCGATCTCGCCCACATCGGGTTCCCGATCGCGGAAGCATTTCCCTCGGGTGACATCGTCATCACCAAGCATGAGGGGACAGGCGGGATGGTGACGGTCCAGACCGTGACCGAACAGCTTCTCTATGAAATCGGCGATCCCACGAAGTACATAACGCCGGAATGCATCGCCGACTTTACCACGATCAGGCTCACACAGGAAGGGAACAACCGCGTAAGGGTGCGGGGCGTGAAGGGAAGCCCGAACACAGATATGTATAAGGTGTCGATGTCCTACTCGGACGGCTACACCGCAGTCGGCACACTCACCTATGCGTGGCCCGACGCGTTTGACAAGGCGAAGAAATCGGATGAGATCCTCAGAACCCGCCTCGCCGATCTTGGATTGAAGTTCGATGAAATCCGCACCGAGTTTCTGGGTTTGAATTCCTGCCACGGTCCGATCGCCCCTCTCCCTGAGCCGGTCAACGAGGTCGTGCTCCGCGTCGGCGTCCGAAGCCGCGACTATGCGCCTGTCGAGAGATTCGGAAAGGAAATCGCGCCTCTGATCCTTGTGGGGCCGCCCGGAGTGACAGGATTTGCGGGGGGACGCCCGAAGCCCAGCGAAGTCATCGCGTACTGGCCCGCCCTGATGGAGAAAACGGCGGTCGAGCCGACGGTCATCGTGAGCGAGGTGTGAGCGGGTGAGGGTACGGCTGCTCGATATTTGCCACGCGAGATCGGGAGATAAAGGGGACACGGGCAATGTCGGCCTCATCGCCCTGAAACCGGAATACTATCCGATCATCCAGAAATATGTTACGGCCGCCGCGGTGAAGAAGCATTTTGAAGGGATCTGCTACGGCCCGGTGGAGAGATTCGAGATTCCGAATCTCCTCGCGCTCAATTTCCTGCTGCATAATTCACTCGGCGGGGGAGGGACGGTTTCATTGAAGAACGACGCGCAGGGCAAGACGCTCAGCTCCGCCCTGCTGAGGATGGAAATAGACATCTCGGAGAATATCAATGTTGGAAGACATTAGCGCCCGGCTCAAAGAACTCGAAGGAAAACTCACCGTCCTCCGGGGTTTTCTTTGACCTGGATACGAAGGAAAAGGAGATAGCCGCACTCGAGGCAAAGACGCATGCGCCCGACTTCTGGAACGATAATATCGCCGCACAGAAGGTCATGCAGCAGATCACGCGCCGAAAGGTCTGGATCGACGGTTGGTCGGGCATCCGCAGAAAGCTGAGCGACGCACAGACGCTGTTCGAGCTTGCGATCGAGTCATCCGATGCTTCCCTGGGTGACGAATTGAACGCCGAGGTTGCCGGAATCGAGAAAGCCCTTGAAGATCTCGAGTTCCGCAACATGCTCAGCGGGGAGGATGACATCAAGAACTGCATCCTCACCATTCATGCCGGGGCAGGAGGTACGGAGGCGCAGGATTGGGCGGAAATGCTCCTGCGGATGTACACCCGCTGGTGCGAGGGAAAAGGCTTCAAGACATACCTTCTGGACGAGCAGGCCGGGGAGGGAGCCGGAATCAAAAGCGTGGCCGTCGAAGTGCAGGGAGAGTACGCCTACGGTTACCTGAAAGCGGAAAACGGAGTCCACCGGCTCGTGCGCATATCTCCGTTCGACTCAAACGCCCGGCGGCACACGTCGTTCGCCTCCGTGTTTGTCTACCCCGAGATCGAAGACGACGTGGAGATCGAGATAAACCCCGCCGACCTCGAGATTACCACCTACCGCTCGGGCGGAAAGGGAGGCCAGAATGTCAACAAGGTCGAGACCGCTGTCCGGATCAAGCACATCCCTACCGGAGTGGTGGTCGCCTGCCAGCAGGAGCGCTCCCAGTTCCAGAACAAAGAGCGCGCGATGAAGATGCTGAAATCGCGCCTCTACCAGCTCCGCAAGGAGGAGGAAGAGGCAAAGCGCTCCGTCCTCGAGAGCACGAAGAAGAAGATCGAGTGGGGGAGCCAGATACGCTCCTACGTCTTCCATCCGTACAACATGGTGAAAGACCATCGCACCGATGTTGAGACGAGCAACGTGCAGGGCGTCATGGACGGCGATATCGACCAGTTTATCCGGGCATTTCTTTCAGAGTACGGATCCACTGTCAAATAGCGGATCCGGCTCACCTAAGGTGTCCACCTCGTGGTTCATAGCAAAGCGGTATCTTGAATCCCACCGCAGGCGGGGCTTCCTCTCCTTCATTACGGGCATGACGATCCTCGGAGTCACGCTCGGCACAGCCGCTCTCATCATCACGCTTTCCGTCCTCGCCGGATTCGAGAAAGAGATCAGGGAAAAAGTCGTGGCGTTCACGTCACACATCCAGGTCTTGGGGTTCCAGAATGCCCCACTGGCCCACTATCAACGGTCGGTCGAACGCGTGCACAAGGAAGTGCCGGGGGTCAAATCGATCTCGGCGTTTGCGGCGAAAGAAGGGATGATACGGTCGCGCGACGCGGTGGACGGCATTCTGCTCAAGGGGATCGACATATCCGGCGGGGCCCCGGTGCCCCCGCAGCACGTGGTGAGCGGATCGTTCCTCAGCCCGGAGGGGGGTGGCTTGCCGCAGCTTGTCATCGGCAATAAACTGGCCCGGCGTCTCGACGCAACCGTGGGAGACAAGCTGGTCGTGTTTGCTCTCCCCGGAGAAGGGACTTCCTCGCTCCAGCCGCGCGCAATGCAGTTTCAGTTGACAGGCATTTACGAGTCCGGGATGGCGGAATTCGACGACGTGATCGCGCTGACCACCCTCGCCAACGCCCAGAAGTTATTCAGCTTGGAAGGAGATGTTACGGGCTACGACGTGTTCGTCTCGGATGTCGCGGCGGTGGACGAGACCGCAAAGCAGATCGAGAGTGTCCTGGGGTATCCCCACTTCGCCCGAACCGTCTTCCAGCTCTACCGGAACCTCTTCTCATGGGTTGAATTACAGAAGAAGCTTTCGCCGATCCTGCTGAGCCTGATCATCGTCGTGGCGACGGTCAACATTATCGGCACGATCCTGATGTTCGTTCTCGAGAAGGTCCGTGCAATCGCGATCCTGAAATCCCTCGGCGCCGGGCCATCTCTGATCCGCAGGATCTTCATGCTGCAGGGTCTCGTGATCGCAGCGGCCGGGGTGGCGCTCGGCAACGCTCTGGCGTATGCCTGCTGCTGGATCCAGCTTCACTACAGACTTCTTTCGCTCCCCTCCGATATTTACTATATGGACTCGGTCCCGATCCTTCTCCTCCCCGGGAATTTCCTGATCGTTACCGCGGTCGCCATGTTCGTATCATTCCTGACCACGCTCATCCCGTCGAGGGCGGCCGCTTCCATGGACCCGATCACAGTCTTCCGCTTCGGATAGAAGGTGAGCGCAGTCGAGCGATATATCGCCCGCCGCTATCTCACGTCGAAACGGAGCGTGCGGTTCATCAACGTGATCAGCCTCGTCTCCATCGCCGGAATCACCGTCGGAGTCGCGGCCCTTCTCGTCGCTCTCTCGGTGTTCAACGGATTCAACGGAGTGGTAACCGCCGTACTCGTCGGATTCGATCCACACGTGCGGATCGAGAAGAGGGGGAATTTCACGCAGAGAGAAGCGGATTCGGCCGGGGCGGTCGTCGGCCGCATCAGGGGCGTGAAGGCCTTCGCGCCCTATGTCGAGGGGAAGGGGATGCTGGTGTCCCGCATGTACAATAAGGTCGTCTATATCCGCGGCGTCGATCAGGCACGCATCGGGGGCGTTTCGGGTCTCAGGGAAAAAATGATTCTCGGCTCGCTGGAGCTCAACGACTCCGGCGGCACGGAAGGGATCGTGGTCGGATTGACGCTTGCCGACAGGTTGGCTTCCATCGTCGGGGATGAAATCGCGGTGGTGAGCCCCTCCGGTTTCCAGTCGGCCCTAAGCGGGCTCGCCGGTCCCCAGACGATGAAATTCCGGATCAACGGGATCTTTGAATCGAGCAATAAGGACTATGATGCCGGGTATGCGTATATTTCGACGGTGGCAGCCCAGAGGGTTTTCAAGATGCCGGGGCGCTACAGCGGCATCGACATCCGGCTGGAGGATTTCAGAGAGGCGGACAACGCAAAGACGGCGCTGATGAGAGAGCTCCCTCGGGAAGTTTCGGTCTCATCCTGGTACGATCTGCACCAGAGTCTCTACTCCGTGATGAACATCGAGCGCTGGTCGGCATACGTACTCCTTTGTCTGATCATTCTCGTGGCCACCTTCAACATGCTCGGCTCTCTCACCATGGGAGTGATCGAAAAACGGCGGGATATCGGGGTGCTCAAGGCAATGGGAATGACTCCGAAAAGCATTGTGCGCCTCTTTATGGCTGAAGGACTCCTGATCGGGGTCATCGGCACGCTCCTCGGAATGGCCCTCGGGCTTGGCGTTCTGGTCCTTCAGATCAAGTATCAGATCTTTCCGCTCGATCCAACGATCTACATCATCCCAGCAATACCCGTTGAGATTCGCTGGTCTGATTTTTTCTCGATAGCGCTTGCATCCATCGGCCTCTCGTTCTTCGCCGCCTATCATCCTGCCCGGCGCGCGGCGGCGACGCTACCCACGGAAGTCCTTCGCTGGGAGTAGCATGGAATCAGATCACATAGTCCGCTGTGTGAATATCCGCAAGAGTTACCGGCTCAACGGCGAGCCGGCGTCGACTCTTCAGGTATTGAAAGGGGTAAACCTGGAAATCGTCGCGGGGGAGTTCGTCTCAATCGTCGGCGCTTCCGGATCGGGAAAGAGCACCCTGCTTCATATCCTTGGGGGGCTTGACCAGCCGTCGGAGGGTGAGGTCTACTGGCTCGACAAGAAGATCAGCGACCTCGGCGAGGAAGAACTGGCGCGGATGCGAGGGCGGAGCGTCGGTTTCATCTTCCAATTCCACCATCTCCTGCCGGAATTCACCGCTCTCGAGAACGTCATGATCGCAGGGATGATCCAGCGGCTGAGTCCCAGGGACGCCTCGGAGAGGGGCAAGGAATTGCTTTCAAAGGTCGGACTTGGAAGCCGCCTCGATCACAGGCCCGCCGAGCTCTCCGGGGGCGAGCAGCAGAGGGTGGCGGTGGCCCGTGCCCTGGCAAACAGTCCCCGGATCATATTCGCGGACGAGCCCTCGGGAAACCTCGACTCGGTCTCGAGCCGACAGATGCACGACATGCTCCTAAATCTGAACAGGGAGGAAAAGCAAGCGTTTCTGGTGGTCACCCACAATGAGGAGTTTGCGAGGGAGTCAAAGCGGGTGTTTCGGATGATAGACGGGGTTCTCGAGAAGGCGTGAGCTTTGAAGTTTCTGTCAATTTAACTACATTCTATCGCACACCATTATCCGGCGCTCAAAGATATGGCAAAGATCGATAAGGCGAAAAAGGTCGCGAAGGCCAAAGTAGACACGACCTTTCCGCTTGAACGGGAGAATTTCCTCATTCTGGGCGTCGGCCTTCTCTTCATCATCCTCGGGTACATCGCTCTCTCGGGTAATACCGTGGAGGGATTCAGACAACTCACGCTTGCGCCGACACTCCTTCTGCTCGGGTACTGCGTCATCATCCCGATCGGCATCATGTACCGCAAGAAACCCAAAGCAGATACCTCTTCGAAGCAGATTTCCGAGACCCCGGGGAATTAGGGTCTCGTCCTCCCGTTATTCTGCGGCACCCCCCTGCGAGGGTTGCGGGCTGAGAACTCTGTTCACGATGTGAAGGAGCTCTTCGGGGTCGTAGGGCTTTGAGATGTAATCCTTCGCGCCGATCTTAACGCACTCGTTGGCCGTGGCCACGTCGTCGCTGGCGGTCAGCATGATGACGTTGGTAAGCCTGCCCATCTTCTTCATCTCTCTGAGCACAGTAATCCCATCCATCTTGGGCAGCTTTATGTCGAGCAGCACGATGTCGTACTGATTGCTACGGATCTTTTCAAGCGCAGCAACCCCGTTCTCCGCCGTGTCGACCGCAAAATCTTCGTAGGTGAACTGCTCCTCAAGCGACTGGCGGAGATTCCGGTCATCGTCGACGCAAAGAATCCTCGGTGGGGGTCTCATCGGAGTGTAAAATCTACAAAAGCCGTCTACCAATGTCAATAGATGCTTCGGGCGCGGAGCGACGCGGCTCACCTTAAAAACGTTTTTCCTCGCTGGTGTCACGGTATGGACCGTGACACCAGTTTCGCGGGGGCCGCCTAAAGCCGGCGCCTACAACCGGCGCCTACACGATCCTGAATCGGAGGTTGGACCAGTGACGGGGTGTTTCGGCCGAGCCGGCGCCGCTCACTCCCAGTAAAACTTTCCTCTCTTCTTCGGGTGGTTCCCGAGCTCGTCCATCGTCCAACTGTCGTAGAGCCGCCCGTTTTTCATCACATACTTGACCGTTTCTGAGTTCTGGATGTTGTCCAGGGGGTTCTTTTCCATGATCACAAGATCGGCCAGCTTCCCCGGCTCCAGCGACCCGAGATCCCTGTCCAAGCCGATGTATTGCGCCCCGTAGAGCGTAGCGCAGCGGATCGCCTGGAGGGGGGTCATTCCTCCCTGGGCCAGCATCCACAATTCCCAATGGGCGCCCAATCCCTGGAGCTGACCGTGGGCGCCGAGCTGCACCTTCGTGCCGGCATCGAGCGCCGCCTTCACGGCCCGGGAGTTCTGGATGTGGTTAAAGTCGTCCTCCTCCGCCATCGTCCGCCTGCGCGACCTGGCGTCGATTATTTCGCGCGGGGTAAAACGAAGAAGGTGGTCGTTTTCCCAGACCTTTTCCTTCATGTACCAGTAGTTCTCGCCGAACAACCCCCCGTAACTCACGATCAGCGTCGGAGTCCATCCGGTCTTGCTCTTTGAGAGAAGCGTGATGGCGTCTTTGTAGAGGGGCGAAACGGGTATCGAATGTTCAATCCCTGTGTGGCCGTCGAGCACCATCGACATATTCCAGAAAAAAGTAGAGCCGCCCTCGGGAACGACCATCATGTCGAGCGCCCTGGCGGCCTCGATGATCTGCTGGCGCTGGTCTCTCCGCGGCTGGTTGTAGCTTTTCACGGTGAATGCCCCGACCGCCTTCAACCGCCTCAGCTGCGACATGGCATCGTCGAAATTGTTGATGACCGCCTTAACGGGAGACTCTGCGCCGTACAGGATCGCGCCGGTCGAATAGAGCCGGGGCCCCACCATCGCCCCCGCCTTGATCATCTCGGAGTTCGAGAAGACCATCTCCGTATTGGAGGAGGGGTCGTGCATGGTCGTCACTCCGAACGCGAGGTTCGCATAATAGCGCCAGTGCGACTGCGGCGTTACGTTCTCAAAGCCGACATGCGCGTGGACATCGATCATCCCGGGCATGATCGTGGTTCCGGAGACATCGAACTTCATGGCCGATTTGGGGATCGTCACCTGCCCCGAAGGACCGATGGCGGCTATCCGGTTTCGTTCAATCAGGATGGTGGCGTCATGGATGACTTCGTCGCCGCGCATCGTGATCACCGTTGCACCGGTCAGGGCGATCGAGCCGGTGGGGTTGTCTGTGGGAGCGGAAAATCCGATAGGGATTCCGGCCGTGTCGGGTTTTTCCTGCACGCTGTCGCGCGCGCCCTCGACAAACTTAAAGGTGTTGGTCAGGTCGCGGGAATAGAGCTGAGGGCCGAGCGACCAATAGAGTTTCTTGCTGTCCGAGGACCAATCCAGATAGGTCCCCGCATCGCGCGTAACCCGTTTGATGGGGTAATCGGACGTGGAGGGCCCGATCGAGACCGGCTGACCGGTCTTCGGGAAGACCCCGATATACGCGTTGAATCGTTCCACCAGCGCAACCCACCGCTCATCGGGCGAGGGGATGAGTTCCTGCGCATTATCAGAAAGGAGATGCACTCTCCGTTCCTCGCCGTGGAGCCCCACGCTGATGAGGGCCGTCTTGTCTCCCTCGTTGGAACTGAGGAAGATCCTTTCCCCGGTCCTGTTGAAGAGGGGCTTGCTCCCTTCCTCTGTAATCAGCGCCGCTTTGCCGCCGTCGGCAGACACCCAGTAAATTCCCTGATCCTTCGTATCGGTGCTGCCTGTCAAACCATCCCCGCCCGTCCGGGCGAAGACAACCTTCGAGCCATCCGGTGAGAAACTCGGCTCGGCATAATGTCCCGCGCGTGTGGTCAACCTGGTCCTGGATGAGCCGTCGGTCTTCACCTTCCACACGTCGCTTTTCTCGTGGTCGTTCCAGGTTACATAGACAATCCAGTTCCCTTTGGGTGAAAATGAGGGATACCACTCGAAGTTGACCGCATCGTTCGTGACCCTCTTCGGTTCGCCGCGAGGGAGCTGCTTGATCCAAAGCTTCCCGAGGGAGTTGTAGACGACGGAGCGCTGATCGGGAGATACCGTCACCCAACGCAGCATCTTGACGTCAAATTTCTCGGGTGCAACAGCCTGTGGAAATCGGACCGCTTCGGTGATCGATTGCCGGACGGACGCTCTGAAGGGGATCTGCGTCGCCGAGGTGCCTCCCTTGGCCGCGTGCAGATCGATGTTCCACAAGTGTCCCTGGGCTGAAATAATGATGTGCTTTCCATCCGGCGTCCACGAAAAACCGGGATGAACGCCGAAGATGGCCCACGTCTCCTGTGCGTCGCGATTGAGCTTGTCGAAAACAGGGGTTTCCCTGCCGCTCTCCACGTCGTACAGATAGAGGACACTCTTCAGACGTACCCTCCGGACAAACGCGATTGTCTTCCCGTCGGGAGAGACCTGAGGACGGACGGAACCTCCCTGACCGTTGATGAACTGTTGCGTCTTGCCAGTCTGCATGTCGAGGCGCTGGATGACGTAAATGACTCCGTTGGGGTCTTTGTTGTACTGGAATCCGCCGCCCGGGCTCACATCTTCACTATAATAGAGGTAACGGCCGTCGGGAGAGAGGCATGGCTCTCCGGCATCCTGCTCCCAGTTGCGCCGCTTCGTGAGCTGGAGGCCGTCTCCGCCGCCGACATGGTACATCCACATTTCTCCGGATCCGAGAGAGCGGGTGTTGCGGTAATGTTTGCGCGCCACGATGTACTGGCCGTCATGTGACCATACCGCGTTATTGGTCTGCCGCTCTTTCTCCTTGGTGATCTGCTTCGGATTCTTTCCATCCGCATCCATGATCCAGATGTTATCGCAGCCGTCGCGATCGCTTGTGAAGGAGATCTTCTTCCCGTCGGGGCTGTAGCGGGGCTGGACCTCGTATGCCCGGCCGCCCGAGAGCAGGGTTGCGTCGCCGCCGGAAATCGGCATGGAATAGATGTCTCCGAGAAGATCGAACACGATCCTCTTTCCGTCCGGGCTCACGTCGAGGGATATCCACGTGCCTTCGTCGGTGGAGAATTCGATGTCGCTCGAGGGCCCGTGAGGGGCCGTGATGTCCCACTTCGTGTCGCTTGTTTTCGCCGTGTCTTTTCGAGCGGAGGTATCGGCCTTCTGGGCCTGCGCGAAGAGAGTGCATGCAGCCAGGCAACAGGCAAGGCCGGCGGTTAATAACGTGCGGACAAGGTTCATGGCAAACGGTGCGAGGCTAAGTGAGGAAAATGGTAGTGGGGAAGATACGCACATCGGTGGAAGGATGCAAGGAGATTTCGGTACCTTGCTTCTGAAAGAGATTCCCTTAAATTAAACGTAATGAAGAAAGAGACGCGCCTCAGAATCATCATCATTCTCGCTCTCGTTGCCGGATACATCCTCGTCGCGATCATTCGCTCCGGAACCGCCTGGTGACCCCGCGTTCAACCATATCCGGATGAAGTTTACCCCATCCGGGATTCTCTTTTCCGCCGCTGCCTGCTACTCTCTCTTTGCCGGTTTCAGCATCCTGCATCAGACCGGAATAACCGGACTCACAAGAAAAACGAACGGCACGGGGTGCATCTGCCACGGTATATCTCCCACAGACTCGGTAGTCGTTCGGATCACCGGACCCGATACAGTACGGGCCGGCTCTCACTACCAGTACGTCCTGTCGATCAGGGGAGGGCCCCACGCAGCCGGAGGATTCGATATTGCGGCCGGGAGCGGCTCGCTGGCGGTGGCTGACGATTCTATGAAGCTCGAAAACGGAGAACTGACGCACACTTCTCCCAAAGTATTCCAGGGCGACAGCGTTCAATGGATGTTTTCCTATACGCCATCCCCCGCCGCTACGGCAGATACGCTCTTCTCTGTGGGAAACAGCGTAAATCTTGACGCCGAGCCGAGCGGCGATCAGTGGAATTTCGGCGCCAACCGTCCCATACGGATAGAACCCGACACGACGCTCGGAGTGGGGGAGGAGAATCCGATCAGATCATTCAGGCTCTACCAGAATTTTCCAAACCCGTTCAATCCCCTGACCCGCATCACGTTCATCATCGACGACGACGACGGCGCATCGCTCGTCAGGCTTCGCGTGTTCAACCTTCTCGGGAGGGAAGTTGCGGTGCTTCTCGATGAAAAAGTAAGCGCCGGGTATCACGAAGTAACCTGGGACGGAGGTTTGAATGCCGGGGGAATTTACTTCGCGCGCCTCGAGGTAACTTCATCATCGGAAGGACGGGGAACCGGAGCGCAGAGGAGGATCGAAGTAAGAAAGATGGTTTTGCTCAGGTGAAAAGTGCCCGATTCTTCACTTGATTCTTCGCTTTGCTTTCCCTATATTTACGGGCAAATTTCGGGGGCTCCGGTACAGATAGCAGCATGACGGAGAAGAAGTCGAGAAAAATACTGCTCGTCGATGACGAGGCAGGATTCGCCGAGTTGCTCCGGGACCTTCTTGAGATGGACAGCTACGAAGTGATGCTCGCCCACGACGGGCAGGAGGGCCTGGAAAAACTGCAATCGTTCACGCCCGACGTCATCATCTCGGACATCGTGATGCCCAGGCTGAGCGGCTTCGAGCTGTTCAAGCGAGTAAAGGCCCAGGCCACGACCGCTTCAATCCCCTTTCTTTTTATTACCGGATTCCAGGATGATCGCGTGCTTGCCGAGGCACGCAAGGTGGGCGTCTTCGGAATCCTGCGCAAGCCCGTCGATATCGAGCAGATAGAGGCGCGCCTGAGAGACCTGATGGGCCCGAAGGGCTGAGTCAGGTCCGATAAATCGCGAGCTGGATCTCTTCCGGCAGAAGCGCCGAAACAGTCTTAATAACGTCTCCCCTCAATGCTTTATCCACCAGCGTCCGCTGGGTGGCCCCCAGAATCAGCCTGTCGACCCCGAGCGTTGCGGCTTGCTCCGCGATCGTGTACCCGACCTCCGGCGAAATGACCGTAATGACTCGATAGGGGATTCCGTATTCCCTGCAGACTTTCTCGATCCAGGCGTAGTCCCCGAAGGACTCCGCCGGGATTTTGTCCGGGAGGTTCCCTGATATCGCAACCTGCTTAATCTGAAGAACAAAGAGAAACGCCCTCTTCGGGTGAGCGTCTTCGCATGCCTGCCGAAGGAGACGCTCCCCCGGCCCGCGAATGGCCACCATCATTTTTGAAGAGATCCGCGATACGTCCATTCTCGGAGCCGAGGGGGTAGAGGGGCCCAGTGATACTGCGACCGGCTCAACAACAACACGTTGGCGGCGCGCAAATTCGCGCGCGATGAGGCCGGCTACGAGGACACATGAGGCGAAGACGACGGCCTTCGTTTTCTCGAGGGCGATCGTTGTTTCGACGAGGAAGAGGATGACCGCCGAAAAAACCATGAACAGACGGGTCGGAGTCGGAAGCTTCAGCGATGTGTCCGTCCCGGTGGAGGCGATGTTGATGAAGATCGCCCCGACAACGCCGATCGCGTAGAGCTCCGAGAGCGTGATGACGTCGTGGACGAAGAGCAGAACGATGATCGGGATCGAAGTCGCTACCGCAAGGGGGATGATAGGGACCCCGAACTTGTTCAACAGCCGCAGCGAGCCCGGGAGCTCGCGGTCGACCGACATCAGGAATTGAATCGATATCAGGTCGTTGATCGCTGTATTCCCCGCGGAAATCAGGAGGAGCCCGAGGAGGAGACCGATGATGGGGCCGAACCAGTTTCCGATATAGAACTCGCCGAGATAGCGGATCATCTCCTCCTTGTGTTCCACCGGGTCGAGATGCGGGATGGCGAGCATCGCGAGCCCCAGAACGATCGTCGCAATGCTGATTTTTCCCAGGACGCTCAGAATCGCCTTTCGGGAGCTCCTGGTGGGATCCTTCATCACGCCCGTCATGTTCGAAATCGCTTCTATGCCCGATATGGACAGAATGATGGCGACGAACGATCCCCAGTTCTTCATGATCCCCCCCGGCTCCGGCACTAGAACGATGTGACGTGTCGCGGCGGGAAAGGTGACCGATATGAGGGTCAGCAGGCCGACAAGTGTAGCGAGAGAAATGATAATCGCGACGCTCCCTGCGTGCCGGGGGCCGAACCAGTTGAGGGCCCCGATACCGAGGATAATCGCCATCGCCCAGAGCTCGGGGTTCCCGAGCGCGAGATAGTGGCAGGCGTCAAGGACGGAGAGGGAAGCGGTGACGACATAGTCGGCGCTCAGAAGCAAAGCCCCGATGACCGCGAGAATCCGCGAGCGGTGGCTAACGGAACTGTACACGCCTCCCCCTCCCGGGTATAACCTGCAGATCGCGATGTAGTTGAAGGAGATGAGCGCGGTGAACACCAGCATCATCAAGAGGTGCCATCCGCTGAAGTAGCCCGCCCGGTAGAATGCGATCCCAAGAACGTAGCAGATGCTGGTTCCCCAATCCCCGTCGAGGATTGCAGCACTGCGAAGCCAGCCTATGACGCGCGGCCGGCTTGTCGAAAGTTCCATAGATCCTTACAAAAGGGGGTGTTTTTGTGGGAAGTGATGCCCATGATACCAAGAAATCGTTCAAGAGTCAAGATGTTCGGAGCGCATCGGATTCGCTGAGAGACGCCGGCTAAAGCCGGCGACTACCGGTTGAATTTTCAGGGCTTTCTGAATATATTTATGTGATACGGAGTCCCCATGCAGGTTCCCTTCTTCCGAAGTCTCAGATTCAAGGTTGGAATCGGGTACGTCGTCCTCGTCGCTCTCAACGTCGGGGTGACGGTCTGGGCGATCTACAACTTCAAGAAGCTCACGGACGCACTCGATTCGATCCTCGGAGAGACCTACCCGAATATTGTGGCCGTCGAGAATATGGCCAGTTCGATAGAACGCCACGAGCACGCCCTCTCGTCGATCCTCAACCAGGACCTGGAAAGCGGCAGAACCGAGTTTACGGAAGCCCAGACCGACTTTTACCGGTGGTTTCAGCGGACCAACGAAAACCGCACCATCCCTGAGGCGGGCCCGATCCTCGACAACATCAGGTCCACTTATGACGGGTACCAGATCGTCACCGATTCTTTGATCGCTCTTGCCGGGCGCGGCAATTTCAAAGAGGCAAAGGCGCTCTATGCGAGCATCGTGCGGCCCTTCTCCCAGCGTCTCTCCGACAATTGTTTCTGGCTGATCGAGGAGAATCAGAAGGAAATGCAGAAGGTCGAGAGGCAGACAAGCGCGACCTCCCATGAGGCGGCTATCGCCGTTTTGGCGGCCTCGCTGCTGGCAATCGGTCTCAGCGTCGTTACCATGTGGCAGTTTACCAAGCGGATCATAGTGCCCGCGGAGCGGCTGGCCCAGACGGTTCACAGTATCGGACGAGGGGCCCTTGACCTGAAAATCGACATCGAAACCAACGACGAAGTCGGCGAACTCAGCCGTGAATTCAATAAGATGACCGAGCGGCTCCGCAAATATGAAGAGCTCAATATCGGGGAGATTCTCTCCGAGAAGAAAAAGTCGGAGACGATCGTCGAAAGCATTGCCGATGCCATTATCGTATGCGATTCCGAAGCGCGGATCCAGCTGATCAACGGCCAGGCCGAGCTCCTGCTCGGGGTGGCGGAGAGCGACCTGATCGGGAAGAAGGCATCGGAGTGCATCCGCGACGAACGGCTCAGCGCCGTTCTCCAGAATCCGAACAGCTCCTCTCTCCTCGGCATGCCCTATCTCCAGTTCGAGGTCTCGGGGAGGCGCGTCTACCTCCGGCCCCGGGTCTCCGAGATCCCTTCGAAATCGGGGCGCCGGAACGGTGTGGTGCTGATCCTTCAGGATGTGACGCAATTCAAGGAGCTCGACAAGCTCAAATCCGATTTCATGGGCGCTGTCTCGCACGAGTTCCGGACGCCGCTCACCTCCATCAACATGAGCGTCGATATCATGCGCCAGCAGCTTCTGGGTCCGCTGACCAAGGCGCAGGAAGAACTCCTTTTGAGCTCGAAGCAGGACTGCGACCGGCTCACCAAGCTCGTGCGCGAGCTCCTGCAACTATCGAAGCTGGAGTCGGGAAAGATCGAGATGCGGGAAGATGTGGTGGACATCCGCAAGGTGATCGAGTCGACCCTTCAGCCGCTTCAGCTCCCATTCAGAGAGAAGGAGGTCAACCTGAAGTTCTCGGTCGGGAGCACCATCCCGAACTTTGTGGGCGACGAACAACAGTTCTCCTGGATCATTTCAAACCTGGTCACTAACGCGCTCCGATATACCAATCCGGGCGGGTCCGTCGAGGTGACGGCGGCGGCCGAGGGAGAGGACGTCCTGATCCGCGTGAAAGATACCGGCCGCGGAATCGCATCAGAGCACCTGGAGAAGATCTTTGACAAATTCGTGCAGGTGAAGCAGTCCGCCGATTCGACGCCGGGAAGCGTCGGGCTCGGGCTCGCCATCGCGAAGGAGATCGTCGAAATGTACGGGGGGAAGATCTGGGTCCAGAGCGAAGTCGACAAGGGAACCACCTTCTCATTCCGGCTCCCGGCATCGCAGGCCCAGCCGGCATGAGCGGCAAGGGAACGGCGCTCGTCATCGATGACGAGCCGAACATCCTGAAGACCCTGACGATCGGGCTGGAGGCAATCGGGCTCTCGGTAGAGGCGTTTGGCAACCCTTGCGATGCGCTCGACAGACTCGAAGACGGCAGATACGGCATCGCCTTCATAGACCTGATGATGGAACCCGTCGACGGGATGCATGTCCTGAGGGAGATTCGCCAGCGATCCCCCGCCACGACGTGCGTGATTATTACGGCCCACGGATCGGTGGACAGCGCGGTCGAGGCGATCAAGAACGGCGCGTTCGATTTTCTCCAGAAGCCGTTCGATCTCAAGGAGCTCCAGATCTTCGCCGGGAAGGTCCTGGCCCATCACCACCTCGAGGAGGAGGTCGCCGGCCTCAGGCGGCTCCTCAACCGGCCGACCGAGGGGACCGCCGTCCTGACCCGGAACCCCGTCATGTCGCGCCAGCTTGAGCTCTGCCGGCAGATCGCGGACAGCCCTCTCTCCGTCCTCATCGAGGGAGAAAGCGGCACCGGAAAGGAACTGGTAGCTCAGCTCATTCACGAGCGCAGCGGCCGCCGGGACAAGCCGTTCATCAAGGTGAACTGCGGAGCCCTGCCGGAGAATCTCCTCGAGAGCGAACTGTTCGGCCACGTCCGCGGCGCGTTCACCGGCGCGTTGAAGGACCGCCAGGGCCGATTCGAGATGGCGGACGGCGGCACGATGTTCCTCGACGAGATCGCCGAGATTCCGCAATCCTCTCAGGTGAAGCTTCTCCGGTTTCTGCAGGAGCGCGAGTTCGAGCGAGTGGGAGAAAGCGTCACGCGAAAAGTCGACGTCCGCATTGTCGCCGCAACCAACCGGAAGCTCTCCGCATCCCTCCAGGAGGGAAAGTTCCGTGAGGACCTGTACTACCGGCTGAATGCCGTCCGAATCTCGCTTCCCCCTCTGCGTGAGCGGCCGGAAGATATTCTCCTTCTTGTGTACCACTTCCTCCGTAAACACTCGCCGGGGCGCGACCTTGAGGTCGCACCCGAGGCGCTTCGGCTCCTCACGGCCTACTCCTGGCCGGGAAACGTTCGTGAACTTGAAAACGCGGTGGAACGCTCGGTTCTTCTCGCGCGGAACGGCGTCATTGAGGCGGCCCAGCTTCCTCCCGAATTACAATCGCAAAGCGGTGTTGAGCTGGGCCTCCTTTCGCTTGAAGAGGCGGAGCGCAGGCATATTGCACGAGTTCTGGGGCTGGCCAAAGACCTCGAAGAAGCCTCAAGAGTACTTCAGATCGACCCGGCCACTCTCTGGAGAAAGAGGAAAAAGTACGGGCTTTGAATGAAGCCGAAGAAGTCGTGCAATTTGCAAGGCCGCTAAACCCTTATCCCACAGTCATTTCCCTCCTTGTACTCCAATTTGAACGATTTCCAATGCATTATGCAAGAAACGGGTTTTCATGTTTTGGATTCAATCTGGCCCCAATGGCTCATATTGTACTCGAAGCGGATTTGTTTCACTCTGGCACTTAGTTTGCAGGAGACCGAAACTGCCACGATTTTACCTATTCACACCGCCTATCGTCGCCCGGAACAGGACTCTGTTCCGGTGGGTTAAACCTAATAGAGGATTACAGTTGAGCAGGGGATTGATCGATGTCTGTTAGAGGTAGAACCGTCGAGAGCGGCACTATTGCCATCATCGAGATCCGGGGCCCGCTGGTGGGCGATGGCGACACAGATGCCCTCCGTGAGGCGGTGGCGGACTTCATCGAGCAGGGGAATAAATGCCTCGTGATCCATCTCCAGAAAGTAACCTACATCAACAGCTCGGGCATCGGCACGATCATCGCGGCCCACACCTCCTATGTCAAAAACGGCGGAGAGGTCAGGCTCAGCGGGATCAGCAACAGCGTCCAGAATCTCCTCGCCGTCACCAAGCTTATCGACATATTTGAAGTGTATGACACCATTGACGAGGCTATCAAGAGTTTCAAGAAAGTGAAATCCACATCGTAACTACATACCCCTTCCACACACTACAGGAGCCACACTAATGAAACAATCAACATTCGTCATCGTGTTGGTCGTAGGAGCGCTCGCCGCGTCTCTTGTGATCTACTTGTTCATTCTCGGCAATCCGGGAAATTTTTCCGACGGAGCCAATAAGGAGAAGCCGACCAACATGATGGGCCAGGTGTATACCGGAGGCGTGATCGTGCCAATTCTGATCACGCTGTCTATCATGGTCGTAACCTTTGTCGTCGAGCGGGCCCTCTCGCTGCGCAAGGCCCAGGGCAGGGGATCCCTTGCAACGTTTCTTAAGAACGTCCAGCGCAGTCTTGCGTCGTCAGATATCGATGCCGCCATTGCCGCATGCGACCAGCAGCGGGGATCGATGGCCAATATCATCAAGGCCGGCCTCGAACGGTACCAGGCTCTCACGCGCGATAGCAAGAGCCTCGAAGCGGAGAAACAGATGGCCGAGGTTCAGCGTGCGATCGAGGAAGCGACTGCTCTCGAGATGCCGATCCTTGAGAAGAACCTGATCGCCATGTCGACCATCGCGTCTATCGCGACCATGTTCGGACTTCTGGGCACAGTGATCGGAATGATTCGTGCGTTCCGCGCGCTTGCGGCACAGGGCGGCGCTCCGGACGCGATCCAGTTGTCTATCGGGATCTCTGAAGCCCTCATCAACACCGCGCTCGGTCTCTTCGCCGCAATCGTCGGCATTGTGGCATACAACTTCTTCGTCAACAAGGTCGACAACTTCACCTACATGATCGACGAAGCGAGCTACGATGTGGTGCAGACCCTGACCACCCGGGCCAAGTAAGGCTGAAAGGATCATCCCAGATGCCAAAAATCAAGAAAGCAAGAGTCAGCGTCAAGGTCGACATGACGCCCATGGTGGATGTCGCGTTCCTGTTACTGACATTCTTCATGCTGACGACCCAGTTCCGGCCGCCCGAGGAAGTGCAGATCGTTCTTCCCGCGTCTCACTCGGCGTTCAAATTGCCGGAATCGAACGTCATGCTCATCTCGATCAGCAAGGATGACCGGCTCTTCCTCGGATTCGATTCGCCGCGGATGATGCAGCGCGTGTTCGGCGAGTCAAACAAGCTCCGCAGCAATGTCGAAGTGTCCGTCTCCGAGCTTGCAAAGCTGCTCGTGCAGGCCAGGATCGCGAACCCCCGCCTCTACACAGTAGTGAAAGGGGACAAGGAAGCGGGCTTCGGGCTTACCGAGGACGTGATGGACGTCCTGCAAAAAACGAATATTACGAGATTCAATCTCGTCACAGAATTGAAAAAGGACTAAGGAACCCACCCTATGGCTGGAATGGATGCTGGCTCGGCTCCGCGAGGGCACGAGAAAAAGCGCAAGAAGCATAAGAAAATGCGGCGACTTGGCGTCAGGATCGACATGACGCCCATGGTCGACGTGGCATTCCTCCTTCTGACGTTTTTCATGCTGACGACGACCATGAATCGGCCCCAGACGATGGAAATCAACCTCCCTCCGGCGGATACGAAAGTCGAGGTTCCGCAGAGCAATCTTCTGACGCTCCTTGTGAAGGAGGACGGCTCGATTTACTGGAACGTAGGCACCGAAATCCCCACGAAGGTGGATTTCAAGAACCTCCGGACTCTGATGATGGACAAGGTCAGGCAGAACTCGAAGCTGATCACGCTCATCAAGGTGGACCGGAAGGGGAAATACCATTACATGGTTGACATCATGGATGAGCTGAATCTCGCCAACATCACGAGGTTCAGCCTGGCACCGATGCTTGATGCCGACAAGCAGCTGCTGTCGAAAGCGACATCGTAGGCGACAAAGGAGAATAGACTATGACAGCGAAAGCAGTAGCGGTGAGCATGCACTACGGAATGCGGGAGCTCAAGGGGATGTATCAGAAATATGCCTCCTGGGCGCTCACCTCCGCCGTGCTGCTCCACTTCCTGATTATCGGCGGATACTACCTCTACCAGTACCTCGGAGCGGAAGAGGAGCCGACGATGACGGTCAGGATCATGAAATACAGCGAGCTGGGACCGCCTCCCTCGATCACGAACACCGAGGCGGCTCCCCAAGTACAGGTGAGCGTGCCGGTGGCTAAACCCACCGTCGGCGTGCCGGTGCCCGTGCCCGATGCGGAGGTGAGCCCCGAGCAGACGATAGCGACGCAGAAAGAGCTCTCCGAGGCGCCGGCCCCTGTTGTCTCTGGCGGCGGCGGAGGAGGAGTTGCGGTCCAGCAGGACATTAAGATTGAGGACGAGGAGCCGCCAGATTTCGTACCGGTGGAAAAACTCCCCGTGCCGATCAAGATTGTCCAGCCCGATTATCCCGAGCTTGCGCGGCGCGCAGGCCTCGAGGGCACGGTCCAGGTAAAGTGCTGGGTGGACAAAGAGGGGAAGGTAAAAAAGGTTGTGCTGCTCAAGGCGGATCCCGAAGTATTCGCCCAACCGGCGATTGATGCCGCGTATAAGTGGGTCTTCACGCCGGCTATCATGAACAATGGCCCGGTGGCAGTGTGGACCTCGGTGCCGTTCCGGTTCAGGTTGAATAAGTAGCCGGTTTAGGTAGTTCCGAAGACTCGCGCCGGCCGAAGCCGGCGCCTACCGGTTCCGAGCGGGAAAGGAGCAAGAGACATGGTGTCCAGAGTTGCAGCGATCTCGCTTCACTCCGGGTTGCAACGCGTGGAGTCGCTGTACGGCAGGCACGGGTTTGTAGCACTCACGGTGGCCGTGGATCTGCACCTCGTTCTGATCGGCGCGTACCTCGTGAGCGCTCTCCTGAGAGGTCCTGAGCCGGTGATACCGGATCGTCCCATAATAAGCATTGTTCCCGGGCCGCCAATGGATTCTAACAGGCCCTGGGACGGAGCGCGCCGACCGCAGCCGCCGCGGTCGATTCCTCCACGGAAGTGGATAGGCAAGCCCGTGATTACGGAGACTCCCTTCGAAGATTCCGCGCTGGCGCAGAATCCGCAGCCCATAGATCCCTGGACGTCTCTTGGAGAAATGGATAGTGTCAACGGAGACGCCGATCCCGGGCGGGGTGATGGTCCGGAGTCCGGTACAGGATCGGAGGCCGCAACGGATACGAGCATATTCCCGTTCGTGGAACGTCCGCCCGTTCCGGTCACGATCGTCAACCCGGACTATCCAGAGGACGCACGGCGGCTCGGACTGGAGGGCACGGTGTCGGTGAAGGTCCTCGTTGAGAAGGACGGCCGCGTCAGCACGGCATCAATTGTCAACAGCACAAACGCATTCTTCGACCGATACGCCGAGCGGGCCGCCAGGAAATGGGTGTTTGTCCCGGGGATGATGACCTCCGGGCCTGTCAGAGTGTGGACGGTTATTCCTTTTAGATTTAAACTGTCCCGCTGAAGGACATGCCATTGAGCGGCCAGGATATGCTGGCACAGGTTCTCTTCAGGATCATCAGCTTTGTGACGGCGTGCCTGATTCTTCTGCTGGGGATCATGCTTCTTGCGGGGCCCATGATTCCCGCGTACATCCCGGCGAATTACAGGATCATCCTTGGGGTGGTCATGATACTATACGGCTCATATAGGATCGTGATGGTGGTTTTAAAACAGAGAAATGCGAGCCGACCTTAGGAATAGCGTCCGATGGATATTCGTTCTGCTCCCGCTTCTTGCCGCGTGCCAAAAGGAGCGGAGCGAGACCCCGACAAAGGGGCACGGCACGGTGGTTGTGTCTGAATCGGTGCTTCCGCTGATGACCACGGAGAAAGACACATTCGAGCGGCTCTATCCCGATGCCCATATTACGCTTGAGAGCGCGCACGCGCGCGAGGCAATCGGAAGGCTCTTCAACGATACGATTAAAGTGATAGTGTCCTCGCGGGCGCTCACCTCCGATGAGCGCGATGCGGCTCAGAAAGCGAACGTGCAGTACGCGGAGTATAAGATTGCTATCGACGCGATCGCAGTCATCGTCAACGTTGAAAACCCGCTGACGCAGTTGCGCACAACTCAGCTCGACAGCATACTTACGGGGACAATTCATTCGTGGAAGGAGGCGGGCGGCACTTCCAAGTCCCCGATCGAGCTCTGTTATCCGAGCCGGAACTCGGGGACGTTTCAAACCCTTCTCGATCGAATCGTGAAAGGGGGCCCGCTCGAAAAGCCGGAAGCGGTCGCTTCGACCTCGCCTGAGATGGTGAAATTTGTTTCATCCAACCCCAACGCCATCGGGTTTTTGGGTCTGAACTGGCTCAGCGAGAATAAGGAGAAGGTGAAGGCGCTCGAACTGGCCGACCCCGGCGCGCCGGATTCTCTCGGGCACGGGAAGTACTTTTCGCCTCACCAGGCCTATGTATTCCAGGGGTATTATCCATTGACGCGCCAGATCTACTTCTATTCACGCGCCGACATCTACAGTGTTGGAATCGGGTTTGTGTCGTTCGTCACATCCGCACCCGGACAGAAGATTGTTCTGAATAGTGGACTCGTGCCTGCGACAATGCCGATCCGTCTTGTTCAACTAACGAGCGAAGGTCAACCAAGGTGAATTACAGACTAAGCATAGCGTTCTTGATCCTAATGGTCCTCTCTTCCGCGAGCCGTCTCTTCGCAGAGGATCACATGAAAAGGGGCAAGGCTGCCCTCGAGTCAAAAAACTATCTCGAAGCGATCAAAGAATTCAGGGACGCGGTGTCGGACGACAGGAAAAACGTTGAAGCCTATCTCCTGCTGGCAACGTCGCTGCTGAAGGTCGATTCGACCGAATCGACGCTGGTGGTGCTCTTTCAGGCCCGTGAAGTGGATACCTCCAACGCCAGGATTTTCGAGCTCCTGGGCGATGTCTATGCCGCACAGAAGATACTTGCAGCGGCCGCAGAACAGTACAGGAACGCCACCCTGCGCGACAGCGCCAGGGCGGAGTTGTGGGTGAAGCTCGCCGAGGCGTACCGCCACAACCGCCAGTACGGCGACGCCGCGGGCGCGTATGTTCACGTGCTGGCGCTCGACTCGAACAACGTTCAGGCGCTGCGGAACGTAGGGGATATCTACCTGAGGGCAAAGCAGAAACTCTACGCAAATGCGCTCCCAATTTTTGAACGCCTGTCGCGGCTCCAGCCGGACTCGCTCCATGTTCAGATCCAGTATGCCCGGTCGCTCTACGGGACGAATAATTTCACCCGGTTCATCCCCGTCGGCGACAAGATCGTAAAAATCGATCCCGCGCAGAATGATATCTCGGAGATGCTGGCGGATGCCTACATCAAGACAGGAAAAATCGACTCGGCGATCAACGCCTACAGAAGCGTGCGACTGGAATCGCTCCCGATCGATAAGCTGATTTCCCTTGCCAAGGCCTATAAGGCGAAGCAGATCTACGACAGCGCCGCGAGCATCTACGCCCGGGCGTACAAAAAGGATTCGAGCCGCTGCGACATACCGTACGACTACGGCACGGTCTACATGGCGCTCAAAAAGTGGCCGGATGCGGTGGGGATGTTCGCGAGGAAAATTGCCTGCGATACCTCTTCGGCGTACCAGTTTGCTTCGCACTACAACGCCGCGGTATCTCTGATGCAGTACAAGCAGTTCAAGGACGCGCTTGAGCACATCAAAAAATGCATCTCCTTCAGGCCCGAGTATGTTCAGGCGTGGGTTACGCTGGCGCGCTGCAATGCCCTGATTTACGCAGCGAACGATGCGGCGACCTCGGCCAGATCCGACGAACTGGAGGCCTACCGGAAGGTCATCGAGCTTGCGCTTGCGGCGAATTCCTCCGAGGAAGAAGGGAAATATAATAAAGAGCTCGTTGAGTCCTATATCGCAATCGGAGTGAGCTACCTCACCGATGCATCGAAAATCAAGGATGCCAAGCTCAATAGTCCGATCTACGCCAAGGCGGCCGAGAACCTGAAGAGGGCTCTTGCGATCGACGCGAGGAACTGCCAGGCCCTTCTCTGGTGCGGCGAGTCCTTCCAGAACAGCAACAATAAGGAGGAGGCAAAGCGGTACTATCGCAAGGTGATGGAGCTCTGCCCCAATTCCAAGGAAGCCGTCGACGCGGAGAAGTACATGAAACTTCTCGGCGATTAGGCACAGTTTCCACTTCATTCCCCCCTGGTGTCACGGTATGGACCGTGACACCAGTTTAAGATGCATATACCTGACATTTCTAAAGAGTTATTACAACCGCCGGTCCTTCCCCCCCCAAAAATTCGACTTTTTCGTTTTTTTTACGTATCTTGAGCGCCACCTTCCGAAGGAACTGAATCCTTCAGTTGTTCTTCAACAGGTACTGAATTTCTGGAGCGCGGGGTAATTCCCAGGCCTTCTTGCATGATCGGCGCCTGGCGTTTGTGACCGGAAACCCGCATGTGTGAGGTGTGAGCAACCATTCATGAACGTGAAAGGACCGGCAGGCCGTTATGGAATTATCACTCATTTTCGGATTCAGCATCCTGGGCCTGTTGTTCGCCCTCTACCTCGTTCGCGACGTCCTGCGGAGAGACACCGGAACCGACCGGATGCGGGAGATCTCCAATGCGATCAAGCAGGGTGCCGAAGCATTCCTCCGCAGGCAGAATAGAACGATCGCCTTTCTGGCGGTTGCCCTCGCCTGCCTCATCTATATCCTCTACGCATTCGTCAGGGCCCACAACGAACACGATCCCGCGAGCACGTTCGATCTGGCTCTCTGGACTACTCTCTCATTCGTGTTCGGGGCGACGTGTTCGGTCGCAGCGGGGTATATGGGGATGTGGGTCGCAATCCGGAGCAACATCAGGACTGCCTCGGCGGCACGCTCGAACATGAACGACGCCCTCCAAACCTCTTTACGGGGCGGCGCAGTCTCAGGTTTCTTCGTTGTTGCGATGAGCCTCCTCGGGGTGGCGGGCCTTTTCACTCTCGTGAAAGCGCTGGGGGTAACGGACGATATCACGAAAATCCCGCTGCTGATTGTCGGATACGGCTTCGGCGCAAGCTTTGTGGCACTGTTCGCCCAGCTCGGCGGCGGAATATACACGAAGGCAGCCGATGTGGGGGCCGACCTGGTAGGAAAAGTTGAGGCAGGAATACCCGAGGATGACCCCCGCAATCCGGCGGTGATCGCCGATCTCGTCGGAGACAACGTGGGCGATTGCGCGGGCCGCGGAGCCGATCTCTTCGAATCGACTGCGGCCGAGAATATCGGGGCCATGATCCTTGCAGCCGGCCTCTACCGCTCCAACGCGGCGTATTTCGCATCGCATGACCTCACTCTTCTGGGAGTCATCCTCTTTCCGCTCGTGGCCCGTGCCTTCGGTATTTTCGCCTCCATCGTCGGCATCATGTCGGTGCGCGCGAAGGAAAACGAAGACCCCATGAACGCCCTCAACCGCGGTTACTTCATCGCCGCAGTGCTTGCGATGGCCGGATTCTTCGTGGCCTCCCGCTGGCTCCTCGGAGCGGAATTCTACTTCAATTTCTTTCTCTGCGGAATTATAGGCGTGCTCACATCGGTAGCATTCGTGTACATCACACAATACTACACGGAATACCGATACCGGCCGGTGAAATCGATCGCCGAGGCCTCCCAGACCGGCCCGGCCACAAACATCATCGCAGGCGTCGCAGTCGGAATGGAATCAACCGGCTACCCCATCCTCGTCATCAGCGGCGCAATCGTCGGAGCGTACTTCCTGGGATCGCACTCGGGTCTGGAAAACGCAGGACTTTTCGGGACGGCCGTTGCCACAATGGGAATGCTGGGGACCGCCGCTTATATCCTCGCAATGGACACATTCGGTCCGATTACCGATAATGCCGGAGGCATCGTCGAGATGAGCCAGCAGCCCCATGAGATTCGCGAGCGGACGGACCGGCTCGACTCGGTGGGGAACACCACCAAGGCTCTTACGAAAGGCTACGCCGTCGGGTCTGCGGCTCTCGCGGCCTTCCTTCTCTTCGGGGCGTACATCGACGAGGTCCGGAATTACATGCCCTCGTTTCAGCCGGTCATCAACCTGAACAAGCCCGAGGTGTTTGTGGGGGCGATGCTCGGGGCCGTGCTCGTCTACCTCTTCTCCTCCCTAGCAATTAAAGCCGTGGGCAAGGCGGCGTACGCGATCATCAACAATGTCCGCGAGCAGTTCAAGAACAACCCCGGGATCATGCAGGGGACTTCAAAGCCCGATTACGGGCAGTGCGTCGATATCGCCACGAGGGCGGCTCTCGCAAAGATGGTGCTTCCGGGACTATTAGTCGTGGGAATGACTGTCGGCGTCGGCGTTGTGTTCCGATGGATCTATTACGCAGGCGGACAGGCGGCCACCGGCGCGAGCGGCGCGGAAGTTGTCGGCGGCTTTCTGATGGCCGGCACGATTACCGGTATCCTCATGGCGCTCTTCCTGAACAACGGAGGAGGGGCCTGGGATAACGCGAAGAAGTTCATCGAGACGGGCGCCTACGGCGGGAAGAAATCTGAACCGCACAAAGCGGCGGTTGTCGGCGACACCGTCGGCGATCCGTTCAAGGATACCGCAGGGCCGTCGTTGCACGTGCTGATCAAACTCCTCTCCACCATCACACTCGTCCTGGCTCCCTTGTTCATCTAGGCGGTTATGCCCCCGCCCCGCCACGAGTATCGGCTCATCTGGGACTCAGTCAGGCATATCCCCCGGGGGAAAGTCGCCACGTACGGCGAAATCGCACGACTAAGCGGTCTCATCGGGCAGGCTCGAATGGTAGGCACCGCACTCCACAATCTGCCGCCACGCTCCCCGGTTCCGTGGCATCGAGTCATCAACGCGCAAGGCAGAATTTCTCTCCCCACAACGCACGGCCGATACCAGAGGCAGAAACGCCTTCTATCGCGGGAAGGAGTCGTCTTCCGCAGAGAACGGATCGACCTCGGAAAGTTCGGGTGGATGCGATCCATGGGTTTCGGGAATCGACGAGAGCGCGGGCTAAAGCCCGCGCCTACCAAGCCATGACCGACCCCCTGGTGTCACGGTATGGACCGTGACACCAACGCCGGCTAAAGCCGGCGCGAACAACCGGCGCCTACAGCTCGCCGCTACAGAGGCGCGCGATTCCGAATGCGCGCAGGGTTGAATGTCCTTCCCTCTTTTGGTATATTGTGCCGCAATCAATTCACCCCGGTCTTGTTTTCACGTCAGATTCTTTCACTAGAACAGACGACCCCCGGATTCCCATGAATGTAAGAATCGAAAAGGACTCTATGGGCGAGCGGAGCATTCCAGCAGACGCGTACTACGGCGTGCAGACCCATCGCGCGATCGAAAATTTCCCTATCAGCGGGCTGCGGCCGAAACCGTCCTATGTCGATGCAACCGTCCAGATCAAGAGAGCGGCCGCCGTCGTCAACAAGGCGCTCGGACTCCTCGATCCAAAAAAAGCGGACGCGATCATCGCCGCAGCGGATGAGATTCTGAGCGGAAAGCTCCGTGAATGGTTTGTCGTGGATGTCTATCAGGCGGGAGCCGGAACCTCTCACAACATGAACGTGAACGAAGTGATCGCGAACCGCGCGATCGAACTTCTCGGCGGAAAAAAGGGGGACTATACCCTGGTCAATCCGAACGATCACGTCAACATGGCCCAGTCGACCAACGACGTCTGCCCCACCGCCATTCGCATCGCAGCGGTCATGCTCTCAGAGAAGCTACTCCCCTCGCTCGCTCTCCTCGCAAAAGAATTTGAGCGCAAAGGGAAGGAATTCGACAACATCGTCAAGTCGGGCCGGACGCACCTCCAGGACGCCGTCCCCGTCCGGCTCGGCCAGGAGTTCGGCGCATACGGCGCGAACATCAAGAAGCACCGCGCGAGCATTCAGGCTGCGTCTGAATCGAATAAAGAACTGGGAATCGGGGGAACGGCGGCCGGCACGGGGTTGAACGCGCATCCGAAATACCGCGACATGATGGTAGCCGAATTGAGCCGCGCGACGGGCTTCAAATTCCGCAAAGCAGACGACTATTTCGAATCGATGCAGAGCCTGCGTCCCTTCACGGAGCTCTCCTCCGCGGCGAGAAATCTCTCACAGGACCTGATCCGCATCGCGAACGACCTGAGACTCCTCAGCTCGGGTCCCAAGACCGGTCTCTCAGAGATTATGCTGCCGGCGGTCCAGCCCGGGTCGTCGATCATGCCGGGGAAGGTGAATCCGGTCATGGCCGAGATGCTCAACATGGTCTGTTTTCAGGTCATCGGCTGCGACGCCACCGTCCTTCTTGCGGCGCAGGCGGGGCAGCTTGAGCTCAACGTGATGATGCCTGTGGTTGCATTCAACCTCCTGCATGAGGCGGAGATTCTCAAAGGGGCGATCGATGCATTTGTGAAGTTTTGCGTCACGGGCATCACGGCGAACGAGGAGCGGTGCAGGGAGTATGCTGAAGGAAGCATGAGCGTCGTTACGGTGCTCAATCCCCACATCGGTTATGCAAAAGCCGCCGAGATCGCGAAAGAATATCTTCGCTCGGGAAAGTCAATCAAGCAGATCGTCCTCGAGAAGGGACTTCTCCCGAAGGAAAAGCTCGACGAAGTGTTCAACCTGCGGGGGATGACCGAGCCGGGAATTCATTGAGGGCTGCGCGGCACTTGAAACTCTCTTCAGAATTTCATTTATTGAACTCGTGAACAACGCGCGGACCTACACGGAGTTGCGCTGATGGCTGAAGAACAGGCGAAAGCACCGCCCAAACCGGCTGCACCGGCCGCTCCCCCGCGCAAGAAAAAGCCGAAAGAGCTTGCGGTCATCAACCAGTCGGGCTGCACCGGCTGCGAGGTCTGCCTGGAAGTATGCCCGGTGGACTGCATCTATGTGGTCGCGGGGCCCGAGTACAATGTCCATAAGAAACTCGTCGAGATCGACCTCGACGTCTGCATCGGATGCAAGCTTTGCGTGAAGTACTGCCCGTGGGACACCATCGAAATGATCGACACCGAGAAGGCTCCGGAGGTGGCGCGGGATTGGACACAGCGCACCGTCCTTCCCGACAAGGAATGGATGAAAGACGCCCCGGCTGAGGTCGGAGAATTCTTTCCGACGGTCTTTTACGGGGAAAAACCCAAGGTCTGACCACTGCTGAAGTAGCTCAGCTGGTAGAGCAGCGGTTTCGTAAACCGCAGGTCGTCGGTTCAAATCCGACCTTCAGCTCTGATCGTTTTCCCATCCCCCAAATCCTGTCGTGAAACCGCGCGACAGGATTTTCCGTTATGAGCCAGCCCGCGACATATGACCTTCTGATTATCGGAGCCGGTCCGGCGGGGCTCTCGTGCGCGATCGAAGCCGGGAAGGCCGGCATGACCCACCTCGTGCTCGACAAGGGGGGGATCGTCGACAGCATTCAGCGCTATCAGCGCGACATGTATTTCTTCTCGACTCCCGAGCTGCTGGAGATAGGGGGGGTTCCCTTCATCGTACCGACCACCAGACCCACGTCGCTCGATTGCGTGAACTACTACCGCGCGGTGGCCGATCGCTATAAGCTCAACATCTCGTTTTTTGACGCCGTCCTCTCAGCCGGGCGGGCCAATGGAACGTTTGACGTACGAACCGCCTCGGGGGTCCGGATTGCAGCCCGATCGGTTGTCGCCGCTACGGGGTACTATGGCACGCCGAACCCTCTCGACGTGCCGGGTGAATCCTTGCCGCACGTTTCCCACTATTATATCGATCCCCTCCCGTATTACCGCCAGCGCATCCTGATCGTCGGAGGGAAGAATTCCGCGGTCGAGGCGGCTCTCGACCTCTGGAGGCATGGCGCGCACGTCACCGTGGCTCACCGCGGCCCGGCGCTCAGCACCGGGGTTAAGTACTGGATACTGCCGGATTTCGATAACCGCGTGGCAGACGGTTCGATCAGGGTCCGGTTCAACACGAGGGTCTCGGAGCTGAAGGCCGGCACGGCTGTTCTGTCGGGGCCTGCCGGCGCACGGGATGAAGTTGAGGCGGATTTTGTCTTTATCCTGATCGGGTACAGGCCCGATGTCTCCTTCCTGAAATCCCTCGGAATAGAGATTGAAGCCGACTCACTCGTGCCGGTCCATGATCCGGAGACGATGGAAACGAATGTTCCCGGACTCTTCGTGGCGGGAGGAATGGTGGGAGGGAAGTTCAATAACAGGGTATTCATAGAGAACGGGCGGCAGCACGCCAAGAAGATCGTCGATTACCTGAGGACCAAGGGTTAGCCTCTCGATCCGGGGGGCGCGGAGCGCCCCAAAGCAGCGTTCCGCCGCGGAGCGGCGGAATGTTCGATCGGATTTCTGGAATAGCACTTTCCTTCCCCGCTGGTGTCACGGTGTGGACCGTGACACCAGGTTAATTGGATCGGTTCTGATTGCTTCTTACCCCCAAAAGCCCTATATTATGCGGGATTTAAGCAATCCGGGCTGATTGCCGTGGTGGCTGCACCACTTCTTTAAGGGCCATCCCGCTGGTGTCACGGTATGGACCGTGACACCAGTTTAAAGCCGGCGCCGACGAACGGCGCGTACAGCCGGTGCGTACGCCCGGCGCCTACAAGAATCTCACCATCGATTACTAGAACATTCATGACTGAAGGCAAGATCGCACAGGTCATAGGACCTGTGGTAGATATCGACTTCTCCAGCGGAAAATTGCCCGCCATTCTAAATGCGATCCGCATTCCCCGCAAAAACGCCGAGGGGGCGGATGAGGAATTGATTTGCGAGGTGCAGCAGCACCTTGGCGAAGACCGCGTCCGGACAGTAGCGATGGACACGACCGACGGCCTTGTCCGGGGAATGAAGGCCTTCGACCTTGGCACCCCCATCGAGGTGCCCGTCGGTCCAGAAACGCTCGGGCGTCTCATCAACGTCGTGGGGCACGGGATCGATAAGCTCCCGGCGCTCAACGCCCAGAAAAAATATCCGATCCACCGCTCGTCCCCTGCGTTCGAGGACTTGACGACTCAGAAGGAAATGTTCGAAACGGGGATCAAGGTCATCGACCTCCTCGAGCCGTATTCAAAGGGAGGCAAGACGGGCCTCTTCGGCGGCGCCGGAGTAGGCAAGACCGTCGTTATCATGGAGCTGATCCACAACATCGCCCTCCATCACGGAGGGTACTCAGTATTCGCCGGCGTCGGAGAGCGGACCCGCGAGGGGAACGATCTCTGGCTTGAGATGAAGGAGTCGGGTGTGCTCGATAAGACCGCGCTCGTCTTCGGACAGATGAACGAGCCCCCCGGCGCCCGGCAGAGGGTCGGCCTGACCGCACTGACGATCGCCGAGTATTTCCGCGATGAGGAGGGGAAAGACGTGCTCCTCTTTATCGACAATATCTTCCGATTCGTGCAGGCGGGATCGGAAGTGTCGGCTCTTCTCGGCCGCATGCCGTCGGCCGTAGGCTATCAGCCTACACTCGGAACCGAGATGGGCGAATTGCAGGAGCGCATCACGTCGACCAAGAACGGATCGATCACCTCGGTGCAGGCGATCTATGTCCCGGCAGACGACCTCACCGATCCCGCTCCCGCGACGACGTTCAGCCATCTCGACGCGACGACGGTGTTGAGCAGGCAGATTTCCGAGCTGGGAATCTACCCGGCCGTGGACCCCCTCGACTCGACCTCCCGAATCCTGGAGCCGTCGATCGTGGGGGAGGAACATTACACCGTGGCGAAGCGCGTCAAGGAGATTCTTCAGACGTACAAAGACCTCCAGGATATCATCAATATTCTTGGAATGGACGAGCTCTCCGACGAAGACAAGCTCACCGTTTCGAGGGCAAGAAAGATCCAGAAGTTCCTCTCCCAGCCTTTCTTCGTGGCGGAGCAGTTTACGGGATTTCAGGGACGGTACGTGAAGCTCGAGGACACAATCCGGGGCTTCAAGGGAATCGTCGAGGGCGAATACGACCAGATCCCCGAGAACCACTTCTATATGGCCGGCACGATCGAGGAAGTCGTCGAGCGCCACAAAAAGGCCTCCGCGTAACGCGATGGCGGTGAAGACATTCAAGCTGGAGATTGTTACGCCGAAGAAGCTCGTGTTCAGCGGCGACGTCGTGAGTTTCAGCGCCCCCGGAACCGTGGGAGGATTTCAGGTGCTGCGCGATCATGCCCCGCTCCTTTCGGAAATCGGAATCGGAGAGGTGAAAATCTCCGATGCCGAGGGGAATGAGAGACGCTATGCGACAAGCGGAGGGTTCGTGGACGTGAAGAGGAACCAGGTTGTCCTCCTCGCCGAGACCGCCGAGCGCTCCGACGAGATCGATCAGCAACGCGCACTCTCGGCGCGGGATCGCGCATCGAATAGGCTCGCCGAGCACCCGGGCGATCTCGACCCCTTTCGCGCCCGAAGCGCTCTGCAACGCGCCGTCAACAGACTGCGCGTAGCTCAAAAAGGTTAAGCATCGGATTCCTTCCTCTTACGCCGGCTGAAGCCGGCGCCTACCAAACGAAGGCTGAACAATCCGTTGACATTCAAGACCGGAAAGAGTATATTTTCCGTCGCCAATGCGACTGAAGCGGGCGGAGATCGACCTTAAGAACCTCAGGGACAACTTCGATTCCGTACGAAAACGGGTCGGACCCGACATCAAGGTCATGGCCGTCGTCAAGGCGAACGGGTACGGTCACGGAATGATTGAGGTCGCCAGGGCGCTGACCGACTTCGGGGCCGATTACCTGGGAGTAGGCTCGCTCGAAGAGGGGATTGAGCTTCGCACGAACGGGGTCTGGATTCCGATTCTGGTCCTGACCGGGGTCCTCGGAAGCCAACTCCGGGAGTTTGTGGAGAATGACCTGGATATCGCCGTTTCTTCGCTGGAGCTCGCACGCCGGATTTCCTCGGAATCGGGGGCCGGAAAACGGGCGAAGGTCCACCTGAAGATTGACACGGGGATGGGACGGATCGGAGTACACAGTGAGCACGCTCCGAGGTTCGTCGAAGAAGTGTGCGCCATGAAGCAGCTCGACGTCGTCGGGATCTACAGTCACCTGGCGACGGCTGCGGACAAGGACAAGACATTTGCCCTGCAACAACTCGAAAGGTTTGCCGGCGTGCTCAGAGAGATCGAATCGCGCGGAATCCGGATCGGCCTTCGCCATATCGCCAACAGCGGTGCAATCCTCGACCTCCCGCAATCGTACCACACCATGGTTCGTCCCGGCATCATGCTCTATGGCGCGTATCCGACAAAGGAAACGAGCCAGAGCATCCCTCTCGCGCCCGTCCTGAGCCTCAAGTCGAACGTCGTGTTCATCAAGGAGGTCGCCGCCGGGACCAGCATCAGCTACGGGCGGACCTTTTATACGCGCCAGAAGACGAAGATTGCCACCATCCCGGTGGGCTACGGCGACGGCTACAGCCGCCGGCTCAGCAATCAGGGACAGGTGCTCATCGGAGGGAAGAGATATCCGGTGACAGGGGTTGTCTGCATGGATCAGTTCATGGTGGATGTGGGCCGGGAGGCCGATATCCACGTGGGCGACGAAGTCACCCTCATCGGAAGAGACGGGAACGAGGCCATTACCGCATGGGATCTTGCCGACAGGATCGGGACGATTCCATACGAGGTGCTCACCGGGATCGCAGCGAGGGTGCCGAGGTCCTATGTTCACTGAGCCGTCAGACGTGACAATCTGAACCGACCCCTATGCCGAACGTCTATGCCGTGATCATGGCCGGGGGAGTTGGGTCGAGGTTCTGGCCCCGCAGCAGGGAGAAGTCGCCCAAGCAGCTCCTCGAAATCGTCCACCGCGGCACGATGATTCAAAACACGGTGAAGCGAATCGGGAGCTTCATCGACCAAAAGCACACCCTGATCGTCACCAACAAGCTTCAGCGCCCCCTCCTTGCCAAGCAGCTGGCGCACATCCCTCCCGAGAACATGATCATCGAACCCCTCGGGCGGAACACTGCGCCCTGCATCGCACTTGCAGCGCTTTTTGTGCAGCGGCTCGATCCTGAGGGAGTGATGGTGGTCCTCCCCGCCGACCACGTGATGGAAGACGAGGAAGAGTTTCGGCGAATTCTTAACCTGGCGATCTGGGCCGCGTATGAATCGGGATGCCTGATGACAGTGGGCATCCAGCCGACCCGCGCCGAAACAGGCTACGGGTACATCCAGGTGGTTGACGAGGACGACGGGAAGAATCCATACTTTTCCCGGGGCGTCTTCAAGGTGAAGACCTTCGCGGAAAAACCGAACGCCGCCACGGCGCAGCAGTTTGTCCAGAGCGGGGATTTTCTCTGGAACAGCGGCATCTTTGTCTGGCGGGTGGACGCCATCCTGCGGGAGATTAAGAAGCTCCTTCCGGAAATGTCGGCGGAACTGAGGAAGGTGGGGGAGGCGATCGGGAGCGACAGCTTCGAGCATGTGCTCGAAACGGCGTACCGGATGATCCGCCCGATCTCGATCGACTATGGCGTGATGGAGAAGGCTCGCGACGTCTATGTCATCAAGGGGAATTTCGGGTGGAGCGACGTCGGCTCCTGGGACGAGGTTTACCGCATTTCGGGGAAAGACGAGCACGGGAACAGCGTTACAGGGAAAGTGTTCCTGGAAGACACGCGCAACACGCTGATCCATGCAGGGGACAAGTTTGTTGCCGCGATCGGCGCAGAGGATCTCGTGATCATCGCCTCCGACAACGCCGTCCTCGTCTGTAAGAGGGGCAAGTCGCAGGATGTGAAGGAGGTCGTCGATTTCCTCAGGCGCAAGCAGATGAATGAGTTTTTATGAACCGCCGGAGTCGCCATATCGCCATTCTGCTCTGCGCCGGCGCGATCCTGGCAGGGTGCGTTTCCTCTCCCCGGTTCACGTCGTCGAGGCCCTCCGCCGCCCCGGCGGGTGGGGAAGGGACTTCATCCCTTGAGGAAGGGATGGCTTCCTACTATGCAGACGAGTTTAACGGCCGGCAGACATCCAACGGCGAGAAATATGATATGAACCAGTTCACCGCCGCTCACCGGACGCTCCCGTTTAACACCAGGGTGCGCGTCACGAACACTCTTTCGGGCAAGGCGGTCGTCGTGAGGATCAACGACAGGGGGCCTTTCAAGGGAGACCGGATCATCGATCTTTCGCTGGCCGCGGCGAAGGCTATCGAGCTTATTGGAACGGGCACCGCACCGGTCCGGCTCGAGGTTTTGCAACCCAACGAGACCGGTCGGACGCAGGGACGATAGCCATGGCCAAGGGACTCATCTCAGAGCAAACGATTCTCGCCGCGGCAAAGCGCGGAGAGAAATCGGTCCTCATCCCTGCCGGCACGATTATCACGGATGCCGCCCGCGACCGCGCAAAGCAGCTCGGCATCCGGCTCGAAGCGGCGAAAAAGGAGCAGGGCGTTGCGGCATCATCGACGCTCCCGAAGCCCCCTCAGCCGGCTAATCCGGAAGTCGTCGCCCTCGGCAGCGACCACGGGGGCTTCGCCCTGAAGGAAGCCTTGAAGGCCTTCATCGCGACACTCGGGTACGGGGCGGTCGATCTGGGAACGTACACAGATGAGGCATGCGACTACCCCGATTTTGCCTACGCCGTCGCGCGGATGGTCTCTCTCGGCCAGGCGTCGAAAGGGATTATGATCGATGCGGTGGGGATCGCCTCGGCGATCGTGGCAAACAAGGTAAAGGGGATACGGGCGGCGTGCTGTTCGGATGAGTTCTCGGCGAGAAGCAGCCGGGAGCACAACAATGCAAACGTTCTTACGCTCGGGGGGAGGACAACGGGCGTGGAGCTCGCAAAATCAATAACGAAGGCCTGGCTCGATACCCCCTTCGGAGGGGGGAGGCATCAGAAACGGGTCGAGAAGATTTCCGAAATCGAAGAGCGGGGGAGCAACCTCACCTGATTTCGATCGACCCGATCTTCTTCACCGCCTGGAATTTCCTCATCTCCATGCTGATGGTCCCTCCAGGGGCCTGACCGACGACGACGGCGCTCTCCACGCCGCGCTCCTTGATCTTCCAGTCTTTCACGTTGGTCGGGTTCCATCCCTTCGCGGCGCACATCGTGCGGAGCCGGACGACCGTCCCTTTCCGGAACGCCAGGCGTTCGTAGTCGTTCGACAATTCCATGTACTGCCTTCCCACTTCGTCGCCGTTGATCTTGAGCGCAACCCAGTTAATCGTGCTGTCGGGAATCGGCTTGCCGTTGTAGAAGGATTCGAAGGTCGACTTCCCGACGTCGAGAAACTCCTTCTTGTCGAAGTCGCATCCCTGAAGAATGAACGAGAGAACACCGACAAGAATTGCAAGGCGGGCCGCGGCGGAAACGTTCTTCATCGGAATCCTCCTCGGGTAGTTGGTCAATCGCCCCTTACGAGCACCCTGATGTCTCGCCGCAGTTAGCGCATTTGTAACATGTGCCGCTGCGAACCATGATGCTTCCGCACGCATGGCAGGGAGGGGCGTCGGCCTGGGCGCGGTACACTTCGTGCTCCACTCTGGACGTGGGGCTTTCTTCCACGATCGATGTGTGGACTTTCGCCGCGTGCGAGGCCTCCACGCTGTGGCTCCCTCCGTTGCCGTTCAGCACGTCGAGGATCGCGGGCTGCTCTTCGGCCGAGAGGAACTTTTTCCCGAGCCAGCGGAAAATGTAGTCGCAGATCGACTTAGCCATCGGGATTTCCTTGTTCCCGGTGAATCCGCTCGGTTCGAAGCGCATGTGAGAGAACTTTTCAACGAGGACGTGCAAAGGAACGCCGTACTGCAGCGCCATCGACACGGAGGTGGCGAAGGCGTCCATCAGTCCCGAGATGATGGAGCCCTCTTTTGACATCGTGATGAAGATCTCTCCGGGCAAACCGTCCTCATAGAGTCCGACGGTGATATACCCTTCATGCCCCGCGATCGAAAACTTATGCGTAAGAGCCTTGCGCTCGTCGGGGAGCCTGCGCCGCACCGCCTTTTGCTTGGCGGGAGCGGTGAGCTGATCGAGGCTCGTATTGAGCGGCTGAGTCCTCTTGCAGCCGTCGCGGTAGATCGCGATTGCCTTCAGGCCGAGACGCCACGCCTCCAGATACGTTCTGGAGATGTCTTCGGCGCTCACCTCTGTGGGCATGTTGACGGTCTTGGAAATGGCGCCGGAGATGAAGGGCTGCGTGGAGGCCATCATCTTGACGTGGCCCATGTAATGGATCGAACGTTCGCCGCGGGCCGGCTTGAACGCGCAATCGAAGACAGGAAGATGTTCTTCCCTGAGATGCGGCGCCCCCTCGATCGAGTCGTTCTTGTCGATGAAGGCCGTGATGTGCTCGATCTGCTCGTCGATGTATCCCAGTTTTTTGAGCGCGAGCGGCACGGTCTGATTCACGATCTTCAGAAGCCCCCCGCCGACCAGCTTTTTGTATTTCACGAGGGCGATATCCGGCTCGACGCCGGTGGTATCGCAGTCCATCATGAAGCCGATCGTTCCCGTGGGGGCAAGAACGGTAGCCTGTGAGTTTCTGAAGCCGTACTCCCGCCCGAGCGCATAGGCGTCGTCCCACACTTTTCGCGCAGCGGTGAGCAGATCAGTCGGCACATACTTGTTCTCGATCCTATCGGCTGCGAGGCCGTGCATCTTGATCACCCTCAGCATCGGCTCCCTGTTTCTGTCGTACCCCTTGAACGGACCGGTCTCGCGGGCGATCACCGCCGACTGCTTGTACGCCTGACCGCACATCAGGGCGGTGACGGCGGCGGAGTACGCCCGGCCTTCATCGCTGTCGTACGGAAGCCCGCGGGCCATCAGCAGGGCGCCGAGATTCGCATACCCGAGGCCGAGGGGACGATAGTCGGCGCTGTTCTGGGCGATCCTCTGCGTCGGATAACTCGCGTTGTCGACTTCGATCTCCTGCGCGCTGATCGTGATTGCGACCGCATGGCAGAACGACTCGACGTCGAACTCGCCGTCGTCCGTTCTGAACTTCATCAGGTTCAGCGACGCAAGGTTGCAGGCAGTGTCGTCGAGAAACATGTACTCGCTGCAGGGGTTCGAGGCGTTGATCGGGGCCGTGTTCGGAGAGGTATGCCAGTTGTTGATCGTCGTGTGGAACTGCATTCCGGGGTCACCGCAGATCCACGCCGCTTCCGACATCTCACTCAGGAGGTCCTTGGCACGGCAGACATCCATCGCCTCGCCGCCGAGCACCGATTTTGTCGTCCATTGTTTGTCGTCGAGGGCAGCGCGCATGAACTCGTCGGTTACGCGGACCGAGTGGTTAGCGTTCTGGTAGAACACGGAGTCATATGCGCCTCCGGGGACATTGAAGCCCCCGTCGTACCCCGCGTCGATCAGGGCCCACGCCTTCTTCTCTTCCTCAGCCTTGCACCGAATGAAATCGAAGATGTCGGGATGGTCGGCATTAAGGATCACCATCTTGGCCGCGCGCCGCGTCTTGCCGCCCGACTTGATGACGCCCGCGAACGCATCGTAGCCCTTCATGAACGAGACGGGGCCGGAAGCGGTGCCGCCGCTCGAAAGCCCTTCGCGCGAAGAGCGAAGGACCGAAAGGTTCGACCCGGTTCCCGAGCCCCACTTGAACAGTTTCCCTTCCGTTTTCGAGAGTTCGAGGATTGATTCCATCGTGTCCTCGACCGAATTAATAAAGCACGCGGAGCACTGGGGCTTTTCCTCGATGCCCACGTTGAACCAGACCGGGCTGTTGAACGCCAGGTACTGGTTCACAAGCAGAAAGGAGAGTTCCGCAAGAAATGTCTCGGCGTCTTCATCCGTCGCAAAGTAACCGCCTTTCTTCCCCCACTCAGCCATGGTGCGAGAAACGCGGTCCACCAGCTGCCGGACGCTCTTCTCCCGGCCCGGCGTGCCGATCTTGCCGTGAAAATACTTGGACACAACAACGTTGGTCGCGGTCATCGACCACGACTTTGGCACTTCGACGTCCTTCTGTTCGAAGATGGTCTCGCCCTTTTCATTGAGAATGACCGAAGTGCGGAACTCCCACTCGATCATGTCGAACGGGTGAACGCCGGGTGTAGTGTAATACCGCCTGAACGAGAGTCCCTTCCCGGGTTTCGAATCGGAACGCGGCGTCGCGTGGGCCGTTTCCTCTCTTCCCGTCAGGGTAGCATTCTCTGGGCTGGGCATGGATACGAGCTCCTGAAAAGTGTGGATTTTTTAGTACATTTAGGCGTTTATGGCAACCGGGGTGTAAGGGGGTGCCGACCTCTTTCAAAAAACGTGCGCATGTGGTTGAAGTTCTTCAACAACATCTTGCCTTTCAAAGCGCAACGAACCGGGGGGTAACAATGAAAAATCTCGGCTCACCCCTCCTGGCGAAGCGAGATTGGCTCGAAATATATGGACTTGGGGATGAGAAGTCAAGTAAAAAATTATTAAATTTTCGGAGGTCATGCCCCTGCAACCGACAACCGGTTCCTCCGGCCCACCCTTCTGCACCCAACCGCGTTGTGTGATGGACATCACGATCTTCAGTAAAACGCTCCCATCACGCGGGTGAACGGCATCGACGGAAAAGGATCCGCAGTTGAGTTCTCCACTCTCGTGGAAATGTTCGACAGGCTTGCGGAGAAATTTGAGAGCGACGATCGGCCCGCGCTCATGTACAAATCCAACGGAGCGTACAGGGGAATCTCGTACGGGGAGCTGAGGGAGACGGTGAACCTTTTTGCATCCGGACTTTTTGCGCTCGGCGTGAGGCGCGGAGACCGCGTCGCGGTCATATCGGAGAACCGGCCGGAGTGGATCGTTGCCGATCTCGGCATGATGCGTCTCGGCGCGGTGAATGTCTCACTCTACCCTAGCATGGCGCCCAATCAGATCGAATACATTCTGAACGATTCGGGGGCGACCATCGCCATCGTTTCCAACCATCTGCATCTCAGAAAGCTTCTGGGAATCTCGGGCTCGGTGCCGGCCCTCGCGCACATCGTTCTCTTCTCGGAAAGGGAAGCGCCGGCGGATGCCCGCGTCATTTCCTATTCGTCGCTCTTAACACTGGGAGGGGGATCCACTGATGCGGTCCGCGCCCCCGATCGCGGCGCCCGGGAACAAGTTTCGGAGGAGGACCTGCTGACTCTCATCTATACGTCCGGGACCACGGGGACGCCAAAAGGCGTGATGCTCACGCACCGGAATCTCGCTTCGAACATCAAAAGCTCGGCGAGGTGCATTCCGTTCACGCATGAAGACATGGTCCTGTCATTCTTACCCCTCTCTCACTCGTACGAACGAATGGCTGGCTATTACACAGCCCTGGCCTGCGGGGTGACGATCGCGTTCGCCGAGAGCGCCGAGACGCTGAGGGAGAATCTCGTCGAGGTTCGGCCCACCGCCGTTATGATGGTTCCGCGTGTGTTCGAAAGGATCTTCAGCCGCGTGCAGAAGGATGCATCGGCCCGTCCGGTCCCCGCCCGGGCGCTCTTCCGTTGGTCGATCGCCGTCGGCAGGCGCTACGCGGCGTTCTCGAAGCGGGGCATGATCCCGCTCTACCTCCGTGCGATGCGTTCGGTGGCGGACGCGCTGGTTCTCAGACAGATCCGGGGATTGCTCGGAGGGCGTATCCGCTTCCTTGCGTCCGGCGGGGCCCGTCTCGATCCAGCGATCGGGGAGTTCTTCGAGGCCGCAGGCGTCGTCATCATCGAGGGTTACGGCATGACCGAATCTTCTCCCGTCGTGTCGTTCAACCGCCTGGGAGAATACGAATTCGGGACTGTGGGCAAACCCATTCCGGGGGTCGAAGTGGCGATCGCATCCGACGGCGAGGTACTGGTCCGGGGCCCGAACGTCATGAAAGGATACTGGAAGGATCCGGTTTCGACAGCCCGGATCATCGACCCCGATGGCTGGCTCCATACGGGGGATATCGGCATGATGGATGATCGCGGATTTCTGTCGATCACCGATAGAAAGAAGCACCTGTTTGTCACATCCGGCGGGAAGAATATAGCGCCTCAGCCCATCGAAAACCTTTTCCTTCAGAGCGACCTGTTCGATCAATTCGTATTAATCGGCGATGGACGCATGTTCCTCAGTGCCCTCATCGTCCCCAATTTCGACCGGATTCGGGAATTTGCACAGCGAATGAGCCTTGGGTCTGCAAAGCCGGAGGAGCTGGTGGAAAATGAGCAAATCCGTTCGCTCTTTGAGGAAGAGATCGGGGTGCGTCAAAAAAATCTTGCGAATTATGAGCGGGTCAGAAAATTCACGCTCCTTCCACGGCCTCTCACGATCGAGAACGGCGAGATTACACCGACGCTCAAGGTTCGGCGCAAAATTGTCGAAGCCAGATTCAGGGACGAGATTGAGCGGATGTACCGCTCGTTTAGGTGAATTCTTGACTCTCGAGGTGAAATTGGCTATCATGTGTCTGATTTTTGCCTCAACGGAGGAGTGCTCCTTCGACGGTTGACGTCACACAAGACGGAAATTGACCCATGAATTCAGTCTATTCTCTCGCAGTTGAACCACGCACGGGCATCATGTCCGAAGGCCTGTGGCTCCGCAGCAAGAGTTGGGACCTTACGTTCATAAGCCTGAGCGCGGTGCTCGTCGCGATTCCCCTCCTCACCTTCGTGTTCGCGAACGAGGCCACTCCCTATATCAACAGGTTTCTGGCGGCCATCGGCATCAACTATATCTGGGATGCCGACGCAAGCCGGAACCTGGTGAACGGCATGATCGCGCTTTTCATCGGCGGTCCCCACATGTACGCCACCTATACGCGGACTGCCTTTGACAAGAGTTTCTCGCGGAAGCACAAGCTCCTCCTTGCCTTCTCGCTTCTGATACCGGTCGTAGTCGTCTACCTGGGGGTCAAGCATTTTCAATTCCTGATCACATTCTTCTTTTTCTGGGCCTCGATCCACATTCTTCACCAGGCGGCCTTCATCGTCGAGTGCTACAATAAGAAAGCGGCCCGCTCTCTTTCGTGGTCCTCGAGGATGATAGATTATGCCCTTCTCTTCTCGGCGCTCTATCCCATCGCTACCTATAAGTTCATCCATGAGGACTTTTACATCGGATCGAACAGGATTCTCTTTCCGGATTTCCTGAAAACCGACTATATCTTCTACCTCATCACGGCCTTTTTTGTGGCCTCGGCCATCCTGTTCATCTGGAAGACGGTTCTTGAGATCCGCTCGGGCGTGGCGCACTATCCGAAAATCATCCTCATCTCCCTGACTTCGGGGGTGGCATTCCTGATACCCTCATTCCAGAACCTCGACGTGGCGTTTCAGGGATTCAACGCCTGGCACTCGTTTCAGTATCTGGGCCTCACCTATTATATCAACCGCCTCCGGCATGAACGGGGGGAAATAGGGACGAAATTCATCGACCGGATGTCCGAAGACGGCCGGACGTGGCAGTATTACCTCTTTAACGTGGGGCTGACCGCGGCGGCGGTTTCCGTCATCGGCCTTCTTATCTATTTCAGTCCTGCCCTCGGGCTCTCGTTCGATCAATGCTATTATATCGTGGTCCTCTCCTTCCTTCTGATGCACTACCTCCACGATCACCTCCTCTTCACAAAACCGGAGGAGATCCTGATTTGAACGCCGTCCGGCGAGACAATTCCGAAGCCCGGTTCACCGTGAGTGGGCCGGGCTTCTTCATGAAGCGCCGCGCCGGGCATGGCTGAGAGGTTGCCCGCGCGCGTAAGCCTGGGGCGCGCTCTCTCAAAACTTGGCTACGCGTCCCGTTCGAACTCCGTTGAGCTCATCAGGGGAGGACGGGTGCGACTCAACGGCAAGGTGGTGACGAACCCGTCCGTGCGCTGCGTTCCCGGCAGAGACCGGCTTCAGGTAGACGGCGTGCCGCTTCGGGGTGAACGCAAGCTCACGATCCTGCTCAACAAGCCCGCGGGCCTGGTCACAACCCGAAGCGACGAACGGGGCCGCGCGACCGTGTACGATGCACTGGGGGAGACGGGGAAGTGGCTTTTTCCGGTAGGGCGGCTCGACAAGGATACCTCAGGCATGCTGGTCTTCACGAACGACAGCCGGCTGGGAGAGTTGCTGACCAACCCCCGATCGAGAGTCCCCAAGACCTACACCGTCGGACTCGACCGTCGCATTGCCGATGCCGATCTGAACGCTTTTCGGGAGGGAATGCTCCTCGACGGGGCGCGGCTTCTCCCCGCCGTCGTATCGAGAAGAAAGGGAAACACGATCGAAATGACGATCGTGCAGGGGAAGAACCGCCAGATACGCCGCATGTGCGCTCAACTCGGTTACAGCGTCGTCTCGCTCAAGAGGATCAGAATCGGCAGATGCGCGCTCGGGGCGCTCAAGGAAGGAGAGTGGCGGTACCTTTCGAAAGAGGAACTCGTTTTGCTCCACGAACCGGGGAGTTGAGCATGTCGCAGCCGGTAACCACTACTATAGAGGTGTGCGTCTTCAAACGCGAAGCATACCGCGCCCTCTATCTTCTGCTCAGGAGAGCGGAAAGCGAAAAGCTTTATCCCGGAATTTGGCAGTATGTGACCGGGTCCATTCGTGAGGGGGAGAGCGCCGTGGATGCGGCCCTGAGGGAGCTGCGGGAAGAAACGGGGCTGGAGCCGGAGCGGTTCTGGGCGGTGCCGCATGTCAATTCCTTTTACGACCGGAAGCGCGACAGTATCAGCCTGAGCCCGCTCTTTGCCGCGGAGACCGCCGAAGGCTCATCTCCACGCCTCTCCGCCGAGCACTGCCAGTTCGGATGGTTCGACCGCGACACCTCTGCGAGGATGCTCGTCTGGCCCGGACAGCGCGAAGGCCTGCGGATTGTGAACGATTTTATTGTCGGCGGGGAAGAAGCCGCAAATTTGACACAGATTCGCTGATCCGGCCAGGGCATGTCACTTGTCAACCAATTCAGCGTATACGTGTCTAATCAGCGGGACGAATAGATCGTACAGCTCACCATTTTCACAGGAGATTCCATGAACTACCTTTCCCGCATTGCCGCCGTAGCGCTCTGCGCCACGGCTCTCGCGTTTTCGATCAGCACCTCAACCGGATCGGCCCAGTCGCGTTCATCGGCGCGAACCTGGGTCTTCAACAGCTCCGGCAGCCAGGGCCGGCTCGGAGTCTCAATCCAGGACGTCACAAAAGAGCTGAAGGACCGACACCACCTCACGGTAAACGAGGGAGCGTACGTCTCAGGGGTCGAGGAGGAGAGCCCCGCCGACAAGGCGGAGGTTCGCGAGGGTGACGTCATTATCAAGTTCGGCTCCGACAAGGTGGAGGACTCCGGGGATCTCGTCCGGGCTGTGCGCAAAGTAAAGTCGAAGTCGGATGTCAAGATTGAAGTGGTCAGGAAAGGCGAGCACAAGACGCTCACCGCGACAATTTCGCGCGAGCCAAGAACGTCCTCCTACTCCTACAGCTTTGGGAACCGGCCGTTCATGAGAATTCCCCGGGTCCCGGGCCCCCTCCACATGTTCAGCATGACGAGTGAATTCCAGGGCCTCCAGGTCGAAGAGCTGACAAAACAGCTTGCCGAGTATTTCGAGGTCCCGGGAAATAAGGGCGTTCTCGTGACCGAAGTTGAATCCGGTTCGACGGCAGACAAGGCCGGATTCAAGGCCGGGGATGTGATCGTGAAAGCAGGCGGGAATACCGTCAGGCGAATCGACGATCTGAGGGAGGAATTTTCGGACAGGAGCGACTCCGATGTTTCGGTGGATGTATTGCGAAAGGGGAGAACTGTTCAGCTTAAACTTAAAGCCGAAGCCGATGATGAATCCGACCGTGATGAAGACGACACCTCTCTGCAAATGGATTTGGAGCATTTGAACGAGGCAGCCATGGCGGACCCGCACAGCTACCACGGGATGGCTCAGCGTACGCTGCGCGCAATCCGGGAGGCCGTCAGAAAAGTCCAGAGCGAGCTGAGAGAGGAGCTGCAGGGGCTCCGCAGGGATATCCACAACCACTTGAGATCGATGTAGCTTCATTATCCCGCCCCACGACAACGTCGCGGGGCGGGCGTTTCTTTCCCCCCGTCAGTAGATTACGCCGTCCGTTCAGGACGGTTGAATTTCCCTAATTTTTTCGTATATTTCCCCGTTTTCTGAGTCACCGCTTCGCCCGCGCTTAAACTTCCGGAAGGAACGATTGTCTATGCGTTTGTGCGCCGCCACCGCTTTTTATTGTCTTGTTACGCCTCTGCTGTTTCTCCTCTGTGCCGCTCAGACCCCGGAAGCCCAGGAACTCCGACCCTACGAAAAGATTTCCGCTCAGATTGTCTCCGCCGGCCTCGGCTCCGGCCAGGCATATCCGATGCTGCGGGAGCTCACGACCTCCGTCGGGGCTCGCCTGAGCGGATCGCCTTCCGCCGCCCTTGCCGTGTCGTGGGGGGAGAGGACGATGAAGCGGCTTGGATTCCAGAACGTCCATCTTGAGCTGGTGACCGTGCCCCACTGGGTGCGAGGTTCCGTTGAAGAAGCGACGGTCAGCGGCCCGGCGCGGAATGATCTGCGGCTGAGCATCTGCGCGCTGGGGGGAAGCATCGGAACCCCCGCCGATGGAGTCACCGGAGAGGTGGTGGAGGTGCAGTCTTTCGACGAACTGCGCGCAATGAGCGGGAAGGCGCAGGGTAAGATCATCTTTTTCAACCGGCCCTTCGATCGAAGCAAATTCAGCACCTTTGAAGCGTACGGAGGCGCGGTGAACCAGAGATCGCAGGGCGCAGCGGAAGCCGCCCGCGCGGGCGGAATCGCGGCGCTGGTGCGCTCGATGACAAGCCGCATCGACGACGTGCCTCACACCGGCGCGATGAACTACAATGACAGCCTTCCCAAGGTCCCTGCCGCGGCGGTCAGCACCATCGGAGCGAATCTCCTCGACAGCCTGGTCAGGGCGGGGGCCGGTGTGCGGCTGACACTGAAGCTCTCTTGCCAGATGCTTCCGGATACGGAGTCTGCGAACGTCGTCGGGGAGCTCACCGGCGCAGAGCATCCCGAAGAAGTGATCGTCGTCGGCGGCCATCTGGACAGCTGGGACAAAGGCCGCGGGGCGCACGACGACGGCGCCGGCGTCTGCCACTCGCTGGAAGCACTACGGCTCCTGAACGAGCTCGGCCTCAAACCGAAACGGACTATCCGCGCTGTGCTCTTCATGAATGAAGAAAATGGCTTGCGCGGAGGGAAGGCGTACGCAGAGAGAGGGCGGCCGGGAGAGCGGCCGATCGCGGCAATTGAAACCGACGCGGGGGGCTTTTCACCCCGGGGATTCGGGGTACAGGCAGATTCGTTGACAGTCGGAAAGGTTGCGCGATGGGAATACCTCCTGAAACCGATCGAGGCGGACCGGATCCAGAAGGGGGGCGGGGGCGCCGATATCTCAGAACTTGCCAAGAAGGGGGTGCCGGCAATCGGACTCCATGTCGACGGCCAGCGCTACTTCGACTATCACCACTCGGACAGCGATACGATTGATAAGGTGAACGAGAGGGAACTGGAGCTTGGGGCGATTTCGATAGCGATTCTGTCGTACGCAATTGCGCAGGAAGGGTTGTAGGGAGTGCCCACCACCACACACTAATCCTCAGAGGTGCTTATGCTAAAACGTCTACTGGTTGTTCTGCTTTTTCTCGCGGCGCGAACTGCGTATTCGCAGACCCCCGATGAGAAGATCGATACCTCCGCGATCGCGAAGATCAAGGATGAGGGAATGTCACGCTCGCAGGTCATGGACATCCTCAGTTATCTCTCGGACGTCTACGGACCCCGCCTCACGGGATCGCCCGGATTCAAGAGGGCGGCCGAATGGGCGAGAGGAGAACTGAGCTCCTGGGGCCTGGAGAACGCGCATCTCGAGCCGTGGGGACCATTCGGACGCGGCTGGGAGCTCAAGCGCTATTCAGCCAATGTGATCGGGTCTCAGACCTTTCCTCTGATCTCGTATCCCAAGGCATGGTCTCCCGGCACCGGAGGAACGGTCACCGGCGAGATCGTCTACTTCGACGCGAAGACGGACAGCGCCGTGGCGACATACAAGGGAAAGCTGAAAGGAAAGTATGTGCTCCTTACTGAACCGCGCGAGATCAAGGCACACTTCGATCCCGAGGCCTCGCGGGACGCGGATTCGACGCTCCTGAAACTGGCCAATGCGGACATGCCCCAGGGCCGGGGCGGGTTCAGGCGCCCCCGGCTTACCCCCGAAATGAGGGCGAGAGGAATGGTGGACTTTGAGAAGCAGCAGATGTGCGAGAAAGAAGGAGCTGCCGCCATTCTCACGATCAGCCGGGGAGACGGCGGAAATATTTTCGTACAGCAGGCCGGTGTCGCGTATCCACCGGACACCCCGTTCGCGCGCCGGAAGAGCGTCTACGATCCGAAGGCGCCAAAGATTATTCCGCAGATCGCGGTCGGGGCCGAACACTATAACCGTCTGGTCCGCATGATCCAGAAGGGGGAGCATCCGAAACTGGAGATGCAGCTCGACGTGAATTTCTACAAGGAAGATTCGAGCTATAACATCATCGCCGAGCTGCCGGGATCCGACCTGAAGGATGAAATCGTGATGATCGGCGCCCATTTCGATTCGTGGCACGGAGGCACCGGCGCCACCGACAACGGCACGGGATCGGCTGTGTGCCTTGAAGCGATGCGCCTGTTGAAGACCTCGGGCCTCAAGCCGCGCAGGACGATCCGCATCGGACTCTGGGGGGGCGAGGAAGAAGGCCTCCTGGGTTCACATGCGTATGTGACGCAGCATTTCGGAGAACGCGAAGCAGGACCTTCCGATACGGTCCAGGGTCCGCTCAAACTGAAACCGGAAGCCGAGCAATTCTCGGTCTATTTTAATAATGATAACGGAAGCGGCAAGGTGCGCGGCGTGCACATGCAGGGCAACGAGTCGGCCCGTCCAATCTTCCGTTCATGGCTGGTCCCGTTCAGGGAGATGGGCGCATCAACGCTCACGCTTCAGAACACGGGGGGAACCGACCATCTTTCCTTCGATGCCATCGGCCTGCCGGGATTCCAGTTCATACAGGACCCGCTCGAGTACGACTCGCGGACGCACCATTCGACGATGGATGTCTACGACAGGGCGCAGCCGGACGACCTGAAGCAGGCGTCTGTTATCATGGCCGCTTTCGCGTACGACGCGGCGATGAGAGACACAAAGTTTCCGCGCAAGCCGATGTCTCAACCGCAGACGGCGCGCGGAAGCCAGTAGCCGCGGCGGCAGACGATTGAGCTTTGGAACCCGTTTTCATAGATTGGCGTGAGTCCCCATGAGCCTTCTGGTAGTCGGTTCGCTCGGCATCGATACGATTGAAACCCCCTTCGGGCGCGTCGAGAACGCTCTCGGCGGATCGGCGACGTACATCAGTGCCGCCGCGAGCTATTTCGTCGCCCCGATCCGGCTCGTGGGGATTGTGGGGGGAGACTTCCCCAGGGAGTACATCGAATTCCTGGAGAGCCGCGACGTGGATCTCGAAGGGCTCCAGATCGTCAAGGAAGGGAGGACGTTCAGGTGGGGAGGCCGGTACAAGTACGATTTGAACACCCGCGACACCCTGTACACGGAGCTCAACGTCTTCGAACACTTCGATCCGGTGATTCCCGCGTCGTTCCGGAAGACCACCCACGTCTGCCTCGGAAACATCGATCCCGACCTCCAGCGCCGCGTGCTTGAGCAGATCGAGAAGCCCCGCCTTGTGGTGGGGGATACCATGAACTTCTGGATCAAGCGGAAGAAGAACGAGCTTTTGCGGACCCTGAAACTCATGGATGTCCTGATCGTCAACGACGGCGAGGCCCGGGAGCTCACCAATGAGCCGAACCTCATCAGGGCGGCGAAGGGGATCATCGCGATGGGGCCGAAGATGATCATCATCAAGAAGGGGGAGCACGGGGCTCTCCTTGTGACCGAGAAGATCATTTTCTCCGCTCCCGCCTATCCCCTCGAGATCATCAACGACCCGACAGGCGCGGGCGACGCATTCGCGGGGGGATTCATCGGCTGGCTCGCCAAAACAGACGACCATTCGGAGGAGAACTGCAAGCGCGCCGTCATCTATGGGAGCGCGCTCGCATCCTTCTGCGTGGAGCAGTTCAGCCTGAACCGCCTGAAGGATCTGACCCCTATTGAAATCCATGACCGCTTCCGCGAGTTCAGAGAGCTCTCGAAATTCGACGAAGAGGTCATGGCGTGACCCGGGCGCATGAAGTCGCCCACTAAGTCCATTGAGTGGCTCGGCAGCACCATACGGTTCATAGACCAGACCAGGCTGCCTCTTGAAGAAACCACGATCGAGACGGACGACTACCGGGTAGTCGCCGAAGCCATCCGATCTCTCCGCATACGCGGGGCCCCCGCCATCGGAATCGCCGCGGCATACGGGGTCGCGCTGGCCGCGGCGGGGTCGAACGCCTCCGCCATCAGCGCCCTCTCACGCGATGTCGAAGATGCCAGCGACGAGCTCGCGTCGACCCGTCCGACCGCAGTCAACCTCTTCGCAGCGCTGAAGCGCATGAGGAACGTTATGGAGAAAGCGGCCTCGGCTGCGCAGGCGCGCTCGCTCCTCGAGGCGGAAGCGATAGCGATTCACCGCGAGGATGCAGAGAAGTGCCGCCGCATCGGCGAGCACGGCGCTGCGCTCGTTCCCGACCCCGCCGTCATCCTCACCCACTGCAATACCGGCGCACTTGCGACCGGGGGATCGGGAACTGCACAGAGCGTGATCACCACCGCGGCCCGGATGGGGAAGCGGATACGAGTGTACGCCGGCGAGACGCGTCCCGCCCTTCAGGGAGCGCGCCTCACCGCGTGGGAGCTGAAGAGAGCCGGTATCGACGTTACTCTGATGACCGATTCGACGGCGGCGGCGGCGATGCGGCTGCAGCACGTCGATCTCGTCGTTGTCGGCGCCGACAGGATCGCCGCCAACGGGGACACGGCGAATAAGATCGGGACGTACGCGCTGGCAGTTGCCGCCCGGCATCATGGCATCCCGTTCTACGTTGCCGCGCCCATGACGACCATCGATCCCGAAACGGCCTCGGGCGATCAGATCCCGATCGAGGAGCGGAGCGGCGAGGAAGTCGTTCAACTCTCCGGGCAGCGCATCGCACCCTCCGGAATACGGGCATACGCGCCCGCCTTCGATGTTACCGGCGCCGGACTTATCACAGCGATCATAACTGAAGGGGGCGTCCATCGCCCGCCTTTTGATTTCCGCGCGAGAAGGGCGGGATGAGCAGCATAGAGAAAACGGAAGCTGTCGTCCTCAGGTCGATCCCCTTCCGCGAGACAAGCAAGATCGTGACCTTCTACACCCGCCGCTTCGGCCGCCTTTCCACGATCGTCAAAGGCGCCCGCCGATCCCCCGGCAGGTTCGGCTCCTCCCTTGAGCCGATGTCTCACAACCTCATCATCGTGTATAAGAAAGAGGGGCGGGAGCTTCAAACCCTCTCACAGTCGGACCGCATCAGCTCCTTCCGCCGGCTCACCGAGGACCTTGACCGGATGGCCGCGGGGATGAGCATGATCGAGCTCGTGTGGCTGGTGACGCGGGAGGAGGAGGAGAACGAAGCTCTCTTCTCGCTTCTCACCGGGTCTCTCGCCGCGGCCGATGATGCAACTAAAAACCCCTCCAGCGTGTTATATTTGTTTGAAGTACGGCTGGCGAAGATTCTCGGGTTCCAGCCTTTCTTCAACCGATGTGCCGGTTGCGGAAAAACTCTTGCCCAGGGGAATCTTACCGGGGCGTTGATCCGCTTCCACCTCGACCGCGGGGGTGCGCTGTGCGAGTCGTGCCCTCCCGAGGGAGGTCACATCGTGCTTCTCTCGAGGCCCGTATTCGATGCGCTGAGAGGACTCTCCGAGGCACCCGATGCGGAATCGGCCAACGGCGTTTTGCTCGACGCTCCGACAGGTGATGGAGTGCGTGAGTTCCTCTGGAAGTATCTGCGCCATCACGTTCCGGACTTGCGTCCTCTGAGATCGGAAAGCGTGTTCTCGCGGATGCTCGACTCGGATGTGAGACCGTAGCAGAATGAGTGACGGTGAAACATATGAGATATTTGATAGTATACCTTAATAGGAGAGAACGCCGGCTAAAGCCGGCGCCTACCAGAGGGCGCGGAGCGCCCCAAAGCGGCATTCCGCCGCGGAGCGGCGGAACGAACGGAGGGAGAGGAATTCCCGGCTGGTGTCACGGTATGGACCGTGACACCAGTTCTAACATATGACATCTTTGGCAGTATACTAATGTAGAGTTCCATGAATCAATCATCGAAGGAGCAAGGAAAGCATGTCCCGTAAATCTGTCTTCGCAGCGTTGTTCCTGATTTTTATCGGCATCGTCTTCGGCGTGGTGCTTGTCTCGAGTTTCAGGGGCGGCATCGAGCCCGTGTTCGCGGGGGATCCGCAAGTCAAGCTTGGAGCGAAAACCCCGATCAAGCGCGTCGACCCCGACGTCAAGGCGTTCAGCAAGGCGTTCGTCGATGTCAGCAAGTCGGTTTCTCCCACCGTTGTGTCCATCACCGTGACCACCAAGGGAAAAGGGAAAACCGACAACGACCTCAACAACTTCTTTCATTTCTTCGGACCCGATTCCAAGTTTCCCCAGCCCGAACCCCAGCAGGGCGCCGGCTCGGGGGTGATCATCAGTCCCGACGGATATATCCTTACGAACAACCATGTGGTCGAGGACGCCGATGACAACAGGGTTGTGGTCTCCGTGAACGACCGCCACGAACTAAAGGCGAAAATCATCGGAACCGATCCCTCGACCGACCTCGCCGTAATCAAGATCGACGGAAAGGACCTGCCGACTGCCGCGTTCGGAAACTCTGACGAAATCCAGATCGGCGAATGGGTCCTTGCCATCGGCAATCCCCTTCAACTGCAGGGCACCGTGACTGCCGGCATCGTCAGCGCGCTCGGACGCAGCATCCGCATCATTAGCGACGATTACGGAATCGAGAACTTCATCCAGACGGATGCGGCGATCAACCCGGGGAACAGCGGCGGGCCGCTGGTTAACCTGAGCGGCGAAGTAGTGGGCATCAATACGGCCATCGCCACGACAAACGGAAGATACCAGGGTTACGGATTCGCGATACCGATTAACCTCGCCAGGTATGTCGCGGAAGATATCATCAAGAACGGCCGGGTCCGGCGCGGATACATCGGCGTTACTATCGGAGCGGTCAAAGACAAGGAAGCCAAGGCGATCGGGCTGGAAAAAGCCGGAGGCGTCATGGTCGAGACGCTCGTCGAGGACGGGGCCGCAGGCGCGGCGGGCATCAGAGAGGGCGACGTGATACTCTCGGTGGATGCGAAAGAGGTCAACGCCCCCAACGAACTCCAGACATACATCGCGCGCAAGCACCCCGGGGACGAGGTGACCCTGAAAATCTTCAGGGAAGGGAAGACGATGGAGAAGCGTGTCACGCTTCGCTCCCGGAAGGATGAAAAGCTGGCGGCCCGCGACGAAGAGACATCCCCTTCGGACCGCGAGCCGGAGCATGAAACGAGCGCCAAGGAAATCGATTTCGACAAGCTCGGCATGGGTGTCCGGCCGATCGATTCCGACATTAAGCGCGAGTTGAAGGTGGACAAGGGGGTGGTCGTCAACCGCGTGGAACCGTTCGGAGAGGCCTCAGAGCAAGGGATCCGCGAAGGAGACGTTATCCTGGAAGCAGACAAGAAGGCGATCTACTCTCCGAAGGATCTCAGGGATGTTCTGCAAAAACACAAGAACGGGGATGCGGTTCTCCTGCGCGTGAAGAATGCCAGGGGCCAGATGGCTTTCGTGGCGGTCCAGATCGGCGGTTGACACACCGTACAGGGTCTACAGAAAGCCCCGTGGCGCCGCAGCCGCCATGGGGCTTTTTTGCATCTCACCCCCTCAATACGTAGATTGAGACCGGCCTTCGGTACGCATCCTCCATCATTTCAAGAAAGCCAGTAATCCCATGAACCGTACAATCATCGGGTCAATGATCATCATGTTCATGAGTGCAGCGTCCTTCGCTCAGATCAACATTCAATTCGAGCAGTACAAACTTCCCAACGGGATGACCGTCATACTGCACGAAGACCACTCGGCGCCGGTGGCCGCCGTCGTGGTGCAATACCACGTCGGATCGAAAAACGAAAAGCTCAAGCGGACCGGCTTCGCGCACCTCTTCGAGCACATGATGTTCAAGGGATCGGAGCACGTGGCCGACGGCGAGCATTTTAAACTCCTCCAGGAGGTCGGGGCGAGCATCAACGGGTTCACGACGGAGGACGCGACAACCTATTTCGAAGTCGTCCCCAGCAACTACCTCGAACTCGCCCTCTACCTCGAATCTGACAGGATGGGGTTTCTCCTTCCCGCCGTCACGCAGTCGAAGCTCGACAATCAACGGGACGTGGTGAAAAACGAGCGCCGGCAAAGCGTGGACAATGTCCCGTACGGCACCGCGGACGAGAAGATCGCCAAGGCCATGTTCCCCGAGCCGCATCCGTACAACTGGCCGGTGATCGGCTCGATGGAAGACCTGAGCGCCGCGTCGCTCGAGGACGTCCACGCGTTCTTCAGAACCTACTACGCTCCGAACAACGCCTGCCTGGTTATCGCAGGCGATTTCCCCGCGGCCGAAACGAAAGGCCTGATCGAAAAATACTTCGGAGCCGTTCCCGCCGGAAAGCCGTTCGAGCGGCCGGGAGTTGTGCCGGTGAGACTGGCTTCCGCAACGTCTATGACGTTTGAGGACAAGGTGCAGCTGCCCCGGCTCTTCCTGACGTGGAACAGCGCGCCCAACCATACGCGGGAAGACGCGGTGATGAAAGTGCTGGGTCAGATCCTGGGGAAAGGGAAGAACTCGCGCCTCTTCAAGCCCCTCCAGTACGACAGGCAAATCGCGCAATCCTCGGTAGCCACCGAGCAGGGGCTGGAGATCGCAGGGCTCTTCCAGATAGAAATCACCGCCAAGCCGGGCCACAATCTCACCGAGATGGAGGGAGTCGTCGACTCCGTCCTCGCCGACCTGTTGACGAACGGCGTCACAGACAAGGAGATTGAAAAGGCCGTCACCTCCGCCGAAGTCGGCGTGGTGAACAGCGCGTCGACGGTCCTAGGAAAGGCGACGAATCTCGCTTTCTTCTATTCGTACATGGGCGACCCGAAAAATATCAACCTCCAGATGGAGCTGTACAAGGGGATCACCCCGGCCGAGGTCCTGAGCGCGGCCAAAAAATTTCTCACGCAGCCCCGCATGGTTCTGAGCGTAGTCCCGCTCGGGAAACCGGAGCTGGCTGCCGGGAAAGGAGAGTGAATGACACCATGAAACTTTCAACCATCCTGACAATGCTTGCACTTCTTCTGACTGCAGCCGCGCCTCCACTCAGGGGGAAGGACCTCGACCGCACCAAGCGCCCGGTTGGAAAACCGGCGCCGAAAATCCAGCTTCCCGACATCCAAAAAGCAAAGCTCGACAACGGGCTCGCGGTGTGGCTCGTGGAGCAGCGTGAGCTCCCGACCGTGGCCCTCAACCTTATTATCCAGGCGGGCGCCGACCATGACCCGGCTGATCAGCCGGGAATTGCATCGATGACCGCCGACCTCCTCGACGAGGGAACGAAGACCAGATCGACCCTCCAGATCTCGGAGGAGATCGACGCAATCGGCGCGAGCTTCGGAACGAGCGCGGGAGTCGACGGTTCGTTCATTACGCTCAGCACCCTGACGAAGCACCTCGACAAGGGCCTCGCGGTGTTCACAGATGTCCTCGCCAACCCGACGTTCCCTGAGAAGGAATTCCAGCGAATACAGAAGCAACGGCTCACGGCCCTGATCCAGCAGCGCGATCAGCCCCCGGCGATCGCCGGCAACGCCTTTTCGTTACTGCTTTACGGTTCGGGCCACCCCTACGGTCACAACGCCGCAGGCACGGAGGCGTCGGTGAAGGCGATGACGACGGCTGATCTCGTGAAATTCTACAAGACATACTACCGGCCGAACAACGCCACGCTGATTATCGTCGGCGATGTAACGCTTGCGAACATCCTTCCCGCACTGAACAGCGCCCTCTCCGGATGGACCTCCGCAGAGGTTCCCCCGTTTACCATACCCCCTCCTCCCGCTCCGGGGAAGATGCGCGTGTATCTGATCGACAAGCCGGGGGCTCCGCAGTCGGAGGTCCGCATCGGCTATCCGTCGCTCGCACGAAGCACGCCGGATTACTTCCCGGTCGCCCTCATGAACCGGATGCTCGGCGGGCAGTTCACCAGCCGGGTCAACCTGAATCTCCGCGAAAAGCACGGGTTCACTTACGGAGCGTTCACGACCTTCAGGTTCCAGAAGGGAGCCGGGCCGTTCGTGGCGCAGGGGGGGATTGTGACCGAGAAAACGGACAGCTCGCTGACCGAGTTCATCTCGGAGCTGACTAGGATGCGCGACAAGGGTTTGAGCGCAGAAGAGCTTGAGTACTCGAAGAAAGGGATGACCGGCAACTTCGCGCTCGCTTTTGAAACCCCCGCCCAGATCGCCGGAGCCCTGCAGAACATCGTGCTGTACGGCCTTCCCGAGAATTACTACACGAATTACCTCGTCAATATCGAAGGGGTCAGGCTCGACGAAATCCAGAGGGTCGCGAAACAGTATCTCGATGTTCCGAACATGGCTGTCGTGGTCGTGGGCGACCTTTCGAAGATCAGGGAAAGCATCACGGCGCTGAAATTGGGCGATGTTGTCATGTGCGACCTTGACGGGAAACCCCTCCCCTGAGGAGATCCCTTGACAAACCGGCCAATTTGTCTTATATTTTTAGAGCATGCCGCACGCGATCGCCGCTAACACTCGAACTATGACACTCTAAGGAGGTGTTTGGGTCTTCAGTTCGCATTACGTACCGGGTAGAAACGGAAAGCTGAGCAGCAAGGTGCTCGTCCTCAACCAGAACTACGAGCCCATGAGCGTATGCAACGTGAAGAAGGCGATCATTCTTCTCTTTCTGGGTAAAGCCGAACTCATCGAGGCGCACGAGGAGCGCAGAATCCACTCGATCTCGATGTCCCTCCCATTCCCGAGCATCGTCCGCCTCGGCGTCTACATCCATGTTCCCTATAAAAAGATCATCCTCTCCAGGAAAAACATCCTCCGGAGAGACGCGCACAGGTGCCAGTACTGCGGCCGGCACGACGTCGCCCTGACCGTCGATCATATCGTCCCGAAGGCAAAGCTGGGAGAGGATACGTGGGAAAACCTGGTCACTGCGTGCGTCGAATGCAACAACCGGAAGGGAAACCGGACCGTTGAAGACGCCCGGATGAAACTCCTCCGCAAGCCCATGAAGCCGAACCATGTGACGTTTATCCGCCATTTCGTCGGCACGATTGACGAACGCTGGAAGCCCTACCTGTTCATGAACTGATCGCCCGGATTGCCCGCCAAGCACCGAATCCTGAGCGGCATGCGCCCCACCGGGAAACTGCACCTCGGTCACCTCGTTGGGGCTCTGGAGAACTGGGTGGCGCTCCAGGGTGAATATGAGAACTATCATCTGATTGCCGACTACCACGCCTTAACCACCAATCCCGATACATCGCTTCTCTACCGGAACTCCATCGACATGCTGATCGACTGGCTGTCTGCGGGTATCGACCCGAAGAAAAGCCCGGTCTTCCGGCAATCGCAGGTCAAGGAGCATGCCGAGCTTCATCTCCTGTTTTCGATGCTCATTACCGCCGCGCGCCTCGAGCGCAATCCCACGGTGAAGGAGCAGGTGCGCGATTTGAAGATCGAAAGTGTCAGTTACGGCCATCTCGGGTACCCGGTCCTGCAGGCAGCCGATATCCTCCTCTATAAAGGAGACCTCGTGCCGGTCGGGGAGGATCAGCTTCCGCACCTTGAAATAACGAGGGAAATTGCGAGGCGGTTCAACGCCGAGTACGGGGATGTCTTCCCCGAACCGGAGGGGAGAGTCACGAAGTTCGCGCGGCTCCCGGGGCTTGACGGAAAACGGATGAGCAAGTCGCTCGGCAACACGATCCTTCTTTCCGATTCGCCCGAGGAGATCAGGAAGAAGATGAAGAAGGCCGTAACCGACCCTCTCAAGGTACGCAAGGGGGACCCGGGCAGGCCTGAGATCTGTCTTGTCTTCTCCTACCATCAGAAATACAGCGCGCCGGAAGTCCCTGAAATCGCCGACGGCTGCCGCAGCGGTGCCCTCGGATGCGTGGACTGCAAGGCAAACGCCGCAAACCACATCGTTGCGGCCCTGGCGCCCCTGCGCGAGAAACGCGCATATTACGAGGCGCACCTCGGGGAAGTGGAAAACATTCTCCACGAAGGCGAGGCGCGCGCACAGCAGGTGGCGAAGAAGACAATGGAGGAGGTTCACCAGGCAATGAAACTGGGGTAGGTTCCCCCCTGGTGTCACGGTGTGGACCGTGACACCAGTTCAGGTTCTCCGCCGGTGTCAGGGTATGGACCGTGACACCAGTTTAGGATCCCCCCCGGTGTCACGGTGTGGACCGTGACACCAACGCCGGGTAAAGCCGGCGCCTACAGAAGGTGGACTTTCGCCGCAGAAATGCCTATGTTGTGCGATATGACGTCACACAGGAAGTAGGGCGTGTACAGGGTAAAACTCCAGGAATTCGAGGGACCTCTCGATCTCCTCCTCTTTTTCATCAAGCGGGATGAGCTTGATATTTACGACATTCCGATCTCGAGAATAACGAAGGAGTTCCTCGAGTACATTCACTACATGCAGGTGCTCGATCTTGAGGTGGCGGGCGACTTTATCGTGATGGCGGCGGAGCTCATGCAGATCAAGGTGCGCATGCTCCTCCCGGCCGCGCCGGGCGAGGAGGAGGACCAGGATCCGCGGGCAGAGCTTGTCCGGAGGCTGCTGGAGTACAAGCGCTTCAAGGAGGCGAGCGCCGTGTTGTCGATTCTCGAGACAGAATCCGTAAAACTCTACTACCGGCAGGGATTCCACTCCGATCCGAGGCATGTCGCCCTGGAAGACCAGGAGGAGAGCCTGAAAGACATCACGATGTTCAATCTGATCTCAGCCTTCAAGAAGGTTCTCGACAGCACCCCCAGGAAGATTTATCACGATGTCGAGCTCTTCAACGTGACGATTGACGAGCAGATGAGCTACATCGCCGATGTGTTCCGGTACCGGGACCAGGTGACGTTTTTCGAGCTCGTGGCGCACATGACCGAGAAACTCCGCGTGATCGTAACCGTGATGGCGATGCTGGAAATGGTGAAGAACCGGCTGATCTCTCTGAAGCCTGCGCAGTATGAGGACGATTTCATCATCTTCAGGGCGGAGGGCGCCGCAGCATGACCGGACAGTTGCAGAACGCCGACAACAGACGGCAGATCATCGAGGCGCTCGTCTTCGCTTCGGATGAGCCCCTCACCGCGCGGCAGATCACGGAGATACTCGGATCCCCCGACCAGACGGGCCCCCGCATCCGCATCAAGGAGGACGAGGTGCTCCTGATGGTGCGCGAGCTGAATGCGGAGTATGTCCGGGCGGGAAGGGCCTTCCGGATCATCACCGTGGCAGGCGGATTTCAGTATGCCACCATGCCCGACTACGCCGACTGGCTGGGCCGGATGGTCAAGGAAAAGGCGAAGCGGAAGCTTTCACAGGCGACGCTTGAAACTCTTTCCGTGGTCGCCTACAAACAGCCCGTGACCAAGCCCGAGATCGAAGCCATCCGGGGCGTGAACGCCGATTACGCGATCCAGCGCCTGATGGAGCGCGGCCTTATTACGATCGTCGGACGCGCCGCGACCGCGGGCCGCCCCCTCCTCTACGGCACAACGGCGGATTTCCTGAAACATTTCGGCCTGAACGATCTTTCGGAGCTTCCGAAGCCGCGCGAGATCGAAGAGATTATGGCCGACCAGGGGTTTGAAATGGAACGGGAACTTCTCAAACGGATGGGAAAGACGGACGAAGAAATCGAGGAGCAGCTTGGCAAGACGGTCGTGGGCGAAAACGGCCAGCTCCAGGAGATTCCACCCGTGGCGGGGAATCCCGATTCGGACCCTCCGAACCGGTAGCCGCACCCTTCAGGAGGCGTCCCGGGGAGCGCGGGCTAAAGCCCGCGGCTACACAAGCAAAGAATAAATACACCCCCCTAGCCGCGCTCTTTGAGGTTTGATGGATAAAACGCCGTGTAAAGCCGGCGCCTGCTATGTACAAAGTCAAGTCCGCCTACGTGTTTCGAGGGCA